>CAVXWI010000013.1:0-152217 GCA_963765345.1 uncultured Actinomycetota bacterium
CCGAGCGATCGGATAGCGCGCGCGGCGGCTGCCTGACCCGCGGCGGTCAGCTCTTCGGGGTGCACGGGGGCCCCACCTCGTTGGCGAGCGAGAGGTCGGCGATCAGGAGACCACCCTGGCGCGGAACGTTCGCGTAGGCCACGCCGCGCTCGTCCCCGGGGATGGCGGAGCTGCCGGGCGTCGTGAAGCGAACCTCCAGTAGCCGCGGGCCGGGACACAAACCTGGATCTCCTCGAACGCCGTCCCGCTGCTCGACCCGGTGCCCCGCACGGTCTCGAGGTCCAAGCTGATCGTGAAACGTCGCCGAGTGACTCCCAGGGGAGCCTGGATCTGCAGGTAGAGGCCGCGGGTCACCGCTCCGCGCTGGCCCGGATCGGCGAACACGCGGATGCGGACCGTCTGCTGCGGCCGCGTCCAACCGTCGTCGTAGAGGCCGCGGGTGAGCCAGTCGGTGTCCGCCAGGGCATCTCCGCCATGATCAGCATCACGCCGTGGCACTGACGAACTGCACGTTCCCGCGAGATCCGGAAAGCGGCGTCTCGTTGATGCTCTGGACGACATAGGGCGACCGGAGGCGCTCGCGGGGCCGGTGTCGGGATTGAACGTGAGCCGCAGTGTTCGGGAACCAGAGCGACGGCGTCGGCGTACACATCCGGTCGTCGGGTAGTCGGACGCGTAGCGCGACGGACTTGTTCCAGAACTCGAGATCGCGCCAGACTGCTGGCTCACAAAGAAAGTCGAACTGCCGAGGTAGGGGACCTCGGTCACCTCTGCGCTCGGTTCCGACGGTGAGATCGAGCCAGTCGAGCATCCCCGGCTTCAGATTGCGGTCAGCGGACGTCCCGAGTGACCCAGGTGGGTGAGCAGAGCTGCTCGAACGTGAAGACCGGCTCGGCGGAAAGCGCGACGAAGGAGCACGATCGCGAGCGACGGCGGTGGAGGGTCGTGGCCCGGACCCAGCGGCCGAGGACCACGAAGAGCGCGCCGATCCCAAGGGTCGCACCGATCAAGATCGCGCCGCGGCGCTCCTGATCGCCGCCGAGCCACACACGAGCCGGCTAGATCAGCGGCGCGACGGGACAGTCCAGGCTCGAGCGGATACGCCCCCGACCAGAGGAAGCCGGTTGCAGGTGGGTCGCAAAACCGAGGAGAGAACGCGGCCGGAGGAGCGAGCGACCAGCGAGGCCGGCGGGGATCGCGGAGCGCGCAGACGAACCCGAGCACCAGAATGGGCGTGAGGTAGAAGAGGTAGCGATCGAGGACGAATGTCCCGATCGTGAGATCCCACGCCGAGACGAGCCACAGCAGGACGACGAACGCGTCGCGCCGATACAGGCGAACGCATGGTAGCGCCGGGGTCTGCCGAGGGCCGTAGCGCGCCGGCGAGGAGCCAGGCGGTGCCGACGAGGAACGGGAGGATCCCCATAGCGAAGGCGAGATCTGGCGGCATGTCCCGTCATCGCGCCGGCGGTCGCAGGACGTGAGGAGTGCGGCCGGGTTTCCCTGCTGTAGAGGCTCAGCCGGGTGAGCTGCCGCCCGTTGCGGATGTAGACGAGCGCTCGCGACGAGAAGCGCGCCGTAGGCTCCACGCGAGGACGAGGTGTCGGCGTACCGCGGCGGCGATCGCACCGCCAATGCGCGCGAGGTAAGGCGCCCGGCTTGGGCGCACTCGAGCTCGTAGGCCAGGAGCGCGACGGGGAGGACGCCGACGAGCACGACGAACTGCGTTCGCGCGAAGAAGGCGAGCGCGATCGCGAGGCGCGAGCAGGTCGGCGCGCCCGTCGGTGTCGCGATCGCCTTGTGCATCGCGAGAGCGGCCCAGAGGAAAGCCGGGTAGGCGACGACCTCGGTGAGCGAGGATCGTCGAATAGACGGCCCACGGCGTGCAGACGGTCGACGAAGGCGAGCAGGTACGCCGGGCCAGCGCCTGCCGGTCACACGACGCGCGAGCAGGAACGCCGGGAGCGCCGCCGAGCTCATCAGCCACGCGTCGAAGATGTGCGCGTCGTGGAGATCGGCTGGGACGTAGCCGTGCGCGAAGAAGGGCGAGATCAGGATCGGATAGAGCTGGCGCGAGGTTCCTGATCACCTCGCCGTGCAGCCGCGGGAATGAGCGAGTGCCACTGCCAGACGCTGATCGCGAGCCGCTCCCAGACGAGCTCGTCGGTCATGTCGTTCCAGTCCGCCACGCGTCCGGCGATCAGCGCGAGCACGGTGCCGAGTGCGAACCAGAGCGCGAGGAGCGGAAGCTCGAGCCCGAGAAGCTTCAGGGCCGCGATGCGGCTCAGAAGCTGGCGCAGCCGACCCACCGCGGCCAAGTATAGGCAGGCGCGAAGGTCAGATTTCGAGGACTGAGCCCGTCCTGCGGCGAGCTCGAGCCGCGGCGGCGTCTCCGAGCTCGACCGGCCGGTGGGTGACGATCAGGCGCCTCGCCTCCGACGCCGCGAAGGCCGCCTCCGCCTCGTCGAGCGTGAGGTGCCCGCGCACCTCGCCCTCGTCGGCGCCCGCGGCGAGCGTCGCCTCGCAGATGAAGAGATCGGCGTCGCGGGCAAGCTCGGCAGGTGGTCGCCCGGCCCCGAGTCACCGGAGTAGGCGATCGTCGTGCCGCCGTCGCTGACGCGGAAGCCGTAGGCGTCCATGCGGTAGTGGAGGACCGGCAGCGCGGTCACCGACTGGCCGCCCGCCAGGAAGGGACGGCCCGGCTCGTACTCCTCGATCGAGAACACCTGCTCGAACATCTCCCGGAAGCCGAACTCCGTCCCGATCGACGCGAGCCGGTCGCGGCCGCCCGGCGGCACCCAGAGATCCGGCCGGCGGCGGCGGTCGGTCGCGTCACGTTCGTAGAAGGCCCCCCAGACCCAGGGGATCAGGTCGCCGCAGTGGTCGAGGTGGAAGTGCGTCAGCGCGATCGCGCCGGGTTCGGGCCAGCCGCCTCCGAGCCGCAGGCGCGAGAGGACGCCGGGGCCGCAATCGAGGAGCACCGAGCCCGACCCCTCGACCAGGTATCCCGATTGCGTCCCGCCCGGGTTTGGCCAGGCGGGCGAGCAGCCGATCACGGTCAGCTTCACGCGCGCATGTTTGCAGGCCGGCGGTCGGCCGGCCCGGTGGTCTGCTCGAGGGGGCGGCGGGCGTCGTCGTGCCCCGGGGAGACGGCGGCAGCCGGAGCGGTGAGCGGAAGGCGGCGACGGCGCCGAGCTGCGTTGCCAACCCTCATCCTGGTGGCTATCGTAGGGGCTCATGGTGAGCGAGCCCCAGCAGACCGGCACGTTCAGTGCGCGCGGCGCCTCTGTTGCCGTGCCCTCCGGTCTGCTCGCCCTTGGCCTGCTCCTTCCCCGCTAGGGGAGCGACTGCGACGACATACCCTGACCCTGGCCTCCCGCAGCGTCGGGAGAAGTCCGTCCGCACGAAGGAGCGAGCCAAGATGCCGATGCCCTACTGGAAGTACCGCCCCTACGAGACCGTCGAGCTGCCCGATCGCACCTGGCCCGACCGGGTCGTCGAGCGTGCCCCGGTCTGGTGCTCGACCGACCTGCGCGACGGGAACCAGGCGCTCGTCAAGCCGATGGACTCGGCGCGCAAGCAGCAAGATGTTCGACCTGCTCGTCGCGCTCGGGATCAAGGAGATCGAGGTCGGGTTCCCGTCGGCCTCGAAGACCGACTTCGACTTCGTGCGCACGCTGATCGAGGAGGAGCTGATCCCGGCCGACACGACGATCGCCGTGCTCACCCAGGCGCGCCCCGAGCTGATCGAGCGCACCTACGAGGCGATCGAGGGGGCCCGGCGCGCGATCGTCCACCTCTACAACTCGACCTCGGAGACGCAGCGCCGCGTCGTCTTCCGGCTCGACAAGCAGGGGATCACCGACCTCGCGGTGCGCGGGACGGCGCTCTGCAAGGAGCTCGCGGCGGCGACGAGCGACCGAGATCGTCTTCGAGTACTCGCCCGAGAGCTTCCACGGCACCGAGCTCGACTACGCGCTCGAGATCTGCGAGGCGGTGATCGCCGAGTGGGGGCCGACGCGCGAGGAGAAGATGATCGTCAACCTGCCGACGACGGTCGAGGCGTTCCCGCCGAACGTCTACGCCGACCGGCTCGAGTGGTTCCAGCGGCACGTCTCGCGCGCGCGACCGGATCGTCCTCAGCGTCCATCCCCACAACGATCGCGGCACCGCCGTCGCGACCGCCGAGCTCGGCCTGATGGCCGGCGCCGAGCGCGTCGAGGGGACGCTCTTCGGCAACGGCGAGCGAACCGGCAACGTCGATCTCGTCACGCTCGCGCTGAACCTGCTCACCCAGGGCGTCGACCCGGGGCTCGACCTCTCGCGGATCGACGAGGCGCAAGCGCGATCGTCGAGGAGTGCAACGAGCTGCCCGTGCACCCGCGCCACCCCTACGCCGGCGAGCTCGTCTACACGGCGTTCTCGGGCTCGCACCAGGACGCGATCAAGAAGGGCATGTACGCGCAGCAGCGCTCGCAGTCGGAGCTCTGGGACGTCCCCTACCTGGCGGTCGACCCGATGGACGTCGGCCGGACCTACGAGGCGATCATCCGCGTCAACTCGCAGTCGGGCAAGGGCGGCGTCGCCTACCTGATGGAGACCGAGCACCACCTCGAGCTGCCGCGCGGGCTGCAGGTCGACTTCGCCCAGAAGGTGCAGGCGATCACCGACGCGCGCGGCGACGAGATGACCGCCGACGAGCTCCTCGCGGCCTTCCACGAGCACTACCTGGCCTACACCCGGCCCTACGAGCTCGTCTCTACGCACTGGAGCGCCGAGGAGGACCGGATCGTCGCGCAGATCTCGGTCGAGGGCGAGCCGCAGGAGCTCCGCGGCAGCGGCAACGGGCCGATCGCCGCGCTCGTCGAGGCGTTCGAGCGGCAGCTTCGGCATCCCGGTGCGGGTCCGCGACTACCACGAGCACGCGATGGCGGCGAGCGCCGATGCGACTGCGGCGGCCTACGTCGAGGCCGACGTCGACGACGACGCGGTCTGGGGCGTCGGGCTGCATCCGAGCATCGTCACGGCGTCGCTGCGGGCGATCGTCAACGCGGTCAACCGCGGGCTCGCCCTCCGCGAGGCGGTCGCGACGCGCGAGCGCGCTCTTCGACGGCTCCTAGCCGGGCGCGAGCCGGCGGAGCGCGGGTGCAGCTCGGCCGGCTGGTAGAAGCCGAGCGGCGAGGAGCACGAGCGGGTAGGCGAGCGTCACCGCGATCGCGATCGGCAGCGAGTGGAGGGAGTAGCGCGACCGCGGTCAGGCCGACCGCGACGCGCGGTGAGCGTGATGATCCGGCGCCACTGGTAGGAGACGGGGTAGACCCGGCGGCTGCGCAGACCACATGCCGAGGAAGAGGACGACGTAGGCGACGAGCGTCGCGATCGCCGCGCCCATCATCCCGTAGGGCGGGATGAGGATGAAGTTGAGCGCGATGTTGACGAGCGCGGCCGATGCCGCTGACGACCCAGTTCAGCTGCGTCTGCCGCATCCGCCCGATCCCGATCGCGAGCACCGAGTAGCCGGAGTACGCCGCGGTCGCGAAGCAGAGGAGCGGCACGGCCTCCGCCGAGCGGTGGAAGTGGCCGCTCGGGGCGAGGATCGCGACGATCCAGGGCGCGAGCGCGCCGAGCGCGAGCGACATCCAGCAGGTGACGAAGAGCAGGTAGGTGAGGACGTAGGCGTAGGTGCGCCGTGCCGACCGAGTCGTCGTCGGATCGAGTAGGCGAACGCCGGCCAGGCGAGCTGGAAGGCGGTCAGCAGGAAGATGATCACCGAGGCGATGCTGGATCGCGAGCGAGTAGATGCCGACCTCGGCCTGGCCCTTGTAGTCGTTGATGAAGAGGCGGTCGATCAGGTTGATCACCCAGAGCGCGAGCGCCGACGGGGACGAGCGGCAGCCCGAACCGGTTCATCGCCCGGAGGAGCCGGCGGTCGAACTGGAAGCCGAGCTGGTAGCGGCGGTAGCCGAGCAGCACGACGTAGACGGCGAGCGTGCCGACGAAGTTGCCGACGACGGCGCCGACCGCGCCCTTGTGGGCGCCGACGACGAGGGCGATCGTCGCGCCGATCGTGATCAGCGACGTTCGCGACGCTCGCGATCGCGAACTGCGACCGGCCGCTCCTCGACGCGGAAGAGCGACGTCATCTGCGCGTAGTTCATCTGCGCCCAGAGGCCGACGAAGCCGGCCCGGACGAGCCAGGGATCGTCCGAGGCTGAGCCAGTCCGAGAGCTGGCGTGGCGAAGACGAAGCCGAGCGACGAGCCCGAGCGTCGCCATCCCCATCGTGAACCAGAACGAGGTGCGGACGACGAGCGTCCGGCGCGCGGCGTCCTCGCGAGTCGAAGTAGAAGCGGAAGAACGCGCTCGTGATCCCGAGCCGGAGCACGATCGCGAGCACGCTCGTCAGCGCGACGATCGTCTCGATCCGGCCGAAGCCGACCGTGCCGAGGTAGACCGTGTAGATCGGCAGCAGGAAGACGGCGATCGAGCGCGGGAGACGATTCCCCCGAGCCCGTAGATCGCCGGAGCCGCTGCCGTGCGCGACGTCGGGCGCTTCGAGCTCGGCGGGCGACGCACGCTCGGAGAGCCCAGCGTAGATCGCGAGCAGGCGGTCGGCGATCAGGTCGATGTCGTGGACCTGCTCGACGTAGGGCGGCTCTCCGCGCCGATCTCGCGCCGCAGCGACGGCGCTCTCGACGAGCGGCCGGAGCGCGTCGACCAGCGTCTCCTTGGTCGCCGGGACGATCGGGACGCGGCTGCCCGAAGCCCTCGCGCGCTCTGCTCGACGGTCTCCTCGTCGAGGTGGGCGACGACGGGCTTTCCGAGCGCCATCGCCTCGAGCGCGAAGACGCCGTGCCAGCCGGCGTTCAGCTGGTCGACGACGATGTCGGCGCTGGCGTAGCGCGCGCGCGCCTCCTCGTGGTGCGACGCCCTCGACGATCTCGAGGTCGACCGGGCAGCTGCGCGCACGCCTCGATCACGTAGCTGCGTGCCCTTCTTGTCGCGGTTCGAGGGCGCGTGCACGACGAGCGGCCGCGCGGTTGTCGCGACGGCGGCGCGGGGGTCGAACTCGCGCAGGTCGAGGCCGGGCGGGACGACGTGGGCCTCGGGCACCCAGCGCAGCGCGGCGTAGGAGCCGACGATCTCGGCGTCCGCCCGCTTGCCGTCGGTCGAGCTCGGCGGGCGTCTTGCCGCGGATGTCCGAGCCGAGGTAGTGGTAGACGCTCTTCTTGCGCGTCGCGTGCAGGATCGGGAACTGGAGCGACGGGGGCACGAGCGTCGAGCCCGAAGTAGAAGTGGAAGACGTCGGTCTGCGGGCAGCAGCCGCGCCAGGGCGCCGAACTGCGTCGCGAGCCGGCGGGGCAGCGCCGCCGCGCCGGTCGAGCGACCAGTCGGCCTCGGGGTGGAGCTTGGCCGCGGTTGAAGACGACGAGCCGCGCCTCGACGCCCTTGCGCCGCAGCGCCCGGACGTTCTCCCAGGGGATGCCGGCCATGTTGACCGGGCAGTGGGTGACCCGGAGCGGTCGGTCGCCGCGGCGTCCCGACCCTCGGGGCCGCCGCCGGAGCCGTTCACTCCGTCTCGCTCGCCGGCTGGCGCCCGGCATCGAACTCGAGCTGGTCGAAGTAGCGCAGCGCCGTCCGGCCGGGGCGGACGCGGCTTGCGAGCGCGCGCAGCTCCTCGTCGGAGATCTCGCCGAGCGCGCGCTTGACGCCGAGGTAGGGCAGGTTGAGGTCGTCCTGGTAGACGATCGTCGAGATGCGCGGGTTGATCTCGATCACGTGGTCGCCGACGAGCTGGATGTTGAAGAAGTGCTCGATCCCGAGCTCGGCGACGATCGTGTTGGCGAGCGCCATCAGCGCCGCGTCGTCGAGCGTGACGAAGTACATCGCGAGCCCCGCGCGCATCGCCTCGCGCGTCTTCGGGTGGCCGAGCACGATCTCGCGGCCGTTGGCGATCCCGTCGATCGTGCGCTCGGGCCCGGTCGCGAGCTCCATCACGAGCAGCTCGGTGCGGTCGTCGGCCGACGCCAGGATCTCGACCGCCTCCTCGAGCCGCATCGCGACCGAGCCGGGCCGCTCGCGCAGGAGCTGGTCGGCGCGGTCGACGGTCGGGTCGAGAATCCGGAAGCCGCGCGAGCCCGGAGGAGAACACCGGCTTGAAGCAGACCGGTCGCTCGGGGTAGCCGAGCTCGCGCGGCGGCCGCCTCGACCGCGGCCGCGCCCCTGGACGCGTCGGAAGTCCGGTGCCGGCAGACCGAGCCGCGCGGAGCAGCGCGTAGGTCTCGGCCTTGTCGTTCGAGCGCCGGATCGCCTCGGGCGGCGAGACGAGGACCGCGACGCTCCCCGAACCCGCCGGTCGCGCCGGCGAGCCCCTCGAGGTCGAACGACGACTGGGGCAGGACCGCCGCCGCCCCCTCGCGCTCGGCGATCTCGCGGATCGCGTCGGCGAAGGCCGGGTCGGAGCCGGCCGGGACGAGGTGGAACGCGTCGCAGAGGTGCGCGGCCGACCGCGCGCTCGCTCATGTCGGTGCCGACGAGCCGCACCTCGCGCTCGCCGTTCTCGCGCAGCGCCCGCAGGAGCGCCGCCGTCCCGGGTGCGCCCGAGGCGGTGACGACGATCGTCAGCGGCTTCATCTCGAGAGCTCGATCCTGTCGGCGCGGAGGTGCTCGAGGCGTGCCGAGCGGTCGGCGTCGAGGAACGAGCTCCATCGTCTCGCCCATCGTCGCACCGTCGTAGACCCAGATCTCGGGGTGGATCAGCAGCTGCAGCCACTCGAACTCGCCCCGGGCGAGCTGCTCGTGCGGGCAGCCGTGCCGCCAGCGCTGGTTCGAGTCGGAGCGGTAGTGGTCGGGGTCGAACCAGGGCGCGGCCATCACGTTGACGGCGCCCGCGACCGGCTCGCGACATGTACTCGGGATCGGGGTTGTGCCAGGCGACGACCGGCTCGAAGCGCTCGTCGAGGTCGACGTTCGGCCAGACCGCGTGGTGGGCGATCCGGCCGCCGAGCTCGCGCGAGCCGCGCGATCGCGGCCTCGCCCTCGGCCGAGTCGAGGTTGTAGAAGACCGACCGCGTCATCAGGAACCAGGTCGACCAGGCGCCGGCCTCGGCCTCGACCTCGGCGAGCGCGACCGCGGCCTCGAGCGAGAGGTCGACGTCGTGGCGGAGGATCAGGTCGCCCGGCGCCGGGGGCCTGTCGAAGCCCGCGAAGCGGTAGCCGCCCGCGACGGCCGCGTCGAGCAGCTCGCGGTAGTGGCCGAGCGAGAAGTCGCAGCCGCCGACGTGGTCACCCGGGCGGACGGTCATCGCCGCTCACGCCGGCTCGACCTCGACGTCGATCAGGCGGGCGGCGGCCTCGGCGCGGTCGAGCGCCTCGAGGTTCGTGTCGGCGACGGCGATCACGTAGCCCGCGCCGGTCGCCGTCGAGCCGGACCGGCCGGATCACCTCGCCGACGGTCAGGTAGGTATCGGCCTGCACGACGCCCGGGGACGCGAGCACCTGCTCGAGCGAGCCGACGCGCGCGACGCGGCCGGTCGGCAGCGGGCCGGGCGCGGCGGTCAGGAAGCGGATCGCGAGCGGCTGGCGGAACCGCGGGAAGACGAGCTCGTCGGGCAGTTCCTCGCCGAGCGCAAACCGGAGCTGCACCTCGACGAGGTCGACGCCGACGGCGTGGCGGACGAGATCGGCCATCTGCCCTCCCGGAATCCGCGCCGCGCATTCGACCACGACGACACCGCCGTCCGGCGTCGCGATCAGCTGCGGGAAGGCGATGCCGTTCTCGAGGCCGAGCGTGCGCGCGGTCAGGGCCGCGATCCGCTCCGACTCGGCCAGCTGGTCGCCGTAGACGGTCGCCGGGTACACGTGGATCCAGCCGACGCCGAAGCCGATCGCCCGGCGGGCGCAGCCGGTCGGAGAGGGTCAGCGTCCACGCCTCGCCGTCGCGCGCGATGACGATGCCGTTCATCTCCGTCCCCTCGACGAACTCCTCGAGGATCGCCTCCCGCGTCGGCGAGGCCGACAGCGCCTCGTGCAGGTGCGCCTCGATCTCGTCGACCGAGCGGACGAGGAAGATGCCCCGCTGGCCGCCCGAGTCGGCCGGCTTCAGCACGGCGGGGAAGCCGACCTCGGCTGCGGCCCGGTGCCGCTCGGAGAGGATCCGCAGCGCCGCGAAGCGGGGCTGCGGCACACCGGCCTCGGCGAGCGCGCGCCGCATCGCGACCTTGTGGGTCAACAGGTGGGCGGCGGCCGTGCCGATCCCCGGCAGGCCTCGCGCCTCGGCGATCGCCGCGACCACCGGCACCGCCCGGTCGGCGGAGACGGTCAGCACCCCGTCGAGCGGCTCGCCGGCGACGGCCGCGAGCACCGCCGGCAGATCGGAGAAGTCGACGACGAAGCCGCCGTCGGCCTCCTGCAGCCCGAGCGCATCCGGGTTCCGGTCGACCGCGAGCACGCGCAGCCCGAGCTCTTTCGCCCGCAGGATTGCGCGCCGCTGGTGGCGCCCGGCGCCGACGAAGAGAACCGTTTTCACAGCGAGGCGATGCTACGTCAGGCCACCCCGGTCGAGCGCGGCCGGCGGCCGGCGCGGCCGGCGCTGGCGCCGAGCACCGGCACGGAGGCCGAACGGGCGCCCGCTAGGCTTCGCTCAGTGGCGCTGCAGGGCAAGCGGATCCTCGTCACGGGCGGCGCCGGCTTCATCGCGACGACGCTCGCGCGCGAGCTCGTCGTCCGCGAACGAGATCGTCGCGATCGACAACCTCCATCGCGACGCGCTCAGCGGCACCGAGCTGGCCGGCCACCCGAACTTCACGCTGCACCACTGCGACGTCCTCGATGCCGAGCGCTTGAAGGAGCTTGCGGCCGGCGCGACGCACTTCGTCCACTGCGCCGCGATCGCGGGGGTCGAGACGGTGCTCGAGAGCCCGGTGCGCACGATGCGCGTGAACGTGATCGGCACCTACAACGCCCTCGAGGCGGCGCTCGCGACCGCCGGGACGCTCGAGCGCTTCGTCGACTTCTCGACCAGCGAGGTGTTCGGCACCCACGCCTACAACGTCACCGAGGGCCAGGTCTCGACGATCGGTTCGGTCGGCGAGGCGCGCTGGACCTACGCCGTCTCGAAGCTCGCCGGCGAGCACATGGCCCACGCCTACCACGACGAGCTGGCGCTGCCGACCGTGACGGTGCATCCCTTCAACGTCTTCGGCCCTGGTCAGATCGGCGGCGGCGCGATCCGGGCCTTCATCGAGGCCGCCCTCGGCGGCGGCGACCTGACCGTCCGCGGCGACGGCTCGCAGATCCGCGCCTGGTGCTACGTGAGCGACATGGTCAGCGGGGTGCTCGCGTGCCTCGAGCGGCCCGAGGCCGTCGGGCAGGCGTTCAACATCGGCAACCCGCGCTCGTCGGTCACGATCTACGACCTCGCCCAGCGGATCAGGCGCCTGACCGGCTGTCCCGGCGAGATCGTCTTCGCCCCGCTCGGCTACGTCGACGTCGAGCTGCGGATCCCGAACGTCGAGAAGGCCCGCGAGCTGCTCGGCTGGGAGCCCCGGGTCGAGCTCGACGACGGCCTCGAACGGACGATCGCGTGGTACCGGGAGAGGTAGAGCGAATCCGGCTCGCCCGCCCCGACACCGGCGCCGAGGAGCTTGCCGCGGTGGCCGGCGTGCTCGAGAGCGGCATGCTCACCCAGGGCCCGCAGGTGGCGGCGTTCGAGGAGGAGCTCCGCGGCGCCTGCGGGACGGCCCACGCCCTCGCGGTCACCTCGGGCACGGCGGCGCTCCACCTCGCCGTCCAGGCGCTCGGGCTCGCGCCGGGCGACGCCGTCCTCGTTCCCGCCTACACCTTCCCCGCGACCGCGAACGTCGTCGCGCTCTCGGGCCTCCGTCCCGTGCTCGTCGACGTCGACCCCGTGACGATGAACCTCGACCCCGACCGGCTGAGCCGTCACCTCGCGCACGAAGGCGATCATCGCCGTCCACCTCTTCGGCCGGCCCTGCCGGCTGGAGCAGCTGCCCGACCTGCCGGTGATCGAAGACGCGGCAGGCGCACTCGGTGCCCGGCGTCAGGGGCGGCCGTGCGGCTCGCTCGGCCTGGCGGCCTGCCTCAGCTTCCACCCGCGGAAGATCGTCACCACGGGCGAGGGGGGCGCGGTCACGACCGACGACGAGCGGATCGCCGCCGCGGTCGCCCGGTTTCGCAACCACGGCTGGCGCTCGCTGGCAGACGGCGACCTGCCGGCCCCGGGCTCAACTACCGCCTCTCCGACATCCTCGCCGCCGTCGGGCTGCCGCAGCTCCGCCGGCTGCCGGCGCTGCTCGCGGCCCGGCAGCGCCTCGCGGCCGGCTACGCCGAGCGGCTCGCCGGCCTGCCCGTGACGCTGCCCGACGCCGATCCGGGCGACGTCCACGGCTGGCAGGCCTACGTGATCCAGGTCGAGCGTCGCGACGATGTCCTGGCGGGGCTGCGGGCGCAGGGGATCGAGGCGCAGATCGGCACCTTCGCGCTGCCGCTCCTGCAGGCCTACGCCGACCAGGGCTTCTTCGCCGGCGCCGAGCACGCCTACGAGCACGCGCTCGCACTGCCGTTCCATACGCGCGCTCCGGGACGCCGACCTCGACCGCGTCGCCGCCGCCCTTGACAAGCTTGTGAGTAGTCACTAACCTCACGACCATGGTGACGGCAGAACGCAAGTCGAAAGAGGTGCGTCGCGAGGAGATCCTCGACGCGGCGCTCCAGGAGTTCGCGGCCCGCGGGCTGCACGGTGCCTCGACCGAGGACATCGCCAGACGGGCCGGGATCTCCCAGCCCTACGTGTTCCGCCTCTTCGGGACGAAGAAGGAGCTCTTCCGGGCGGTGATCGCCCGCTGCTTCCGGCAGACCCTCGAGATGTTCCAGCGCTCGGCCGAGGGGCTGCGCGGAGAGGCCGCCCTGGCGGCGATGGGCGCCGCCTACAACGAGCAGCTGCTGTCCGATTCGGCCCGACTGCGCGCGCAGATGCAGGCTTACGCCTCGTGCGACGACCCGGAGCTCTGCCAGGCCGTCTCGCAGGGCTTCGGCGATCTCGTCGCCTACGCCGAGCGGGTCTCGGGTCTGCCGACCGCCCGGGTGAGCCAGTTCTTCGCGATCGGCATGCTCCTCAACGTCTTCGCCTCGATGAACCAGTTCGGCGACAACGCCGAGCCGTGGGCCCAGCGGCTGCTCCTCGGCTGCAAGCCATCCTGAAAATGTCCTCTCTTTTTTCGCTCGGAGGTTAGTGATGAATCACATAGCACAGCGTCGCAAGATGATCTGGGCCTTCGTGCTCACCTCGGCGGCGGGGTTCATGGTCACGCTCGACAACCTCGTCGTCACGACCGCGCTGCCGGTGATCCACCGTGATCTCGGCGCGAGCCTCGACGGGCTCGAATGGACGGTCAACGCGTACACCCTCACCTTCGCCGTCCTGCTCTTGACCGGGGCGGCGCTCGGCGATCGCTTCGGCCGGCGGCGCCTGCTCGCGGTCGGCCTGACGATCTTCACCGCCGCGTCGGCCGCGGCGGCGCTCGCCCCGACGATCGGTGCGCTCGACGCCGCCCGGGCGATCCAGGGGATCGGCGGCGCGATCGTGATGCCGCTGACGCTCACGATCCTCTCCGCTGCCGTCCCGGCCGAACGCCGCGGCCTCGCCCTCGGGGCCTGGGGCGGGATCACCGGCCTCGCGGTCGCGTTCGGCCCGCTCGTCGGCGGCGCGGTCGTCTCCGGGATCTCATGGCACTGGATCTTCTGGCTGAACGTCCCGATCGGGCTCGTCCTCGTGCCGCTCGTCCTGCTCCGCCTCGACGAGAGCCGCGGGCCGTGCGAATCGGCTCGACCTCCCCGGGCTCGCGCTCGCCGGTATCGGCCTGCTCGGCATCGTCTGGGGGCTCGTCCGCGGCAACGCCCTCGGCTGGGGCTCGCCCGAGATCGTCGGCTC
The DNA here is from genome assembly GCA_963765345.1 of uncultured Actinomycetota bacterium. Taxonomy (GTDB): domain Bacteria; phylum Actinomycetota; class Thermoleophilia; order Gaiellales; family Gaiellaceae; genus PALSA-600. The sequence goes on from CAVXWI010000013.1 coordinate 13,951, forward strand.
GATCGTCGCCGGCGTCGTCGTGCTCGGCCTCTTCGTCGTCTGGGAGCTGCGCTCGCCCGCGCCGATGCTGCCGATGCGCTTCTTCGCCAACCGCGTCTTCGCGCTCGCGAACGGCGCATCGCTCTTCTTCTCGTTCGGGATGTTCGGCTCGATCTTCCTGCTGGCGCAGTTCTTCCAGACGATCCAGGGCTATTCGCCGTTCGAGTCCGGTCTGAGGATTCTGCCCTGGACGGCGATGCCGATGATCGTCGCGCCGCTCGCAGGCGCCTTCTCGGATCGGATCGGCGGGCATCGCCTCATGGGAGCCGGACTCGCGCTTCAGGGGATCGGTCTGGCCTGGATCGCGACGATCTCGACGCCGACGACCGCCTACATCAACCTGGTCGCACCGTTCGCCATCGCGGGTGTCGGCATGGGGCTCTTCTTCGCGCCGGTCGCCAACGTCGTCCTCTCGTCTGTCCGGGACGTCGAGCAGGGGAAAGCCTCGGGCGTCAACAATGCGATCCGCGAGCTCGGCGGCGTGCTCGGGGTCGCGGTTCTCGCCTCGATCTTCGCCCACTACGGGGGCTACAGCACGCCAGAGACCTTCGTGAACGGGATGAACGCCGCCGTCTACGTCGGGGCGGCGGTCGTCGGAGTCGGTGCGATCGCCTCGTTCCTGATTCCGTACCGCGCACGCAAGCGCGCCGGAGCGGAGCGCCTGCTGCCCGAGCTCGAAGCGGCCGGGTAGGACGGCGACTTCGCGAACCCTCCTCCGACGGGAGCGCTCCGGCCGCTCCCGTCGGAGTCTCGGCCCGTCTGTTCGATCCTTCCGTGCCGCAAACGGCGTCGAACGCCCGCCCGGCGAGACCTACACTTTGGACGTGAAGCAGATTGCGTCCGGACGGATGGGTGTGGCAGCCGTCAAATACGCCGAGAGCGCGCCGATGGCGACGGCCTGTTGCAACGCGTGTCGAACCTGCATCACCACGAACATCCTCGGACTCATGCTGGCCTGGGTCGTCGGCCAGCGGGGTCGGGTTCCGCCGGATGTTCCGACGCGTCGCGAATCCCTCCTAGGCCTCGACCCGCCCTCGTGACGGCGATCGAAGGCTCGGCCATCTATCGATCGGCCTGAGCGAGTGCTCTCAGCCCAGTGCTGGGCTGCCGCTTGGAGAGCGTCCCAGGGGCTCCCGAGCGGCGGGGTGTAGGAGAGGTCGAGCTCGTTGACGGCCTCGACGGTCATCGCGTGGAAGATGGCCGTGGCGGCGACGTCGATTCGTTTGGCGATTTCGGCGTGGCGGTGTCCGAAGAGTTGAACACCGAGGAGCCGGCCGGTGGTGCGGTCGCCTGTAACGCGGATTCGGATGCGGTGGCTGCCCGGGTAGTAGGCCTTGTGGTCGTCTGCCTCGGTCTCGACCGTGAGCGGCGTGAAGCCGGCCGTGGCGGCTTCGTGGTCGCGCAGGCCGGTACGGGCGGCGACATGGTCGAAGATCTTCACGACCTGGGTACCGAGGCTGCCGGCGAACTCGCGGTTGCCGCCGAGTGCGTTCTCGCCGGCGATTCGTCCTTGCTTGTGCGCGGTCGTTCCGAGCGGGAGATACGACTCGCCGAGGAGTCTGTGGTGGGTGACGACGCAGTCACCGGCTGCGAGGACATCGGGCAGGCTGGTCCGCATCTGCCGGTCGACCTGGATCGCTCCTTTGCTGCCGAGCGTGGCTCCGGCTGTGGCGGCGAGTTCGACGTCTGGCTGGACGCCGACGACGACGAGGATCATCTCGACCGATCGCGTGAGGGCCGAGCCAGCTCGCCGTCGACGCCCTCGACGCGCAGTCGACCGTCGTCATCGCCGCGGCGAATGCTCCTGACGGCTGTCCCGGCGAGGACTTCGACCCCCTGGTCGGCAAGCTCGGCGTGGACGAGCGCGCCAAGCTCGGGATCGACGGTCGGGAGTACCTCGGGCAACTGTTCCATCTGGGTCACCGAGAGCCCGCGGGCGGTGAGGGCTTCCGCCATCTCGAGGCCGATGTAGCCCGCGCCGACGATCAGCGCGCTTGCCGGGGCCCTCTCCTCGAGCGTGCGCATCGACCGCGAACGTGTCTCCCATCGAGTGGAGGAGATGGACGCCGTCTGCGACACCGAGCCCGTCGGCGCCGGCAAGCCCGTCGATTCTGCGGTCTCACAGATATCGCGCCGGTGCCAATCACGAGCTTGTCGTAGCCGATCGTGTCCTCCTGCCCTGCGATGTCGTTGACGTGCAGCTCGCGCCGATCGACGTCGATCCGTCCGCGCCAGCCTCTCCAGGTGCAACCGCATTCCCGTTGCTTCGAGGTCGGCGACGGTCCGGTGGGCGAGACTCCGCCAGTCGAGGACGTCGCCCGAGACGTAGTAGGGGATGCCACAGATCGAGAAGTTGGGGTAGGCGTCCGCGAGCACGACGTCGACCTCGCTCGCGGGATCGAGTTCGCGGACGCGCAGGGCGGCACCGATGCCGGCGTCGCTTCCGCCGACAATGACGACCCGGCTCACAGGCGTCTCGCTCCCCATCAAGCGACGCGCAACGCGCGCTGCGAGTCGATGAGCTCAGACGAGTTCCTTCTCGCGTGTGTCTTCCGGTTCCGGCGCGAAGCTCTCGGTTGGCGGCTTCGGTTCGTCGCGGAGGAGCTGGTAGGTGAGGGCGGCGAGGGCCGCGCCGTGACCGGGGCGAGGATGTAGAGCCAGAGCGCGTGCAGGTCGCCGCTGACGACCGCCGGCCCGATCGAGCGGGCCGGGTTCATCGAGGCACCCGAGATCGGGCCGCCGAACATGGCGTCGAAGAGGACGGTGCCACCGACGGCGATCGCCGCGGCCTCGCCGACGGCACGGGTGTCGGTGGCGACGGCCATGATCACGAACATCAGGAAGAAGCTCAGCACGAGCTCCCAGAGGAACGACTGGGCCTGCGAGCCCGCCGGGAGGGTGGCGCCGACGTGGGCAATGTTGCCGAGCGAGCCGCGCAGGAGCGCCGCGGCGGTGAGCGCACCGAGGATCTGGGCGGCCCAGTAGCCGAAGGCACGCGGCCAGGGGAAGTGGCGGCTGAGCGCGAACGAGAAGGTGACCGCCGGGTTGAAGTGGGCGCCGGAGATGTGCCCGACGGCATAGATCATCGCCATGATCACGAGACCGAACGTGATCGCGACCCCGACGTGGCCGAGCTGCCCGGTCTTCGCGTCGACCATGATCGCGCCGCAACCGGCGAAGACGAGCGCGAACGTGCCGACGAACTCGGCCGCGAGCCGACGCACGAGCTCCCGATCCAACACCTCGTGACTTCCGTTCAGCTCGCGGCTGGGGCGGGCGCGTCGTCGGGCAGCAGTTCGGCGATCAGTTCGCGGACGCGCCGGTCGAGCTCGTCGCGGATGCCTCGCACCGTCTCCACGTCTTGCCCCGCCGGGTCGTCGAGCTCCCAGTCGGCGTACTTCTTGCCGGGGTAGATCGGGCAGGCATCGCCGCAGCCCATCGTGATCACGACGTCGGCGGCCTGCACGAACTCGTCGGTCAGCGGCTTCGGGAACTCCTGGCTCATGTCGACGCCAAGCTCGTTCATCGCCTCGATCACCGCCGGGTTGATCTCGCTTCCAGGCGCGCTTCCGGCGGAACGGACGTGGATCCGGCCCGCCGAGCGAAGCTTGACGAGCCCCGCCGCCATCTGGCTGCGACCGGCGTTGTGCACGCAGACAAACAGCACCTCCGGCTGCTCCTTCGTGATCAGATGCTCTGCTTGGGCGAGCGCCTTCAGCCGCTCGCGTGCGAAACGGTGCGCGAGCACGGGCACGAAGACGTTGATCTTGGAGCTGCCGAGCTGGTTGAGCGAGTCGGCGATGTAGCGCTCGATCGTCTCCTCCGAGAAGATGCCCGTGAACTCGGCCTTCAGCCCTCTCGCTGCCTGCCGGACGTGATTCGCGGTGACGGGATCCATGATCTCTGTCATGCCTGGCTCCTTGGTATCGACGACGATCGATCTAGGCCATGGTGACAGCATCATCGATCTCTGTCAATATGGAGGCGATGCAGACGATCGCGACGATTGCGGCATCCTGCTCGCCGCTCCTCCAGGAGCCGCTGGCCGCCGAGGACGCCGAGCAGCTCGCCGGTGCGCTGAAGGCGATCGCCGATCCCGCTCGACTGCGGCTCCTGAGCCTGATTCAGGCGCAGCCAGGCCACGAGGCCTGTGTCTGCCATCTCACCGAGCCGCTCGGTCTGAGCCAGCCGACGGTGAGCCACCACCTGAAGGTGCTCCTGAACGCGGGCCTCGTCGAACGTGAGCAGCGAGGCACCTGGGCGTACTTCCGTGTCCGCGAGGAGCCGCTCGCGGCGCTGCGCGAGCTCCTCGCCTGAAGACGGCCCTCAGTCGACGTTTTGGCTTCGCCGTTCGAGCATCAGCACGTCGCGCCAGACGCCGTTGTGTTTGCCGAGCCGTTCACGGCGCCCGACGAGCCGAAACCCGACCCGCTCGTGCAAGCGGAGGCTCGCCTCGTTCTCGGGGAAGATGCCGGTCTGGATCGTCCAGATCCCGGCGGCCTCGGTTGAGAGGATGAGGCGTTCGAGCAACGCTCGCCCGACGCCTCGTCCGCGCTCGCTTCCCGCGACATAGACGCTGTGCTCGACGACTCCCGCGTAGACGCAGCGATCCGAAACAGCGCCCGCCGCAACCCAGCCGATCACCGTCGCCTCACGGAGCGCGACGAAGCGGTGCTCGGGCAGATGCGCCGCCTCCCAGTCCTCCCAGCGTGGCACCTCTGTCTCGAACGTCGCGTTCCCCGTCGCGATCCCTTCCGCGTAGATACGCGCGGCCCGCGGCCAGTGCTCGGGCTCGAATGCCGCGATCGTGACGCGGCTCGCCTCGCGAGCCATTAGCAACAACCAGCGCCCAGAGCCGGCTGGATCACAGGGAGCCCCTTCTCAGCCGGATCGCTCGTCTTCACCGCTTTGACGATCGCGCCGTGCATCCCGTCTGCGACCTCGTGGGTGAACTCGACGCGCACATGCTCGAAGCCCGCCGCCTGGAGTCCCGCTTCATACTCCCCCTGCGAGAGCGCACCCGCAATGCAGCCAACGTAGCTCCCCCGCTTGCTCCGTTCTTCTGCGGTGAGGTGATCCTCCGCGACGATGTCGCTGACCCCGATTCTCCCGCCCGGTTTGAGCACCCTTGCCATCTCGGTCAACACCGCCGGCTTGTCGACGGCCAGGTTGATCACGCAGTTCGAGATGACAACGTCGACCGAGTCGGCCGGGAGAGGGATCTGCTCGATCACACCCTTCAGGAAATGCACATTCGGCACCCCGGCATCGGCGGCATTCCGGCGCGCGAGCGCAAGCATCTCGTCGGTCATGTCGAGGCCGAAGACGATCCCGGCAGGACCGACCCGCTTCGCCGACAGGATGACGTCGATACCCCCGCCCGACCCGAGGTCGAGCACCGTCTCGCCTTCACGAAGCTCGGCAACCGCAGTCGGGTTGCCGCACCCGAGCGAGGTACGCGTGGCCGCTTGCGGCAGCTCGCCGCGCTGCTCCGCGTCGTAGAGCACCTCCCCGAACCTCGCAGCGTCGCTTTCACCCTCAACGCAACACGAACCGCTGCCACAGCCGCGGCCATCACGACTCTCGCTCACCGCGAGGGCCGACTCCGCGTAGCGCCGCCGCACCGCCTCGCGAAGCTCATCAGCCGGCGATGTCATCAGCAACCCACCCCTTTCAGGTCGGCGACGACTGCCAACTTCTCCACGGCGTCGCGCCTCAACGAGTAATACGCCCACTTGCCGCGCTGCTCTCGATCAACCAAACCGACCTCGAACAGCTTCTTCATGTGATGCGACACCGTTGGCTGCGACAGGCCAAGTGGCTCGATCAGATCGCACACACAGACCGACCCGCCGCTCGTCGCCAACCGATTCACGATCCGCACCCGCGCCGGATCTCCGAGCGCCTTGAACAACGCCGCCGTTGCGACGGCCTCCCCGTCGTCGAGTACCGGCGCTCGCAGCGGTGCACAGCAGACGATCGCAACCTCGGGCGCGCTCAGCAAGGTCGCACCCAGCTCGGCTCAGCCATCCGTCCCATCGCGCAGCCCCTCATATCGACTTACATAAATGTATCGATTGACGTCGATCCGTCAAGGCGGACTCGCTTCCGCCGTAGCGAAGCTCGTGTTCGACCCGATTGCTGGTGGCGCACCCTCATCATGGAGTGGGGCCGAGGGCGAAACACGCGTCTCCCTCGGCGCCGTCGCCTCCTTCCTGATCCCTGCCGCGCGCGCCAGCGCGCCGGAGCGGAGCGCTTGGTGCCTGAGCTCGAAGCTGCGGATAGTGCTCCTACTCCGCCACCATGCCTCTTCAACGGGAGCCCTTCGGAGCTCCCGTTGACCGCCGTGCGCGATCACTCGCTGCTGAACGGGCAGAGCCACCTGGGCCTAGGAATAGAATCGTTTCCTCTTTGGGGAGCGTGGCTTTGGAGCTCAGTGATAACAACACCTGCGTATGTGACGTCGCTGCCGGACCGGCCACGGCGGCTTGCGGGCCAATGGGCTGGCCGCCAAGCCAGCGTTGGTCTTGACGCGATGCGGGTGACGAGTCGTTACGCCACACGTGCGGAAGCGCTGTCGGACGAGTTCATGGGGTACAACCGAGCGCTCGACGGTCTGAGTGTCAGCTTCGATCTGCCGGATCACTTTGACGTCAACCAGGCTCGCTATCCGTGGGCGCTCGCGTCGCTCAGTCGGCCCCAGTTCTATGCTGCGCGGCTCTGGGAGTACCCATGGGCTCTCAGCGAAGCATCGCTGTCTCCGGAACACGTCTGCGCCGACATCGGATGCGGGCAGTCACCGTTGACGATCTATCTTCAAAAGGTCGTCGGCTGTGCAGTGACGGGCTTCGACCCCGAATTCGGGGCCCGGTTCTCCGGCCACCTCTGCCACGGCGTGCCGGAGGATTTCGCCGACCGAACCGGAATCACGTTCGTCCCCTCTGGCGTCGAGGATCTCGATGCAGCGGACGAGACGTTCGACCGTGTTTTCTGCATCAGCGTGATCGAGCACATTCCGACTCGAGCCGCCCGCTCGCTCGGGATGAAGGAGATGGCACGAGTGCTGAAACCCGGTGGGCTCGCCGTGATCACGGTTGACGTGAACCTCAAGAAGCGGATCGTGAATCCTCTCGAGTTGATCTGGGAGTCTGGGCTCGTCTTGGCTGGGGGGATCGACCTCGAGATGCCGATCGAGCGCTTTGGCGTCTTCAACGACGGAAGACAGCCGGCCGATGTGTTCGGATTCGTTCTCCGCAAGCCCGATCGCCTGATCGAGGAGGAGTACGGGGCAGCGCCGAGTGTCGAGGCGTGGCGCGTCGCCTTTCTCCGCGACACGTACCCGCCCGAATGGCCCGATGATCTCCTCTCGCCGGCCTAGGCGCATGGCAGCAAACCGAGTCGAGCTCGGAGGCGTGTCACAGCAGACGTCTCCCGCCGGAGCATGAAGATCGCACTCGTCACGACGACGATCTTCGTCCCACGCGTACTCTCCCTCTTTCGGCGGCTTGGACCGGATGTCGCCATGTACGTGGCCGGGGACAGGAAGACGCCACATGACGAGGTACGCGCCTTCCTGGGCAGCCTCGGCGGAACGGTCGAGTACTACAGCGACACCGACCAGCAGGCTCTCGGGTACGCCTGCTCCGATGTGATCGGCTGGGACACCATCCCGAGGCGGAACCTCGCCCTGCTCGAGGCCCTGGCTTCGGATGCGGAGATCTTCGTGACGATCGACGATGACAACATCCCGCTCGGAACGAGCTACTTCGACGATCTTCGCGAGTTGTTCCAGACGACGCGGCCGGCGCTCGTCGCCAGTAGCGACGCCGGCTGGTTCAATCCCGGCGAGTTCCTCTCGCCGCCGATCTTCGTGCGCGGATTTCCGCATGAGCTCCGCGAGCGGAAGCTTCCGCTCGTCTTCGGGCCCGCGGAGGAGATTCGGGTCGGTATCGCGACCGGAATGATTCTCGGTGATCCCGATGTGGATGCCGTTGACCGTATCTCTCAGCGTCCGCGCGTGGACAGCGTCTCCGAGGTTTTCGAGAGCGGCGTCGTGACCGCGAACGGATGCTTTAGCCCGGTCAACTCGCAGAACACGGCCGCCTGCCGCGAGCTGGCCCCTCTCCTCATGGTGCTCCCCGGAATCGGACGCCACCAGGATATCTGGGCATCGTTTATCGCCCAGCGGATCATGATGGAGACAGACCACCGAATTCACTTCGGCAAGCCGTTCGTCTGGCAGCAACGCACTCCTCAGAGTCCCTGGCAAAACCTCCGAGAGGAGCTTCTCGGCATGGAGATTGGAGCGAGGTTCGTGGAAGATCTCAGGCGGATCGATCTGAGCCGGGATACGACCCTCCTCGGCCGGCTCTCCCGAGTCTTCTCGGCCATGGGTGAACTCGACTACGTTCCCGAGCAGACGCTGCGGTTCGCTCATGCTTGGTGCGCGGACCTCACGCGGATCCTCCCTTGACTCCGCACCTCTCGGTTGTCATTGCGGCGCGAAATGACGGCTACGGCGGCGACTTCCTTGATCGAATGGGGCGGTTTCTCGGCGTCCTCTTCGGAGTCGGGAGCACGCTCGGGATCGACGGAGAGCTCATCATCGTCGAGTGGAACCCACCTGCCGACCGGCCCCGAATCGCCCAGGCAATCGACTGGGAACGCTATCCGCGTCGCTTGCCGGTGCGCATCGTCGAGGTGCCTGCTCGGTTCCATGCCCGGATCGAGAACTCGGACGTGATCCCACTGCACGAATACATCGCGAAGAACGTCGGCGTCCGACGTGCGCACGGATCGTTCGTCCTCGCGACGAACCCTGACCTCTTGTACTCAAAGCCACTGCTTCGTCTGCTTGCTCGGGGCCGCCTCGCCGATGACTCGTTCTACCGCGTCGACCGGATCGACGTGCTCGAGCCGACCTCCTGACGGAACGCCGCTCAACGGCCTCCGCTTCTGCGAGCGTCATGTCTGGCGGGTGAACACCCGCGGTGAGTCGCTCGTCTTCGAGACGCCGCCGGGCACGAGGGAACGACTCCGGTGGAGATTCGAGCCGAACTCTCACCCGGAGGCTCCCGCTGCGGCAACATCTCCGACTGCTCGACTCCACCTGAATGCGGCTGGCGACTTCCTTCTGATGGGTCGTGACAACTGGAATCGCCTTCGCGCGTATCCGGAGTTTCCGACCGCCGGGCACGCCGACGGGTACCTCTGTGTGATGGCCGCCGCCGCAGGCCTTACCGAACGGGCGCTTCCTCGTCGATTCTGTGTGTACCACCTGGAGCACGAGCGCGCCGTTGACTGGTCCGACACGTCGAACGCAACCCGGCCGATCACGGACTTCTCGATGTTCGACAGAGACGCCCGCGAGATGCTCGCGAACGGGATCCCAAAGATCCTCAACGACGACGATTGGGGACTCGGTCCCGAAGAGCTTGTCGAGACGGTGATCGCGAGCGCCCGCTGAGGGCGTCTCGCCTCGCCGCCGGTCGTCTCCGGCCGAGTCCGCGGTTAGGCTCCCTCGCGCGCCCCTCGGCGCGCAGCCTCGATGGTTCCCCTGCTCGCCCTGCTCTACGCGAATGTCCGGCGACACCACGTCGTCGCGCTGCTCGGCCTGGCGGGGGCCGCAGTCCTAGTCGGCGGCGAGCTCTTCTCGCTCACCGAGCATGTCGCGTTCGGGACCGGTATCTACTGGGCCGTCGTGACCGCCTCGACGGTCGGCTACGGGGACGTGACGCCGCACAACACGGCCGGGAGGATCGTCGCCACCGCGGTGATCCTGACCGTGATCCCGCTGCTCGCCTCGGTCTTCGCGCTCGCCGCCGGCCTCGCAGCCCTCGTCCAGATCAGGAGGTTGTTCGGCATGGAGCACTCCGTCCCAGCAGGGCACTTCAGCCTCGTCTACGGCATGCAGCCGGCGGTGCCCCAGATTCTCGAGGAGCTCGTCGCAAGCGGCCGCACCGTCGTGCTCGTCGCCGACGTCGATCCCGCGGCGATCCACCACGAGGTGCGACTGATCGCCGGCGACCCGACGAACGAGGTCGTCCTCCGCAAGAGTCACCCCGAGCGCGCCGACGACGCCCTGGTCGCCTGTCCCGAGGACGGCGACGTGCTCGTCACCTCGATCGCCCTGCGCTCGCTTGCGCCGAACCTCGACGTGTTCGCGCTCGCCCGCTCGCCCAAGGTCGTGCAGGCGCTCCGCGACCTCGGCATCGGCCGGACGCTCTCGTCGGACGCGCTCGTGGCGCACACCCTCGCCAAGACGCTCGAAGCCCCGCACGCCGGCGATCTGCTCCTGCAGCTACTCGACTCCGAGCACTACCGGATGGGCGAGCGTCTCGTCGCCGACGATCTCGTTGGCCTCGCGCCGCACGAGCTGCGACTGGACCCGCCCGCGATCGTGCTCGGCGTCGTCCGGGGCAGCGAGGTGACGCCCGTTCTGGCGAGTGACCAGGCGTTGCGCGCAGGCGACGTGCTGATCACGCTCGCCGAACGCGAGCGGGCAGCCTGACGGCGCTTGCGGCCGCATCCCGAGCCCCGGCGTCGCGTGCGACCGCGACAATGGGCGCGTGGCCGCCGACCCACCGGAGAGAGGCCGTTCGCTGCTGGCGTTTGGCGCGGGGCCCGCACAGCTCGGCTTGCTCGAGGCGGCGAGGGCGCGCGGGATCTGGGTCGCCGTCTGCGACCGCGACCCGGCCGCGCCGGGCTTCGCCTACGCCGACCGCCGCTGCATCGTCTCTACCGACGACGAGCCGGCGATCGACCGGCTCGCCTCGGCTCTTTCCCTCGACGGGTTGATCGCCCCCGGCACCGACCCGCCGGTCGCAGTCGCGGCCCGCGTCGCCGAGAAGCTCGGCCTGCCGCACCCGATCTCCGCGGCCACGGCAGTGCTCGCGACGAGCAAGCTCAGGCAGCGTGAGGCGCTGGCCGCCGCCGGTGTGCCCCAGCCCCGCTGGGAGGTCGCGGGCGGACTCGACGGCGTCTCGATCGCGCCGCCGCTCGTCGTCAAGGCCGCGGATCGAACGGGGCGGGCCGGCCTTTCCTTGGTTCGCCGCCGGAGCGAGCTCGAGGAGGCGCTCGCGTCCGCGCGGCAGGCCTCGCGGAGCGGAGCCGTCCTCGTCGAGGAGTACGTCGAGGGCCCCGAGGTCACGGTGACGGGGTTCTCCGCCGCGGGCTCGTTCGTTCCGCTCGCGGTCACCGACTGCCTCGTCGGAGACGACGAGGAGCTCGACGCCCCGCTCGGCCACGTCTGGCCCTCGCCGTACGCCGAGGCGGCGGCCGAGGTGACGCGCCGCGCGGTCGAGGCGCTCGGGATCGACGAGGGCCCCTCGCAGACCCGGCTGCGCGTCAGCCGGGGCGGTCCCGAGGTGATCGAGGTCGCGGCGCGTCTCGGCGGCGGCCACGACGCAGAGCTCGTCGAGCTCGTCACCGGCGTCGATCTCACCGGTCTCGCGCTCGCCGCCGCCTTCGGCACGCCGCTCGCGCCGAGTGAGCTCGGCGGCAGGCCGCCGGCGCAGATCGGAGGCGCCGCGACACGGTTCCTGCTCGCGCCGGCGGGACGGCTCGAGTCGGTCGAGGTGCCCCAGGGGTTACACGGGGTCGTCTCGACGCGGCTCTATCGCGGGCCCGGCCACGTCTTCACGTCGGCCCGGCGTGCCTCCGACCGGGCGGGCGCCGTGCTCGCCGCCGGCGCCACGGCCGCGGAGGCGCTTGCCAGGGCCGGGAAGGCGGTCGAGTGCATACGCTTCCTCGCCGCAGATGCCGAGGCGATGGTCTGAATCGTGCTGAGGAAGCGCTGGTTCCGCGTCCTCGCGACGCTGCTCGTCACCGGCCTTGCCGTCGCCTACCTCGTCTCGAAGGTCAACCTCGGCCAGACGGCGCATGTCATCGGCTCGGCCAGCCTGAGCTGGCTCGCGCTCGCGGCCGTGCTCACGCTCATCACCGTACCGCCGCAGGCCCGGCGCTGGCAGCTCCTGCTCCGCGCACGCGGAGTCGACGACACGCTCGGCTGGCTCACCCGCGCCTACTTCGTCTCCTACGCCGTCGGCCAGGTCCTGCCGACCGGGGTCGGCGGCGATGCCTCCCGCATCTACGAGACGACCCGCCGCCACCCCGGCTTCGGATCGCCGATCGCGGGCTCGGTCGTGCTCGAGCGGGCGATCGGCGGCGCCGTCACCCTCGTGCTCGTCGCGATCGGTCTCGTGCTCGCGATCGGCAACTATCCGATCGGCCCCTACCTGTGGATCGAGGCGCTGTTCGTCGTCGGCACGATCGCCGCCGGCGTCGTCGTGTTCTCGGCCGGCCTGCGCCGCCATCTGCGCCGTGCCGTCCCGCCGCTTCGCCGCCTGCGCGTCGAACGCTACGCACGGGCGCTCTACGAAGGGATCCACGGCTACCGCGCCCACCCGAGCACGCTGTTGCGGGTTGCCGCGATCACGACCGCCGCGCAGGTCTCGCGGATCTTCGCGATCTGGGCCGGCGGCCGCGCGGTCGGCGTCGACCTGTCGCCGCGGCCCTACATCGTGCTCGGCCCGCTGCTCTTCCTCGTCATGCTCGTCCCCTTCACGATCAACGGGCTCGGCGTGCGCGAGGCGTTCTTCGTCAGCTTCCTCGGCAAGCTCGGCGTCGATCCCGACCAGGCCTTCGCCGTCGGCTTCATCTTCTTCCTGATGACGCTGCTGCTGGCGCTGCCCGGCGTCGTGGTGATCCTCTGGGAGGGATTCCGGCGGGCCCCGGTGCCGGTCGCCGATGGCTGACGACGCCGCCGTCGTCGTCGTGACCTGGAATGCGGCCGGGCACGTCGTGCGCTGCCTCGAGTCGGTCGCCGCCTACGAGACGGTCGTCGTCGACAACGGCTCGACGGACGGGACGGCGGCGCTCGTGCGCGAGCGGTTCCCGGCGGCGCGCGTGATCGAGCAGGACAACCGGGGCATGGGCGGCGGCAACAACACGGGCATGCGGGCCGCGGGCGGCCGCTACTGGCTCCTGCTCAACTCGGACGCCTTCCTGGCAGCCGGCGACACGCTCGAGCGGCTCGTCGCGTTCGCCGACGCCCATCCCCGGGCGGCGGTGGTCGGACCGCGGCTCGCCAACCCCGACGGGACGCTGCAGCGCTCGGTCCGCGGCGAGCCGACGTTGTGGCGGCTCGCGACGGAGTACCTCTTCCTGCGCAAGCTCGCGCCGCGCACGCGGGCGTTCAACGCCTTCTACGGCGGGGGATTCGACTACCGGAGCGCCGCCCAGGTCGAGTCGCTGCAGGGCGCGGCGCTGCTCGTCCGCCGCCAGGCAGCCGACGAGGTCGGCCTGTTCGACGAGGCCTTCTTCATGTTCAGCGAGGAGACCGACTGGCTCTACCGCTTTCGGCGTGCCGGGTGGAAGGTGTGGTTCACGCCCGACGCCGAGGTCGTCCACCTCGGCGGTGCCTCTCACGGCGGCGGGCTCTACGTCGAGAACCTCCGCGGGATCCTCCGCTTCCTGGCGAAGAACCGCGGCGCGACCGAGGCGGAGCGCGCCCGGCTCCTGCTGCTCTGGTCGCTGCGGCTGCGGGCGCTCCTCTTCCGCGGGGAGCGCGGTGCGCGCTATGCCGACGGCGCCTCGTTTCTCGCCTCCGGCGACGTGCCGGCGCTGCTCTCGTGATCGGCGAGTACTTGCGGCTCGCGCTCGCGACCGGCGTCCTGCTTCTGCCCGGTTACCTCGTCGCGCGGTGCCTCGGCCAGCGCGGGCTCGCTCCGGCGGTCGCCTGGTGCTTCGGTGCGCTCTTTCTCGCGTGGGCGGTCGTCTTCATCCTGCACCGGGCGATCGGTCTCGCGGCCTCACTGATGGCCGCGATCGGCCTGCTCGCCGCGGTGGTCGTCGCCGTCCGCGGCGGCCGCCGGCAGCCGCCGCCGCCCGAGGAGCACCCGCGCTGGGTTCGCCTCGCCGTCTTCGCGGTCGGGGTCGTCCTCGGGCTCGCGCTCTGGCCGGTCGAGGGGGCCGTCACCGGCGACGGGCTCTTCCACGAGGCGCGCGTGCGCAAGCTCGTCGACCTCGGCGACCTCCACCTGCGCTCCGTCGACGAGCTCGCGGGCGGCGGACTCCATCCCGGGTACGCCTTCCCGCTCTGGCACGGCTTCCTCGCGCTCGTGTCGAAGCTGTCGGGCCTCGATCCGGCGATCGTCGTGCGCCAGGAGGCGGCGCTGCTCGTCCCGCTCGCCTGCCTGCTTTCCTGGGAGGCCGGGGTGGCGGTCTTCCGCTCCGCCTGGGCCGGCGTCGCGGTGCTCGCCGCGGTGCTCGCGCTCTACTGCTTCGCGGCGGGGCACGGGGGCTCGTTCGTCTCGCTCGCGCTGCCGGCCACGGCGGCGCGGCAGCTGCTCGTCCCGGCGGTGATCGCGCTCTTCTTCGTCTACGCGAACGGCGGGCGGGCCGCCGACCTTGCCGCGCTGGCGATCGGCTTCGGCGCACTGGCGCTCGTCCACCCGACCTACGCGCTCTTCGCCCTGATCCCGCTCGCCGCCTACGCCGTTCTGCGGCCCTCCGAGTGGCGGCGTTCCGCCGCGGCGCTCGCCGCGGCCGTCGTGCCCTCGGCGCTGACCGTGCTCTGGCTGAAGCCGCTCGTCGACGAGACGCTCTCGCACAACCCGAGCGCGGCGTTCCAGCGCGCCAGGCTGGCGCAATACGGCTCGGAGCTCGTCGTCAGCTCCGTGCACCGCTTCCGGCTCGCCGCCGAGGTCCCGGGCAGAACCGGGGCCGTGGCGGTCGCCGCGCTCGCTCTCGTCCCGGTCGCGGGGCTGGCCGCGCGGCGCCGCTGGGGCGCGCTCGTGCTCGGCGGTGCGGTCACGATCCTCGCGCTGATGCTCATTCCCGAGCTCTTCGTGCACTTCTCGAACGCGGTCTCGCTCTCCCAGTCGCGGCGGGCCGCCGGCTTCGTCCCCTTCGCCTTCGCCTTCGCAGGCGGGCTCGCCCTGCTCGCCCGCTCCTGGCTCGTCCTTCCGCTCGCCCTGCTCGCGGGAATCCTGCTCCAGCGGCGCTGGCCGGGAGACTTCGCCTACGGGCTCCGTCACGGCGGGCCGGCGGCGGTGACCTGGCTGGCGCTCCTCGGCGGCGCCGCCGCGCTCCTCGCCGGGATCGTCTTTGCCCGCGACCGGCCGCGTGAGCGGTTCGGGCTGGCCGCGCTCGCCGCGCTCCTCTTCGTCGCCCCGGTCGCCGTCGACAGCTTCCGCCATTGGACGGCGCTCAACCCGACCGATCCGAACGCGCTCCCGCCCGCGCTGCTCGCGCAGGTCAAGCGGCTGCCGAAGGGTGCGGTCGTGATCGCCTCGCCGGGGAGGAGCTACGAGATCCTCGCCGCCGCGCCGGTCTACGTGGTCGCGGCGCCGCTCGCGCACGTCGCGGACACCCGCGCCAACGAGCCGGAGCAGCGGATCGCCGCTGTCGGCCGCTGGCTCGCGACCGGCGACCCCGCGATACCGCGCAGGTACGGTGCCACCTGGGCGGTCGAGCGAAACCGGCTCGTCCGGCTTCGACCATGAAGGTTCTCCTCGTGACGCTCTACTTCCCGCCGGCGGGCGGCGGCGGTGTCCAGCGGCCGTTGAAGCTCGCCACCCATCTGCCCGAGCTCGGCATCGAGACGCACGTGCTCGCACCGGACGACCCGAAGTGGATCCACCGCGACGACGAGCTGCCGCCGCCGACGCTCGCGTGGGTGCACCGTGTCCGCTTCATCGGTCCCGAGGGGCGGCGGCCGGCCGAGGAGCTCCACGGCACGACCGGCCTCGAGCGCTACGTGCGCCAGGCCTCGCTGTTCGGGCGGCGGCTGCTCGTCCCGGACGAGAACGTGACCTACAACCTGACGGCGATTCCGGCCGCGATCAGGATCGTCCGCGAGGAGGGCATCGACGTGGTGATCACGACCTCGCCGCCGGGCTCGGTCCACCTGATCGGCGCTGCGGTCAAGCGCGCGACCGGCGTCCGCTGGATCGCCGACCTGCGCGACCCGCTCGTCGCCCATCCCCATCGTGACGTGACGCGGCTCGCTGTCCGCGTCAAGGAGCAGGGCGTCCACGCCGTCGCCTCGCTCGTCGCCAGGAATGCGGACGCGATCGTCACCGTGTCCGAGGCGATCACCGAGGAGATGCGGGCGCGGAATGCGCGCGGAGCCGTGCAGACGATCGCCAACGGCTCCGACTTCGAGGACTTCGCCGGGCTCGCCTACCACCCCGGTGAGCGCTTCCGGATCACGCACGCGGGCTCGTTCTTCGGCCAGCGCGACCCGCGTCCGTTCCTGACGGCTCTTGCCCGCGTCGACGGCGTCGTCGCCCGGTTCGTCGGCGACTTCCGCTCCGCCGACCGCGAGTGGGCGGCCGGGATCGCCGACCGGATCGAGCTCGTGCCCTACGCACCGCGTCGCCGGACGCTCGAGCTGCAGCGCGACTCGGAGGCGCTCCTGCTCCTGATCCCCGACGCGGGCGGCCGCGGCCGCGGCATCCTCTCGGGGAAGGTGTTCGAGTACCTCGCCGCCGAGCGGCCGATCCTCGCGCTCGTTCCGACCGACGGCGCGGCCGCCGACCTGATCCGGGCGACCGGCGCCGGGGTCGTCGTCGCTCCCGACGACCTCGAGGGGATCGAGCGCGAGCTGACGGCGATGCGCGACCGCTGGCGCGCGGGCGGGCTCGCCGCTTCGCCGCTTTCGCCCGAGTGGAAGACGAAGCTCTCCCGCCGGGCGAGGGTGCAGGAGTTCGCCGATCTGCTGCAGACGATGGAGCGGCCCGGATGAGCGCACGCCCGTCGCTCCGCCGGTGTCGATGCGCTAGCCTGGCACCGGCCTCGGCCGGTGGCTTGCGCTTGTTTGCAGGTATTTCGTCGAATCGGGGCCGTCCGCGACACGCCGTGACCCGACTGTGACGACGACACCTGGCACCGGACACGAGCTGCGACCGGGCGGGCCGGAGGGGCGACCGTGAGGCGGGTCGCGAGCTTCTTCTACCTGGCGACGCTCTTCTGTTGCACCTTCGAGAAGGTCCACTGGAGCTTCGGCGGCGCGATCGCTCTCTCGGACATCCTCGCGATCTGCTTCATCGTCAGCTACGTCGTGATCTCGCGGCCGCGGGTGCCGCGGACGACCGCGGTCCTGCTCGGGTTCTTCGGCGTGTTCGTGCTCGTCTACCTGATCGGCTTCTACAACCTCGACTCGGCCGCCGGGCTCTCGCAGTTCGAGAAGGGATTCGCGAAGTTCCTCATCCACTTCGTCTTCCTCGCGCTCTCGGTCGCCTGGCTCTGGCGCCGCGGCGCCGCGTACTACTGGCGGGCCCTGACCTGGTTCTGCGGCGGGATCGTGGTGAACGCCGTCTACGGCGTCGCCCAGCTCCTGGTCGCCCAGGCCGGGGCAAACCTCGACTCGGCGTTCGTCGAGCCGCTCACCGGCGGCGCCAGCAAGATCAACATCTACGGCGCCGTCAACGGCTCCTCGGTCTTCCGTCCAAACGCGCTCACGGGCGACCCGAATCACCTCGGCGATCATGCTGATCGTCCCGCTCCTCGTGCTCACCCCGCTCTACCTCCGGCTCGAGCCCACCCACCGGCTTCGCCGCCGCCTCAGCGTTCTGCTCGCCTTCCTGCTCGTCGTCGAGATCGCGACGCTGTCGCGCAGCGGTCTGCTCGGCCTCGGGGTCGGCGCGCTCATCCTCCTCCTCCCCTACCGGGGCTACCTGCGCTCGCGGGCCCTGATCGCCCCCCTGCTCGGGGTGCTCGCCGTGCTTGCCGTCGTCATCGTGACGCGGCTCCACTTCTTCCTCGTCGTCATTCGCTCCCGCATCCAGACGGGTGGCAACTCGGAGTCGGCTCACCTCCAGGTCTACAGCTTCGTCCCGCAGATCCTGCACAGCCACCCGCTCTTCGGGCTCGGGCTGAACAACTTCTCGATCTACTACCAGGCGATCACCGGCAAGACGAACTGGGGGCCGCATTCCTTCTACGTCTCGCTGATCGTCGAGACCGGGATCGTCGGGACGGTGGTGTTCGCCTGCTTCCTCGTCTGGGTCTTCGCCCGCCTCGCCGTCGCACGCAGACTCGGTGCGGCGCTCGCCCTGGCCCACAATCCGCTCGCGGCGCGCGTGACGCCGCTCGCCTGGGGCTGGACGGCCGCCCTCGCCGGGACGCTCGCCGCAAACGTCTTCTACCTGACGATGTCCTTCTACTACTTCTTCGTCTTCCTCTCGCTCGCCCTTGCCGTGCCGCTCGTCTTCGGCCCGTCGCTCACGCCGAGCCCGAGCCCGAAGACGGCCATTGCGTCTGTGGCGACGCGGAGACTGCGCCGAGGCCCCGGCCGTGCCGGGGACGCGCTGCCCGAGCCGGGCCCCGCGTAAGCGGCCAGCCGTGCGCGTCTGCGTCGTCACCACCTCCTACCCCCGCTTTCCCGCCGACGTCGCAGGCGCACTTCGTCGCCGAGCAGGTCGCGGCCCTGCGGGCCGCCGGCGTCGCAGTCGACGTCGTCTCGCCGGCAGAGGTCCGCCACTACGGAATCGCCTACGGCGACGGGATCGTGCAGAACCTGCGCGCGAAGCCGTGGCTCCTCGCTGCACTGCCGCTGTTCGTCCTCGGGCTCGCGCGAGCCACGCGACGCGCCGCCCGTGGCGCCGACGTCGTCCACGCCCACTGGCTGCCCTCGGCGCTGCCGGCGCTCGCAGCGCGTACGCCGCTCGTCCTGCAGGTCTGGGGGACCGACGTCGAGCTCGCCCGGCGGACGCCCTGGCTCGTCCGGCCGCTCGTCCGCCGCGCGCGAGGCCGTCGTCGCCGCCTCGGCGTTCCTGGCGCGGGCCGCGGCCGAGCTCGGGGCACGCGAGGTCCGCGTGATCGGAAACGGCGTCGAGATTCCGGTCGAGGTCGCCCCGCCGGACGAGCCGGCACACGTCCTCTACGCCGGCCGGCTCAGCGAGGAGAAGGGAATCCTCGACTTCCTCGAAGCGACCGAGGGGCTGCCGCGCGTGATCGTCGGCGACGGCCCCCTGCGCGCGCAGGTGCCCGAGGCGACCGGCTTCGTCCCGCACGAGCGGATCGGCGAGTACTACGCCCGCGCCGCGGTCGTCTGCGTCCCGTCGCGTCGCGAGGGCTACGGGGTCGTCGCCCGCGAGGCGATCGCCTACGGACGGCCGGTCGTCACGACCGGCGTCGGCGGTCTGGCCGACGCCGTCGTCGACGGAGAGAACGGTCTCGTCGTCGGTCCGGGTGCTCCGCAGGCGCTTCGCGCCGGAATCGAGCGCCTCCTCGCCGACGAGCCGCTGCGGCGCCGGCTCGGCGAGGCGGCGCGGCAGCGAGCCGAGCGGGAGCTCGCCCCCGCCGCAACCGCGGCGGCGCTGATCGCTCTCTATCGCGCGGCCTCTGCGTGAACCCCCGCCTCTACGCGCACGCGCTCCTCGCCGCTCGGTGGCGCCAGGTGGGCGCCCGCCTGCGCCGGCCGCTCGCCCGCCGGCGGTTCCCCGACGGAGCCCCAACCCGCGAGGCGGCGCCGGTGCTCACCGGCGAGACGCTCTGGCGTTCGCCCGCATTCGAGCCCTCGGGGCTGCCGGAGCCGGGGACGAGGCTCGCGAGCTTCCATCGGCACTACGGCGAGGACGTTCTCGCCGCCGCCCGGGCAGGAGAGCTCGCCCGCGCCCGCTCGCTGCTCGCCGGGTGGATCGCCGCGAATCCGCCCCGCAATGACGACGCCTGGCATCCCTACCCGCTCGCGACCCGGATCGCGAGCTGGACTGCAGCCCTGACGCTCGAACCCGCCCTCGCCTCCCCGGAGCTCGAGCGCAGCCTCTGGCGCCAACTGCTCCGGCTCGAGGCGAACGTCGAGGACGACGTGCTCGGAAACCACGTAATTCGGAACGCCCGCGGGCTCGTCGCCGGCGGTTCGGCGTTCGGCGAGCCACGCTTCCGGCGTCTCGGCCTGGAGCTTCTCCGCCGCGAGCTGCCGGAACAGGTCCTGCCCGACGGCGGCCACTACGAGCGGAGCCCCGTCTACCACCTCGTCGTGCTGCGCGACCTGCTCGAGGTGCAGGCGTTGACGAACGCTGCCTGGCTCGCCGAGCCGATCGAACGCATGCGCCGGTTCGCCTCCGTGCCTGCAGCGGCCCGACGGGGCACCCGCGCTCTTCAACGACGGCGGGCTCGACCTGGCGCCGCGGCTCGAGCTCGACGAGCCGGCGGCAGGGGTGAGCGCGTTTCCGGAGACCGGCTACGTCGTCGTTCGCTCGCCTCGGCTCTGGCTCGCATTCGACTGCGGTGCGCCTGCTCCCGCATTTCTGCCCGCCCATGCGCATGCCGACGCGCTGTCGGTACAGGTCTGGTGGGACGGCCGGCCCGCGCTCGTCGACACGGGTACCGCGACGTACGAGCCGGGCCCCGAGCGAGACCGGCTCCGTTCGACGCCCGCGCATTCCACGATCGCGCTCGACGGCCGCAGCCAGTTTGAGCCATGGCGCGCGTTCCGCTCCGGTCCGTTGCCGCAGGTGCGGCTCGACCTCGTCGAGGAGTCCGCGGTGGTGGCACGGGTCCGCTGGTCCGGCGGCCTGACGCACATCCGACGAGTCATGTGGTCCGCAGCGGAGGTCGTGATCTCGGACCGGGTCGAGGGTAACGGGCTCCACAGGATTACGAGCCGCCTCGTGCTCGCCCCGGGCGCCCGTGCGGTCGCCGCCGAGTCCGATACGGGCCCTGTGAACGTCGAACCTTGGAAGGTCGGCGAACGATTTGGAGAGCGTCTGGAGACCGAGGTGCTTGCCGTCTCGTGCGACGTCGTGCTCCCGTACGAGCTGAGCTGGCGGATCCGTCCCCTAGAATAGGCCAGCCATGACGGAGCGTGGGGATCGATGGAGCTGAACACCCGGAAGCAGGTTCTCGTGACGGGCGCCGGCGGATTCATCGGCGGTCACCTCGTCGCCGAACTTCGGCGGCGCGGCTTCGACCACGTACGGGGCGCGGACATCAAGCCGCTGCCCGACTGGTACCAGAGCTTCGACGGCGTCGAGAACCTCGTCCTGGATCTGCGCGAACCCGCGGCCTGTGTCGAGGCCGTGGCCGGTGCGGACGTGGTGTTCAACCTGGCCGCCGACATGGGCGGGATGGGCTACATCGAGACCCACAAGGCGGAGTGCATGGTCTCGGTGCTGATCAACACTAATCTCCTCGTCGCCTCGCGGTCCGCAGGCGTCGGCTCGTTCCTTTTCGGCTCGTCCGCTTGTGTGTATGCCGCCGAGCACCAGACCGATTCCGACGTGACCGCGCTCAGGGAGGAAGACGCCTATCCGGCCGAGCCCGAGGACGGATACGGCTGGGAGAAGCTGTTCAGCGAACGGATGTGCCGGCACTTTCACGAGGACTTCGGGATCGCAGTGTGTGTACCACGGTTCCACAACGTCTACGGCCCGAACGGGACCTGGGACGGCGGCCGCGAGAAGGCGCCGGCAGCGATCTGCCGCAAGGTGATCGCCGCGCAGCTCGCCGGTTCGGACGTGATCGAGATCTGGGGCGACGGCGAGCAGACCCGAAGCTTCACCTACATCGACGACACGATCGACGGTATTTTCCGCCTGCTGGAGGGAGGGGTCACCGAGCCGATCAATCTCGGCAGCTCGCAGCTCGTGACGATCAACCAGCTCGTCGACATCGTCGAGGAGATCGCCGGCATCAGCCTGCAGCGGCGCTACAACCTCTCGGCCCCCCAAGGCGTACGGGGCCGAAACAGCGACAACACCATGATCCTCGAGCGGCTCGGCTGGGAGCCCAACACCTCCCTGGAAACGGGAATGGCGACGACCTACGCCTGGATCCGCGAGCAGATGACGGGCGGGATCGAGGACACGCCCCTGTCAATCGCTTTGCCGACGTCGGCCCTCTCAGACTAGAGCTTCGCCCCAGAGGGTGATGCCTGGTGGCATGCGGCAGCTTGCTGCGGCGGTCGATGCTGCACGGCGTCCCACGACGTCTGCTGAGCAGCTACGAACGTCGGAGTCCGATCGATGTGCCGCGTCGCGCATAGCGGTTTGGTCTCCGCGGCTTCCGCGGGGTTTGACAAGATCTCCAGCCGTGATCGGGCGGCGTCCCAGGGCGTCGCTCCTTCGAGCAGTTCGCCGAACCCGGCGATGAACTCGGAGAGACGACGCGTGCGGCGTTCGTGCTCGAGGAGCAGCGCGTCTTACTCATCGACGATCCTCAACCGGCCGATGCGTGCGGCGAAGGTGGTTCGCAGCTACCGGAGCGACCTGCGTCATCGCTTGATCGCTCTCGAGGCCGAGCTCCGAGCGTGGGTAGTCACCTTGATTCACGACGGACAACCCGCTCGAAGCGTCCAGTCACGCATCCCGACCAGTCCGTACCCCGGCGACCCCGCGGCCGCGAGCACTTCTGAGGGTTCAGCCGGCTACGCCTACGCTCGAACCAGGTACCGTTGGCGGGTCATCGAGACGAGCGGCGGCGCTTCAGTCAGGTCGAAGAACGCCCTCGACGGGAGTGGCCCAGCGTTCGTAGGAGCCTGTCCAAGTCTGAGAGCACTGGTGTGGCGATTGTTACTCATGGAGAAGAACGAACCTGAACTCTACGAGAGCGAGGACGCACCGTCCGCCGGTGAGCCTTCGGAAGATTCCGACAGCGCGCGCTTCCGTGGCGTAGCAGTCCCGACCCAGCCCCATCCCGTGTTCAGCCGGTTTCCGGGTTGGCAGGGCCGCCTTGAGTCTGGTTGGGCGGTGAACTTCCTTGGTGCTAAGACGCGCGTCGAGTTCTTCTCGATGTACGCACAACTCGGTGATTTTTCACAAGACCGATACGAGGTTACGAGAGCACCGGTTCAAAACGAAGAGTACTTCGAGTGGACCGACTTGCTCGAGGCTGTTGCGAGTGCGAATGGCTGTTTCACGATGATGGAGTTGGGAGCTGGTTGGGGTCGATGGCTTGTCTCGGGTGCGCTGGCCGCGCGTCATCTCGGGCTTGATTATCGCCTGATCGGCGTTGAAGCTGACCCGGATCACTTCCGCTGGATGAAGCGCCATTTTCTGGATAACGACGTCGACCTAAAGGCCGCACGACTTGTCGAGGCTGCCGTAGGAGCCAAGGACGGTTCCGTTTGGTTTCACGTCGGCGACTCGGCCAACTGGTATGGCCAACGCGTCGCCGACGAACCTCCGACAAAAGTTCCTCGCGGGATAGCTTCCAGGCTCAAGCGAGACAACCAGGCACGGCGAATCAGATCGGTTCGTGCGGTGAGCCTCGGTGGTCTCCTTGCAAAAGAGGGAAGGGTTGACCTCATCGATGCCGACATCCAGGGCTCGGAGGCGGAGGTCTTTGAAGCCGCACCCGATGAACTGCGACGGAGCGTGCGGAAGGTTCACATTGGCACACACAGCGTTGAGAACGAGCAGCGACTCCGGGCATTTTTTGGGGAACTCGGATGGGAAAATGGATACGATTGGCCCGGTGGCGGATACAGCGATACGCCGTACGGAAGAATGCTCTTTCAGGATGGTGTTCAGTCGTGGAGCAACCCCGAGCTCGACTGACTCAGAGTTTGCGGTCCGAGGCGGTGCGACCGAGGCTTCGCATTCGCCTGAGTACGACTGATGGTTTTGTCGCGCGACGCGCGACCTTCCACGAGTCCCTTCTAGGTCGGCCAAAGTGGGCGATCGTATCCCGCGCCCGTTCGAGAGCGCCGGGTTCGCCCTCTCGACATCCAGCTTGATCACGTCGAGACGGACAAGGGAGAGATCCGCTTGGTCGGTCGACTCGACGGGCGACAGTCTCGTATCTCTCCGTCGAGACATCCGCGTTCGAGATGTGCCGCCCGATCGTGTTCTGTCCTTCGTGGCCGCTAGGCAATCGCCAATATCGCGGCACCGCGCTCGTTCCCGAAGGCGTGCACGTAGGTGTGCTGTGCGAAGCGTCCGCCATGGACGCCCAGAGTGGTGCTTGCTAAACCACGTCCGCGGACTTCCTGTCCGCGAGGAAACCGTGCTCCGGGCCCGACGAGCGCGCCACGAGCGGGTCGACGGCGCATGCTGAGCGAGCAGCAGTTAGACGTCACGACGGCGAAGGAGCAGGGCCGCCGAAGACGTCTTTCCGATCGCCACCGGAGGGATCGCTCGAGATCGGCCACTTCTGCCTCGCCTCCCCGCCATCCGGGCTCCTTGGCGTAAGAGCCAACGCGACCTGCCCGACCGGTTCGGGCGCCCAGCTCGCGAGCGAATCGGCCCGATCGCGCGAGTGCTGCCGGGCTTCGGTTAGCAGGTGCGGCAGCGAGAGTCGTGGCTGAGCGACGACGAAGGCTTGGTAGGAGAAAAGCTCGCGGCGTAGTCGAACCAGGCCCTGATTCACTCCGAGCAGCGTGCGCGCGAGCCTGGTCTCTCCGACCGCCTTCGTAAACGGTGCCACGACGCCCCGCTCCTCCACGATCCGGAAAGAAGCCCCTTCCAGCAATCGCCGCAGCGTGGCGAAGGTAAACAGGCGAGTGTGGGTCAGGTCGAGGATTCCGCGGCGACCGTAGTTGAACTGCCCCATGACGAGCATTGCACGGAGGGGTGCGAAGGCGATGTTGCCGGTACTGATGATCAGCTTGGCCTCAGGAGCATCGGCCAGGGCGTTGTGAAGGTAATCGAGGAAGCTCTCGGGCGATGCGAGGTGCTCGATGACGTCGAGCATCACGACAACGTCGAACGCCGCGGGGTCGACAGGAAGTTCTGACGTGTTGAGATCCCAGAGATAGAACTCATCGAGTCGCAGGCCATCCGCCATTGGGAAAAGGTCGATCCCGGCGACGTAGCAGCCCTTTGCTCGGAGCTCCGCTCCTAGATAGCCGCCCGCGCACCCGAGATCGAGAACCCGGCTTCCGGCAGGGATCCGTGCAAGGGCGAGCGTGTGAGTGCTGTCGTGGTCGAACTTAGGCGTATACCGCGCATGGGTGCGATCCACGCTACAGTCGAAGCGCCGGTCGTAAAAGAGGTCGAGTTCCTGACTACGGGCCTTGAACGTTGTACGAACAACGTCGAACGCGTACTTCATCCCATTCACGTGGCAGATCTCGTCGCCGTAGTAGGTCGGGATCGGCAGTTCGCGAATGCGCTGCTTTGCCAGCACCAGCTGGATGATGATTTCGGTATCGAAGTGAAAGTCGTCGGTATTGAGATCGAACGGTATACGTCGCAAGGCGTCGATCGAGTACAGCCGGTAACCCGAGTGAAACTCGCTGAGTCGTGTACGGAGGAGCTTATTTTGCAAGGACGTTAGAACCTTGTTGCCGACGAACTTATAGAGAGGCATCCCGCCTTCGCGTGCACCGCCGCGGCTCAACATGCGAGATCCAAAAACCGCGTCGGCGTCGCCCGAGAGCAGGGGGGCGAGGAGATCCGGGAGCGACTCGGGCGCATACTGGCCGTCGCCGTGCAGGAGCGCGACGAAGTCGAAGTTTTCGTTCAGGGCAAAGTGAAAGCCAATCTTCTGATTGCCGCCGTACCCCTGATTGACCGGGTTGAAGAGCACATGCAGAGGAAAGGCCAACCTGTCGTCACGCCTAACACGCTCACCCCGCTCGAACGTCCGGTCGGCCGAGGCGTCGTCGATCACGAGGATCTCGACATCGCACTGGTCCGTGAGACTTTCGGGAATGCGCGCGAGCACCGATTCGATCGTGCGCTCGGCGTTATACGCAACGACGAAGATCAGCAGTCGCTTCCGGGCACCCGTGGGACGGGCATCTTCGCTGCGGGAAGGCTGTTTCGCGTTCATCTGCGCGGCTCGCTTGAGATCGGCCCGTATCGCCGGATCGCGTAGGGGGACGGGGGCCCCGATTCGATCCGGGCTCCCGGGTCGTAGGCGCTCTCGACCGCCGGTGTCGCGTGGAGGAACGCCGGCAGACGTTGGAGCAGCCTCGGCGCACCTGTGGGCGAGTAGCGAATGATCACGCTATTGCGCACGGGAGCGCGGCGCACCAGCGTGGCGTACCCCGTGTTCGTGTACTCCCAGAATCCATTGTGCAGTGCGAGGTTCTCGCCAGGAGAGGGCGTCCCGCCCGGATAGAAGTAGATCCCGCTGACAAGCTCGCGGGGATAGGCGAGACGCATACCGAAGTCGAACCACATGTTGTTGCCGAAAGAATCGTCAGCCTGAGGCACGTCGACGAGGACCACCACCGTTCCGCGTTCGAGGCGAGGCGCCAAAGAGACGACCTCTTCTACTGTGCGCTTCTCCTTGGTCCACGTGGCGTACTCGAAACTCGCGTCTGTAAAGGATGCCAGCACGCCAAAGTACGCGATCGCTCCGGCCCCGATAGCCGCGATCGCCGCCACGGCCCAGCTTCGACGCACGGTGGTCGCAGCGAGGGCGATGATCGAACCGAGCACGAGCCCGGCTCCGATGCTGGACAGAGAATTGGGTTCGCCAGAGCTCGCGAGCCGACGAGAGGATAACGTAGGCCGGAAAGCTCGCGGCGAGGATCACCAGGCCGCAGATGAGGAGATTTACGAGGCTGCGCCGGTCCGGGAGCGTTGCGCCGCGACGCTTCGCAGTGAGGGCTGCGCCGGCAACGACGACCGCGGCGAGAGCTGCTCCGGCAAGCCCGAGCACATGCCGCTCTGCAGGCGCGGTGACCGCGGGCATACCCCGGCTCCAGTTCCAGAACTCGAGGCTGTTCGTGATGTTGAACCACCAGTCGCTGAGGATGGGGCCGGGAGACATGTTGGAGCGAAGGACCGACTGCTGATAGGTCGAGGAGCCGTTCGCCGAGTAGCGTTGGTAGCTATCCCAGACGTAGCTGACGGGAGAGATGTAGTAGGCGCAGACGATGAGAACAGGCCGGAGTCTGAAGCGGAACCGGAACACGAGGAGCATGAGCGGGACGAGAAAGATGATGAAGAGAGCGCTCTCGTAGCTCCAGAGGGCCATCCGCACGGCCCACATCGATCCGAGCGTGAAGATGACGGTCGGGAGAAACGTCGCAGCCTTCAGTGCCCTTATGAGCAGGTAGATCGAAAGGAGCGTCCAGAAGATCATCCCGTACTGATTCATCTGACCGACCCAATTCGTGGCGCGATCGGACGCGTGCACCAGCACGATCAGGCCGATCAGAACGGCGAAGACGCGGTTGCGTGGAAAGAGTGCGCGGACGATGAGATACGCGAGGAAGCCGCGACCAAACCAGAGGGCCGCGTAGACCAGTTGGTAGCCAAGGAAGCTGCCCGGTATTCCGAGCCAGGCCGAGAGGTGGTATCCCAGGTTGTAGAAGACGCTTGTATACGGGCGGAGCGGGTCGCTGTAGAAGAACCCGTGCCAGAAGCTCGACGTGTCACTGTCGTACGCGAAGCCCGTCTCGTAGCCCATGCCGTTTTTCGGCCCGAACGGCAACCACAGCAGAAGGACCATCCCCAGGTAGCAGACCGGTACGAAGGTGGCGTCCGCAAGACGTTCTGCGAGCCGCCACGAAGTCCGGCCTACTACCCGCGGTCTGATCCGAAGCTGAGGGCGCAGCGGGACTGGCTGGGCTTCGCCAAACACGACGACCCCCGATTCTAGCCCCCGGCCTCGCGGGCCCCCGCCCTGGCGTTCGCGGAGCTTCAGTCCCGTTGCCGGTTGAGATCGACCCCAAACGGTGCTAGACGCCCGCCGGCTTGCGCAGCACCGACGGGCGTAGAGGGCCCTCGCCGAGTGCGACGTAGTCGATTGCGCCGTCGAACCGATCGCGTTCGAGGAGCCGCCAGCAGTCGATGACGGCCGTCAGCGGTGGCTCCCGCTCGAGGAGTGCTGGCTCAAGGTTCGTAAACTCGCTCCAGGCGGTCGTGATGGCAACGACGTCCGACTCTCGGATGCATTCGTCTTCCGAGTCGGCGTAACGAATACGGTCGCCCGTAACCCGCTTGGCGTTCTCGATCGAGGCCGGATCGTAGGCGATGACGGCAACATCTCGCTCCGCGAGGGCGAGCGCGAGGAGAAGGCCGGGCGACTCGACGACCACGTCGGTGTTCGGCTTGTAGGCCAGCCCGAGAATGCCGGCGGTCCCGCCTTGCGGGAGCCTGCCGACGATCGTGTTCGCGAGGTGGTCGATCCCGGCGCGGTTCGCCGCGTCGGTCGCCTCGGCGACGAGCGCGGGCGTTCCGAGCCTGCGGGCGAGTACGGCGAGTGCGGCGTTATCACGCGGGAAGCACGGCCCGCCGTAGCTGATTGCTCCGCGGAGGTAGCGCGCGCCGATGCGGCTGTCGAGCCCGAGCGCCGTTGTCACCTCGTCGACGCTCGCCCCCGGCAGCTGCTCGCACATTCGGGCGAGCATGTTGGCGAACGCGATCTTTGTCGTGACGAACGTGTTGACCGCAAGCTTTGTCAGCTCGGCGTCGACGAAGCCGAGACGGGCCACGGCTGGTCCCTCACCGACGATCCGGCGGTACAGACTCGTGAGCACGTCTCCTGCGGTTTCGTCAGATTCTCCGATCAAGAGGAAGTCGGGATTGAGAAAGTCGCGAATCACGCTCCCGAGCGCGACGAACTCCGGGCTGTAGCAGAGGCCAAAATCGACACCGGCGCGCTTGCCGCTCTCCTGCTCGAGCGCCGAGCGGACAGGTCCGGCGGTCGCGCCTGGCATGACGGTGCTGGTGAGCACGACCAGGTGATAGTCGCTCTTCTCGCGGAGCCCCTTTCCGATCGCCGCGCACGCCTCGAGCACGTGGTCGAGCGAGAATCCCCCCTCGGCGTCGCTCGGTGTCGGGACGATCACGAACGTCGCGTCTGACGAGGTGACCGCGGCGACCGTGTCGGTCGTGGCTGTGAGGCAGCCCCTTCCCGCCGCGATCATCTCCTCGAGACCAGGCTCGAAGACAGGTGCTCTGCCCTCGTTGATCGCCTCGACGTAGTTCGCGGAGATGTCGACGCCGATCGTCGTGATCCCCTTCGCCGCGAAACACGCCGCCATCGGCGACCCGAGCTTGCCCAGTCCGATTACCGACACCCTCACGTTGAGACTCCCTTCGGTTGCTCGTAGATTGCGGTTGCGCAGAGATGCCAACCAAGAACTCGCTCCAGCCGTCGAAACAGCGATTCGGGGAGCCAGCGGAAGTACCACACCTTGACGTAGCGATACTCGACGTAGTCCCGAATCCGCCACGGGAAGATGTGGTCGACGAACATCTCGGTGACGCGAAAGCCGTGTCGCTCGAGCAGGGCGGCGAGCTCCTTCCGCGTGTAGGCGTAGGTGACCGGCGAGCCGAACTCCGCCTCGGAGTGCTCGGCGATCAGCCTGCGTGCCTTGCGAAAGTCGCCCTTCCCGTACTTGAGCACGATCCAGAGAACCTTCCATGAGCGCCGGTTGTAGACCATGACCTTGAACGTCGAACCGGGCTCGACGAAGCGCGTCACCTGCTCGACGATCCGCTCGGGGTGGGGCGAATGGTGAATGACGCCGAACGAGTAAACGAGGTCGAAGACCTGTGGGGGGAGGAAGGTCGCAAGCTCCTCGGCATTGCCCTTGAAGAACGTGATCCGATCGCTCTTGTCGAAGACCTCGGCTCGCTTCTCGGCCACCTCGACCGACTTCTCGGACAGCTCGGCAACGGTGACCTCGGCGCCGGCACGGGCGAAGTTGATCGTGTCCGTTCCAATGCCACAGCCGATCTCGAGCACCTTCGTTCCCGCCCAGCGGTCAAACTGCGCAAAGACCGGAATGTGTGGCTCGACGAAGTACTTCCTCGCTTCGACCTCGTCGAAGTACTCGCGGCTTCCGACCGGTTGTGGCGAGTGGCGGATGTTGCACGGGCGCCTGTTCCAGTAGGCCTGAACCGTCTCGACAGGCACTTTGGCGAACTCGCTCATGTGGTGAACCCGGGCCTCGAGACGGCGAGAGCCGGGACGGTAGCGTCCTCGGGAAACTCCTCTCGCGCGAAGCCCCAGTCCGGCCCGTTGAAGACCAGCGGCGAGCGCTCCCTGAACATCGCCAGGATCCACTCCCTGAACTGATCCATCGTCACCTGGGGAACGGCTGCTCGGTCGAGCCGCTCGTTCAGCGCCTGGACAGCCTCGCTGTCTGGCCGGAAACCGGATGAGTGTTCGAGGTGGTAGACGCGGCCTGCGAGGCACTGCTCGGCGAATCCCGCGTAGTGGGCCTGGTAGAGCAGCAGCGAATCGAGGTGCATCGAGAAGAGTTGCAGCTCGGGGTACCCGCGCACCGCGCTCCAGCCCTGCTGCGACATGAGCGTGAAATCCCCGCATGCGTTGGTGTGCAACATGATCCGTGCCTGCTCCCACTCCACTGCGGAGCGGCAGTCGGCGACAAAGTTCCGCCATCGCTCGCGGATCCGGATCAGATGCGATCTCGGCGGCGCCTCCGGCTGCGTCCGGTTGCGAAGACGTGCGAGCCGACTCGCAATCGCGGAGGGCGACCATCGCGCACGCAGACGGACCTGCAGACGCGCGAGAGCGCGTCGGTAGTCGCGGCGTGCCGCCCTTTTTGGCCGGAGTTCCAGAAGACTCCTTGCGAGCTCGATCGATCGTGCGAGCGCACTCCGGAGCGAACAGCCGATCGCCCACGTCGCGTGCTTCGTTTTTCTCCAGGCGAGCTCGAGAATCCGAATCGCGATTACCAGGGTGAGCGGGAGCGCCGTCGGAAGCTTGCGTGGATAGATGCGGTACTCGTCTCCTGTCTGCACGTCGATCGTTGCGTCCGAGCGGTTGATCCGGATCACCCGGTCGGCGCAGAGGTCGAGCTGCTGATCGATCGGCGCACCGGCGGGGATATCGGCTGTGACGTCGTAGCGATCACAGCGGTAGAGGCGATGTTCGCTCAGGCCGGGTTCGGCGAGCCGCGCCACGAGCTCGTCGGACAACAGCACGTCAACGTTGGTCGCGAGCACGAACCTGCCGCGGGCACGGCGGATGCCGACATTCTTGGCGATCATCTGGAAGAGTGGAAGCTGCGCTGCGTGCTCGAGCGTGGCGTGCACCTCGCCCGGGACGGTGATGATGCGAATCGGCAACAGGTCCGCGGGAGGAAGGGTGAGGACGTTGATCAATGGCGGCCGGTCGGCAGGCGGGTTCCACTCGACCAGCACCAGCTCCGCATTGAGAGAGTGGCGGGCGCACTGGGCGGCGAGGGCGTCGACGAACAGCTGCATCCGGTAGAGCAGATCGCCGCCGTGACCGTCGTTGCGGGCGGTCGCGACCACCGAGATGAGGTGCCCGCGGGCCCCGGCGGCGCCCGGCAGCGAATCCTCGGTGGCAGAGTCCACCATCACGCCAGCCTCCCCCATGTCGCGGGATCGTACCGCGCTCGCCGGTCCTCCCAGACCCTCACCCCTACGAGGCGGCAGAGGACTCGAACAGACTACGGTCGCCGACCTGGACGTTCCAGTCGTGTCTCGCCAGCACCGGCCCGAGGCGATCGTCCCGCGTCAGCTCCCCGGTCCCGAAGAAGTCGCTCGCGACGATCCGGAACCTGCCGAGCTTGGGCGCGCGGTCAATCGTTGCGCCCTGTCGTGACAGCGCGGCCGAAACGGCGTAGGCACCTGGCTTCAGCGGCAGCTCGTGGAGACGGCAGGTGACCGTGTAGGGCCCGGTTCCGGGTGCGAGCGGCGGTTCGCGCGAGAGGTCTTTCGCGAGCACAACGAACGTCGATCCGATCGAGTCGTGAATTTCGAGCTCGAGTTTGAGGCCGTCGGCGACAAGGGCCGACCGTGCCACCAGGTCGGTGGAGATCGAGAGGGGTTCGTTGGCGAGAACGCCGTCTGACCCGTTGTCGTTTTCGACCCTGATCGCGTCGATCTGCGCTTCCCCCGTTCCGTGGTGCGCGTTCTGCGCCGTCTCCTGCAGTTCCGGGCTGACCGCCTCGAGGTAGTGCTCGATCGCTGCGTGGACTGGGCCGCCGTAGGTGATCCGCCCGTCGTCGATGACGATCGCCCGATCGCAGAGACGCTCGACGGAGCCGACGTCGTGGCTGACGAAAACGACCGTCCGCTGCGCGGCGGTCATTTCTCTGACCCGCTCGTGGCATTTCTCCTGAAAGCCTCGATCCCCGACCGCGAGCACCTCGTCCAGAAGCAAGACGTCGGGATCGAGGTGGGCGGTGACCGCGAACGCGAGGCGAACGTACATGCCCGAGGAGTAGCGCTTGACCGGCATGTCGATGAACTCGCCGACACCCGAGAACTCGACGATCTCGTCGAACTTGGAGGCGATCTCGGCCCGCGACATGCCGAGGATCGTGCCGTTGAGGAAGACGTTGTCGCGTCCACTGAGCTCGGAATGAAACCCTGTTCCGACCTCCAGGATGCTGCTCACCCGGCCGGAGATCCGCACCTCGCCCTCGGTCGGCTCCGTGATCCGGGCGAGAATGGACAACAGCGTCGACTTGCCGGCGCCATTCGGGCCGATCACCCCGAGCACCTCGCCCCGGTTGACCTCGAATGACACGTTGCGGAGGGCCCAGATCTCTTCCCGCAGGGGGGTCTTGTTTTCCTTGCGGCGCGCCCGCGCGACGTGGACGATGCTCTCGACCCGGTCGCTGAGACTGGTCGGTTTGGAGTGCGTCCAGATCCGGTAGCACTTCCCCAGTCCCTGGGCCCGGATCACGGTTTCGGGCGATGCGTGTTCCCTAGATGTCATCGGCGAACGTTCGTTCTGCGCGTGAGAAGTGCCTCAACCCGAACAGGAAGACGCCGGCGGAGATCACGACGGACAGGGCGAGGAGGCCGTGGGGCGCGGGGGTGTCGAGCAGCGCCCACCGCAACGCGAGGATGAGACCGACGAGGGGGTTTACGGCCAGAACGATCGTCTCCCACGAGCGGCCAGGTGTCTGCAGCTGGTAGGCAACGGGGCTGAGGAAGAACCAGAGCATGATCAGGAATGGCAGTGCCTGGGCGACGTCGCGATACCGGACGTTTGTCGCCGAGAGGAAGAGCGAGAGACCGAGGGTGAGCACGAAGGCGACGAAGAGGAGTGGCGGTACGAAGATGATGCGCCAGGTCGGGAAGATGCCGTAGGCGGCAGAGATCACGAAGAACAGACCGAGGGCGACCAGGAAGTCGACGAAGACCGAGACGACCGCAGCCAGCGGAATCAGGATGCGCGGGCAGGCGGTCTTGGTCACGAGAGCGATGTTGGCCAGCACGCTCTCGGAGCCGAGAAGCACGCTCCGCGACACGAAGATCCACAGCGTCAGGCCTGCGAGCGCGAAGACCGGGTAGGGCAGCCCCGGGATCGACACCCTGGCCAGGTGGCTGAAGGCGAAGGTGTAGACGAGCATCAGCGCTAGCGGCTGGAAGACCATCCACACTCCCCCGAGCGCCGTCTGGGCATAGCGCACCTTGATGTCGCGCCAAACGAGGAACTCGAAGATCTGGCGATAGCTCCACAACTCGCCGAGCCGGGACGGCAACAGCCCTGTCGTCGGCTTGATGACGATTTCTGTCAGCTGCGAGGTCGCCAAGGCCCCACGCTCAATCGCGCTCGCCGGTCCAGGTGTCTTTCCGATCGCGCCAAGACGACGACGATACCGTGAGCCTCGTACCGTGTCGGAGATGTGGGCCTGCTGGTTTCCCGGTTGGGCCTCGGGCCGGAGCGCTTCAAGGCCCGGTCGCGCGGACGAGGAGGTGCCAACCGAGCGGCGCGATCGGCAGGCGGTCGTACACCGTTGCCACCTGGCGAATCTCGACGCGATCGAAGTCGGCGAACAGCCGTCGCGCCTCCGGCACGGTGAAGAGCTGTGTGCCGGGGCTTTCCAGGCCACGGGCCGCCGACTCGCGTAGCCCTACCGGCCGCCGCTCCCGCACCAGCTGCCGACCCCAGACCGCAAAGGCAAACAGTGACCGGGCCGAATACAGCATCACGCGCGCCTCGCCGCTCGGGCGCAGCACCCGTCTGATCTCGCTGACACCGCGGGCTGGATCCGACATGTGATGGATCACACCCCACGACCACACGAGGTCGAACGACCCGTCGGGGAAGGGAAGCTGCTCGGCATTGGCGACGAGAACGGTCCCGAGGACGCCCGCGATACGAAGCTGCTCTCGCGCGAGGGACGCCCCGGCCTCGGTCAGATCGCACGCGGTCAGGACGGCTCCGGCGCGGGCAAACGCCGTGGAGTGGACGCCGATCCCGCAGCCGACCTCGAGCACGTCGCGACCCCTGAAGTTCGCGAAGTCCGCGAACGCGCCGGCGTGCGGTTCCATCTGTTCCTTCGCGGCCGCGATCTCCGCGAAGTAGCGCTCACTACCACGTGCCGAGGACGCGAGAGAGTCGGCGCACGGCGTGGCCTCCCAGAACGTCCTGACGTCGTCGGTGCGACCCGGCAAACGGCTTGAGTGTAGACGGTGACCGTGATCGCACACGCGACCTCGTCGCCCGAGGGCGCGGCTTGGCTGCCCGACGCGCCTCTGATCCCAAGGAGGTGATGGCAGCAAACCGCTTCGTCTAGGTGTTCGCCGACATTCCTGCCCCTGTCACGCGGTCGGCCGTAGTCATTCTCCGGCGGGCCAACTGCCGATCGGCAACAACGGGACCGGTCGCGAAGGCTCCGTAACCCGGCCGCCTCGGCCGCTCGTTCGCGGCCGAACCGCCCGACACCCGCGGCGGAAGGTAAAACGACCGCTCGATGAAGAAGCCTGAAGAGCCGATTCGGATCCTCCGATTGATCGCGCGCCTGAACGTGGGTGGCCCGGCCCTCCACGTCTCGTACCTCAGCCGAGAGCTCGACGAGCTCGGCTATCGGACGACGCTCGTGGCCGGGCGCGTCGGTGCAGGCGAGGGGTCGATGGAGGCGGTGGCCGAGGAACTCGGCGTCAACCCCTTCTACCTTCCGGAGCTTCAACGCGATATCTCGCCGCTGCTCGACGTAGCGGCAGTTCGTCGCGTCCGTGCCCTCATTCGAGAACTCCGGCCTCAGATTCTCCACACCCACACCGCCAAGGCGGGGACGGTGGGCCGAGTCGCGGCTGCTCTCTCCGGCGATGCCAGGCCGGCCGTGGTCGTCCACACGTTTCACGGTCATGTCCTGCGTGGGTACTTCGGCTCGGTCCAGTCCGCGGGTTTCCTCCAGATCGAGCGCCGTCTCGCCGCCGTCTCCGACGCCCTCATTGCCGTCAGCCCCGAGGTGCGCGACGACCTCGTCCGCCTCGGCGTGGCGCCGCCGGATCGGATCACCGTCATCCGGCTCGGTCTCGACCTCGACGGTCGCGTCTCCGCAGCGCCGGCCGCTCGCGGAGAGACTCGGGCAGAGCTCGGCATCTCGACCGAGGCATTCGTCGTCGGCTGGTTCGGGCGAATGACCGAGATCAAGCGGGCCGACGATCTCCTGCGCGCCTTTGCCCTCCTTCGTGCCCGACGCGGCGACGGTGAGCTTCTGCTCGTCGGGGACGGACCACTTGCGGCGGATCTGCGCTCGCTCGGGGCAGAGCTCGGCATCGCATCGCACCTGCATTTTACGGGCTACAGGTCCGACGTCGGCCGGCTTTACGCGGCGACCGACGTGGTTGCGCTCACGTCTGCGAACGAGGGAACACCCGTCACCTTGATCGAGGCGCTCGCTGCGTCGCGGCCGGTCGTCTCGACCGACGTCGGCGGCGTCGTCGATGTTGTCGACGACGGCCGCTCGGGCTTCCTCGTCCCGGCCCACGACGTCGAGGCCGTTGCCGATCGGCTGGCACGGTTGGCGGACGACCCGGAGCTTCGTGCGCGCTTCGGGGCGTACGGCAGCGAGGACGTTCGATCCCGGTACTCGATCCCGCGGCTCGTCGCCGACCTGGACGCGTTGTACACGACGCTGCTCGAGCGGAGCCGTCAGCCAGCGCGTCGTTCCCTGGGTGGCCAGGCAGGTCTTCCGCGCGTATTGCCGCGCTCGGACGCCCGCACGACGGCCGGGAAGAGGCTTCGAATCGTCATCGTCTCGCAGTACTTCCCGCCGGAGATCGGTGCCACCCAATCGCGCATGCAGAGCTTCGCCGAGTACCTTGCCGACCGGGGTCACCGCGTCACCGTCATCTGCGAGTTTCCGAACCACCCGCAGGGAGTCGTTCCGGAGGCCTACCGCGGCCGCTTGCTCGAGGACGACCGCTCGAACGCGTACCGGATCCTTCGCGTCTGGGTGAAGACCGATCCAGTCAAGACCCAGCGCAACCGGATGGCCTTCTACCTTTCGTTCATGGGCCTCGCGACCGCCGTCGCACCGCTCGCCGGGCGGGCCGACGTCGTGCTCGCGACGACCCCGCCCCTCTTCACGGGGCTCGCCGGGCTTGCGATCGCCCGGATGAACGCCGCCCCACTTGTCCTTGACGTCCGCGATTTGTGGCCGGCGGCAGCGACGAGCCTGCGGCAGATCTCGGCGGGGTGGGAAACCTCCGCCGCCGAAGAGCTCGAGCGCAGGCTCTATGACTCCGCGGCTCTCGTCGTGGCCGTGACCCGGCCGTTTTGCGAACACATCGATGCCCTTCGCACGACGGGTCCCCCGGCCGTCCTGATTCCGAACGGCACGCTCGAGCAGTTCTTCGTCTCCGAGCCGATCGGGCCCCTGAACCGCCTCGGCGTCGCGCCGGAACGGTTTCTCGTCACCTTTGCGGGAACACTCGGGATCGCGCAGGCGCTGCCCTCTGTTCTCGCAGCGGCAGCTCTCGTCGCCGATATCGCCGACGTCGCCTTCGTCGGCGACGGGCCGATGAAGCAAGCAACCGTCGCAGAGGCAGCTCGCCGGCGGCTGACGAATGTCCACTTCCAGCCGCAGGTGCCGGTCGAGCGCATCCCGCCGATCCTCGCGGCGAGCGACGCGATGCTTGTTCCGCTCTCGGCGCATCCGACATTCGAGCAGTTCGTCCCCTCCAAGCTCATCGACTTTATGGCCTGCGGCCGCCCGGTCCTCCTGGCGGCTGCCGGCGAGTCGGCCAGGATCCTCGGGCTCGCCGGCGCCGGTCTCGCGCTCCCGCCGGAGAATCCTGGCGCGCTCGCAGACGGGGTGCGCTGGCTCCACGCACACCCCGAGGAGGCCGTGGCGATGGGGCAAAGGGGGCGTGAGTTCGCCCGGCGGCGGCTCCGCTCGGTCCAGGCCGAGCGACTGGAGCAGGCGCTGCTCGACATTACTACAGGCGCGCGAAACGGCCCCGGCACGTGATCGCCTTCGTGACCATCCCGAAGCCGTTCACGGGAGCCACCGACACGATCCAGCGTAACGCCATCGCCTCCTGGCTCCAGGTGGCGCCCGACGTCAGCGTGCTGCTGATCGGTGATGAGCCGGGGATGACCGAAGCGGCCGAGTCGCTGGGCGTCCGGCAGCTTGCACCGGTCGCGCGAACCGATCAGGGGACGCCGCGCCTCGACAGCGCGTTCGCCCTCGCCGCCGAGCATGCCGGGGGGCGCCTGCTCTGCTACGTGAACGCCGACATCCTGCTGCCGCCGTCGCTCGCGTTCGCGGCCGAGGCATCGCAACGCCGGAGCGAGCGATTCCTCGTGATCGGTGAGTGCTGGAACGTCCGCGTCGAGGGCCTCCTCGATGCGGGCTCGCTCGACTGGATAGCCCTGTCGAGCGGCTCGCGCAAGCGCGGAGCCGACGCGCTCGACTACTTCCTCTTCTCGCCCGGCCTGTTCGCGGAGATTCCCGCGTTTGCGGTCGGCCGGACCGCCTGGGACAACTGGCTCGTCTGGAAGGCTCGCTCGGAGGGAGCGATGGTCGTCGACGCGACGAGCGCCGTCAGGCCGATCCACCAGGACCACGACTACCGCCACGCCGGCAGCCTCGCCAAGGTTCGGGAGGGACCGGAGGCCTCGGAGAACCGGCGCCTGGCGGGCGGCCGCGCCCATCTCTACTCGCGCTACGACGCGACGCATCGCCTCCTGCGTGGCGGGCTCGTGCCCAATCCGCTCGCGATCGGTCATGCCGGCGAGACGGTTCGACGCGGGTGGGCGAAGATCGGGTACCGAACGGGGCTCCGGGCGGCGTGATCCGGGTTGGCTATATCAGCGGTGAGCCGAGCCCGTGGCGCGCGCCCCAACTGGTGCGGATCGCCGAGCATCGCGAGATCGAGCTCAGCGTGATCTATGCCGCCCGGAGCATCCAGAGGCGGCAGTGGTCGGTCGAGTTACCGGCCGACGCCGTTGTCCTCCGTGGTCCGAGCCTGCCCCTCTCCCGTCTGCTTCACCACGACTACCCGATCACCCCGCAGATCTGGTCGGTGCTCGAGCGCGAGCGGTTCGACGTGCTCGTCATCGGCGGCTGGAGCGTGTTCGCGGCGCAGGCCGCGATCGCGTGGGCCCGGCTCCGGCGCGTTCCGTACCTGATCGTCTCCGAGAACCACCTGCGCGAGCCGCGGCCGGGCTGGGTGAAAGGGGTGAAAGCCGTCGTGCTCCGGCAGGTCGTTCCGCAGTCGAGCGGCTCGCTCGTGCCGGGCACGCTCGCCCGGGCCCACGCGATCCGCTACGGGGCGAGGCCGGCAGAGATCACCGTCTTCCCGAACACGGTCGACGTGACGGCCTACCGGGCGGCGGCCGAGCGCCTCAGCGGACGACGCGACGAGATCCGCCGCGGGCTCTCGATTGCGGAGGAGGCTCTCGTCATCTTGGAGGTCGGCCGGCTGATCCCGATGAAACGCGTCGAGGAGACGCTTACGGCGGTGGCGCGGGCCCGCTCGCTCACGGCGCGCCCGCTGCACCTGCTCGTCGTGGGCGACGGCCCGCTCCGCGCCTCGCTCGAGGCACGCGCGGTCGAGCTCGGTCTCGCAGCGACCTTCACCGGTTTTCGCGAGGGCGAGCCGCTGCTTCAGTGCTACGCCGCGGCCGACCTCTTCATCCTCCTCTCGCGCCGCGAGACCTGGGGCACCGTCGTCAACGAGGCGGCCGCCTTCGGGCTCCCGCTGATCCTGACCGACACGGTTGGAGCGGCGGCCGATCTGCTCGAACCGGGCGGGAACGGGGCACTCGTCAGGAACGGTGACCTCGAGGGCCAGGCATGCGCGATCGCCCAGCTCGCTGATGACGACGAGTTCCGCGAGCGCGCCGGGCGGCGCTCGGCCGAGCTCGTCTCCTCCTGGGGCTACGAGCAGAGCATCGAGCCGTTCGTCGCCGCTGTTCGTCGTGCCGCCCGCGCGGCGCGCTGACCGACGCGCTCGAGCCTACGCGATGAACTCGCGGTACCACATGGCCAGGTTCAGGAGCGTCCAGGTCTCGCGTGATCGCCGCTCGACGAGCCGGCGGACCTCGTCCCGGTCGAGCAGATCGGTCTCGGTGCAGAACGCATCGAGCTCGCGGCGGACCGTGTCACCGAGCCGCGCCAGCAGCCATTCCTCGACCGGCACCTTGAATCCCTGCTTCGGTCGGTCGATCACCTCGTCGGGGACGAGCCCCCGCACTGCCAGCTTCAGCACGTGCTTCAGCGTCCCGCCGTCGGTCTTCGTCTTCTGCGGAATCGAGAGCGCGAGGCCGACGAGCCGGTGGTCGAGGAACGGCACGCGCGCCTCGAGGCCGACCCCCATCGACATCTTGTCGACGCGCATCAGCAGCAGCTCGGGAAGCCGCAGATTGAGGTCGACGTAGCTCATCCAGTTCAGGTGTGACTGCTCGAGGCCGGTTGCCGTGAAGCGACGGTGGATCGGCTCGAGCGCGTCCCAGGAGGTGAGGTCGCCGAGCCGCCGTCTCAGGGCCGGGGCGAGCAGCCGCTGCTTCTCGGCCTCCATGAACGACTCGGCGCCGCTCCAGAAGATCGGCTGGCCGAGGCCGCCTCGGCGCAGGTATTCGACCTCCCGCCGCCGGTCCTGTCCGACGAGGCGGGAGGCGCCGACGCCGGCGCGCTTCAGCGCTCGCGGCACCGGCAGATCGTCGGCGCGCTGGAGGTCGAGGAGGGTCCGCCATGACGGGTAGCCGAAGAAGAGCTCGTCGGCTCCTTCGCCGAGCTGCGCCACGACGACGCCGTTGTCGCGGGCGAGCTTGGCGAGGAAGTGGCCCGGGACGCAGACCGGGTCGGCGATCGGCTCGTCCTGCAGCCGGACCATTCTCGGCAGGAAGCCGACGAGGTCGTCGACGGCGAGGCGGCAGCTCGTGGTGCTCGGAGCCGACGCGCCGCGCGACGAGCTCCGCGTACCGGAACTCGTTCCGGTAGCTCTCGTAATCGGCGTCATAGCCGATCGAGAACGTCTTGATCGGGGACTGCTCCCCCTCGGCGAAGAGCGCGGCGTTCGTGCTCGAGTCGACGCCGCCGGAGAGGAAGACGCCGACCGGGACGTCGCTCACCTTGCGCAGGCGGACCGAGGTGCGGAGCTCCTCGAGGACACGGCCGGCGATCGCCGCCTCCGAGAGGCCGCCGAGCTCGACGGCATCGTCCCCGGGTCCCAGTAGCGCCGCTCCTCGATTCTCCCGTCGGCGTCGACGCGGAGCCACGTGCCCCCCGCCAGCTTGCGGATCCCCCGGAAGAGCGTTCGCGGTGCGGGCGTCGCGAGGAACGAGAGGTAGTGGTAGAGCGCCTCTTCGTCGATCGCCGCGTTCCTGCTCGGGATCTTCGAGCAGGGCCTTGATCTCCGAGCCGAAGGTCAGCCGGTCGTGATGGACGCTCCAGTAGAGCGGCTTGATCCCGATCCGGTCGCGCACGAGCCACAGCTCGCGGGCGCGCTCGTCCCAGATCGCGAACGCGAACATGCCACGGAACCGCTGACGCAGTCGATTCCCCACTGCTCGAAGCCGTGGACGATCACCTCGCTGTCGGCGTGGTCCGAGCGGAAGACGTGACCGTGGCGGTCGAGCTCGCTGCGCAGCTCGGCGTGGTTGTAGATCTCGCCGTTGAAGACGAGCCGGAGCGAGCCGTCCTCGTTCGTCATCGGCTGCATCGCCGCCGGCGAGAGGTCGATGATCGCGAGGCGGCGGAAGCCGAGGCCGACGCGTCCGTCCGGGGCGAGCCAGGTCGCGGCGCCGTCGGGCCCGCGGTGGGCCATCGTCTCCCGCATGCGGGAGACGAGCTCGGGGTCGACCGGGGCGGCGACGGGGTCGAAGCTGAGCACGCCGGTGATGCCGCACACGGCTTACCCGAGCGCTTCGGCGAGCGAGGAGGCGCCGCTGAGGAAACGGACGAGGACGCCGGCGGCGCGCTCGCCGGCATGGCCGTCCCAGAGCGGAATCGCGGCCGGCCCGACCCGGTCGTGAAGCAGCGCCAGGATCTCGGCGATCCGCGCCGGATCGACTCCGAGGAGCACCATCGTCCCGAGCTCGATCGTCACCGGCCGCTCGGTCGTGAAGTTCGGTCTAGCGCCTACCACGAAGCAGACCCGAGGAGCCATGCGCCGGTTGATGCTACGCCAAGCGATCGGCGAGTCGTCCGGGAGGCGAGCCGAGGCTCGGCGCGCGGTCGCGTCCCGTTCCCCCCGTCACGGAGCCTACGATCCCGACGTGGCCGTCCTCGTCGCCCTCTTCTGGCTGTCGCTCGTCGCCCTCGCCTGGACCCACGTCCTCTACCCGGCGTTCGTCGAGCTGCTGGCGCGGATCGCCCCCCGCAGCGCTCACGCCGCTGCCGAGCTCCCGAGTGTCACGGTCATCGTCGCCGCCCACGACGAGGAGGCGGTGATCGAGCGGCGCGTCGCGAACCTGCGCGAGCTCGACTACCCGGCCGACCGCCTCGAGCTCATCGTCACCTCGGACGCCTCGACCGACAGGACCGAGGAGCTCGCGGAAGCGGCCGGCGCGCGGGTGATTCGCAACCCGCGCGGCGGCAAGGTCGCCGCCCAGGACCGGGCTGTCCGTGAGACCGAGTCCGAGATCGTCGCCTTCTCGGATGCGAACGCGACGTGGGCTGCAGACACGCTGCGCCACCTCGTCGCCCGGTTCGCCGACCCGCGGGTGGCCTACGTCTGCGGGCAGCTCCGCCTCGAGGAGGCGGACGGCTCGAACCGCGAGGGCCTCTACTGGCGCTACGAGATGGCGCTGCGCGCGGCGGAGTCGGCGCTCGGGTCGGTCACCGGCGGTAACGGCTCGGTCTACGCGGTTCGCCGCTCCGCCTACGTCGAGGTCGACCCGCGCTTCGGCCATGACCTCTCGCTGCCCTACCTGATGGTGCAGCGCCGGACGCGCGCGGTCTACGAGCCCGCGGCGCTCGCGTTCGAGAAGCCCACGCCGACGAACGAGACCGAATACCGTCGCAAGGTGCGGATGTTCGAGCACTGCTGGCTGATCGTTCTCCGCGGCAAGATGTTGCGCCGCCAGCCGGCGGGCTACCTGGTCGCCCTGCTCTCACATCGTCACCTCCGCTACGCGAGCGGGCTCCTCCACGTCGTCCTCCTCGCCACCTCGCTTGCGCTCGTGACGCACGGCATCGTCTACGACGTTGTGCTCGCGGGCCAGCTCGTGCTCCTCGCCGCGGCCGCCGCCGGCGTCGGGATCGCGCGCTACTACGTGCTCGTCAGCTGGGCGACGCTGGTCGCGCTCTGGAACTACCTCCGTCGCGGTGTGCCTGCGACCTGGCAGCCCGCGGAGGGGACGCGCTGAACCGAGCGCTCGACGTGCTCGTGGCCGGAACCGGGCTCGCGATCGCGAGCCCGGTGCTCGCGTTGGCGGCGCTCGCGGTCAAGCTCGGCGACGGCGGCCCGGTGCTCTACCGGCAGGTGCGAGTCGGCCAGGACGGCCGCGACTTCGAGCTCCTGAAGCTGCGGACGATGGTGGTCGGGGCGGAGTCGATCGGGGCAGGTGCCGCGGTCAACCGCGGGGACGCACGCATCACCGCTGCCGGAGCGGTGCTGCGGCGCCTGTCGGTCGACGAGCTGCCGCAGCTCTGGAACGTGATCCGGGGCGAGATGTCGGTGATCGGGCCGCGCCCGACGCTCCGCTACCAGGTCGACCGGTACGACGAGCGACAGCGACACCGCCTCGACGTGAAGCCGGGCATCACCGGCTGGGCGCAGATCCACGGACGCACGAAGCTGCCGTGGTCGGAGCGGATCGAGCTCGACCTCTGGTACGTCGAGCATCGCTCGGCCGGGCTCGACCTGAAGATCCTGCTGCGGACGCCGCTCGCGCTCTTCGGCGGCACCTACAAGGGCGAGACGGGTGGCTGGTCGTCGGCTGACTGACGGCCGGCTTCCGCTCGTAGCCGTCTGCGTCTTCGCTCTCGCGGTCGGGCTCTGGAACGCCGCCCACTATCCGACCCGCGGCGGCTACGACGCGCCCGAACACATCGCCTACGCCGACGGTCTCGTCCCGGGCCTCCACTTGCCGCCGCGCAACGTCGGCAAGAACAGCGCGCCGACCGAGTACTACACCCCGCCCGGCTACTACCTGCTCGCCGGCTCGGTCGACTGGCTCGCCAAGCAGACCGGCTACGGCGATCCCGCCCGCGCGGGCCAGGTCCTGAACGCGCTCTTGTTCGTCGGGACGGTGCTGCTCGTGGCGGCGATCGCGCGGCAGCTCTGGCCGGGGCGTCGGCGGATCGAGGTCGGGGCGGCCGCGTTCATGGCGTTCCTGCCGGTCGTCGTCGAGACCTCGGCGATGTTCCATCCCGAGCCGCTCTCGCTGTTCCTCTCGACGCTGGCGTTGCTCCTCTGTGTCCGCACCTTCGCGAACCCGCGCTACGCATGGGCGCTCGGGGTCACGCTCGGCGCCGCCCAGCTCGTGCGTGCGTTCGCCCTCTGGACCGTCGCCGCCATCGCACTGGCGCTCCTCGCCGGCCGCCTCTTCCGTCCGCTCGTGATCGTGCTCGTCCTCGCCGCGCTCATCCCGTCGCCGTGGTACATCCACCAGCGGGTCACGTACGGCGGTCAGCCCGAGTTCCCGCAGCCGGCCTCGCGGCTCGGCCTCGGGCTCTCCTTCTACCTCGACCCCGGCATCCCGGGCTTCCTCACCCGCCCGGTGCGCCCCAGCCACCACCGACTCGCGATCCCGACGACCTACGACAGTATCTGGGGCGACTACTTCGGCATCTGGGCCTGGCACGCGGGCAGCCCGCTCCCGGACGGGCGCAGAGTGACCAGTCCGGGTGGGTCGGCACGCCACCAGCTGCAGCTCCAGTCGCTCCTCGGCCTCGTGCCGACGCTCCTCGCGCTGATCGGCTGGGCAGCCTTCGCCCGCGCCTCGCTGCGCGAGCGCGCCGGCCTCGCGGTCGCCCTCCTGCCGGCACTCGCGCTCGTCGGCTACTTCTACTTCGCCGTCAGCTACTGGACGTCGGACGGCGCCCTCCTGAAGGCGACCTACATGCTGACCGCGGCCTCCGCGTGGGCGATCGGCTTCGGCTACGCGCTCGACCGCCTGCGTGGGAGGCTCTGGCACGTGACGGTCGTTCTGCTCGCCCTCTGTGCGCTCGCCGAGCTGCCCTTCATCGTCTACTAGCCCGGCTCGGCGAGCATGTCGGCCAGAAACCGGTCGAGGCCCGGCCGCGGCGTCCAGCCGAGCTCGGTTTCGACGCGGGTCGGGTCGGCGGCGATCGCGCGCGGGTCGGAGGGGCGGATGAACG
The DNA here is from genome assembly GCA_963765345.1 of uncultured Actinomycetota bacterium. Taxonomy (GTDB): domain Bacteria; phylum Actinomycetota; class Thermoleophilia; order Gaiellales; family Gaiellaceae; genus PALSA-600. Next base: position 58,358 of record CAVXWI010000013.1, read on the forward strand.
CCGGGTCGACGACGACGGCCGGGTCGCCGGAGCCGGCGAAGACCGCCGACCAGCGAAGCGGGTCGTCGCCCGCCAGATCCCAGACGAGCTCGAACCCGGCGAGCGCGAAGGCGCGGTCGGCGACCTGCCAGACGGCATGGAGCTTCCCGGTGCCGAGGACGTAGTCGCGGTAGGAGGCAGCCTCGTCGGCGACGCCGCGCAGCTCGGCCTGGCGCAGGATCGCGACCATCCCCTCGACGTAGTCGGGCGCGAAGCCCCAGTCGCGCTCCGCCTTCAGGTTGCCGAGCGCGAGCGGGCCCGACGTCGATCCCGCCCGGAGCTCGCGGACGTGGTCGACGACCTTGCGGGAGAGGAACTGCGGTCCGCGCCGGCGCGACTCGTGGTTGAAGAGGATCCCGCAGGCGATCCGGATCCCGTACGACTCCCGGTAGCTGCGGCAGAGCATGTGCGCCGCGGCCTTCGCCGCCGCGTACGGGCTCTGCGGGTTGAGCGCGGAGCCCTCGTCGTGCACGACGCTCTCGCCCGCGACCGAGCCGAACATCTCGCCGGAGGAGGCCTGGTAGAAGCGGGTTCCCGGGCTGTCCTTGCGGATCGCGTCGAGGAGGTGCACGACCACATGCGCATTCGACTCCCAGGTCGCGCGCGGATCGGCGAACGACTCCGAGACGCTGCTCTCGCCCGCGAGGTTGTAGACCTCCGCGGGCCGGACGTCGCCGACGAGCGCGAGCAGCGGGCCGGGATCGCGCAGGTCGCGCCGCACCGCCCGGAAGCGCCCGTCCGCGCCGAACATCCGCTCGGCCTCGTCAAGGTCCCGGACCGCGGCGTGCACCGTCCAGCCGTCGGCGAGCAGCCGCGAGACGAGGTAGTAGCCGTCCTGGCCCGTGGCGCCGGTGACGAGCGCCGTCTCCTCTGCGACCGGACGCGCCATCAGGCGGAGTCTACGGTCCTCCGCGAGTAGCCTTCCGCCCCGTGCCCGTCGTCCTCTTCACCTGCGCCGGCCAGCGGGTCGACATCGTCTCGGCGTTCCGCCGGGCCGGAGCGACGGCGCTCGCCGTCGACGTCAACGAGCTGGCGCCGGCGCTCTACGCCGCCGACCGGCGGGCGGCCGTCCCCGCCGTCACCGACGGGGGCTACATCGGGGCGATCGCCGCGCTCGTCGCCGAGCACGAGGCGACACTGGTCGTGCCGCTCGCCGACCTCGACCACCGCGTGCTCGCCGAGCACCGCGACGAGCTCGGCGCGCTCCTGCTCCTGCCCGGCCCGGAGACGATCGGGCTCTGCGAGGACAAGTACGAGGCCCACCGGTTCTTCGAGCACAATGGCCTCCCCTCTCCGCCGACCTGGCTCCCCGGCTCCCTGCCCGACGAGCTTGCCTACCCCGTCTTCGTCAAGGCGCGGCGCGGATTCGGGTCGCGGCACATCTACGCCGCCGCCGACCGCGACGAGCTCGAGTTCCACCTCCGCCGGACGGCGGTCGAGTCGATGGTGCAGCAGGTCTGCACGGGCGAGGAGTTCTCGATCGACGTCTTCTGCGACCTCGAGGCGCGCTGCCTGAACGCGATTCCCCGGACGATGATCGAGTCGAAGGGAGGCGAGTCGATCAAGGGGATGACGATCCGGGACGACGAGCTCGTCGAGCACGGCCGGCGGGTCGCCGAGACGATGGCGATCGTCGGCCCCGCGACCATCCAGTGCTTCCGCGAGTCCGACGGCTCGCTGCCCGTCACGGATGTCAACCCGCGCTTCGGCGGCGGCTTTCCCCTGCCGACCGCGGCCGGCTCGCGCTACCCGGAGCTCGCGCTCGCGCTCGCCCGCGGCGAGCGGCCCGAGCCGCGGCTCGGCGAGTTCACCGCGGGCGTGGTGATGACGCGCTACTTCTCGCAGGTGATCCTCGAGCGGCGCGACGGCCAGCTCGCGCAGCTCGGGGAACCGCCTGGTGACACCTGACCACGCCAGTACCCTGCGCTGATGCGCTACGTCGTCACCGGCGCGGCCGGGTTCATCGGCTCGCATCTGGCCGAGCGGCTCGTCGCCGCCGGTCACGAGGTCACCGGATCGACTGCTTCACCGACTACTACGACCCGGCCCTGAAGGAGGACAACGCGCGCGGGCTCGCCGACGTGCTCCGGCTCGACCTCGCCGAGGACGAGCTCGACTTCGCCGGCTTCGACGGCGTCTTCCACCTCGCCGGCCAGCCCGGCGTCCGCAGCTTCGGCGACGTCTTTCCGCTCTACCTCCGGCGCAACGTGCTCGCCTCGCAGCGCGTGTTCGAGGCGGCCGCCCGCGACGGCGTCCGGGTCGTCTTCGCCTCCTCGTCGTCGGTCTACGGCGCCGCCGAGCGCTTCCCGACGCCCGAGGAGACCCGACCGCAGCCGGCCTCGCCGTACGGGATCACGAAGCTCGCCTGCGAGCACCTCGCCGCGGCCTACGCGCGCGAGTTCGGGCTCGACTGCGTCGTCCTCCGCTACTTCAACGCGTTCGGGCCCAGGCAGCGCCCCGACATGGCGTTCACCCGGATCGTCAACGCCCTTGCGAGCGGCGAGACGTTCGCCCTCTTCGGCGACGGCGACCAGTCGCGCGGCTGGACCTACGTCGCCGACGTCGTCGACGCGACGATCGCGGCCGTCGAGCACGGCAGCGGCACCTACAACGTCGGGGGAGCGATCGAGGCCTCGCTGAACGAGGCGATCGGGCTGCTCGAGCAGATCTCGGGCCGCACCCTCGGCTCGAGCGCGAACCCGCGGTGCCCGGTGACCAGCGCCGGACGCAGGCGGACACGAGCCGCATCCGCGCCGAGCTCGGCTGGTTGCCAGCGGTCACGCTTGAGGACGGTTTGCGCTCCCAGTGGGAATGGGCGTCGACTAGAGTGGCTGCTCGGATGACCGGCGACCAAGGTGCACCGGATCTTGGCGCCGAGCGCGAGATCGACCTTCGCGGCTGGCTCGACGCTTTTCGCTCGCGCTGGCCGATCGCGGTCGCCGGGCTCGTCATCGGCGTGGTCGTCGGGGTGCTCTACTCGCTCACCGGCGGCAGCACCTACACGGCCTCGGCGCTGATCGCCCCCGGCCAGGCGTTCAACCCCGCGGGGAACGCCGCCGTTCTCACCTACCTGACGAGCCAGACGGCGATCAACACGATCGCGACCTCGGCCGGCCACGATCGCGGAGGCGGCCGCGAAGGCCGGGATCGGTCCCGGCGAGCTGCCGCGGCCATGTCAGCGTCTCCGGCGTCAACGAGAACACCGGCCAGAGCTCCAGCACCCAGTGCTCCGGGACAGGCAGCGGTCCTCGTCGCGATCACGGTCCAGCAGAACTCGGCGAAGAAGGCCGAGGATGCGGCCGACGCGGTTGCGCGCATCGTGCAGGCGCGGACGACCATCGCCGTACGTCGTCCAGTCGCTCCACATCAACGCCGCACGCCTGCAGAGCTACACCAGACGGCTCGCGACGCTGAAGCAGAAGATCACGTACCTGACGAAGGCGCTCAATCAACCGGGCGCTCAGCCTCGATCACGGGCCTGCTGCTGACGATCCAGCTCGACGAGGCGCAGGCGACCTACGGCCAAACGCAGGACGCGCAGCTGACGACGCAGCAGGCGCAGAGCCTGGCCGAGCACGTCGAGAAGACGCAGATCATCCAGCTCGCCAAGGCGCAGAAGTCGACCGCACGCTCACGGCGCAACTCGGTGCTCTTCGGCGGCCTGATCGGCCTCGTCGTCGGCTCGATCGTCGCACTCATCGTCGGCCTGCGGGCGGCGCGCACCGCGCCAGCACCGGCGACCGCCTGAGGGCGGGCGCCGTTTCCGGCGCCGAGTACGATCGAGAGGTGAAGGTCTGCTTTCTCATCCCGGCCTACAACGAGGCGGCGACGATCGGCGAGGTGCTCGAGCGGATCGCCGGGCTCGGCCTCGACGCGCAGGTGATCGTCGTCGACGACGGCTCGACCGACGAGACGGCCGCGATCGCCGAGGCGGCCGGCGCGACCGTCATCCGCCAGGCGAAACCAGGGCAAGGGAGCCGCGATCCGCGACGGCGATCGCCCACGCCGAGGGCGACATCGCCGTGATCCAGGACGCCGACATGGAGTACGACCCGGCCGAGGTGCCCGAGCTGATCGAGCCGATCGTCCGCGGCTCGGCCGACGTCGTCTTCGGCTCGCGCCTGCGGGGCGGCAAGCCGCAGCGCGCCTACCTCTTCTGGCACCTGGTCGGGCAACCGCTTCCTCTCGCTGCTGACGAGCGTGCTCTTCAACACGACGCTCTCGGACATGGAGACGGGCTACAAGGCCTTCCGGCTCGAGGTGCTGCGCTCGCTCGACCTGCACGAGAACGGGTTCGGGATCGAGCCCGAGATCACCGGCAAGGTCTGCAGGCGCAAGCTGCGGATCTACGAGCTGCCGATCTCCTACTACGGCCGCACCCACGAGGAGGGCAAGAAGATCACCTGGCGCGACGGCTTTCGCGCGATCTGGGTGCTGCGTCCGCGTCGCGGCTCGACCGGCTGATGATCGACGGCAAGACGATCGCCGTCGTCGTGCCGGCCTACGACGAGGAGGAGCTGATCGCCGAGACGATCGCCGGCATCCCGAGCTTCGTCGACCGGATCATCGTCGTCGACGACGCTTCGAGCGACGCGACCGTCGAGCGGGCACGCGGCTTCGCCGACCCGCGATCGAGGTGCGTCGCGCACGAGACGGAACCGGGGCGTCGGCGCGGCGATCGTCACCGGCTACAAGCGGGCGCTCGCCGAGCGGATCGACGTCACCGTCGTGATGGCCGGCGACAACCAGATGGATCCGGACGAGCTCGAGGCGATCGCCGGGCCCGTGCTCGCCGGCGAGGTCGACTACGCGAAGGCGAACCGGCTGATCAGCGGCCGGGCCTGGGAGCTGATCCCGCGCAACCGCTACCTCGGGAACGCCGTCCTCTCGCTGCTGACGAAGATCGCGTCCGGCTACTGGCACGTCGCCGACTCGCAGGCCGGCTACACCGCGATCTCGCTGACGACGCTCGAGCGGCTCGACCTCGACCGCATCTACACCCGCTACGGCTTCCCGAACGACCTGCTCGTCCACCTGAACGTCGTCAACGCCCGCGTCCGCGACGTCCCCTCGCGGCCGATCTACGGCGTCGGCGAGCGCTCCGGCATCCGGCATCCGCAACGTCGTGCCGCGGATCTCGTGGCTGCTCGTCAAGGGCTTCTTCTGGCGGCTGCGCGAGAAGTACGTGATCCGGGACTTCCACCCGCTCGTCTTCTTCTACCTGCTCGGCATCCTGATGACGCTCGCCGGGCTCGCGCTCGGGCTCGCCGAGACGGTCCTGCGCTTCATGGGTCAAGAGCATCCCGGCCGCGACGATCGTGCTCGTCGCGCTGCTCCTGATCGCGGGGAGCCAGTTCACGCTCTTTGCGATGTGGTTCGACATGGAGTCGAACAAGGACCTGCGCTGAAGCCCGTAACGACGCGGGTTCGCGGCTCTCTGAGGCCCTACTTGCAACCCGTTTGCAACCGCGCGAACGGCCGGTTGAGCGCGCTGATGTGGCTCGGATGTGCTCTCGCTCACGCAGCTCGGGACTATGATTTCGCTAGCGCTCCCCGCCAATGAGAAGGCCGGGACAGTGTTGGTTGTTTCGCCGTCTCGGTCGAGCAGACCATGGCGAGCGGCGACCTGCATGGAAGGCGGTAGAGATGGTGCGTATCCGTTTCGCCACGATCCTAGGGCCCTTGGCCGTCTCGGTGCTCGCGGTCGTCGGCGTGGGAGCCGGGACGCCGAGCTGGCCGCCCGGTGGCGCTCGGCGCGCCGCCGCCTGAGTGGGCGGCGAACCCCGGCTCGTGGCCGGCTCACAACCTCAACCTCGCGAACACACGCGCGAACTTCGACACCAGGATCGACGCCCGCGACGTCGCGACGCTGAAGCAGCGCTGGACGTTCAAGCTTCCCTACGCCGGCGGTTACGGCGCGTTCACGTCGAACCCGATCGTCCTTGACGGTGTCGTCTACCTCGAGGACCCCGACTCCGACGTCTTGCGCTCTCGACCTCGCGACCGGCAACCTCATCTGGCAGCACGAATATCACTCCGTCACGCCCTCGGGCGGACCCAACGGTGTCGCCTATGGCTACGGGCTCCTCTACGGCGAGACCGAGGATTCCGTCTTCGCGCTCGACCCGCACACCGGTAAGCAGATCTGGATCCGCAAGCTGACTACTAACGCGCAGGAGGGGATCGACATGGCCCCGCAACTGTACGACGGCAAGCTGTTGATCTCGACCATCCCCGGCAACTCGAGCTCCTTCTACACCGGCGGCGCTTACGGCGTCGTCTACGCGCTCGACGCGCGGACCGGGAAGGAGCTCTGGAGCTTCTCGACCGTCAAGGGCGGCGCCGCGCTCTGGGGCAACCCGAAGGTGAACGGCGGCGGCGGCCTCTGGTATCCGCCCGCCGTCGACTCGCAGGGACGCGTCTTCATCGGCGTCGCTAACCCCTCCCCGTACCGCTGACCGTGGGTGACCCCAACGCGCGCAGCCGCCCCGGCCCGAACCTCTACACCGACTCGCTCGTCGCCCTTGACGGCGCACCGGCAAGCTCCTCTGGTACCAGCAGGTCACCCCGCACGACCTCCGCGACTACGACTTCCAGGACTCGCCGATCATCGTCACCGTGAAGGTCGACGGCGTCGCTACCGAGGCCGTGATCGGCGCCGGCAAGTCCGGTCTCGTCGTTGCGTTTCGCGCCTCCGACGGAAAGCGGCTCTGGACGCTTTCGATCGGCAAGCACAACAAGTACGAGTACGGGCCGCTGCCCGCGAAGCCGGTCGTGTATTGCCCCGGGCTCCCTCGGCGGGGTCCTCACCCCGATGGCCGAAGCACGTGGCGTCCTCTACGTCCCCTGGATCGACGCCTGCTTCAAGGGCTCCGCCACCGGCCTCGCGACGGGTGGTCCCGGCACCGCCGCCGGCGGGCTCGCCGCCGTCGACGCCGCGACCGGCGCGATCCTCTGGAGACACACCTTCACGACCATCGACGCCGGCGCCGCCACCATCGCCCACGACGTCGTCTTCACCTCCACGTACGACGGCACCATCTACGCCCTCTCGACCAAGACCGGCACCACCGTCTGGAAGGCCAAAGCACCCGCCGGCATCAATTCCTTCCCCGCCCTCACCCGCACGATGCTGATTGTCGGCGCCGGCGCGCCGACCTCCGCAACCAAGGCGCCCCGGGGCCAGATCATCGCCTACTCGCTCGCGGGCACTCCGTAGCGCGGAGACGGTTCGAGCGGCTCCAAGCCGAGCAGGTCTCGGCCTCTGGCCCGAACCTGGCCTGAATCGTCACCTTGCCATCACGCGCGAGCCGTTACCCGCGGCTGGCCGGTGACGGTGTTCGCCTGGCTCCAACCGGGGCCCGCTGACGAGCGAGTTGTTGATCGGGATTTCGCCTCGAGGTCTTCAAAAGGGGTGGAGACCCTGTTATAGATCGCACATCGGCCTCGCGCGACGTGGTGGGGGGCCACCCGATGAAGGGAGAGTGCATGGCTGCCGTTGAGGAGAGACCGAGTCTCCCGGTTGCGGATCCTGCGCCGCTTGGGCTCGCCGGATTCGCGCTGACGACGTTCTTGCTGAGCGGGCACAACGCAACGTTCATCCCGGACCTGATCTGGGTCGCGCCCGCGCTCTTCTACGGCGGGCTTGCCCAGTTTCTCGCCGGCATGCAGGAGTTCCGGAACCGCAACGTGTTCGGAGCAACTGCGTTTTCGACATATGGTGCGTTCTGGATGTCGCTCGGGATCTTCGTCGTCTTGCTCACCGCCGACAAGGGTTTCGCTGCCGGCTTCACGCCCGTTGATATCTCGAACGCGGAGGCGTGGTTCCTGTTTGCGTTCCTTGTCTTCAACACGTACATGCTCCTCGGGAGCACACGGATTACCAGGGCCGTCTTCCTGGTATTCCTGACGCTCGAAATAACTGAGGTGCTCCTCGTAGTCGGGAACTTCATGGAGGCTCACGGCCACGCGAACTCCCGCTGGATTCACGCTGGTGGGTGGGCGGGGATCATCACGGCTGCGGTCGCCTGGTATACGTCGGCGGCCGGTGTGATCAACGGCCACGCGGAGCGGCGCGTCTTTCCGGTCGGCAAGCCGCTCTGGCGATAGCAACTAAGGAGGTTCACGACACGATGACTGCCGCCGAGAGACCAGAAGACAGGGAGATTGACAACCTCCTCTTCGAGGAGCGGCGCTTTCCGCCCCCGCCGGACTTCGCGGCGCAGGCGAACGCGCAGCCGGAGATCTACGACGACGACTTCGAGGCTTTTTGGGATCGTGAGGGCCGCGAGCGCGTCACCTGGTTCGAGCCGTTTACGAAGCTGCTCGAGTGGGAGCGGCCGTATGCGAAGTGGTTTCTCGGCGGCAGACTCAATATCGCTTACAACTGCGTCGACCGTCATGTCGAGCGCGGGTTGGGTGACAAAGTCGCGTTTTATTGGGAGGGTGAGGCCGAAGGTGACCGGCGGGCGATCACCTATTCGGACCTGCTCCGCGAGGTGGTCAAGTGCGCCAACGCACTGAAGGCCATCGGGGTCGGCAAGGGAACGCCGGTGGGGATCTACATGGGGATGGTTCCGGAGGCGCCGATCGCAATGCTCGCGTGTGCGCGGCTCGGCGCTCCGCACACCGTCGTCTTCGGCGGCTTCTCGGCGGAATCACTTGGCGGCCGGCTGCAGGATATGGAGTGCGAGGTGCTGATCACTCAAGACGAGGCCTGGCGTCGCGGAGCGACGGTGCCATTGAAGGTCACCGCCGACGAGGCGATGGCCGCATCGCCGACGGTGAGACACGCTCTCGTGCTCCGGCGCACCGGGGGCGACGTACCGATGACCGAGGGCCGCGATCTCTTCTGGGACGAGGTAGCCGTCGACGACTCGGATTGTCCTCCCGAGCCGATGGAGGCCGAGGACATGCTCTATCTGCTGTACACGTCGGGGACGACGGCGAAACCGAAGGGGATCATCCATACGACCGCGGGCTATCTCGTCGGGGTCGCGACGACCCACCACTACATCTTCGACTTGAAGCCGGAGACCGATGTCTATTGGTGCGCGGCCGATGTCGGTTGGGTGACCGGCCACAGTTACATCGTCTACGGCCCACTCTGCAACGGAGCTACGTCGGTCATGTACGAGGGGACGCCGGACTTTCCCGACAAGGACCGGTGGTGGTCGATCATCGAGCGCTACGGCGTAACAATCCTCTATACGGCGCCGACGGCGATTCGTACGCACATGAAGTGGGGACCCGGGTTCGCGCAGCGGCACGACCTCTCCAGCCTCCGACTGCTCGGCTCGGTCGGTGAGCCGATCAACCCCGAAGCGTGGATCTGGTACGAGGAGAACGTCGGCGGCGGGCGTTGCCCGATCGTCGATACATGGTGGCAGACCGAGACCGGCATGATCATGATCACGCCGCTCCCGGGCGTGACGACAACCAAGCCCGGGTCGGCGACCAAACCCTTCCCCGGGGTCGACGCGGCGGTCTACAACGAGGCTGGCGACGAGGTCACCCAGGGCGGCGGCTACCTCGTCTTGCGCCGGCCCTGGCCGGCGATGATGCGGGGCCTCTACAAAGAGCACGACCGCTACGTCGAAACCTACTGGTCGAAATACGGAGACGTCTACTTCGCTGGTGACGGTGCACGGATCGACTCCGACGGCGACTTCTGGCTACTCGGTCGGGTCGACGATGTGATGAATGTCTCCGGTCACCGGATTTCGACGATCGAGGTTGAGTCGGCGCTGGTCGACCACCACGACGTGGCCGAAGCGGCGGTTGCCGCGCGCGCCGATGCGATGACAGGGCAGGCGATTGTTGCGTTCGTGACGCTCAAGGGCGGCAAAGAGGGCTCGGTCGACAAGCTCAACGAGCTCCGCGACCACGTCGCGCTCGAAGATCGGTCCGATCGCGAAGCCCGCGAACATCGTCTTTACGCCGGAGCTCCCAAAGACGCGCAGCGGCAAGATCATGCGGCGGCTACTACGCGACGTCGCCGAGAACCGGCCGCTTGGTGACACGACGACGCTTGCCGACGCGACGGTCGTCGACGAGCTACGCAACCGATCAGTTGAGGAAGCCGAAAAGGAAGCCTGAAGCCGTTAATCGGCGTCAGACGCCTGAAAGACGATTCGTCGCTCGGACGGCTGGAGTGCGGGGCAGCTGGAGTGCGGGCCATCTTTCGGGCAGTTGTTCGTCTTGCAACCCGCTTGCAACCGAACGTGACACGACGGAACATAACGAAACGTCACGGGCCGGCGTTCCGGCAGTCAAGAGTCCCGTCGCGAACGTATTCGACGGTACTGGTTGGCACGGGACGGCATAGCCGCTGATCGCCATGGAGTCGAACCAGGACCTGCGCTGAAGCCCGTAACGACGCGGGTTTGCGCCTCTCATGACCTCCTCCTGCTACCGGTTTGCAACCGCGCGAGCTCTCTGCGGTCTTGGCGGCGGATCGCTCGGACCGATGAATGCGTCCGCCGTGGGAGGATCTGGCCTCGCCTTCGCCTGCGTTAGGCGGCGGCGAACCCGTAGCCGTCGGCCATCAGCCGCTGCGCTGCGATGCCCGGCAGCTGCGTGAGACGCCCGGGGTTCTCGACGGTGCCAGTGATAGCCCGGAACCCGCCCAGGAGCGAGCTCGTACGCCTCCTCGTACTCCGCGACGAGACTGTCGACCGCTGCGTCGGAAAGGGCCGCGACCGCGTCCGAGAAGCGGTCCACGCCGTAAACCGTTGACGGCGATGCGCACCCGAATCTGCGCCTCGACCTTGTTGCCCTCGGTGACCCCGACCTCGCGCATGTTGTCACCGAAGCGGGCGACCTGGAGCGGCTGCGCCTCGTGCCAGCCGGCGGCCGCACGTGCCCAGACGCCCACGCGTGCCGCGACCTCCGAGTCGCGCCAGTGACCGACGACCGTCTTCCGGGACAGATGCATCCGCGTCTCGAGGAACCCGAACTCGCGGTCTCGGTGCGCCGACTGGTTCAGGTTCATGAAGCCAATGTCGATCTCTTCCCAGGGCAGCCTCGCAGTTGAACTGCGTGTGGAGATGGAGCAGAGGCTACTGCAGCGGGCTCAGCCCGGCGATCCACATCGTCGACGGCGAGAAGGTGTGCATCCATGCGATCACGCCGATGCACGTGTCCGCCGCGTTCGCGTCAAACGCGGCGCGCCGGATCGAGCCCGGGCTCGTGGCGACCTCCCTGTGCACCACGCGCACCGGAACGAGCCACTGGGCGCCGAGGCCGGCGGCGACGTCTCGTGCTTCGCCTCGATCAGCCGAAGCGTCCCCGGCCCGTACATCTCCTGGCTCCCGGTCACGAGCCAGAGCGCGAGGTGTCCGAGCGCGTCACGCGCCATCGCTCGAGACCTCGTCGAGCTGGCTGCGGAAGCTCGAGACCATCAGCTCGGTCAGCTCCTCGAGCGACGTGTCCTGCACCGACTGGTCGATGGTGATGCGACCACCCTGCATCACGTTGATGCGTTCGCAGAGCTCGAAGAGATGGGCGTAGTTGTGGTCGATGACGATGATCGACACTCGACCGCTCGCGGCGAGATCCTTCACGAGGTCGATGATCAGGCGCGACTCGCGCGCGCCCATGGCGGCGAGCGGCTCGTCGAGCAGCAGGATCCTCGGCGTCGCCCGGACGGCTCGCGCGACCGCGATCGCCTGCCGTTGGCCGCCAGAGAGCTGCTCGGCCTCGGCCTCGACGCTCGGCACGCGTACCTTGATCTCGTCGAGGTACTGGCGGGAGAGCTTCCGCATCCCTCGCTTGTCGAGGAAGCGGAGCGGGCCCATTCTGGTCAGCTCGTGACCCAGGAACAGGTTGAGATAGACCGGGAGCTGCGGGATCAGCGCGAGGTCCTGGTATACGGTCTCGATGCCGTGTGCGCGGGCGGCCTCGACCGAGTGGAAGCGGACGCGCTCGCCGCCCACGATCATGTCGCCGCTGTCCTGCTGCTGGAAGCCGCTCATGATCTTGACGAGCGTGCTCTTGCCGGCTCCGTTGTCGCCGACGAGCCCGAGTACCTCGCCCTGGCGCAGGACGAGGTCGACGCCGCGGAGAACGTTGAGGGCACCGAAGCGCTTCGTCACGCCGCGCACCTCGAGCGCGAACCCGGCTGACGCAGGCGACGGCGGCGTCGGCTCGGCGGGCTGGGCGCTCATGCCCCCCTCGAGCGGGCGATGAGCCGGTCGAACTGCACGTTCAGTGCCATCGCGAAGATGATCACGACGCCGACCCATACGTAGAACTCGTTCGTGCTGACCCCGATCAGCGTCAGCCCGTCCTCGAGCAGGCCGATCAGGATCGCGCCGATGAAGGCGCCGATGACCGTCCCGCGCCCACCGGTGAGCGCGGTGCCGCCAATCACGCAGGCGCCGACGGCGTAGAGGATGTAGTCGACGCCGAAGTTGCCCGGGTCGAGGCTCCCGTACTTGACCGCGTCGACGATCCCGACGAGGCCGGAGAAGAAGGAGCAGAGCACGAAGCACCACACCTTCACGCGCCGGACCGGCACGCCCGCCTCCGACGCCCCGATCAGGTTGCCTCCCGTGGCGACGATCCGAACGCCGAAGCGGGTGCGCGTGAGCATCACGTGCGCAACGATCGTGATCGCCACCACCCAGAGGATCTCCGACCACTGCCAGACCCCCATCAGCTGCCCAGCGAAGCTCACCTTACCGGTCGACGAGGAATACTGCGACAGCGGGATCGGCGACGCCTCGGCGTCGTTCGAGTAGATGAGCACGAGCCCGAAGAGAATGAAGTTCGTCGCCAGCGTCGTGACGAACGACGGCACGTTCAGGCGCACCGTAATCAGCCCGTTGACCGCTCCGACACCGCAGCACACGGCGAGCGCGAGCAGAATCGCCAACCAGATCGGCAATCCAAGGTTGTACAGCCAGTACTCGACCCACGGCGCGAACAGGAAGACCTGGCCGGCCGAAAGGTCGATCTCGGCGAGCACGAGCAGCAGCACCTCTCCGACGGCGATCGCGCCGATCGGCGCCGCGTAGCCGGCGGCCGAGCTGAGGCTGAGCGAGCTGGTGAAGTTGGACCCGGCCCTGATCGTGAAGTACGCGAACAGGCCGACGGTGATCAGGATCGGCGTCAGCTCGCGTTTGTAGAGGAAGAGGCGCAGGATCTTCCGGCCGAGCGAGAATGCTTGCTGCTGCCCCGGCGGCCCGGCCGCCGGGGCAGCGATAGGCGTTTGCGCGCCCGCCTGCATGTTTGAGAGACTAGTGCGGGATCGAGGCCGGCGGCTTCAGGGTCTGCTGCTTCGAGCTCGTCCCCTCGAACCTGTTCAGCGCCAGGTACGGCGCCACGTTCGACTGGACGACGATGCCGAGCCCGGTGTCGGTGTTGGTCGGCTTCATCAACCCGCCCGAGACGTTGTACAGGAACATCTGCATGATTGGGTCGAAGCCCTGCAGGTATGCCTGCTGATCGATCGTGAAGACCAGGTTGCCGGAATTGATGCCCTGAACGACCGGCGTTCCGACGTCCCAACCCGATCCGCCCATCTTCCCCTTCAGGTTGTTCGTCTGGATGAACTGCGCAATGGCGTTGCTGTCCCCACTGTCCACGCCGAACATGAACTTCACGTTCTTGTGGCCGGCGTACCACGAAGCGATCTTGTTGTACTCCGGCGACCCCTCGGTCGCCGACGTTCCCACCTCGACGAAGTCGACACCGGCCTTCACGAGGACAGGCTTCGCGCCGTCGATCCGCGGCTGGATATTCCCGGTTCCCGGCGTCGCGATGATCCCGGCTACGAGATCGCCTTTCGTGACACCGGTCTTGAGGATCTGCGCCGCCACCGCAGCGCCCGCGGTCAGATTGTTCTGGCCCACATAAGCCATCCGATGGTTCGGCACTCCCGCCGACACGTCTGCGTTGTAGGCGAGCACGGGAATGCCCTGGTTGAGCGCGTTGTCGACCGGAGCGTTGAAGGCGGTGTTGTCGATCAGCGCGCACCCGATGCCGTTTGCCTTGGCGGCGATAGCGGTGTTGAACGCCGCGACCATCTGGGAGACGAGCGAGGTCGCCGAGCCGGTCCACTGGTACGAGCAGCCGGTGATGGCGCAGGCGTCCTGAATGCCGTAGATCGTGGCCGTGAAGAACGAGTTGGTCGTCACGTGGTTGACCATCACGAACTTGTACTTCGGATGGCTGGCGAAGAACGCGGTGTCGCTGTTTTCGCGTGCCAAAGTGGCCGCGCTGGCGCCCGGCGCGCCGAGCGTCGAGGCGAGCCCGCCATAAGCCGATCCGGCCGCGGCCGCCCCACCGACGTACCGAAGGAAGCGCCGCCGCGAGAACTCCCACTGCTCCTTACTGACCTCGTCATGCCCATCTGTTGCCATCTCTCCTCCTTCGCTTTCGCGTCGATCTCGGTCTCGATCCAACCAGCCTGCTGCCCCCGGCGAGACGGCAACTCGGTCGGTACTTTCCAGATCGCCAGCTCGACGTTCGTATATAACAGGTCTCGATAGATTTCACAAGCGTCATCCCGTCACTTTGTTGACCTTCGCACCCGGCCGCGTCAACCTCATCGGGGAACACACGGATTACTCCGGCGGGCTCGTCCTGCCGGTCGCCGTCGATCGCGGCGTAACCGTTCGCTGGCGGCCGGACCCGCACGCCATCCGGCTCCGGTCGGCCGCGTTCCCGGAGGCGGTGGTGGAGCTCGCCCCCGATGGAACGCCGCCGCCCGGGCTCAGCGGCTGGGGCCGCTACGCGGCCGCCGTCGCCGCGCTGCTGACCGAGCGCGGGCGGCCGGCGGCCGGGCTGGACGGAACGGTATCGTCGACGGTGCCGATCGGAGCCGGGCTGTCGTCCTCGGCGGCGCTGACGGTGGCACTCGGGCTCGTTATTTGCCGGGCGGCGGGCTTCGAGCTTTCGCGGCTCCAGCTCGCCCACGTGGCGCGCGAAGCGGAGTACCGGGCGGTCGGCGTGCCCGTCGGCCTCATGGACCCGGCGGTGTGCCTGCTCGCTCGTCGCGGCAGCGCGCTCCTGCTCGACTGCGCCACCGGGGAGCACCGGTTCGTCCCCGTCCCCGAGGACCTCGCCATCGTCGTCCTCGACTCGGGGGTCCGCCACCAGCTCGAGCATTCCGGCTACGCGATGCGCCGCGCCGAGCTGGAGCGCGCGCTCCCGGCCCTCGGAGGGGCACTCCCGTCGCAGGTCACGGTGGAGGAGGCGGAGGCCGCGGCGCGGGCCGCGGGCGCCGACGAGATCGCGCTCCGCCGGCTGTGCCACGTCGTTTCCGAGAACGAGCGCGTACGGGCATGCGTGCGCGCGCTCGAGTCGCCGGGTGGGCCTGACCGGCACGCGCTCGGCGCGCTCTTCCGCGAGGGGCACGCGAGCGTTCGCGACGACTACGAGGTCTCCACCCCCGAGGTCGATCTGCTCGTCGAACTGGCCTACGACCACGGCGCGCTCGCCGCGCGCATGACAGGCGGCGGCTTTGGCGGGTCGGTGGTCGCACTCGCCGACTCCGGCGAGGCGGAGGCCTTCACGGCGGAGGTGACGGAGGCGTACGTCGCGCGCACCGGCCGCGACGGAAGGGGCTATGTCTGCGAAACGGCCGACGCCGCCCGGTGAGCGGAAGCCGATCTCGGAGACCTGGTATCCCGTCTTCCCGAGCCTTCTCAGGTTCATCCGGAGTCCCTCCGGTCGCGGCCGCCAGATGTACGCTTGTCGGACCTTTCCATTATTGTCGGAGGCGACGGTACTACGCTCGATTCCGAAGCCATGAGGCCACTGCCCAGACACCTGCTCGTCCATTCCGACCGGAGACGGCTGCTTGTATACGGGGAGCTGCGCGGGGCTCTCGAAGAGGAGGGGCCGGGCGCTGCCGACGACGGCACCGAGATCCACAAGCGCCTCGACGTGTTCACAGAGGGGTGGGTCGGAGTCGCGCCGGCGCGGAACTCGCGGCCGCTCGACTCGCCGGCGAAGAGCACGGACCTCGAGCGGTGCCCTTTCTGTCCGGGCGGAGTCGAGGTTCCTTTTTCCTACGACGCGGCCGTCTTCGACAACCGCTTCCCGTCATTCCGACCCGACCCGCAGCCGGCGCCGCTCCTGGATGGCCCGACCGGACCGGCGCAGGGGCGCTGCGAAGTCGTTCTCTACACCGACCGCCACGACACCTGGTTCGGCGAACTGTCGCCGATCGAACTCGCCCGCGTCGTCGCGATCTGGATCGACCGCGGCCGCGAGCTCTGGGCGGATCCCGCGCACAGATACGTCTGCGTTTTCGAGAATCGGGGCGCCGAGGTCGGAGCCACCATCGCGCACCCGCACGGGCAGATCTACGCGCTCGATCACGTCCCGCCGGTCACGGCCGCTAAGTCCGAGGCCCACCGCCGGCACCGCCGACTTGTGGGACGCTGCCTCTCGTGCGCGGCGACGCAATCCGACGACCTCTCCGGCCGCGTCGTCTCCGCGAACGAGAGCTTCGTCGTGGCCGTCCCCTTCGCGGCGAGGTGGCCCTTCGAGGTGGCTGTCCGAGCGCGCCGCCACGGGTTAAGACGCCTGGCCGACCTCCTCCCCGAGGAACAGCGCGACCTCGCCGTCGCCCTCCGCGACGTCGCGCGCCGGTACGACGCGCTCTTCGACTTCCCGCTGCCGTACATGATGGTCGCGCAGGAGGCGCCGCACGATCAGCCCGACTGGCACCTCGCGTTCGAGTTGTACCCGCTGCATCGCGCGCCCGGAGCGACGAAGATCCGAGCCAGCGTCGAGACGGGACTCGGACTCTTCCTCAACGACGTCGCGCCGGAGGACGCGGCGCGGCAGCTCGCCGGCCTCGCTGTTCCTGCCGAGCCGATCGAGCTCGATTCGCTCTTCGCGGTCACGCAACCGGAAGCGGCGATGCTCTCGTGAGCGCGAAGGCGCCAGACCTCCGCGTCCCCGCCTCGCTGAGGCGGGAGCGCATGCTCGCGGAGATCACGGAGCGCGAGTTCGTGCGCGTCGGCGAGCTGAGCAGCCGTTTCGGGGTCTCCGAGGTGACGGTGCGCGGGGACCTGGACTCCCTCGCCGCCAGGGGCAAGGTGCACCGCGTCCGCGGTGGTGCGATCCCGCGGTTGATACCGCGCCAGGAGCAGCCGTTCGAGGACAGCATCTCGAGCTTCGCGGCGGAGAAGGTGGCGATCGCCCAGGCCGCGGCGGCGCTGCTGGAGGACGGCGAGACGGTGCTCGTCGACGTCGGGACGACAGCGGCGGCGGCAGCGCGTGCGATCGCGGCGCGGTCGGAGCTCAGCGACGTGGTTGTCTTCACGAACGGGCTGAAGACCGCGCTCGAGCTCGAGCCGGCGACGCCGCGAATCACCGTGGTGGTGTTGGGCGGGACGCTGCGGCCGTTGCAGCATTCGCTCGTCGATCCCCTTGCGACGCTCATCCTCGACCAGATCTCGGTTAAGACGGTGTTGCTGGGCTGCAACGGCGTCGATCCGATCGGAGGCGTCACGAACATCAACCTGCCCGAGGCCGCGCTGAAGCAGCGGATGCTGGCCGTGGCGACGCGCAGGGTCGTGCTTGCCGATGGAAGCAAGCTCGGCCGCGTCGAGGTCGCACGGCTCTGCGGCGTTGCGGACATCGACCTCGTGATCACCGGCCCTTCGGCCGACCCGGCGGTGGTCGAGGCGCTGCGCGAACGCGACTGCGAGGTTCGCGTCGTGGGTTAGACCACGCGCGTTCCGAACGAGGATGCTCCAGACGACGTGCCAACGACAATCCCCGCGCCGAGCCTCTTCGCGAGCCGGCGGACGACCGGTTCCGCCTCCTCGCGCCCGAGGACGACGACGGTGCCCCCGCTGCCACCGCCGCTCACCCGCGCGCCCACGAGACCGCGCCCCCAACCGGCAGCCCGCACCGCGTCGACGATGCGGTCGGTCGCCGGCGTTCCGAGCCCGCAGCGCGAGTAGCCGGCATGCGACTCGGCCATCAGGTCACCGAGGATGCGTGCGCGGCGTCCCGTCACGGGCTCCTCGAGTACCCGCAGGAACGTCTCGACGCGTACCTGCTCCTCGACCGGGTGGAGCGTCGCAGCCCGGACCGGATACTCGACCGCGGACTCGATTGCGCTCATCTCGTCCTCGACGCCGTCGCGGAGACGTAGGAACTCGGCGCCCGCCATCCGCTCGGGAAGCCGCTCGGTCTCCACGTCCTCAGGGCGAAGCGCGGTCAGGTATTCGGCGTCGACGCCGAGCAGAGTTTTTCCCATGAACGTGGCGCAGCGCGCTCGCCGGTAGGGCGCGTCGCGGACGGCGTGCCGGGCGCCCGAGTCGATTCCCCAGACGGTGAGCCCGCCCGGCATCGCGACGGGGCCGACGATCTCGGCCGGTCGGCAGATCAGCGCCAGGATGTGCGCCTCCTTGCCGTACGTGGACGTCATCTGGTCCATCGATCCGCACGGCGCGCGGGCGACGAGTTGCTCCGCGCGGTGTCCGAGCAGCGCCAGGCGGCGCGGCTCGAGCTGGTAGCCGAGCGCGCCGGCCGTCGCCTGCGCGACTGCGATCTCGACCGCGGCCGACGAACCGAGACCCTTGCCCTCAGGCACCGACGAGGAGACAAGGAGCCGCAGACCCGTGATCCCGAGCGGCCCTTCTCTGGCCAGCAACGCGACCGGTCCCAGCACATACGCGGCCCACGAAATCGTTCCGACGAAGCGGTCGGCCAGCTCGTCGAGCGGCGCCTCGACGAGGTCGGCCGCCGGGATGGCGACGCGTCGGCGACCGCTGACGGCGATGACCCGGCCGTCGGCGGCAACCTGTGCGGCCGCCAGCACGGACTGCCCGATCGGGAAACCGAGGACGAGCCCGCCGGCGTAGTCGGCGATGCCGCCGAGGACGTCGAAGCGCCCCGGCGCCCGGGCGACGACCACGGCCTCCCCGGGCACGAACAGCGGGTGACTCCGCGCATCGACGCAGAACGTGTCGGCGTCGGTGAAGCCGCTGACGGAGGTGTCACGCCGCAGCAGCGCACCCGTTGTGGGGACCATCATTTCGGGCGAGTATCGCACTCTCGACGCGTCCGGTCGCTGTGTACCCGCAATCACCGCCGACCTCAGCCTCAGGTCGACGCGATCTGCGAGGTTGCGCTCCGTTGCTGCGTCTCTCGCCGGCAGGGCACCGTGAGAGTCTCTCGCCGGCAGAGCACCGTGAGTACCCGCGCCTGCGAGGCCAAGGGCGAGCGCGCTCCTGATCGCGCCACTGGCCCCGTCACGACTGCGACGAGGCCCTCAAGATCGAAGACGTCGTCGAGCGTCACCCCGATAAAGCTGTCAGATGGGCGGAAACTCTGTCTGCAACCGCGTGCTCGTAGGCGGCACCGCCGTCGGCGGTCAGTACGTCGAGGAGCTTCGCACGCAGCACCGAGTCGCCGAGGATCGAGCCGTAGGTGACATGCAGGATCCTCCGGGCAACGTCGTCGTTGGCAAGCGCTTGTACCCCTTCGTCGGACAGCTCCGCCAGCGGCGCCGCCTCAAGCTTCTGCGGATATCTCGTACGAGCGTCGCGCTTCGGGGAAGTCTCGTCGAGCGATGCGCCAGATCGAGCGGCCCAAGGACGGATCAGCGAGCGCTGCCACACGCAACGCCTCCAGATACCAGGTTCCCGAGGTCTTGATGTGGAAGCAACCGCCGGTTGCGGTGGCGAACGCACGGTAGATGCTCAACTTGTCCGAGCCGGAGTGGAGAGAGAGTTTGTACGGGCCGAGAGACCCAGCCACGGCGGCGTGATCTCGAACAGCCTGGGTGAATACCGCGACGGATCCGCGGTACTCGATCCCCTTCTCAAACGCGCCCGGGAACCGGAGCGCGAGGCTGGTCGGCCGAACTCCCATTCGAGCCAGCTCTGTTGTCACGAACACATGCTCGAACGTCGTTGTCGGCGTCGCGGTCTCGTCGACCGAAACCTCGAGGTCGCATTTCGGCGGAACGCAGGCTGCGAGCTCGCCGACGCGCACGATCGCGCGGCCGTACTTGATGGCCGCACGCGCGACCGCCTCTTTATTGACCTGCAGTGGCCGTCCGACGAGCTCGATCCTGGCTGTGGTGTGGCGAGCGAGGAGATCGTCAGCAGTTGCCTCCAGGCCACTCCAGTCGGCCGCCTCGAATTGCGCTCCGACGCGGCTTGCGGGCCAGTTAAATACGTCGTCCACCACGTCGTCGCTCGGGTCGAGGGTGAACATCGTGAATCCGGCGGCGACGGCCGCCTCAACGTCGGCAGTCGTTTTCAGGTGGTCGGCGTCCGCACCGAAGGGCCGCCTCCAAGCCGACCGGCGAACCCCGGCGATCGCCGCCGCAAGAACATCCGCGAACGTACGGCCCGTACGCTCGAGCTCACGCGCCGACTGCTGAGCCAGAACAGGCACGACTCGCGCATCGGCGGTTGAGAGTCCGGCAAGCTGGCCGGTCGTTGCAAGCCCGAGTCGGTCACCGAAGCCGAAGGAGGGAGCAAGGCCGAGGGGCCGGGGTGCGCCTTCGCGCTGCACCGTTCTCCGTTCCGTCACCAGCTGTGCATCGTTCCATCAAGGAGATGGCTGAGCCAGCAGACAGCCTCAGAGCGCAAGATCAACCGCACCGATCGAAGCCATTCGTCACGAGCCACCTCGCCGGAAGGCGTCCTTGCCAGATACTGCCAGGTATCCGCGATGCGCATTACGGGTCGATGTGAGGTGAATCATGACGAGGTCTCGTCAACCATTGCAGCTTCGCCCATATCCTGGACGCGTGAGGCCGGACCGGTCGCTTCGGATCGGCGGGCCTGACGCGAGTGCTACGTTCGACGAGTTCGCCTCGTTCGTACGTGCGCTCGCTAGGGAAGTCGGCCGGGCGGAGGCGCGGAGCAACAAGGCGATTTTCCAAACCCGCCTGACGATGGCCGACGGCGGCGAGTTGGTTGTCGTTGCACCGGGCCTCGACCGGTTCGGGGAGGATCCACTCGTCGACACGCTGATCAGGCGGCCCGGTTACCACGGCCGAGAGGCCGCGCTGCAGGCGATGGCCGGCGATCCCGAGCTGTCTTCGAACCTCGCCGCGGTGGCGCACCTGATCCACGGCTCGACGGAAGCGCGGTTCACGGTGACCTACGCGCCGGGGCCGGGCGTGTCACGCGCCGAGATCGAGGGCGCCGGTTTCCGAAACCTCCCGCTTGACGTGGCGCTGGCCGAGAACATTGACATCCCGAACCCGGGACTCGGACTGTGGCCGATCTGAGGCCCGACCGGTACATCGAGGCGCCGGCCCTCGGCCTCGAGCTGTACCGAGAGGTCATGGACCTGCCGATCGTCAGCCCGCACGGCCACATCGACGTTCGGCTCTTCGCCGACCCGGCGGCCCGGCTTCGCCCTCCAGGTGGCCTCTTCGTCACCGCCGACCACTACGTCGGGCGGATGCTCTACTCGCAGGGCGTTCCGCTCGAGCGCTTGGGGTTCGGACAGGACGGCGCCGACGACCGCGCCGTCTGGCAGACGCTCGCCGACCACGTCGGGCTCTTTTCGCTGACGCCGACCGGCCTCTGGCTCCGCGAGACGCTGGCGAGCGTGTTCGGGATCGACGATCGCCTCGACTCCGCGTCGGCTCAGACGATCTACGACCGAATCGAGGCGCAGCTTGCGACACCTGCCTTCGCTCCGCGCGCCCTCCTTGACCGCTTCCACGTCGAGTGCCTCGCCACGACCGACCCGGCGGGCTCTCGGCTCGACGACCATCGTGCCGCCGGCGATCCGGCGCGGATCAAGCCGACCTTCCGGCCGGACACAGTCGTCGCGCTCGACGCGCCCGGCTGGCGCGAGGCGCTCGGTGCCCTCGAGGCATCCGCCGGGCGAGAGATCCACGACTTCGCGACATTCCTCGACGTGCTCGCCGAGCGCCGCGAGGCGTTCAAGGCGCTCGGCGCCACCGCGGCCGACCACGCAGCAACGAGCGCCGACACGGCCCGCCTCGCGCACGCCGAGGCAGCGAGACTCTTCGCCACGGCGCTCGCCGGCGAGATCTCCCCCGCGGATGCCCGCTGCTTCGAGGCCCATATGCTCAGCGAGTTCGCGCACATGAGCTGCCACGACGGGCTCGTGATGCAGCTCCACATCGGCAGCCTGCGTGATCACAACCGTCCGCTCGCGGCGCGCTTCGGCGCCGACATCGGCGCAGACATTCCCGTCGCAACCGACTGGACGCGCGGCCTCCGGCCCCTGCTCAACGCATGCGGCAACGATCCTCGCTTCGCGCTTGTGCTCTACACGCTCGACGAGAACACCTACAGCCGCGAGCTCGCGCCACTCGCGGGCCACTACCCGGCGGTGCGGCTCGGCTGCCCATGGTGGTTCCACGACAGCCCGGCCGGAATCGACCGCTTCCTCGACCGCGTCACGGAGACCGCGGGTATCTACAACCTCGCCGGCTTCGTCGACGACGCGCGTGCCCTCACCGGGCTGGTCGCGCGGCATGACCTCTGGCGCCGCCGCACGTGCGGCTGGCTCGCCCGGAAGGTCGAAGCAGGTTTCCTGGACGAAGACGAGGCGCACGAGTTAGCGTACGAGCTCGCGTACGGGCTCGTCCGCCGCGCCTACCGGCTGGACTAGTGCAGCGTCCTTGAAGTGCGTTGTTCTCCGGGGCGTTCAAGTGTTCTGCTGGACAGCATGGTTCAAGGGATGGGGCCTCGGGGATGCGGCATCAGTAAACGCAAGGAACTCTCGCGTCTTGCAACCCTCTTGCAAACGAACGCGACACAACGGGAACTCACGGAAGGTCACGACGAGGGTTCGTGATGCTCTGCGCGGCCCGTTCTAGAGCGCGGACGGTACTGCCCGGCAGGGGCCGTCATGGGCGCTGATCGCCATGGAGTCGAACAAAGACCTGCGCTGATCCTGTCGCGCTGTAACGACGCGGATTTGTGGAACGACGCGGAGTTGTCGATCTCAGTGCCTCTTGCAATCGCTGTGACCGCTCCAGCGCCCGGACGTCCTCTGGCGCAATTTCCGAAGTCTCCTTCGTGAGGCGGTGACCCCTACGTGTCGGGTCTGTTCGGGCGCCAGTGCGAACCCGTGCTCGGGGTGCCGCGGCAGCGCCACACGTGGTCGCGAGCGAGCGAACACGGTCTGGCCGGGCCGAGGCAGGCGGTCGCTCAAGTTCGCGGCTCGCCGGCCGATGAGAGAGGTATGCGTCCGTCGCTTGGCGCCCTTCTCATCAGTTCTGGCATCGCGTCCGAACAGGACGTGTTGGACGCAACCGAGGAAGGGAAGGGGACCGGCGAGCGCCTCGGAGAGTGGGTGATCCGTAAGGGCCTCGCCACGGACGAGGTCATTGCGAAGGTGCTCGCCCAGCAGTGGGAGTTGCCGTACGCGAGCTGGGACGACCTCGAGATCGACGATGTGGCGACTCATCGAATCTCTCGCGTAGTTGCGCGGGAGCTCGCCGTACAACCGATCAGATACGACGGAGACACGATCGTGATGGCGATCGCCGAGCCGTATGCAGAACTCTTCGCGACGGTAGCCAAGCGGATCGGCGAGGCTTCATACGTGGTCGTCTCCCGCTCCACGCTCGAATCACTCCTCGGCGCCCCTCTCAATCGGGTGCGCGAGGAGGAAGCATTCGACGGCGGGTCGGAGGCCGGACGAGCCGCCGAGACTCCCGAAAACGGTAATGGCTACCGGGAGATCCCGGCAGACGAACCGAAAGATTCGCCTCGCACCGACGGGGCGATGGAGATCGCCGACCCGGCGGGAGAGAGCGGCACGGACGTCGGCTCCGGCTCCCCGGTCGACACCGCCCTCGCGGCAATCGACGCAGCAATCGAGGGATCTGAGCGGCTCCGCGAGGCGACGAGCATGCTGGGCGACACGCTGCGTCTCACCCGCGAACAGGTCGTCGCGCAGCAAGGAGCGCTCGCAGCCGCCGAGGAGGCTCGCGAGCGTGATGGCGAGGTGATCGGGACGCTCGAGTCGGCGATGGCGAAGAAGACAGAGCTCTTCGAGGTCCTGCGTGAGCAGGCGGCCACCCTGACGGCCACGCTCGACGCCGAACGGGCCACGTAAGCAGACGCCGCCGGCGCGCGTGCGTCAGGCCTCGGTTCCGAATCTGCGCACGCCACGCCCGGTGGGGCTACGTCATCGGGCCGGCGGCACCGAGTCACTCTCGCCGAGCACCCGCACGACCTCGTCGACGGTCGTCCTGCCGGCAGCGCAGAGGCGGCGGGCTTGCTCGTAGAGGAGGGTCGTCCCGGAGCTGACCGCGGCTGACTCGATCGACGACGCGGTGCCGCCCATCACCGCGCGGACGCTGTCGTCGACCGACAGCACTTCGCAGATGCCGACTCTCCCCGTGTACCCCGTGAAGTCGCATTCGCCGCAGCCGATCGGACGGAAGAGCTCGTTCGGCCCCTCCAGCCCGATCCGAGCGACCTCATCGGCGCTCAGCCGCTCTCCCCGAAGGCAGTTCGGGCACGGGCGCCGGAGCAACCGCTGCGCGAGGACGGTGCTTACGGCAGTTCCGATGCTGGCCTCCGCCAGGCCTAGCTCGCGAAGCCGGACGAGCGCAGAAGCGGCGTTCTGCGCATGGACGGTCGTGAGCACCACGTGTCCGGTCATCGCTGCGTGAAGGGCGATCTCGGCTGTTTCGAGATCGCGGATCTCACCGATCAAGATCACATCGGGGTCAGCGCGGAGGATCGTGCGGAGGCCACGCGCGAACGTCAGGCCCGCCCGCGGATTGACCTCGACCTGAACGACGCCGTCGATGCGCGACTCGACCGGGTCCTCGATGCTGACGATCGTTCGCAATCCGTCGTTGAGCTCGCCCACCGCTGCGTAGAGAGTCGTTGTCTTCCCGCTTCCGGTTGGGCCGGCAACCACGATCGCGCCAGCGGGGCGCCGGATCGAACGGCGGACGACCGACAGCGTCTCCCCTTCCAGGCCGAGATCCTGAAACGTACGGAGCCCTTGCTGGCCGATGTAGGCGATCCGCAACACGGCCTCTTCTCCGATCGCCGAAGGCAAGACGGCCAGCCTGAGATCCATGTCGACACCGGCAACCGAGATCGAGACGCGACCATCTTGCGGCAGCCTGCGTTCGGCGATGTCGAGCTGTCCCATCACCTTCAGTCGCGCGATGACGGAGGACCTGAGCGTCCGAGGAACGACCGAGACGTCTCTCATGACACCGTCGACTCGCGCTCGAACGTGAAGGTCGTGCTTGTGCGGCACGAAGTGGATGTCCGACGCACCGAGCTCAATCGCGCGACGAAGGAGCCTGTTGACCTCTTCCACGGCCGGCGCGCTCTCGGCGTCGATGACGTCGATCCGCGACTGCTGCGCCTCGTCCGGCTCTTCGGAACCGTCGCCCGACTCGACCGGCGCCAGGCTCGACGAGTAGAGCCTGGTGATCCCCGCCTGGATCGCCGATGGGTCGGCGACGACCAGCTCGAACGTCTCGTTCAACACCATGCGAAGCTCGTCGACGAAAAGAACGTTGCTGGGGTCAGCGATTGCGAAGCGCACGCTCTCGTCCGACCTGGTGAGCGGGAGGACGCTGAGTCGACGGGCAATGCGTTCCGGCAGAATCGCTGCGAGCGCAGGGTCGAGCTGCGGGAGGTCGATCACGACATAGCGAAGCCCGAACTGCTCGGCCAGCGCGATCGCGACGTCCTCCTCGTTGACCTGACGGGACGAGATCAGCTGCATCCCGAGCCGGACCCTGCTCGCGCGCGCCTCGACGATCCCCCGCGCGACTTGATCTCGAGTCAGGCGGCCCTTACGCACGAGGATCTCTCCCAGCCGCTCGCGCGTGGCCACCCGAATCGTGTTCAACGAACCCCCTTGAACGTCACTGACGATGTTCATCAGGTTTCGGCAACTTCGGGCGATCCCTTGAGGAGAGCTCCCCGGGGTCTGCTCAGGCGAGGGGTTGTCCCGTAGCTCGTGAAGCCGACCGCAGGCGGATTGCGCGGCCACGGCCAGTCAACAGCTACGTGCGACTGGACCGAGTTCACGTCCGTCCGAGTCGGCGGGCTGGCCGAGTCACTGACCGGGTTTATCGGATGGCGGTGGTGGGTATCCGACCCGCATCACGCCGGGAATGGGAACCAGCGGGGGGAGTGGTAGCGGTGTACCCAGAATCCCTGAGCTCGCCGTTGTCGAGGTCAGCGATCCTGGGCACCCCACGAAGGAGTTCACGGGCCTCGGCGTCGTGATGTCTGCGATCCCCGAGGACGACTGTTACATCGTCCAGATTGCGGACGCCAGCAGCGGGAGGTTCACGTCAGTCCGCGCCGCGGACCGCGATCTTCGAATCAGATACGCGTTCCTGGCTCAGCCCGAGCCCTTGGCACGCGCGCTGGCAGGTTTTCGTCGCCGGCTCACATCGCGTCGGCCGACCGGGCTACCCGGGCAGCGAGATCCTCATCCCGGTCGGAGGCCGGGACGCTGATCGGCGCTTGGCTCCGCGGCTGACGCCCTCGGGCGGCCGACGACGAGCGTCTTGACGCCGTCGCTCCCGGCACGCCCCGGCCGGGGCGGACTCATTCTGGCTGGCGAAGACGATGATGCTGGCGCTTGGCGTCGTAGGAGGCCAGTGTCATGTCGAGGTCATCCGGCCACTGATGGACTCCGAGACTTCGCTCCGTTCTCGGCCGCAGCTGGTTGCCGATTCGTGCGTTGCGCGTCACGTGTCCGCGCGGGGCGCCCGGGCGAGGGCTGAGGCGAGTCGGAAGTCGCGACGGAGCCTGCGGAGCGCACGTTCCCGGGTCGGGCCGATCGAGCCGACCGGCATCCTCAGCTTCGTCGACAGGTCGGTGTAGCTGCCGCCCGAGGCCTCGAGCTGGGCCCTGAGCACCGATCGCTGGCGGGCCGGGAGCCGATCGACTGCTTCGCGGACGGCCGCCAGTTGCTCCGCCTGGACGAGCGCGCTCTCGAACAGGGGATGGTCAGGTTCGTCCGGCTGACGCGGGTCCTCGACCGCGATCTCGACCTTCCCAGACCGGAGGATGTGCAGGGCCTGACGCCGGGCGGTGACGCAGAGCCAACCGCTGATCGCCTCGGGCTCGCGCAGCTGAAGAATGTTGGTGAAGGCGGCTGCCCAGGTCGCCTGGACGACGTCGTCGGTGTCGGCGACGGACAGTCGGTAATCGGCCGCGACGCGCCGAAGCATCGGCGACAGCCGGGTAACGAGCGACTCCCAGGCTTGCGGATCTCCCGATCGTGCCGACTCCACGAGCTCGGCCAGCCCAGCTGACGTCTCGTTCGTGTGCTTGGCCGCGACCCGGCCCGGCCGGGCGAGGCGGCGTCGAAGGTCGCGTTCGTGACCGCGGAGGAAGTCGGCGTGAATGGCGGGATGGATGGTCATGTCTTCTCCTTGACTCGTCGGAGGGGACGGTGGAATCTCGACACGGACGGTACGAGGCGGGCACGGCCGTGTCGTTCCGGCCGCAGACGTCCCGAATGTCTAATCCGAGACGGTCATCTCCTAGAATCGCGAGGTGCGGTGGGAGATCTTCGACGGGGTGCCAGCCGAGGATCTGCGGCGCGTGCTCGAGCTGGCGCGGCGCCGAACGTTCAGGCGGGGGGAGGTCGTCTTCCACCAGGAGGATCCGGCCGATTCGCTCCACCTCGTCGTCCAGGGACGTTTTTGGATCGCGCGCCGGACGGTGACGGGTGAGGACGCGTTGCTCGCGATCTCTGGGCGCGGGGATGTGTTCGGCGAGCTTGCGCTCGTCTCCGGCAGGGAACGGTCAGCGACGGTGTTGGCGCTCGAGGAGGGTGAGACGCTCTGCGTGTATCGAGCCGACTTCGAGGAGCTCCGGAGCCGTCACTCGAGCGTCGACCGGGTGCTCGTGACCCTGCTCGCGCGTCAACTGCAGCGGATGAACGAGCTCCTGACCGAGGCGTACTACGAGACTGCCCGGCGACGAGTCCTGCGTCGGCTCCTCGAGCTCGTGACGCGCCGTCGACGACACCGGCGCGCACGAGGTACGGATCACCCAGGACCAGCTCGGGGCGCTCGCGGGTGCATCGCGAGCGACCGTCGCCTCCGTCCTCGCGGCCGAACGGGCGCACGGAACGATCGAGGTGAAACGCGGAGTCACCGTCATCCGCGACCGGATCGCCGTGGCGCGACGGGCGGGCTTGCCGGTCGTCAGTGAGCAGGGCCGGTCATCACCGCGCTGAAGCTCGCCCGCGTGCCGGTGCGCACCGTCCTCCTCTCGGCAGGTGTCGAGGGAGCCTTTCCGCCTTCAGCGTGAATGCTCCTCAGCGCGGCTTTGCCCGCGAGCGGCCTGCCACCCGGGCCGCCGACGTCGGCGGTGGGGTCAGGAGCTGGCTCGTGGCGAGATCGACGGTGACGCTGTCGCCGATGCTCGCATTGGCACGGGTGTGGAAGCGGATCGTCAGCTGCCCGCTAGCGGAGCTCATGTCGACCGTGACGGTCAGGTACCCGAACTCGACCAGGGGCGCGGTGACCAGCGTGTACTCACCGATCGTGACCGGAGCGCGCGGCAGTCCTCCCTGCGGCGGGGTGGCGGCGTAGCCCCCGCTCCCCGAGACGACGTACGGGATCTGGCGGCCGTCGACGGCGCGGGTGAAGCGCTGGTAGAGGTGCGCGTGCCCGGAGAGCACCGCGTCCGGCCAGAGACCGGCCGCGGTGCACGCGCTGTCGATGTCGTTGGCGAGCCCGGTCGTTCCGCCGTTGGCGGAGTCGGCGGAAACCGGCGGATGGTGGCACGCGAGGATGACTGCCTGCGTGCCGGCTTGCCGCGCGGGCTTCAGCCGCTCCAGCTCACCGGTGAGGAATGTGAGCTGCTCGTCGGAGATCGGGTAGGTCCCGCCCTGCGAGGAGATCACGCCCGGCCCTTCGAGCACGTTCGAGTAGAGGCCGATGATCGAGACGAACGGCGCGTCCAGGGTGAAGTAGACGCCGGGCTGGGTCATCGTCGAGCGCGCGAGCCCGCCGGCGTCGGGTGAAGGCGCCGGTGCCCCGGCGCAGAAGTTGCGCAGAAAGGCCTCCAGTGACGGCACCTGCGGCAGCGCGCTCGTCGGGCCGAAGACCATCCCGTCGTGATTGCCCGGGATGGCGAAGATCGGCCGGTCGTAGCCGCGGAACGGCTCGTAGAACTCGTCGTAGTAGTACTGCGCCTCGCCGAAGTTGTAGACGACGTCACCGAGGTGGAAGAAGAAGGCCGGTGCCGACGCGCCGCTCCGTTGCACGTCGGCCACCATCGCGTCGGCGACGCTTGCCTCGTTGCCGAGTGCCTGGACGGCGGTCTGGAACGCGTTGACCTTCGCCGCGCCGGTATCGCCGACGGCATGAAAGACAATCGCCTTCGCCGTCGTGATCGGCCCGATGACGTCGCCGCCCACGATCTGGTCGAGCGACAGGCGCGGCGGCGTCACGCTCGGGGGCGGGATCGGCTGCAGGTCGTTCTTGTGCAGGAGGAAGTAGGGCGAGTTGTAGTACTCGGCGCTCGTGTTGTCGACCTGGAACGACACCTCGTCCGGTGAGGGCTGCGGGTCGGCGAAGAGCCGGCTTTCGGTTCCCTGCAGTTTCAGGAACGGGTCTTGGTTCACGGCTGACCGACTAGAGCCCGGCGACGTCCTGCTCGAGCTGGGCGAGGTTGAACCCGCTCGGGGCCGCGGCGCCGGCGGCCAGGAAGTCCGGGCTGATCAAGGCGTAGGCCTCGTCGCAGTACGTACTGAAGAACTGCCAGCTCATCGGCATCAGCCGCCCCCAGGTGACGCAGGTCGGGCCGCTGGAGCTGTAGCCGACGAGGTTCACGCAGTGGCCGCCCCAGGAGCCCGGGGCCGCGTCGGGGCCGGTTGTCACCGTCCACGCCGTCTCCTGGGTCTGGGCGCTCGTCGGAAGCTGCACGCCGATGTAGACACCGCCGAACGCCCAGCAGGCGAACTCGACGTGCTGCTGGTTTTCTTGCTCGATCTGGGCAAACGCCGTGAGCCTGTGGCCGCCGGCGAAGCCGGTCTCCTTCCAGTACTTCAGCACCTGCAGACACGGACGGCCCGTGTCCCCGGTCCCGGTCGCCCAGTAGAGATCGAGCACCGCCTGGTCGGCGGGAACGAACGGAGCACCGACGTTCGCCGTCCAGGCTTCCTCGACGTGTCCGACGGCCGCACACGTGCAGTCGCCGAGTGAGTCATTGTCGTACATCGGCCAGCTGGTGACCTTCTCCGACCAGTCGACCGCTCCGGGCACCTGAGGCAGCGCGACGGCGTCGTCGAGATACCTCGCGAGGAGCACGTTGCGCGGATCCTTCTCGACCGCAAGCTTGCCGAGCCGGACGGGACGCCCGACGGCCGCTGCGAACGCCTTGTCCCCCACAGGTCCGATGATGCCGATGCCCACTCGGTGCGTCAACCGTGGCGACGGTCGACCGGGATGGTCGAACCGTCGCCCCGACCCGGGCTTCCGGCTCGAGAGGGGCAGTCGGCGCCGAGCATGGTCAGCGCGTCCTCGCGTGCCGGCCGCCGCCGCCGGCGCGGACGACGTCTATCGTGAGCGAAGTGGGAGGTAGCCGTGCAGCTCTGGGTCTCGCGGCGGCCGCGCTCGTCGCCGTTGCCGTCGCAGCGGCTGCCGCCGCCGCGCCGCGCGGCACGAGCGACAACTGGTCCGGCTACGCCGCCTTCGGACCCGTCTTCAAGTCGGTCAGCGGAAGCTGGGTTCAGCCTTCGGCCCAGTGCTTCGGCCGCTCGACCAGTACCACCGAGGCGGCGTTCTGGATCGGGCTCGGCGGGAACGCGCGCAGCTCGTACAAGGTCGAGCAGATCGGGACCGAGGCCGACTGCGACAGCGACGGAATGCCCGACTACTACGCGTGGTACGAGCTCTGGCCGGCCGGCGGGCACGATCTCGATCTCGACATCCTGCCGGGAGACAGAATCGCCGCACGGGTCGAGCTCGCCCGCTCCTCGGTCAGCATCTCGATCGACGACCTGACGGGCGGGCAGCGCTTCACGAAGACGCTCCCGCTGCGGAGGCCCGACGGGAGCTCGGTCGAGTGGATCGCCGAGGCACCGGCGGTCACGGTCCGGCGGGCCGACCAGATCGTCCCGCTCACGAACTTCGGCACCGTCAGGTTCAGCGGCGCCTCGGCCACCTCGCGCGTGGGTACGCACGGGTCGATCTCCGATCCCGGCCTGGCACGAGAGCGCGATCGACTTCCTGAGCGACCGCGGCAATCCCCGCAATCCGATCCTCAGCTTCGTCGACGGTGTCGCCGCCGCCCACGGCTTCCCGAGCGAGCTCGGCCGAGGCGGAACCGCCTTCTCGATCACGTGGAGGCGCGGGCTGACCGTGCCCCCGCGCGGCAGCGCGCCGCGGGGCGCGGCATGAGCGAGCGGGTTGCCGGGATCAATCCCGACGCCGCCCCGAGCGGCGAGGGCTGCGCCGACTGCCTCGCCGGCGACGGACCCGGCTGGTGGTTGCACCTGCGCCGCTGCGCCGAGTGCGGTCACGTCGGCTGCTGCGACTCCTCGCCGAGTCGGCATGCCCGCAGGCATTCCGACCAGGCCGGCCACCCGTACGTGCAGAGCTTCGAGCCGGGCGAGGACTGGTTCTGGTCGTTCCCGGACGCTGATTTCTTCGCGGGGCCGGCGCTCGCGGCGCCGGACTCCCACCCGGCGGATCAGCCGGTTCCGGGCCCGGCCGGGGCAGTCCCGGCGGACTGGCGGCGGCGGCTCAGCTGACCCCGGCGCGCTCGCGCGCGGGGCGGTAGACCTGCACCTTCAGCTTCCGGAAGGCGAAGAACGCCATCTGCACGAGCAGCCACCCGTGCCGGAAGCGTGAGATCTTCGTCTCGCCGTAGGTTCGTGAGTGGTAACGGACGGGGACGTCGACGATCTTCAGCTGCAGCCGGGCGGCGCCGAGCAGCAGGTCGAAGTCGCCGAATGGGTCGAAGTCGCCGAAGTACGAGCGGCCGGCCGCGATCTCGTCGTAGCGGCTCCGCTTCAGCGCCTTCGTTCCGCAGAGCGTGTCCTTGACCGGCTGGCCGATCAGGGCGGTGAAGACGAGCGAGAAGGCCTTGTTCCCGAGCAGGTTCAGGAACCGCATCGCGCCCGGCTCGAGCCCGTAGACGAGCCGCGAGCCGTTCGCGAACTCGGCCCGTCCCGTCGCGAGTGCCTCGACGAACGGTGCGAGATCGTGCGGGCGGACGGTCAGGTCGGCGTCGAGGATGATCAGCGCGTCGTACCGGGCCCGCTCGAATCCGAGCCGGACGGCGTCGCCCTTGCCGGTTCCCGTCTGCTCGAGGTAGACGATCTCCCGGTCGGGGTGCAGCTCGATCTGGCGGCGGATCTCCTCGCGCGTCCCGTCGGTCGAGTGGCCTTCGACGAAGATCAGCTCGCTGGCGCGGCCGAGCAGTGGCGTCTCGGCGACGATCCGCTCGATCATCCCCGCCTCGTTCTTGGCCGGCACGACGATCGAGACGCTCAGCTCCTGCGGCTCCTCCGGCGGTCGCGGTCGCGCGACGATCCACCAGGTCAGGCAGAGGTGCCGGATGACCCAGACGCCGGCAAGCACGCCGTTCAGGAACGACGAGAGGAGCGGGATCTGCAGCGGCAGGAGGATCCGCCGGCTGCGGGTCACCGGCTCGAGCCCGGTGAGCTGGAGGAGGTTTGTGACGTCCTCGATCGTCAGCCAGTTCCGAATCGGCGTGCGCGACTTCAGCCCGAGCCGTTCGAGCAGCGCGAGGGCGGGCCGCCAGAGCTGGCTGTAGGAGTGGACGACGATCCGGGTCTCCGGGGTCGCGTGGGCGGCGGCGTTCCGGAAGACCGCCAGCAGGTCGTCGACGTAGGGGACGAGGTCGGAGAGGACGATGTAGTCGAAGGACTCGTCGACGGCGAAGTCCTCGCCGGCGGCCTGCTCGAAGGTGAGCTCGGGGTGACGGGCTCGCGCGAGCTCGACCATGCCGCCGCTCACGTCGATGCCGACACCCCGGCCGGGCCGGACGGCGGCGAGGAGGTCGCCGTTGCCGCTGCCGATCTCGAGCACCGAGGCGCCGGGACGGACGATCGCGCGATGGAGCGCCTCGATCTGCTCGTGGTAGCCGCGGGCGGGCCGCACGGGACCGCCGCCGTGCCGCTCGGCGAGGCGGTCGAAGGCCCGGGCGACCTCGCCGGCGGGATCGCGCTCGGCGGGCTTCGGGTCGTCGACGGAGGCGTTCGTGGGCATCGGGGGCTCACGTTAGGGTAAGTCGCTGTGCAGCCGGCGCAGCCACCGCGGGCGGTGGGGTGGCGACCCGACCGGGCGACGGCGGTCGGCTCGCTGCTCTTCGTGCTCGCCTGCGCCGCCGGCTATGGAGGCCTCTTCAGCCACGCCTATCCAGGCGATGTCGGGACCTACGCCGGCTACGGCCGGGCGCTCGTCCTGCACGGGAGGATCCCCTACCGCGACTTCTACGTCGAGTACCCGCCGGGAGCGGTGCCCGTCTTCGTCCTGCCGGTGCTGATCTGGAACGCCCATTACGTCCTCGTGTTCAAGCTGCTGATGACGGCCTGCGGCGTCGGCATGATCGGCTGCTCCGGGTGGATCATTGCGCGGCTCGGGTTGAGCCCGTGGCGGCTCGCACCGCTCGTCCTGGCGCCGGTGCTCATGGGCCCCGTCTTCCTCAACCGGTACGACCCCGTGCCGGCGCTGATCACGGCGGTCGCACTCGTGGCGCTCCTGCGCGCCCGCGAGCGGACGGCCGGCGCCCTCCTCGGCATCGGCACGGCGATGAAGCTCTATCCGGCGGTCGTCGTGCCGGTCGCGATCCGGCGCGTCCGGTCGTTGACCGGGGCCGGCGCCGCCTTCCTGGTCGCCGCCGCCGTGCTCGTGCTCCCCTTCTTCCTGCTCGCGCCCGGGGGCGTCGGCTTCAGCCTCTGGACGCAGCTGAAGCGACACCTGCAGATCGAGAGCCTCGGCGCCTCGATCCTGCTCGCCGGCTCGAAGCTCGGCATCCACCACGAGGGCTGGATCAAGGGGAAGCCGGGCTCGATCGACCTCGGTGGCCTCGCCGCCGACACGGTCGGCGTGCTCACCTCGCTGCTCGCGGTCGCGCTCGTGCTCGTGGTCGCCTGGGTGTTCTGGCACGGATCCGACGACGACGAGCGCAACGTCACCGCCTGGGCGGCGGCCGTCTGCGCGTTCACCGTCTTCGGCAAGGTGCTCTCGCCCCAGTACCTGACGTGGCTCCTGCCGCTCGTGCCGCTCGCCGCCGGCAGGAAGGGCCGCGCGGCCGCCGCGGTCTTTCTCGCGGCGCTGGCGCTGACGCAGTTCGAGTACCTGATCCCGAACAAGGATGGCCTCCAGCAACAGACCTGGATGGTCTGGGTGCTGCTGCTGCGCAACGCCCTGCTCGTCGGCGTCTTCGCCCTACTGCTCGCGCAGCTCCTTGAGTCGAGGCGCCCGCAGGCGGGGGAGCACGGCGAGCGCGTCTGACGCGAGTGCGGCGGCGAGCCAGGCGAAGAGGAACCAGTTCAGGACCTCCTCCGGCGGGATCGAGAGGCTCCGGTACCACGTCTGCAGGCCGAACGGCAGCGGCGGGTAGACCGAGCTCAGCCACATCGTCGCCACGATCGCGGCGAGCGTGACTCCCGGCCACGGGGCGGGCGCGTCGAGGTGCCGCGTCCAGCTGCAGAGCTGCGGCACGCAGAGGATCAGGAAGACGAGCCGGTAGTCGAAGTTGTTCCCGAAGGCATAGGTGCCGACGTAGACGGCGGCGCCGGCCCAGAAGGCGTCGAGCCGACGCTCGCCGTCCGAGGCGCCGCCCCGGCGCCGCCGGCGCCTGAGCAGGCCCGCGGCGAGCAGTGCCGCGGCGGCGAGGAGCCCGAAGCGCAGGAGGCTCGTCTCGGTCGACGTTCGAGCGAAGCTCCAGCCGGCGTTGCTCATCGAGTCGACGAGGACGAGGACGCCGTAGGAGTTGACGACCCCTCGCGGGAGCACGCGGAGGATGGCGCGGATGTCGTCGAGCGTCACCGCGGCGTAGACAGCGAGGACGAGCACCGAAGCCGCCAGGGCGGGGAGGCGGGCGCGGCGGCGGAGGAGCACCGCGAGCGCGAGGGCGGGGAAGAGCTTCAGCACGCCGGCGAGCGTGATCGCCGCCGCGCCCGCCCACGTCGACCGGCGCAGCAGCCAGACGCCGAGCGCGACCAGGGCGAACATGAGCAGGTCGGCGTTGCCGCGCTCGACCCCGAGCAGCGTCGCCGGCGCGAGCAGCGTCGCTGCATAGACGGCGCCCTCGCCGAGGGTGAGCGGACCCGCGACGGCGAGGGCCGCGAGGAAGAAGACGACCGCGGTCAGGACCCCGAGGGTCGTCGTCGCCCCGCTGTCGAGCCCGAAGACGCCGAGCTTCGTCCAGATGCGGGGGTAGTTCTCGGGCCGGCCGAGCGGGTCGCACGGGTTACGGGGGAAGAGGTCGATGCCGCGGTGCGCGCAGTCCCAACTCGAGGTGATCGAGCGCATATCCTCGAACGCCGTCGCCCTGGCGTCGACGCCGACCGTATGCCACGGCGTCGAGCCAGTCGCGAGGTTGACCGAGACGAGAACGACGAAGAAGAGCGCCACGACGGCGCCCGCGAGGAGGCGCCCGTCTCGCGCGTGGGCCCGCACCGGCGCAGCCTAGCCCGGGCCGCACGGCCGCACGGCGGTGCCGTCGACGCGGTAGAGGATGACGCCGCCGACGTCGATCGGCTTTGCGATCGCGTCCAGCGCCGGCGTCCAGATCGACGCCTGGCGCTTGTCGACGATCACGCTCGTGACGCCCTCGACGCGGAAGTAGTCACGCAGGAGCGCGGCCTGGTCGGGAGCGGGCGGGTAGCCGACCGAGATCTGGGCGCGCGCGGCCGGGTGCAGGAACGGGCTCGGCGGCGACGTTTGCAGCCGGCCGCCGGCGAGCCGGTAGTGGAAGCCGTTCTCGACCTGCCAGAGGTCGGCCTGCCCGCCCATCCCGAGGGGTTCCGGCAGCACGATCTCGCCGGGCTTGAGACACGTCCGGAACGCGGCGCTCGTGAAGAACGGCGGCACCGAGAAGGTCGTCGTCCAGACCCCGGCTCCGGGGTTCGGGACGAGCAGGAGCACCGCCAGCGCGGGCAGGAGGTAGCGGAGGATGCCGGGACGGGCCGAGGCGAGCCAGAGCGCGGCGATGACGGCAGCGGCAAGCGCCGCGTACATCGAGAGCCGTACCGGCAGGACGTTGTCGAGCAGCGGCAGGAACTTCGTGTGGCCGGCGAGGCTGATCGTCTGGTGGCCGAGCGGCGTCGGCAGCGGCACGATCCCGTGCCCGTCGACCGTCAGCTCCGGCCCCAGTGAGAGGTAGACGGCGAGCGCGAGCGCACAGAGCAGAAAGCGGCCGCGTGCCGTCCGCCAGGAGCTGCGGGCGTAGAGCGCGATGATCGCGAGCAGCGGCAGGCCGATCAGGGCCCCCTGCTCGGTGCTGTTGCCCGGGAAGTGCCTTGCGAGCCGCTCGGCCCAACCGGCGCCGGCCGCCTCCAGGTGCGTCGGGATGACGAGGTTGAGCAGGTCGCTCGTGTACTCCTCGGGCGGCTGGAAGCCGGCGACCCGCAGGTTGGTCAACGCCTGGTAGATGAGCGGGGCGGCGAGCACCGCGGCGAGGAGGTACGCACCGGCGATCGGCCAGAGGAGCGCGACGAGTGCCTGACGGCGGGCCGGGACGAGCGCGAAGCCGAGGAGCAGGGCGAGCCCGAGCATCATCGTCAGGGTCAGCGCGATCTCCGTCGCCAGGTAGAACTGGAGTCCGAGGAGCAGGCCGAGCTCGACGATCAGGCGGGTGCCGCCGACTCCGCCCTCGAGCGCCCGCACGCAGACGAGCGCGACCAGCGGCACGACGAAAACGGCCGTGAGCTGCGGCTGGCCGAGGACGTGGCCGAGCTCGTAGCTCGAGAAGCCGAAGAGGTAGCCGCCGAAGAGCGACGGCCAGAACCGGCCCGTCAGGTGGCGGCAGAGCAGGAAGGCCGTGAACGCGGACAGGGCGGGCAGCAGCACGGCGGCGACGTCGTAGGAGGCAACCGGCCCGACGAGCGCGGTCAGCGGGGCGAAGACGACCGAGATCGCCGGCACCGTGTTCGCCCAGACGAGGTTGACGCCGGTCGGGGCCCAGACGAGATGCGTCACGAGCGGGTCCTGCAGGTGCTCGATCGCGTGCAGCCACCAGGCGAACGACCAGATCGGGATCTGCGGGTCGTCGAAGACGCCGATGTACTGCCGGCCCGGTGCGCGAGCAGCGGCCGCAACCCGAAGTAGAGGAACGCGAGCAGGGCGTAGACCCCGAGAGCCACCCACGCTCCCCGGCCGCTCCGGGCAAGCGACCGCGGCTCGCGTCCCTGGGAAACGGTCGGCGTGACCGAGGTCACCGGCGAACCTTATCCGGGTCGATTGCGGGCGCCGGCCGGGAGCAGGCGCGCGCGTGAGTACGATTGGCGCCGATGACGACCTCAGTCGTGACCGGCGGCGCCGGCTTTCTCGGCTCGCATCTCTGCGACTACCTGCTCGAGCAGGGTCAGCGCGTGATCTGCGTCGACAACCTCGAGACGGGGTCGCTCGAGAACATCGAGCACCTTCGCGACCCTGCGTTCTCGTTCGTCCACCAGGACGTCGTCGAGGGGATCTGGATCGACGAGCCCGTCGACTTCGTCTACCACCTCGCGAGCCCGGCGAGCCCGATCGACTACCTGCGGCTGCCGCTGCAGACGCTGAAGGTCGGCTCGCAAGGGACGCACAACGCTCTCGGGCTCGCGAAGTGGAAGCGGGCCCGCTTCCTGATCAGCTCGACGAGCGAGGTCTACGGCGACCCGCAGGTGCACCCGCAGCCGGAGACCTACTGGGGCAACGTCAACCCGATCGGCCCGCGGGGCGTCTACGACGAGGCGAAGCGGTACGCCGAGGCCCTGACGATGGCCTACCACAACCAGCAGGGCGTCAATACGGCGATCGCCCGGATCTTCAACACCTACGGCCCCTCGATGCGACGGAACGACGGGCGCGCCACGGTGACGTTCCTGCACCAGGCGCTCGAGGGCAAGCCGCTGACCGTCTTCGGCGACGGCTCGCAGACGCGCTCGCTCTGCTACGTCGACGACCTGATCCGCGGTCTCTTCCTGCTCGCAAGCTCGGAGGAGCACCTGCCCGTCAACCTCGGCAACCCCAATCACGAGGTGACGATGCTCGAACTCGCCGAGGCGTGCATCAGGGTCACCGGCTCGGCGAGCGAGATCGTCTACGAGGCGCTGCCGATCGACGATCCGAAGGAGCGCCGGCCGGACATCACCAAGGCGAAGGCAGATCCTCGGCTGGGAGCCGGAGGTCGATCTCGACGAGGGGCTCCGCCGCTGGGTCAAGTCGCTCGGGCACGTGCCCGCCGCCGTCTAGGACCGGCCCGGGAAACGGGCGGTCGGCTCGAGTCGGGCAGAGCCGGCATCAGGAAAGGAGCGCGGCGCACGTCAGTCGCAGCCCCTCCTCGAGCGAGACCGCGGGCGCGTAGTCGAGGATCTCGCGGGCGGCCGAGAGGTCGGCCCAGGAGTCGCGGATGTCGCCCGGCCGGGACGGGGCGAAGAGCTTCTCGACCGGCCGGCCGAGGATCGTCCCGATCGTGTCGGCGACGCGATTGATGCTGGCAGGCGAGCCGCCGGCGACGTTGAAGACGCGGCCGCTCGCTCCGGCGGCGCCGGCGGCGGCGATCGTCGCCTCGACGATGTTGTCGACGTAGGTGAAGTCTCGGGACTGCTCGCCGTCGCCGTGGATCGTGACCGGCTCGCCGCCTGCGATCGCGGTGATGAAGAGCGGGACGACCGCCGCGTACTGGGAGAGCGGGCTCTGCCGCGGGCCGAAGACGTTGAAGTAGCGGAGGACGACCGACTCGAAGGACTCGTAGACGCGCGAGAAGGCGATGCAGTAGCGCTCGGCGGCGAGCTTCGCGACCCCGTAGGGCGAGATCGGGTCGAGCGGGCTCCCTTCGCTCGTCGGCCGCTCGCGGCTCGACCCGTACACCGAGGTCGAGGAGGAGAAGACGACCCGGCGCACCCCCTCGTCACGCGCGGCCAGCAGGACGTTCAGGGTGCCCTCGACGTTGACGGCGCTCGAGGTGAGTGGGTCTTGCACCGACCGCGGGACCGAGCCAAGCGCGCCGAGATGGAAGACGACCTCTGAGCCGCGGACGGCGTTGTGGACCCGTTCGTAGCTGCGGAGCTCACCCTCGACGATCTCGACCGAGAGCCCGTCGAGGTTCGCCCGTGAGCCGGTCGAGAAGTTGTCGAGGACGCGCACCTCGTCGCCGGCGGCGAGCAGCGCCCGCACGAGGTTCGAGCCGATGAAGCCCGCGCCGCCCGTGACGAGGACCCTCACGCGAGCTCCAGCGCGACGACGGCGAGCCCGAGGCCGAACCAGGTGATCGCGTCGAGCGGGATACCGGCGACGACCCCGATCGCATTCCAGGTTCCCGCGGCGACGAGGATGAAGCCGGCGGCGGCGAGCCCGAGGAACGATCCTGCGCGGGCTCGGCGAAGGGCGAGGACGAGTCCGGTCGCAAAGGTCGAGACGGCGAGGACAAGCCCGACGATGCCCGTATCGGCGGCCACCTCGACCCACCAGTTCTGGACGCCCCAGCGGTGCGCGGGCGAGGGGAAGGCCTCCGCTGGCTGGTGCGGGAACCGGCGCCTCGCCTCGGCGAGGTAGGGCCGGTAGTCGAAGTTCGAGCGCTCGAAGCCGAGTCCGAGCAGCGGGTGGTTCTCGAACATCTTCCAGCCGATCCAGAGGAGCATCGTGCGCTGAGCGCCGGTCTGGACGCCGGTCTGCGCCGAGAGCGACGACCGCGAGATGCCGAGAAAGGAGAGGTAGTTCGTCACGTCCGAGCCTCGTAAGACGTACACGCCCGACCCGACGACAATCAGGATCGCGGCAAGGGCGGCAAGGCTGCGGCCGGTCAGCGTGCGCCGGTGGCGGCCGACGAGCGCAGCGGCGATCGCGGCGAGGACGACGCCGAGAAAGACGAACACCGACGCGTCGATGATCACGCCGAGCACGCCGGCGACGACAGCGACGACCGCGAGCCGGCGCCGCACACCGAGCACGATCGCCGCGAAGCCGATTGCGAGCGCGGCGCCGGTGAAGCTGCCGAGGTCCTGGTGGCCCATGAACGAGACCTCGCGCTGGCCGGGGCGGGGCCCCTCGGGATCGTCGACGATGGCGAAGAACATCAGCACGCCCCACCCGGCGGCGGCCGCCGCCCAGGCGACGAAGACGAGGAGGAAGCGGTTGACGTCGACCGCTCGCCGGAAGAGGAGGACGATCGCCGGCGCGAGCAGTGCGTACTCGATCGTCTTCGCCGCCGTGACGAGGTGCTTGGTCGGCAGCTCGATCGGCCGCCAGAAGCAGGAGATGACGAAGAGGGCGAGCATCGCTCCCGCGACGAGCCAGAGGGGGCGGCCGGCGCGCAGCGGCTCCCACCCGAATGCCAGGCCTGCGACGAGCGCCGAGCCGACGACGGCCGCGACCGCGAGGTCCGAGCCGTAGACGTTCAGGGGCCCGACCGAGAGCTCGAGCTGGTACATCGCATGGAGGAAGATGAGCGGGATTGCGGCCGCCGCCACGAGCGGCAGGACATCCGCTGCGCGCGGGCGTGAGCTGAAGAACCGCCACTATACTCGTACCCCCGATGCGGTCCCGAGTCATCTGGCGACGCTCGGCAACGGCATTCTGGAGCTACACGGCCGCGGCGCTCGGGTTCCTGACGACCGTTGTCGCGACGCGTGAGCTCGGGCTGCACCCGTACGCACGCTTCGCCGCCGTCGTCGCAGCGTGCGCGTTCTTCCAGCAACTCCTCGACCTGACGATCGAGGAGGCGCTCGTGAAGTTCGGCTTCCGCTACACCGAGTCGGGACGCTACGGTCGCCTGCGCCGGCTCTTCGAGGTTGCGCTGGCGTTCAAGCTCGTGGGCGGTTTGCTCGCGGCGATCGCGATCTGTGCCCTGGCACCGTTTGCGAAGGACGTCTGGGGCACGGGCGGGGTGTTCCTGCCGATGTTGATCGGCTCGTTGATCTCGATCGTCCAGTCGCCCGAGAACGTCGCCGCCGGCGCGATCATCCTGCACGGCCGCTACGACGTCCGCGGCGGCTTCCTCGCCCTCTCGATGGCCCTGCGTCTGGTCGGGCTCGCGATCGGCTGTCAGTACGGGGTGGTCGGTGGCGTGCTCGGGATGGTGGTCGCCCAGGTCTTCGCGACGGCGGCGATCGCCGCTGGGGGGCTGATCGCCTTCCGCCGCTTCCCGCGCGTTCCGTCCGAGCCGCTCGGCGATGACGTCAAGTTGGTGCGCACGTTCCTCTTCTCCTCGACCCTCGCCTCGTCGCTCGACTCGGCGCGCGGCACTCTCGGCACCTCGCTCGTGCCGACGGTCTCCCCGATCGTCCAGGCCGGGTACTTCCGGAACGCCCAGGCGCCGGCGACCGGGTTCGCGGCGCTCTCGGGGCCGGCACGGCTCGTGATGCTGACCGAGCAGACGCGCGACTTCGAGGCCGGCCGGCACGCACGCGTCTTCGGCATGCTGCGGCGCTATGTCCTGACGACGAGCGCGGCGATGCTGGTCGCCGTCCCGCTCTTCTGGTGGCTGATGCCGTACCTCGTCGGGCTGTTCTACGGCCCGGAGTTCCGGGCACATGCCTCGTGGGCGGCACGGCTCGTACTGGTCGCGGCCGCGTTGCGCCTCGTCTGGGGGTGGACGAAGTCGTTCCCGGTCTCGATCGGCCGGCCGGGGCTCCGGGTGATCGTGCAATCGATCGAGATCGCCGTCTTCGTGCCGCTGCTGCTCGTCTTCGCGGCGCGCTGGGGGGCGACCGGAGCAGCGGCGGCGATGCTCATCTCGACCGTCGTCTTCTGCATCGTCTGGACCTTCGTGATCCTGCGGATCCACGCCGAGCACCGCGCAGCGGAGGTCATCGCGCCCTGAAGGTGATCGTCGTCTCGGGAATCTGGCCGCCTGACGTCGGCGGGCCGGCCTCCCACGCCCCCGAGGTCGCCGCCTTCCTCGCCGAGCGCGGGCACGACGTCGAGGTGGTGATCACCGCCGCGGCGGCGCCGGCACGCGAGGCGTACCCGGTGCACTGGGTGAGCCGCACGCTGCCGCCCGGAGTGCGCCACGCGGCGGTCGTCAGGCGGCTCGCGCGGCTCGCGCGCGGCGCCGACATCGTCTACACGACCGGCATGCTCGGCCGCTCCTCGCTCGGCTCTCTCGCGGCCCGGACGCCGTTCGTGACAAAGCTCACCGCCGACCCGGCCTACGAGCGGGCGCGCCGCTGGCGGCTCGCGCACGGATCGCTCGAGGAGTTCCAGCAGCGGCCCGGCCCGGCGAGCCTGCCGCTACGGCTGACGCGCGACCTCGACGTTCGCCGGGCAGCGCACGTCGTCACCCCCTCGACGCTACCTGCGCGAGCTCGCGCTCGGGTGGGGTGTCGGGCCCGACCGGGTGACGCTCGTGCCCAACCCGGCCCCGGCGCTCCCCGAGCTCGCCCCGCGCGAGACGCTGCGCGCGTCCTTCGGGATCGAGCGTCCGACGCTCGTCTTCGCGGGGCGCCTGACCGCCCAGAAGTCACTCGAGCTCGGGATCGAGGCGGCGCGCTCGGCCGGCGTCGACCTGCTGATCGCGGGCGACGGGCCGGACCGGCCGGCGCTCGAACGCCTCGGCCATGCGCGCTTCCTCGGGCCGCTGCCACGAGGGCGGGTCCTGGAGCTCTTCCGGGCGGGCGACGCCTCGCTCCTCTCCTCCGCGTGGGAGAACTTCCCGCACACGGTGGTCGAGGCGCTCGCGGTCGGGACGCCCGTGATCGCAACCCGGACCGGCGGCGTCGCCGAGGTGCTGAGCGACGGCGTGAACGGCCTCCTCGTCGCGCCCGGGGACGGTGAGGCGCTCGCGGCGGCGATCGGGCGCTTCTTTCGCGAGGACGGCCTCGCGGAGGCGCTCCGCGCCGCCGCGGCGCCGTCGGTCGCCGACTACGCGCCGGCCCGCGTCTACGGGCGCCTCGAGCAGATCCTCGTCACGGCTGCCGGATGACTCCCAGGGTGCTCTTCGTGGCGCGCGACACCTTCCGGCTGCCGCTCGACCCGAGCCTCGCCCGCAAGTGGGACGCCCTCTCCGAGCGACTCGACCTCCGCGTCCTCGCGAGCGGCACCGGCCGCGATCCCCGCTTCGCGCTCCGGGCGCCGAGCCAGCTCGACGGGCCACGGTTCTACGCGTCGCTCCCGGCCCGGGTCGCGCACGAGCTGAGGACCTTCCGGCCGGACGTCGTCGTCGCGCAGAGCCCGTTCGAGGGGTTCGCCGCCGAGCTTGCCCGCGGCGCCGCCCGTTCGCCGGCGAAGGTCGTCGTCGAGATCCACGGCGACTGGCACACCTCGACGCGCCTGTACGGATCGCGGGCGCGCTCGCTCGCCGGTCCCCTCGCCGATCGGGTCGCCCGCTACGCGGTTCGGCACGCCGACGCTCGCCGCGCGATCTCGGGGTTCACGGCGTCGCTGCTTCGCGACGAGGGGCAGGAGCCTGCGGCCGTCTTCGCGACGTACTCGGATCTCGGCGCCTTCGCGGGAGCGACGGTGCCCGTCCCCGAGGAGCCGCGGGCGATCTTCGTCGGCGTGCTCGAGCGCTACAAGAACGTCGAGCTGCTCGCGGCGGCGTGGCGGCTCGTCGCCGGCGGGCTCCCGGAGGCGCGCCTGCACCTCGTCGGGACGGGGACGCAGATCGAGGTCGCCGAGGGTCTCGCCCGGGAGGGCGCCGACTGGGACCGGCGGCTCGAGCCGCCCGCGCTCGCCGCCGCGCTCGACCGCGCTCGCGTCCTCCTGCTTCCCTCCGCCTCCGAGGGGCTCGGCCGGGTCGCGATCGAGGCGTTCCTGCGCGGCCGGGCCGTGGTCGGCTCGCGGATCGGCGGGATCCCCGACATCGTCGAGGACGGCGTCAGCGGTCTGCTCGTCGAGCCCGGCGACCCCGCCTCGCTCGCCGCGGCGATCGTTCGAGTGCTCTCCGACCACGCCCTGGCGGTCAGGCTCGGCGAGGGCGCGGCGGCCGGCGCGGCCGGCTGGGTCTTCACCCCCGCCGAGTACGCCGACCGGGTTCGCGCTCTCGTCGACTCGGTGCTCGCCCCGTGAGCGCTCCGAAGCGCGGCGCCTGCTGATGGTGGCGAGAACCCGCTATGCCCTGCCCCTCTCGGCGAGCAACGAGCGGAAGTTCGCCGCCCTGCGCGGGCGCTTCGACCTCCGCGTGCTCGCGACGAGCGCCGACGGCACGGCCCGCGACGACGGCGTCTTCCACCTTGCCGGCAGGCTGCCGCTCCTCGATGGGCCGCTCTTCTTCCTGCTCCTGCCCTTCCGCGTCCGCCGTCTCGCGCGGAGCGCACCGCCGGCCGTGATCGTGACGCAGAGCCCCTACGAGGCCGCGTTCGTCGAGCTGGCCCGTCCCGGCGCTCCCCTCGTCGTCGAGCTGCACGGCGACTGGCGCACCGCGACGCGGC
Source organism: uncultured Actinomycetota bacterium (assembly GCA_963765345.1). Classification (GTDB taxonomy): domain Bacteria; phylum Actinomycetota; class Thermoleophilia; order Gaiellales; family Gaiellaceae; genus PALSA-600. The sequence continues at coordinate 102,881 of CAVXWI010000013.1, forward strand.
TGTACGGATCGCCGCTTCGTCGCTTCCTCGCCCCGGCCGCCGACCGGATCGGCCGCCTCGGCATCCGGCACGCCGACGCGGTGCGGACGATCTCGCCGTTCACCTCGGGGCTCGTCCGCGCCGTCGGGGTCGAGCCCGCCGGGGAGTTCGTCGCGTTCGTCGACCTCGACGCGTTCGCCGAGCCGCCGCCGGCACCGGCGCCCGCGGCGAAACGGCTCCTCTTCGTCGGCGTGCTCGAGCGCTACAAGAACCTCGAGGGGCTCGCCGCCGCCTGGCGGCTGGCGGCCGCGCGCGTCCCGGGTGCCGAGCTGCACCTGGTCGGCAGCGGCTCACTGACCGCGATCGCCGAGGCTCTCGTCGCCGAGGGGATCGGCGTTCGCTGGGACCCGCGCCTCGAGCCGCCGGAGCTCGCGCGCGCCCTCGACGCTGCGCGCGCGCTCGTGCTGCCCTCGCGCTCAGAGGGGCTGCCGCGGATCGTGATCGAGTCGTTCGTGCGCGGACGCGCGGTGATCGGGAGCCGGGCCGGCGGGATTCCGGACATCGTCGAGGACGGCGTCAACGGGCTGCTCGTCGAGCCCGGCTCGCCGGCGGCGCTCGCGTCGGCGATCGAGCGAATGCTCGTCGAGGACGGGCTGGCCGTCAGGCTCGGCGAGGGGGCCGCGGGCTCGGCGGTGCGCTGGACGGCGACGGCGGAGCAGTACGCCGAGCGGATGGGTGCTCTCATCGATCAGGTCGCCGGCGCAGGCTGACGCCTGCGCTCGAGCGCCTGCAGGGCCCGGTCGATCGCCGCCGCCGCGAGCAGGGCGAGGACGAAGTCCCAGGGCACGCGGTAGCGAGTCGTCCCTGCGAACACCCACGCGGCCGCCGTCTCGTAGCCGATGAAGATCAGGGCGAGGACGCGAACGGCGAGCGGCACGAAGAAGAGCCCGACGATCGCGAGGGCAAACAGCGGCAAGGTGTAGGCCGGCTCGACCCAGCGGCGCAGCGAGTCGACGCCGCTCTCCTGCGCCCCCTCGATGCCGACGCGCGGGTTCCAGAGCATCTCGGTCGCCTGGACCGCGAGCTTTGCCTTCGCCCCCGGATGGTGCTCCCAGAACTGGAAGACGAGATGCTCGTAGCGCGCCGTCTGCGCGCACTCGGGGACGTTGATCACGATCCCGTTCTCGGTGTACTCGGCACCTGCCTCCTCCGGGGTGACCCAGAAGGGCGGCGTGTGGTTGGGCACCCGCTGCGGCAGGTCCGGGACCTGGTCGAGCCACAGGCCGCTCGCGAGTGTCTTGTAGGTGTTCGGATTGTTGGCCTTCCAGAGCGAGCGCGCGTCCGTCGTGATCGCGTAGCAGCCGAGCTCGACCTTGTTGCGGATGACCCAGGGCGCGAGCGCGATCAGCGCCACGACCGGAACCGCGACCGCGGCCAGCCAGCCGGCACCGCGCCAGAGCACGAAAGCGGCGAGCGCGAGCGGCAGCAGGACGAGCCGGGCATTCGAGAGGATCGCGACGCCGGCGACGAGGCCGAGCGCGGCTGCGGTCCAGAGGCTCCGGCGCGAGACGGCGAGGAGGGCGAGCCCGAACATGCCCGCCCCGAGGAGCTGGTCGAGGATCTCGCGGTTGCCGTGCAGGTCGTGCCAGACGAGGTAGGGCTGCAGCGTCGCGATCACGGCTGCGACGAGACCGACCCGCGCCGAGAGGAACCGGCGGCCGATCTCGAAGACGCAGAGCGAGGTCGCGACCGCGATCAGGAGCTGCACGGTCCCGACGGACCACCAGTGGAAGCCGGCGATCCAGAAGACGACGATCAGGAAGAAGCCGTAGAGCGGCTGGGTGTAGGCCGACGGATGCCCGGGCACGTAGCCGAAGGTCCCGGTCTTCAGGTAGAGCTGCGCCAGGATCCGTGACTTCTCGAAGTTGGTCAGGATCGCTGCGCGCTCGTAGAGCAGCACGGCGAGCCGGGGCAGCGCACAGGCTGCGATCACGATCGCGTAGGCGATGCGGCGGTCTGTCCAGAGGCGGCTCATGTGCGACTCAGGCCCTCGCCGTTGGCACTATCAGGCACATGCGCGGCTCCGAAGGCTACGCGGTCGTCTCGTGTCACGTCGAACGACCGCTCGACGACGAGGTCTGGCGCCGCTACCGGGCGCTGATCGCGCAGCGGCCGGGCGGCTTCCCGATCGCCTCGCTCATGCGACCGCCGGCCGACGGCGAGGATGCGTCCGCGTTCCTCGAGCGGGCCCGGGAGGCGGCCGCACTCGGCCCGCTCGGCCACCACACCCACTGGACGTCGCCGACGCATGCGCGGCCGACCGCCCCCGAGCCGGCGGCGGCGGTCCGGCGCGAGGGCGCCTGGCTGCGCGAGCAGGGCCTCGAGGCGCGGTTCTTCTGCGGCGGCGGCTGGTACACGGACGCCGAGGTGATGGCCGCGGTCGCCGACCTCGGCTACGCCGACTGCACCGCGACCGCCTGGCGGCCGTCGTACCTGCCACCGGGCTCACCGCGCGCAGCGCTGGCACAGCCCGCCTGGGTGCGTCTCGACGACGGGCGCCGCGTGCTCGAGCTGCCGACGACCCACTCGCTCGGGGCCGCGGCGAAGGGGCTGCTCGGCCCGCTGCCCGCCGGTCGTTCACGTCCACTTCCACGACTTCGAGCTGCTCGAGACCCGCCGGCGGGTCGCGCTCGTCTCGACTCTCGTCATGCTGTCCCGGCGCCGCCGGCCGGTCGCGCTCGATGCCCTCGGCGCCGAGCGCGAGGTTGGCTGGGACGCCGTATGCGCCGACTGATCGCGGTCGCCGCCGTGGCGGCGCTCGCGGGTTGTGGTTCGGCTCCGGCCCCGAGCGGCGTCTCGGTGCACGTCGACGCGAACCCGTTCCGGGTCACGATCCTCCGGGACGGCAAGACCGTCGTCAGCGAGGACAGCGGCGCCCGGCTTCGCTTCGAGGTCGCCCCGGCGACGACGAGTACTCGCTGACGCGTGTCCTCTCCGCGCACGGCGACAGCTACGGGGTCGCGACGACCGAGCCGGGCCGGACGGCGACCGTCACGGTCAGCCCGACGACGACCGGCGCGGAGGTCGACCGTCGCGCTGCATCCCGCGGCGAACGTCACCGAGGTCTACGACGCGTTCGACACGACGCCGAGCGAGCACTTCCTCGGCGGCGGCGAGCACGGCCAGCTGGTCGACCTGCGCGGGCAGATCGTGCCGGTGACGGTCAACTACCAGTGCTCGTACGCCCCGATCCCGTTCTTCATGAGCTCGGCCGGCTGGGGGCTCCGGCTCGCGACCACTCGCACCGCCGCGCTCGCGTTTCCGGGCTCGCCCGGCGGCGAGGGGTGCCGTACGAGCGAGCAGCCGACCTGCAGCTTTCCGCCGCTCCCGGAGCGGGTCGAGGTCTGCGTGCAGGGGCCGACGCTCGACGAGGACCTCTACGTCGGCTCGTTCGCCCAGATGCTCGCCGACTACGAGGCCGAGCGGCCTGCCGGTGGTGCCGCCGCTGTCGGAGCTCGCGCTGATCAAGTGGCGTGACGTCGTCAGCGGCCCCGCCGACGTGCTCGAGGACGTGATCACGGCTGCAGCACGGCGAAGATCCCGATCGGCTGGGTCCTGCTCGACAACCCGTGGGAGAGCTGCAACGGCGAGCTCACCTTCGACCACGCGCAGATCCCCGACCCGGCCGCGCTGATCAAGGCCGTCCACGCGCGCGGCGTCCGCTTCATGCTCTGGGTCTCGCCGCGGGCGACTGCGCGCAGGGCTACCCGGGCAGCACGCTCGGGCCGGCCGGAAGCGAGGTGCTCGACCTGCGCAATCCGGCGTCGTGCGCGAGTTCCAGGCGCGGATCCGCGCGCTCGTCGCGCTCGGCGTCGACGGCGTCAAGGCCGACCGCGGCGACGAGGTCGATCTCTCAGGCGTCGCACCGGGGCTGAACGAACGCCTACCCGCTGCTCTTCGCCCGGGCGGTGATGGGTGCGCTGCCGCAGGGCGCCGCGGCGATCTTCCGCGCCGCGACGGTCGGCTCGCAGGCGGTCGTCCCGGGGCTCTGGGCCGGCGACCAGCCCGAGGAGTTCGTCGGCCTGCAGCGGGCGATCGTCGCCGGCGAGACGGCCGCGATGAGCGGCTTCCCGACCTGGGGCTCCGACGTCGGCGGCTACGACGGGCCCCCGTATGTCGGTGCCCGAGCTGTTCGTGCGCTGGGCGCAGCTCGGCGCGGTCTCGCCGGTGATGGAGGTCGGCGGCCAGGGGCAGAACGCGACGCCCTGGCAGCTCGGCACCGCCGCGATGACCGGGCTGCGGGGAGCCGCGGTCCTCCACTACGAGCTCTTCCCGTACCTGTACGGGCTGCTCGCAGCGCATGCAGCCCGTGCTGCGGCCGCTCGGGTACGCCTACCCGGACGACCCGAGCGCCTGGGGCGCGAAGTACGAGTTCCTCGTCGGCCCCGACCTGCTCGCCGCGCCGGTGACCGGGCCCGGGACGACGCCGAGCGTCTACCTGCCCCGCGGGTCGTGGATCGACCTCTACTCGGGGCGAGCGGTCGCCGGCGGCGGACCTGCCTTCACGCGCCCGACGCCGCTCCTGCAGTTTCCGCTCTACGTGCGCGCGGGCGCGGTCATGCCCTTCAACCTGCGCACGACCCGCGACTCGTGGTGGGGCGTCGACGAGCTCAGCCACCCCGGCCGCGCCGGCTTCCTGGCGACCGACGGCGCGAGGCTCGACCTGACCGGCCAGCCCCGGGACGTCCAGCTCTTCGTCCCCGCGGCGTCACGGCCCGGCCGCGTCACGATCGGCGGCCACGCCGTCGCCTGGCGCTGGAACGGCGGGCCGCTGCCGGGCGTCGTCGTTCGCCTGCACGGCCCGGTCGTGCAGGGAACGATCACGCTCTCCTAGGATTCCGGTGTGAGCCTTCCGGCGAAGGAGCAGCACCCTGCCCTCGAGGACGTCCGGTCGGCGCGGCCCTACCTGCTTCGCCGCAGCCCGCTCGAGACCCTCGCACGGCGCGTGGCCAGCATCGTCGTCCTCGCCGTCCTCGATATCACCGGGCTGACGATCGGCCTCTACCTCGCGCTCGTGCTTCGCTCGATCGTTCGCGACCCGCCGCCGATCCTCTGGAACCTCCTCTGGGACGCCGAGGCCGACTGGCTCCCGTTCCTGACGCTGCTGACCTTGCTCGTCTTCTGGCGCAACCACCTCTACGGGCCGCGCGAGCTGCGCGAGGGGGCCGGCAGGGTCGTGCAGTCGGTCGCGCTCGTCACCGCGCTCGCGCTCGCGTTCGCGATCGGCACGAGCCAGCACTTCACGACCTTCGGCCTCTATTTCGTCGCCGCGATCGCCGTCGCGACGATGATCAGCCTCCTCCGCTGGAGCTACGAGACGTTTACCGGCTCGATGATGCGCTCGCTCGGCGTGCGCCGCCGCGTGCTGCTCGTCGGGGACGAGGGCCAGGTCGCGCATCTGCGCGCGACCGCTCGGCGCGAGCCGCGGCGGCATCGACTACGAGTTCGTCGGGCACGTCGCGGCCGCGGCCGCGGGCGTCGCCGCGATGATCCGCGACGACCGGCTCGACGAGCTGATCGTCGCCGACGACGGCCTCAGCGAGTCGGAGCTGCTCGAGATCGTCGATGTCGCCCACCGGCGAGGGCGTCAAGGTGAGGGTCGCGCCGCGGACGACGCAGCTCCTCGTCGAGCGCGGCGAGTACGTCCCGGGCCAGGCCGTTGCCGCTCTTCGAGGTGCGCCCGCCGATCCTCGCCGGCGCCGACTGGGCGCTGAAGCGGTCGTTCGACCTCGTCGTCTCGGCCCTCGTCGTCGTGATCGGGCTCCCGATCTGGCTCGTGATCGCCGCCGTGATCAAGCTCACCTCGCGCGGGCCGGTGCTCTTCGCCGACGAGCGCGTCGGCCTCGGCGAGCAGACGTTCCGGATGCTCAAGTTCCGGACGATGGTCGCGGGCGCGGCGGGCAGGCAGGCCGCCCTCGAGCAGGCGAACGAGGCGACCGGGGCGCTGTTCAAGATCCGGAACGACCCGCGCGTCACGCCGGTCGGCCGGGTGCTGCGGCGCTTCTCGATCGACGAGATCCCGAACGTGATCAACGTGCTGCGGGGCGAGATGTCGCTCGTCGGCCCGCGCCCGCTCCCCGTTCGCGATCACGGTCGGCTCGAGCCGTGGCACCGCCGCCGCTCGAACGTCCTTCCCGGCATGACCGGCCTCTGGCAGATCGCCGGGCGAAGCGACCTCAGCTTCGACGACCTCGTGCGGCTCGACTTCTACTACCTCGAGAACTGGTCGCTCTGGCTCGACATCACGATCCTCGTCAAGACGGTGCCCGCGGTCGTCGGCAGGCGCGGCGCCTACTAGGGACAGGAAGCCTCGGCCCGACGCCCGTCGCTGCATACGATCCGACCATGGCACGTCTCCCGACCCGCGAGGAGATCCGCGCGGCCTACGCTCGCTCGTTTCAGAGCCCGAAGGAGGAGCGCCGGCTGATCGGCTCGCTCAGCTTCGGAGCCACCTTCGGGGTGACGCGGCTCGTCACCCACTCGATCCGGGCCGGCCGCGGCCCGTTTCGGAACATCACCCCGGGCGGCCGCCACATCCACCACATGACCTTCGGGATCCTCGGACTCCTCTCGGTCGGGTATGCCTGGCTGAATGAGGTCGGAACCGGGAGCGGCGGGCCGCTGGCATCGCGCGCGACCGCATTTGTCTACGGCGCGGGTGCGGCACTCACCCTCGACGAGTTCGCCCTCTGGCTCAACCTCGCAGACGACTACTGGACGACGCAGGGGCGCGAGTCGATCGACGCGGTGGTCGCGTTCGGGTCGCTGCTCGCGATCTCCGTCTCCGGCCAGGATCTCGGCCGCGAGTTCGCCCGCCTCGGCCTCCGTCTCTCGCGAGAATCGGCCGGAGCGGGTCGGCGATCGATCGGCGAGCCAGAGGCAGCGGCTCCCTCGCCGGCGCAGTAGCCCCGAGCGGGCTTCCGGGCATCGACCGCCCTCCCGGGCGGCGCACGGGCTCGACCTCCCTGCCGCGCGCCTGGTCGCCCGGCGATGAGAATCGCGCCCGAGAGAGGTCTCCTTGTCCGGCGGCGGTCGTCCAGGCCGCTGCCGACACCAAACGAGAGGGAGGGGCAATGCCCGGTCAGATCGTCCACTTTGAGATTCCCGCCGACGATACGCAGCAGGGGCGTGAGTTCTGGGGCTCGCTGTTCGGCTGGGAGTTCGAGGCGGCACCCGGCCCGTTCGAGTACTTCGTCACCCGCACCGGCGAGCAGTCGGGCGCCGCGATCACGAACATGCAACCCGGCAAGAAGGGGGCGCGGGCCTACTTCGACGTCGAGGACATCAACGCCGGCGCCGAACGTGTCCGCGAGCTCGGCGGCGAGGCAGGCGACCCGGGACCCGTGCCCGGGATGGGCTGGTTTGCGACCTGCACCGACCCGCAGGGAAACGAGTTCGGCCTCTGGCAGACCGACGCGGACGCCCCGAACCCGACCGGATAGCGCGCAACACCTCTCGTCCGGTCGGGCCAGGGCGGCGTGACGCGCGCCGCGTGGCAGGCGACGTGTCGGTGGGGAGGGTGAGGTGGCCCCGGCGGCGCGATACGGCCGGGCCTCGAGCGCCGCGTGTATTCGCCGTCGCTGACGGCCGGCCAGACGCGCGTCATCGCGCGGCTTCGGTCGCGTGTAGCGGAACGCGCCGCCCTCCTTGCCGGCGTGGCCGTGGGCGCGCTCGGCTTCGTCGCTCGCGGCCAGCACGGCGCCCCGGCCGCCCTAGGCGGTGACCTTCACCGGCGTGTTCAGGGTGGCGAAGGAGTAGACCAGGGGCGCGTCATCGCGCGGGACACGGACGCAGCCGTGGGAGGCGGCGTAGGCGGGGACGTCCGGGGACTCGTGAAAGGCGATACCGCCGTTGAAGTAGCTCGCGTACGGAAGCCACACCATGTACGGGTACGACCAGTCACGCGGGTTCTTCCGGTAGATCGCATAGCTGCCGGCTGGCGTCGCATAACCGGGAGCGCCGGTACTGACCTTGATCACCCTCGTGACGCGTGATCCGTCGATCAGGAGTGCCACCTGAGGGCCGAGATACACCACGATCCGCCTGCCCGTGCCGGGGCCCGGCGCCGGACGCTTGGCAGTGCGGAGGCGAGCGATCGTCGCCGGCCCGGCGACCCCGTCTCGGCCGAGCTTCTCCCAGCCCTGGAAGGCGAGAACCGCCGAGCGCGTCCAGGGGCCGTAGTTACCCGTCACCGCCGAGGTGGGGAGGTAGCCGAGCTCGGCGAGGCGTTGCTGGATCCACGAGGTGCTGACGCCGTCGTCGGTGGTCGGTCCGTTTTTGTCGGGAACGACGGTGGTCGGAGGCAGAAGCTGCGCCTGCGCGGGGTCGACGTTCGTGCGGGTCAAGGTCCGGTCGACCGACACCCCCTGGCCCATCGACGTCGCGGCCTTGCCGTCGATCCAGAGCCTGACACCCGTCACGCCCTTTACCCCCGTGGCGGTAAAGACGAGCTGCGTCAGCCGGGCGATCAGCGCGTCGCGACTGGTGCCCTCCACGAAAGGCCGGCTCAGATCGACGGTCGCGATGCCGCTCTTGACCGACGCGCTCCGGAGCTTCGTGGCAGTCGGGATCTGCGAGCGCACATCCGACCTTGCCTCCGCCGCGGTGGGTCCCTTCAGCAAGGCGGCGACTGCCAGCGGCACGGTCGCCGCCGAGAGCTGGCGGGACACTGCCTTCATCCCCTCGCCCTGAAGCAAGAACACATTGGCCCCGACGGTCGCGGCGCCACCGGCTGCGCACATGGTCAACGCACACAAGGCGACCACGAGCAAGAGGGAGCAGCGGCGAAGCCCCGTCGGCCGCTTCGTGACAGCGAGTGCGAGCACCGGCGCGGAACGATAGTCGACTCGGGCGGCGAGCCAGGGTGGTCCCGGCCGCGGTCTCGGCCGGCTCGGCTCATCTCTGTCGGTCACCGTCCGGCGGGGTGCAACTCGTCGTTGCGCTCGCGTCTGCTGGCCGGTCGAGCGCGTCGGTAACGCGGCAGGCGGTCACTTGAAGATGTTGACGGCTCTCGCGACCACGAGGCCGAGGATGACGACCGAGATGACGGCTTGAACACTCATCGCGAGCTTCGTCCAGCGGGCGAGCGGCAGCACGTCGGTGGGGCTGAAGGCCAGGCTGTTGGTGAAGCCAAGATGGAGGTAATCCCAGAAGATCGGTCTCCATTCTGGCGGGGCAAGCTCGGGGTTAAGGTGTTGGGTGAAGGCGAGGTCGGGGAAGCGGTGCGGGTTGAAGGCGCGCGTGGTCGGGCCTCCACCATCGAACTCCCAGAAGAGCAGCGCAAACGCGACGTTGTTGCCGATCCAGACGAAGGCGCCGTAGGCAAGGAGAATGCCTGCCGACTGCGTTTCCTTGCCGCCGCGGACCATTGCGAAGACGAGCACGGATGTCGCCCAGAGTGAGGCCGCGAGGAGCAGCCAGACAAGCGCGATCGAGGCGCGTCGCAGCGGGGTTCCGCGTCGACCGGTCGTTGTCGGCCTACGCACCACGAGCACGATGAGCAGGGCGCCCTCGAGGGTCGGGATCAACCAGCCTGGTACGTGGCCACGGTTGCTATGGAGCGTCAGCCTCAGGATCAAGCTCAAGACGATCAGCAGCAGTACGGCAGCCGCGGGTGGCCAAGCCGGTTCGGAGACGACCAGCGCCCGCTCCCTTCCCGGGTTGTTCCTCGGTTGGGAGTCGCTGGTCGTCATCGCTTGTGGTTTCGCAAGCGTCTCGCCGACCTGAGGGCAGCCCGGCCAGGAATGGCCGTAAAGAGACGATCACCGAGGCCGGAATCGGGCGCTGTGTGTCGCACGCGCACGAGTCTACGGAGCTGAACACCGGATTCGAGCATGCGTGCCGAAGCGCTGCGAACGAGGCCAAGCAGGACGCTTAGTGGCCCAGCATTTGCATGTATCACGGTGAACCGCGGGAAGCTCCTTCTTCTCAGTCAGAGCGTTCTCGACCCGAGAACGTCTCGCGTACCAAGGAGGTGGAGCATGTTTGCTGGAACCGGCCGTCGTGGCACCAACGCGACGCTCGTAAGCATCGTCGCACTTGCACTCGGCGGGACCGCTGTCGGCTCTCCAAACAGCGCCGCAGTCAGGTTGGCAGACAGCAGATCGGCTTGCATCGGCATGCTCGGCGCGTTTCAGTCGGATGTCGTTGCAGCCGACACGGCACAGGCAGCAGGGGACGGTGTGAGCGAGGGCGCGTGGCGGGGCGCCGCTTACCGGGCGGCGTCGAACTGGCTTCAGAGCGGGTGCCTCTCGAGCGCATCGTGATCCTCCGGCTCCGAATCGCCTGACTCGGCTGGTGGTAGGCGCGGACTCCGACCGGTCCGCGCCCGGAAGGTCGAGACTCTGTTGGTTCGCGCCCTTGTGAGCTCCATCGGCCCAGGTCGCGTATGTGCCAAGGCAGAACGCCGGCGCGCCGCTCGGGGCCCATGACGGGCGTCCGCAGCCGCAAATTGTCCACCCTTGGGGCGAAACTGCGAAATCCGCGAAATACGGCCCTTTTCGGCAGGCGAGCCCCGCAAGTGCGTCCTCCTTCGGGGGGGCCTCCGAGGACGATCAGCCGCTGACGGCTGATAACGGCATCCGCAACCCGAAAAAATCGTCTACCTTCGGCGGCGTCGTCGAGGCACGTTTACGGCGACGTAACCGTCGGCTGCGACACTTACGGCGATGCGTGCGCCCAAGCTTCTCTGCGTCGCCTCGGCGGTCGACCTCGACTTCCGCTACGGGTGTACGCCGGCCTGGTGGCAGCTCTGGAAGGGGTTGCACGAGGAGGGGGCAGAGCTCGTCGTTGCGCCCTACCGCGGCCGCCCGATCGAGACGCCGTGGTGGCAGGCGGCTCCGAATCCGACGTACCTCGAAGGGGAGACCTACGCGCGGGCTCGCGACGCAGTCGCACGCCTGAAGGGAGACCGGCACCTCCGTCGCGGGGAGGACTCGCCAAGCGACTCGCTCGGCGACCGGGTGACGCGCGAGGCGATCTGGAGCCTCGTGACGCCTCGCTGGCGCCGGCACCTCGAGCGCCTGGTCGAGCAGATGCGGCCCGACGCGCTCGTCGTCTTCACGGTGCCGATGGCGCACTTCCGCGGCATCCCGGAGGCGATCCGTAGCCGCTTCGATTTGCCGGTCGTGTTCTACGACGGCGACGTGCCGATGAGCCTGCCCGAGTTCGGCGGCATGGACACAGGCTTCAACTACTACCACGGTGCCGATCCGGGCGAGTACGACCTCGTCATCTCGAACTCCGAGGGTGGCTCGGAGTCGCTGGTCGAGCTCGGAGCGCGCCGCGCCGAGACGATCTTCTGGGGCGCCGACCCCGACTTCTTCACCCCGCTACCGGTCGAGAAGGAGCACGACGTGTTCTTCTACGGGTACGGGGACAAGTTTCGCCGCGAGTGGATGTCGGCCCTCGTCGCCGAGCCTTCGCGTCGCCTCGCCGATGTCGAGTTCGCCCTCGGCGGGCACGACTTTCGCGGCGACACCGGGCAGGCCCGCCTGATCGGTGACATCCCGTTCCCGTCCTTCCCGCGGGCGATCTCGGCGGCCCGGATCAACCTCTGCCTGACGCGGCGCCCGCACGCGACCGTCTACGCCTCCTCCTCCTGCCGGCCGTTCGAGCTGGCCGCCGCCGGAGCGACGATCGTCGCCAACCCCTACGACGGGATCGAGCGCTGGTTCGAGCCGGGAGCGGAGCTCGTCATCGCCGCCGATGCCGACGAGGCGATCGACGCGTACCGTGCCCTGCTCGACGACCCCGGCGCAGGCCGAGGAGATGGGCCGCCGTGCCCGGGAGCGCGTTCTCGACGAGCACACCTACCGTCACCGCGCCCGCCGACTGCTCGAGCTGCTCGACCTGAAGGTGCCCGCGCATGTCGACTGAGATCGAGCTTCCCGAGGTCGCGGGCGCCCCTGCCGCGCCGTCCGGGCCGCTTGCGGCCCTTCGTCGGATCGCGATCCTGCCCGCGTACAACGAGGAGCAAAACCTGACCCGGCTGCTCGAGGAGCTGCGCCTGCTCGATCCGGGTCTCGAGGTCGTCGTCGTCTCCGACGGCTCGACCGATCGCACCGCCGAGGTGGCTGCCGCCGGGGGTGCCCACGTCGTCCGGCTGCCGTTCAACCTCGGGATCGGCGGGGCGGTGCAGACCGGGTTCCGGTTCGCGTGGGAGCGCGGCTACGAGCTCGCGGTCCGGCTCGACGGCGACGGCCAGCACGACCCGGCGGAGCTGCGGGCGGTCGTCGCGCCTGTCGTCGCGGGTGAGGCCGACCTCTCGATCGGCTCACGGTTCCTCGGTGGCGGTGGGTACCGCTCGTCCGCCGCCCGCCGGGTCGGCATCCGTGTCCTCGCCCGGGTCGTCTCCTGGATCGCCCACGAGCGGCTGACCGACCCCACCTCGGGGTTCCAGGCCCTCAACCGGCGCGCGATCCACCTCTTCGCCGCCGACCTGCCGCGCGACTACCCCGAGGTCGAGGGGCTCGTGATGGCGATCCGGCACGGGCTGCGCGTGCAGGAGGTGCCGGTGACGATGCGCGAACGCGCGCACGGGCGCTCCTCGATCGGGACGCTCGCCTCGGTCTACTACATGATCAAGGTCCTGCTCGCGATCTTCGTCGACCTCTTTCGCCGTGATGTCGTCCCGCTGGAGGAAGCATGACTCCGCTGCGAACCTCGATCGTCGCCACCACCGTCTCGGTGCTGCTCCTGCTCGTCGTCTTCGAGCTGATCCGCTCCCGCCGGCTGCGCGAGCGCTACGCCCTGCTCTGGCTTGCAACCGGGCTCGTCCTCGTCGCGCTCTCTGCCTGGCGCGGCGGGCTGAACACGATCGCTCGCTGGTTCGGCATCTCCACTTACCCGCCGGCCGTGCTCTTTGCGGTCGGCCTGCTGTTCGTGATTCTCGTGCTCCTGCACTACTCGACGGTGATCTCGCGCCTCTCCGACCAGGCGACGACGCTGGCTCAACGCCTGGCCCTGCTGGAGGCGCGAGTGGAGGAGCGGGAAGGCTAGAAGGCGGGCGCGGTTGCGTGCTCGCGGTACCAGGAGATCGTGCCCGCGAGCCCTTCGCGGAGCGGCGTTGCCGCCTCGAAGCCGAGCAGCTCCCAGGCCCGGCGGGTGTCGAGCCGACGCCGCGGCTGGCCGTTCGGCATCGAGGTGTCCCAGATGATCTCGCCCTCGAAGCCCGTCAGCTCGGCGATCGTCGCCGCGAGCTCGCCGATCGAGATCTCCGCCCCGGTGCCGATGTTTAGCGGCTCGGCGCCCGAGTAGCGGTCGGCGGCGAGCACGAACGCTGCGGCCGCATCCTCGACGTAGAGGAACTCCCGGGTCGGCGTGCCGTCGCCCCAGAGGACGACCTCGTCGTCACCGGCGACCATCTTGCGGATCAGCGCGGGCACGACGTGCGAGGTCTCGAGATCGAAGTTGTCGCGCGGCCCGTAGAGGTTGGCCGGCAGCAGGTAGACCGTGTCGAGCCCGTACTGCTCGCGGTAGGCCTGGGCGCCGACGAGGATCGACTTCTTCGCGACCCCGTAGGGCGCGTTCGTCTCCTCGGGGAACCCGTTCCAGAGGTCTGCCTCCGCGAACGGCGTCGGCGTGAACTTCGGGTAGGCGCAGACCGTCCCGGCAACGACCAGCTTCGCCACCCCGTGCAACCGCGACTGCTCGAGCACGTTGACGCCCATCGTCAGGTTCGCGAACCAGTAGCGCCCGGGATTGGCCCGGTTCGCGCCGATGCCACCGACCTCGGCTGCTAGGTGGAAGACGAGCTCGGGCTCGGTGCTGGCGAACAGGCGCGCCGCCTCGTCGAATCGGGTCAGGTCGTACTCGGCGCGGCGGGGAACGATCACCTCGTCGCCGCGCTCTCTCAGCCGCTCGACCAGGAACGAGCCGAGGAACCCGCCGCCGCCGGTGACGAGCGTCCGCACCCGCTCAGGCCGCCCCGCCGCGGCCCGCGAGCCAATCGACCCGCCCGATCCAGCTCTCACGGTTGGCCGCGTACCAGGCGATCGTCCGCGCGATCCCGTTCTCCCAGGAGACGGTCGGCTGCCAGCCGGTCTCCTCGCTCAGCTTGTCGTGCCCGACGCGCAGCGCCATCACCTCGCTCGTCCCTGGCCGGAAGCGGCCCTCGGTCGAGACGACCTCGCGCCCGGCCGGCCAGTAGCCGCCCTGCTCGCCGACGGCGACGATCATCGCCGCCCAGTCGGCCATCGAGACATTCTCACCCTGCCCGTAGACGTACACGTCGCCCGGCTTGCCGTAGGCGGCCACGGTCAGATGGCCGCGGACGCCGTCGGTGCAGAAGCAGAAGTCGCGGAGCGGGTCGAGCTGCCCGAGCTCCACCCGCTGCCGCTCGAGCGCCTGGGTGATGATCGTGCCGGTCACGTAGCGCGGGTTCTGCCGCGGGCCGTAGTTGTTGAACATCCGCGTGACGACGCCCGGGACGCCGTAAGCATCGTGGTAGTTCATCGTCAGGAAGTCGGCGGCGACCTTCGAGGTCGCGTAGACCGATTTCGGGTTGATCGGCGAGCGCTCGTGCAGGATCAGGCTGCCGGCCGCGTCGAAGTCGTGGTGGTGCGAGACCGAGTCGCGCACGTTGCCGTACTCCTCCGAGGTGCCGGCGGTGTCGAACTTCTCCAGCTCGAGGTCGTGGTCGACGATCGACTGGAGCAGGTTGAGCGTCCCGACCGTGTTCGCGATCACGGTCTCGTACGGGCGGTGCCACGACTCGCCCACGTGCGCCTGCGCCCCCAGGTGGAAGACGTAGGGCCGGTCGGCGGCACGCTTCAGGTCGCGGATGAGGTAGTCGATCGACGTCTTGTCGGTCAGGTCGGCAAAGACGACGCGGGCGAGCCTGCCGCGCTGCGCCCCGATGTTGTTGAGCGCCCCGGACGACGTCGCGCGGACGAATGCGATCACGTCGGCACCGAGCTCGACGAGGGCGTCGGTCAGGTGGGAGCCCATGAATCCGTCCGCCCCGGTGACCAGGCAGGTGCGACCCTCGTAGGCCGAGCCGAGGCTCGCGCGCAGCTCGTCGAGCTCTCCGTCGGACCAGATGGCGCTATCGTCGCGCGGCACCGATGCAGGGTAGTCACACAGGCCGCCGAAGCGCGGCCCGTAGCGGTCTCCTCACCGGGCTCTCGGCGGCGGCCGTCAGCGGCTCGGCGGCGATCGCCGGCGCGATCCTCTCACGGAAGTTCGGGCGCGGGGTCGAAACGGACGGGTTCTTCGCCGCCTACGCGGTCTATGTCGCCGTCGTGCTCGTCGCGAGCGCGCTGCGCGTCGTCGTCCTGCCGGTGCTCGCACGGGCACGCGAGGCCGGCCGGCTCGGCAACGAGACGGCCGCATGGGGTCTCGCGCTCGCCGTCCCGCTCCTGCCTGCGGTCATCGTCGCGATCGCGGCGCCGCACGCGGTCGCCGGGCTCCTGACGAGCAACGCCTCCGCCCAGGCGAGCGCGGCGCAGCTGCTGCCGTGGCTCGTGCCGGCGGCCGCCGCGCAGGTGTACGCCGGGATCGCCGCGAGCGCGCTCGCGGCGCTCGACAACTACGGCACCGCTGCGTTCGGGTACGGCACCGGCGCGGTCGTCGGCCTCGTCGTGATCGCGGCGCTCGTCGACCACGGTGTCCAGGCGTTCGGCTGGGGCCTCGCGGTCAACGGCGCACTCGCGCTCGGCATCCCGCTCGCGCTCCTTCTCGCGCGGGGCGAGATCGGGCTCCCGGACGGGGCGATCGGCCGGCGCCTGCGCGCGCTCGCCGAGGGCGTCGCGCTGCCGTTCGCGCTGCAGGGCCTCTACCTGATCGCCTACCGGTTCACGAGCGGGCTCGGCTCGGGGCGGCCGACGACGTTCTCCTACGCCTACCTGATCGCGTCCCTACTCGTCAGCGTCACGGCGACCTCGATCGCGCTCGCCTCCTCGGTGCCGCTCACCCGGGGAGACCTGACGCCCGCGCGCTCGGCCCGCCATGTCACCTCGGCCTCGTGGCTGTCGCTTGCGATCGTCGCCGGCGCGGCCGGGGTGCTGGCGCTGGCGGGGGAGCGGGTCGGCCGTCTCGTGCTCGGCTCGAGCTACGGCGGCGCCACCGGCACCGAGCTCGGCCACCTCGTCGCCTACCTCTCGCCGTGGATGGTCGCGACGGTCGCCCTCTCGGTCGCCTTCCCGCTCCTCTTCGTGCTCGGGCGCACGCGCTGGCTGCCCGTCCTCGCGCTTGTCGCCTTTGCTGTGAACATTCCGGTCGAGTGGGCCGGACGCGCTGCCTTCGGGCTCGCCGGGATCGCGGCCGGGATGGCGGTGACGACGACGGGAGTGCTCGTCGTCCTCCTGCTCGGGCTCGACGCGCTTCGCCCGGCTGCGCGTGGCATCCTCGGCGCCGCCGTTACCTGCGGGCTCGTTGCCGCGGCGGCGTTCGGCGCCGCGTGGCTCCTCGTCGGCCCGCTCGGCGGGGCGGCGCTCGGGCTCGCAGCCTACGCGGCCACCCTGGCGCTCTGGCGCCCGGCCGGTCTCCACGCCGCCTGGAGCTACCTGCGCGGACTCCAGTGATGACGCCCGAGCGCCGGGTGCTCGGTTAGGTTGGGGGTCGATGCGCGCTCTCGTCACCGGCGGCGCCGGGTTCATCGGCTCGCACCTCGTCGACCGACTGCTTGCCGCCGGCCGCGAGGTACGCATCCTCGACTCGCTCGACGCGCAGGTCCACGACGGCGTTCCCGGCTACCTCGCACCCGAGGCGGAGCTGGTCGTCGGCGACATTCGCGATCGCGAGCTCGTCGATCGCTGCCTCGACGGTGCCGACGAGCTCGTCCACCTGGCGGCCGCGGTCGGGGTCGGGCAGTCGATGTACGAGATCGAGCGCTATACGTCCGTGAACGCGCTCGGCGCCGCCGTCGTCCTCGAGGCCGCCGCCGCCGTCCGTGAGCGGCTGCAGAAGGCGGTCGTCGCGTCCTCGATGTCGATCTACGGTGAGGGGCTCTACCGCTGCCCGACCGACGGGGTCGAGGTAGCGCCCGCGCCGCGGCCCGAGGAGCAGCTCGCCCGCCGCGAGTGGGAGCCGGCCTGTCCCGCGTGCGGAGCGGCGCTCGAGCCGCTGCCGACGCCCGAGTCGAAGCCGCTGCAGCCGACCTCCATCTACGCGATCGGCAAGCGCGACCACGAGGAGATGTTCCTCACCTGGGGGCGGGCCTACGCTGTCCCGACGACGGCACTACGGTTCTTCAACGTCTACGGGCCACGCCAGGCTCTCTCCAACCCGTACACAGGCGTCGGCGCGATCTTCGCCTCCCGCCTGCTGAACGGCCGCCCCCCGACGATCTTCGAGGACGGCGGCCAGAGCCGCGACTTCATCCACGTCTCGGACATCGCGGCCGGGGTCGAGGCGGCTCTCGACCCGGTCCGCGCCGACGGGGCCGCTCTCAACCTCGGCACCGGCCGCGGCGTCTCGGTGCTCGAGGTCGCGGCCGTCCTCTCGCAGGGCCTCGGCGTCGAGATCGAGCCGGAGATCCTCGGCGACTACCGCGCCGGCGACATCCGCCACTGCTTCGCCTCGATCGACCTCGCCCGCGAACTGCTCGGCTTCGAGCCGCAGGTCGAGTTCGAGGAGGGGATGGGCGAGCTGACCGGCTGGCTCGCCGGCCAGAGCGCCGTCGACCGCGTCGACGAGGCGACCGCCGCACTGCGGGCACGTGGCCTCGCCCGCTGAGCCGACCGGGCCCGTCGCCGTCGTCGTCCTCTCCTGGAACGGCCGCGAAGACACGCTCGCCTGCCTGGCCTCGCTCGCGCTCCTCGAGGCGCCGGCGCCGGTCACGATTGTCGTCGACAACGGTTCGATCGACGGCACGTCGGATGCCGTGCGCGAGGCGTACCCGGACGTCGAGCTCGTCCGGACGGAGACCAACCTCGGTTTCGCAGAGGGCAACAACGTCGGTATCCGGCACGCGCTCGCGCTCGGCGCCGGGTACGTGCTCGTCCTCAACAACGACGTCGAGGTCGACCCGGGGTTCATCCGCAGCCTCGTCGAGGAGGCCGGCCGCCGCCCCGACGCGGGTGCGCTCTGCAGCAAGATCCTCTACGCCGACCCGGCCGACCTGATCTGGTTTGCCGGCGCGAGCTTCGACCCTCGCTCCGGCTACAACGGCCGCCAGCGTGGCTACCGCGAGCGAGACGACGGCCGCTTCGATCGGGTCGTCGAGACCGATCGCGCCTGCGGCGCGGCGATGCTCGTCCCGCGGAACGTCCTTGAAGAGGTCGGCGTCTTCGACGCCGAGCTCTTCTTCTACAGCGAGGACACCGACTGGTCGCTGCGCGCCCACGCAGCCGGCTATCGCCACTACGTCGTGCCCGCGAGCCGGCTCTGGCACAAGGTCTCGGTCACCTCCGGCGGCGAGAACTCGCCGACGACGCTCTACTACGGCGTCAGGAACACGATCGCCGTCTGCGAGCGCTGGGCGCCCCTGCCGCCCGTCGGGACCTGGCGCCGCCGTGGCGTCCTGCTCGCGGCGCATCTCGTGCAGGCCGCCCTCTCGAGCCGCAAGCGCGAGGGTGTCGCCGCCGTCCTCCAGGGCTTCGGCGACGTGCGGGCGGGGCGCTTCGGGCAGCGGCGGACGGCCTAGAATGCCCGGCATGACCGCCCAGCAGGCGAAGCAGGTCGTCAAGAACGCGCTCTACCGCACGATCGGCGAGACCTCGACGGCGCTGCGGCTCCGGCCCGATGCCCAGAAGACGCTGAGCATCCTCATGTACCACAAGGTCAACGACCTCGCGGACAACCCGACGACGGTTCCGGTCGCGAACTTCGACCAGCAGCTCGGGCGGCTCGGGGAGCTCGGCTACAACGTCGTCGACCTCGACGCCGTCCTCGACCACTACACCCTCGGGGAGCCGCTGCCCGAGAAGGCGGTCCTGATCACCTTCGACGACGGCTACCGCGACACGCTCGAGAACGCGCTGCCGGTGCTGCAGAAGCACGGGTTCCGCGCCGTGATCTTCATCCCCGTCGCCTACATGGAGGACGAGACGCCGCTGCCGCACGAGACGCATCTCGTCCAGCGCGGCATGCGCAACCGCACGCTCGACTGGGGGCTGATGCGCGAGCTCGACGCCGGCGGCGTGCGCGTCGAGTCGCACGGGATCGCGCACCGCCCGCTTGCGGAGGTCACCCTCGACGAGGCCGTGCGCGAGATCGCCGTCTCGAAGCTGCGGCTCGAGGGCGAGCTCGGGCGCCCCGTGCGCGCCTACGCCTACGTCAAGGGCTCCGAGGCGCACTTCCATCCGGTGCACGAGAGCATCCTCAAGCAGGCCGGCTACGAGATCGCGTTCACCTCGATCTCGCGAGCGAACGGCTCGGGCACGAACCCGTTCCGGCTCGGGCGCTACAACGTCGAGCCGTACCCGTCGCGGACGTTCGACCTCGTGCTCTCCGGCGCCTGCGACCTGATCTCCCTGAAGGACACCGTCGCCGGCACGCACGCGCGGCGGCTCTTCAACCAGGCGCTCGGCACATCGACGCGCTAGAGCTGCGTGAGGGTCGTCGAGTACGACCCTTCACGGCGCGGCGATGTCGCCGCTCTGATGGGGCGCGTCTGGGGCGCGCCGCCCGACGAGCGCGAGCTCGCCTGGTTCTACGAGCACAATCCGGTCGCGCCCGCCTCGGTGCTGCTCGCCGAGGAGGACGGGAAGACGGTGGCGACCGTGGCGATCAGCTTCGTCCGGATGTCGATCGGCGGCGAGAGCCTCGAGGTCGGGATGCCGCTTCGCGTCGCGACCGACCCCGGCTATCGCGGCCGCGGCATCTTCGCGGAGCTCGAGGCGGAGAACGAGCAGCGCGCCGGCGAGCTCGGCGTCCGGCTCCTGCTGACCGTTCCGAACGCCGCCTCGGCGCCCGTCTTCCTCGGCCGGCTCGGCTGGCGCTCGCTGCCGCCGCTTCGGGTCTTCGCCCGCGTACGGGTCGGGCTGCGCCGCCCCCGCGCGGCCGCGGTCGAGCGCTTCGGGCCGGGTCGCCTCGATCCGCCGGGTGGTCGCGACCGCGTGCTGCGGGACGCCGCCTGGCTGAACTGGCGGTTCGCCGAGTCGCCCTCCCGCTACTCGCTGCTCGAGCGCGAGGGCTACGCGGTCGGGGGCCGCCGCGGCCGGCTCGGGTTCGTCGCAGCCGTCGAGGGCGACCTGCTCGCCGACTGCGCCGCGGCGACCGGCGCCCACGCGGTGATCGCGTCGCCGCCGCCGTGGCAGCGGGAGCGCTACCTGCGCGGCGGCTACGTGCCGACCCAGCGCAGCTTCAGCGTGCTCGGCAAGGCGCTCGATCCGGGGCAGGGCCTCCCGGAGCGTCCGCACTTCGAGCTCGGCGACCTCGACTTCCTGTGACGAGGATCGTCTTCGCCACCCAGGTCGTCGATCCCGAGCACCCGAACCTCGGCGCGGTCGTCGGCAAGCTGCGCGCGCTCGCGGCACGGGTCGACGAGGTCGTCGTGCTCGCCGACCGCGCCGTCGACGGCGCGCTGCCCGACAACTGCCGCATCCAGCTCTTCGGCGCCGGCTCGCGGGGCGAGCGGGGGCGCCTCTACCTCGCCGGCCTGCGCGCGCGAGCTGGCGCAGCGGCCGCTCGCGGTCCTCGCCCACATCGTGCCGCTCTACGCGATCCTCGCGGCGCCGCTCTGTCGGCCGCGGCGGGTGCCGCTCCTGCTCTGGTTCACGCACTGGAAGCGCAGTCGGACGCTCGTCCTCGCCGAGCGTCTCTCGACCGCGGTGCTGAGCGTCGACCGCCGCTCGTTTCCGCTGGCCTCGGAGAAGGTCGTCGCGATCGGTCACGGCATCGACACGGCCGCCTTCGCCTGCGTGAGCCGCGAGCCGGCCGGGCGGCTACGCGCCGTCGCGCTCGGGCGAACCTCGCCCGCCAAGGGTCTCGAGACGATCGCGAAGGGCTGCGCGCTCGCCGAGGTCGAGCTCGAGGTCTACGGCCCCTCGATCACGGCCGAGGAGCGCGCCGAGCGGGCCCGCCTGCTCGAGCTCGGCGTCCCCGTCCGCGATCCCGTTCCCTACTCCGAGGTGCGAGCCCTGCTCGCGCGGAAGGACGTTCTCGTCAACAACATGCGCGAGGGCGCGCTCGACAAGGTCGTCTACGAGGCGGCCGCGACCTGCATGCCGGTACTGGCATCGAACTCCGGCTTCGACGACGTGCTCCCGGCCGAGCTCCGCTTCCGACGCGACGACCCCGGCGAGCTGGCGGCGAAGCTGCGTAGGCTTCAGGCGATGGACCGGAACGCACTCGGGCACGAGCTCCGCGCGCGCGTCGAGGACCGCCACTCGGCCGGCCACTGGGCCGACCGGGTGCTCGAGGTGGCACGGAGGTGATCATCCTCCACGTCCAGAAGGTCGCCGGCATCTCGGGCTCGGAGGCGCACCTGCTGCAGCTCCTGCCGGATCTCGTCGAGCGCGGCTGGGACATCCGCTTCCTGATGCTCCACGAGCAGGAGCCGGGCGCCTGGGAGTTCGCGCGCGCGCTCGAAGCCGGCGGCGTCCCGGTCGACGCGATCGAGATGAACACCGACGTCGACCCCGCCACCTTCATGCGCGTGCTCTCGTACCTGCTCAACCACCGCCCGACGATCCTGCACACCCACCTCGTGCATGCGGATGCCTACGGCCAGACCGCCGGCATGGTCGCGGGCGTGCCGATCCGGCTCTCGACCAAGCACGGCTTCAACGAGTTCCGCGAGGGCCGCATCTTCGCGCTCGGCGACCGGACGATCGGCGCTCTTGCCCACCGCCAGATCGCGATCTCGCGCGGCCTCGCCCGCTACCTCTCGGAGACCGAGGGCTTCCCGGAGCCCGACTTCGAGATCGTCCACTACGGGATCGCGGCCGGGCCGGAGCCGGAGCCGTACACGGGCGAGATGCCGAGGTTCCTCTGCATCGGGCGCCTGATCCCGATCAAGGGGCACGTCGTGCTGCTGCGCGCGTTCCGCGCGGTGCTCGACGCTCGACCCGACGCGACGCTCGAGATCGCCGGCCGCGGCGTGCTCGAGCACGGGCTCAAGGACCTCGCCCGCGAGCTCGAACTGAACGGCTCGGTGCGCTTCCTCGGTCACGTCACGCCGGTACAACGGGCGGTCGAGGAGTCGCTCGCCGTCGTCGTCCCCTCCCTCGGCGAGGGCTTCGGCATGGTCGCGCTCGAGGCGATGGAGCGCGCCCGCCCGGTGATCGCCGCCTCGATCGGCGGGCTCGAGGACCTCGTCCGCGACGGCGAGACGGGGCTGCTCGTCCGCCCCGGCGACGCCGACTCGCTTGCCGAGGCGATGCTCGCGCTCGCCAACGACCCGGCCCGCGCCGTCGCGATGGGCCGCGAGGCCCGCCGCCGCGCGATCGAGCGCTTCCCGGAGATTCGCTGCACCGAGCGGACCGAGGAGGTCTACCGCCACTGGCTCGCCGTCCGCGGCGACGGTTCGCTCGCAGCCGTCAGGCCGGTCTTCGCCTCCGCGAACGGCGGCGGTCAGGCGGCGGCGCGCACGGGCGCGCCGGCATCGAGGTAGCGCCGCTGCCAGAGCTCGAGCATGCACAGGCACCAGAGCCGGTGGCCGTGGTCGGCGCGCCGCTCGGCGTGCTCGCGCAGGAGCCGCTCGAGCTCCGGGCGCCGGAAGAGGCCGCGGTCTGAGCCGCCGAGCAGCAGCTCTGCCGCCGTGCCGGCGAGCTCGCCGCGGAACCAGGCGTCGAGCGGAACGCCGAAGCCCGTCTTCGGGCGCGCGTGCGTCTCCGGTGGCAGGTCGGCCGCGAACGCCCGCGCGAGGGCGGTCTTGCCCGAGGCGAGCGCGGGGGGCAGCGCCAGCCCGAGCTCGATCACGTGGTGGTCGAGCAGCGGCGAGCGCAGCTCGAGCGAGACCGCCATCGAGGCGATGTCGCTCTTCGGCAGCAGGTCGCCCGGGAGGTAGGACTCGATGTCGACGAGGCGCAGGTCGGGGTCGTGCGGGAGCAGCGTCTCGGCGGCCTGGGCGCGCGCCTCGTCGGTCCAGAGGGCGCGGCGGAGCTCGAGCGGGAAGACCTCGACGAGCCGGGCGTAGCGTCCGGCCGGTGGCTGGGCGGCGGCGTCGAGGAAGCGCCGGGCCCGGAAGAGCGGTGAGCGCGGCTTGCGCCGGGCCGGCGGAAACGCCGCGAGGGCGGCGGCGCCGAACGCGGCGGCCGGCCGGGGAATGCGGCCGGCGAGCGCGTGCGCCCGGTAGCGCTCGTAGCCGCCGAACCCCTCGTCGCCGCCGTCGCCGACGAGCGCGACCGTGACGTGGCGGCGGGTCGCCTCGCAGAGGAGCAGCATCGGCAGCGCCGCCTCGTCGCCGAACGGCTCGTCGAAGGCCTCGGCGACCCGGTCGAGGAGATCCGGCTCGGGGTCGATCTCGAGCTCCTCGTGTCGCGTCCCATAGCGGCGAGCGACGGCGCGCGCATGCGCCCGCTCGTCGTAGCGACGGTCGGGAAAGCCGATCGTGAACGTGCGCACCGGCTCGGACGACGCGCCCGCCATCGCCGCGACGACGATCGAGGAGTCGAGCCCGCCGGAGAGGAGCGCGCCGAGCGGCACGTCGGCGACGAGCCGCCGCCGGACGGCCGCCGTCACCTCGCTGCGCACGCGCTCGATCCAGTCCCCCTCGGCCGCCGTCCCGGACGCGGGCCGCGGCCGCCAGTAGCGCTCGACGCGAAGCGAGCCGCCCTCGGCGACGACGAGTGATCCGGGCGGCACCTTCTCGACCGCCTGCAGCCCCGAGCGCGGCACGTACTGGAGCGCGAGGTAGGCGTCGAGCTGCTGCAGGTCGAGCTCGCGGGGAAGCTGCGGTAGCCGGAGGAGCGCCTTCGTCTCCGAGGCGAACGCGAGCGAGCCGTCCGGAAGCCTGGCGTAGAGGAGCGGCTTCTTGCCGAGCCGGTCGCGGACGAGCACGAGCCGCTCGGCGGCACGGTCCCAGAGCGCGATCGCGAACATCCCCTCGAGACGGTCCGGGAAGTCGAGCCCCCACTCCTCGTAGGCATGGGGGATGAGCGGCGAGTCGCCGGTGCCGGGGATCTGATGGCCCCTCGCCTCGAGCTCCCGGCGGAGCTCGCGGAAGTTGTAGATCTCGCCGTTGAAGACGGCTGCGATGCTGCCGCTGCTCGTTCTCGACGGGCTGGTCGCCGGTCGCGAGATCGATGATCGAGAGCCGCCGGTAGCCGAGCACGCAGCGGCCGTAGGAGACGACGGCTCCGTGGTCGGGGCCGCGGTGCACGATCGCCGCGTTCATCGCCTCGACGAGCGCGGGGTCGGCCGTCGAGGCGCGAGGAGTCCGCAGATCCCGCACACGGCCTCAGCGTATGCGGTCGCCGAGGAGCTCGCGGTAGACGTCCTCGTGCTCCGCCGCCGAGCGCTCCCAGGTGAACGCGGCCGCCCGGGCGAGCCCGCGCTCGCGCCAGGGCTCCGGGTCGGCGAGGACCTCCGCGGTCGCCGCGGCGATCTCCTCGGGGTCATCGGGGGAGAAGTAGCGTGCGGCGTCGCCGCAGACCTCGGGCAGCGAGGCGGCGACCGAGCAGGCGACGGGGCAGCCGCAGGCCATCGCCTCGAGCGGCGGCAGCCCGAAGCCCTCGTAGAGCGACGGGAAGACGAGCGCGGCGGCGCGGCGGTAGAGGCGAGACGAGCTCGTCGGCATCGACGTTGCCGCGCACCTCGACCCCTGCCGGCGCCGGCCCCGAGTGTCCGCCGCCGGTGAGCACGAGCCGCAGGCCGGGCCGCTCCGCACGGAGGAGCGCGAAGGCCTCGTAGAGCCGGGCGTGGTTCTTGTGCGGCCACGGCCGGGCGGGGTAGAGCAGAAACGGCTCGCGCGGCTCGTCGCCCGGACGGAAGCGCTCGTGGTCGATCCCGTGGTGGATCACCCGGATCCGGTCGGGTGCGAGCCCGAGCAGCTCGACCGCCC
The DNA here is from genome assembly GCA_963765345.1 of uncultured Actinomycetota bacterium. Classification (GTDB taxonomy): domain Bacteria; phylum Actinomycetota; class Thermoleophilia; order Gaiellales; family Gaiellaceae; genus PALSA-600. Next base: position 127,809 of record CAVXWI010000013.1, read on the forward strand.
GGTCGCGGACGAACGCGCTCGGCACGATCACGATCTGGGCCGAGCGGGCCGAGCGGTGGTAGGCGAGCTCACGGAACGCGCGCTCCCTGCGTGAGAAGAGCTGCGGCAGATCGAGATGCTGGAGGTCGTGCAGGGTGATCGCGCTCGGGGCCGCCACGGACGGGAGGCGGATCGTGAGCGGGTAGTGGACGGCCGCGGCCGGGGCGAGCCGCCGCCGTAGCGGACCCGGCCGGGCGGCCGCGAGCGTCATCGCCGCGAGCCGGGCTGTCGTCCCGCGCGCCCGCCGGTACTCGCCGACGACCTCTCCCGGCAGCCCCTCGGCGCCCTCCGGCGCGACCGGGGGCAGGTAGACGCAGTAGGGGAGGGTGCCGGCGCGCGCGAGGGCCCTCAGGAGCTCCCGTGTCGCCGACTCGCTGCCGCCGAGCTCGCCGGGGACGAGCGTCAGGAGCGCGATCCCGACCATCCCCGGCGCCGTCACGACACGGCCTCCGCGCCCGGGCCGGGAGCCTGCCGGGTCGCGGGCGCGGCGAGCGGTCGGCTCAACCGCTCGTCGAGGTGGTGGTCGTGGTCGCGGTGCTGGTCGTCGTCGCGGTCTTCGCCGACGGACAGGCGACGCCGGAGCTCGACTTGATCACGAGGCAGTGCTTCAGGATGAGCTTGCCGGCGGTGCGGGACTGGACCAGCCCGATCACGCCGCTTGCGACCTCGGCGTAGTAGGTCTGCCCGTTGCTGGAGACGTCGAGCGAGACGACGACGCCGTTGCCGAGCGCCGTCCCGAGCGCGTGGTCGAGTGTCAGCAGGTCGGCGACGTGCGGGCTGTAGCTGCGGTGGGCCGTGCGGAAGGCGCCCTCGGTCCTGTCGACGATCGACATCGCGCCGATCGTCTGGGTCGAGAGCTCACTCGCGGTGAGGCTGCCGGTCGAGGACGACTTCTTGTGCAGGATCGCCGGCACGATGAAGAGCAGGACGAAGACGATCAGGAGGAGCGGCAGGAACCGCTGGAGGTTCGCAGGCACGGCGCTTAGCCTAATGCGGCCGGCTCGCCGCCGTACCTTGACCGTGAGCGGCCGGCCGCCGAGGGACAGCGTCGTGAGGAGATCGCCGCTCGAAAGGCGCTCTCGCGGTCGCCGGCCGCGCTCGGGCTCACGAATACGGCCCGACGACCATCGTCAGGGTCGCGCTGTTGTCGGCCGGGTGGGAGTCGAGCTCCGACGAGGACACCGAGGCGACGACCTGCTGGAAACCGCTCGCGGTCACCTGGACGGCGAAGCGGATCGGCGTGCTCATTCCCGGCTCGAGGAAGTCGAGCGAGCACTCGAGCGTCCGCGTCCCCACGCACCCCGACCCGCGCTCGTACGACGGCGGTCCGAGCAGCTTCATCCCGCGGGCAAGCGCGATCTGCAGGACGATCCCGTGCGCCGTCCCGGTCCCGTCGTTCGCGACCCAGACGGTCAGGTTGGCCTCGCCGCCCTCGTGGGGCGTCGGGCTGAGCTGCTGGATCGACGTCTTCAGGTCGACGTACACGGCCGGCACGACCGCGTCTCGGAGCGTCGGATAGGTGCGGGAGAACGTCGCGGCGAGGCTCGTGCCGTAGCTGACCGCGTAGAGGAGCGCCGCGGCGGCGAGGGCGACCTGGACGATCGGCCGGCGGCGGGTGACGGCGACCCAGGCGGCGACCGAGAAGACGGCCCAGGCGGGCGCCGTGAAGAGCAGGTAGCTCGCCTTGATCTCCTTGCCGCCGATCTGCGGGTAGCGGACGATCTGCGCGGCGAGCGCGACAAACGCCGTCACCGCGAGCAGCGCCAGGAACCCGAGGGCGGTGTCGTTGCCCGCCGGTTCCAGCCCGCGCGCCGCGCGGCGGAGCGCCGGGAGTCCGATCGCGAGGAGGCCACCGATGCGCGAGCGCGTCGGCGAAGAGCCCGAGCAGGCTCTGGCTCGAGGCGGTGACGCGGTCGATCGTCGAGGGGTTGCTCCACGCCGGCTGGTGGAAGGCGCCAAACCAGTCGCTCCAGAGATCGGCGTGGAGCTGGGGCAGGAGCTCGTTTGCCAGGTGCGGACGGTACGGGTGGGTGACGATCGAGCCGATCGGGAACGAGACGTAGAAGGAGAGTGGCTCGCCGCCCGCGACCATGTTACCCTGTTCCTGGAGGTTGCCCTGCAGGGGATTGCCCCAGGTGGCCGCGGCGTAGCCGAGCCAGGGGCCCGCGAGGAGGGCACAGGCGGCGACCGCGGCGATCGTGAAGCCGCGCGCCCGTCGCCTGCCGGCGAGGAGCGCCGTCGCGATGACGCAGACGATGAGGACGAGCGCGCTCTGGCGCGTGAGCAGGCCGAGCCCGCAGAGCGCGCCGGCCAGCAGGCCCGAGCGGCGCGGCCAGTCGCTCCGGCTGGCGCGGATCAGGACGAGCGTCGCGAGCGCGGCGAGGAATGCCAGCGTCGTCTCGGGATGGAAGAGCACGCCGAGGCGAAGCACGACCGGGTAGGCGATCACGAACGCCGCCGTGCCGAGAATGCGGTAGGGACGGTCGGGCCAGAGCTCGCGGGCGATCAGCGCCGAGACGGCGACGAGCCCGGCCGCCGCGACGAGGGCGAGGAGCTGCCCGGCCGACCAGGTCTGGCTCTTCGCGAGCGCGACCGCCTCGTCGAGGCCCCAGAGCGCCCCGAGGACAAGGCCGGCCGCACCGACGAGGCGCACCCCGGCGCGGGCCGCGATCAGGCAGCCCGCCGAGACGGCGACGAGGAGCAGCCAGAGCAGGCGCGTCGCCACGTTGGAGGAGAGCTCGAGCGGCCAGGCGGGCGCCGCACGAACGACGCGTTCGAGACCGACGGCGAGCGCCTCGAAGAGCGGCGGTGAGGAGTACTCGTAGCCGATGTAGGCGGGGACGAGCCTCCCGTGCGCGTCGAGGTACTGCGCGTCCAAGAGGTACGCGGCGGCGTCCAGTGGGCCTGAGCGGCCGACGGTCGACGCCCCTTGCCACCCAAGCAGGGCGAAGGCGGCGAGCGCGACGACGAGAATGAGCCACGGCACGGGCAGGCGCGGCACCGCCGGCCGGCGGCGCGGCCGGCCGCCGTCGGTGGGGTCGTCCGGCTCCGGGCCGCCTGGATCGCCTGGCATCACCGGATCATGACGTCGACGGCCGGCGCCCTGCTTGCTCTGTCCCCGTCCTGCGGCGTCGGCGCGGGGTCAAAGGGGCGGCAGCGCGGCCGGCCGTCTCTCCGACCGTAGAGCGTTGGGCATGGCGGCACAATCGCTCGATCGGGTAGATGCGGCGCCGGCCCGCGTGCAGAGGTGCTGCCGAGCGGGCCGGCACACGGCGGACGGCCGGGATCTCGGCCTGTCCGCCGTGTCTTACATTCCTAGGCCGCGAAGCTTCGGTTGACGAGCGTATCGAGGCGGGCCTGCAGGTTCGCGAGCATCGTCTGCTCACGCTGCGAGGTAATCAGCCCCGCCGCCACCGCCTGGTCGAGCCGTGTCGTGACCGCGCTCTCGACCGCCTGCTCGAGACCCGCAGAGGTCTTGCCGTTGGCGACCGCGATCTGCGCCAGGGTCGACCCCGAGCCGAGGTCGGAGCGAAGCTGCGCGGGCGTGATGCCCAGGTAGTCCGCGGAGAAGCGGGCGAATGCTGCGCGCAGGAGCGCACGCCGAACGAGCTTCCCAGGGTGACTGACGTTCACGAGCTGGCCGAGGCGCGAGCTGACGCGGCCGAGCAGGAGCTGCTCCTCCTGACTCGTCAGCTTCCCGGCCGCGACGGACGTGTCGAGCCGGCCCTTGGCCGCCGCCAGGATCGTCTGCTCGAGGCCGGCGATCGGCTGGCCGCTCGCCGCCGCGATCTGCGCCAGCGTCTGGCCCGACGCGAGATCTGCGTGGAGCGCGCTCGCGCTGATCCCGAGGTCGCTCGCGATCACCGCGCCGAGCGCGCCGCGGGCGCCGCTTGCATGCTGCTGGGACGCGCCGGCCGCATACGCCGCCCCACCCGCGGCGACGAGCGCGAGCGCCGCAGCCGCCGCGGCCACCCCTGACCGCGAGCGAAAGTTCCGTCCTCCGTTCATTCTCGATCACCTCTCTTGCGTGCTGGTCGTCTCCATGATGCCCATCGAGCGCGCGCCTGTGGGGACTTCGTGCAGGCGAGGTGGAGGCGACGGTGCAGGGATCGTCATCGACGCGACAGCGGGACCGCTCACCGACGCCGCGGCGAGGTCAGGCGCCGGTCGATCCGCTCGCAGTCGACCCCGCGCGCTCACCGCTAGAACGAGTGCCAGCTCTGCCGGCTGAGGAAGAAGCCGTGCCCGCTCGAGTTCCTGCAGGTCAGCCCGGCGAGGGCCGAGGCGCAGCTGTAGGGGCCCTTGTGCCAGGTCGTCCCGTACGCGAGCGTCGGGGCCATTCCCTGCTCGGCGAGCACACCGACATCGCCCGAGCAGAAGCCATACGTTCGCCCGGTCGGGTTGAGTCGGACCCGGTCGCTTGCCGGGTCGACGACGTGGCAGCCGGCCGCCGGTTTCGGGGCCGGCGGGACGAGGCCGCTCGCGACGCCGCACTCGAGCAGCGTCGGCACACCCGCGCCCGTGAAGAAGCCGCAGACGATGTTCTTCGACGGTGTCTCGAAGTAGCTACTCGTGCCGGCAAACGACACCGCCGGCCCGCCGAGAGCGAGCAGGGCCGCTGCCAGCGCAGCGATGAGCGCGCGCATCTCGAGATCGTAGTAGTCGGTCGGCCGAGTCGCCTCGGCCCTGCCGGCTCCTCGGCGGCCGCCCGGGTGTCGGAGGCGCGCGGCGAGCCGCCGCGGGTGCTTGCCGGTCAGTCGGTCTTTCGGTACTCGGACCACGCGCGACGACCGCCCGGCGCCGTCCCCTTCAGAAACGCGAGGGCGACGAACGCGCCGGTCAGCGCCCAGCCCTCCCAGGAGATCGGCGACAGGCCCCAGCCGGAGCGGCGGGGGCCAAACCACGCCTTCTTCCCGATCAGCGGAGTCGTGCGCACCGGCGAATCATTGCAACTCCGGCCGGTGCGCCGGGGCGTGGCTCGCGAGCCGGTGGTTGGTTACGCGCGCGGGCAGGTGCTCGGTGGGGGTTGCGTCTCGTAGAGGGCGACCCCGCCGAGGCGGCGGTGCGCGAGTACGCGATCGAGTACGGCCATCCACTGCGGCGCGCCCGGGTTGACGACGAGGATCGCTCCTACCTTGGCGGCGTGGGCGATGCCGAGCACGGCGCCCGCCCCGCCCGGCGGCGTGTTGTTCCCGATGAGCTGGAGCATCACGTCGCGGTCGCTCAGCCCATGCGGGACGGCATCGTTCAGCCCGCCGTCGGCGAGCCGGAAGCGGAAGCCACTCTCGGCCTGCCAGAGGAGGGCCTCATTCCGGAAGGGCGGCGGCAGCACGAGCACGGTCTCGCCGGGTCGGAGGCAGGCCCGGTCGAGCTCCGTGGTGAAGAAGGCCGGGCGGGCCGGGTGTTCGTGCCAGATCCCGCGCCAGAGGTTCGGGACGAGCGCCGCGACCGCGGCGGCGGTCAGCACGATCCGCAGCCAGCGTGCCGAGGCGGTCGAGCCGGCCCAGAGCGCGACGATCAGGCAGGCGGCGAGCGATACGTACAGGGCGAACCGTGCCGCGATCACGTTGTCGAAGAGCGGCGCCGAGGAGACGAGCCGCCACGGCAGCGGCACGAGCGCCTCCCCCCGGACGCGCAGCTCCGACCCGAGCGTCGCGATCGCCGCGAGGAGCAGCGCGCCGACCAGGAAGCGGCTGCCCGGCCGCCGCCAGCGCGCGAGCGCGAAGAGCACGACGATCGCGAGAGTTGGCAGCCCGAGGTACTGCCCGTTCTCGGCCGAGACGGTCGGAAGCGACGGGTCGAAGTGCTCGGCGAGGCTGCCCCCGATCGCGGCCATCCCGGTCGGGAAGGCGAAGGTGACGAGGTCGACGGGATTGTGGGTCGTCGGGGTGATCACGCCCTGGTAGTCGCTCGCCGCGTAGTAGATGAGCGGGCTGACGAGCACCGCGCAGACCCCGTAGGCGCCGGCAAGCGGCGCCAGCGACGAGGCGATCCGCCGCCGCGCGCTCGCGACTGCTAGGGCTCCGAGCGCGAGCCCGGCGGCGAGGCACAGCGCAAGCGTGAAGAAGACCTCGGTGCCGAAGGTGAACTGGAGCGCGAGCAGCGGTGCGAGCCGCAGGACGAGGCCGCCGCCGTCGAGCGCGCCTTCGAGGTAGCGCAGCAGGACGAGCGCCACCAGCGGCACGAGGAACACCGAGGTCAGCTGCAGGTGCGCGAGCTCGTGGCCGAGCATGTAGCTCGAGAACCCGAACAGGTAGCCGCCCGCGAGCGAGGGCCAGAACGAACGCGTCACGTGGCGGCAGAGCAGAAATGCGGTCGTCGCCGCCAGCGCCGGCAGGAGGATGGCGGCGACGTTGTAGGCGGCCGCTGGGCCCGCCGTCAGCGTGATCGGTGCAAGCAGCAGGGCGAGCCCGGGTACCGACGTCGTCCAGACGAGGTCGCTGCCCGTCGGCGTCCAGAGCGCGTTCGTGACGAAGGGATTGAGACCGTGCAGGAGCGCATGCGGCCACCATCCGAGTGCCCAGACAAAGAGCTGCGGGTCGCCGCCGCCTCCGACCAGGTCGCGGTCGAAGTGCGGGACGACCGGGACCGCGAAGTACGCGACCGCGAGCGCCAGGTAGATGCCGCCGGCGACGGCAGCGGCCCGCCAGGCCGGGTCGCTGCCCGTGCGCTTCACCAGCGCCCGACCTCTGGCCAGGCGCCGGTGCCGGTCGGCCGTCGCCTCGCTTTCGGTGCGCTAGCGACGGCTGGACGCGCGGCGGGCGGCGGCGGTGCCGAAGACCGTGTCCCACCAGGGAGCGCTGACGCCGAAGCAGCGTTCGTCGTCCTGGAAGTGGTGGCGCATGTGCAGCTCGTGCAGGCGCTTCCCGACGCGGCTGCGCGGTTTGCGGTGGTGGAGCGCGAAGTGGAGCATGTCGTAGAAGAGGTAGCCCGTGAAGAACCCGGCGCCGACGGCGAATCCGAGCGAGGTCCCGAACACCGCGACGAAGATCGCGAGGAAGCCGGCCGCGAGCGGGATCGTGACGATCGGTGGCATGACGAGCCGCATCGGATCGCTCGGATGGTCGTGGTGGACGCCGTGAAAGATCCAGTGGAGCCGGGCGCCGAACTGGCTCTGCGGCTCCAGGTGGAACACCACCCGGTGGATCCAGTACTCGCAGAAGGTCCAGAACGCGTACCCGCCGAGGAGCGCCAGCGCGGTCTGCCAGAGACCCGCACCGCGGATGCCGAGCACCGTCAGGACGATGATCACCGGCCCGTAGATGAGCGGTGGGATGATCGGCCGGCACCGCGTAAACGCGTCGAGCCGGGGCGAATCGAAAAGGGGCGGCGAAGACCGCAGAACCTCAGGGCGGGAACGACCCACGTGGCGCATCCTAACGGAGGGACAGGCCGGCAGGTGCCAGTGACCTCGCGAATCACCCGCTGCGGGGAGCCCGGCTCAAGTCGGAGACGCTTTCGGCCGATAGGTGCGGCGAGGGCCGCAGGGGGGAAGTCCGCAGGCCCTCAGCCGCGTGAGGCGGGAGGAAGCTTCCCCGCAAGGTTGTCCCTTCTTCCTCCCGCGGGCCGATCCTCTCACACCCGTCTCCGCGAGGAAGGCCGAGGCGGCGCTTCCTTCGTGGCCCGGCGGCGCCCTTCGCCGGGCGGGTGCCGAAGAGGCTGACCCCTCGCCGACGCGTCGCTGGCGGGCGGTGGTCACCACGCACGCGCGGCGATCGGCCGGACGTCGCCCAGCAAATGACGACGGTGATGCGTGCTTCATCCAGTGTGGGTGAAGCAGGGCTCTGCGCCGCGGCGGATAATGCCAGGCGAGGATGTCGACACCGTCAACAGCAGCGCCTGCGGTGGCGCCGGCGGCACGCGCCGAGCCAACGGGATTGAGCGGTCGCCGGCGCGCGGTCGTCTGGACGCTCGTCATCCTCGCGTCCGTGATCGGCCTTGTCTCGATCCTGACCACGTGGGTGAACCGCCAGCTCCTCGACAACAACTCCTGGCAGAAGGCGAGTACGCAGGTGATCCAGGACCCGAAGGTGCAGAGCGCGGTCTCGCTCTATCTCGTCAACCAGCTCTACGCCAGCGTCAACGTCGAGGCGGCGCTCCAGAAGCGGCTGCCGCCAAGCCTGCAGGGGCTCGCCGGCCCGCTCGCCGGCGCACTGCAGCAGCCCGCGACCGACACGGTGAAGTTGCTGCTCGGACGGCCGCGGGGCCAGCAGGTGTTCGTCGCTGCGAGCACGGCCGCGCACCAGCAGTTCGTCAACGTCGTCGAGAACAAGACCGGCGCCGGGATCTCGACCGGACATGGAGCCGTCACCCTCGACCTCAGCCAGCTGCTCGAAGGAACTCGGCGCCCAGCTCGGCCTGCCCGCGGGCGTGCTCGCGAGGATCCCGGCGAACACCGGCGTGATCACCGTGATGAGATCGGATCAGCTCTCCGATGTCCAGACGGGAGTCCGGGCGGTGCGGATACTGAGCGTCTGGCTGCTCGTACTCGTGCTCGTCATGTTCGCCGCGGCCGTCTATCTTGCCCGCGGCATCCGCCGCGAGACACTCCGCAACATCGGCTGGTCATTCGTGATCGTCGGCTTGCTCGTCCTGATCGTCCGTCGCGTCGCCGGCAACTACGCCATCGATTCGCTCACCTCGCCGCCGTACCGTCCAGCCGCACGCGACGTCTTTCTGATCGGCAGCTCGATCCTCGGTCAGGTCGGCAAGGCCACCGTTTTCTACGGGCTCGTCGCCGTCGTCGGCGCCGTTCTCGCCGGCCCGACGCGCTACGCGACGAGGGCGCGACGTTCGATCGCCCCGGTGCTGAACGAGCACCAGGGAATGGCCTGGTTTGGCGCCGGGTTCGTCTTCCTCCTGCTCGTCTTCTGGGGTCCGACGCACGCCCTGCGAACCTACTGGGGCGTGCTCCTCCTCGGCGCCCTTCTGGCGCTCGGTCTCTGGGCCTTCAGGCGCGAGACGCTCCGCGAGTTCCCTGCGGACCCGGCGAGCGAGCCGATCCCGGCATCCTGATGACCCGAGCCGCGTCGAGCGACGATCCGCGGCCGCTGACGGGCGCGATGCGCTCCTCCTCGTCTCCGCACCCCCGCGGTGTGCTTACCGCGCCGTAACGAGCCCCGCTTACACTTCGGACCATGGCGGAGGAGACCACCGACGTGGCCGCGTTGTTCGAGCGTTTGAAGGAGGAAGTCCGCGCCGCCGGGCCCCGTTCGGCCGACGTCACCCCGGCGCAGGTGCGCCTGTCGGTGCGCGATCAGGCGGAGAGGCTCTGGGCCGTCTCGGCCGACCGGCCCGTCGTCGGCAAGGGTGGGCCGATCAAACGGTTCCTTCGGCAGGTTGATGCGCTGGTACGTCGAGCCCCCTTTTGCCGACGAGCGCGCGTTCAACGATGCGGTGCTGAAGCTGATCGACGACCTCGACGAGCGGATCGCACGGCTCGAATCGAGATGATCCCGGCCGCCTTCCTGGACTCTCCGTGGCGATCGGAGTTTCCGGCGCGGGGCACCGGGCCCGGAGCATGAGAATCGCCGTCTGCCGACCCCAGGTCCCGTACACCTACGGCGGGGCCGAGCTCGTCTCGGATCAGCTCGCCGACGAGCTGCGACTCCGCGGCCACGAGGTCGACCTCGTCGTCGTCCCGTACAGCTGGGTGGGGACGCGCGTGCTCGACAACGCGCTCGTGTGGCGACTCCTCGATGTCAACCAGACGCCGGGCAGGCCGACCGATCTCGTGATCGCGACGAAGTTCCCCTCCTACGGCATCCGCCATCGAAACAAGGTCGTCTGGCTCGTCCACCAGTTCCGCCAGGCCTATGACTTCGACCGCACCGAGTTCCGGCAGTTCTCCGAGGAGCCGGTCGACCGAGCGACCAGGCTCGCGGTCGAGCGCTTCGATGCCGTCGCGCTCGGCGAGGCGCGGAGGATCTTCACGATCTCGGGCAACGTCGCCGAGCGGCTGAAGCGGTACTCGGGGTTCGACGCAACCGTCCTGCCGCCGCCGCCGCAGAAGCTCGACTATCGCACCTCCGCCTACGACGGCTTCGTCCTCTCGGTCAACCGGCTCGACCGCTACAAGCGGATCGACCTGCTGATCGACGCCGCGAAGACCGACCCGGGGCTGAAGGTCGTCATCGTCGGCGACGGCCCGGACCGTGGGCGGCTTGAGCAGCGGGCCTCCGGGCTCGACGGCCGCGTCGAGTTCACGGGCCGGGTCGACGGGGACGCGCTCGCCGATCTCTACGCGCGCTGCCTCGCGGTCTTCTACGCGCCCGTCGACGAGGACTACGGCATGGTCCCCTACGAGGCCTTCCTGTCGGCGAAGCCGGTCGTGACGACCGTCGACGCAGGCGGCCCGCTCGAGGTCGTGCGCGACGGCGAGACGGGGGTCGTGGTCGCGCCCGAGCCGGCCGAGCTCGCCAAGGCCTGCAGCTACCTGGCCTCGCACCTGGACGAGACGAAGAGGCTCGGCGAGGCCGGCAAGGCCGTGGCGGAGCAGATCACCTGGGACTCCTGCGTCGACGCACTGCTCTCGTGAGGGTCGCCTACTACTCACCGCTGCCTCCGGCACAGTCGGGGATTGCCGACTACTCGGCCCTGCTCCTGCCGGCGCTGCGAGAGCGACTCGAGGAGGTCGTCGTCGCGCAGCCCGGCAAGCGCCCGCCCCGCGCGGACATCTGCCTCTACCACGTCGGCAACGACCCCGATTCGCACGGCTGGATCATCGACGCGCTGCGACGGCGGCCGGGCGTCGTCGTCCTGCACGAGCTCGTGCTGCACCACCTGATCGCGGGGATCACGATCGGGCGGGGGAACGGGCGAGGCTACATGGAGGCGATGGAGCGCGACTACGGCGTCGTCGGGCGGCTGCTCGCGCTCGGCGTGCTCGACAATCTCCTGCCGCTGATCTGGGAGACCCAGCCCGAGCGCTTCCCACTGACGGGGAGCGTGCTCGATCTCGCCCGCGGGCTGATCGTCCATTCGGCCTACGTCGAGCGCGGCGTTCGCGAGGCCGGCTACGGCGGCCCGCTCTGGCGGATCCCGCACGCCGCCTGGCCCGACGAGCCGTGCGAGCCTGCCGAGCTCGCCGGTGACCCCCTGATCGGGTGCTTCGGCCACCAGAACATGAACAAGCGCATCCCGCCGCTGCTCGAGGCGTTCACGCTGCTGCGCCGGCGCCGGCCGGAGGCGCGGCTCCTGCTGGTCGGCATCGCGACCGAGCGGTTCGACCTCGATCGCCGCCTCGAGCGCCTCGGGATCGGCGGCGAGGCGCTCGTGCGCGAGGGCTATGTGAGCGAGGAGCGATTCCGGTCGCTGATGGCGGCCTGCGACGTCCTCGTCAACCTCCGCTCGCCGACGATGGGCGAGACCTCGGGCTCCGTCATCCGCGGCCTCTCGCTCGGGAAGCCGCTGCTCGTCTCCGACCTCGGCTGGTTCTCCGAGCTCCCCGACGACGCCGTTCTGAAGATCCCGGTCGACGAGTTCGAGGTGGCGACGATCGCCGGCGCCCTCGAGCTCGCGGCCGACCATGCCGCCGAGATCGGCGCGGCCGCCCGCGCCTATGTCCACCGTGAGCACGACCTCGGCCGTGTCGCCGACGCCTACGTCGCCGCGCTCGAGAGCGCCTCGGGAGGCGAGGCGGCCACCGACGCCGTCCTGGCCCGCATCGCCGAGGCGGCCGCCGGGATCGGGCTCGACGACCCGGCCGAGCTCGCCCGCGCCGCGCGCGAGGCGGGTCTCGTTTGAGCGCGATCACGACCGTGCGGGCCCGCGCCGTCGCCGTTCCCGCCCGTGTCTGGCTCGCCGCGATCGTGGTCGGCTCGATCGTCGTTCGCCTCGCTCTCGCCCACCGGATGGTGGCGCCGTGGATCATGGTCGACGAGATCGTCTACTCCGAGCTCGCCAAGAACGTGGCCGCGAGCGGGCAGTTCCTCGTCCGCGGTGTCCCTTCCCACGGCTACGGGTTCGTCTACCCCCTGCTGATCGCGCCGGCCTGGCGGCTCTTCACCTCGATCCCCGATGCCTACGCCGCCGCCAAGGCGATCAACGGCGTCCTCATGTCCCTGGCGGCGATCCCGGCCTACCTGCTCGCCCGCCGCGTCCTGCCCGCGCGGCTCTCCCTGTTCGCGGCGGTCCTCGCCGTGCTCATCCCCTCGATGCTCTACACGGGCATGCTGATGACCGAGAACGCGTTCTACCCGCTCTTCCTGCTCGCCGCCTACCTGCTCGTGCTCGTGCTCGAGGAGCCGACGGCGTTTCGCCAGATCGCACTGCTCGTCGTCTGCGCGGTCGCCTTCGAGACGCGCGCCCAGGCGGTCGCGCTCTTCGCCGCCGCTGCGACGGCGCCCATCCTGCTCGCGCTCGTCGAGCGTCGTGGCGTACGCGCGACGCTGCGCCGCTACGGCTGGCTCTACGGCCTGCTCGCGGGCGGCGCCGTCGCGGCGCTGGCGGTGGTCGTCGCGCTCGGACGGTCGCCGCTCAGCCTGCTCGGCGCCTACCGTGCGGCGACCTCGACCTCGTACACCGCGAGCGGCATTGCGCACTTTCTCCTCTACCACGTCGCCGAGCTCGACCTCTACCTCGGGATCCTCCCGTTTGCGGCCCTGCTCGCCCTCTGGTTCGCGCCGCGCCGCCCGACGGCGGGGGCCCGCGCCTTCGCGGCGGCGTCACTGGCCCTTTCCGCCTGGCTCCTGCTCGAGGTGTCCGCATTTGCCTCGGCGAGCTACGTCGACCGGATCGAGGAGCGAAACACGTTCTATCTCGCCCCGCTCGCGCTGACGGCGCTGCTCGGGCTGGCCGCCGACGGGGTGATCACCCGCCGGCGGCGCGTGCTCGCGCTGGCCGCCGCCCTCGCCGGGATCGCGCCCTTCTTCATCCCCTACACGCGGTTCATCACGACGAGCGCCGTCTCCGACACCTTCGCGCTGCTGCCCTGGTGGTGGGTGCAGGACCACTTCATCCACCTGCAGCAGGTGAAGTGGGCCGCGCTCGGCGTCTCGCTCGCGGCCGGCGCGCTCTTCGTTCTGCTCCCGCGGCGCTACGCCCTGGTCCTGCCGGTGCTCGTCGGCGCGTACTTCGTCGCCACCTCGTTCGTCGTCGAGAACGGTCGCCACGGCCTCCACGAGACGAGCATCGGCTCGCTCTACGCCGGCACCCACGAGACGCATCCGGACTGGATCGACCGCACCGTCGGCAGCCACGCCGCGGTCGCGGTGCTCTGGACGGGGACGATGCCGTCGCCCTATCCCGTCTACGAGAACGAGTTCTTCAGCCGCAGCGTCCGGACCGTCTACGACCTCTACCCGGCGGCGCCGCCTGACCCGCTCCCCGAGGTCCCCGTGCGGCGGCTCCCGAACGGCGAGCTCGCGAGCGGCGGCAAGCCCGTCCACGCCCAGTACGTCCTCGCCCCGGGCACGGTCGAGCTCGCCGGCAAGCTCCTCGTCAGCGACCCGGTCGGCGTCGATCTCTACCGCGTCAACGGGCCGATCGTGATCCTGACCCACGTCTCCGGCCTCTATCCGAACGACACCTGGTCCGGGGCCGCGGTCACCTACCAGCGGGTCGAGTGCACCGGCGGGAGGCTCGACGTCACGCTTCAGGGCGACGCCCGCCTGTTCACCCGCCCGCAGACGGTCGTCGCGACCGAGGGCGGCGCCGTCGTCGGCCGGGCGAGGATCCCCGTCAACGCCGAGACCTCGCTGACGGTGCCGCTGCGGCCGGCCGCGAACGGGCGCTGCACCGTCAGCTTCAGGGTCGGGCGAACGCTCGTGCCGGCCAGGGTCGAGCCGGGCTCGATCGACACCCGCCGGCTCGGCGCCCACTTCCTCGACTTTCGCCTCTTGCCGTGAGGATCGTCTTCGACGTCTCGCCGCTCTCGCACGAGCGGACGGGCGTCAACAACTACATCCGCGGCTCGCTGCAGGGGCTCGCTGCGGTCGCCGCCGCGGCGGGCGATGAGGTCGTCGCCTTCGCGCCCACCTCTCCCGCCGGCCGGCGGATCATCCCGCAGGTGCTCGCGGGCATCCCCGTCGAGCTCCGGCTGAAGACCTTCCTCGGCGCCCACGCCTGGCGGACCGCCTGGTCGCGGGCGGGCTGGCCTCCGGCCGAGCGCTGGCTCGGCTCCTTCGACGTCCTCCACTTCTCCGACTGGATGTACCCGCCGCAGGCAGGCGGGCTGCGGGCGACGACGATCCACGACCTCGTCCCGCTCCACTTTCCCGAGTGGGTGACGGGGCGAACGCGGTCGATGCACGTCCACAAGTACCGCAACGCCGCCCGCACCTGCGGTGTCATCTTCGCCAACTCGGCCTTCACCGCCGACGACACGGCTGCCACCCTCGGCTATCCACGCGACCAGCTCGTCGTCGCCCATCCCGGGATCGGCGCCGAGTTCCACGCCGGACGGACACGCGGCCGAACGCCATGCTCCCTACCTGCTGACCGTCGCGACGCTCGAGCCGCGCAAGAACCTCGGCACCCTCATCGAGGCCTTCGCGCTGCTCGCCGACAGCGGCCTGCAGCTGCTCGTCGTCGGCGGGGCGGGGTGGGGCGAGCAGCCGCAGCTCGACCGTCCGGGCGTCGTGCCGCTCGGGCGCGTCGGCGACGAGGAGCTCGCGAGCCTCTACCGGGGTGCCGCCGCGGTCGTCTACCCCTCACGGTTCGAAGGGTTCGGGATGCCGATCACCGAGGCGATGGCCTGCGGGGCCCCCGTCGTCGCCTCGTCGACATCCCTCGCTCGACGAGGCTGCGGGGACGGCCGCCGTGCGCTGCGATCCCGAGAGCCCGGAGGCGATCGCGGCGGCGATCGGCGAGGCGCTCGCCCGGCGGCAGGAGCTCCGCGCGGCCGGGTTGGTGCACGCCCGCGCCTTCTCGTGGCGGCGAACGGGCGAGATCTTCCACGAGGGGTACCGGCGATTCTCGTAGGGGTCGACACGACGCCGCTCCTGCAGACGCGGGCGGGAACGGCCCGCTACCTGCGCGGCCTGCTTGCCCACCTCGACGTCCCGGTCAGCCAGACGTCGTTCCCGGCGACGTCCCGCCTCCGCTCGGCCGCCGCCGACGCGCTCTGGTACCCGCGCCTCTCGGTCGCCGGCGCCGACGTGCTGCACTGCCCGACCTTCCGCGGCCCCTTCTCCTCGCGGGTGCCGCTGGTGGTGACCGTGCACGACCTTGCCGTACTCCGCCACCCGGAGTGGTTCAACCGGTGGACGCGGAGCTACTCGCGCCGGGCCGTGCCGCGCGTCGTCGGCGCGGCGGCGGCGGTGATCGCGGTGTCGGAGTTCACGGCGCGGGAGCTCGGCTCGCTGCTCGGCGTCCCGCGGGCGAAGATTCGCGTCGTGCCGAACGCGGTCGACGAGGTCTTCACCCCGGAGGGGCCGCGGGCGGCGGGAGAGTACGTCCTCGCGGTCGGCACGCTCGAGCCGCGGAAGAACCTGGCCCGGATCGCCGCCGCCGTCGAGGGCGAGCTCCGGGTCGCGGGTGCCCGCGGCTGGGGGAACGTCGAGCCGCCGGCCAATGTCACCTGGCTCGGCGAGGTCGGCGACGACGAGCTCGCCACGCTCTACCGCGGCGCCCGCTGCCTGGTCTACGCCTCGCTCTACGAGGGCTTCGGGATCCCGGTCGCCGAAGCGCTCGCCTGCGGCTGCCCGGTCGTCACGAGCGCCGGCAGCCCGATGGCCGAGTTCGCCGGCGACGACGCCGTCTACGTCGACCCGCTCGAGGTCGAGTCGATCCGGGCGGGGATCGCGCGCTCGTTCCGGCCGACGCCGCGACGGGTCGCCACCTGGCCGGAGGTCGCCCGGGCAACGCGCGCCGTCTACGAGGAGCTCGCGTGATCCTGATCGACGCCGACGTCCTCGGCCGCCAGCGCACCGGCGACGAGACGCACGTCGCCAACCTCCTGCGCGAGCTCCCCGGCGTCGCGCCGGATCTTCGCTTTGCCGCGGTGACGCGACGGCCGGACCTCGTCCCGCCCGGAGTCGAGCCGGTCGTGCTGGCGGCACGGTTCCAGGAGACGAGGATGGCCCTCTCGCTGCCGCGACTCCTCCGCCGCGTGCGGCCCGAGCTCGTGCACTGCCAGCACGCACTCCCGCTCGGCTGGCGTGGCCGCTCGGTGGTGACGCTTCACGACCTCTCGTTCGAGGGCGCCGACTCGACGATGGGGCTGCTCGACCGCCTCACCTTCCGCGCCGTCGTTCCGCGCGCCGCGCGCCGCGCCGACCGCGTGCTCGTCGTCTCCGAGCGGACGAAGCGCGACGTGGTCGCCCGCTACGGGATCGGGGCAGGCACGGTCACGGTCACCCCGAACGGGGTCGACCCCGTGTTCAGGCCGGGCGGGGAGGGCGACGGCTACCTGCTCTTCGTCGGCGCGATCCAGGCGCGCAAGGACCCGCTCGCGGCGCTCGCCGCCGCCCGGGGGGTCGGCCTGCCGCTCGTCGTCGCCGGCCCCGAGAAGGACGCGGAGCTGGCCCGGGCGCTCCGCGACGGGGGCGCCGACCTCCGCGGCTACGTCGCGCCCGATGAGCTCGCCAGGCTCTACCGCGGCGCCTCGGCGCTCGTGCTGCCCTCGCGCTTCGAGGGCTTCGGGCTGCCGGTGCTCGAGGCGATGGCCTCCGGCACGCCGGTCGTCGCCGCCGACGAGCCGGCGCTGCGCGAGGTGGGGAGCGACGCGGTCGTCTACGCCGAGGACGGCGACTTCGCGGCCGCCGTCGCGCGCGCGCTCGCAGACAGGACGCGGCTCGTCGCCGCCGGGCTCGAGCGCGCGAAGGCCTTCTCGTGGACCGAGACGGCCCGGCGCACGGCCGAGGTCTACCGGCAGGTGCTCGCGTGAAGGTCTCGGCGATCATCGTCTCGCACGGAAACGCCGCCGAGCTGGCCGAGTCGCTGCCGGCCCTCGCGCCGCAGGTCGACGAGCTCGTCGTGATCGCGAACGTGCCCGGCTCGGCGCCGCCGGGGGTCGAGGCGTTCGCGAACGACCGGCCGCTCGGGTTCGCCGCGAACGTGAACGCAGGCATCGCCCGCAGCAGCGGCGAGGCGGTGCTGATCGCGAACCCCGACGCGGTCGCCGCTCCGGGGGCCGTGGCCGCGCTGCGCCAGGTCCTCGAGGCACGGCCCCGCTGCGGTGTCGCCGGGCCACGGATGGTGTTCCGGGACGGGAGCCTGCAGCCCTCCCGGCGCCGCTTCCCGACCGTCGGCGGAACGGTCGTCAGGCGCACGCCGCTCCGGCGGCTCGTCGGCCAGCAGCACCATCTCCACCTCGACGAGCCGGCCCCGGCCGGGCCCGTGCAGGCCGACTGGATGCTCGGCGCCTTCCTGCTCCTGCGGCGCGAGATGCTCGCCGAGCTCGGCGGGTTCGATCCCGGTTTCCGTCTCTACGGCGAGGACATCGACCTCCAGTACCGGGCGATGCGCGCGGGCTGGGAGCGCTGGTACGTCCCGGCAGCCGTCGTCCAGCACGACCACCAGGCGGTGACCGACCGGCGCCTCCTCACCCGGCGGACGCTCTGGCACTGGCGGGGGGTCCTGCGGTTCGTGCGCAAGCATCCTGAGAGACTCCGGGCGCTGTGAGCACGCAGGCGAGCCTCCGCGACGCGGGCGTCTGACCGGCGCTTTGCCGGCGCTCGGGTTCAACCGGCGGCGATTCGCGGCGTTCGCCGGCGTCTACGGCTCGGTCGTACTCGGCGTCCTCGCCTCGATCGTCGCGCTACGCGTGCTCGGGCCTGCGGGCGGCGGCCGCTACACGATCGTGATCGGGCTCGTCGACTTCCTCGCGCTGATCGTCTGGCTGACGAGCGACGACGCCCTCGTCAAGTACGGGTTCCGCTACGCCGCCAACGGGGAGTGGGGCCGGTTTCACCGGCTCGTGCGGCTGGCGTTCGTCTGCGAGGTCGCTGCCGCGTGTCTCGCGACCGTCCTGATCGTCGCGGTCGCCCCGTTTGCCTCCTCGATCTTCACCGGCGGCAGCGGGCTCGAGGTGCCGCTGCTCGTCGCCGCCTTCCTGCCGCCGCTGCAGGCGCTCGAGTCGATCGCCGCCGCCTCGCTGATCCTCGCCGGCCGCTACGACCTGCGCGGGACCTGGCTCACGTTCTCGATGGGCCTCCGCCTCGCCGGTGTCGCGGTCGGCGCCCAGTTCGGCGTCACCGGCGCCGTCATCGGCGTCGTCGCGGGGCAGGTCGTCACGACGATCTCGATCCTCGGCATCGGCCTCACGAACCTGCGGAGCTTTCCCGCGGCCGCCCCGGCGCCGCTCGGCGAGGACGCGCGGCCGATCGTCCGGTTCGTCGCTCAGAGCGCCGCCTATACCGGCCTGATCTCGGTGAGAAACTGGATCGCGCCGCTGACGCTCGGGATCGTCCGCGACGCGCGCGCCGTCGGCCTCTTCCGGGCGGCCCAGATGCCGCAGACCGGCTTCGCGGCGCTCTCCTCGCCGCTGCGGATGATCCTGCTGACCGAGCAGACGCGCGACTGGGAGCACGGGCGGCGCGAGCAGGTGATCGCCGGAATCCGCCGGTACGTCGCGGGCGCGGCCGCCTTCGCGGCGATCGCCCTCGGGCCGGCGCTCTGGCTGCTCCCGTGGCTCGTGCGGATCGTCCTCGGGCCGAAGTACCTGCCGGCGGTTCCGGCTGCGCGCCTCGTTCTCGTCGCGGCGGCGATCCAGCTCGTCTTCAGCTGGACGAAGTCGTTCCCGGTGACGATCGGGCGGCCGGGGCTCCGGCTGGTCGCGCACGGTGTCGAGACGGTGGTGCTGCTGCCGCTGATCATCGTCTTCGGGCGGGAGTGGGGCGTCACCGGCGCCGGGGCGGCCGTGCTCGTCTCCTCCGTCGCCTTCGCGCTGACCTGGCTCGTGATCGTGCTGCGGCTGCGCCGCCCGGGCGGGCTCGGGACGGGCTGAGCGACCGGCTCGCCGCGGGCTCGCTCAGCCGCGAGCCGCGCCGCGGCTGCGCAGCCTCGCCCGGGCGCGGTCGGTCAGGCTCGCCGACTCGAGCGCGGCGTGTGCGGCCTGCGCCGGGGCGAGGATCGCCGTCCGGGTCAGGTTGATCCGGCGCCCGCGGAAGCTCGGGGCGAAGACGAGGGCGTTTCGCTCGACGCGGCTGCCGCTCGAGAACTGCTGCTTGTAGGCCGCATCACCCGGCCCGAAGTCGAGCACGTCGAGCGACGGGTCGGCGCAGGCGTCCTCGATCACGCGCATCAGCAGGTGGATGCCGACGCGGTGCTCGGCGTACGACTCGTCGTAGCCGCCGGTGCGGAGCAGGATCGTCCGGTCGTAGACCGAGCAGAGCCAGTAGGCGATCGGGTCCGCGTCGAGGTAGAGCAGGTAGCCGCGCACCCACCCGTGCTCGAGCCCGACCCGGGCGAGCTCCCGCTGCTCGGCGGTCGCCGCGAAGCCCGCGCCGAGCCCACGCTGGTAGGCGGAGCCCGCGACCCGGTCGGCGTCGCGGACGAGCTGCTCGAGGTCGCCTTCCTCGCGCAGGACCGCCAGCCTCAGGCGTCCGCCGAACGCCTCCTCGAGCCGCCTCGCGTCCCGGCGGACGCCCTTGCGGGTCTTGTGGCTGAGCGAGACGAGGAACGCCTCGTAGCTCGCCGGCAGCACGAGCAGGCGCCGCGTCCAGGGGGCGATCAGCGGCTGGCGCGTCAGTGGCCCCCCGAGCGAGCCGACCGCGACGGCGAGATCGGAGCCGAGCTCCAGCGGCGGCAGCAGCGCCACGTCGGCCTCGCCGCTCCGGAGCGCCTCCGAGACGACCCCGACGAGCGCCTCGATGCCGTCCCGCTCGCCGACGAGGCCGCCGTCGACGACCTGGAGTGCCCGCACCTCGGGCGCGTAGAGGACCCGGTAGCCGACCGCGGTCGAGAGCTGGCGGAGCTCGAGGCGGGCCGCCAGGCCCGCCACCGGCCCGTTCGCGTCGCTGACGAGGGCCGCCAGCGGCCCGATCACGCCGGGCCGGGTCTGCAGCCGCGCGACGAAGTAGGGGAAGGCGGCCTCCTCGCGGCCCCACCGCAGCGCCTCCCAGCCGGGCCGGAGGCGCTCGAGCTCCGCGAGCGACCTCGCGATCTCGACCCGGAGGGGGCCGGGCACGGCTAGCGCCGCTTGCTCGGAACGAAGGTGAACCCGACCTGCGCGCCAAGCTGGCGCGGGTCGCCGGTCTGGGCGGGCTGGAGCGGGTTCGGGATCGAGATCTCGACCCGCACCGGTGTCTGTGCGACGGGGACGACGATCTCGCCTGGCTCGCCGTTCCGGACGAGCTGGTGGATCACGCGCTCGATCCTGCCGAGCTGCGGGGCGTGGTTCTTGTCGACGCGAACCGCGCCGACGGCGACTCTCGCGCGTCCCGGCTCGCCGGCGCCGTCATAGCCCTGGCGCCCGATGTGGATGATCAGCTTCCCGCTCTGGTGCGGTTTGAAGTACGTGAAGCTGCACCAGTCGGGGCACCAGCTGTCGGGATAGACCTGCTGGACGGCGTCGAGGAGATGCCACGGGCCGGTCATCCGGTAGAGGGTCATGTCGCCCTCTCTCGTGACGACGTGCCCGTCGAGGACGACGCCGATGTCGGCGAGGACGTACGGGTTGCCGGTGGTTTTCGTCAGGAGGCCGGTCGGGTCGGAGAGGACGGGCGTCGAGGTGGGCCCGGGCCCGGGCGCGGTGCCGTCGAGGCTCGTCACGTGCTTGATCGAGCGGTTCCAGAACTCGGTCAGGTTCTCGCCGTTCGGGTCGATCACCGCCTGGCCGAGGTAGGTGACCGGTTGGCCGTGGACGTGCGCGTCGACCCAGTCGAGCTGGGCCGGCAGGTTGTGGACGAAGTCGTTCGCGACCATGTCGAGCCCGACGGTCATCGAGATCTCCCCGGCGAGCATCCAGCCGAGCAGCAGCACCGCCGCCAGCGGCGCCGCGAACCGTCGGCGGCGCAGGGCGATCAGTCCGAGCGAGAGCACGATGATCCCGGCCAGCAGGAGGCGGATGTCGTGGGTCGTCCAGTGCGAGTAGTACGCGAGCGCCGCCGCGAACGCGGAGCCCGGCGCCTCGTAGTACGGGAAGCCGAGCTGGATCGCCTTGAAGGCGACCATGACGATGACGAACGCGGTGGCGGCGCCGACGACCCGCCAGTCGAGCCGGCGCGCCTCGAACACCATCGCCGTGCCGAGGAGCAGGAGCGGCGAGAGGTAGATCAGGTCGCGCTCCTCCCAGAGGGTGGCGAAGTTCAGCGAGAGGGCGGCGGCCTTGTCGGCGGCGTAGATCGAGAGCGTGCCGATCGCGGCGGCGGTCCAGGCGACGTAGGCGCGGTAGGTCCGGTCGCCGCGGCGGTCGGGCAGCCGCAGCGAGACGAGGCCGCCGATGACCGGGAGGACGCCGAGCCCGATCGTCAGCGAGAGCCCGGCGCGGAGGCCGAGGTCGACGATCCGGTTCTTGTAGTACTGCGACGGGACCTGCCACTGCTGGATGTGCTGGAGCACCACCCGGTTGAAGAGGAAGGCGGCGCCGACGGCGAGCACGATCGCACCGATCGTGTCGGCTCTCGACCAGCCGCGCCGGACGGCCCGGCCGCGCGGACCGGTGAGCCAGAGGCCGACGGCCGCGACCGCGAAGGAGAGCGGCAGCGTCGTGAACTGGCGCTGGCGGACGAAGTACCCGCAGGCGCAGAACACCGCCGCGAGAACCAGGTCGCGCCGTCGCCCCGAGCGGAAGGCGCGCACCGAGAGCCACGAGCAGAGGGCGAAGTAGGGGTAGGCGAGGACGTCGCTCACGATCGAGGTGGCGTAGGCCATCGCCGGGACGGCGATCGAGCCGACGGCGACGGCGATCGCGGCGCGGCGCGTGACGAGCATCCGCGCGAGCAGGTAGGTCGGGACGGCGGCGAGCGTCATGATCACCGCGTTCGCGTACTTGATCGCGGCGTAGGCGGCCGCCGTCTTGTGGATCCACCAGAACGGCGCGATCAGGTAGGCATAGATCGACTTGAAGTAGATCGGCTGACCGCGGCGGGCGGCGTGACCGGTCGCCGCGATCGAGCGCGAGATCTGCGTCCACTCGAGCTCGTCGGTGAAGATCCAGGGGGTCTTCCGCGACCAGGCCTCGACGCCGTAGAAGACGAGCACGACGAGCACCAGCAGGAGCAGCGGGAACACCGCGACGAGGCGCTCGACGAGCGAACGGTCGCGGGTGTGGGCGGGAGTTCGGACGGAGGCGGTCGTCACGTTCGGGTCATTCCGACGCGGCCCCGAAGACGACGCGTGGATCGAGGTCGAGCTCGCGCCGGACGAAGCGGCACGCCACGCCCGCCGTCGTGCAGGCGTTGACGACCGCATCGAGGGTCTCGCGCTTCGGCGTTGGGGATCGTCACGAGGACGATGTCGGGGAGGGAGCGCGCGAGCACCCGGTCGAGCTCCGCCGTCGTTCCGAGCACCTTGACGCCCTGGACGCTCCGCCGGCGGAGGTGCGGGTTGTCGTCGACGAACCCGACCACCCGCTCGCCCGACGTCTCGCGCAGCTCGCGCGTCAGGCTGCGGCCGGTGCGTCCCGCGCCGATGATCAGGGTGCGCCGGGCCGTGCGGTCGCGGACGGATCGCGTCCCGATCACGAACGATCGCTCGGCGAACCGCGAGGCGGCGATCGCGACCATGCAGATCAGCGCGTCGACGATGAAGAAGGTCAGGCTGAAATCACGCATGTTCTGGGTCAAGACCATGAACGTCAGCGCCGCGGCCTCGGAGACGATCACCGCCGCCGCGGCGGCGAGCGCGTCGCGGACGCCGGCGTAGCGCCAGACCGACCGGTAGAGGCCAAACGGGATGAAGGCGAGGTAGCGCGCGGCCAGGACGACCGGCAGCGCCAGGTCGCGGATGAAGCGCTGGCTGTCGGTGCCCGGCCAGCCGAACTCGATCGCGTAGGCGGCGAGGAAGGAGGCCGTGATCACGAAGAAGTCGATCAGCACCTCGACGAGCCGCCGCCAGTGCACCGAGAACGCGTCGGCGAGCCCGAGCGGCCCGCCGAGCTGGGGCGGCCGCCGGTCGACGTCGGCGAGGAAGCTCGCGAACTGGACGAGCAGGACGAAGGTCAGGAGGACGCCGATGATCGTGTAGCGGACGTTGTCGAGCACGTTGTAGGCGAGGCTCGAACCGCCGATGCAGAACGAGATCAGGGCGAGCAGCGCGACCGCGTGCCGCTCGGAGAGGCCGAAGCGCACGAGCCGGTGCGAGGAGTGGTCGCGGCCGCCCTGGTGGATCGGGCGGCCGTCGAGCAGCCGCGCGACCGTGACGAGCGTGGTGTCGAGAATCGGGATTGCGAGCACGAGGATCGGCAGGAGCAGCGTCGCGACCGTCGTGCCGGCGACGCGCCAGCTCGAGGTGAGCCCGAGCGCCGCGAGGGCGAAGCCGAGCATCTGGCTGCCCGAGTCGCCCATGAAGACGAGCGCCGGGCCGCGCCGGAGATTGAAGGGCAGGAAGCCGACGCAGGCGAGGCCGCCCGCGAGCGCGAAGGCGAGCGAGGCGTCGCTCGGGTGGACGGTGACGGCGTCGATCGCGAAGAAGCCGAAGGCGATCGCCGCGAGGGTTGCCGCGAGCCCGTCCATGTTGTCGAGGAGGTTGAACGCGTTCGCGACGCCGATCAGCCAGAGGACGGCGATCGCATCGCCGATCAGCTGGTTGTGGATCAGCTGGATGTGGGTGCCGGTGCTGAGGACGATCGCCGACGCGGCGAACTGGGCGATCAGCTTCGCGATCGGCGGCAGGCCGTAGAGGTCGTCGGCCAGGCCGGCGGCGAACACGAGCGTCACCGCGACGTAGACGCCGGCCAGCTGCTCGTCGGCGTGGAAGGCGCCGACCGCGGCGGCGCCCCAGAGCCCGATCGTGAAGCCGGCGAAGATGCCGATGCCGCCGAGGCTCGGCGTCGGGGCGCTGCTCCAGCGTTCCCCGGTCGGGATCGTCTTCAGCCGCCTCGCGGCAGGCGAGTGGAGCAGGAGCCAGATCACGGCCGAGGCAGCCGGCAGCGCGATGATCGCGACGGCGGTGCTCACGGACACGGAGGGTAGTCGAACGCCGTTAGCACCTTGTGAGGACGCTACTGCCCAAGGCGGCCGGAATCGGGCGTCCTGGCCGCCCCGGCGCCGCCGCCCGCCTCCTGTGCGGGTGCCCCCTGCGGGCGCCCCTACACTGACCCGGATGGCCGTCTACACGGATCTCATCCGCTACCGGGAGCTCTTCGCGAATCTGTTCCGGCGCGACTTCCACGCCAAGTACCGCGGCTCGGCGCTCGGTGTCGTCTGGTCGCTCGTCAACCCGCTGGCGCTGATGGCGGTCTACCTGCTCGTTTTCGGCCTGATCTGGAACAAGCAGAAGGAGATCCCGCACTATCCGCTCTACCTGCTCGCCGGGATCGCCTGCT
>CAVXWI010000014.1:0-198280 GCA_963765345.1 uncultured Actinomycetota bacterium
CCTGCTCGCCGCGGCGTAAGGGTCCGAAGCGGCGCAGCCGCTCCTCGGCGGAGATGCTCCGGGCCGAAGAACCGGTCAGACGTCGTTCCGCAGGAACCTACCTGCGTTGGTTTCAGACCGAGAGGAGGCCGACGTAGTTCTCGGCGAGCGTCGTCGCGGCTGCCTCGGACGTCGTCAGGTACCGCAGCTGCGAGAGCTGGAGGCGTCGCCCGAACGTCGCCCGCATCGTCGTCCCGGTGGAGCATCGATGTCATCCACTACGAGAAGTGCTCGGCACGCCAGACGCGGCGCAGGCACTCGGTCGAGTAGGCGTCGAGGCCGGCACGGTTGCCGCGTGTGGAACGGTCGACGAGCGCTTCGGCGAGGATCTTCACGTCGGCGATCGCGAGGTTGAGCCCCTTCGCGCCGGTCGGCGGCACGATGTGCGCGGCGTCGCCGGCGAGGTAGAGGCGGCCGTGCTGCATCGGCTCGGCGACGAAGCTGCGCATTCCCGTCACACCCTTTCTCGAGGATCGGCCCCTTCGGCGAGCGTCCAGCCGTCGAGCGCCGAGCCGCGCGTGCAGCTCCTCCCAGATCCGGTCGTCGGGCCACTCGGCGATGTCCTCGTCGGGGCGGCACTGGATGTAGAGGCGGGAGAGCTCGGGCGAGCGCAGGCTGAGGAGCGCGAAGCCGCGCTCGTGGTTCGCGTAGACGAGCTCGTCGTTCGACGGGGCGACCGCGGCGAGGATGCCGAGCCAGCCGTAGGGGTAGTCGCGCTCGAAGGTGCGCAGGACGCCGGCCGGGATCGCCGGGCGGCAGACGCCGTGGAAGCCGTCGCAGCCGGCGATGACGTCGCACTCGAGCTCCTGCTGCGCGCCTTCGTGGGTGAAGCGGATGCGCGGGCGGTCGGTGTCGAGATCGTCGACGCTGACGTCCTCGACCTCGAACAAGCAGCGGCGCGCCGGCTGTCGAGCCGCGCGGCGATCAGGTCCTTCACGACCTCGGTCTGGCCGTAGATCACGATCGAGCGGCCGCCGGCGAGCTCGCTGAGCGGGATCGCGGTGGCGCTCGCCGTCGAACTGGAGCTCGATGCCGTGGTGGACGATCCCCTCGCGCTGCATGCGATCGCCGACGCCGGCCTCGACGAGCAGGTCGGCGGTGCCCTGCTCGAGCACGCCGGCGCGGATCCGGTGCTCGACGTAGTCGCGGATGCGGTTCTCGATCACGACGGCCTCGATGCCCGCCCGCTCGAGCAGGCGGCCGAGCGTGAGCCCGGCGGGGCCGGCGCCGACGATCCCGACCTGCGTTCTCACGCCGTCCGTTCGAAGAGCGCCGCCTGGCCCTGGCCGACGCCGACGCACAGCGTCGCGAGCCCGTAGCGGCCGCCGCGGCGGCGCAGCTCGTGGAGCAGCGACACGACGAGTCGGGCGCCGCTCATGCCGAGCGGATGGCCGATCGCGATCGCGCCGCCGTTGACGTTCACCTTCGCCGGGTCGAGGCCGAGCTCGCGGATCACGGCGAGGCTCTGCGAGGCGAAGGCCTCGTTCAGCTCGACGAGGTCGAGGTCGTCGGCGGTCGAGGCCGGTGCGCGCCGAGGAGCTTGCTGCACGGCGGGGACAGGGCCGATGCCCATGACGCGCGGATCGACGCCCGCGGCGGCGCTGCCGGCGAAGGCGGCGAGCGGCTCGGCGCCGAGCTCCTCGCGCCTTCTCCTCGCGAGGCGATCACGAGCGCGGCGGCGCCGTCGTTGATCCCGCTCGCGTTGCCGGCGGTCACCGTGCCGTCGTGCGCGGAAGACCGGGCTTCAGCGCGGCGAGCTTCTCGAGCGCCGGTGTCGGGCCGCGGGTGCTCGTCGCGAGCGAGCTCCGGGAGCTCGACCAGCTCGTCGGCGAACCGGCCCGCGGCGTCCGCGGCTGGCCCAGCGCCGCTGCGACTCGAGCGCGAAGGCGTCCTGATCCTCGCGCGAGACGCTGCCAGCGTTCGGCGACGTTCTCGCCGGTCTCGCCCATCGACTCGAGCGGAAACATCGCCGCCAGCCTCGGGTTCGGGAAGCGCCAGCCGAGAACGGTGTCGTACATCGTCCGGTCGCCGCGCGGAAAGGCCGTGTCGGGCTTGGCGGTCACGAGCGGGGCGCGGGACATCGACTCGACGCCGCCGGCGACGAAGAGGTCGCCGTCGCCGGCGATCACGGCGTGGCAGGCGCCGACGACCGCCGCGAGCCCCGAGGCGCAGAGGCGGTTGACCGTGACGCCGGCGACCGACTCGGGGAGCCCGGCGAGCAGCGCCGCCATGCGCGCGACGTTGCGGTTGTCCTCGCCCGCCTGGTTGGCGCAGCCGAGCCAGACGTCCTCGATCTCCGGCGGCGTCGATCCCGGCGCGCTCGACCGCGGCTGCGATCGCGACCGCCGCGAGGTCGTCGGGCCGGATGCCGGAGAGCGCCCCGCCGTACCGCCCGACCGGCGTCCGCACCGCAGAGATGACAACTGCCCGGTTCAATCGGATGCCCCCTCCTGCAGCACACGCTGGGCGATCGCGAAGGCGGAGTTGGCGGCGGGGACGCCGCAGTAGATCGCGCTCTGCAGGAGCACCTCCTTGATCTCGTCCTCGGTCAGGCCGTTGCGGAGGGCGGCGCGGACGTGCATCGCGAGCTCCTCGTCGCGGCCGAGGGCGACGAGAGCCGTCAGCGTGATCGCGCTGCGCGTGCGCCGATCGAGGCCGGGACGCGACCAGATCTCGCCCCAGGCGTAGCGGGTGATCAGATCCTGGAAGTCGGCCGTGAACGGCGTCGTGCGCTCGATCGCGCCGTCGACGTGCTCGTCGCCGAGCACCTCGCGCCGTACCTTCATCCCACGTTCGCGCTCCTCGCTCACGACGATCCCTCCCGGTAGAAGGCGAGCGCCCGGTCGACGAAGGTCCCGGCGGCGCCGAGGTAGGTCGCCGGGTCGAAGCGCCTGGTCGAGCTCCTCGGGCGAGAGCCTGGCCCGCGAGCTCCTCGCGCAAACGAGCGCCCGGAGCGGCGGCGCGCTGCCGCAGCGGCGACCCGTGCGCTGCTCGTAACCGACCCTCCGCGGCGAGCAGATGGGTCAGCCGTTCGCTCATGATCGCGCCGCCCGTCGCCTCGAGGTTCGCGCGCATCCGCTCGGCGTCGACCTCGAGACCCTCGAGCACGCGCGCGGAGCGCTGCAGCCGCGCCGCCGGTGTAGGCGAGGGCGTCGGAGAGCGCGCCCCACTCCGCCTGCCAGGCACCCGAGCGAGCGCTCGTGCTCCTGGACGAGACCGCTCGAGCAGGAGCTGCGCGCGAGGCCCGCGACCCGCCGAGCGCAGGCGAGCGCGAGCGCCGAGCCGACGGGGTTGCGCTTGTGCGGCATCGTCGAGGAGCCACCTGCGCCGCCGCGCTCCGCGACCTCGCCCACCTCGGTCTGCTCGAGCAGCGCGACGTCGAGCCCGGTCTTCGCGCACGCCCCCGCGGCCAGGGCAAGCGCAGCCCCGAGCTCCGCGAGCGCCGATGCGCTCGGCATGCCAGGGCAGCGACCGGCGCGGCGAGGTCGAGCTCGGCCGCGAAGAGCTCGGCGACGCGCGGCCCGTCGTCGCCGAGCGCGGCGAGCGTCCCGGCCGCGCCGCCGAGCTGGGCCGGCAGAGACCGCGGACGCGCAAGGCGCCGCTGCGCGCCTCGACGACCGCGACGAGCCAGCCCGCGGCCTTCAGCCCGAATGTCGTCGGCACCGCCTGCTGCAGCAGCGTGCGGCCGGCCATCGGCGTCAGCCGGTGCGTCTCCGCCAGTCGCGCGCAGGCGGCCGCGACTCCGGCGAGCTCGTCGGCGATCAGCGCGAGCGCGCGGCGCGCGACGAGCATCGCCGCCGAGTCGACGATGTCCTGGCTGGTCGCGCCGAAGTGGACGTAGCCGGCTGCTTCGCCGCCGACCGCGTCTCGGAGGGCGCGCACGAGCGGCTCGGCCGGGTTCCCGGCCGTCGCGCCCCGCCAGAACGACCGCGGCCACGTCGAAGCGGTCGACCTCGCAGGCCTCCGCGATCGGCCCCGCAAGATGCGCCGGGCATGACGCCGGCCAGCGCCTCGGCGTTCGCGAGCGCCCGCTCGGCCTCGAGCATCGCGGCGACCCAGGCGCGGTCGGAGACGGCCTCGCGCAGCGGCTCCGGGGACGAAGAGCGCGTCGAAGGTCACAGCTCGAAGAACACCGTCTCGCCGTCGCCCTGCAGGCGGATGTCGAAGCGCAGCGAGCCGTCATCCTCGGCGACCGCGACGAGCGTCGAGCGCCGCTCCGCCGGCACCAGCTCGAGCACGGGATCGACAGCGTTCTCGAGGTCGTCCGGGAAGTAGATCCGGGTCACCACTCGCTTCAGCAGGCCGCGGGCGAAGACGCTGACGTCGAGGTGCGGCGCCTGAGCCGTCGACCGCTCGCGGCTTGACCGTCACGAACGCGAAACGGCCGCCGCCTCGCGCGTGTCGCAGCGGCCCGAACAAGGCCGCGATCGGTAGGAGCCGTCGGCATCGGCCTGCCAGATCTCGACGACGCGTCCGGGACGGGCTCGCCCGGCGCCGTCGAGGACGCGGCCGTGGATCGCGTACCGGCCCGCCTGGCGACGAGCTCCGGCCCGATCGGCCCGCAGAGCCCGATGCTGCAGGTACGGGCCCGACCGTCTGCGAGGGCGTCCGCCCGAGCTCAGTCGCCATGAGCGTCCTCGAACGGCGTCGCCGCCGACGCCGCGCAGCACGATGTCGAAGCGGAACCCGAGCGCCCACTCGGGCATCGTCGTCTCCGAGGTCGAACCTCGAGATCAGCCGCTCGCGAGCCCGCGGGTCGCGCACCGAGCCGAAGATCGGGTCGAACGGGAAGAGCGGGTCGTCGGGGAAGTACATCTGCGTCACGAGCCGCTGAGAGAACGCGCGCCCGAAGAGCGAGAAGTGGATGTGCGCCGGCCGCCAGGCGTTCGGGTGGTTGCGCCACGGGTAGCAGCCGGGCTTGATCGTCACGAACGAGTAGCGGCCCTCGGCGTCGGTCAGGCAGCGGCCGGCGCCGTTGAAGTTCGGGTCGAGCGGTGCGTCGTGGCGATCGACGTCGTGCCGGTAGCGGCCCGCCGCGTTCGCCTGCCAGATCTCGATCAGCGAGTCGCGCACCGGCCGGCCGTCCTCGTCGAGCACCCGGCCGCTGACGACGATCCGCTGGCCGAGCGGCTCGCCCTCGTGCTGGCGGGTCAGGTCGCGCGTCGACGCCCGTCGACCGCGGAGTCGCCGAAGGCGGGTCCGGTGAGCTCCGACAGCGTGTGCGGGAGGAGGACAAGCGGCTGCGTGGGCGCGCGCAGGCGCGTCGCGACGTAGTCGGCGATAGAGGTACGGGCGGGTCGACGTCGTCCATCAGCGCTCGGCCATTCTCGCGTCGGCTGAAGCTCCGCAGCGCCTCGAGCTCGGCGGCCGTCGGCGGCGGACTCGTCGACGAGTGTCGTCGGCGACGCGAAGCGCCCAGCCGGTCGCCGCCCGCGCCTGGTCGGCCTCGACGCCCGGATGAAGCGCGGTCTGCACGAGCTCGCAGCTCTCGGGGTCGGGCTCGAGCACGCCGAGGTCGGTGATCACGGCCGTCGACGCCCGCGCCCGAGAAGCCGAGGCGCGCGCGGCTCCCCGGCCCGTCGCCGAAGCCGACGGTCGAGCGGAAGTCGAGCCGCTCGACGAACGTCCGCGGCGACTGCGCGCAGCATCACGAACGTCTCGCGGCAGGACGCCGCGATCTCGGGCGCGCCGCCGCCGCCCGGCAGCCGCACGCGCGGGACGTCGTAGTCGCCGATCACGGTGCTGTTCAGGTTCCCGAAGCGGTCGATCTGCGCGGCGCCGAGGAAGCCGACGTCGATCCGGCCGCCCTGGAGCCAG
Organism: uncultured Actinomycetota bacterium; assembly: GCA_963765345.1. Classification (GTDB taxonomy): domain Bacteria; phylum Actinomycetota; class Thermoleophilia; order Gaiellales; family Gaiellaceae; genus PALSA-600. The sequence goes on from CAVXWI010000014.1 coordinate 5,857, forward strand.
TAGGCGAAGATCTCCGGCACCGAGACGACCGCGTCCGCGGTCTCGGCGAGCTCGCCGTCGCCGATCGAGAGCGGCAGGTGCTTCGGCTTCGCGCCGATCGTGCCGCTCTCGTAGATCAGCACGCAGCCGGGCGCGTGCGTGCGCCGCGCGAGGTTCGCGGCGCGGCTCGGCGAGCCGATGCCGACGAAGCAGGTCGACGCCGTCGCGGAGCCGCCGCGCGGCAGCGACGGCCATCATCTCCTCGGCGGTGTAGCGTGCCGTTCTGGACGGCCGGTCATACCGGCGACGCGCGCTCGAGCACGTGCTCGCTGCATCCAGTTCGCGAAGCGGCTCGCGGTCGCGGCTGATCGCGTCCCACTCGACGTAGAAGGCGTTGTCGCGGTCGTAGTAGCCGAGCGCGTAGGAGGGTCGTGCGCCGCCGGGCGCGACGGCGACCGCCGTGATCGACCCAGCCGGGAATGACGACCGCGCCGGGCCGCGGCTCGAGCTCGGGGACGATCTCCTCGACGGTGACGAGCGAGCGCGCGCGAGGCGAGCACGACCTCCTTCTGCACGCCGACTGATCCCCCAGAGCTGGACGTTCCCGCGCTCGTCGGCCTGCTGGGCGTGGACGATCCCGACGTCGGGCCGAAGCGCGGGCACCGCGGCGAGCTCCTCGCCGGTGAACGGGCAGCTGATCGGCGCGACGCGGGTGCGTGCCGCGAGATCGGTGCCGCGGTAGCCGCGGAGCACGGCGAACGGCAGGTTGGCGGCACCGGCCGCGTAGGCGGCCGCCATCCCCGCGTGCGAGTGCTCCTCGAGCTCGAGCGGCGCCGGCCAGCCGTGCTCGACCGCGTCGCGGAAGCGGTGCAGCGAGCCGACGCCCGGGTTTCCGCCCCACGAGAAGACGAGCTTGCGCGCGCAGCCGCAGCCGATCAGCTGGTCGTAGATCACGTCGGGCGTCATCCGCACGAGCGTCAGGTCGCGCCGTCCCTGCCGCACGATCTCGTGCCCGGCCGCGTGCGGGATCAGGTGCGTGAAGCCCTCGAGCGCGACGGTCTGCCCGTCGGCGACGAGCGAGCCGATCGCGTCGCGCAGAGCTGAGGATCTCGGCCACAGCCTGCCTTCTCCAGCTCAGAACGGGATAGGGGTGGGTGCCGCTCTGGACGGTGATCCAGCGCAGCTCGGTGAACTCGTCGACGACGGCCTGGCCGCCGAAGCGCCCGAAGCCAGAGTCCTTCACCCCGCCGAACGGCATCTGCGGCTCGTCGCCGACCGTCTGGTCGTTGACGTGGACGATCCCCGCCTCGATCTGCTGGGCGAGCGCGAAGCCGCGGTCGGCGTCGGAGGTGATGATCCCCGACGAGAGCCCGTAGCTCGTCGCGTTCGCCCGCGCGACCGCCTCCTCGGCGCTGTCGACGACCTCGATCGACGGCGACCGGGCCGAACGTCTCGAGGCGGGCGAGCTCCGATGTCGGCGGGGACGTCGGCGACGAGCGTCGCCTGGAAGCACGGGCCGTCCGCCTCGCCGCCCGCGAGCACCCTGGCGCCGGCCGCGACCGCGTCGGCGACCCGCCTCGATACCGTCGCGAGCGCGTCCTCGTTGATCAGCGGCCCGATGATCGTGTCGAGCTCCTTCGGGTCGCCCGCCTTCAGCCCTGCCGTCTTCGCGCGCGAGCCTCGCCGTGAACTCCTCGGCGACCGGGCGCTCGACGATGATCCGGCGGGTCGACATGCAGATCTGCCCCTGGTGCAGGAAGGCACCGAAGGCCGAGGCCGAGACCGCGTAGTCGAGGTCGGCGTCGGCGAGCACGATCAGCGGGTTCGAGCCGCCGAGCTCGAGCACGACGCGCTTCAGCTGGCGGCCCGCCGCCTCGGCCAGACGCCGGCCGGTCGCGGTCGAGCCCGTGAAGTTGATCCGGCGGACCGCCGGGTTCTCGACGAGCTCGTCGCCGATCGGGCCGGCCTCGCCGGGGGCGTGGGTGACGATGTTCAGCACGCCCGCGGGCAGCCCCGCCTCGCCGAAGATCTCGCCCCAGAGCAGGCCGCCCGACCACGGGGACCACTCCGACGGCTTCAGCACGACCGCGTTCCCGAGCGCGAGCGGCGCCGCGATCGAGCGCGCCGAGAGGATCAGCGCCGCGTTCCAGGGCGCGATCGCGCCGACGACGCCGACCGGCCTGCGGATCCCCATGCGCGACCGTTCCGGGGTTGTCGGAGGGGATCACCTGGCCGAGCGGCGCGTAGGCGAGCGCCGCCGACTGGCGCAGGAGCCCCGGCACGAAGCCCATCTGGAACATGCCGAAGCCGAATGTGCAGCCCGTCTCGCGCGCGAGCCACGACGACGACCTCGTCGCGCCGCGCCTCGAGCGCGTCGGCAGCCGCCAGGAAGACGCGCTGGCGCTCGCGCGGCGGCGGTCGCCGCCCAGCCGGGCGCCGCCGCCGCGGCCGCCGCGACCGCCTGCGCGGCCTCGTCCCGCCCGCCGGCCGCGACGTTCGCAACCGTCTCGCCGGTGAACGGGTCGAGCGTCCTCGAACGTCCCGCCCGCGCTTCACCCACTCTCCTCCGATGAAGTGCGAGAACTCGCGTCACCTCTCCTTGAACGCTGGTCACATCCCTCTCCTCTCAGTCGTGCATCCGGAGAACCGACTTGATCGGCCGTGCCCGACTCGGCATCGCGGGCGGCCCGATCGATCTCGTCGAAGTCATAGAAGGTCATCAGCCGATCGACGGGGAAGCGGCCCGCGCACATGCAGCTCCATCAGCCGCGGCAGGAAGATGTCGGGAACGCTGTCGCCCTCGACGATCCCGCGCACGACGCGCCCGCCCGTCAGGATCGTGTTCACGTCGAGCGAGACCTCCGTCCCGAACGCCGGCGCGCCGACGACGCCGCAGATGCCGAGCGGCGTCGAGAGCAGTCGACCGCCTGGCGAAGCACCGCGGGCTGCCCGTGCATCTCGAGGCTGAAGTCGGCGCCGCCGCCCGTCGCCGCCCGGACCGCGCTCGACGGGATCGGACTCGCGCGCGCATCGACGATCGTGCGTCGCCCCGAGCTCGCGTGCAAGCCGCCAGCCTGGTCGGGTGCACGTCGATCCCGACGATCGTCGTGCAGCCCGCGACGCGGCCGCCATCACCGCGGCGAGCCCGACGGTTCCGGTGCCGAAGACGGCGATGCTGCTGCCGGCCGGGGCGGCGAGGCTGTTGAGCACCGCGCCGGCACCGGTCTGGATCCCGCAGCCAAACGGGCGCTGCGACCTCGGTCGCGATCGCTGTCGGGAAGCTTGACGACGTTCCGCTCGCCCGCCACCGCGTGCGTCGCGAACGACGACTGGCCGAAGAAGTGCGCGTGGACGGTCTCGGCCCCGCGCGAAAGGACGCTCGTCCCGTCGACGGGGCGAGCCGACGCGAAGTTGTGCTCGAAGAAGCGGTGGCAGTAGGGCGACTTGCCGATCTGGCAGCTCGGACAGCCGCCGCACGAGTCGAACGTCATCCCGACTCGATCGCCCGGACGCGACCTTGGTGACGGCGGAGCCCACGGCCGCGACGATGCCGGCGCCCTCGTGACCGAGCACGGCCGGAAGCGGCACCGGAATACCACTGGTCACGGCAGATCAGGTCGGTATGGCAGATGCCGGCCGCCGCGACCTCGACGAGGATCTCCGCCGGCCGGAGCTCGCCAAGCTCGAGCGTCGTCGAGCGCGAACGGCGCGCCCTTCGAGCTCGATCACCGCTGCGGTGATCCTCACGACGGCTCCTCGAGGGTCGGCGGCACCGGAGTCGCGGCGCAGCGCAGCTGCCGGCCGACCGGCAGCAGCTGCAGCCCGAAGCGGTCGCGCACCGTCCCCCAGAGGCCGCGCGGCAGGAGCAGCGCGAACAGCATCGCCGCCGAGGCCGAGCCCGATCAGGTACCCCGCGCCGCCGCCGCTGTAGTGGTTCTGGATCACGAACAGGACGATCGCCCCGATGATCGGTCCCTCGAACGTTCCGAGCCCGCCGACGAGCACCATAAAGACCATGTAGGCAGTCCAGTTGACGCCGAAGATCGAGGTCGGGCTCGATGAAGAGGGTATTCGCGAGGATCAGCGCCCCCGCGCCGCCGCAGCCCGCCGCCGCGAGCACGAAGAGGATTCGCTTGCCGGCGGTCACGCGCACTCCGACCGACGCCGCCGCCTCCTCGTCGTCGCGGATCGCCTGCAGCGAGGCGCCGAGCCGGCTGCGCAAGAGCACGAACAGCACCGCCAGGAAGAACGCCGTCATCCCGAGCGTGAGCCAGTACGTGTACTGCCTGGCGGGCCTCGGGCGAGTAGGAGTCGAGCTCGATCAGCGAGGTACCGGTGCCGGCGCCGAGCGACGAGTCGAACGAGACGAGGATCGCGGCCACCTCGGCGAGCACCCACATCCCGATCGCGAACTGCGCGCCCCGGAAGCGCAGGACGAGGAACGACACCGGCAATCGAGATCGCGGCGCAGAAGAGCGTCGCGACGATCATCGCCTGGTACGGGCTCATGTTGTGGTTGCAGAGCCAGACCGTGCCGTAGGCGCCGAGGCCGATGAATCCCTGCTGGCCGACCGAGACGAGGCCGCCGTAGCCGGCGAGGGCGTTCCACATCGCCGCGAGCAGCACGAGGATCAGGAGCGTCGTCATCTTCTGGGTCGCGGCCTGCGAGAGCGCGACGGGTACGAAGACGAGCGCGATCGCGAAGAGACCGAACCCGCCGGTGAACGACGGCCGAGACGCGGTTCCAGCGCTGCACGCGGAAGCCGTCGACGACGCCTGCCTTCATTGCGCCCACCGCGTCCGGATCAGCCCGCCCGCGCGGCGAGGCGAGAACGGCGAGGAACACGAGGTCCCCGGCCAGGATCGAGTACTGCGGGTCGATCTGCGCGCCGATCGGTCTGCGACGACCCCGAGCACGATCCCGCCCACGAGCGTCCCCCACAGCGACCCGAGGCCGCCGATCACGACCGCCTCGAAGGCGAAGAGGAGCTGCGTCGGGCCGGCGTAGGGATCGAACGTCGAGCGGATCGCGAGGAAGAGACCCGCCGACGGCGGCGATCGCCGACCGCGATCGCCGTCCCCCACGCGTAGACGTTGCGCGAGTCGATCCCGACGAGCTCGGCGGTGTCCGGGTCCTGGGCGGTCGCGCGCATCCGGCGTCCCGCATGCGTCCGGGAGAGGAACAGCTGCAGCCCACCGAGGATCCCGGCCGCAGCGCCGACGGCGAGCACGCCGATCCAGGGAATCGAGATCTGGTTCGTGACCTGCCAGCTCGAGGTCGCGATCGACCCCGCTTGCCCGCCGAGCGAGCGGACGTCCGGCGAGAACTTCTTCAGCAGCACGTTCTGGATCACGATCGACAGCCCGAACGTCGCCAGCAGCGGTACGAGCACGCCCGAGCGCAGGCTGCGATCGAGAACCGTACGCTGGAGGAGGTACCCGAGCGCGAGCATCACCGGCAGCACGGGGATCGAGGCCGATGAACGGTGAGACGTTCCAGTGGTCGAGCACGACCATGATCAGATAGGCGCCGAGCACCGCGATGTCGCCGTGAGCGAGGTTGATGATCCGCATCAGCCCGAACATCAACGCGAGCCCGGCGGCGAGCAGCGCGTAGTAGCCGCCGAGGAAGATTCCCTGGAGGACTGCGTTCACCCAGGTCATCCCTCGGCCCTCCGTGCGCGACGGAGGCCGAAGTACGCCTCCGTGATCTGCTCGCGCGTGAGTTCGCTCCCGCCCTCGAGCACGAGCCCGCCCTTCGAGCATGCAGAGCACCCGCGCCGCGACGGACATCGCCCTCTTCAGGTCCTGCTCGACGAGCAGGACCGTCGTCCCCTCGCCGATCAGGCTCTGCAACGACTCGTAGACGGCCGCGACGGCGACGGGAGCGAGGCCGAGCGAGACCTCGTCGAGCAGCAGCAGCCGCGGGTTCGACATCAAGGCACGGCCGATCGCTGTCGCCTGCTGCTCGCCGCCGGAGAGGTTCGCGGCGCGCCGCTTCCGCAGCGGCTTCAGCAGCGGGAACGCCTCGAGCACGGTCTCGACGTTCCAGCGGCCCGGAGCGGCCGGCCGCCACGAGCAGGTTCTCCTCGACCGTCAGGTCCGGGAAGAGCCGCCGGCCCTCGGGTACGAGCGCGATTCCTTTTCGCAGCCGGTCGTGGGCGCGAACGCGGGTGACGTCGGCGCCGTCGAAGAGGACACGCCCGGCCCTTGGCCGGTGCGCGCCCGCGATCGTCCGGAGGAGCGTCGTCTTGCCTGCGCCGTTCGCGCCGACGAGCGCGACGGTTTCGCCCTCGAGCGAGCTCCAGCGAAACCCCACGCACCGCCGGCAGCAGCCCGTGCCGCGCCTCGATCTCCTCGAGCTGCAACAAGGCGGTCATGCCACAACCCCGCCCAGGTAGGCGTCGACGACGGCGGCGTCCCGCATGACGGCCTCCGGGGCGCCGTCGGCGATCACCCGTCCGGCGTCGAGACAGACGAGCCGCTCGACGCCCTGCACGAGCACGTGGACAATATGCTCGATCCACACAATCGCCACCCCGCGCGAGCGAACGTCCCGGATCGTCTCCACGAGCTCCTCGGCCTCGGCGTCGGTGAGCCCGGCGCCGATCTCATCCAGGAGCAGGACCACCGGATCGGTGCCGAGCGCACGGGCGAGTTCCAGCTTCTTGCGGTCGAGCAGACCGAGGCTCTCCGCCCGCCGGTTCGCGGCGTCGACGAGCCCGCAAAGCTCGAGTACCTCGACGCAGCGCGCGTTCGCAGCGGCGCCTCGGAGGCCGCCGCCGGTCGCCGTCCCGACAAAGACGTTCTCGAACACCGTCAGGTCCCCGAACGGTCGCGGCACCTGATGCGCGCGGCCGATCCCGAGCCGGCAGCGCTTGCTCACCCCGGCGCGGGTGATGTCCGCGCCACGGAAGGCCACCCTGCCCTCCGACGGGCGCAACGCGCCCGAGAGCACGTTGAGCAGCGTCGTCTTGCCGGCGCCGTTGGGGCCGACGATGCCCACGGCACCGCCGGCCCCGACCGCAAAATCGACCCCGTCCAAGACGACCAGCGCCCCGAAGCGTCTTCGGATCCCGGCGGCCGCAAGGATCGGTGCGTCTGCCGATCCCACTATGTTCCGAGGATAGTTGTCAGGAGTTGTAGGGCTTCAGCTTCGCCTGGATCGGGACGTTGTGGTCGTCCGAGTGCTCACAGAACACCCACTCGTACGGGAACGTGCTCGAGCCCTTGACCCATTGTCCGCCCGGGATCGGCGTCGCGACGACGTTCGGCACCGGCCCCGTGCTCCAGTGGAGATGGCCGACCGGTGTCGAGACCGCGAGGGTCTTCATCGCGTCTGCGACCGCGTTCTTGTCCTTCGGGTTGCCGCTCGCCTTCAGGGCGGCGACGCCGACGTCGAAGAGCGCCAGGCTCGGGCCCATCTGCTGGTTCCAGTACTTGCCCGTCAGCTTCGTGTAGCCGGCGGCGAGCGCCTTGTTCGTGATCCCGGTCAGGGACGAGGCGTATGGCCACGTCGGCCCCCAGTAGGCGCCGCTCGCGAGGTTGTAGCCGAGCGAGCCGAGTGCCGAGACCTGCGAGACGAACAGTCCCGTTTTCGCAATCTGGGCGATCTTGACCTGCTTGGTCAGGCCCTGCTGGGCGGCCTGGCGCCAGAAGGTCGCGAAGTCAGGCGGGATCGGGAACGTGTTGAAGATCTGGATCCCTTTCGACTTGAACTCCGTGATCTGCGCGGTGTAGTCGGTCGTCCCGTCCTGGTAGGCGCCCGGATCGACGATCGTGTACCCCGCCTTCGCCAGCAGCGGGCCGAGGGAGGCGCGGATCGCGTTGCCGTCCGCATCGTTCGGCCACATCACGCCGACGACCTTGTTGGTCGGCACCTGCGGCCAGAGATGGGTGTAGGTGTCGAAGAAGTTCTGGACGCCGAAGCAGAAGTGGTAGGTGTACTTAAACGGTGAGGGCTTGCCCGGCTTCGCGCCGCGGCCGAAGTACCAGGCCTCCCACGGCACCACCGTCGAGATGCACGGCACGCCGGCGGCCTCGCACGCGTCGGAGACGGGATTGACGACTTCGGGGGTCGAGGTGGTCAGCATCAGGTCGATGCCCGAGCCGATCAGGTCCTGCGCAACCTGCGCCGAGACGCTCGGCGTCGACTGTCCGTCCTTGTTGACCACGTTCACCGCGTAGGTCGTCCCCGCCGATCGTCAGGCCGCTCGCGAGCTTCTTCCTCGCGATGCCGAGCACGTACGGATCGGGCTCGCCGAAGCCGGACGCCGGGCCCGTCAGCGGGCTCACGAAGCCGATCGTGATCGTCTGACCGGCCTTCCGAACCTTCGGGGCAGCCCAGACCTGGGGGGCCGCAACGCCCGCGACGGTGAGGCCGCCTGCTCCGATGCCGGCGCGCTTGATCAGCTCGCGCCTCGAAATCCCTTTTCCCTCAGCCATACCTTCCTCCTCGATGGCGTTGCTGGAAGCGAGCGGGAACCTACGCCAGGGATATCCCGCTTGTCAATACGGTGTTCCGATAGATAGAACATCGGTCGTGAAAAGCACACACAACCCCTCCCGGGAGGCCGCCACTTCGCAGTCGCTCGAGCGCGGGCTTGCCATCCTTTCGACGTTCACCGCGACGAAACCGCTGTTGGGCGTGAGCGAGGTCGCGCGCGAGGTCGGCCTGTCGCGTTCGAGCGCGCACCGGTACATCGCGACGCTGGCGAAGCTCAGATACCTGGAGCAGGACGCGGCAAGCCGGCGCTACCGGCTCGGGCCCCGGGTGTTCGACCTCGGCTTCTCCGCGATCAACTCGATGGAGCTGCGCCAGATTGCCGTGCCCGCGCTGCAGGAGCTCTCGGACTCGGCCGGCCACACGGTCAACATGGCGGTGCTCGACGGCGCCGACATCCTCTACATCGAGCGCTGCCGGAGCGCCAGCCAGGGTCAGCGTGAGATCGACCTCAACCTCCACGTCGGCTCCCGTCTCCCCGCCCACTGCACCTCAATGGGCAAGGTCCTGCTTGCGGGGCTCACGCCTGCCGAGCTCGAAACGCACATTGCGCGGATCGACTTCGCGCAGCGCGGCCCCAACACGATCACCACGCGCGCGGCGCTCCTCGAGGAGCTCGCGCTCGTCCGCGAGCGCGGGCTCGCTGTCAACAACGAGGAGCTCGCCTACGGCCTGCGTTCGATCGCAGTCCCCGTCCGCGGGTCCGGCGGCGATGTCGTCGCGGCGATCAACCTCGCCGTCCACCGCTCACTCATCTCGATGGAGGACCTCGTCGTGCGCCTCGCGCCGGTGCTGCAGGCCACAGCCCGCGGAATTTCGATGCGCGCCGGCTTCCGCCCCGATTCGTAGAGCCACGCCACGATGGCCGCGATCAGCGTCGCGCGGCGCCCGAACGATGATGGCAAGATCAGCGGTCTCAGGCTGTCAGCTTGACGAGAAGAAGCCACACATCTCCCACCCTCTACGAGAGACGCGATCATCGCGTGAACGACAAGAAAGAAAGTCAGTGTCCGGCGACTCCGCCGACATCCAGACCGGCGTGAGCGCGCGCGAGACCGTCCGTGTCGTGCTCGACGACGGGATCGCGTGGGTCGAGCTGAACCGGCCCGAGAAGCGCAACGCGATGAACCCGCAGCTCAACGCCGAGATGGTCGGAGTGCTGCTCGAGACTCGACCGCGACGACGGCTGCGGCGTGCTCGTGCTCACCGGCGCGGGCGAGTCGTTCTCGGCCGGGATGGACCTGAAGGAGTACTTCCGCGACATCGACGGTCAGCCCGCCCACGTGCAGCGGCAGGTGCGCCGGGACTCCAACTACTGGCAGTGGCGGCTCCTTCGCACCTTTCCGAAGCCGACGATCGCGATGGTCAACGGCTGGTGCTTCGGCGGCGCATTCACGCCGCTGTGCGCTTGCGACCTCGCGATTGCCGCCGACGAGGCGACCTTCGGCCTCTCCGAGGTCAACTGGGGCATCCCGCCAGGGAGCCTCGTCAGCCGCGCCCTTGCCGAGACGGTCGGCGTCCGCGACGCACTCTTCTACATCATGACCGGACGGACGTTCGACGGCCGGAAGGCCGCCGAGATGGGGCTCGTCAACTCGAGCGTGCCGCGGGCCCGGCTCCGCGCCGAGGTCGAGGCGCTCGCACGTGAGCTGCTCGGGAAAAACCCGGTCGCGCTCCGCGCCGCGCGCCTCGGCTTCAAACACGCTCAGGAAATGAGCTGGGACGCGGCCGAGGATTACCTCTACGCGAAGCTCGAGCAGTCCCAGTTCCTCGACGCCGAGCACGGCCGCGAGCAGGGGCTCGCCCAGTTCCTCGACGAGAAGTCGATCCGGCCGGGTCTCGAGCCCTATCGGCGCGAGCCGTGACGCTCGCGCGGCTGCTCGCGGACGCTGCCGCACGCGTTCCCGACCGACCCGCGCTCATCTCCGCCGGTCTCACCGCGACGTTTGCCGAGCTCGATGGGCGCGCAGCCAGGGCGGCCGGCGCGCTTGTCCGTCGGGGTGTCGGACGCGGCGACCGAGTCGCGTTCATGCTCTCGAGCACGGCCGAGTCGGTCGCCGCATTCCACGGAATGCTCCGCCTCGGGGCTGTCCCGGTCCCGCTCAACCCACTCCTCAGTGAGCACGAGATCCGCGGGCGGGTCCGCGAATCGGGAGCGACCCTGTTAACCGTCGACGACCTCGTCGGCGATCCTTTCGCAGGGTCGGGCCCACCACCCGCGCCCGACGACGTCGCGGTCATCCTGTACACCTCGGGCTCGACCGGCCGGCCGAAGCGGATCGAGTTGACCCATGGCGGCCTGCGCCTCAGCGCCGATGCGACCGCAAGCGCCCTCGGACTGAATCAGCAAGATGTGCTCCTCGGCGCGCCCCCGCTCTCCCACGTCTTCGGGATGACCGGCTGTATGAACGCCTCCATCGCGGCCGGGGCCTGTCTTCTCCTCGTACCTCGCTTCGACGCCACCTCCGCGCTCGCCATGATCGAACGCCACCGAGTAACGGTGTTGATGGGGGTTCCGGCGATGTGTGTCTCCCTCCTCGCCGCCTCAGACGAGACCGGCAGCGCGCCGTCTCTCCGACTCGCCCACGTCGGCGGCGCGCCCCTGCCGCCCGCGACGCGACATGCCTTCCAGGAGCGGTTCGGCGCCCGCGTCCTCGAGGGCTACGGGATGACCGAGGCCGGCGGCGCCGTCGCGATCCAACGAGCCGGGCAACCGGCCAAGCCCGACTCGGTCGGCCCGGCGCTCGTCGGCGAACTCCGGATCGCCGACGACGGCGAGGTACTCGTCCGGGCGCCGACCCTTGCCCGCGGCATCGACGGCTGGCTGCCGACCGGCGACATCGGCCGGCTCGACGGCGACGGCGACCTCTTCCTCCTCGACCGCAAGAAGAACATCGTGCTCCGCGGCGGCTACACGGTCTACCCACGCGAGGTCGAGGAGGCGCTGCTCGCCCACCCCGCCGTCCGCGAAGCACTCGTCATCGGAATACCACACCCGACACTCGGTGAGGAGGTCGCCGCGATCGTTGTCGCCGACCACCCTTGTGACCCGGACGAGCTGAAGACGTTCGTACGCGAGCGCGTAGCGGCATACAAATACCCGCGGCTCATCGAGCTCGTCGCCCAGCTCCCATTCGGCCCGACAGGCAAGATCGAGCGGAAGACCGCACTCGAACTGCTTGGCACCCGGGAACGACCCGCCTCCTGAACGGGCGCGACGGCGATCGCATATCGGCCGTCCCGAACCGGTTCCCGCCGCTCCGTCGACCAGGGCGCGACCGTCGGGGTTGTGTCGTGCGCCGACGCGGGCACCACCACTGGAACGAGGCCAGGCATCCATCACTCGTGACTGCGTCACGCGCGACGGCGTCACCAGCGCGACCGCCGGTTCCGGGGACCCCGTCTCTTCGCCGGATGCCACCCGAAGGGAACTCGACCTCCGTCTACGCAGACGACCAACGGACTCCCGCCCGTCTCTTAGTCGCGCGCGAGCTCTGCGTAGACCTGGACCATCGCCGCCTGGTCGAGCAGCGTCGGCCCGCGCCCGTCGAAGCTGAAGAGCCCCGTCGCCGGGTTGCGCGCGTGCGTCCACGCCTCGTCGGCGAAGGCCTCGACCGCCGCGCGGTGCGGGCGCGCCGGCAGGGCGTCGGTTAGGTCGAGCAGGTCGCGGTAGAAGATCGCCAGGAAGACCGGCGGCTCGCCCGAGCTGAGCGGATCGCCGATCTTGTGCAGGGCGGCGTCCGCCGTCCGCTCCGCGTCGACCAGGTACTGCCGCTTGCCGGTGGCGCGGTAGAGGTGGACGCCGGCCGCGATCATCGCGCCCTGGTTGTAGCTCCACGTGTGCGGGTCGACAACGCCGTGACGGTCGATGTGGTCGGCGACGAGCCCGTTCGGCTCCCCGAGACACCGCTTCGTCCAGGTGTAGGCGCCGAGGGCCCACGAGAGGTTGGCCTGCGAGCCGAGCGTCTCGTCGAGCCGCAGGCCAAGCAGCGCCGCGTTCGCCGTCGTGACCGTGTTGCGGTCGTGGTTCTGACCGGTCCGCTTCCAGAAGACGCCGCCCGGACAGGGATCGTCGGCGTCGAAGTCCCAGCCGTCGCCGACGAGGGTGAAGATCTCGCGCGCCGTCGTCAGCGCGCCCGTCCCCGGCAGGACCCTGCTCGCCTCGACGAGCGCGAGGCCGATCCAGAGGTTGTCGTCGTAGTAGACGTCGCCGGAGCCACCGAAGGCAGAGGCGAACTCGGCCGGACGCCGGGCCTGCGGATGGCTGTAGGCGCCGAGGGCCCGCAGCCGCGAGCGGAGGTCGGCGCGCGCGTCGGGATCGGCCCCGGGAATCGAGGCGACCTCGAGCGTCGCCCAGAGCGCCTGGGAGAACGGCCAGGCCTGTGCGCGGGCCGGCGACGGGTAGGTGCCGGCGTAGGAGCCGTCGGCGGCGCGGTAGAAGTAGCGCTGCATCGCCGTGTAGGAGTCGAGTGCCCGCTCGCGCGCGACAGCCGTCGCCGCCGTGCGCGGGGAGGCGGGAGCCGGGGCAGCAGCGGAGGCGGCCAGCGTCAAGCACACGAGCAGCGCGACCCCGGCCCGACTCATCCGCTCGAGGGTAGCGGCCCCGGGCGAGCCGTCGTCACCCCACCGGCTGCCGTTAGGTTTCGGGGGTGGGAGACCCGATCGCCCGTGGGCTCGAGCTGAGCGCCCTCTACGACGCCGAGCTCGAGCGGCTGCTGCCGCCCGGCGCCGACATCTTCGACGCGCACCTCCACCTCGGCACCGACATCGACGGCATGGTCGGCGACGACGAGCAGCTCGAGCAGATCATGGCCGCCTACGGGATCTCGCGCGCCTTCGTCTTCTGCCTCGACGAGCCCGACCGCCACCCGGCCTTCAGCGCCGCCAACGACCGGACGCTCGCCGTCGCCGCCCGCTCGCAGGGGCGGCTGATCCCCTTCGTCCGCCTCGACCTGAACGAGTCGCCGCTGCAGGAGGCGGCCCGCTGCCTCGACGCCGGCGCGCGCGGGATCAAGCTCCACCCGCGCGCCCAGCGCTTCGACGCGGCCGACGAGCGGCTCGGGCCCGTGTTCGCGCTCGCGGCCGAGCGCCGCGTCCCGATCCTGATCCACGGCGGCCGCGGCCTGCCCCCGATCGCCGACGGGCTTGCCTCGCTGGTCGAGCGGAACCCGGAGGCCTCGCTGATCATCGCCCACGCCGGCATCGCCGACCTGGCGCACCTCTCGGCCGTGATGGCCGGGCGCCGCAACGTCTTCTTCGACACCTCGACCTGGGGTGCGCTCGACCTGCTCGACCTCTACCGCCGTGTGCCGCCCGAGCAGGTCGTCTACGCCTCCGACTTCCCGTACGGCCAGCAGCCCGGCTCGCTCTTCATCGCCCTCCGCACCGCCCACCACGCCGGCCTCTCCGAGGCCCAGCTACGCGGCATGCTGGCCGAGAACGCGAACCGGCTCGCCGACGGCGCCGAGCTGCCCGAGCCGACGGCGCCGGTCGGCGGCGCCTCGATCGACCAGCCGATCCAGCTCGCCCGGATCCACCAGTACCTCTCGATGGCGATGCCGTTCCTCTGGCTGCGCCAGCCCGACACGTTTGGCGCGCTCGGGCTCGCCCTCAACACCTGCGCCGAGCGCGACGGTCACGGCGAGACGACCGACCGCATCGGCGAGCTGCTCGAGACGGCGGCCGCGATCTGGTCGACCTTCCCGGAGCGCACCGACGACGCCGACCGCTTCACCGCCGTCCGCCTCTGCATGCGCCTGATCCACATCGCCGACATCGAGACGCTCACGGGTGCCTGAGCTCGTCGTCAACGGCGAGCGCCACGAGCTCGACCTGCCGGCGACGACGTCGCTCGCGGAGGCGCTGCGAGACGAGATCGGGCTGACCGGGACGAAGGTCGCCTGCAACGAGGGCCACTGCGGCGCGTGCACGGTGCTGATCGACGGGGCGCCCGCCCTCGCCTGCATCACGCTCGCAGGCCGGCTCGCGGGCCGCGAGGTGACGACGATCGAGGGCCTGCGCGCCCACCCGCTCGTCGCCGCGTTCGTCCGGGCCGACGCCGTCCAGTGCGGGTTCTGCACGCCCGGCCAGATCGTCAGCGCCGTCGCCCTCGTCGCGCGCACCCCGGAGCCGAGCCGCGAGGAGATCCGCCACCGGATGGCGGGCAACCTCTGCCGCTGCGGCACCTACCCGAAGATCGAGGAGGCGATTCGCACGTGGCGCGACTGATCCGCACCGAGAAGGAGGTCGAGGGCCGCTTCGAAGAGGTCTGGCTCGTCGTCGAGGAGGACGCGCTCGAGCAGTGGCCCGCCGGGGAGCGCGCGGTCGTCGGCCGCCCCGCCACGCGCGTCGACGGCCCGGGCCGGGCCCGCGGCGAGGCGCTCTTCACCGGCGACATCCGCCTGCCCGGGCTGCTGCAGGCGGCGGTGCTGCGGAGCCCGTTCGCGCGGGCGGGCGTCAAGCGGATCGACCTGACGGCCGCACGGGCGGCCCCCGGCGTTCGCGGCGTGATCGGCCCCGGCGACTGCAGCGTCCTGACGGCGGCCTGCGAGTACCAGGGCGCGGCGGTCGCGGCCATCTGCGCCGAGACGCTCGCGGCAGGCGCGGGCGGCGCTCGCGCTGATCGAGGTCGAGTGGGAGGAGCACGAGCCGCTGCTCGATCCCGACACGGCCGTCGCGACCGGCTCCCTGCACGATCGGCGCGCGCTCGAGCGCGGCGACCTCGAGCGCGGGCTCGCCGAGGCCGACGTCGTCGTCCGCGCGACCTACCGCACCCAGGTCGTCCTCCACAACTCGCTCGAGACCCACCAGTCGGTCTGCCGCTGGATCGGCGACACGCTCGAGGTGCACATCTCGACCCAGTACATCTGGGGTGTCCGCTCGGCGCTCGCGGAGGGGCTCGGGCTCGACCCCGACCGGGTCCGCGTCGTCTGCGAGTACATGGGCGGCGGCTTCGGCTCGAAGACGGCCCCCGACGACCACGCCTTCATCGGCGCCGAGCTCGCCCGCCGGAGCGGCCGGCCGGTCCGCTGCGCGCTCTCGCGCGCCGAGGAGAACCTCGCCGCCGGCAACCGCAACGCGACGATCCAGCGGCTCGTCGTCGGCGCCCGCTCCGACGGCACCCTGACCGCGCTCGGCGGCGAGTTCGTCAACGCGGTCGGCTGGTCCGGCTGGAACTCGATGATCGAGGGGCCGATGCAGGGCCTCTATGCCTGCCCGAACGTCCGCACGGTCACGAACGGGGCGCAGGCTCAACCTGCCGCCGATGAAGGCGTTCCGCGCGCCCGGCTACGTCGAGGGCACCTTCGGGCTCGAGTGCCTGCTCGACGAGCTCGCCCGCGAGCTCGAGCTCGACCCGCTCGAGCTGCGGCGGCGCAACCACGCCGAGCAGACGGCGGACGGACGCGACTACTCGAGCAAGAACCTGCTCGAGTGCTACCGGCGCGCCGAGCCGCACTGGCGGCGGCGGGCCGAGGTGCGGGCGCGCTCGACCGAGACGGTCAAGCGCGGCGTCGGGCTGGCCTCGCAGATCTGGTGGGGCGGCGGCGGCCCGCCGAGCTACGCCTGGATCCGGGTCGGCTCGAACGGGCATGCGGCCGTCGTCACCGCGAGCCAGGACGTCGGCACCGGCGTCAGGACGGCGCTCGCCCAGATCGCCGCCGAGGAGCTCGGGCTGCCGCTCGCCCATGTCACCTACGCGCTCGGCGACTCCGAGCGGGGCCCCTACGCCACCCTCTCGGCAGGCTCCTCCACCCTCCCCTCGATGGGGCCGGCCGTCCGCGCCGCCGCCGCCGACGCGCGCCGCCAGATCCTCGAGCTCGCCGCCCAGCGCTACGACCTCGACGCCGGCACGCTCACGCTCGCCGACAGCTCGATCGTCCTCCCCGACGGCGAGCGCAGGCCGCTGACCGAGATCGTCGGCCTGCTCGGGAACGGGCAGATCCTCGGCACCGGTGCGCGCGGGCCGAATCCGGCCGGGCTGACCGTGCTCACCTTCGGCGTCCAGGTCGCCGAGGTCGCCGTCGACGTCGAGACGGGCGAGGTGACCGTCGAGCGCGTCGCCGCGATCCACGACGTCGGCCGCGTGATCAACCCGCTCGGCGCCTCGAGCCAGATCGAGGGCGGGATCATCCAGGGGATCGGGCACACCCTCAGCGAGCAGCGGCTGACCGACCCGGCGACCGGCGCCGTCCTGACGAGGACGCTCGACGCCTACCGGCTGCCGACGATCGCCGACGTCCCCGAGATCGTCGGCGAGCTCGTCGACATCCCCGACCCGCAGCTGACGAACCTCGGCTCGAAGGGGCTCGGCGAGCCGCCGATCATCCCCGTCGCCGCGGCGATCGCGAACGCGATCCGCGACGCGACCGGCGCCGACGTCCGCTCGCTCCCGATCACGCGCGAGGAGATGCTGGCCGCCCTCGCCGAGGCGCGCCGGCGCGAGCGCGCCGGACGGCGCGAGGCGGCGCTGCGTTGAGCCTCGCGACCGAGCCACGGCTGCTCCGCCCCGAACGGCTCGACGAGCTCGCCTCGGCGCCGGGGACGGTGCTGCTCGCCGGCGGCACCGAGGTCGTCCCCCAGCTCCGCGAGGGGCTCCTGCAGGCGGAGACGCTGCTCGACCTGAGCGCGATCGTGCCCCGCGGGATCGCCGGCTCGCGCATCGGCGCGGGCACGACCCTCGCCGAGCTCGAGGCGAGCGAGGAGATCCCCGAGGCGCTCCGGGAGGCCTGCCGCCTCGCCGCCTCGCCGCAGCTGCGCAACATGGGCACGATCGGCGGCAACCTGCTCCAGTCGACCCGCTGCCTCTACTGGCGCCTCCACTACCCCTGCTTCCTCCACGGCGGCGACCGCTGTCACGCCCGCGAGGGCGAGCAGCGCGAGAGCGCCGTCTTCGCCAACGACCTCTGCGCCTCGGCGCATCCCTCCGACCCCGCCGCCGCCCTGCTGGCGCTCGGGGCGACCGTGCGGACGAGCCGCCGCGAGCTCCCGCTCCGCGAGCTCTACCGTCTCCCGACCCGGGCCGACACCCGCCTGACGACCCTCGAGCCCGGGCGAGGTCCTGCTCGAGCTGGAGGTGCCGCCGGCAGACGCGTCCGTCTACCTGAAGGCGATGGAGCGGAAGCGCTACGCGTTTCCGCTGGTCGGGGTGGCCGCCGTCCGCACGCGGTGAGACGACGACCGTCGCGCTCGCGGGCGTCGCGCCGACCCCGTGGCTTCTCCTCGGCCCGCTCGCGGAGGCAACGCCGCTCCCCGGGAGCGCGTACAAGCTCGAGATCGCAGCCGCGCTGCTCCGGCGCGCGCTCGCTAGGATCGGCGCGGCATGAGGCGCCCGATCCTGACCCTGGCCGCGCTGCTCGCGGTCAGCCTGCTCGCGGGCTGCGGCAGCTCGAAGGCGACGACGACCACTACGACGACGACCACGACGAGCACGACCAGCGCCGTGACGGGGCACGCGGCCGGGCAGGGCAGCGGCTGCGTGACGGTGCCGCGGCCGCCGATGGGCGTGCGCAGCGAGCCGAAGCCGACGAGCAAGCTCGACCCCGGCAAGACCTACGACGTCACCTTCGTCACGAACTGCGGCAGCTTCACCTTCCGCCTCGACCCGGCCCAGTCGCCAAACGCCTCGGCCTCGTTCGTGAGCCTCGTCGACCACGGCTACTTCACCAAGACGATCTTCCACCGGATCGTCCCCGGCTTCGTCATCCAGGGCGGCGATCCGACCGGCAGCGGCACCGGGGGGCCCGGCTACATCACCGTCGACAAGCCGCCCGCGGGCGCCGCCTACACCCTCGGCGTCGTCGCGATGGCCAAGACCTCGCAGCAGCCGGCCGGCGCCGCCGGCAGCCAGTTCTTCGTCGTCACGGTGCCGAACGCCGGCCTGCCGCCCGACTACGCGATCGTCGGCAAGGTGACGAGCGGGCTCCCGGTCGTGCAGCGGATCGGCAAGCTCGGGAACTCGCAGCAACTGCCGACGCGAGTCGTCGAGATCGAACGGGCGACCGTCAAGGTCTCCTAGGCACAACGCGCGTGATCTCGGCCGTCGTCCTCGCAGCAGGCGCCGCGACGCGCTTCGGCTCGCCGAAGCAGCTGCTGCTGCTGCCCTACGTGCTCGAGGGGCTGCGGGCGGCCCCCGTCGACGAGGTCGTGATCGTCTCGGGCGCCTACCCGATCGAGCCCGACGAGCTGCTCGACCTGGAAGGGGTGCGGGTCGTTCCCTGCCCGAGCTGGGAGCTCGGCCCCGGCGCCAGCCTGCGCTGCGGGCTCGCCGCGCTCGGCGACGAGGTCGAGGCGGCGCTCGTCGTCCTCGCCGACGGCCCCTACCTCGACCCACGCGCGATCGAGCGCGTGCTCGCCCACCGCGACCAGGCCGACTTCGTCGCCGCCACCTACGACGGCACCCGCAGCCATCCGGCCGTGATCGCCCGTCCGCTCTGGACGAGGATCCCCGACGACGGCGGCCGTGGCCTCAACGTCCTCCTCGTCGCCTGCGACGACCTCGTCCCGCCCGGGGACATCGACACGCCCGACCTCGCCCGCGACCTCTGAGCTCCCGACCACGACGCCGGCCGGTGGTGCGTACGGGTGGTGGGAACGCGGCGGGTGCTACGAGCCGACGGGCGGCGTCGAGCGCAGCCCCGCCAGCTTCTCGCGCAGGCTGTCGGACATCGGCTCGTCGGTCGCGACCCTGACGAAGTGGCGCAGGCGCTCCTCGAAGCGGAAGCGCCTGTCGCACGGCGGGCAGCGCTCCAGGTGCTCGCGTGCCTCGGCGACCTCGTCGTCGGACAGCATGCCGTCCATGTAGGGCTGCATCATCGACTCGCAGTCCCCGCAGCCGCAGCCCATCAGACCGCCACCGCCCGCTCGGCGAGCCGCTGCTTCAGGATGCGTCGGCCCCGATGGAGCCGCGACATGACCGTGCCGATCGGGATGTCGAGGATCTGCGCGGCATCGGCGTAGGAGAACTCACCGATGTCGACGAGGACGATCACGTCCCGGAAGTCGTGCGGGACATCGGCGAGCGCCTCGACGACCGCGTTCTGGGAGAGCCGCTCGATCACGCGCTCCTCGTCGGGGTTCTCGTCGGGGAGGGTCGACTCGAGCCGGTTGTAGAGGAAGTAGTCGCCTTCCTCGAGCGGCTGGGAGTCGGGCGTGCGCTGGGCGCGGCGGCCGCGGTCGATGTTCAGGTTCGTGAGGATGCGCAGGAGCCAGGCCCGCAGGTTCGTCCCGGGCTGGTACTGCTGCCAGGCGCGGAAGGCGCGGGCGTAGGTGTCCTGGACGAGGTCCTCGGCCTCCTCACGGGAGCCGGAGAGCCGGCGCGCAACACGGTAGACCTGATCGCTCAATTCGAGCGCCTCCTCCTCGAAGCGGACGCGGTCACGTTCGACCTCCGCGATGCGGCGGGTTTCGGCGGTTGTCGGTGCGCTGTCGCTCATCCGACGGCCACCCTAGCAACCTGTTCTAACGCGGAAGCGGCCGGCGCGATTCCCGCGGCCGTCCGCGGCGCCGGCTCAGGCGACGGGGTCCTGCTCGCGAAAGCCGCCCGTCGCGAGGTCGCGCAGGAGCGCCTCGCGCGAGGTCAGCTCGTCGTCGTAGACGAGCGTCACGTCGCCCGTCAGGCTGGCGTTCGCCGCTTCGAGCCCCTCGTGCCCCTTCAGGACGTGCCCGAGGCGTGCCATGCAGCGCTCGCAGCGGATGCCCCTGACGTGGAAGGTCTCGCTGACGGTCGCCATCGCCGCTAGCCCGCCCGCACGCCGTGCACCGGCCGGCCGGCGGCGATCCACGCGTAGTAGGAGGCCGAGGGGCCGTAGTCGGCGCGGTAGCCGACGATCCGCGGGTTGCGGCCGACGTCGCGGGCGCGCGCGGCGTGCCGGAGCAGGTTCGGGTCGTCCTGCTCCTCCCAGACGAGGATCAGGTGCGCGGCGGTCATGAAGTCGGCGACGTAGGTGCAGCCGGCCGCCGGGCAGGGGAAGGGGTCGGTGCGCACGCAGAACCAGCCGTCGCGACCGTCGAGGTCGTCGTCGTGCCAGAGCTCCTCATCCTGCTCCTCGACGAGCGTCTCATCAAAAACGACCGTTCCCCTCTCCACCGCCGACAGGGTAGCCAGCGAGGCCCACCTCGGCACCCCCAAGTTTTCCGGCGTGGCGAGGCCGCGGGCGGACGCCGCGGCGCCGCGAGAAAAAAATGGCCGCGACCCGGGCAGGCATGCGGGTCGCGGCCATCTCATCCGACGGGCCGCGCTGGCTAGACGGCTCCGTCGGGTCCGGGCCCCGCGAGGGGGCCCAAGCTCGTCGTCAGCCGGGTGGCTCACCCAGCTTCACGTGCACCGTCTTCTTCTTCGCCCCGCGCCAGATCTGCAGCGAGAGCGACTCGCCCGGCCTCATCGCCTCGATCATGTTGCGGAGCTGCGCCTCGGTCGTGATCGGCACCCCGTCGGCGGCGATGATGATGTCGCCGCCGATCTTGTAGGACTCGCCGGCGACGGCGACCGCGGTGTGCCCGGCCTGCAGGCCGGCGTCGGCGGCGCCGCTCCGGGGCGTCACCGACTGGACGATCAGGCCGTAGCTCGACGGCAGGCCGAACGAGCGTGCGAGGCTCGGCGAGATCGCCAGGGCGTCGATGCCGAGGTAGGGATGCTCGACCGTGCCCGTCTGCAGGATCTGCGCGGCGACGTCCTTGACCGTGTCGATCGGGATCGCGAAGCCGATCCCGGCCACGGCGGGCGCGTTGCCGTCCTGGTCGGAGCTGACACCGATCACCTGGCCCTCGTTGTTGATCAGCGGGCCACCCGAGTTGGCGTGGTTGATCGCCGCGTCGGTCTGGATCGAGCGCGCGTCTCGCGCTCGTCAGGTCGACCCCGTGCTGGACGGCGCTGACGATGCCGACGGTGGCGGTGCGGCTGAGGGCGAGCGTGTTGCCGATCGCGACCACGGGGTCGCCGACCTGGACGAGATCGGAGTCGCCGAGCGGGAGCGGGCTGAGCGAGCGGGCGTGCGTCTTGATCTGGAGGACGGCGACGTCGGTGGTCGGGTCGGCGCCGATCACGGTCGCGTTCAGCTCCTCGTTGCCGGAGAAGCTCACCTTGACGCTCCGGGCGCCCGAGATGATCCGGCTGTTCGTGATGATGTGCCCGGCCTTGTCGATCACGAAGCCGGTGCCGAGGCCCTCGGCGAGCGGTGAGGGGTACGCCCGCGTGTTGATCTGGACGACGCCGGGGGCGTCGAGGCGGTAGATCTGCTCGACCGAGAGCGCGCTGCCGACGCTCGGCAGGACGCTCGCCGCCTGCGAGGCGGCCGGGACGATCTGCTGGATCGTCGTCGTGTTGCCGAGGTTGCCGGTGATCGCGGCACCGCCGAGCGCCAGTCCGGCGCCCGCGCCCGCCGCCACGATCATGCCGAACGGCCGGATGAAGTCCCCCTGCAGCATCCCTCAGCCGTTATATCGGTGAGACTCGGGGCCGGCTGCGAGCGGCGATTAAGTGTTGGTTAAGCAGGCCCGCCCGGCTCGTTCCGGAGGCGCGGCCGCGGCTCTGCTTGACTTTCCGGGGATGGGGGTCCTGACGGTCAACGGCCGCGAGTACGGCATCCACCGGATCGCGGCGCTCGCGCCCGGGTTCGAGCCGGCCCGGCTGCCCTACACGCTGCGGGTGCTGCTCGAGAACGTGGCGCGCAGCGGCGACGAGCGCGGCCTCCGGGCCCTCGTCGGCTGGGATCCGGCCGCCGAGCCGGCCGACGAGATCGCCTTCTTCCCCTCGCGCGTCCTCCTGCAGGACTTCACCGGCGTGCCGGCGGTGGTCGACCTGGCGGCGATGCGCGACGCGATCGACACCCTCGGCGGCGACCCGGCCAAGATCAACCCGCTGATCCCGGCCGAGCTCGTGATCGACCACTCGGTGCAGGTCGACGCCTTCGCCTCGCGCCTCGCCTTCGCCCGCAACGTCGAGCTCGAGGTCGAGCGCAACCGGGAGCGCTACGCGTTCCTCCGCTGGGGCCAGTCGTCGCTCGCCGACTTCAAGGTGGTGCCACCGGGCACCGGGATCTGTCATCAGGTCAACCTCGAGTACCTGGCGCGCGTCGTCGAGCTCCGCGACGGGGTCGCCTACCCCGACACGGTCGTCGGGCTCGACTCGCACACGACGATGGTCAACGGCCTCGGCGTGCTCGGCTGGGGCGTCGGCGGGATCGAGGCCGAGGCGGTCATGCTCGGCGAGCCGCTCTCGATGCTCGTGCCGCAGGTCGTCGGGTTCCGGCTCCGCGGGCGGCTGCCCGAGGGCGCGACGGCGACCGACCTCGTCCTCACCGCGACCGAGCTGCTCCGCCGGACCGGCGTCGTCGGCAAGTTCGTCGAGTACTTCGGCGAGGGCGTCTCGACCCTGACCGTCGCCGACCGTGCGACGCTCGGGAACATGTCGCCCGAGTACGGCGCCACCTGCGGCTACTTCCCGATCGACGAGCTGACGCTCGACTACCTGCGCCTGACCGGGCGCCCGACCGGCCACGTCGAGCTCGTCGAGGCCTACTGCCGCGGGAACCTGCTCTGGCACGAGCCGCACGAGCATCCGGAGTACTCCCAGGTCGTCGAGCTCGACCTCGGCGAGGTCGAGCCGTCGCTCGCGGGCCCGCGCCGGCCGCAGGACCGTGTGCCGCTCGCCCGGGCGAAGGAGTCGTTCCTGGCGGGGCTCGCCGGCTTCGACGTCGACCTCGGCAACGGCACCGACGAGGGGCTCGCCGAGACGTTTCCGGCGAGCGACCCGACGAGCGGGCAGACGCCGGGCGCCCGACCGGGAGCGGCGCCCGCCACCCCGGCAGCGCAAGCCGCGGTCGAGCGGCGGCCGCGCACCGTCCGGGTCACGATCGAGGGCGAGGAGCATGAGCTCGGCCACGGCGCCGTCGTGATCGCGGCGATCACGTCGTGCACGAACACCTCGAACCCGCAGGTGATGGTCGCCGCCGGACTCGTCGCGAAGCGGGCGGTCGAGCTCGGGCTCCGCCGGGCGCCGTGGGTGAAGACCTCGCTCGCCCCGGGCTCGCGGGTCGTCACCGACTACTACGAGCGCGCCGGCCTGCAGACCTTCCTCGACACGCTCGGCTTCAACACGGTCGGCTACGGCTGCACGACCTGCATCGGCAACTCCGGGCCGCTCGCGGCGGAGATCTCGGCCGCGATCGCCGAGGGCGACCTCGTCGCCTGCGCCGTCCTCTCGGGCAACCGCAACTTCGAGGCGCGGATCCATCCCGAGGTGAGGGCCAACTACCTCGCCTCGCCGCCGCTCGTCGTCGCCTACGCCCTCGCCGGCCGGATCGACCTCGACGTCGAGCACGAGCCGCTCGCGCACGCACCCGACGGCGCCCCCGTGTTCCTGCGCGACCTCTGGCCGAGCACGGCCGAGGTCCAGGCGGCGGTCGCCTCCTCGGTCGAGGGCGAGATGTTCACCCGGACCTACGCCGACGTCTACACGGGCGACGAGATCTGGCGCGGCCTCGCGAGCCCCGAGGGCGACCGCTACGACTGGGACGGCGACTCGACCTACGTCCGCCGGCCGCCCTACTTCGACGGGCTCGACCTCGTCCCGGCCGAGCTCGGCGAGATCGAGGGCGCCCGCTGCCTCGTCTCGCTCGGAGACTCGGTCACGACCGACCACATCTCGCCTGCCGGCGCGATCAGGCTCGAGTCGCCCGCCGGGCGCTACCTGACCGAGCACGGCGTCGAGCCGGGCTCCTTCAACTCCTACGGCGCCCGCCGCGGCAACCACGAGGTGATGGTGCGCGGGACGTTCGCGAACGTGCGCCTGCGGAACCTGCTCGTCCCCGGCTCGGAGGGCACCTGGACACGGCACCTGCCCTCAGGCGAGGAGATGACGGTCTTCGCCGCCTCGGAGCGCTACCTCGCCGAGGTGGTGCCGCTGATCGTCCTCGCCGGCAAGGAGTACGGCACCGGCTCCTCGCGCGACTGGGCGGCGAAGGGGCCGGCGCTCCTCGGGGTGCGGGCGGTGATCGCGGAGAGCTACGAGCGGATCCACCGCTCGAACCTCCTGATGATGGGCATCCTGCCGCTGCAGTACCGGGACGGCGAGTCGCGCGAGTCGCTCGGCCTGACCGGCGAGGAGGAGTTCGCGATCTCCGGCCTCGCGGGGGGCGATGCCCGCGAGGTGACGGTCCGCGCCGACGGGCGCTCCTTCACGGCACGCCTCCGGCTCGACACGCCGCGCGAGCGCGACTACCTCGAAGCACGGCGGCATCCTCCCCTTCGTGCTCAGACGGCTCGCGCTCGCAGGCTGACGCGCTCGCGGGCCGAGCCGCGCCGCCCGGCGCGCGGGCCCGGCCTAGCCGTCCGAGACGCGCGCGGTGTAGGGGTTGTTCTTCGTCGCCGTCGCGACGAAGGCGGCGACCTGCCCGAGCTGCGCCCAGGTCATGCGCTTGACGACGAGCTCGTGGCCGCCGAACTGCTCGGTCACGGCGACGATCGAGAGGTTGTAGGGCACCTTCAGGTTGTTGAAGCTCGGGCCGCCGTTCTGCCCGAGGCCGTTGTCGCTGCCGAACCCGGCGGCGAGCGCCTGCGTCAGCGCGTGGCACTGGCCGCAGTACTTCCGGTAGAGCTGCTTGCCGACCTCGAGGCTGCTCGGCGAGCCCGTCCCCGACGTCTGCGCCGCGCCGCCGGCGGCGAGCGCGCAGCCCACGGCAACTGCCGTGAGCACGGCCGCGATCGGAACGAGGACGGCGAGTCGCAAGCGCAGAGTCAACCCAAAAACACGATACCGCCTTTCCTAACTTCGACAAGTGAGATCTCGGTTAACACCTGCCGGCGCAGGGAGAGCGGTTGCCGCGCCGTCCCGGCGGGCGTTCCCCGCTAGTCTCACGGCACCGGGGTGCCGCGAGGGCGGCTGAGATCACACCCGTCGAACCTGATCCGGGTCATGCCGGCGAAGGGAGGCGCCAGTGAAGGACGCACCTGAATGGGGAATCGAGCCGGTCCCCGAGAAGCTGCGGCTGCTCGGGACGCTCGACGGCTTCCTCCTCTGGGCGAACCTCTCGGTCTCGCTGCTCGTGATCGTCGCCGGCGCCTTCCTCGTCCTCCCGGCAGCCCAGGGCGGGCTGGCGCTGTCGCTGCCCGTGGCGCTCGCGCGCGACCGCCGCGGCGGCGGTCGTCGGCAGCGTCATGCTCGGCCTGGGCGGGCTGATCGGCGCGGACGCCGGCGTGCCGACGATGGTGCTGATGCGGGCGCCGCTCGGCCGGCGCGGCTCGTTCCTCCCGACGGGGCTCAACATCCTCCAGTGCTTCGGCTGGTCGGTGTTCGAGCTGATCGTGATCGCGACGGGGGCGAGCGCCCTCTCGCGGCAGGTGTTCGGCTTCGGTGGCACCGACTTCTGGAAGATCCTCTTCGGCGCCTTCGCGACCGTGCTCGCCCTGCTCGGCCCGGTCGGCTTCGTCCGCCGCTACGTCCGCAAGTTCGAGGTGTGGATCGTGATCGCCTCGCTGCTCTACCTGAGCTGGTGGTCGCTGCACGGCCAGCACATCGAGGCGCTCTGGGGGCGGCCCGGCTCGCAGGCATTCTGGCCCGGCTTCGACCTCGTGATCGCGAGCGTGATCTCGTGGACGCCGCTCGTCGCCGACTACACGCGCTTCTCGACCACGCGCGCGGCCGGGTTCTGGGGGGCAGGCTTCGGCTACTTCGTCCCGACGATCCCGCTCTTCGCGCTCGGTGCGGTGATCGCGATGTCGCGGAACATCAGCGACGCGTCCGGCCTGCTGACGGCGATCGCGGCAGGCGGCGCCGCGAGCGTGCTCGCGCTGCTCGCGCTGACGGTCGACGAGAGCGACGAGGCGTTCGCCAACGTCTACTCGGGGGCCGTCTCGCTGCAGAACCTGATCCCGAACGCACCCCAGCGGCTGCTCGTCGCCGGCACCGCCGCCGTCGCCACCGCCGGTGCGCTCGCCGTCGACCTCCGCAACTACCAGCCGTTCCTCTACCTGCTCGGGTCGTTCTTCGTCCCGCTCTTCGGGGTGCTCCTCGCCGACTGGCTCCTGGCCGGCCGCCACTACCGCCGCGAGGACGTCTTCGCGGCGCCGGCCTTTCGCTTCGGGCAGCTCGCCGCCTGGCTCGCGGGGTTCTGCCTCTACCAGTGGCTCTACCCGGAGGGGCCGCGCTGGTGGACGCGCCTCGTCTCGCACACCGACCCGCACTCCCTTCCCTTCGGCGGAGCCTCGCTGCCGAGCTTCGCGG
Organism: uncultured Actinomycetota bacterium; assembly: GCA_963765345.1. Lineage (GTDB taxonomy): Bacteria > Actinomycetota > Thermoleophilia > Gaiellales > Gaiellaceae > PALSA-600. Next base: position 32,556 of record CAVXWI010000014.1, read on the forward strand.
TCGCCTTCGGGCTCGCCGCGCTGGCCGGGCTCGTCGCCGGTCGGCCGGCGTCGGTGCCGGCGCACGCGTGATCGCGCTGCTCGGCAACCTCTCGCGCGACGTGGTCGCCGGCGAGGCCCGCCCGGGGGGCGGGCCCTACCACGCCGCCCGCGCGCTCCAGCACCTCGACGTGCCCGCAGCCCTCTACGCCCGCTGCGCCGTCGGTGACCGCGCCGAGCTCCTGCCGCCGCTCGCGCGGCTCGGGACGCCGGTGCGCTACGTCGCCGGCGCGGAGACGGCGAGCTTCGAGATCGCCTACGAGGGCGAGCGGCGGCTGATGGCGATCCGCTCGCTCGGCGATACCTGGCTGCCGACCGACCTGCCGCCGCTCGACCCGGCCGTGCGGTGGGTCCACATCGCCCCGCTCACGCGCAGCGAGTTCCCGGCCGAGACGCTCGCCGCCGCGGCGCGGGGCCGGCGGCTCTCGCTCGACGGACAGGGCCTCGTCCGCGTCGGAGCGCTCGGCCCTCTCCGGCTCGACGGCAACTTCGACCCGGAGCTGCTCAGGCACGTCTGGGTCCTGAAGCTGAACGACGAGGAGGCAGAGGTGATCGGCGATCCGCTCGCACTGCCCGTCCGCGAGCTGCTCCTCACCCACGGCGCCCGCGGGGCGACGGTGCATGCGAACGGCCGCGTCGACGAGGTGCCGGCCTTCGCGCTCGCGGGCGACCCGACCGGCGCCGGGGATGCGTTCTGCGTCGCCTACCTTGCCGCTCGCTCGAGCGGCTTCGCGCCTGTCGCCGCAGCGAGGCGAGCCACCGCCGTCGTCGCCTCGGTGCTGGCGGGGTGATCGCGCTCACCGCCACGGCCGCCGGCACCTTCGCCGTCGACCTGGAGAGCGGCGAGGTGACGCCGGCCGACCCGTTCGAGGCCGCCCCGCGCCCGCCGCTGAACCTGCCCCGGGTCGTCGCCGCGGCCGCCTCCGGCTCGACCGTGATCGCCGTCGTCGCCGCCCGGCCGCCGATGCTCGTCTCCCACGACGCGGGCACGACCTGGCGCGAGTCGGGGCGCGGCCTGCCACCCGGTGTCGGGGTCGCGGCGGCCGAGTGGAACCCCGACGTGCTCCTCTACGCCAGCCGCTACCGCCTCTACCTCTCGCAGGACGGCGGCGTCTTCTGGACGGCTGTCGCGGGCGAGCTCCCCGAGATCGCGGCGGTGGCGCTCAGGGAAGACTGAACTCCCCACGGGCGACGAGCACCGCCGAGCCCCCGACCCGCACCTGCTCGATCCGCTCGGCCGAGCCCTCGACAACGGCGAAGAGCCGCGAGGGGCGGCCGATCTCGACCCCCTGCACGATCTCGATCTCCTCGCCGAAGGCGATCCGCCCGTGACGGGCGAGGTGGATCGCGAGCGGCCCGGCGGCCGAGCCCGTGGCCGGGTCCTCGGCGACTCCCTGGCGCGGCGCGAACATCCGTGTCTTCCAGCGCTCGCCGTCCCGCGCGAAGCAGTAGACGCCCGCGGCGGTGAGGCGGCCGAGCGCTCCGAAGTCGGGCGAGAGCGCGGCAACCGCGTCGGCCGACTCGAGCTCGACGTAGACGTGCCCGGGCCCGAGGTCGTAGAACTCGATCGGGAGCCCCGAGGCCGTCAGGCCGAGCAGCGCGAGCAGCTCGTCGGCGGCGGCCGCCGGCTGCCAGGTCGGGATCGGCTGCTCCATCCAGCCGAAGCGGATCTCGGCGCCCTCCCGCTGCAGCTCGACCGGGACGACCCCGGCCTCGGTCTCGAGCCGGATCACGATCTTCTGTAGCGGCCCGCCGAGCACGAAGGCCGACCCGAGCGTGGGATGCCCGGCGAAGGGGAGCTCGCTCGCCGGCGTGAAGATCCGGATCCGGACGTCCGCGTCGGCGACCCGGGGCGGCAGCACGAAGACCGTCTCGGAGAGGGCGAGCTCCTTGGCGAGCGCCTGCATCGTCGCGCCGTCGAGGTCACGCCCGTCGGTGAAGACGGCGACCGGGTTGCCGCTGAGCGGCGTGTCGGTAAAGACGTCGGCGACGACGTAACGGAATCTGCGCATCGCCCGACTCTAGCCGTGCCCGGGCGGGCCGCTGGCCGCCGGGGTGCGAGGCGCCGGGGTCGAGCAGACCGCCTGCAGCGAGGGCAGAGGAGCCGGTCTCTACAGGCGGAACGACGGGATCGGAACCCGGCCGCGTCCCAACTGCGGCGTCAGCCTGACGATCGGTGCACGTTCACCGGTGTAGCCGACGCGGACCGTGACGCTGCCGCCGCCGGGGATCGGGTCGAGTCTGCAGGCGAACCTGCTGCCCGCGGCACGACAGACCGCCCCGCCCCCGCCAACGAGAGGCCGTGCCGAGCGGGACATCGTTCCGCTCAAACCGGCACCCGCGACCGCTCGGGTCGATCCGTTGTCGAAGGAGACCGAGACGACCCTGCCGGTACGGTCCTGCGAGATCGCGAGCGGACCGATGTGCTGGACGAACGGTGCCGGTGAGGTTGCGACCGGCGGCAGCAGGGGCGGCATGGCGTTCCCGCCCGGCGCCGCCAACGCCCCCGTCGGTGCCGAGCTGCCCGGTGTCAGCGCGACCCGGGTCGCGGGGGTCTCGGGAACGACGAGGAGCGAGGAGGCCTCGTCGTCTTTCCAGCCGGAGGGAATCAGAAAGAGCGTGCCGTTCTCGGTCGTGAACAGGCGCAGCCCGGTGTATTGGTAGCGGTAGCCCGTGCCGGCGCCGAGGGTCTCGACGATGCCGTTCGCCGCCGGCAGGGAGAGGTCCGAGGTGCTGTAGAGAGCCACACCCGGAAGCCGGTCGAGATGACCGGCGAGGTTGGCCGCCTCCTCGCGGCCGACGGTGCCGGCATAGAGGCCGGCGGCCCAGAAGAGGCAGAGGGCGACGAAGAGCCCGACGAGCACGTGCGCGCCCGTCGAGAGCGGCGGCTCGCCGCGCAAGCGGCGGCGCAGGCCGATCCCATGGGCGAGCAGGATCACCCCGGCCGCCGGGCAGAGCGTGCCGATCAGGTACGGCAGGTGGAACGGGAAACCGCCGAAGACGGCGAGCGCGCCGACGACGAGCAGCAGCCCGCCGACGACGATGTCCGCGTCGGCCAGCTTCCCCAGCTCGTCGGACCGCCGTCCCTTTGCGTGCGCGCCGCGGACGAGGGCGTGGGCGAACGCGAGCCCGATCAGGATCGCCAGGACGACGAGGACGGGCAGAAAGAGCGGGTCGAGGCTGTTCAGCACGTAGTCTCGCGTCGAGTAGCCGACCATCCCCGGGTTGAGCCCGAAGTACTCGTCGAACGCGACGATCCGCGACCAGCCGAAGTAGAAGGCGATCGCCGTCAGCAGCGTCACCGGCGCGACGATCGCACCGACGCCCTGGACGAGCTGGTTGTAACTCGGCTCGCCGCCGGGCTCGTCCGCAGGCTCGGCGCCGGCCGGAGTTTCCACGCTGCGGCGCACGATAGTACAGCCGCGGCTCCGTCCTCATCCCCGGGGCTAACGATCGCCGACGACGAGGACAAGGCTGAGGTCGGCCCGGAGCGAGCCCGCCCGTCGTTCCCGCCGCACGCGGGTCGACGGTCTCGTGTTCGCCTCGCTGGAGGCGCTCGCAGGGCTCGCGGTCGAGCCGCGATCCCCGAGGAGGCGACCCTGTTGCGCGGCGAACCGGCCGGCGCCCGCCGCCGACCGGGCCGTCGGCGCCGGGACGCGGACGGCCCCGGGGAGAGGAGCCTGTGACTACTAGGCTTGGCCCGTGCTCCTGATCCTCGTCCGCCACGCCGAGGCCGAACCCGGCAAGCCCGACGAGCTGCGCCCGCTGACGGCGTCGGGCCACGAGGCGGCGAGGCTGCTCGGCGAGCTCCTCGCCGAGCGCCGGCCGGACGCCGTCGTCTCGAGCCCGCTCGTGCGCGCCCGCCTGACGGCCGAGGCGATCGCCGCCGCGGCCGGGACCGAGGCGGCGGTCGACGAGGGCCTCGCCCCCGGCGCGACGCTCGCGAGCCTGCGGGCGGCCCTCGCCGCCCGCGGCGAGCGCGTGGTCGCGGTCGGCCACCAGCCCGACCTCAGCGAGATCTTCCTCGAGCTGACGGGCGAGGAGCGCTCCTTTCCGACCGCGGGCTTCGCCGAGATCGAGCTGTGAGACACGCGCCCCGGGACGGGCGCGGCTCAGAAGCCTGCGCGCACTCCCGGCACCACCCGGCGGCGCGGGTCCGACCCTCTAGGCTGTCGCGGTGCTCTCGACCGAGGAGAAGACGGTCGCGGTCCGGGTTTCCGGGCTGCGGAAGGCCTACGGCGCCCACCTGGCGCTGGCCGGGATCGAGTTCGAGATCCGCGCCGGCGAGGTGTTCAGCCTGCTCGGCCCGAACGGCGCCGGCAAGACGACGACGATCGAGATCCTCGAGGGGTACCGGAACCGCGACGCGGGCGAGGTCGAGGTGCTCGGCGAGGATCCGGGCGAGCCGTCGAAGTCCTGGCGCGAGCGGATCGGCGTCGTCCTCCAGTCCTCCTCGCTCTATCCGTCGCTGACCGTGCGCGAGAGCCTCCGGGTGTTCGGCGGCTACTACTCGCATCCGCGCGAGGTCGCCGACGTGATCGAGATCGTCGGGCTCGGCGAGAAGGCCGACGTCCGCTGCCGCTCGCTCTCGGGCGGCCAGAAGCGCCGCCTCGACCTCGGCCTTGCGCTGATCGGGAACCCCGAGGTGCTGTTCCTCGACGAGCCGACGACCGGCTTCGACCCGGGTGCACGCCGGGCGGCCTGGGAGACGGTCCGGGGCCTTCGCTCGCTCGGGACGACGATCCTCCTGACGACGCACTACCTCGACGAGGCCGAGCAGCTCTCCGACCGGGTCGCGGTGCTGCGGGAGGGGGTGATCGTCCGCGAGGGAAGCCCGGCCGAGCTGACGGCCGGCCCCGCCGAGACCGAGATCCGCTACCGGCGGGACGGCGAGCTCGTGGTCGAGCAGACGGCCGAGCCGACCCGTCGCCTGCACGAGCTGACCGCGGAGGCGATCGCGCGCGGCGAGGAGCTCGTGGGGCTCGAGGTGCGCCGCCCGACACTCGAGGACGTCTACCTCGAGCTGACGGCGGACGAGGTCGAGACCCCGGCGTGAAGCTGTTTCTGCACGAGCTGCACACCGAGCAGCTCCTCTTCTGGCGCAACCGTGAGGCCGCCTTCTTCACGTTCTTCCTGCCGGTGATCCTCTTCGTCGTCTTCTGCGCCGTCTACGGGAACGACCGCATCACGAAGGAGCATCTCCGCGGGGCGCCGTTCCTCCAGGCGGGCATGATCGGGTACGGGGTGGCGGCCACCTGCTTCGCCGGGCTCGGGATCACGCTCGTCGTCCGGCGCGAGTCGGGCGTCCTGAAGCGGATCCGCGGGACGCCGCTGCCGCCGGCCGCCTACATCGTCGCGGTGCTCGCCTCGGTGTTCGTGGTGATCCTGATCGAGTCGGGGCTGATCATCGCGCTCGGCCGGCTCCTCTATGCGGTCGCCCTCCCCGAGCGCTGGCTCTCGCTGATCGCGGTGCTCGCGCTCGGCGCCGCCTGCTTCGCGGCGATGGGGATCGGCGTCACCGGCCTCGTCCGCAGCGCCGAGGGCTCGTCGGCCGTGATCAACGCGATCTTCCTGCCGATGGCCGTCATCTCCGGGACGTTCTTCTCGCCGAAGTCCTACCCCGAGTTCCTCCGCGTGCTCGCCGAGATCCTGCCGCTGACGCACTTCACCGAGCTGACCCGCAACGTGATGCTGCACGACCAGCACATCTGGTCGAGCCTCGGCGACGTCGCCGTCGTCGTCGCCTGGGGAGCGGTCGGGCTCGTCGGCGCCGTCCGCGGCTTCCGCTGGCAGCCCGTCGACGCCTGAAGCCGCTCCGGCGGCTCCCGCCCCGGCGCGCCCGGGCGTCAGTCGGCGTCCGCGGCGTGGACCGACTCGACCCACTTCGCGTGGCGCCGCGCCGCCCAGTCCTCGCGGACCCAGCCGCGGGTGATCCCGGTCAGCGAGTGGCGCGTCCGCGGCAGGATCAGGGCCAGCCAGAGGTGGCCGAGGAAGAGGATCAGCGAGACGTACATCAGGTAGTCGTGCACGAGCAGGGCGTTGGCGAGGCGAAAGCGCGTGTTGCGTTCCCCGTACCAGAGGAAGAAGCCGCTGACCGCGAAGAGGATCGCGAAGGCGGCGGTGGCGATCGTGTTCAGCTTCTGGCCGGCGTTGAGGCGTCCCTGCGGGACGTGCCGGCCGAGCAGCCACGAGCGGTCGTCGGCGTCGAACTGGTCGATCTCGTGGACCGTCCGGCGCAGGGACCGCCGGTCGCCGACGAGGACGACGAGAACGAGCGCGATCGCCCAGGCGATCGCGGTGTCGATATGGATCGTCTTCAGGAGCGGCCGCCGGCCGACGAGCTCCGCGAGGCTCGGGAGGTAGAGGCAGAGCCCGGAGCCGAGCAGCACGCAGAAGGCGGCGGCATGGATCCAGTGCACCGCCCGCTCGGTGCGGCTCCAGCGCCGGATCCGTGCCGGCCTAGGAGGAGCCGTACCCATTCGAGTGGCCGACCCACGCGTTCTGGTCGTAGCCGAGCCCTTCCCAGTAGCCGGTCGGCTGGTCGTCGAGGAGCTCGATCTTGGTCAGCCACTTGACGCCCTTGTAGCCGTACATCTCGGGGATGACGACCCGCGCCGGCGACCCGTGCGGGCGGGAGAGCGGCTGCCCGTCCATCCCGAGGGCGAGCATCACGTCGTGGAGGCCGACCTGCTCGAGGGTCAGCGAGTCGTTGTAGGGGACCTCGAGCGAGTCGAACCGAAGCGCCTTGGCGCTCGGGAGCGGCTCGACCAGGTCGAGCAGGTGCTTGAACCGGACCCCCGACCAGTGGACGTTGTGCACGGTCCAGCCGGTCACGCAGTGGAAGGTCGAGACCTGATGGGACTGCGGCAGGGCGAGCAGCTCGTCGTAGGTGAAGCTCCGCGGCTTGCGCACGAGCCCGGTCACTTCGAGCTGGTAGCTCCCGGCGTCGAAGATCGGCATCGAGCCGGAGATCGTGTAGATGCGCCAGCCGCCGATCGGCAGCAGGTTCCCGAGCAGCTGCGAGAAGGTCGAGGTGACCGGCGAGAGGACGTTGCTCGCCGAGCCCGCCCAGTAGAACGACGTGGCGCCGCCGGCGAGGAGGAGCAGGAACGCCCGCCTCCCGTACGGCTTGGCCCCCGGCCCGCTCATCCTGCCACCGTACTCCTCATCGGCTCAGGTCGCGCGCCGGCGTCCCGGCGACCCGGGCCGGGCAAGCACCTCGAGCAGGCCGAGCACGAGGACGACCCCGACCCCGAGCTCGAGGAAGAGCCGCAGGGTCAGGTGGCTCGCGGTCAGCAGGAGGAGCAGCCCGAGGACGACGGTGATCGTGCGCAGCGTTCCCTTGTTGGCCGCGACAAACCGGGCGGTGACGCTCGCCCCGACCGCGCCGTCGGCGAGCGTGCCGGCGCCCGCGAGGGTGCGGGAGCGGATCCCGGCGGCAAGCCGTGAGGGGCCGGCGAGAACGGCTGTTCCCGCGGCGAGCAGCCCGGCCAGGGCGGCGAGCTCGAGCCAGAGGCGCAGGTTGCGGAGCACGGTGTCGTAGAGCGCCCGCGCCGCCGCGGCCGAGACATCGGGCCCGACGACGTTGCTCAGGTAGAAGCGCCGCGCGAAGGTGACGGCGACGAGACCGACGACGCAGGTCGCGGCGACGGCGGCGCCGAGCCGGAAGATCGTCCGCGTCCGCTCCCGGGTCAAGAGCAGCGCCAGCGCCGCGAGCACGATCGTGAGCGCCGGCAGCACGATCGCGAGCGCCCGCAGCGCGTTCACGCCGCGTCGCGCCCGATTGAGCGCCGCCGGCCGGACGATCACGAAGCGGCGGTGGAGTGCGCTCGCCGCCACGTTGTCGAACTCGTGCAGTCCCGAGAGGCCGAGCGCGTGGCGGGCGGCGAGCACGACGCTCGTCAGGTTGATCTCGACGCTCCCGTCCGGGCCGAGAAACGGGCTCTGCTTCCCTTCGAGCACGGCGACGAGCGCCTCGTGCGCCTGGGTCGTCGCGGCCACCCAGAGCTGCCGGAACTCGGCGGTCGCGAGGAACTTCGCGACGAGCGTCTCCGTGTAGTCGCGGACACCGGTGCTGAGCGGCAGGGCGAGGAAGCTCGCGTCGCTCGGGAGCACCTGGCCCGCTTCCTTCGCGACGTTGACGTTGGCCAGCAGGGCCGAGGTGATCTCGCCGGCGATCGCGGCGTCGATCGCCGGGTTCGAGCTGAGCGGCGCGACCGCCGTGACGAAGTGGTGGGTGTCGAGCACGGTCTCGCGCAGCCAGACGGCCGTGATCGCGAGCGGGCAGATCAGGGCGGCGAGGAGAACGAGCACCGCCACCGTGCGGCGCCGCGGGACGCGGCCGGCCGCACTCACGCCGACCCCGGCCGCTCGGTGCCGCGCCCGCGTCCACGGACGCCTCGCAACGTGTTCATCGCTGCCCGTAACGGTAGCGCCACCGTCGCGGTCGCCTACGGGCCGGCCCGGTAGCGGCCGCTATTTCGGGCCGGTGCGACCTGGACGGGCTGCGGGAGCGCGGTTGCGCGCCGGGCCGGCGCTCCGTCTCTCTGCGGGCATGGAGGCCGCGCCGGAGCGGCCGACTGCGACCCGCAAGCCCCGGTCAGTGACCGGCCTCGCGGGCGGCGACGTGGCAGGCGGCGAGGTGGCCGGGTGCCAGCTCGAGGAGCGGCGGGTCGCTGCGCAGGCAGACCTCCTCGGCGAGCGGGCAGCGGGGGTTGTAGGGGCAGCCGGACTCGACCTCCGCGACGAGCTGCGCCACGCGCGGGGGCTCCTGCCCGCGCCGGTCATCTTCGAGCGACCGGATCGGGCACGGGCACGGCGGCGGCCAGCGCGCGCGTGTACGGGTGCAGGGCGTTGTCGAGCACCGCGTCGTAGGGACCCGCCTCGACGACCCGGCCGAGGTACATGACCTGGATCTCGTCGCTGATGTGGCGAACCATGCCGAGGTCGTGGCTGATGAACACGTAGGTCAGGCCGAGCTCCTCCTGCAGGCGGATCAGCAGGTTCATCACCTCGGCGCGGACCGAGACGTCGAGCGCCGAGGTCGGCTCGTCGAGCACGAGGATGCGGGGCTCGACCGCGAGCGCGCGCGCGATCGCGACCCGCTGGGCCTGGCCGCCCGAGAGCTCGTGCGGGTAGCGGACGGCGAAGCGGGGCGGGAGCGCGACCATCTCGAGCAGCTCCGCGATCGCGGCGCCGGCCGCTCGTCGCGCGCCGGCGAGACCGTGCACCTTCAGCACCTCGCCGAGCGCCCGCTCGACCGTGAGGCGGGGGTCGAGCGAGGAGAACGGATCCTGGAAGACGAGCTGGATCCGCCGGGCGAGGGCGCGGCGCTCGCCGCGTCGAGCCGCCGCGACGCGGCGCGCCCTCGATCTCGACCGTTCCCGCCGTCGGCGCCTCGAGCCCGACGAGCAGGCGGGCGAGCGTCGACTTGCCGCAGCCGCTCTCGCCGACGACGCCGAGCGTCCGGCCCGCCTCGAGCTCGAGCGAGACGCCGCGCACCGCGCGCACCGGCGGACGCCCGCGCCGGCCGGCGTACTCCTTGACGAGGTCCTGGGCCCGCAGCGTCACTGCGCCCACGCCGACGGCTCCTTCCAGCAGGCGGCGAGCTGGCCGGGGCCGCGCTCGCAGCAGCGGCGGCTCCTCGGCCGCGCAGCGGTCGTCGGCCGAGGGGCAGCGGAACCGGAACGGGCAGCCGCCCGTGAGCTGCGCCGGGTCGGGCGGCGACGCCGCCGATCTGGCGCAGCGGCAGCCGGTGCTCGGCTGCTCGGCCCCGGGCAGCGAGGCGAGCAGCGCCGCGGTGTAGGGGTGCTGCGGCCGCGCGAAGATGTCCCGCGTCGAGCCGTGCTCGACGACCCGGCCCGCGTACATGACGGCGACGCGGTCGACGAGGCGCGCGACGACGCCGAGGTCGTGGGTGACCCAGACGACCGCCATGCCCGTCTCGGCCTGGAGCGTCTCGACGAGGTCGAGGATCTGCTGCTGGATCGTGACGTCGAGCGCCGTCGTCGGCTCGTCGGCGACGAGCACGCGCGGCGAGGTCGCGAGGCCATCGCGATCATCACGCGCTGGAGCATCCCGCCCGGAGAGCTCGTGCGGGTAGGACGCTCTCGATCCGGGCCGGGTCGGGCAGCCCGACGTGGCCGAGCACCTCGCGGCGTCCGCGCGGCGGCGCGCGTCGCCGTCGACGCCGTGGGCGCGCAGCGTCTCGCTCGATCTGCGATGCCGATCCGCAGCAGCGGGTTGAGCGAGCTCATCGGATCCTGGTAGACCATCGCCACCTCGCCGCCGCGCACCTGCCGCAGCCGCTGCCGGCGAGACCCGCAGCAGGTCCTCGCCGCCGAAGCCGATCTCGCCGCCGAGGATCTGCGAGCTGGGCGGGCAGCAGCTGCAGCGACCGAGAGCATCGTCAGCGTCTTGCCCGAGCCGCTCTCGCCGACGATGCCGAGCTTCTCGCCCGGCGCGACGTCGAGGTCGACGCCGCGGACGAGCTCGACCGTCCGCTTGCGCCGGCGCAGGCCGACGCGAAGGCCGCGGATCGAGAGCAGCGGCTCGGTCACGCCGCGCAGCGGGCGTGCGGACGACGAGCCGCGTCGGCGGCTGTGCGCCGCCGATCGAGCCGCAGTCGGCGGCCGCGGCCGGGCACGATCGCGCCGAGGGACGCGAGCGCGGTGCGCGAGCCGAGCACGGTCGCATCGACGCCGTGCACGACGGACGGCCCGGGAGCCCGTGCACGGTGAGGAAGCCGATCAGCGCGAAGAGGAGCGCCTCCTTGGCCGCCTCGGGATCCCGAAGACGTCGAATCGTCTCGATCGGCACGCCGGGCAGCGCGCCGGGCGAGCTCGCCCATCAGCGTCGGGTTGCGCGTGCCGCCGCCTGCGGCGACGACCTCGGTGACCTCGAGCCGCCGCAGCTCGCCGGCGACGATCTCGGCCGACAGCGCGGTCAGCGTCGCGAGCAGGTCGTCGGTCGCGATCTCGCGGTCGCCGACCCGCTCGCGCACGTAGTCGAGGTGGAAGAGCTCCTTGCCGGTCGACTTCGGCGGCGCCAGCGCGTAGTAGGGCTCGTCGAGGAAGACGCGCGAGCAGCTCCGCGTCGACCGTGCCCGCGCGCGGCGCGCGCCCGTCCGCGGTCGAAGCTCTCGCGGCCACCGCGTCGCGTCGCTCACGACCGCGTCGATCAGCGCGTTGGCGGGGCCGATGTCGTAGGCGAGCGGCTCCCGGCCCGGGCCGACGACCGTCACGTTCGAGATGCCGCCGAGGTTGAGCGAGCCGCGCACCGCGCTCCGGGTTCGCGCCGAGCAGCAGCACGTCGAGCAGGCTGGCGAGCGGGCGCGCCGTGCCCGCCGGCGGCGATGTCGCGCGCCGCGGACGTCGCCGACGACGGTGGCGCCCGTCCGCTCGGCGATGAAGGCCGGCTGGCCGAGCTGCAGCGTCCCGAGCGCGCGGTCGCCCTCGACCCAGTGGAAGACGGTCTGGCCGTGCGAGCAGACGACGTCGGCCTCGCCCGCGAAGCGCGTCGTCGAGCAGCTCCGCGGCGACCTCGGCGAAGCGCTGTCCGATCGCCGTGTCGAGACGGCAGACGGCCTCGACGATGGTCGCGGCAGGAGGCAGCACCGCCGCGATCGCCGCGTGCAGCGTCGGCGGGGTAGTGCGGCCGAGACGTGGCCACGCAGGTCGGCGACCAGCGTCGTGCCGTCGAGCTCGAGCTCGGCGGCGACGGCCTCGATCGCGTCGAACGAGGTTCCCGAGATCATCCCGATCGACCGCATGCTCAGCTCCTTCTGCTCCGGGGGTCGGCGGCGTCGCGGAGCCCGTCGCCGAGGAAGTTGAAGCCGATGACCGCGATCACGATCGCGAGCGACGGCGCCGGCGAGCGTCCACCACGCGATTCCGGCGAGGCTGCTCGAGTCGTGACACCATCTGGCCGAGCGACGCGGTCGGCGGCGGCGGCCCGAGCCCGAGGAAGCTGAGGCTCGCCTCGGCGAGGATCGCCCAGGCGAGCGCCAGGCTCGTCTGGACGGCGATGACGCCGTAGACGCTGGGGAGGATGTGGCGAAGGAGGAGCCGGCGCCGCGAGAAGCCGAGCACCTGCCCGGCGCGCACGAAGTCGGCGTTGCGCAGCGACAGCACCGGGGCGCGGACGACGCGCACGAAGATCGGGATGTAGCCGATGCCGATCGCGAGCGCGCTGTCGACGATGCCCGGCTCCGAGCGCGGTGACGATCGCGAGCGCGAGCAGGATCGCCGGGATCGCGAAGATCGACGTCGCTGCGCGCGCATGATCAAGGTCGAGGTCAGCCCGCCGAGGTAGCCGGCGACGATGCCGGCGAGCGTGCCGATCGCCGCCGGCGATCAGCGTCGCGAGCACGGCGATCTCGAGCGAGACGACGATCCCTTCGAGCACGAGCGAGAAGACGTCGCGGCCGAACTGGTCGGTGCCGAGGAGGTGGTCGAGGCTCGGTCCCTGCAGGATCGCGGTCGTGTCCTGCGCCTGGGGGTCGTAGGGGGCGAGCCCGAGCAGGCTGACGAGCGCGCCGAGCAGCGTGATCCCGACGAGGATCACCCCGATCTTGCCGCTGCGGCTGTGCCAGAGCGCCTGCCAGAACCCGGGCCCGATGAAGCGCAGGCGGCGGGTCGCCGCCGCCGGGCGGTCCGGGCGGGCGGCGGTGAGCGGGTCGGGGCCGACGATCGTCATCTCAGCGGTCTCGCGAGCGCGGGTCGATCAGGTCGCAGACGATGTCGACGAGCATGTTCACGAGGACGAAGCCGGTGGCGAAGATCATCGTGACGCTCTGCACGACCGGGAAGTCGCGGTTGTCGATCGAGGTGACGAGCAGCCGCCCGAGCCCCGGCAGCACGAAGATCTGCTCGACGATCACGGTGCCGCCGAGCAGGTAGCCGAGCTGGATGCCGGACATCGTCACGATCGGGACGAGGGCGTTCAGGAACAGGTGGCGCCAGGTGACGGCGCGGCTCCGGATCCCCTTCCCGCGCGCGGTGCGAACGAAGTTCTGGCTGCTCACCTCGAGCACCGCCGCCCGCGTCGTCCGCATGATCGCCGCGCCGATCCCGATGCTGAGGACGAGCGCCGGGAAGAAGATCTGCTGGATGTTCAGCCAGGGGTCGCTGAAGAGGCTCGCGTAGCCCTCCGAGGAGGGGAAGTAGTGGAAGCTGCGACGAGAGGAACGTGACGAGCGCCGTGCCGATCACGAAGCTCGGGACGCCGAGGCCGACGACGGCGACACCCTGGCCGACGTCGTCGCCGAGCTTGCCCGGCCGGAGCGCGCCGATCATCCCGAAGCCGACGCCGATCACGAGCCCCAGCACGATCGCGACGATCGACGAGCTCGAGCGTCACCGGCAGCCGCCTGCGCGATCAGCTTCGAGACGGGCTCCTGCGCCGCCAGCGAGACGCCGAGGTTGCCACTCAGGGTCGCGCCGAGCCAGGAGAAGAACTGCTGGACGGGCGGCTTGCCGAGCCCGTAGAAGTGGTCGAGCGCCGCGTGCTGGGCCGGCGACAGCAGTCCCGCGTTCACGCCGAGCGACGCCGTGATCGCGTTGCCCGGCAGCAGGCGCAGGATGACGAAGACGACGATCGCGACCCCGAGCAGCGTGATCAGCGTGCTCACGAGCCGCCGGGAGATCCCGGTCAGCAACGCATGGTTTCTCGATCCGAACACACGCGGCCCGCCGGCCATCTTGGCAGGACCGGCAGGCCGCGGATGTTCGTGGTCAGGAGACGGTCGTCGTCGCCAGCGAGTTGAGCTCGCGCGTCGGCGGGAGCGTGAATCCCTGGACGTTCGACGTGACCGCCGCGTAGTCGTAGCTGTCGAAGAGCCAGAGCCAGACGGCGTTGGCGGTCAGGTAGTGGGAGAGCGCCGAGAAGGCGGCCTTGGCGCGCCGCCGGCGTCGTCGCCGAATCGCTCTTGACGATCAGCTTCTGCAGAGTGCCGCTGCTGTAGCCGGCCGGCACGCCGAGGTTCGCGCCCGGGCCGAAGTACCGCCCGTACATGACGTAGGGGTTCGGGTTCGGCGCCGTTCTCGGCGAAGGCCGCCTGGAACTTGCCCTTCAGCCAGTCCTGGATGTACGCGTTGCTGGCCAGGTTGGAGATGTTCATCGTGATGCCCGCCTGCTTCAGCTGCGACTGCACGGCGATCGCCTGCGCGCTGCTCGTCGCGTCGAGATCGGTCGAGGTGATCGCCGTGAACGAGAACCCGCTCGCGTTGCCGGCCTTCGTCAGGTACGACTTCGCCTGGCTCACGTTCGGCGTCGGGCAGATCGACGAGACGGGCCTCGAGGCGTAGGGGCCGAGCGGCACCGGCCCGACGACGAGACCCTGTCCGAGCACGGCGGAGGTGACCACCTGCTGGCGGTTGAGCGCGCACGCCAGCGCGAGACGGTTGTAGACGTTCGCGAGCGGGCCCGTCTTGTCCTGAAGCATCAGCGCCCGGTAGGAGAGGTCGAGCACCTTCTGGACGTTGATCGAGCTCGGCAGGTGCTCGGTGATCTGGGGCTGGGTCATCAGCCCGAGCTGGACGGTGTTCGCCTCGAGCGCCGAGGCGATCGACTGCTCGCTCGGGATCGTCTTGATCTCGACCTGCGCGAGCGAGGTCTTGCCGCCCCAGTAGGTCGGGTTGGCCTTGACGGTGAACGAGTTGTTCGGGGCTCCAGCTCGACGAACGCGAACGGGCCGGTGCCGTCGGGCTGCTTGGACGAGCGTGCCGGCCGCGATCGACTTGGTCGAGAGCATCGCCAGGTTGATCGAGGTGAGCCCGTCGAGCACCGAGGTGTCGGGCCGCGAGAGCATCGAGCTTCACGGCGTAGGTGCCGTCGGGGACGATCTTCGTCACCGTCGCGATGAACGATGCCGAGGCGTCCGCGGTCTTCGGGTCCTTGACGCGCGTTGAGCGAGGCGACGACGTTCGCCGAGGTGAACGTCGTGCCGTCGTCGAACGTGACGCCCTTGCGCAGCTGGAAGGTGAGCGTCTTGTTGCCGTTCGAGAACTTCCAGCTCGTCGCGAGATCGGGCGTGAGCTGCAGCTTGCTGTTGAACTTGACGAGCGTGTCGTAGATCAGCCCGAGCGCCTGGAAGTCGAGGAAGTTCGTGACGACGTCCGGGATCGAGCTTCTGCACGCTCGAGGTGTTCGCGACGACGACCGACGAGCTCGCGCTCGTGCGCGCCGAGGCGCCTGCGCTGCACGCCGCGATCACGCAGAGGCTGACGGCGGCGACGGCTGCCGGTTCTCAAACCTGGTACCCGGAGCATTTCGTTCCCCTCCCGATCGACCGATGAGCTGCGCGATATTACAAATTCGGATTGGTATGGTCAAGTTGGTTATCTTCGAGTGCCGCGCCCGCACCGCCGGCGCGCAGGGGCTGGTGCACCGTCATGCTGTGCGTCTGCTGGAGGCCCAGGGGTGGAGCCGCAAGAAGGAACCGAGCTACTCGAAGAGCCGCGCGGCAGGCCGCCGGCGGTGGCACAACTGAAGTCGGGACGGCTCCGCGAGGCGCTGCTCGAGATGATCCGCAGCCGGCTCCCGGGCGCCGCGCTGCCGACCGAGCGCGAGCTCTGCAGCGACTTCGGCGTCTCGCGGGCGACCGTCCGCACGTGCTGCAGCGGCTCGAGGCCGAGCAGCGGATCTATCCGGCGCCAGGGCAAGGGCACGTTCGTCGCGCGCGCGAAGATCGAGCAGCGCGCTCGGGCTCACGAGCCACACCGAGGAGATGCGCGCCAGCGGCATCGTCCCGGCTCGAAGCTGATCAACGTCAACGCGGCTGCACGGCGAGCGCCGAGATCGCCGCGGCGCTGCGGCTCGCGATCCGGCAGCCGAGGTGCTGCGGATCGAGCGGCTGCGCCTCGCAGACGGCGAGCCGATCGCGATCGAGGTCCTCTTCCTGAACGCCGAGCGGTTCGACGGCATCTCGGCCGCGCTCGGCGACAACGTCTCCTTCTACCAGCTGCTGCACTCCGACTACGGCGTCGAGCTCGACTCCGCCGAGGAGACGATCGAGGCGGTGGTCGCCGGCCCGCGCGAGGCGAGCTGCTCGGCTGCGCGCCCGGCTCGGCGCTTGCTGCGCTCTCGCGGCTGACGCTCGACACGCAGGACCGCCCGATCGAGTACGTGCGCTCGCTCTACCGCGGCGACCGCTTCCGCTTCCGCCAGCACCTCGAGCGCGGCACGCAGATCGAGGCCGCAGGCGCCCGGCGCCGCTGCTGCGCGCCGGCACGGCCGCCGATGATGCGCCGGCGATCGCGGCGGTGTTCGTCGCCGCCTGGCGGGGCGCCTACCGCGGCGTGCTCGAAGCGGCGGTCCTCGACTCCCTCGACGAGGGCGAGCTCGCCGCCTGGCTCGAGGCTCGCTCGTCCTCGGCCCCGAGCCAGCACGACGGTGCTCGCCGAGACCGCCGACGGCGCGGTCGTCGGCTTCGTGCGCTTCGGCCGCGGACCCGGACGACGCCGCGAACGGGCACATCTACGCGCTCTACGTCCACCCCGACGCCTCGCGGCCGCGGGCATCGGGCGGCGGCTGCTCGAGCACGCCCTCGCGGCAGCTCGCGGCCGACGGCCATGCCGACCGTGACGCTCTGGGTCTTCGAGGCGAACGAGCGCGCACGGCGCGTTCTACGCCGCCGCGGGCTTCGCCCCCGACGGCGCCGAGCGCATGGAGCCCGAGTACGGCGCCGAACAGGTCCGGCTGCGGCCGCGGCGGCCGCACGCGAGCCGGTCGCGCGCCGTGCACGGCCGCAGGCGGGCGCTCGCGAGCGAGCTCGCGGACCGCGCGCCGGCGCGGGCTCGTCGACGGCGCGGGCGACGCGCTCGCCGAGGCGCTTGCCGAGCGCGGCGATCGCGGCCGGCTATCCGGCCGGCGCGTCGCTGCTCGTCGTCGACGCGCGACGGGGAGCTGCTGCGCGCTCACCGGCGGCTGCCGCGTGCCTCGTCGGCGAGCGGATCGCTACGACGCCCGGACACGCTCTACGACCTCGCGTCGCTGACGAAGGTCGTCGCCACCGTCCCGCTCAGCCTCGACCTCGCCGAGCGCGGGCGCCTGGAGCCTCGACGACCCGGTCGCGCGCTGGCTGCCCGGCTTTCCGCGCGCCGACATCACCCTGCGCCAGCTGCTGACCCACACCTCGGGGCTCGTCCCCCACCGCGAGTTCTTCCGACTCGGCAGCGGCGTCTCGGTGATCCGCCCGGCGGTCTACGCCGAGGCGCTCGACGCCGTCCCCGGCCCCGTCGCCTACAGCGACCTCAACTACATGCTGCTCGGCTGGGCGTCGCAGCTGCTGCGCCGGGCCCCGCTCGCCCGGCTCTTCGGCGAGACGGTCGCCGGCGCCGCTTCGGCATGGAGCGCACGCGCTTCCGGCCGCTGGCGGCGAGCGCGGCGCCGGATCGCGGCGACCGAGCTCGACGGCGACCAGCGGCTCGCGCCCGGTCTCGTCTGGGGCGAGGTGCACGACGGCAACGCCTGGGCGCTCGGCGGCGTCGCCGGCCACGCGGGGCTCTTCGCGCCCGCCGACGACCTCGGCCGCTTCGCGCGCGCGCTGCTCGCGCCGGAGCGCCACCCGGTTCTCGGCCCCGACTCGATCGCCGAGATGACGCGCTTCCAGGCGGGCGCTCCACCCGACGTGCGCGCGCTCGGCTGGCGGCTCGACGCGAGCGAGTGGGGCGCGTGGCCGTCCTCGACCTACTGGCACACCGGCTTCACCGGCACCTCGCTGCTCGTCGCGCCCGAGCTCGGGCTGTGCGGTCGTGCTGCTCATGGGCGGCGTCCACCCCGTGCGCCGTCTCGACCGGCAGGCCGAGCTGCGCGCGGAGGTCCACCGGATCCTCGCTCGAGGCGCTCGCGTGAGCGAGCGCCGATAGCGGCGACCTCCGCGGACTGGCGACCGAGCAGGTCGCGACCCGGAGCTCGCCGACCTCGACCTCCTCCCGGCCGACGAGCTCGTCTCGCTGATGTGCGCCGACGATCGGCCGCGTCCCGGACGCGGTCGGCGGCGGCCCAGGCGCAGATCGCCAGCGCCGTCGACGGCGTCACCGCGGCGCTCGCAGCGGGGCGGGCGGCTGATCTACGTCGGCGCCGGCACGGCCGGGCGGATCGGCATGCTCGACGCGGCCGAGGCCGGGCCGACCTTCAACGTGCCCCCGGGCCAGGTGATCGGCGCTGCTCGCCGGGGGCGCGGGCGCGTTCGAGGTCCCGGCCGAGAACGCCGAGGACGACCGCGACGCCGGCGCCAGGGCGATGAGCCGAGCTCGCGTCGGCGCGGACGACGCGGTCGTCGGGATCGCCGCCAGCGGCCGCACGCCCTTCGTGCTCGGCGCCGTCGAGGCCGCCAAGGAGCGCCGGCGCCCTGACGGTCGGGCTCGTCTGCAACCGCGGCACGCCGCTCGGCGGCCCTCGCCGAGATCGCGATCGAGGTGCTCGTCGGGCGCCGAGATCATCGCGGGCTCGACCCGGCTCAACGCCGGGACGGCGCAGAAGGTCGTCCTCAACATCATCTCGACCGCGGCGATGGTCCAGCTCGGGAAGACCTACGGCAGCCTGATGGTCGACCTGCGCGCCACCAACGCGAAGCTGCGCGACCGCGCCACGCGCATCGTCGCGGAGATCACCGGCGTGCTCGGGCGAGCGCGCCCGGGCGCGCTCGAGCTGTGCGACTGGAGCCCGAAGAGCGCGGCGGCGCTGCTCGCCGGCGCGAGCGATCCGGAGGCGGCCGCCGGCTCCTCGAGCGGCACGGCGGCCGGCTGCGCCCGGCGCTCGAGGAGCTCGGCTCGGTGCGGCGACCGCCTCGCCCGGCCCGGGCCCGGACACCGCGGCGGCTCGGCGTCGGCGGCGCCTTCGTCGGCGGCGCGGCTCGTCCGCGGCGACGTCGGCCGTCTCGGACGGCGGCGTCATCGGCCGTCGGGCTCGGCGAGCCCGGCCGGGGCTCGCGATCCCCGGCCTCGTCGACGCGCAGGTGAACGGCTACGGCGGAGTCGACGTGCTCTCACGGCCGAGCCGGACGAGCTCGACGCGCTCGGCACTGGCCCTGCTCCGGGACGGCGTGACCGCCTACCAGCCGACGCTGATCAGCGAGCGAGGCGACATCGCTCGCCGCCCTCGGGCGGATCGCCGAGACCCTGAGCCGGCGAAGCCCAGCGGTGCATCGATCATCGGCGTTCACCTCGAAGGGCCGTTCCTCTCCCCCGCCCGGGCCGGCACCCATCCGCTCGAGCATCTGCGCGCGCCCGACGTCCGGCTGCTCGAGCGCCTGCTCGAGGCCGGGCCGGTCAGGATGGTGACGCTGGCGCCCGAGCTGCCCGGTGCGCTCGAGCTGATCGAGATCTGCGCACGCCGCGGGGTCGTCGTCTCGCTCGGCCACAGCGAGGCGAGCGCCCCGAGGCCGCCGCCGGCGTTCGCCGCCGGGCGCGACCGCCGTCACCCACCTCTTCAACGCGATGGAGCCCGATCAGCGCCCGGGAGCCCGGGCTCGCCGGCGCCGCGCTCGCAACTCCGGGGATCGCGCTCCAGCTGATCGCCGACGGCGTGCACGTCTCCGACGAGCTGCTGCGGGTCGCGTTCGCGACAGCGCCCGGGCGCTGCAGCCTCGTCAGCGACGCGATCGAGGCAGCAGGGCTGCCCGACGGCAGCTACCGGCTCGGCGAGACCGAGATCGAGGTTTCGGGCGGAGTCGCGCGCCGCGCCGACGGCGTCCTCGCCGGGAGCACCGGCCGCCTCGCCGACGGCCTCGCCCGGCTCGGCGCGCTCGGTATCGACCTGGCCGACGCGGTCGCCGCGGTCACGGAGCGGCCCGGCCGCCTGCTCGGCGGCGGGATCGGCCGGCTCGAGCTCGGCGGCCGCGCCGACCTGCTGATCGTCGACGAGCTGCTCGTACCTCGGCAGGCGCTGGCCGCGGGTCGCCAGCTCGAGGAGGTGGCACGCTGAGCCCGGACGGGCCACCGCCCGAACCTGGTCAGCTCTTCCTGCGCGAGATCCGCTAGCAACCCGAGGTGCTCGAGCGGATTGCCGGCAACCTGGCGAGCCTCGACGAGGCCGCAGCCGGGCTGCGTGAACGCGATATTCGCCTGATCAGGATGGCCGCGCACGGCTCGTCCGACAACGCCGCCTCGTACGGCGTCTACGCGTTTGCCCTCCTCGCCCGGCTAACGGCATTCCGGGACTCGATCTCGCTCACCGTGTACTTCGGCGCCGAGATCGACCTGCGCGACTCGTGCCTGCTCGCGCTGTCACAGTCCGGAAGGACGCCGGATGTCGTCGACTATCTCGACCGGGGGTCGCGACGGGGCGCACTCACGATCGCGGTCACGAACGACGCCGTCTCGCCACTGGCCGCCGCCGCCGACATCGTCGTCCCCATCCACGCGGGCGAGGAACGAGCAGTCGCGGCAACCAAGACGTACGTCGCCGAGGTGGCAACACTCGGTCTCCTCGCCGCCCACGTCGCCGGGCAGGGCGAGCCGTTTGCCGTCGGCCTTCGGAAGACAGCCTCGATTCTTCGTGACTGGCTGCCGCAGGCCGAGGAGGCAGTGGCACTCCTCGCGCCGGAGTTCGCCCCCGTCAAGCGCATGCTCGTCGTCGGACGCGGTCCGGCGTTCGGGACGGCGCGGAGATCGCGCTGAAGCTGCTCGAGACCTGCCGGGTGGCGGCCGCCGCGCTGACTGCAACCGATCTCGCGCACGGCCCGGTCGCCGCACTCGACGGGCTCTTCCCGGTCTGGGCGGTCGCCGGCGACGACGCCGACGCCGGTCTACGAACGGTGATCGATGCGGTGACCCGAGCCCGCGCTGCCGGGGCACGAGTGATCGCGAGCGGCCCGGCCGCCGGCGCGGTCACGGACGCGACCAGCACGCTCCCGGCGCCTGCCGCACCGCTGCCCCTGCTGGAACCGCTACTCACGGTCGTGCCCGGCCAGCTCTTCGCCTCGGCCCTCGCTCACGCCAAGGGCCTCGACCCGGACCGTCCCGCCGGACTCGCCAAGATCACGCTCGCGCCGTAGACGTCGCACCCTCGAACCATGTTACGAGGTCTCCGCCCTCCTCTGCGTAAAGCTGTCTTCGACCGCGAAATGGTGCAAGCACCACTCACAGTCGCGGGCGCCACCGCAGGACAGGTGGATTTCCGACCTCGCTGATTACGACCGGCGATTAACCCCTTCTGTCCTCCAAGGGGAGCGCTTCTAGACTGACCCCTCGGGCCCCGTAGCTCAGTGGATAGAGCAGCGGCTCCCGTAAGCGCGACGCGCAAGTTCGATTCTTACTGGCGGCATTAGTGAGCTACCCGCGCGTCAGTGCGCACCTGTTGTCACCGACTAACGCCAGGGGGACGAAGGGCGAGTTACCCGCCAGGACGAATCACCCGGTGACCGACCCTGAGCTCGCGCGTTTAGCCGGCCGCCCGGAGGGCTTCGAGGAGTTCGCTCGTGTCGACGGTCGCTGCGCGACGTGTCGGTCGGCGGCCCCGTAGGAGAGGTAAACGGTGCCATCCGGGCGGGGAATGGCGCGCTCGGATGAAGACGACATTGTCGACATCTCCGCGTCGTTCCCACGGAAGTTCCCGGTCGCATGATCGGGTCGGGCAGCATCAACTCGAAGTCGGCCCGTATTCGGCGTTGAGCAGCGCCACCTTGGTGGTGTACTCGCCGGCTCCGTCGCGCTCGTCGTAGAAGAGCAAGAAGCCCTCGGCGTCGTCTTCGCCAGCGGGCGCCGGCCCCAACACCGAGCGCACCCGTCGACGGGGCGATGATCGTGTGACGCTGAAGGTCGCACACGTGATGATCCCAGTACCCGCGAGGCGATCCCAGAGCTTGATGAGGAGTCGAACGAGCGCGAGCTGCATGTTGGGATGGAGCCGATGCATGAAGGCGACACGGCCGTCGCTCAGGTTGAAGATGACCGCATCCTTGTCGGCCTCACCATCTGGCCCGAGCAGCCGACCCGAGGTGTGGTTGAGGTAGAAGCGACCGTTCTCGTATCCGAGCCGCTGCGCGCCTACGCGCCAGGGCGAACCCGACTCGGGCGCCGGCAGGCTCGTGTAGGAGATGACCACGTATTCGCCTTCGCCGTCGCGAACCCGCTGGACGCATCGAATCCTCGTACGAGTACACCCCGCCAGGGTTTCCTCTCGCGAGCACCTGCTGAAACTCGTGGGAACCTGCCGTGGGCTGGAGACGAACACGAGTACATCAAGAACGTCATTACCAGAGCGCGGCCCTGGGGCGGTGTTGTGCCGATAACCGTCGCGAATGCCGCGTGCGAAGAGGTGGAAACGCCCGTCAGTCATACCGTACCCGCATTGAAAATCAGACCGTGCACCCAGGCACCGACCCCGCCGCTATGAGGGCACGTCGCTCACACGGCGAACCGTGACGGCGGAATGAGAACGACGATCCACGCGAGCCGGTCAGCGGACACACTCCCGGATGTCAGCCGGGAATCGAACCCGTACCGAACGTGGGGACCCAATCTCACAACTCCCTGCTTGTTCATCTAGTCGCCCTTGAATCCGTCGGAAGATTTCCGAGTGCCGTTCCCGGTTGGAACTGACGCTGCTTCTTCTCTTCACGACGTCACCGGCGACCGTTTGGAGACCGGGAGCACGAACGGCTGTTCCTACGAACTTTTTCCAGGAGCGACCCTTCCCCGTAGCCCACCGACTTAAGTCATGTCTTCGCCTACCCACTGGCGCAACCTAGAGGAGATGGGCGCAGGACAGAACCCCTGGGAATTGTGGCTTGTCCCGTCAGCGCGGGATACAGTGGATAGATCGCTCAACTGTGCAAAAGAGCATGGTTGAGCCAAAAAGCCCCCGTAGCTCAGTGGATAGAGCAGCGGTTTCCTAAACCGCGTGCGCAAGTTCGATTCTTCCCGGGGCACCTCTCGTGATTCGTCCAGAAAGTGGCTTGGCTTGCCAGGCAACCCAGAATCGGCCCTTTCCACGGGTCGGGCACAGCGCCCTGACCCACCCCCATCCAGCTACCCCCCTCATCTCCCCTTCGCGGAACCGCTCTGGCAATCGCCCTGCGCCCGATGTCTGTTCGATTCTTGCCACGGGCACTGACAATGCTTGCGAGCCGAGGCGAGTGTCGTATCCAGCGAGCAGCCGGAGCTCTTGCTGGCCTGCCTTGACGTGGTGAGCGTCGATCGCCACGAACTCACCCCGCCCGAGGCTACCGGCCGCGACCGGGTCGGACAGCGGACCCCCTCGCGTGGAGCCAGCATGTCAGAGCGCCAACGTGGCAGGATGCCGGTGCGCTGCCTGGGATAGCCTCGGCCGCGAGGGCACGCCCACGAAGGACAGCAGCTGCCCGGCAGGGTCAGGCCGAGGCCAGCAGCGTCGGCGACGAACCTCTTCCAGCGAGCGGCTCCGATGTCGCCGTCCAGCTTCGCCTCGGATGCGCCGCTTGTGAGCGCCCCCGCGACGAGCGCCTTGAGCCTTCCAGCGGGGGGGATCGGAATGCGCGATCGCCTCGGCGCCGGCTGGAAGCTTGGGGCTTGGTCGGGTCGGAGACGAGATAGAGAGCCCACCCAGGTTCGCTCGTGGTTGCTCGCTCGCAGGGATGCCGAGGTGTCCCAGCTGCCCCGGACGTAGGCCGCCGGATCTGGCTGCAGTCGCGCTGGCCGGGAACTTCGGAGCCCGGACCGAAGTAGTCGGTGGAGGAGCGCCCCAAGCGTCCGCTCTATGGCGGTCAACGAATCGAGGTTCTGCGCGAGCTCGAGCTGGAGCGCCTCGAGCGCCGCCGACTGCAGGGCGGACGCGCTCGCGTCGTTGGTCGCCTGCGCCTGCGAGAGGCGGTCGATCGCGGTCGAGACGCGCCGTAGGCGCTCGCGACCCGCGCAAGTGCCAGCGTGACCGCCTCCTCGTCGGAGACGAGCGTCAGGCAGGCGGCATGGGCGCTGCCCGCCGAGGAGGCACGGAGCGACGGGGTGGTGCCAGCGTCACCGTGCCCGGCACGGGCACCTCGTCGACGCCAGTCGCGGGCGGGTCAGAGAATGTCTTGTAGGCAAAGAAGAACCAGATCAGCGTCGAGCCACATGCGTCGGCCTTCGCCTGCAGGTCGTTGATCGGGTCGCTGTTCAGACCCTCGAGGCTTTTACCTCGTCGTACACGACCTTCATCGTCGCGATGACCGCGGCGTTCTCCGGGCCAGCGATCGCTGCGGGGGCCGCGAGCAGTCCCGCCAGTGACTTCGCCGAGAGCGCGAGTCCGGCGCACTGCACGACCGACTGGACAAGCGCGTCGCGCACGTCCGACCGCGCGAACTCCTTCAGCCGCTACTTCAGGTTGACGAAGGGCGCCTCGGGCGTCGGCGCGGTCGTACCGGCACGTCGCCGACCTCGACCTGGAGATAGGAGTCGAGACGCCGTCGGTTCCGTACGGTTCGTCGGGGGCGAACCCCAGTCGGCCTGAAAGAGGAAACCTGCACCGGCTTCCCGCCGAGATGGTCACGGTCGGCTGGATCGCCGCCCCCGAGCGCCCTCGACTCGGCACTCACAGCCCCGGGGTCCGGCCAATAGCCGAACCCGTTGCACGTTGTCTGGGGCGACAGCGTCGCCAGTGCGTCGAACGGGACGGCGGCCGTGAGGAGGTACTGGGCGGTTCGAGGGTTATACGTCAGGTCGACGGCGTCCGGGGGAGTCGCCTCGTACCCGGGCTTCTCGGTCACCTGGATGTTCTTGCAGTCGATGCCGGCTTTCCCAGGAGTCGGCTGGATGACGTAATTGTACGTGCCGTCGAGGGTCGTGTAGTGCCAGTTGACCTCGACGCCGTCATAGATGTCCTTCGAGGTGAGCCTGGCCACAGCGGTCCAGGTGAGCACCAGGCTGCCGATGTCACCCGGGATACCGCGCGGCTGGGTTGTCGAGGTGGAGCTCGCGTAGGTCGTCTTGAACGTCCCTTGTAGACGATCAGGATCGGGCGTGGGGTGGGAGCCGCGGCCGTCGCTCCCGACCCGGAAACGAGCATCGCCGTGCCCGCCGCAGCCACCGCAACTCTGGTGGCGAGTCGCCAACCAAACACGAGCCCACCCGCACGCCGCATCGACGTCCATATCCTCACACTTCGCTGGTGCGTCGACAAGGGCGTGGACCCGCGTAGACCTTGAGCGCAACCCAGGCCGTAACACCCCGGACATGAAGGGGATAGCATCGCGCTCGTGGTCGACGACGCTCATTCTGGTGAGCCGGCAGATCACGCCGGGATACCTGCTGATCGGCAACTCGACGGCCGGAGGGCGATTGAGGACGCCGCGGGGTCTCCGCAACCTACGAGGCCGTCTCACCGGCCAGGTCGTGCTTCCGGGCGATCCTGAGTGGGGCGAGGCTCGCCAGGCCTGGAATCTCGCGGTCGATCAGAGGCCGTTCGCGGTCGCGTTGGTCGAGTCCGTCGAGGATGTCGTCAAGGTCGTCGAGTTCGCGCGTGCTCATGGTCTTCGGATCGCCCCGCAGGGAACCGGCCATGGAGCCTCAGCGCTCGCGGTGCTGGATGACACGATCCTCGTGAAGACGTCGCGTTTGCGCGGCGTCGAGATCGACGCCGGCGCCCGTCGCGCGCGCATCGAGGCTGGAGCGCTCTGGGAGGATGTCGTCGAGCCCGCTGCTGAGCAGGGGTTCGTCGTTCTCCATGGTTCCTCTCCCGATGTTGGTGTGGTCGGCTACACGCTCGGGGGCGGCATGGGCTGGCTGGCGCGGAGCCGAGGGCTCGCGGCTAACAGCGTGACCGCGGTCGAGCTCGTCACTGCCGAGGGCAGGTTCGTGCGGCTGGACAGTGAGAACGAGCCCGATCTTTTCTGGGCCGTCCGGGGCGGCGGCGGCAGCTTCGGGGTCGTGACGGCGATCGAGCTCGAGCTGTATCCGACCCCTGAGCTGTATGCCGGCGCGATGTTCTGGCCCGTCGAGCGGGCCGGTGAGGTGTTGCGCCGCTGGCGCGATTGGGCCGAGACGGTGCCGGACGAGGTCACGTCGGTCGGCCGGATTCTTCATTTCCCGCCCTTCCCTGATGTTCCGGAGCCGCTGCGCGGCAACAGCTTCGTGATCGTCGAGGCAGTTCTGGTCGGCTCGGAGAGCGAGGGCGCCGCGCTGGTCATGCCGCTGCGAGAGCTCGGTCCGGTGATGGACACCTTCGCCGCCGTGGGCGCGACGGCTCTTCAGCACCTGCACATGGACCCGCCCCACCCCGTTCCGGGCGTCGGCGACGGGCTGTTCCTCGAACGGTTGCCCGACGAGGCGATCGACGCGTTCGTCCAGACCGCCGTCCCGCCGCTGATCTCGCTCGAGATCCGGCAGCTCGGCGGGGCGATGGCGAATTCGGCGCAGCACCACGGCGCGGTCGGCACGCTCGATGCCGGCTACGTGATGTTCGCGGTGGGGATGGCACCGAACCCGGAGATCGCCGCCGCGGTCCATGAGGCAGTCGATCTGGTCAAGACCGGTCTCGGCCCCTGGGAGTCGGAGCGAACGTATTTCAACTTCGCCGAGCGGCAGGTCGGGGGCGCGCGGCTCTACCCGCTGAAGACGTACACCTACCAGCGGCTCCGCAAGATCAGGGCAGCGCACGACGCCGGCGAGCTGTTCGTCTCCAACCACCCGATCCCACCGGCCGCCGTCATCGATGTGGCGCGGATTGCGAGCGCACCTCTGTTCGTCGACCTCCCCACCGCCGAGCTCGACGCGCTCGCGGCGGCGATGGGAGAGGCCGAGGTCGACGCGGGCACGGAGGTTGTCACGGTCGACGAGTCCGGAACAACCGTCTACCTGATCGAAGAGGGCGAGGCCGAGGTAATCAGGTGCCGGCGGCCCGACACCCGTGACGCTCGGCCCGGGCGACACCTTCGGCGAGATCGCGCTCCTACTGACAGGAGAACGAACTGCCACGGTCGTCGCCCGGACGCCGATGAGACTCCTCGCGCTCTCCGGCCCGGACTTCGAACGCATCCAGAGAGATGTCCCCGAGCTCGAGCGCTCCCTCCGCCGCCTCGGACTCGAGCGCGCCTCGCGGTAGATCCCGCCCGCCGCTTCAGGGCCGAGGCAGATCGGCGAGCGGCCGAGCCGAGGAAGGTGATCGCGATCACCCAAGCCGCGTAGCGCCCAGGCGAGTCGGAGTCGTTCGGGGTCGGGACGGATGGGGACTTCGAGCACCTCTGCGCACCACGACGAAGTCAATCGACCGACTTCCTAAACCGCGTGCGCACGTTCGCTTCTTGCCGGGGGCACTCGCAGCGTTGAGCGCAAACAAGGATGGATAAACGGTTTTGCGCAATCTCGTCCCCGGCCAGACCGTGGTTTCCCGGTCGGCCTCGGCCAACCGACCTTCGTCTGCTCCGAATCGTCGGCCACGGCGCCTGGCAATACCCGGCGATCATGGGCGGGTGGATGCGGCTGGACTCTTTGGCGAGGAGCAGGTGGCTCGGGCACGGGGCTACCACCGGCCCCTGTACGCAGCGGCATTGGTCCGATTTGCTCTCAACGTCGTTCTCCTGGCCTTGGTCGTGTTCGGCCCTCTCGGCGGCTGGTTGTTCGAGCCATTGGAGGGATCGTCATGGTGGTGGCAGGTGGTCGGGTTCACGGCGCTGATTGCCGTGTTGACGACGGCGCTCAACCTGCCGATCGCGTTCTGGGCGGGCTTCGTGCGCGAGCGAAGCTGGGGCTTCTCGACCCAGAAACTCGCGGGCTTCGCCGCGGACCGTGTCAAGGCGTTCGTTCTCGGCCTTGTCTTGTCGAGCGCGGCGCTTCTCGGTCTCGTCGGCTCGGCGCGGCTCCTGCCTCGCGTCTGGCCTCTGGTAGCCATCTCGGCCGGGGCGGGGGTCGTGCTGGCGCTCGGCTTCCTTGCCCCGCTCGTGGTCGAGCCGATCTTCAATCGGTTCACCCCGCTCGACGGTGGCGAGCTCGCAAGCGAGCTGCGGACGCTCGCAGAAACGGCGCAGCTCCCGATCAAGGAGGTGCTGGTGGCGGATGCGAGCCGGCGTACCCGCAAGGCAAATGCCTACGTGTCCGGGCTCGGACCGACGCGCCGTCTTGTCCTCTACGACACGCTCCTAGCGCAAGCAGCCCCGGCCGAGATCGGTCTCGTTCTCGCCCACGAGCTCGGCCACCGCCGTGCCCACCACCTCATCAAGGGGGCGCTGCTCGGCATGCTCGGTCTCGCCGGTTTCGTCGTCATCCTCTGGGCGCTTCTTCGTTGGCCAGACCTGCGCACCGCGATCGGGGCGCCCGGCGGTGTTAGCGACCCGCGGGTCGTGCCGTTCGTCCTGCTACTGGCCGCAGCCTTGGAGATTCCCGCGGCTCCGCCAGGGTCGGCGCTCTCGCGGCGGTGGGAGCGCGAAGCCGACCGCTTCTCGCTCGAGTTGACCCACGACCTCGCCGCGTTCGAGGCCACCCACCGCTCGCTCGCAACCGCGAACCTGTCCGACCTCGACCCGCCCCGATCGATCTACCTGTTCTTGTTCAGCCACCCCACTCCCGTCGAGAGGATCCAGGCCGCACGTCGCCAAGTGCTCTCGCAGGTGAAACCGAAGGCCTCGCGCGAGTGGTGAGGAAGACTCGCTAGCTGCGCTCAGCTTCAACCCGCGAGGGGTTTCCGCCTCTTCTCGCCCCGTCACGCCGATGCGCGCGGCCTCCCCCGACCGCTCCTGCCGGAGCTCCTCATCACGTGGACGCAGACTCACGCAACAGGCCGCGGCGATCACGCCGATCCCCACACCTCGGCCAGGCGGCCCAGGCCGCATTTGCACGATCTGATCGACCCGGACCTCTGCGGCTGGGAGCTACCGTGGCCGGGTGAGCGTTGCTGCTTCCTACGCCGTTCTGGTTCTCATCCAGGCGGCGCTCGTAGCGGCGCCCGCGCGGCGGCGGCAGCTCGTGTCGTCGCGGACGCTCGGGCTGATGATCCCGGCGGCGGCGATGGTCGTCGGCATATCGGTTGCCCGGATGCATGGAGGAGCAAGCTTCTTGACCGCCCTCGCCGCGGTGGCGACACCGGTGCTCGCGGCGGGTGCGGGCTGGGTGCGCGGCTGGCGCCTCCCGGTGCTGCCAACCCTGCTCGTGCCGCCGCTCTACGTCCTCGCCTGGTTCGGGCCGGGGACGCTCGGCGAGGCGGCGGGCGTCGCGCTGATCGCCGGCGCATGTCTCACCGCCACCGGGATCGTCGCGGCGCTCGCACCGCGCGCGTGGCTGACAACGGGACTTGTGCTGCTTGTCGTGCTCGATGTCGCCCTCGTCTGGGGAAACCACCAGGTCACGCCGGAGATGCATGCGCTGTCAGCCGCAACGCCCCCGACACTCGCTCACGTCGGGCGCCCGCTGCCGTCACTTCAGCAGGTCGACTTCGGCACGATCACGATGGGATGGCTCGACCTCGCTGCACCCGCACTCCTCGGCCTGCTCGTCACGCGACGAGGCCGCGCCGCCGCCGCGACCGGGCTCGCCGCCGGCGCGTGGGGGCTCCTGCTCATCGTCACCTCCCCGATCGCCGCGACGCCCCCGGTCCTGGTTGGACTCGCTGCCGGCCGCCAGCTACGCCGTAGCCCGCAACGCTCACCAGCCGAGCGCCTGGCCTTCTCCAGCCATGACGAGGCTCTGGCGCCTGGTCCGCGGTTGGGCTGACCGCCTGCCCACGTTCGCTTCTTGTCGGGGGCATACGTTCGATCGAAGGAAGCTGAACAGCGTGCGGGTGGAGCGCGTCCGCCTGCCGAGTAGCCGGCATTCGTCAGGTTCCCACGTGCGCGGCCCAGTGACGACGACCGCCGCTCGCCGTTGTCGCGGACCCACGACGGCAACGCTCACAGCGAACCTCACCTCGTCGCCCACGGATTCCTTACAAAGCTCTTAGGTGCATCTTTAGAGATGAGGTGACTCTGGCTCGGATGAAACGGACAACACTTCGCCAGCTACTGGCACCAACGCTCTTCACCGGATGCATGCTCGCCGTGCTCGCAACCGGTTCGGCCGCACTTGCCGCGTCGCCCATATCCGGTTTCGTTTCCGGTCAGGTCGTCTCCGTCAAGGGCAGCAGCTTCGTCGTCAAGAACTCGTTCGGCACTGTCGGAGAGTCGACCATCTCCCTGGCCGGCTCGAGCGTGATCGTCAAGCAATCCTCAGCGGCTCGCTCTGACCTCAAGACCGGCGCCTGCGTTACCGCCATCGGGCAGCAGGCAACCAGCGGCGCGATCGATGCGTTCCGCGTCACGATGGCCCCGGCTGTCAAGGGAACGTGCACGACCGGTTCCTTCGGCCACCCGGGTGGCTACCCCCACTCCGGGACAGGATCTGCCGGAAGCCGGCCAGCCAACTTCACGGCTTTCGGTAACTTCGGCTTCGCGGCCGGAAAGATCACCGCGGTCAACGGCAACACGATCACGATCCACGGCGAGAGCGGAACAACCACCGCCACCCTCTCGTCCACGACCGACATCCTCTCGATGCAGAAGGTCACCTCCTCCGCGATCACCGTCAACGAATGCGCCAGCGTGCGCGGAACAAGCGCCGACAACGGGGTCACGGTCAAGGCAACCAACGTCAATCTCTCCGCGCCCAGCCAGAACGGCTGCGACCACGGTTTCCCCGGCCGTACCTGAGTAACCACGTCGGACGCTGCCGGGCCAGGCCGTCGCTGGCCCGGCACCGACCGGCAGATCGCCCGCCGACCTCCGTCCCGATCATCGATCCAGGATCGTTGGCCGAAAGCAGAGCGCGACCTGACGACGCCTTGTCGTAGCGGGATTCCCGCGCCTCGCGGCACGCAAACCCGAGGCGTCGAACGGCGACCAACGATCCGGCTGGAACGCGATCGTGCGGGCGACCGACGCCTGAAGCCAGCGGCTGCCGGCGCCGGTGTAGACGAGCTCGCAGAGGCGGCGACGCACAGACGAGCTGGCACGCTTCTCGTCGTCTTTCCGTCAGGTGCCCGTCTTGCCCAAGCGTATGAGGGCGTCGAGCGGCAGGGTGTTCAGAACGTCGCCGGGCGCGGCGCCGCCGCGCCGCGCCGTATGCACGGCGTAGGGCATGTTCAGGAGCCCGGCGACCGAGTGGGCGTCCGTGGAGCACACGATCGAGACCCCGGCGGCGAGGGCCGCGGCGACGTGCTCGCCGCTCAGGTCGAGCCGGGCGGGGAGCCCGTTGACCTCGAGCGCGACGCCGTCTCGCGGGCCGTCTCGAACGTCCGCTCGAGGTCGAGGGCGTTCTCCGGCCTGTGGCCGATCAGCCGCCCGGTGGGGTGACTGAGGCAGCGCACGGCCGGGTGGGCCATCGCGTGCGTGACACGCGCCGTGAGCTCCCGCCGCGGCGTCCGCTGTCCAGCGTGGAGCGACAGCTGCACCCAGTCGAGCTCGGCGAGCACGCCGTCGGGGAGGTCGAGGCTGCCGTCGGGGAGGATGTCGCACTCGACCCCGCGGAGGATCCGGAACGGGGCGAGCGTCTCGTTTGCCTCGGCGATCTCCTCGGCCTGCCGGCGCAGGTCGTCCGCGTCGAGGCCGGGCACGACACGCACGGCCTTCGTGTGGTCGCAGATGGCCAGGTATTCGTAGCCGAGGGCGATGGCTCCCTCGGCCATCTCGCGGACCGTGCCTCTGCCGTCGGAGGCGGTCGTGTGGCAATGGAGGTCGCCGCGGACGTCCGGTGTGCTCGACGAGCCGGGGCGGCACCGGCGGCGCGTCGGTCTCACGCAGCTCCGGCGGGACGAGAGGGAGCCCGAGGAGCCGGAACACGCCGTTCTCGCACGGGGCGTCGGGCAGCGGGCCGAGTGATTCGAGGTAGCCGGGTGAGCCGGTCGCGCGCACGAGCGCCGTCCCGAACGCTTCCGGGGCGGCGGTGTGGAGCTCGATCGTGACGCCTTCGAGCGTGACGCCGACATCGGGCGCAATCGTCGCGACGATCTCGGGTAGCGCTGCGAACCGCGCCCGGGCCGCATCCGGATCGTCTGCGGGTACGGCGATCGCGAGCCATTCGCACTCGTCCCGCCAGCGCCGCGGGTCACCCGCCGCGACGCCGCCGAGCGCGGAGGCGACTCGCTCGACGATGGTCCGGGCGCGGTCGAGCGGCAACGGCCGGCGTGGCGGGGGCGCGGCTCGCTCGAGCGCCGCGCGGATCGACGCCTCGGTCTTGGGGCCGATCCCGCGCACCTCGCGCAGGCGCCCGCCGCGGGCCGCCTCTCGGAGCTCCTCGGCAGTGCGGATGCCGAGCGCGGCACCGATCTCGATCGCGCGCCGAGCGCCGAAGCCGTGGAGTCGGCCGAGGGCGGCGAGCTCCGGCGAGACCGTCCGGCGCAGCTCGTCAAGCTCGGCGATCGTGCCCGTGTTCGACGAGCTCGCGCAGCCTGGCGTCGATGCCGGGCCCGATCCCGCGAAGCTCGCGGGCCCGTCCGGCCCGCACGAGCGCCGCGACGTCCACGGGCGACGCCGCCACGAGCTCGGCCCCCCGGCGGAATGCGCGCGCCGCGTAGGGACGAGCGCTCGCGAGCTCGAGCAGCGCGCCGTACTCGCGCAGCTCCGCCGCGATCGTCGGGTTGTCGAGCGCGCGCACCCTCGAGACGGTAGATGGGCTACCGGGCCGAACGGGTGTGGGTTCCGGGGGCGGCGCTCGAGGCCCTGCGGCCGGCCTTCCGACGGCGCGCCCGGAGCGGCGGCCTGGACGCTCTGTCGGAGCGCCGCAAGCAGGTCGGGGGCCTGCTGTTCCTCGGGCTGTGCGGCCACCGGAGACGCCTGCCCCTTCCGTTTCGCCTCGATCAATGCGCGGAGTTCGGCCCGGTAGGTGTCTTTGTACTTCTCGGGCCGCCACGCCCCGCGGTACGACTCGATCAGCCTGGCGGCCACTCGAGCTCCTGCCGGGCGATGCGCTGCCCTGTCGGCCTGATCCCTTCGACGGGACGTTGCTCGTCGGCGAACCGAAGCTGCTCGAGCACGATCAGCCCGTCGACAACGCGGAGCGCGCCGAGGTGCTGCTGGTCACGCATCACGAAGGTGACGACGGCCGCGAGGCCCGACTCTTCCATCGCACGGGCGAGGAGGGCGTAGACCTTCTCGCCGCCGGCCCCGGGCCCGACGTAGTAAGGGCGGACAAAAGAGGATCGGGTCGATATCGGCCAGCGGCACGAAGTCGGAGATCTCGATCGCCCGTGCACCGCGGGTGCGCGCCAGCTCGAAATCCTGGTCGGTGAGCCGCACGTACTCACCCGTCCGGTACTCGAACGCCTTGACGACCTCGTCGTCCGGCACGGGGCGTTCCTCGAGCTTGCAGACCTTCTGGTAGCCGATCGGGCTCTCGTCGGTCTCGTGGACGAGGTGGAAGTGGAGCTTGTGCTCGGCGATCGCCGGATAGAGGCGTACAGGAACCGTGACGAGCCCGAATTGAATCGCCCCGGTCCATAGGGGACGCGGTGGCATAGGGTCGTTGGTTGCCGGCGAGCGGGTCGACGAAACCCGTGACGCTCCGGCCGGGGCGGGTACGAACGGCCCGTGGCACCGGTGGTATGCCGGCCCCGCGCAGTAGGCCGATCGAACCGGATATGCCACCAATACATATAGTTGGCATATTACGTCACTTGTGGCACACTGGGACTCCAATGGCGGATCGTCGGTCGATCGAAGTCACCGTCGGGCCGCAGGGACGGCTCGTCGTCCCCGCGACGCTGCGACGGCGCCTCGGCATCGAAGCGGGCGATGTCCTGATCGCGAGCGCCCAGCAGGACCGACTCGTGCTCGAGCGCCGAGACGCAATTCTCTCGCGAGTCCGTCAGCGCCTCGCCGTCGTCCCCGCCGACGTGAGCATGGTCGACGAGCTCATTGCTGAACGCCGTCAGGAAGCGAAGCGCGAGCACCCAACCTGACGGGCAACGACTACGTCTGTGTACTTGACGCCTCTGCGCTGCTCGCGTTACTGCACTCCGAGCCCGGCGCCGAGATCGTCGAGCAAGCCATCGAGCGAGCCGCAATCTCGACCGTGAACTGGGCCGAGGTCTATCAACGCTGGCTCGCGCGGGGAGTTGACGTCACCGACCTACGCGCCGACGTCGAGGCACTCGGACTGCAGATCGTCCCGTTCATCGTCGAAGACGCCGAGCGGGCCGCCGAACTCTGGAGCCTGACACGCCAACATGGCCTGTCGCTCGGAGACCGCGCGTGCCTGGCGCTCGCCCGGCGCCTCGAGTTGCCGGCGCTCACCGCTGACCGGGCGTGGCTCGACGTGAGCTCAGGCGTCGATGTCCGAGCGATCCGTTGAGTACCGTCGGCGCTGCCCGAGCGCAATCAGGGCACCGGACACGAACGCATGCATCGGGCTATGCGAGGCTGGCTGTCGCCGAAGCTGAGGCTGCTGCTCCTGACCGGCGCGGGCAAGCGACCCGCCGTAGTGCTCGCACCCCCACGCGGACACAACCGACTACGCGCTCCTGCTTCCCCTAGCCGCATGCCACCGCTGTAGAGACACCATCGAGCTGCTCGAGACCGGCGCGACCCACCCGACCGGCACGTCAAACGAGCAGCTGCGGGCGGGAGTGTGTACAAGCCCGCAGAAGCGGGAAACACAAAGGAGATGGCAACTCGACACGTGACCCTTGGCGGGTGCGACGGGTTCGGCATCTACGCGCCGCTCGGTCTGCTCGGATGGGTCGAGGAGGCCTGGGTGGGCCCCGACGGCGAGGCAAGCGCCTACGCAGTTCGCCTGCTCGACGGTCGACGCGGACTGCTGAGCACCGACCAGGTCGACGAGGTCGCCATCGAGCAACGCTCGATCTCGGTGCCGGGCAACGTACGGCTGCTCGAGCTCGAGCCACCTCAGGTTCCGGTGGCGACCCCGGTGCGCCAGGTCGCTGCCGCCTGGCGAACGAACGGCCACGAGCTCCGCCTGCCCGAGCCCCCGGGCTACCTGCACGCAGCTCTGCTCAACCTCCATCGACCGGTCGTTCCGACCTTGCCCGACACGGAACGGGAGCGGCCGATCTGGACCGTCCTCGTGCTGATGTGCATGAGCCTCGGTCTGATCGCGCTCGCAGTGATCGGGCTTGATCTGCTCCTCTCCTACGCGGTCACCGGAGGTCAGCCCTGACTGAGGTGCTTCCGGTAGCGGATCGCTGTCGCTGCTTCGGCAGCTTCGGCGAGCTGAAGTGGAAGGTTCCGAGGGACGCGTTGGCTCGGCCTGATCGGCCGGAAGGTGGTCGCACGATCCGCGCTTCGCCGGTGGCCCAGGTTGGTAGCTACTCGAATCCTGGCGGGGCGGACGAGGTCATGATCGCGCCCGCCGGGTTCGGCCCGATCGGCGGCGACGCGCTGCTCACAGTCGACCGGCGCGCTCTCGAATCACGCGCATCTCTTCACGGTTTTTAGACCGACACGGTCCGGCGGCCTCGAGTCCGCTTACGTCAAGCGAGGCGTCCGCCGTCGCCCGATACGCGGGAGTTGGGAGCGGCTGGCAGCTCAGCGAGGCCGACGCGGCCAGAGGTCGGGTGCCGCCCAGCGCGGGAGGTACCAGTTCCAGCGGCCGGCGAGCGCCATCGTCGAGGGGAGCAGCAGCCCGCGCACGAGCGTGATGTCGATCATGATCGCGATCGCGAGCCCGAAGCCGAGCTGCTGCATCGTCGGGATCGAGCCGAACATGAGCCCGCTGAAGGTGGCGGCCATGATCAGCCCGGCCGCGGTGACGATCCGGCCGGTGTTCGCCAGCCCGTGCACGACGGCGCCGTGGTTCGAGCTGGTCGCGTCCCACGCCTCACGCATGCGCGAGACGAGGAAGACCTCGTAGTCCATCGAGAGCCCGAAGAGCAGCGTGAACATGAAGACGGGGATCCAGCCCTCGATCTCGTGGACGTGGAGCAGGCCGGCCCAGCTGCCCCAGCCCCACTGGAAGAGCGGCGATCATCAGCCCGCTGGCCGCCGAGACGGTGAGCAGGTTGAGCACGATCGCCTTCAGCGGCAGCAGCAGCGACCGGAAGGCCCGGACGAGCAGCAGGTAGGTCAGCGCCGATCACGCCGAGGATCAGCCAGGGGAACGAGCCGAGCGTGCGTGAGACGAAGTCGGCGGCGTAGGCGGCGCCGCCGCCGGCGAGGACGAGCGACGGAGAGCGGGAAGTGGGCGGCCGGGATCAGGTCTCTGCGCAGGTCGCTGCGCGAACGCCTGTGCCTTGCGGGCTCGACGGATCGAGGCCGGCTGACGACGTCGATCCGCAGGTACCGGCCGTCCGCGGCAGGGACGGCCGCCGAGACGCTCGCAACCTGCGGGTCGGCGCGGAGGAGCCGGTCGAGCTTGCCGACCGCGGCGGCGGTCGCAGGCCGATCGACCGCGTGCTTCGGCGGCGACGATGATCGTCGTCGGGTCGTCCGAGTAGCCGCCGGCGGCCGCCTGCAGCTCTGAGCCATCCCGCGCACCGAGGCGAGATCCGGGCGGGGCCGAGCTCGGGGAGTCCGGGCCGACGTGGATCCCGATCAGCGGCAGCGCGGCGAGCACGAGCAGCGCCGCGACGAGCGGCGCGACGAACTTGGCGCGCCGCATCACCCAGCGTGCGTGTCGCGTCCAGAGCCTGAGCTCGAACGCGTCGCGGCGCTCCGACTGCGAGCGAGAGAGCAGCCGGAAGGACTCCAGCCGCTCCCCGAAAGCCAGCAGCATCACCGGCAGCAGCGTCAGCGCGCAGAGGACGCTGAGCGCGGGGACGAGCAGCCCGCCGAGCCCGAAGCCGCGCAGGAACGGCACCGGCAGCAGGAGCATCAGCGCGAGCCCGAGCGAGACGACGAGGCCGCTGAAGACGATCGTCCTGCCCGGCGTGCAGCATCGTCTCGCGCACCGCCTCGGTGTGCTCGTGGCCGCGGCGTCGCTCGTCGCGATAGCGGTTGACGACGAGCAGCGAGTAGTCGATCGCGATCCCGAGGCCGATCATCATCACCATGTTCAGCAGGTAGTTGCTCAGAGCGAGCACGTGCGCGAATCCCCAGGCGATCCCGAGCGCCGGCGGAATCGTGAACGCGGCGAACAGGAACGGCAGGAACGCCGAGCCGGTACCGAAGACGAGCAGCAGGATCACGAGCGCCACCGGCACGGCGAGGTAGAGCTCGCCGATCGTCGAGCGCCCGCGCGAGCGCCGAGCCGATGTCGTGCTGGACGGCCGCGTCGCCGGTGACGAGCACGCGGGGACCGAGCTCTCGTCGAAGACTCGCCGTCCGCGCCTGGCCCTGCGACGCGTTCAGGCTCGAATGAACGAACGCGGCTGCCGCGTCCGCGCTCAACCGCTCGGTGCCGCCGAGCCGGCCGCCGGGAAGCAGCCGGACCGCCTCGGCAGCGGCCCGGCGAACCTGCAGCAATGGGCGCTCGCCCTTTTGCGATCAAGACGAAGCCTCCGGCTGCGCCCCGGCCGTAGTTGCGGGCGAGCAGCTGACTGACCCGACTCGAGTCCGTCCCGGGCAGCGAGAAGCCCGAGCTGAGCAGGGGCGACAGGTACAGGGCACCGATCGCGCCGAGAGCGACGGCCACCAGCCAGGCAGCGACCACCATCCGGCCGTGCCGCAGACACCAGCCGGTCAGCCGGAACGGTGAGTGCGCATGCGGTCGGGGAGGTCTGTGGATGCTGCCGCCGTTCGAAAAACACCGGGAAATGCTCGGCAGCGCCCCTCAAACGATGCTCAAGCCTCGCGCCACTGTAGCTGGCGGGCCCGTCCGTCTTGACGTCGTACGCTGCTCCTAGCTCATCGGCCTCCGCGACGTCGACTTGAGGGTGGCGATCGGACCGTCAGCGGCATCTCACCAGAGACGCCGGAGGACTCGCGTCGGGAGATCACCTCGATGACCGGCCGCCCCTCGCCCCGCGTGGGCAGGTCGATCCGGCTCGTCGTCCGCGAGCGCCGGTGTCGGCTGTCGCATCGATGCGTCCGCCCCGGACTCTCGCGAGCACCGTCGCGGTGGGCCGAGCAGCGAGCGGTCGCCTCGCAAAGCGAAACACGCGAGGGCCTTGGCGGACGGTCGCAGACCGCGGCGACCGTCCGTGTCGGGTCGTGTCCGTCTCCGGGCGTCAGCCAACCGCCATGGCCGGTTCGGACCGGCCGAGCATCAACCGTGCGCCCCTCGTACTCGACGGTCGCGAACTGAAGCCGGCCTTCGTTGAGCAAGCGCAGCAAGAGATCGAGGATCCGCGCCAGGAACCCGTCGGTCGAGGCGTCGGGACGGATGACGACGTGCCAGCGACCCCCGTCGTCCTCGATCAGCTGAGCCGAGAGCCGTGGCCGGGCGACGACGGACTCGCGCATCACGCTGGCGGCGCCGCCAGGACTGGAATAGACCCGGACGACCTCGTTCTCGGCACTCATCGCGAGCCCCGGATCGCCTTGATGAGCTCCCATTTCCCCATCTTCGAGCGGCCGCTGATGCTCCGCTCCTTGGCGATCTCGTAGAGCTGCGCGCGGTTCCTGTCTTCGAGCGCCCGACCAGGCTCGCCTCGCCGCCGCCGCCCCGCCGCCCCCTGCTTGCCGAGGTCGCGGCGAACGGCCTCGGGCAGGTGCGCGATCGTCCGCTTCCGGCCTGCCGCCTTCTGCGCCTTCTCGATATTCCGTTTTGCAGCGTCGACCTGCCGCCTCGTTGCCATCGTGCACCTCCAGTCGCTCTGGACGACGTTCGGATACCCCCTTCGGGCCCACGTCATGCGCATCAACGCGACGCGCCGGCCTCGCGCAGCGAGCGCTCCCGCCTCCCCGCGGCGAACGTTGCGAGCATCCGCTCGTTGAACGCGGGGATGTCGTCGGGCTTGCGGCTCGTGACGACGCCGTCGTCCTCGACCACCTCGCGGTCCTCCCACGTGCCACCGGCATTGCGGATGTCGGTCTTCAGCGAGGGCCACGAAGTCAGCGTGCGGTCACGGGCAATGTCGGCCTCGACGAGGAGCCAGGGCCCGTGGCAGATCGCGGCGATCGGCTTGCCGGCGGCGTAGACCTCACGGACGAAACCGACGGCGGCCTCGTCCAGGCGAAGGGCGTCAGGGTTGGCGACCCCGCCGGGGAGCAGCACGGCGTCGTAGTCCGAAGGGTCCGCCGCCGCGATCAGACGGTCGACCGGCTGTTCGTCGGCCTTCTCGTCGTGGTTGACGGTCTGGATCCTCCCCTCGTGCGGCGCCAGAAGCTCGGTCGTCGCGCCCGCCTGCTCGAGTGCGTGGCGAGGCTCGACGAGCTCGACCCGCTCGACGAGATCGGTCGCGAGAATTGCGATGCGCTTGCCCTCGAGACGGCCTGCCATGTCGGCTCCTTCCGTTCGCTCGTTCAGCGGTTTCCCGGTAGGCCCGAACGTAAACCACCGTGCTGCGAAGCCCCGTGTCGCCGGAGCTGGGCGCCTCGAGCTCCTCGCGCGTGGTGGCGACGCACCGACAGGCCACGCCGTTGGTCCCCGGCGCGCTACGGGCGGGCGAGGGCGAGCAGGTCGAGCGCAAGCCCGAGGTCGTCGCGCGTGCGCCGCACGTCCGAGAGCGAGAACTCGGCACCCGTGAGGGCACCGGGCCGCTGCTGCCTGCGCAGGCTCCGCCGGATGCGGGCGTCGAGCGTCTCGGGCAGCGCGTACCGCAACCCGAAGCGATCGACCTTGGCGAACCGCCGAGCCCGGGCAACCCGGGCGTGCTCGAGCTCCTCCATCGCCTCCGTCCCGCGCACCGCATAGATCTCGACCTCCGCGAAGACACCGTGAAGCAGGGTGCCGAGCTGATCCGGGCTGTACTCGCGCAGGTGGTAACGATTCCAGGGGCGCTCGCCATCCGCCAGCCGGAGCGTGCGGTTCGGCGTCGTGATCAGCACGTGGGCTCCCGGCCGGCTGACGCGCCGGATCTCGGCGAGATACCCGGGCACGTCCTCGACGTGCTCGATCACCTGAAACGACGTCACGAGGTCGAAGGAGGCGTCGTCGTAGGGGAACCGGGGCCCGGCCAGGTGATCGAAGCCCGTCCTCTCAGCCGCGTACCGCTCGCGGGCATGCGCGACGGCGTCGGCGGACACGTCGAGGCCCTGGTACTCCGCCACCCAGCCGCCGACAATCGCCGACCCGTATCCCTCGCCCGAGCCGACGTCGAGGAGGCGGTCGCCCGGCTCGGCGAACTCGTGCACCAGCGAATAGGCATAGCGATGCAGCACGTCCATCACGCGTTCTTCATCGGACTCGCCCTGCCCGGGCCAGTGACGCTCGCTCGTCTGCTTCATCGAACCTGCCGAACCGTAGGCAGGGCGCCGGATGCTCAGAGACCGTCGGCGTTCGCAATCTCGGCCGCAAGCGCAGGTGGCCAGACGTCGCCGGCCTGGCGGCCTTCTAGCGGCGACAGAAGCTGCGGCCGTCCGCCCGGTCCGTCAAGCTCGTCATCCTTGCTGCATTAAGGAGGCATCCAGCGATGAGCAGTGTCATCTGGATCATCTACGTCCTCGTCTGGCTGATCGTGATCCTCGCCTTCTGGCGGATCTTCACGAAAGCAGGCGAGGCCGGGTGGAAAAGCATCATCCCGATCTGGAACACCCTGGTGCTGCTCAAAATTGTCGGGCGCCCCTGGTGGTGGATCATCCTGTTGTTCATCCCGATCGTGAACATCGTCGTCTGGATCATCGTTGCGCTCAATCTCTCGAAGAGCTACGGCCGCGGAACCGGCTTCGGAGTCGGACTGATCATCCTGCCCTTCATTTTCGGGCTCATCCTCGGATACGGCGACGACGCCTACCGCGGCCCGGCCGGGGCGGGCGCCGTGTAGAGATCCTCGCGAAGAAGGCTGTGAGCACGGCTGATTGGGCGGTAGCGGCCGCGGCGGATGCGGATCTCGCGTTCCAGATCTAGCGGGCGACCACCCGCCGGTAGCGCCAGATCGCGAGCGTCCCGAAGACGAGCGCGATCCCGATCGACCAGGCGACTGCAAGCCCGACGTCGTTACCGACAGGGATGCCGAGGAAGAGGCCCCGGACGGCGTTGACCATGATCGTGAACGGGTTGTTCCGAGCGATCGGCTGCAGCCAGCTCGGCAGCGACGCGACCGGCACGAACGCCGACGAGACGAAGGTGAGTGGGAAGAGGATCGTGAAGCCGTAGGCATTGGCGGCTTCCGGCGAGGACGCCGTCAAGCCGACGAACGCGAACACCCAGGAGAACGAGTAGCCGATCAGCAGCAGGAGCAGGATCCCGGCGAGCACCTCGCCGAACCCGGTCTTGAACTCGAAGCCGACGAGCAGCCCGACGCCGAGGACGACGACGAGTTGGACGACGTTCGTGCTCACGTCGGCGAGCGTCCGCCCCGTGAGCACGGCAGAGCGTGACATCGGCAGTGACCGGAACCGGTCCATCAGCCCCTTCTTCAGGTCCTCCGACAGGCCGAGTGCGGTGACGAAACCACCGAATGCCATCGTCTGGACGATGATCCCCGGGATCAGGAACTCGACGTAGCTGAACCCCGGCGTCGAGATCGCCCCGCCGAAGACGTAGACGAAGAGCAGCACGAACATGACGGGCTGCACGGTGAAGCCGACCAAGAGGTCGGGCTGGCGCGGAATGCGCCTGGCGCTCCGCACGGCGAGCACCCACATGTCCGAGAGCTCGTAGCCGATCGTCCTCATCCGTGCTCCGCCTCCGCCTCCGCGGCCGTCTGCCCGGTGAGCTTCAGGAAGACGTCGTCGAGCGTCGGCCGTTGGGTCGCGATGTCGTCGATCCCGATCCCCGCCTCGTCGAGCCGCCGCACCGCCTCGGTGACCGCGCCGGCGGCGGCCACGATCGGGATCGACAGCCTGCCGTCGAGAGCGACGGGCGCACCGTCCCCGACCCGCGCGAGCACGGCCGCTGCCAGTGCCACGTCCGACCCGCGCGCGAGCTGGATCTCGAGGCGGTCGCCGCCGACCTGGAGCTTCAGCTCGGCGGGCGTCCCTTCCGCGATCACGACGCCGTGGTTCACCACCGCGATTCGGTGCGCGAGGCGGTCGGCCTCCTCGAGGTACTGCGTCGTCAGGAGCACCGTCGTTCCCGCGGCCACGAGCGCCTCGATCGAGTCCCAGAGCGCGATCCGGCTACGGATGTCGAGCCCGGTGGTCGGCTCGTCGAGAAAGAGGATCGACGGGCGGGCGACGAGGGCTGCGGCGAGGTCGAGCCTGCGGCGCATCCCGCCGGAGTAGGTGCGCACGAGGCGCGTGGAGGCATCCGCGAGGTCGAACTCGTCGAGCAGCTCGGCTGCCCGCTCCCGCGCCACGCGCCGGCCGAGGTGGTAGAGGCGCCCGACCATCTCCAGGTTCTCGAAGCCGGTCAGGTTCTCGTCGACGGCAGCGTACTGGCCCGCAAGCCCGATCTGGGCGCGCACGCGGGCGGGCTCACGCATGACGTCGAGCCCGCCGACGAACGCGCTGCCCCCGTCCGGGGCGAGCAGCGTCGTCAGGATCCGGACGGCCGTCGTCTTGCCCGCGCCGTTCGGGCCGAGCAGCCCGAACACGCTTCCCGGCACGGCCTCGAAGGAGACGCCGCGAAGCGCCTCGACGTCGCCAAAGCGCTTGCGCAGGCCGTCGGCCTCGATCGAGGGGGAGCGGGACACGCCGGGAGTATCACGACCGCGGCCGGCCTCGCGTTGTGCTCGCGCCGCTTGCCGGACGGCTGGCGGAACCGTCACTCGATCGAGGGAAGCGGCCGCGGGCGGCCCGGAGAGCTCCCGATCGAGGCGCTCCCGTCCGTGGTTTGACATCCATCACGCGGCGCTGTTAGCGTCGGAGCGTTCCCTGCGGCGTTGAAGCGTAGAGGCTTGATGGAGGAGGTTCTCCGGAGTGGCCGTACCGCTCGTGCAGGCGCTTCGTTCGTCCGGTTTGCTCGGACAGCGCACGGGTTTTCAGCCCGACTTGCGCACCGTGCCGTCTGACACGTCATGTCCCGCCCGGCCGCGTGGCGGTCGGCGCACACGAACGCAGGGAGGGTGTCATGAAGGGTATGTCGACGCGCTTGAAGGTCGAGCTCGGCCTGGGGACCGCGAGCCTCGTCCTGATGCTGGTCACGCTCGTCTGGCGTGACTGGATCGAGACCGTGTTCGGGGTCGACCCCGATCACGGCAACGGGTCGTTCGAATGGATCGTCGTCGCGGCTCTCGCCGTCGCGACGGTCGTCTTCGCGCTGCTCGCGCGGGTCGAATGGCGGCGGCTGCAGGAGGCCGCTCGTGGACCGTCTCCGATCAGCGCCAGCTCGGCGTAGCCGGAGGAGGCAATCGACATGGCTGACGATCACATTTGAGCGCTGCTGCTCGGGGCGCCGCTGAGCTTGCTCGGAACGGTCGAGCGACTCCGGGCGGCGACGATGGGCGACGTCCCGATCGACGGTCGGACGGCGATCGTGTACTGCGGCCTCAACGGGAGGACGATGGCCCTTCGCAGCAAATCCCCGCGCGCGAGCCGACGGCGCAGCGGGCAGGCCGGCGTTCGCACGGGGCGGCCGGATGAGTCAGGTATCCCCCGATCCGACCACGGTGGCCGAGGTGATCGCCTCGATGAAGAGCATCGAGGCGGTGGCGCCGCCACGCGACGGCGTCTGCAGCTTCGTGCGGCTGTACGCCGACGTCACCCTGGATGTCCAGACCGAGCTGGCGGGGCAGACGTTTGCCGACCCGGGGTTCCTCGGCGGCCTCGATGTCACCTTCGCCAACCTGTTCTTCACCGCTTTCGGCGACTTCCAGCACGACCCGGCGGCGACACCGCGTGCCTGGGTGCCGCTGTTCGAGGCCCGCGTCCAGAAAGGGATCGCGCCCCTCCAGTTCGCCCTCGCGGGCATGAACGCCCATATCAATCGCGACCTGCCGGTCGCACTCGTCGCGACGTGCCGGGCA
Source organism: uncultured Actinomycetota bacterium (assembly GCA_963765345.1). Taxonomy (GTDB): domain Bacteria; phylum Actinomycetota; class Thermoleophilia; order Gaiellales; family Gaiellaceae; genus PALSA-600. The sequence goes on from CAVXWI010000014.1 coordinate 76,352, forward strand.
AACGGCGCGGATCTCTCGACGCTCTCACCCGAGCACCGGGACTTCGAGCAGATCGACAGACTGCTCGCCGCGATCGAACAGAAGCTGAAGGGAACCTTCCTGACGGGCTGGCTGGCCGTGGCCGACCGGCTCGTGCATCGGTTCGGCGGGATCGACGACATCGTCGCGATGTGGGACATCGGGCGGGCCCGCGACGCCGCGTGGACGAACGCCCAGGCCCTCTGGGCGTTGCAGCCCGAACCACAGCTCGCGACCGACTACCTCGGCGCGCTCGACCGCATGGTCGGCCTGACGAGTCGCGCCCTGCTCCTGCCCGCCAGGTCGCTGCTCGAGCGACTCGCCCGCGGCACCGCGCGCCTCCTCGCCGACCGGTAGCCGGCGCGGTCTGCCGACCTCGCCGACCGGCCCGCCCGCGGCCGTAGAGTAGGGCGGTGCGGCGGGAAGAACGGGCGACCCAGCAAGCCGGGCCGGGCGGCGGCCGGGCCCGCCGATCGCTCCGTGGCGACGATCGGCGCCGGCTGCCCGCGAACCCCGGCCTCGAAGCCGTGCGCGCATGAGCCGGTCGCTTCGAGGGCCGGACGGTGATCGTGACCGGCGCTGCCTCCGGGATCGGCCTGGAGGCCGCGCGTCACTTCCTCGCCGAGGGCGCCACCGTCGTCGCGGGCGACCGGGAGCCCGACGTCCCCGAGGGGGCGATCGGTGTCCGGCATGGACGTCTCCTCGCCGGCCGAGGTCGAGGAGCTCGTCTCGGTCGCGCTCGCGAGAACAGGGCGCCTCGATGCGATGTGCAACATCGCCGGGATCGGCTCGACGACCGACGCGGTCGACTGCACACCCGAGGAGTGGGACCGGGTATTCGCCGTCAACGCCAAGGGCGTGTTCCTGGGAACGAAGTACGCGCTTCCGTCGATGCTCGCGCAGCGGCGCGGCGTGATCGTCAACATGGCGTCGATCGGCGCCCTCGTCGGCCTCAGGGACCGGGCCGCGTACTGCGCGAGCAAGGGAGCCGTCGTCGCGTTCAGCAAACAGGTGGCGGTGCAGTACGCGGCGCAGGGTGTCAGGTGCGTCTCGATCTGCCCCGGGACGACCGATACCGCCTGGGTGGGGCGCCTGCTTGCCGAGGCGCCCGATCCCGAGAGCCGGCGCGGCGACCTCGTCGGCCGCCAGCCGCTCGGGCGTCTGGCCGATCCGGTCGAGATCGCGAAGGCTGTTCTCTATGTCGCCTCCGACGACGCGGCGTTCATGACGGGGAGCGAGCTCGTGATCGACGGCGGTATCACCGCGGCGTAGGCCCCGACCGCTCGGCGGTCGACCACCTGCCGAGCCGAGGTCGTCTAGGGTCGAAGGATGAAACGGCTCGCGAACGAGGACCTGGTCGGGAACCCGCGCCGGGCCGGTGCCCGGGCGCACCTCCGCGCGATGGGGCTGGACGAGCGGGACTGGAGCAAGCCGCTCGTCGGGATCGCGACCACCTGGACCGGGACGATGCCCTGCAACCTCGGCCAGCGCGAGCTCGCCGCCCACGTCGCCACAGGCGTGCGGGCGGCGGGCGGCACGCCGCTCGAGTTCAACACGATCGCCATCTCCGACAACCTCACCCAGGGCACACCGGGAATGCGGGCCTCGCTCGTCAGCCGCGAGCTGATCGCGGACTCCGTCGAGCTCGTCGGACTGAGCCAACCGTTCGACGGCCTCGTCTGCATCGGCGGCTGCGACAAGACCGTGCCCGGCCTCGCGATGGGGATGCTGCGACTCGACGTCCCCGGGTTGATCCTCTACTCGGGCGCGATGGCGGCCGGGTCGCACCGGGGAGCGCCGGCGACGATCCAGGACGTGTGGGAGGCGGTCGGGGCCCACGAGAGCGGCCGGATCGACGACGACGAGCTCGCCGAGCTCGAACGCGACGCCTGCCCCGGCTACGGCGCCTGCGCGGGCCACTTCACCGCGAACACGATGTCGGTCGCGATCGACTTTCTCGGGCTCGGCCCGATCGGGCTCGGCAGCGTTCCGGCGGCGGATCCGGCCAAGGGGGACGCCGCCGAGGCTGCGGGCGCGCTCGTACTCGGCCTGATCGACCGCGACGTCCGCCCGTCGGCGCTCGTCACGCGCGAATCGCTCGAGAACGCGATCGTCGGGGTGACGGGCACGGGCGGCTCGACAAACGGCATCCTCCACCTGCTGGCGATCGCGAACGAGGCGGGTGTGCCGCTGAGCCTGCAGGACTTCGACCGCCTCTCGGCCACGACGCCGGTCGTGACCAACCTCACTCCCGGCGGCCGGCTATGTCGCCGCCGACCTCCACCGTGCCGGCGGCACCGCCGCGGTCGTCAAGCAGCTGCTCGAACATCTCCACGCCGAGCGACCGACGGTCGACGGCCGAACGCTCGCCGAGCACGCCGCCGGCGCGCGCGAGCCCGACGGCGAGGTCGTCGCTACGGTCGCGAGCCCGTTCAAGCCGGGCGGGGCACTGCGGGTGCTGCGGGGGAACCTCGCCCCCGACGGCGCGGTCGCCAAGCTCGCAGGTCACGAGCCGCCGGCTCACCGCGGCCCGGCCCGGACGTTCGACTCCGAGGAGGCAGGCCGGGCGGCTATCCAGGGCGGGCAGATCCAGCCGGGAGACGTCGTCGTCGTCCGCAACGAGGGCCCGGCGGGCGCCCCCGGGATGCCGGAGCTGCTCTCGATCACCTCGGCGATCGTCGGCCGCGGCCTCGGTGAGTCCGTCGTGCTCGTCACCGACGGGCGCTTCAGCGGCGCGACCCGCGGGCTGATGGTCGGCCACGTCGCGCCGGAGGCCGTGCGCGGAGGCCCGATCGCGCTCGTCCGCGACGGCGACATCGTCTCGATCGACGTCGATGCCCGCACGCTCGAGGTCGAGCTGGACGCCGGCGAGCTCGCGGCACGGCGCGCCGGCTGGACGGCGCCGAAGCCACGGGTGAGCCGGGGCGTCCTCGCCAGATACGCCCGCAACGTCGGCTCGGCCTCGGCCGGCGCGGTGATCGAATGAGCCTGCGAGCGGCGGCCGGCCGGTGAGCGCCGCACGGCTCGCGGGCAAGGCCGCGCTCGTCACCGGCGCCGCCGGCGGGATCGGCCGGGCACTGGCTCTCGGCCTCGCCGGCGAGGGGGCGCTCGTCCACCTGATCGACCTCGGCGATCTCGCCGGCGCGCTGGCCGAGCTCCCGTCGGCCGGCCGCGGCCGCGCCCTCCGCTGCGACGTCTCTGACCCGGCCCAGATCAGGACGGCGTTCTCCCAGCTCGACCGGCTCGACGTCCTCGTCAACTGCGCCGGCGTGACCGGCTGGCTGGATGCCGTCGATCCGAGCGAGGAGACCTGGGACCGCGTGATCGACACGAACCTGAAGGGGACGTTCTTCTGCTCGATCGAGGCCGCCCGCCTCATGCGCAAGCGCCGGTGGCGGCTCGATCGTCAACGTCTCATCGGTGCTCGCGACGAGGGGCATGCCGAACTCCGCCGCCTACGCGGCGAGCAAGGGCGGGATCAACGCGCTGACGGTGCAGCTCGCGATCGAGCTCGCGCCGGCGCGCATCCGTGTCAACGCTTTCGCCCCGGGGGCAACGAACGTCGAGCGCAACCTGACCGACGATCCGACCTACCTCGAGACGTGGGGGGCGGTGATCCCGCTCGGGCGCGTCGCCGAGCCGACGCGAGATGGTCGGGCCCGCAGTCTTCCTCGCCTCCGACGACTCGGCGCACGTGACCGGCCAGCTCTTCTACGTCGACGGCGGCTGGACCGCGACGGGAAACGTGCCCGGAAGCTACGTCGACCAGACCAGGCAGAGCAGCGACGACTGAGGCTTCGGGGTCGAACCCGGGTTCGGCTCCTCCAACCGGGTCGCGGCCTCGCTACTGGAGCGCGTCGCCGCCGCTCGAGCCGCAGTTCGGGGTGCCGGCCGGAACCGGCAGGTTGCAGGTGACATCCTCGAACCAGACCGGGCTCTTGCGCGGGCGCTTCCGGTCGAAGGCGGTCACCTGGCACACGAGGTTGATGGGAGTCGGCTGCGGGGGGCTGCCCGGGGGCGGGCTGCACGTGACCGTGATCGGGTAGTTGTAGCCCTGCGTCGCGAGCTTCAGCGCCACAACCGCGCCGAGCTCGTGCTCGATGCCGCTCACGGTCGGGGGCGTTCCCGCAGGCGGCCGGAGAACGATGTTGACGGCGAGCACCAGCGCCGCCAGGCACGCGAGCAGCACCAGCGCCCTCGGGATCGCCGCTCGGGTCATGCCGATACTCTGCACGCTCCCGGTGTCGAGCACTCCGCCAACTGTCCCGTCCACGGGCGGTGAGAATCTGTCGCCCGGGGCGCCTGTCAAGCGGAGGCGGGCCCTGATCGCCGTCGCGCTCGTCCTGGCGGCCCTCGTCGTCTGGACGGTCGGGCGGCACGGCGCCCCCATCGTCCAGTCGGGCTACGACCTGCTCAACCGTCCGAGCCACAACCTCGCCGACAGCGACCTCGACCCGCTCGCCTACTTCGCCTCGACCAGAGCGCTCTCCGGCGCCCGCGACCTGATTCCGGCACGGGCGACCTACGCGGTGGTCGTCGGCGGCGTGCATGCGCCCTCCTCGCAGCTGCCCGGGCCGGGGCTGAAGGTGAGCCCGGGCTCGATCGTCGACGCCTTTCGACTCTGGCTCCTCCCGCGCACCGAGGTGCCGCTGCGCCGCGCGCAGTGGGTGATCGCCTACGACGTCCCGCCCGGCTCGCTCGGCGTGAAGGTCGGCCGGAGCTTCGAGCTCGGGCCGGACGCGACCGTGGTCAAGGTGGCGCAGCGGTGAGGGTCGCCCTCGGCCTCGCCGCGAACGACCTCCTCCTCCCGGTCGTCGGAGCCGCCCTGCTCTCGCTCCTCGGCGTGACCGAATGGCTCGGAGTCGGCGTGCGCCTGCTCGGGCTGAGCTACCTCGCGGGCTGGGCGCTCCTCGGCCTCGTCCTCTCCTTCGCCCTCGTGCTCGGCCTCCCGTTCACCGTCGCGAGCATCGTGCTCGTCGCCGTGGCGCTCGTCGCAGCCTGCGCCGCTGCCGTCCGGGCGCGGCGGCTCTCGCTGCCGGCGCAGCCGGGGCCAGTGACGTCCTCGCGCGCGGCCAGGTGGACGACGAGGATCGGTGCCGTGCTGCTCGCCGTCGGGGCACTCGTCGCGTTCGTCACCGCGGTCAGGAGCGAGTGGAACCCGGCCTCGGACTACGACGCGTTCTGGTTCTGGCTGCCCAGGTCGGAGACGATCTTCTACTCGCACCACCTCGACCCCGGCCTCTGGCGCCAGTTCGCGCACGCCGAGTACCCGCCGCTGATGCCGGTGATGACCGCGATGACCTTCGCCTTCACCGGGGGCTTCCACCCATCCCTGCTGCCGTTCCAGCAGGCGCTGCTCGGGATCGCCTTCCTGCTCGCCGCGCTCGCGCTGCTCGATCGCTTCGTCCCCCGCTGGCTCTCGGTTCCGACGCTCGCGCTCCTCGGGACGGCACCGTGGTTCTGGGGCAAGCTCAAGTCGCCGATGCCCGACCAGACGCTCGCCTACCTGATCGCCCTCGCGGCGCTCGCATGTGTGCTCTGGCTCTGCGAGCCGGCCCCGGCCTGGCTCGCACTCGGGCTCCTCTTCCTGGCCGCGGCCGGGCTGACCAAGCTGGAGGGGACGCTGTCGGGCGCGGCTCTCGCGATCGCCATGATCGTCGCGGGCCTCCTGCAGTACCGCCGCGCGGGGCTACGGGCCTGCGTCCTCCTGCTCGGGCCCGGCGCGATCCTCCTCTGGCGCGCCTGGCTGTCGGTACACGGGCTCCGCGGCGCCTCGCCCGACTACAAGCTGGCGAACCTGCTCGACCCAGGTTTCCTCGAGCGGCGCGCCGCGCGCCTCCACTACTCGCTGCACGAGATGGCGGTGATCGCCGATCGCATCTTCGGCGGCACCTTGCCGCTGCCGGCGCTCGGCTCGCTCGGCCGGCTCGAGATCGCGGTCCTGATCGCGGTCTTGCTGGTGCTGCTCGTCTTCGTCGCTCTCGAGGCGCCGGCGATTGCCGCGGCCCTCGCTATCTGGCTCACGCTCGCCTACGCGGGTATCGCGGCGATCTACTGGATCGGGCGGCCGCCGATCGACCGCTACGTCGCCGTGACCGTGAAACGCATCGAGGAGACCCCGGCGATGGTGACGATCACCTTGCTGCCGCTCCTGCTCGCCCTGGCGCTGCGGCTCGTGCCGGCGGCGGCCCTCCCGAGGCCGAGTCGTGCGATCGGCGGAACGAACCCGCTGCGACGCCTCCGGCCCGTTCGGGCCCGGCCGCCACAGAGCGCGGACCCGGTCTAGCTCGCCTGGATGGCGTCCATCCGGGGCTCCCGGGAGACTGCGCCCTGGCACAGGCGGCCGGGTGCCGCGCTGACCTCGTCGAAAGGTCGACTCCTTTCCCGCTCCTAACAGAGCTTCCCTTACGATGACCCCCGGGCCGGATTCCTGAGGATGAGCGCATCTATCGACCGCGAAACCGCCGGCGGCGGGGTGCTCGAGCGGATCGGCCATCGGACCGGCCGCCTGCTCGGACACGCCGAGGTGCTCCTACGGCGGCTGCCGATGCCGCCGCCCTGGCTCGTCCTCGGGCTGCTCATCCTCGCGAGCTGGGGGATCGCGGCCGAGGTCGGCCGGATCGCGCAGCACGACGGCCCGTTCTACTACGACGGCGGCGACGACACCTGGTACTACACGACGAGCTGGCTGCTCGCGCACGGCCATCTCTCCGGCGCGGAGATCGGCTACGGCTACCCGCTCCTGCTGACGCCGTTCGCGCGGGCGGCCGGGCCGAACCTCCTGAACGGGCTCCCGTCGATCATCGCCTTCAACCAGCTCGTGCTGGCGCCGATCGCGCTGCTCTGCATCTACGGGATCACGCGGATGTTCGCGCGCCGCTGGTACGCCTACCTCGTCACGCTGCTCTGGATCGTCTTCCCGGTCCTCGTGATCCACTACTTCCTCGCCGATTACCACACCCGCTACGTCGACGTGACGCTGCCCTCGGCGGTCGGGCTGACGGCGCTCGGCGACTACCCCTCGATGGTCGCCCTGCTCGTCTCGGCCTACTTCGTCCTGCGGGCCGCCGCGACGAGGGCCGATCTCGACGCGGTCGTCGCCGGCCTCGCGGCCGGGTTGGCGGTGACGATCAAGCCCGCCAACCTCCTCTTCCTGCCCGCCGCCGTCGTCGCGTTCGCGATCGCCCGCCGGCCTCGCGCCCTCGCCGTCTTCGCGGCGGCGATCGTGCCCGCCCTGATCGGCTTGACGATCTGGAAGTACCGGGGCCTCGGCTACCTGCCGGTGCTCCCGAGCGCGGCAGGCGCGTCGTTTGCGCTGGTCGTGCCGCTCGCCGTCGCCGGCCTCAACCTGCACAAATACCTGCAGTTCAACTGGCAGGAGCTCCACCACAACCTCGACGGGCTGCGCGAGTACACCTGGAGCCAGCGGATGATCTACTGGACCGGGATCGCCGGGGTGATCGGCCTCGCCCGACGGTCGTTCGTCGTCGCCGGCCTCGCCGCGGCGTGGATCGGCTCCTACCTGATCGTGAAAGGAAGCTCGAACACCTCCGACCTGGTCGGCGGCGACTTCTTCACGCACATGATCGCGGCGTTTCCGGGCTACTTCCTGCTCGTCGTCTCGGTGCCCTTCCTCGTCCCGGTCTATGGGAGCCGCCGGCCGCCCAACCCGGTGACGCCGGCGAGCTCGACCCGGCTGCCGCGCGTCTCGGCCGCCGTCCTCGGCGCGATCACGCTGATCGGAATCGTCGTCGTCGCAGCCCTCCCTCAGCTGGCAAGCCCGGCAGCCGCGATCTTCCAGTACGCGGACCTCTACGTGCCGGTCAACACCTTCGACCTGACGGCGACGACGGCCGGCGGCGCGGTGACGCTCCAGTGGCAGCCCCACCAGCCACACGGCACACAGACGACCTACGCGATCTTCCGCGACACGGGCGACCAGGTCATCTGCACACCGCAGGGCAACGGCGCCAACGCGTGCGCCTTCGACGGGATCCAGGTCGCCGGCCAGTCGAGCAGCGAGACCTCCTACACGGACCATCCCGGCCCCGGCACCTGGACCTACCGCGTCGCGTTGAGCGCGACTCCCTTCGGGCCGCAAGCCCCCTCCGACTACATCATCATCAGCCGCGCCGTCACGGTGCACGTGCGCCGGTAGGCAGCCCGACCGACGAGCACGACCCCGCCGGGGCCCAGCCGCAGGCCGAGCACCGTCGAGAACGGCCGGGGCTCGGTCAGATGCAGCCGGCGGAGCTCGGGTGGGGCGCCGTCGCGAGGAGCCAGTAGCTCCCGAGCGGGCGGATGCTCCAGCCCGCCGTGCGGAACTGACCGGCGACCGGCGCATCCCCACTCACGCTGATCACCACGTAGGAGACCCCGCGGCCGATCGCCTGCGCGAACGCGGCCGACGCCGGCAGGTAGAAGACCTTGCGCGTGAGCTCGCGCCCGAAGAGCAGGAAGGACGGCTCGTTCGTCCCGAGCACGGCTCCGACGCAGGCCCTCGCCGGAACACGTCGCTCGTAGGCCGCGTCGGCGGGGGCGACGGTCGGGTCGTAGATGTACTGGAGCGCCGCCAGTTCACTCATGTGCCACGGATGCCCCGCCGCCGACCGGTAGGGCTTCGTCCGGTCGAACTCGAGCGTCAAGGCGACGGCGACCGCCGCGATCACGAGCAGCGCGATGCTCGCCGTCCGGCTGCGAAGCACGATCCCGAAGAGCGGTGCGGTCAGGACCGCCGGGACGAGGAGAAACCGGGTCAGGAACGGGTTGTAGGCGAGCTCGATCCCGAGGAGCAGCAGGAAGAGCGGGAGCGCCAGCGCCAGCGCGAGATGACGCACGTCGACCCGGCGTGCCAGGTAGAGCCCGATCGCGAGCACGGGCGTCCCGAGGAGCAGTCGTCGTTCCGACCGGGCCGAAGGCGGAGTAGTCCTCGTTCGCGCGTCGGTTCCAGTTGGTCTCGCCGACGACCTTGACCGGCAGGTGCACCGCCTTGGCCAGGTCGGCGAGCACGGCGGCTCCGGCCAGGACGAGAACCGGCGCCGCGAGCGGGATCAGCCAGGCCCCACCGCGCAGCGCTCCCCGTCCCCAGCCGGCCCGGCGGGCCCGCACGGTTGCGAGCGCCAGGCCGCCGGCGAGACCCACGATCGCGAGCCGCTCGATCAGCCTGTTCGAGAGGGTCGAGACGTCGAACATGCGGTAGAGGACGTGGAGAATCCGCTGCGGGGCCGCGCTGAGCGAGGGAGCCGAGCCGATGTCGCTGCCGAACCCCGTTCCGAGCAGATGGCCGGTGTGCACGAGGTTGAGCCAGTAGCCCGAGGAGCCCACGACGACGAAACCGCCGAGCAGGCCGGCGGCCAGCCACAGCCAGGCGCGCCCGCCGAGCCGCCAGAGAAGCAGCGCGAGCACCGGCCACACGAAGACGGTGCTGAGCTTGGCGCCGAGCCCCAGGCCGAGCGCGCTACCGGCAAGCACGAGCTCGGTCCGGCTGCCGCCGAGGATCAGGCAGGCCGCAACGATCGGGAACGACGCGGCGACGAGGTCGTTCTGGGCGGTGGTCGACTCGAGCGCGACGAGCGAGAACGTCGCCAGCAGCGCGGTGCTGGCGACGGCGACGCGAACCGGGTAGCCGAGGCGGCGCGAGGCCCCGTACACCGCAAGCAGGCTCGCGAGCTCGGCCAGGTACTGCGGGACGGCATACGGCCGGCTCGTCTTGAAGGCGGTGAAGAGGAACAGGAGCTGCTGCTCGGCGAGCGGCTGAAACACGTTCAGGCGGTCTGTCGGCGCGTTCGGTATCCAGTCGTAGCCGGCGTGCTGCACCCAGGCCGCGACGCGCGCCAGGTGGTAGGTCAGCGAGTCGTAGTTGTTCGGCGGAACGGTGAGGACGAGCAAGAGCTCATAGCCGAGCACGGCGAGTGCGAGCGCCAGAAAGGCGAAGGCGAGCGGGCTTCGCGCGGCGGCGCCGAGGGAGGCGGCAGCCGAGCGAAGCGGCGGGACCGGCCGAGCACGCAGCCACCAGGCGCCGAGTGCGCCGAGTAGCGCCGCCCCCTCGCAGGCGGCGAGCGCGGTGGGCGTCACGGCGCGAAACGGCGACAAGCCGAGCGTGACGACGACGGCGTCGGCGACGAGAGCGAGATAGGCGGCAAGAAGCGTCGAGACGAGACTCGCCAGCCGCAGCGCGGTCGCGAGCAGCAGCGAGGCCGAGACGGCAAGCAGGACGGTCAGCCAGGCAAGCACCTCAGCGACCCCCGCCCGGACGGGTGCGGGCACGGGGCGGTGCGCCGGTCACGCCGGCGAGTCTCGCACGTCACCCCGTCGTCACGTGATCATCTGACGAGCTCGTCCGCGCGAGGCGAGCCGCCCGGCGCAGCGGGCAACGGTGGCGCCGGCCAGGCGCCTCAGCCGCTCGTGGCAGGGGCGGGCTCGGTCAGCCCGAATCGCTCACGGTAGTTCTCGACGAACAGATGCTCGCCCTTGATCGCGGCGGTCTGCTCGGCGCCGGTGACGTCGTCCTGGCCCGGCAGCTCGGAGGCCCCGCCGCTCGGGCCGAGCGGGATCACGATCGCGGGCGGGGAGGGTTCGTAGGCCTGCAGCTTGCCACCCTCGACGAGCGCACGGATGTTCGCGACGACGACCTCGGCCTCACGGCCGGCGCGGCCCGCCGTCTTCAGGTCGGCGGCGGAGGCATCGCCGAGAGCAAAGACGGTGGTCTGCCCGCTCACCTGCAGCTCCGGCGTCACCTCGATCGAGCCGTCCGGGAGCCGGGCGCCCGCCAGCTCACCGCGCAGGTAGCCGCTGACCGGGGTGAGGCCGTGGCAGCGAAACCAGATGTCGGCCTCGATCGTGCGGCCGGCATCGGTCGAGACCGCGAACGGGCCGACGGTCACCGGCGGGCTCTCCGGCTCGGCGGTGAGCGCCTCGCCGAGCACGAGCTCGACGCCCCGCTCCTCGAGCTGACGGCGGAGCTCGTCCCGGAGGTCCTGGCGGTAGGGACCGGCGAGGATCTCGGGCGCGGACTCGAGGATCGTGATCTGCTTCTCGGGCCAGCGGTCGCTGATCTCGCCCGCCAGCTCGAGCCCGGTCGGCCCGGCGCCCACGATCAGCACCCGTCCGGCTCGCGCCAGCTCGTCATGGCTCTCGCGGTAGCGGCTGATCGCCGTCGCCGTTTCGTCGGTGCCGGACTTGGCCGGATAGGGGTAGGTCGAGCCGGTAGCGAGCACGATGAAGTCGGGCGTGAGCTCGGCCCCGGAGGCGAGCGTGACGCGGCCCGGCTCGACCGCGACGGCGCGGTCGCGCAGCACGCGCCCGTTGGCGAGCAGCCGGTCATAGGGGAGGAAGATCCGCGGCAGCCACTCCGGCTCGACCAGCGCGCGTAAGGCCGCGACGTTGTGGACGAAGGCATCGCGCGGCTCGACCAGCGTCACGCGGGCGAACTCGTCGAGTGCCTTGGCGGCGGCACCGCCGGCGTAGCCGCCCCCGATCACCGCGACCGCAGGACGCGTATCTGCACTGGCGTTGCTCATCACGTCTACCCCCTCGTCGGTCAGCTTGGTTCTCTGCGCACACACATATGCGTGCGTACACAAGTTGTTCGAGACGCTACCCTAGCGCTGATGGCCAGCGCACCGCAGGCAAGCGAATCGGCACTCGCGACCGGCACCGAGGCGCTCTTCGGGCTGCTCTACATCCAGGCTCACGTCGTCCGGGCAATCGACGACGCCTTCGACCGGGCGCACGGTACGGGCCTGAGCAGCTTCGAGCTGATGGCCCGTCTCGCCCACATGCATCCGGACGGCGCCTCGCTTCGCTACCTGGCCGAGCAGGTGGTCGTCAGCCCGAGCCGCGTCTCCCGGCTCGCCGAGGAGCTCGTCGTCCGCGGCTGGCTCGAGCGCGCCCTCTCGCCGCACGACGGGCGCCTCTCGCTCGTCCGGCTGACAGACGCCGGGCGCATAACCTTGACGACGATGGAAGCCACGCTCAGGGAGGCGCTGCGGGCGCACCTGCTCGAGCGGCTGAGCTCGAGGCAGCTCGACGCGCTCGTCACCGTCGCCCACGCGCTCGGAGCACCCCACTGCTGATGGTTCGTTAGCGTCGGCGAATGCGCGATCCGGCCGAACTCGTCGACGTTCTTGCCCAGCCGGCGCGGGGCGAGCGCCCGGTCCTGATCGAGGCGTTGGACGGATTCGTCGACTGCGGGCATGCGGTGCTGCTCGCCCGCGCGCACCTCTCCGACTCGTTCGAGCCGGAGACGATCGCCCGCTTCGACGTCGACCAGCTGCTCGATCACCGCGCGCGGCGGCCCGTGCTCCTCTTCGACACCGACCACTGGGAGGCCTACGAGGCGCCGGCTCTCGCCGTGCAACGTCATCGCGACGCCAACGGCACCCCGTTCCTCGTCCTCGCCGGCCCCGAGCCGGATGTCCAGTGGGAGCGGTTCATCGCAGCCGTCCTCGTCGTGATCGAGCGGCTGCACGTCAACCTCACCGTCGGGCTGCACAGCGTTCCCTGGGCCGCCCCGCACACCCGGCCGATCGCGATCACCTCCCACGGCCGGCCGCGCGAGCTGCTCGCGCCGCCGCCGTTCGAGGCCGGCAGGGTTCGCGTGCCGGCGAGCGTCGGCCACCTGCTCGAATACCGCCTCGGCGAGGCGGGCCGCGCCTCGATCGGGTTCGCCGCCCATACCCCCTACTACCTCGCCCAGGTCGAGTACCCGGCGGCGGCTCTCGCGCTGCTCGAGTCCGTCGAGCGGACGGCCGGGCTCTCGCTCTCGCTCGACCCCTTGCGGGAGCGAGGGCTCGAGGTGCAGGCCGCGATCGACTCGCAGATGGCCGGCGACGAGCAGGTGCGGTCGGTCGTGCGCGAGCTCGAGGAGCGCGACGAGGCACTGTTCGGGTACGGCGTCGCCGACGAGGGAACCGAGATCCCGACCGGAGAGGAGCTCGGCGCGGAGTTCGAGCGCTTCCTCGCCGAGCGGGCTCGCCGCGCCGCGAGCGACGATCCGCCGGCCTGAGCGCGGCCCGCGGGCTCGCTCGGCGGCCGCGAAACCCGCCGACTCCAGGTTTGCCCCGCGCTCGCGCTGTCAAGGACGACTTGACATCGGTTCGCGTCTCAGAAAGGTTACCGCTGATGGTTCGGCGATTCGTCGTAATCGGCGCCGGCATCGTCATTGTTGCGGGGGCGATCACGTGGTACATCGTCGGGTTTCTGACGGTGTCTCCGCCGGCGTTCACCGTGCCGAGCACGCCGGGTGCCGTGCCGACCGCGGAGATGACGCTGCAGACGGTGGGGTCGCTCGGCAGCGGCTGGAGCCAGCCCGGCTGGGTCTCCTACCTGATCAAGGGCGCGGACGGGAAGTGGGTCCACACGACGATCTACACGCTGCCGGCCCACGCGCTCGTCCACGTGACCGTCTATCAGTTCGATAGCGCGACCGGGCTGCGGAATCCGTACTTCGCCCGGCCTCAGGGCGTCGTCGGCAACACGATCAAGCTCGACGGGAAGACCGTCGACGTGATCAACCCGAACCTCACCTCGCACACGTTCGTCGTCTCGGGGCTTCACCTGATCGTGCCCCTCCCCGGGGTCGCGGACAACGCGAAGAACACGTGCAGCCAGGCGCCCTGCTCGCTGGCCCTGGCTCATCGGACGATTCAGTTCTCGTTTCGCACCGGCGCCCCCGGCCAGTACCGCTGGCAGTGCTTCGTGCCCTGCGCCGCCGGCTTCATCTTCGGCCTGGGCGGGCCGATGCAGACGATCGGCTACATGGACGGGTTCCTGAATGTCGTCTGAGCCGGCCGCGAGAGAGCCGAATCACGGGCGCCGGATCGCGGTGCTGACGATCGTTGCGACCGTCATCCTCCTCCCGCTCGTCATCTTCGTGCTCGGCCCGGCGCTGCCGCCCGGGCACGGCAGCGAACAGGCAGCCGGGCAGGTGCGCGACAACACCGTCCTGACCGCCGTCCTGACGCCGGTGATCTGCCTGATCCTGGTCTACGTGATCTACTCCCTCGTCGTCTTCCGGCAGCGGGGAGACGCGATCGAGGAGGGCGCGGCGATTCGCGGCAACGCGCGCGTTCAGACGATCTGGATCGCGGTGACGAGCGCGATCGTCTTCTCGCTCGCGGGCTACGGCACCTGGGCGCTGCTCGAGACCGGCGCCGGCGGCGCTCAGGGGCCGACGCCGCTCGTCGTCCCGAAGGGACCGACACTCCCGGTCCAGGTGATCGCGCAGCAGTGGCAGTTCACCTATCGCTACCCGACCTACCACGGCCTCGAGAGCTTCCAGCTCGTGCTGCCGGAGAACAGGCAGATCGAGTTTCTCGTCACCTCGCTGGACGTGATCCACTCGTTCTGGGCCTACGGCCTCGGCGTCAAGGCCGACGCGAACCCGGGTATCGACAACATCGCCTACGTGCGGACGCGCGGGCCGCTGAACTTCCAGATCCAGTGCGCCGAGCTCTGCGGGCTCTGGCACGGCTACATGTTCGCGACCGGACGGGTCGTCAGCGGCGCCGAGTTCGCCAGCTGGATCAAGGGCGAGCAGCAGGTCTTCGCCGCCGTCGCTCCGTACATGCCCCCGTACAGCAAGACCTACGCTCCGCAGCCGCCGAGGCGCGGATGAGCGCCGCCACCATGCCGGCGCAGCGGCCGCTCGTGCGGCGCCTGCTCGGCTTCAACCTGCTCAGCGGGGTGATCCTCGCGGCGGTGGGCTACTACCTGGGCTGGTGGCTCGGCCACCAGATCAACGCCAAGAGCATCAACTACTTCGGCGAGACGGACCAGAACGACGTCGCGCTCTTTCTCGCCTACATCCTCGCCCTGATCGGCCTGCTCGGCGGGCTCGGCTTCCTCAACTACCCCCTGTCCCGGATGGCCGGCCGGCCGCCCGCCGTCGCCGACAAGGACGAGGATCACCGCACCTGGACGCGCTACCTCGGGTTCTGCACCGACCACAAGGTCGTCGGGCTGCAGTACCTGATCGGGATCGGCTTCTTCATCTTCTTCGCCGGCGTCAACGCGATGCTGATCCGGTTCGAGCTGCTTCGCCCGACCCCGAACGTGATCCCGGCCGGGCAGTACCTGACCCTCGTCGGGCTGCACGGCTCGATGATGATGGGGATGATGACGAGCGGGATTCTCGGCCCGTTCGCCAACTACTTCCTGCCGCTGATGATCGGCGCCCGCCGGATGGCGTTCCCGCGGATCGAGGCGCTGACGTTCTGGCTGCTGATGGCGGCAGGCGTCGTCCTCACCTCGACGATCTTCTACGGCGGCTTCCCGACGGGCTGGACGGGCTACGCACCGCTCAACGACGAGGCGAACATGGGCATGGACTCCTACATCATGTTCTTCGCGCTCGTCGGCGTCTCGATGACGCTGCTCGGCCTGAACATGCTGGCGACGGTGTTCACGCAACGGGCGCCCGGGCTCGGCTGGAACAGGCTGCCGATCTTCGTCTGGAGCGTCATCGCCACCTCGATCCTCAACGTCCTGGCGGCGCCGGTCCTGATCACGACGCTGACGATGGTCGCGCTCGATCGGACGGTCCAGACGGGCTACTACCTCTCGAGTGCGGGCGGCAGCCCCTACCTGTACCAGAACCTGTTCTGGTTCTTCGGACACCCGGAGGTGTACGTCCTCGCGCTGCCGGGCTTCGGGGTCGTGCTCGAGCTCTTGCCGGTCTTTTCCCGCAAGCCCCTCTGGGGCTACAAGCTCGCCGTCGCCGGCATGCTCGGGGTGACGTTCCTGAGCTTCTTCGTCTGGCAGCACCACCTCTTCATGAGCGGGCTCAACTCCGACCTGCGACCCTTCTACATGCTCTCGACCGAGCTGATCTCGTTGCCGACCGGCTTCATCTTCCTCTGCGCGATGGGGACGCTCTGGCGCGGCAAGATCCGCTACGAGGTGCCGATGCTCTTCTGCCTCGCCTGGATCTTCAACTTCTTCATCGGCGGGCTCTCCGGGGTCTTCCTCTCCGACGTCGCGAGCGACGTGACCACCCACGGCAGCTACTTCGTCATGGTCCACTTCCACTACGCGATCATGGGCGGGCTCGTCTTCGCCTTCTTCGCGGCGATCTACTACTGGCTCCCGAAGATGACGGGGATCCGGCTCAACGAGCGGCTCGCGAAGCTCCACTTCTGGCTGATGTTCATCGCCTTCAACTCAACCTTTGCGCCGCTGTTCGCGATCGGGTTTCTCGGCCAGGCCAGACGGGTGGTCACCTACCCGAGCAACCTGCAATCGCTGAACATCTGGGTTTCGGTCTCGGCCTTCGTGCTCGGGTTCTCGATGTTGATCTTCGTCGCCAACCTCGTCTGGTCGCTGGTGATCGCCCGCGTCCCGGCGGAGGCGAACCCGTGGCAGTCGCGCTCCCTGGAATGGTCGACGCCGACACCGGTGCCGTTGCACAACTTCGACCAGATCCCGGTGATCGACTCGGACCCCTATCCCTACGGCGTCGAGCAGGGCCAGCGCCCGGCGACGCCCGTGATCGCGCCGGCGACGGGGTAAGCCGATGGCCGATGCCGTCCAGCAGCCGAACCTCGCGATCGAGCACGAGCCGCCGGAGCTCCAGGAGCGGAATACGTGGGTCGGCACCCGGCTGGTCGTCTCCGCGACGGCGTTCCTCTTCCTCCCGTTCTTCTTCGGGTACCTCTACCTCGCCTCGCTGAACAGCTCGGCGCTCTGGCGACCGGACAACATCAAGGCGCCGCTCGGCTGGGGGCTGGCGGTCATGCTGGCGATCGTCGCCAGCGCCGGACTCGTCGCGCGCGGCACGGGCCCAGCTCGCCGGCGGCCGCGAATCCTCGTCGCGCTGGCTGTCGCTCGCCGGGCTCGTCGCAGGGCTCGCCGCCGTCGTCCTGCAAGGACTCGAGTACACGCGTCTCGGCTTCGGTCCCGCCGACGGCGGCTTCGCGAGCGTCTTCGTCGGCTGGAGCGGGCTGCTGGCGGTCGTCGTCCTCGGCGCGATGGTGTGGCTCGAGATCAACGTCGCGACCGCGTTCCGCCAGCGCGACCGCTTGCCCGTCTCGAGCCAGTCCGACCTGGATGCGGTCGGTTTCTACCTCTCATTCGTCGCCGGCCTCGGCGCCGTCACCTTCCTCTTCCTCTACCTGCTCTGAGCGAGACCGGTGCCTGTCGAGACGCCCCTCGTCATCGTCGCCGTCGTGATCATGCTCTACGTCCGCGGCGGGCGCGGCGGCGCCAGCGGGAGCCGGGAGCGGCGCGAGCGGCGCTGGCGCACGCCGCTCTTCCTCGCCGGCCTCGCGACGATTCTCGTCGCCTTGCTGCCCCCGATCGACACCGACGCCGATTCGCTCTTCTCGGTCCACATGGTGCAACACATGCTCCTGCTCGAGGTTGCAGCGCCGCTGCTCGTTCTCGGCCGCCCCTGGAACCGCATCTGGCGGGCGGTCCCGCTGTCGGGACGCCGAGCGATCGCCAGGCGCGTCGCCCACGGTTCGTGGGCTGCACCGTTTCGCGGGCTGGCGGCCCTGCTCCTGGTGCCGAGCGTTGCGTTCATCCTGATGAACGGCAACTTCCTGCTCTGGCACGTGCCGGCGCTCTACGACGCCGCGCTTGCAAACCCGCTCCTGCACGCGCTCGAGCATCTGACCTTCCTCCTGACGGCGGTGCTGCTCTGGATGCACCTCCTCGGCGACGGACCGTTCAAGGCGCGCCTGACGCCGCCGTGGCGCGCGGCCTACGCCGTCGGCGCGATGGTGGTCGGCTGGGGCCTCGCCGTCGTGCTCGCCACGGCACCGTCGCCCCTCTATGCCCACTACGCCGATCTCGCGAGCAGACCGTGGGGCCTCTCGGCGCTCACCGACCAGCAACTCGCCGCGGGTGTGATGTGGGTGCCAGCCTCGATCCCGTGGACGATCATCGCCCTCGTCTGCATGTACAGCTGGCTCGATCCGGCGGCCCGGCGCCGCCCCTGGATTCGGCAGATCGCCGGTGGGCACCCGTGAGCGGACAGGAGCTGGAGGAGCGCCGATGCTGAGCGCCACCGAGAACGGGAACTTCACGGTCGGTGCGATCCTCTCCTGGGGGGTTCCGATCACGCTCCTGATCGTGATCCTCGTCTGGTGGGGCATCACGCTGGCGATCAGGGCGCTCAGAGCGCGGCAGCAGAACACCTGACGAGCGGAGGGGGACGGTGAGCGCGAACTCGGCACGCCCTGCACTCGGGGGACGCCTGAGGCTGAGGCGGGTCGTCTGGGCGGCGGCAGCCGCCGGCGCCGCGGGCGCCGCGGCGGCGCTGGTCGCGCACCTGCTGCTCGCGGCGCCATCCTCGCCGGCAATCGCACTGCCCGAGCTCCACGGGCAGATCTCTTGGCCGGCCGACGCCCGCCCGGCGCCGCTCTTTGCGCTTCCCGACGTGCTCGGCGGGACGACCTCGCTCGCGGCCCTGCGAGGGCACGTCACCCTGGTCGCGTTCCTCGACTCGCGCTGCAGGGCGAGGTGCCCGTTCCTCGGAGCAGGCGATCAGCGACGCCGAGGACGCACTTCCGCCGGGGCCCCGGCCGGCCGTCGTCGTCATCACGATTGCCCCAGCCGACGACGCCGCGACAAGCGTGCGGGCCGCGATGCGCCGCTGGCACGCCCCGGGGGGCTGGCACTGGCTGACGGGAAGCATCCCGGCAGCTCGACGCGGTGTGGCGCGCCTACGGGATCGAGCGAGGGACACGCGCGCCGGGCGGCCCGGCCAGGGCCGCGCTGTACCTCATCGACGCGCGCGGCTACGAGCGAGCGGGCTACCTTCCCCCGATCCTGCCGACCTTCCTCGCGCTCGACATCGAGCGGCTCGAGGGCGAGCGGACGACCGGGGCGGCCGGCTCGCCCGGCTAGAAGCCGTTCCGGATCGTGAGCGAGGGCCGCGTCACGCCACCGACGACGAGCACATCCCACAGCCGCGCCTGCTCGTCGCCCGGAACGAAGCTCGTGAGCCGGTAGCTCCCGGCGCGCGAGGCGACGAACGCAAAGCGGCCGACGCGCCCGCCGAGGAGGCCGACGAACGGCGCCGGCGTCGCCGCCCCGGGAAAGGCCGGTCCTGTCGCCTGGGTCCCGGCGGCAACCGCACAGGAATGGCGCAGCGAGGACGCGTTCCTGCACGTGACGACGACCCGCCAGCCGAGCGGGATGCGCAGGAGCAGCATCCCGCGCCCGTAGCCATCGAAGTTGAAGCCGTTGTTCGCGTCGTTGTAGCCCGCGATCAAGACGAGCGAGACCGTCCTCGGCCTCCCGGCCGGCGTCAGCCAACGCTCGCCACCGGGCGCCGCGACTGAAGGCAGCGAGACGACGGTGCCGAGGAGCCAGACGGCGAGCACGCTCAGACAGGTGCGCACGCGGCGAATCCAACCACGATTCCGGCCGAGCGGTCTCCTGACCGGCAGCCGGCAGATTCAACGCTGAGCTGGTCGACGACCGCGTCTGGCGGCCCCCACCGGGTGGCGTCTCCTCGACCGGCGCCGCGGTTCCCGCACGCTCACTCTCCGCGCGGCCGCGCCTCGCTCAGCAGCACTCGGGCTCGACCAATAACGCACCGACTTGCGGAGCGAGCCACCCATCGGTCGAGCTGCCCGTCCGTCGAGCTGCCGTGCGGCGCTCCGCGACCCCGCCGGACGACCAGCAGCGGCCGTCGGCCGGAAACCGGGGGAGCACGGCCGCCCGCGCTAACCGATGCTCTGGCAGCCGGCCCACGACCCCTTCAGCGTGATCGTCCCCGGATGGTGGGTACCGTCGGTGAGGACGGCGTCGACCGTCCCCGACTTCCCTCCCGCGCTGGTCGTGATCGTTCCTGAGACCGACGTCCACTGGTACGGGTCTGCGGTCGTCAGGTAGGCGGCTCCGAGCGTCGTCGGGTCGCTCTTCGACACCTTCAGCGAATACGTGTGGCCGAACTGCGACACCTCGAGCTGGAGGTTCATGTTCCCGACCGTCTCCGTCTTGCCGGCTTCCTTGATCGGCTGGTTATCCCAGACGATCACGTCGGTGCCCCCCTGGCCGGGGCTGAGAGCGCAACCCGGCTGGTTCCCTGGTTGCAGGTACGCCGGCACCTTCAGCGTGGCGACGACCTCGCCCGTGAGCTTGAAGGAGCCGGACGAGCCCTTCCCCGCCGCCGTGCCTCGCCACCGGCGACCGCCGCTGCAACAACCACCAAGACAATGAGGACAACGCGCACTCCCACGCCGCGCGGTCCGGTCAACTCGTTCATGAACTTCCCCCTCGACGCGGCAGCTCGCCCACTCGAGCATGCCTCCGTTCATGGTGCGGCCCGCCTCCGCCGGTGTCAACCCGCCGCGAGCGTGCGCTCGGGCGACGCGAGTCTCCGGAGCAGGGACCCTCGGCCGGCCGGCGAGCGTCACGGCGAAGCCCTCGCTCGGCAACGGGACCGCCGCGTCGAGCGCGCCTCAGGCGTCCTTCCCGCCCCGGCTTGGCGTTGACGCAGTCCTCCCCTCGTCCTGCCGCTCGGGTCGTCTACCCGACCGATGAACCACATCCCGAGCTCGTGCGAATGCCGGGTGTACAGACGACGAAGCCCGCTTACGCGGGCCTCGCGCGTCTTCCGGGATTGGGGATCGTCGGAAGTCTTATAGGCGCGCCGACTATTCCGTCGCGCCGAAACGTGCCACAGGTCGAACTTTTTCCCTCCGTCTCAGCCGATTCCTGCTCGTCGGTGGTCCGAGTGAAACCGTGAAGCCGGATTCAAGAGAGTACCGACCTTCGGGCCGGCACGCAAAACGGGGCGGTGGGAGCGCGTCTGCGCGGAACGACGTCCGCTGTGCGCCCGACCCGGACCGACGAGAAACGAGACCGTGGCCCCGTCCTCGTTTCTCGACTGGATGCGCCCATGCGCCGCTCGAGCGGAGTACACGCGGCACGTTCAAAACCGCAATCCCCAATCCCTCGCACCCCGCTCGGGCGGCCGAACAGTCTGTCTTATACAGACGGGAGGATTTCGTCATCCCCCCCAAAGGTCTGGGTTCTTCCCCCCCTTGGTCCGGACCCCGCAAGCGTCCAACCCGACTCTCGCTCAACTGCTCACGCATCGACCCGGCCCGAGTCATCGAGTCACGTCTCAACCCGGCCCGACCAGGAATCGGAGACCGTGTCGGCCTCCAGGCAGTCGCGCGGCCTGAACCGTCCAATCTCATCTTCCGGTCAGAGAGAAGGAATGCCTTCCCGCGGTTCGCGCGTTGCCGGCTTCGACGCTTGCTTCCCCGGGCCTAGCTGGGCACGGGAGACACCGGTTTGCCACCGGTCGGGTCGTGCGAGACTCGCCACGATCGCTTCCGTCGTCACGTCGGGGTTGCTGATCACGGTCCGGGCAAGATGGTGGAGAGGCGTCCGGCTCGTGCGGGCGGCGTCACGCAGGAGTTTGAACGCGTCGTCGATTGAGATCTGAAAGCGTTCGGCAAGGACGCCCTTCGCCTGCTCGATCACGATCCGAGACTCCAGCGCCGTCCGCAGGTGACGGATTGTCGCCTGCGCATCATCGTCCCTCAGCCTTTGCGGCAACGCCTCCAATGCCGCCAGGATCTCGCGGGTCGGGGCACCCAGAGCCCCGCCTGCTTCTTGGCGACTCGCGCCAGACACAACCCCCATTGCTCTCCTTCCCCCTTGT
This sequence comes from uncultured Actinomycetota bacterium, assembly GCA_963765345.1. Lineage (GTDB taxonomy): Bacteria > Actinomycetota > Thermoleophilia > Gaiellales > Gaiellaceae > PALSA-600. Next base: position 97,995 of record CAVXWI010000014.1, read on the forward strand.
TTCGTAACGGGGTAGGTGGGGCGACTGTGAAGTCGCCCCACCTACCGTTGGTTCCTCCTTCTTGGTTCTCTACTTCACGAGCAGGTCGATCTCCACCACAAGCTTGGCCTCGCGAGACTTGACGCTCGCGATCTGGTTCGCCAGGTTCTTGTGCTTCGTGGAGTGCTTGTGGGTCAACGCCAGCGTCAGCGCGAGCTTGTGGGCGGTTGTCTTCAGCGTGGCGAGCTCCTTGCGGAGTTTCGCCAGCTTCAGCGCCTTGGTCAGCTCACTGGCTGTCGTTGTCTTCGTGGTTCCAGCGACGACCGGCGGCACGAAGACGCCCGTCCCGACACTCGTCGCAATCGGAGTAACTGCCGGCGTCGAGCCGGTGCCGGTGCTGGTGCTGGTGGGCGCGCTAGAGCCGCCACCGCCACCGCCGCCACCGCCGCCACCGCCGCCACCGCCGTCGAGCTGGTGGTTCCACCACTGGTCGAGCTGGTGGTTCCGCCGGTCGAGCCGCTTGTCGTTCCGCCACCCGTGGTGGGCGTAGTCGGCGGATCGATGTTGGTGAAGTTCGCGGTGGTCGTGTTGTCCTCACCGATCAGCACCACTGCCGTCTTCGTCGTCAGGTTCGCCGACTGCAGCGACGGCTGATTGGTCTGGGCGACGACGCCGCCCTCGAGAACCTCGACGTTGGGCGGGTCGACGGTTACCCCGGTCAAGACCGTGCCTGTTACCGGTCCCTCGACGATGGTCTGCGCCGAGTTGAACGGGAAGCTGCCCGGCACCGTGTTACAGCCGCCGAGCGAAACCAACACCGGCGCACTCACGCCGGTGACCGTGAACGAGAACTCGTCCCAGCCGGGATCGTCGAGCCAGCAGGCTCAGTGCCCTCGTACTTGGAGATCTTCAGAGCACCCGGCAAAGCCGGAATGTCGTTGTAGGCAACAATGGTCTCACCAGGCCCAAGCACGACCTGGATCGTCCGGTTCGGCAGGCTCTCCGAGCCGGCAACAACGGCGCCGGCGAACGGAGACCCGGTCGTGTAGGTGGCCGGCGCCGTCGGCGCCGTCGAGCCGTTGACGCTGATGTACCCAACCTTGGTACCCGGCGCCACTGCCTCAGTCACCGTCACCACCGTGCCAGCACGGAACGTCCCGGCAACAACACAGTTGCCAGGCTGCGAGGTGCCAGCCGGAATCGACACCGTCCCGCTCGAGCCACCCGCAGCCGGGGGACCGACCGGACCGGACGCACTCCACGCAAACGTGTAGGAGGCGCCGGCAGGAAGCCCGCCCGTAACCCACTTGCAGAGCTTCAGGCTGACGCTGTCGTTCTGGAAGGTGGCCAGCGTCTCCTGCGAGGTGTCACCAGCCGCCGGAGGCGCAACCACGTCGGTCACCAACGTCTGCGTCGACAGGTTGGACGCAATCAACGGCATTGACCGTGCCGTTGTTCCGCGTGGCTGTGATCGCTGTCACGTTCTCAGCCAGGTCACCCGTCTCCTGCACCTTCACGTAACCGATCGGCATCAGGAACGGGTCGCTGCACGATCCCGCCGGGACCGTCTCGCTCGCCGTCTCGCTGTTGCCGCCGGTGATCGAGAACGTCCAGTTCCCGGTCAGGCCGGAGCCCGAAACGATCGTCTTGCAGACCTCCATGTAGCCCTGATTGATCGAATCGGTATAGGTCACGCGGACTGTGCCCAACGTCCCATTCGTGCTCGCGGGAACACTGACCGTGAAGGTGAACTGGACCGGTTTGCATTCCGGTCGCGCCACTCGGGCCAACCCCGCTCGCGGTTGCTGTGATGTACGTCGTCGATGGCGTCGAGCTGACCGCGCCCGTCGTATCCAGGGCACTCAGGCTCCCGTTCTCAACCACCGTCGCCGTCCCTGTCGAGACCGCGATCGGGCCGCTGCACAGGCCGACCGCGACCGTCACCGGGGTCACGGCGCCGAACGAATCGGTGACCGTGAACTGGAAGTTGCCGGTGGCGGCTGGCGTACCCGACGACTGCTTACACACCTCGATGTACCCGCCGAGCGGATCCGTCGATTCGGTCGTCGTGGTCGTCGTCGTCGTCGTGGTCGTCGTCGTCGTCGAGGTCGTCGGGTCCGCAAGAGCGACACTCGCCCAGATCCCAACCACGGCAAACGCCAAGAGGAGAACAATCCCTCGTCTCATCGATCCCCTTTCCCGTCAATTTTCGACCTGCTCCGCCTGCGAGCCACCGAAACACACGGCGCTCCGAGACAGGAGCCACATAACGGCAATCGCGCGGGGTCTGGGGGCGATCAGCCTGCCACACATACGTGCGGCTGCACGATCTTTCCAGACAACACCGGCGGCGTCAAGGCATACGCAACTCGTAGGCCGCCCTGCAACGAGCCGAAAACCTGTCGCCGATCCTCCGGCCGGGGTGGGCCGGAGGATCGGGCGGCGCGGCAACCGGGCAGGTTGTAGTCTGCGTCGTCCGAAATGTCAGACCCTGGAGAGGTCTTCGACGCTTCACGACGCCCCACTCGGTCCGGGCTCGACCAGCCCGATTTTCGTCACGGTGAGGTGGCGGCCGACCGGTCGGGACGAACCGCGGCGGCTCGGGCGCTGACGGCCGAAGGCTGCGAGCTCGAGGAGCTCGATCGGCCCGAAGAGGCGCTTGAGGTCTTCCGGCGCGTCATCGTCGAGTTCGGCCAGTCGAGCGAGCCCGAGCTGAGAGAGCAGGTCGCCTTCGCGCTTCTCCGTACCGGCCTGATCCTCTGCTTCGTCCATCGGCGCGCCGAGGCGATCGCCGCGCTCGGGGCGCTCCTGAAGACCTTTGCCGACGACGAGAGCGAGCCGATCGCCGACCACCTCGCGATCGCGCGCGAGCGCTACCAGAAGCTGACGTTCGGGTCGTGGCGCTAGAGAGCTCGGCCAGCGTCGGCGCCGACCGCGTCGTCACCGTTCACTGACAGCCGCTCACGCCCGCGCTGACCGCGTTCGCAAGCCTGGCGATCTGCGCCGCCTGCGCCTTCAGCGAGGCCGAGATCGAGTTCGTCTTGTTACTGATCGATCCCATCTTCGCGGCGTCGTGGTTGATCGCCGCCGGCACCGCATCGCTCGGCGAGGGTCGCGTAGTCGGCGAAGAGGCCGAAGCTGTTCGCCGCGAGCAGCGCGATCGACTTGGCGGCCGCGACAGCGCTCGCACAACCTGGCGGCACGACGTCGCGAACGCGGACGGTCGGGGCGGCCGCCTTGACCGCTTTCGCTGGCGTCGTCACCGTCACCGTCGAGGCGGGCGCCTGCCCCGCTGGCGCGGCCGTCGTGACCGTGACCGTCGTCACCGCGGGGACGGTGCTCGCCCGGTTGGCCGCCCGGTGTTGCGGGATGGGCGTCGCCTGGGCCGGAGTGCTCGCCTTCGGTTCGATCTGTCGCGTGATCGTTTCGATCCGGGTGACGGTGGCCGTCCGCGCGACGGTCGTCGTCGTCCGCCCCAGCGCTGCCCGCTTCCCCGTGACCCCGTGTGACCCGGCCATGCCGATGGCAAAGCCGGCGAGAGCCGCGACCAGCGCACCCGCGCCCAGGGCGAGAGCCACCCCGAGCGTGCGGCCGCTCGGCCGGCTCTCGTCGCTCGGCGCCGGGGCCTTGCAGACCGACGAGCGAGAGCTGGGCTGCGTATCGCTCGGCCTCCCCGAGCGCAACCGACAGCTTGAAGAGGTCGAGAGAACACCGGCGAGGACGCCTCGGGGGAAGACCGGCCGAGTTGTGGGTGACGCTGAGAAAGACGTCGTTGACCCGTTCGGCGGCCTCGGGAGAGCCGTCCTCGACCGAGGTCGGCAATCTGCCGATCAGCAGCGCGTAGGCGACGGCGGGGACCGCGTCCGTGGTCAGTCCCCGCACGTCGGTCCCGGAGCTCGAGAATCGACGGCGATCTGCTTGAGCTCGCGACGAATCTGACGCTGGTGCTGGCGTCGAAGCACCCCAAAGACGAGCTTCCCCGGCAGGACACGAGCCTGTTCGTAGCCCTCGAGCAGGAGCTGCCAGTACGAATCCAACCCGGCCGGAAGCGCGACGTCAACGACGCCGGTCTCCTTCCGGACGACGAGCTGGCGCAGGGCCACCGGCGCAACGGCATCCGGGGGCTCGTCATCCCGCGCCAAGATCCTCAGCAGCGTCGCGAGCCGTGCGAGCAGCAACTGCCCCTCGGCGCTGGTCGCGGCGGGGCGGGGACTGCTGCCACCCCGACCGACGTCCTTGGCGTCGCCGCGTGCGCCAGGAGGCTCCGATCGAGCTCAGGGGCCGCGCCGGTGCGAGCGGCACCGTCTGGCGGGGCGAGGCTCGACCCGTTTCCGGGGGCCGTGCCGGTGCGAGCGGCACCGTCTGGCGGGGCGAGGCTCGACCCGTTTCCGGCGGCGTGCTCGGCCGGAGGCGACGCCAGCGGGACGACCCGCCCGTTGCGATCGGCGCGGTCGAGCTCTGCCTCGTCCCGCCGAACGCGCCCCGGCCATGGTTCGGCCGACGTCTGCCGGTTCGGTGAATCGGCTGCCGCCGCCGTTGCCTCGTCCAGCTTCGGCGCCTTGGCCGCGGCAGCCCCCGCCTTCTTGGCGATGCGAGCGGCCCGCCGATGCAGGTTGCCCTCGGTCTGCTGAGCGAGAACCTGCGCGAGCGCCTGGAGCCGCAGCAGGCCGCTGAAGTCGGAAGTCGCGAGGAGCGTGGGCAGCTCGCGTTCGAGCGCCGCGAGTGAACGCTGCGCACGCGAGTTCGTGGAGGGGCGGACGGCGCTCACCCTGCCCACCTCGCGCGAGACGGTGCCACGTGGTCAGTGCGATCGGCGGCAAGAACGGCGGGCAGCAGCGACCCGCGCCGAAGGCACCGAGCTCCGAACGATCGAGACGCCGCGCCCCGACAGGATGATTCCTGCCGCCCCAATCCCATCTCCCCTCGCCGTAGAGCCGCGTACATTACCCTGCAATCTCGCTGCAACACCCTGCAACGACGGGTTAGCTCGCCAACCCGGCCGAGCGTCGCTGAACCCGGGCGAGAGGGCAACGGTCGGCGATCCGGGTCAGTCCTCTTGCTCAGGTGGAGGTCGAGCCGTGGCAGAAGGCCTCCCCATCCTCCCCTGCGAGGCGCGGTCGTCGCTCGAAGCGGCCGCAGAGCGGCGGAGAGCTCACTGGCTTCGTCCAACCGCCGCGCCCAACGCGCTCACCCCTGAAGTCACGGGCACCGTCGTGTAGGTGGTCGTGGCGCCTTCGAGCGGACCGTCGCCCGCCAGATCGAGAGGACTTGCGCCGATCACGATGTCCTTCGCCTCGGCGAACCCCGTGGCGTAGTCCACCCCGTCGATCTTAATCGTGGTCAGCGGCGCGACGAGATCTCCACGGAGCACCGTTCCGCGTGCGCGCAGGTCGAGTTCATTGTTGCCGGTGACATCGATGAGGAGACCGGCTCCGGCCGGGCTGGCCGTGAGGCTCTGAGATCCCTTCCCGTCGACGGTCACCTTCGGCGCGATGAGCGTGATCGACTGGGCTCCGTTCTGGTCGTCGGTCAGACTCACCGAAGAGCACCAAACCCCGCTCGCGCCGGCCGGGACGGACGTCGCCACCGTGAACGTATTGGGCGTGGCGGCACAGAGGGTGGCGGTATCCCATCGCTTCGGGGAGCAGATTTCCACCGCCGTTCGTCGTCACGCCGCTGTTGAAGCTTCCGTTCGGCGACGAGCAGGGCGGCGTCTGGGCACCGGGGTGATAGCTCAGCGGCCCGTTGAACACGTACGAGGACTTGCGGGTCTTGATGCCGCCGTTCGTCAGGATCGTCCCGTTGACCGTCGCCGTCGCGCCTTCGATGTCGATCGCGGCGCAGCTCGTGCCGGACGCGAAGAGGGCCGCGTCACTCCCGCCGCTGACGTTCGTGACGGTGCTCGACGGGAAGACCGTGCCCAGTGCGGCGGAGCCCAGGGCAACCGACGACGAAACGGTCACCGGGCCGGCGAGACCGAGCTTCCCGAGGAAGAAGGTGCCCGGGGTCTCGGTGATCCGCACCTGGATGACCTTTGGATTGTGGTCGTACGGGTTCACGTAGCAGTCCGTGTCGGCGGGACCGTTGCAGGGCCGGAACGGGACGTCGGGGCCGCCGTTGCCGTCGCTGTAGGCCATCGCGTCTTGACTGACCGCCTGGGGACAGCCCGGCGCGCTCGCACACGGTGTGCCTGCCGCCGGCAGATCTCTGGCGGCTGCGAGCGCCGCGGCATCGACAGCGTTCTGCAGGTGCCGCTGCTCGACGAGCAGGCGGGCGCCGTCGACCGCAATCGCGGCCAGGCACAGCGACAGGACGACGAGCCCGACAGCCCGTGCATGTCGCCGTCCGCGCGCCAGATACCTCCGCCCGAAACCCAACATCGGCTCCCATTATCCCCGGAACCCGGGACGTTTGCGCGCTGCTCGAGCCGTCAGACGAGACAGCCGCACGCGAGCTCGCTCGGCTGTCGGCGCGGTCGGCGCGCTCGGCGGCCTCGCGCCGATGCGCCTGCCGCGGCCGCGGCGTCGCGTCGCCGGGGTCCCCGCGATGCGAAGGCCGGGGAGGCTCGGCTCGGCGGCAGCGCTAGTCGCGCCCGACCTCGAGGCTCCGCGACGTCGCGTCGGGTGCCAGGAAGACGAGCAGCGCTTCGGCCTCCGCTCTCACCTGCTTGCGCTCGCCGGGCGAAACCGGAGTGCGCAACCGCACCGTCAGCGCCGAGGCGCCCTTCGTCGTCCTCAGCCGCCAGCTGCCGGCGAGGAAGCCGTCGACGAAGACCGTCCCGTGGTGGCCGAACGAGGAATCCCACCTGAGGTCGGCCATCAGACGGCCGCGGTCCGCGTGTGAGAGGAAGAGGTTGTCGTACTGCGGCAGGAAGCGAACGGGCGCCGGCACCGACCGGTCGCAGAAGACTCCGTCGGCGGCGTCGAAGAGCTCGCGGCCCGCCTCGTCGCGATAGACCCGCAACTCGGGCCGGAGGCGATCGACGACGGAGCGCACGTCGGTCAGCCAGGACCACGTCCGGATGTCTGCGAGCGAGGCCGGGCCGAAGGCGCGCAGGTAGCGGACGACGAGCTCTTCGGCGCCCGTTGCGGACCCCGGCGGTCGTCCGACCCAGCTGCTCAGCGTCGTCACCTTCGCCTGGAGGGTCCGGCCCCAGACCCCGCGCGGCGTCACCTGGACGAGCGGGACGAGGTAGCGGACCGCGTAGGCAAGCGAGGTCGCGTCGTAGCCTGGCCACTCGTCACCGAGGATGCGGGCGAGCTCTGCCGTCGCGAGCGGCTGCTCCTCGACGAGCTCGACTCCCCGGGCGAGGACGGGGCCGAGATCGAGGCCGGCGAGGTTTCGCGCGAAGGGGCTCGAGGAGAAGGCGCGCTCGACGACGCGCTGCAGGACCGGCCGCAGGCGGAGGGCGTCATCCGTGCTGACGAGGTGGAGGGTGGTGCGCATCAGCGTCATCCGGACGAGCTCTCGTTCGAGCAGCAGCTCCCCGAGCGCCGCCGGGTCGAACGCCTGCACGCGCGACCAGAGACCGACGTACGGGTCGAGCGGGATCTGCGCCTGCAGGCCGACGAGGCGCTCGACGGCGGCGAGCGCAGGGGTGTCGACCCGTTCGAGCAGGAACTGGCGGGCAAGCAACGACCGGTTGAGCGTGCGGCGATCGAGAACCGCGCCCTCGGCGGGGTCAGCCATTCCGCGCGGGGGCGAGCAAGAGCCGAGGCCTCAGCGAAGCTTCTGCCCGGCGGCCAGAGCCTCGAAGTTCTCGTAGAGCTGGGCGACCCCGGCGCTCGAGCGTGCCCGTTCGGCCGCCGGCCCGACCTTCGCCCACATGCCCTCGACCCAGAGCCAGTCGTAGACGAGCTCGCGGCTGAGCAGACTCTGCTTGACGAGGGTTCCGATCGTCTCGCCGAACATCAGCAGCTTGCCGACCGCCTGATCGGTGGCCTCGGCGACCTCGGGCTCGAAGTCGTCGGCGAAGAGTTCACGTGATGCATCCTCGAGGCCGATCATCGCGCCCCACTTCGCGAGCTCGACCATCAGCATCGCGTCGTCGTGTGTCGCGGGCATGGCAACCTCCTTCGGCGGTTTGGGTTGCGAGCGAACGTTCCAAATCGCGGCCCGGCTTGTCAAGCGTCTCTCCCGCGCGGCGCGACATCGTCGGTGCGACCCGGCGACGGCCGTGCCCCCGCCCGCCCGCCCGGGGAGGTGTGAGATAATTGCTCGTGTGCGGATCAGCGCTTTGACCGTGGTCCGCAGCCGCCGTGTCGGGCGCAGGCCAGGCCATGGCGCGCGCCCTCGAGCGTGAGCGCCGGCTGAGCCGGTGAGCGCGACCGACGCGGCAGCCGGCGCCGAGACGACACCGGCGCCGAACCGCCGGTCCGATCGGTTCAGGAACTCGTTCGCGGCCGTCTCGGCGGTCGCGGCAAGTCCGGCCCTTCGCCGCGTCCAGCTTGCCCTCGTCGGCTCGGAGACGGGTACCTGGATGGCGGTGATCGCGCTCAGCGTCGTCTCCTACACGCAGGGCGGCGTGACCGGATTCGGGCTCGTCTTCGGCCTGCGCATGCTCGTGCCCGCCGTCGCCGCTCCGTTCCTCGGGCTGCTCGGCGACCGGCTCCCGCGCAAGCGCGTGATGGTTGCCGCCGATCTCTCGCGGATGACGCTGATCGGGCTGGCGGCGATCGACCTCTATCTCGGCGGGCCGCGCCTGATCGTCTATCTCCTCTTTGCCTGCGTCTCGGCAGCGGGCACGGCCTTCCGACCGGCGCAGGCAGCGCTCCTGCCCGCGCTGGCGCGGTCTCCCGACGAGCTGACGGCCGCGAACGCCGTCGCGACGACGATCCAGAGCGCCGCCGCGTTCGTCGGCCCGGCGATCGGCGGCGTCCTGATCGCGACGACACAGCCGGCGACGGCGTTGCTCGTCTCGGCCGCAACCTTCGCCTGGTCGGCGGCGATGCTGATCGGGATCCACGAGCCTCGGCGCGAGCAGGTCGACGATCCGGCGAGGACGACACCGGGCGCGATCGCGGGCCAGCTCGCCGACGGCGTGCGGGTGCTGACCGGGAACCGGAGGATCCTGCTGCTCGTCGGGTTGATCGGGGCGCAGGTGGCCGTCTACGGCGCGCTGCTCGTCTACCTCGTCGATCTCTCGTTCCAGGTCCTGCACGGCGGCGAGAAGCAGTACGGGATCCTGCTCTCCGCGCTCGGCATCGGCGGTCTGCTCGGGCGCGGCGGGGTCGTTCGGGCTGATCGGCTCGCGCCTCGTGCGGAGCTTCGCGATCGCGAATGCGCTCTGGAGCGCACCGATCGCCCTGCTCGCCTTCTGGCTGAGCGGGGTCGGAGCCTTCGTCCTCGTCGCCCTGATCGGCCTGGCGAACACGATTCTCGACGTCACCGCGCTGACGCTCCTGCAGCGATCGGTGCCCCAGCACACGCTCGGCCGTGTCTTCGGGATCCTCGAGACCGTCATCTACGGGTCGGTCATCGTCGGGGCCCTCGTCGCGCCGCTCCTCCTCCAGACGATCGGGCTGAAGGCGGCGCTCGTCGCCACGGGCCTCTTCCTGCCGGCCTGCATCCTCGTCAGTTGGCCGCTGCTGCGCCAGCTCGACACGCTGCCCGCACCGCCCCGGGAACGGATCGATCTCCTCCGGCACGTCCCCTTCCTCGCGCTCCTTCCCGAGCCGGCGCTCGACCACCTGGCGGGCGTGCTCATCCCCGTGCACGCGTCGGCAGGCGAGACGGTCATCAGGCAGGGCGAACCCGGCGACCGCTTCTACATCGTCGCGAGCGGGGAGATCACGGTCGCCGTCGACGGCCGGGTCGTCCAACGGGGCGGCCCGGGCTACTCCTTCGGCGAGATCGCGCTCCTGCGCGACGGGCCGCGCTCCGCGACGGCAACGGCCTCCGCTGACACGGAGCTGCTCGCCCTCGAGCGTGACGAGTTCCTCGCCACGGTGACGGGGCACGCGGAGAGCGCCGAGGAAGCCGACGCGGTCGTCTCCGCGAGGCTCGGCATCGCACGCCCCGCGCTCTTCAACCTCTAGCGCGAGAAACCGCGCAGTCGGTGCGCAGGGTCGCCACCGGCGACGAGTCGCGGTCAGGACTCGATCCGAAACACCGGGTGGTCGCCGGCGATCCGCACGAGTTCCTCCGGCGGCGAATCGGCGCCGACACCGCCGAAGAAGCGGCCGACCTCCCATTGCCAGCGTCGAAGGTAGTCGCGCAGGATCGGCTCGCGCTCGTCCACGGGCACCTCGCGGGCGCGGAAGTGCTCGCGCCGCCGGCCGACCAGCAGGTCTCCCTCCCCGGCGGCACGGAGGTTCCGTACCCACTGGGTCTCGCCCCGCGGCGCGACGAGATAGCGGCTCCCGGCCCGCGTGAGCACGTTGACCGGCACGCGGCGCGGCTCGCCGCTCGAGCGGCCTCGCACCTCGAGGATCCGTGACCCCCAGATGCTGATCCCGGCACGTGTTGCCCAGGCGACGAGCCGGTTGAAGACCTCGCGGTCGAACCAGGTCGGACGCTGGTAGGGCGTCGAGCCCGCCAAGACCGCTCAGGCTACCTCGACCCCTGCGCCCCAGCGAGGCTTTCGCGGGCGAGCCGAGACGGTCGCGGGAGGCGGCGTCAAGGCGAACCGCCCGCCGCGACCGAGCTCAGCCAGCGATCAGAGGAACTCCGTCCAGGCCTTCGTAAGCCGGTATCCAACCGCCATGCCGATGCCGATTGCGGCGCCCACGGTCACGAAGGTCTGCGTCAGCCACCGGGCCACGCTCATCGATGATCACCCCCCGGGAGGTCGTACTGTCAGGCAAGGCCTGAGCCTGGCAGATCGCTGCGTGGCTGATCTAAGAAGATCCGAAGATTTCTGGTTACGCCGAGCCGTCGGTCGCTCGCCCGCAGGCGGAAACGGCTCCTCGGGTGAGCGCGAGGCCCCGTCGCGCCTCCTGCCGACATCGCGTGCCGAGCGCGGTACCCGGCGTTCGGCTCCGCAACCACCTCGCCGCCGTCGCGAGGGCTACTGCTGCGGCAGCGAGGCGACGACGCCGGCGCTCGCAGCGAGCGCCCGCGCCACGTAGTCGGCCTTCAGCGCAAAGACCTCGCTCGGGTCGAAGTCCGTATCGGCGGAATGCTGCCGGTACCACGTCCCCCAGACCGACTCCATCGCGCTCAGGACGATCGCCGCCATCACGCGCGAGCGCACCTGGCCCGCCGGCTCGTCGAAGTCACGGGCGAACGCCTCGACGAAGATGTCCTCGAGCAGGGCGAGGCGAAGCCGGTTCTCGGCCTGGAGCTCGGGGACCGAGTCGATGATCGCCGGGATGCGGCGGAGCACCTCGGTGAACGGCGCCTCGACCCCGGGCAGCTCGTCGGAGATCCACTCGACGACCGACACCCGTGCCGGCTTTCCCTGCGAGCGCTCGATGATGTACTCACGGGCGCTCTCGCTGAGCGCGTCGTGCAGCCCGAAGACGATGTCGGCCTTCGAGCTGAAGTAGTTGAAGAAGGTGCTCGGCGCGATCTCGGCCGCGTCGGCGACCTGGGCGAGCGTCGTCTCGTCGTAGCCCTGCTTGGCGAAAAGAGCCGTGCCGACATCGATGATCGTCCGGCGTGTCCGATCCTTCTTGCGCTGCCTGAGGGTGGTTGGTGCCGCAGTGGTCATGCTCGAAATCCCCCTATTCTGCTCGCTCGCACCAAATAGTACCTGCGTGGACTAATTCTCACGGCCCTGCCGCGGGCAGGCACGCAACGGCTCGGCGCACGCCGCTATCGTGTTTCGCATCGTAATGGATCGGCACATCGGCTACGCCTTGAGCGCCGCGATTGCCGTTGGAGCTGTGCTCTTCATGATCCCGGCGGCGAGGAGCGCCGAGAGCCACCCGGCCGCAAGCCAGCTCGCGATCGGCAAGAGCCTCTACCGGCAGTACTGCGGGCAGTGCCACGCGCTCTCGCAGGCCCTCTCCGCGGGCTTCGGCAATAGCGGCGGCGGCCTCGGGCAGAACGGCGGTCCGAGCTTCAATGAGCTGCGGATCCCCGCCATCTTCAGCATCGAAGCCGTCTCGGAACCGACCGGCGGCCACGAGCTCGTGCGCCGGCGGATCTCGCCGACCCAGCTTGCCGAGGTCGCGACCTACATCGCGAAGACGACGGCGCACAACCCGATCCCGGCGCTTCCGACCGACGGCTGAGCCGAGACCAGGCGCCCGGCGCGACCCGGACGCCGCCGCGAGACAGCCGTCCGAGCAACCACGATCGAGGCTGCGGGCCGCGGCTTGCTCATGCGTGACCCTGCAAGCTCCCCGAGCTCCGCTCGCAGCTCGAGACGGCGCCGGATCGCTCGGCGGGCTACGGGGTGTAGGTGTTGCCGCACATCGGCGGCAGTGCGGCCGGGGTCGTGACGACGCTGCTGTTACCGGTGGCGCTCACCGACGTCGCCTGGACGATGTCGAGGAACTGCACGTTGTACGCGCCGAGTCCGATCGGGTCGGAAAGCACGTAGGCGCCTGGGCGCAGGGTCACGGTCAGCTTCGCCGTGCCGCCTGCGGCGAGCTTCGCGGTATGCGCGCTCTTCACGCCGGGCCCCGAGACGACGAGCATGTGGGTGCGCTTGCCCGTGTTCGAGACGACGAAGGTCGTCAGTCCGGACTGCGGCATCGCAGGCGAGATGCGGAGCGTCGTGTCGGTGAAGGTGACCTTGACCTGCGCGGCGCTCGTCTGCTGTGCCGGCGCGACGCCCGTCAGGACGAGACCGAGTACCGAAGCCGTGACGACCGCCAGCAACCGCCCGATCGACCGATGAAACCGAACCATCCCTGCCCTCCCAGTGACCAACCAAAAATCGTACCAGAAGAAATCCAGGCTCGTTGCGTATTTGGAGTCACTCTGTTATTGTCGTCGCCTCGGGGGCGATGGCGGTTTGACGCGCGCTTCTACCGCCTGCGTCGAGCGTCGTCGGTGCGTGGAATCCGATTCGGACACTGGAGGGAGCATGGCGAACGGCATCAAGATCAAGGTGAACGGCCTCACCCACGGGGTGCAGGCGAGCCTTGATACTCCGCTCCTCTACGTTCTGCACAACGAGCTCCACCTGCATGGCCCGCGCTTCGGTTGCGGCCTCGCGCAGTGTGGTGCCTGCTCGGTGCTCTTGAACGGCAAGGAGATCAGGTCGTGTGTGACGCCGGTTGCCGCGGTGGCCGGTCAGAGCATCACGACGCTCGAGGGCCTGCCGGCCCTCTGGGCGGCACAGTCGGGCTCGACAACCGAGGCGATCCCGGCGCTGCATCCGCTGCAGCAGGCGTGGATCGACGTGCAGGTGCCGCAGTGCGGCTACTGCCAGAACGGGATGTTGATCCAGGCCGCCGATCTGCTCGCGACGGAGAAGAACCCGTCCGTCCAGACGATCAAGGAAGCAATGAACGGGCATCTCTGCCGCTGCGGCACCTACACCGCGGTGATCGAGGCAATCCAGCTGGCCGCCAAGACGATGGCGAAGGGAGCCTGACATGAGCGCGATGAAAGAGACAACCGAAGAGACGACGACCTTCGACATCTTCGGTGCGACACTCACGCGGTCGACGTTCGTCAAGGGCGCGGGCGCGATGGTCGTCGGGCTCAGCCTCGTCGGCAGCGGCATCGGCGCCCAGGCGGCGAGTGCGGCCTCCGAGGTCGTCCGCTCCTGCCCGGCACGGCCCACTCGCCCGACCCGACGCAGTGGCAGTCGTGGTTCACGATCAACGCCGACAACACGATCACGATGCGGACGGGCATCGCCGAGATGGGCCAGGGCTCGGCGAGCACGATCTTCGCCCAGATCGCCGCCGACGAGCTGAACGTTCCCTACTCGGCGATCACGAAGGTCGTGATCGGCGACACCGACCGGACGCCGGGCGGCGGCATCGCCGCCGGGTTCATGTTCCTCGGCGCCCCGAACATCCGCAACGTGGCCGCCTACATCTACCAGTCGATGCTGAAGCTGGCGTCGACCGAGCTCGGCGTCCCGGTCGGGAGCCTGACGGCCTCGAACGGCACGATCACGGGCGGCGGCAAGAGCGTCACCTACGGCCAGCTCGTCGCGGGCCAGTCGCTCAACCTGACGATCCCGGTCACCGGCGACCCGACGAGCTTCCTCGGGCTGACGGTGCTCGGCAACCCGCCGACGAAGCCGATCGCCGACTACGCCGTCGTCGGCCAGTCGATTCCGATGCGGACGATCCCGCCGATCGTCACCGGCGCCGCCACCTACGTCGGCGACGTCCATCTGCCGGGGATGCTGCACGCACGCCCGGTGCATCCGCCCGCGCTCGGGGCGAACCTGGTCTAGGTCGGGACGCTCGACAAGAAGGCGTTCCCGAACACCCAGATCGTCGTCAAGGGCAACCTCGTCGGCGTGATCGACCCGGAGGAGTACACGGCGATCCAGGCGGCGGTCCTGCTCGCACGGAACACAAGTGGACGACCTGGGAAGGCCTGCCGCCGAGCGGCAACCTCTTCGGTGCGATGCGTGCAGCTCGACTGGACGTCGACGCCGCCCTCCTACGGGGTCAACGTCGGCACCCCGGACACGGCCTACGCGGGTGCGGCGACGAAGCTGACGGCGACCTACCAGTTCCCGACCGCGAAGCACGCACCGATCGGCCCGACCGCGGCCGTCGGCGACGTCCGCAAGGACGGAACGGTCTGGGTGCACATGCACGGCCAGAACCCCTCGGCGCTGCGCGGCGAGATCGCGTTGATGCTCGGGATCCCGCTCGACAACGTCATCGTCCGCTGGTACGACGGTTCGGGGCACTACGGCCGCTCGAACGGCGGCAACACCGGCGCCGAGGAGGAGGCGGTCATCTTCTCGCAGGCGGTCGGCGTAGCCCGTCCGCGTGCAGTGGATGCGCTGGGACGACATGCGCTGGTCGACGCAGCACCCGCCGGTGCAGTCGGACGTCTGGGCGGCTCTCGACCCGACCGGGAAGCTCGTCTCGTTCAAGGTCAACCACTACGAGCCGGCCGGGCAGGACGACCGGCCGGTCGGCGCGCTGCTCGCCGGCCTGCCGACGATGGCCGCACCGGCGGTCGTGCCGCCCGCCGGCAGCTTCTCGGGCACCACGAACGGCATCTCCGACACCTGGATGTACGACCAGGTGCCGAACGCCCTCCAGGTCGGGTTCGGGACGTGGAACATCGGTTCGAACGGCCACGACCCCGGCTACCAGACGGAGATCGGCCTGCGCGGGCACAGCATGCGCACGCCGGGCCAGCGGCAGCAGAACTTCGCGCACGAGTCGATGATGAGCGAGCTCGCCGCGGCGGCCAAGATCGACCCGATCCAGTTCCGGATCAACAACACGAGCGCGGCGCGTTTGATCAACGTGCTCAACACGGTCAAGGAGTCGTCGGGCTGGGTGACGAGGCCCTCGCCGAACCCGGCCGCCAAGTCGACGGGCTCGACGCCGGTCACGGGCCAGGGCTGCAGCGCCATGCTGCGGTCGGACGCCTACTGGGCCTGCGTCGCGAAGGTCTCGGTCATCCCGAGCACGGGCCGCCTGAACGTGACGAACATCAACACGGTGGTCGACCCGGGCCTCGTCGGCAATCCGCGCCAGCTCCTGCGGATGGCACGAGGGGGAGCGACCATGGGTGTCAGCGAGGTCCTGCACGAGCAGGTCAACTTCAACAAGAGCCAGATCCTCAACTTCGACTGGGTGACGTTCCCGATCCTCCGGTTCATGGAGCTCCCGGAGATCAAGGTCGAGATCATCAACAACCCGAGCGTCGGAGCGATGGGCTCGGGCGGCGAGGGGCCAAACGGCTTCGTCGCCGCGGCGATCGCCAACGCGATCTTCGATGCGACGGGCAAGCAGCCTCGGCGGTTGCCGTTCGTACCGGGCAACCTCAGGGCCGTCCTGAGCGCCGAGCTAGCTCGAATCCCGGTCACCGGCCGGGCGGGGACGCGCGTTCTCGCCCGGCCGGTCGGCGCTCGAGCGCGACCAGCGAGCGACGCTCAGGCGCCGAGCGAGGCGGGCAGAGAGACGAGCTCGCCGTGGGGACCGGCCCCGGTGCCGCGGTAGGTGCCGTAGTTCGAGATGTAGATCGAGCCGTTGCCGACCGCGAGGCCCGTCGGGTCGACGAGACCGGCGCTTGCGAGCACGGTGCGCTTCCCGCCGGGCGTCAGGCGGATCAGGGCGCCGGGTGAGGACCGGTCGAGCAGGCCTCGGGCGGCGATCTCCAGCACGAGCAGGTTCTTGCCGTCGAAGGCGAGGTCGGAGATGTTCGTGAAGCCGGAGGCGTAGAGGGAGGCCTTCTTCCCCGGGACGACCCGCCAGATCCGCGCCTTCCCGGGCGCGAACGGCACACCCGTGAGCTCGCCGACATAGAGGGCGCCGTCGGGGCCGACGGTCACCGAGGTCGGAACGGACTGGACCGAGATCGCTCTCATCGTCGCCGGGGCGCCGATCTCTTTCGCAAAGGCTTTGCTCAGCGTCACGGTCTGCGTCGGGAAGACGGCGAGCACGGAGACCGTCCCCTTCGGGCCGATCCAGAGGAGGTCGTTGCCCGCCGCATCGGCAACCGCGTAGCCGCCACGGTAGGGCGTCAAGGCGTACGGATCGCTGTCGATCGGCGGATCGCCGAACCTCGCGCCCGGCCCGGCCCCGTGATCGGGGTTGCGGGCCGCCTCGAAGGCGGCGAAGTTGAACATCACCGCCGGCGCGGCGACGCCGGCGGGCGTCGAGACGAGGTCGCCGGCGGTCGTCCCGACCGGGCCGAGGCCATTGAACCCGTGCGCGTTGATCGACGCGTTCTGGAGCAGGACGTCGTAGGTGCCGCCGCGGACGACGACGTCGGCCGGCCCCTGCGCCTGCTCGCCGTCCGGCGGTGCGAGCGAGACAAGGCCCGTCACGACCCGCGTCGCTCTCCCATTCGCTACCTGCGTGATCGAGCCGGTCAGGCCGACGCACGCCTTCTCGGAGCCCGTGCCCAGGCACTTCGCGCGGCCGCCGGTGCCGGCCTCCGCGACGTAGACGGTGCGGTGCGGACCGAGGAAGATCTTCCGCGGGCTGTTCAGGTGCAGCGCAACGACGGTGAGCCTCGCGGGATCCGACGTGCCTCCCGCGGCAGCCGCGGCGAGGAGCAGCGAGACGAGCATGACCGCGAGCGCGGCGCCCGGGAGCGAGCGAGGGGCCAGGCGTCGGAGACGCGCAGGCAGAGGTCTCAGGATGCGCACGATCGTCGCAATCAGCTTAGAGAGCGCGCCCGGGCCAGCCTGGACTGCGGCGGCTGCGTCGGCGTGCTCAGGAGGCGCAGGGCTTTGACGACGTGAGCGCGAGCTCATCCGAGGACGACGGCGCCGCGTCGGGGCGCTCCCCCGCGGCGAGGCCGCTCAGGTCGGCGGGGATCGCCGAGGGGCCCCGGTCGTCGATCGTCACCTCGGCGAGCCCGTGCGCGGAAACGCAGACCGGGATGACGGTGACGAGCTAGGCGACCCAGTCGTGGCGCGAGGCAGGAAGGGCGGTGGGCAGGCGGAAGCAAACGGCGGACACGACGGCGCCGCCCGCCCTCGGCGGCCTGCCCGAGAGTGCCGCGGCCGCTACGAGCGGGGCGTGGCAAGCTCGGCCGGCACGGCGACCGCGCGCGGTGCGGGCTCGGGCGTCGTTGCCGGGTCGGGCCTGGGCTTGGCCCTCATCGCCAGCACGACGGTGATCACAGTGCCGAACGCGATCAGGACGTCGCCGACCGAGAAGACGTTGCCGAGCGGCAGCCACTGCGGCACCGCCCAGCGGTCGACGAGCAGGCCGAGGTGTGGGTGGACGACCCGGATGCTGTTGTTGTGGAGCTGGTAGTGGACGCCGGCGCCTCTGAGGGCGCTCGGGAGGACCGGCATCAGCCCGCCGTTCGCGAGGATGGCGGTCAGGTTGCTCGCGAGCCCGGCGGCGACGAGGAGCAGGCCCGGCAGGCGCCGGTTCTGGAAGAGCATCACGATCAGGAGCGCGTCGGAGACGATCCAGAGCACGCTGGCGACCGTCGTCGATGTCCCCCAGGGCAGCACGTTCGACGGAAAGGCCGCGAGCTGGAGCGCGATCGCCGCGAACGCGTACCTCTTGCCGCGGATCGACGTCTCGGCGAGCGCGGAGAAGCTGCCGCCGGCGAGCAGCCCGCCGATCAGGCCGATCAGCGCGAAATCTAGAAAGACCACGCCGGCTCCAGCCGCGGTGCCTGGGCGGTCTCGGCGGCCGAGAGCAGCTCCGCCAGGTGGTCGTGCAGGGCGGCGACGACGAGCGGGTCGAACTGGCGGCCGGCCTCACCCTGGAGCTCGTTCATCGCCGCCTCGATCGAGATCGCGTTCTGGTAGGAGCGGTTCGAGGTCAGGGCATCGAAGGCGTCGGCGACGAGGATCAGCCGCGCGCCGAAGGGGATCGCGGCGCCGGCGAGCCGGTCCGGGTACCCGTCGCCGTCCCAGCGCTCGTGGTGATGGCGGACGTAGAGGTCGACGGGGGCGAGCCCGAGGTCACGCAGGAGCTCGTACCCGATCACGGGGTGCCGTTCGACGAGCTCGCGCTCGCTCGGGCTGAGGTCGCCGGGCTTGTTGAGGACGTTCTCGGGGACGGCGATCTTGCCGACGTCGTGGAGGAGCGCGGCGAGCCGGACGTGGTCGAGCTCCTCGGTCGAGAGCCCGAGCCGGCGCCCGAGCGCGACGCTGATGCCGGCGACCGCCTCGGAGTGCTTGCCGTCGAAGCTCTGCCAGCGGTCGAGCACGCCGGTGTAGACGGGCGCCGCCAGGAACCCGTGCTCCTCGGCGCTCGCGGCGGCGAGCGCGTCGACCAGCGTTGCGAGGCGCCGCGCGGTGACGAGACGGATGTCGACGAGGGGGAAGGCGCTCGTCAGGACATCCTCACCGACCGGCGAGATCGCGCGCGGCGCGTAGACGGTCGAGCGCGCCCGGCCGTTGTTCTTGCTCTGGTAGAGGGCGAGGTCGGCGTGCTTGACGAGCGAGTGGAGGTCGCCGTCTGTGCCCTGGTCGGCGAACGAGGCGATCCCGGCGCTGATCGTCACGGTCTCCGGAAGCAGTGCAAGCTGGTGCAGGCCGAAGTGTTCCCGGATGCTCTCGACCCGCGCGAGCGTCTCCGCGGTCGACGTCGAGACGACAAAGGCGAGCTCGTCGCCGCCGAGCCGGTAGCCGTGGCCGGGAGCGACCTCCTCGATCCCGCGGGCGAGCAGCGCGAGCAGCGCGTCGCCCGTCGGGTGTCCGTGGCGGTCATTGACGTGCTTGAAGTGGTCGATGTCGATCAGGCAGAGCGTCAGGTTGCTGCCGTCGGCGACGGCGGCGATCGCCCGCGTCGCCTCCTCGTCGAAGGCGCGGCGGTTCTTCAGCGAGGTCAGCCCGTCGGTCGCGGCCTCCGCCTCGGCGATCCGGCTGCGGACATGCGAGCGCTGGTACATCGTCAGCGCGAAGAGGGGGGCGCTCAGGAGCAGGACGAGCCACTTGTTGAGCGTCCAGAAGATGACGGCCTGGGCGGCGACGAAGACCATGACGGTGAAGATCGGGCCGGAGTGGCGCAGATGGTCGACGAGGATCTCCTTCACGGGCTCTCCGGTGGCGAGGCCGATCGCGATACAGACGAGGACGACGTTGACGACGACGAAGACGGCGCCGCAGAGGATCGCCGTCACGACGAGGCCGCCGTAGCCGCGGTCGTGGATGAACCAGGCCGTCAGGGCGCCGCCCGCGCCGGCGAGTCCGGCCGCGACGGCATAGGTGCTCGCGTTGAAGACGACCTTGACCTGGCCCGACTGGTCGACCGCCATCGCGATGCCGATGCCGGCCGCGCCGATCAGCGCCGCCCATTGCCAGCCGAAGAGGAGGAGGCTCGCGATGATGAAGACGAACGCGAGCGAGATGTTGCGGTTGCCGGCCGGGTCGATCGGGACCGGTCGAAGCTCCGCGATCAGGGCGAAGCTGAAGAACATCGCGATCCCGAAGTCGGTTCGCGGATCCAGGTGCGTCCCGGCGACGGTGACCGCCGCCCAGGTCACGACTGGCAATCCGGCCGCGACGACGGCGAGGACGTACCAGCGCAACCGGGGCGGCAGCCCCGAGGTGACCTTCGACGGGATCGTCATCGGCCCACCGGGCGAAACACGAAGCGGCGGACTAGCTCCAGCGGGCGCCGGCACCGCTCGCGATCGCGAGCGAGACGAGCGAGGCGACCGCGATCACAACCTGCACGAACCGGGCGTTCCAGCGAATCATGGGAGAACCTCCAGGTTTTGGGCGGCTCCTGCGCCGCCGTCGATCCTCACGAAACGCGAGCCGGCGCGCCCGGGCCTCCCCCAGGAGGGTGAAAACGACCCCGGAGAGACCAATTCCCCTCCCCCAAACGAGGCACGGCGCCGGCAGAGCGGCCGTTCGCGGCGGCGGCGCAGAGAAGAGGCGACCAAGCGCGCGCGCTCGCGACGACGTCCAGGTGAGGCGGAGCGCTGCGCCGATTCCCGCCCGAGCCGTGGGGGCCGGGTCAGGCGATCAGGATCACGTTCAACGTGCGCAGCTTGATCCCGCCGGTGCCGCTGATCCGGAGCTTCTCATGCCCCTTGTGGCGCGCCGCCGAGGGCAACAGGTAGCTGAGATCCGTCGTGCCGCTCTTCACGTGCACGCGCCACTCCGCCAGCTTGTGCCCCTTCGCATTGACCAGCTCGAGCGTCAGCTCGCTCGAGCCCGACACCTTGACGTGGAGGTGGAGCTTCGGCTTGCCGACGTCGAGCACGACCTCGCCGAGGCCGGAGACAGACAGCGTCTCTAGCTTCGCCAACGCCGTCTTGCCGGTCGTCTTCGCGGCCACGGGCGGCGTCAAGGGGGCCGACGCCGGCGCCGAGCCCTGGACGGACACCGACCCGCTCGCCGACGCCGTGATCGTCGGCCCGGGCGCCGTCGTCGCCGTCGCCGTCACCGTATTGGTGAAGCTTGCGCCGACCCCCGAGACCGAGCACGAGTAGGTCACGGTCAGGTTCGGCGGCAGGAAGTACAGCGTGTCGGAATCCGAGCTCGGCGGCGAGCCACATGCCGGCGCGCCCGGGTCGCTCATCGCGACCGCGTAGAGGTAGGCCCCGCCCGTGTTTGTCACCGAGACCGTCCACGACGCCGTCCCGCCGGCCGAGACCGTCTGCGAGCCCGGACTTATCGTCACGACGAACGAGCTCGAACCGCCGCCGCCGCCACCGCCGCCGCCACCACCGCCGCTGGCACGCCACTGCGCATACAGGGTGGCCGAGGCCGTGAACGGATACACCGCCCCGTCGGCGATAGGCCGTGCCGCTGCCGTCGGTCGCGGTGTTCCAGCCGCTGAAGGTGTAGCCCGAGCGGGTGAAGCCGTTCGCGGTCAGGGCCGTCGGGGCGCTCGCCGTCTCCGCCGCCATGCTGCCGGTGCCACCGTTCGCGTTGAAGGTGACGGTGAAGGTCGCCACCGCCCATTGCGCATACATCGTCACCGAGGCGGTGAACGGGTAGACCGCCTGGTCGGCGTAGGCGGTGCCGCTCCCGTTCGCCGCCGTGTTCCAGCCCGCTGAAGGTGTAGCCGGCGCGGGTGAAGCTGTTCGGGGTCAAGCGCGACCGGGACGTTCTGGGTCTGCGCGGCCATGCTTCCCGGTGCCGCCGTTCGGGTTGAACGTGACGGTGAAGGTCGCTCCCGACCACTGCGCATACAGCGTCGCCGAGGCCGTGAACGGGTAGGTCGCCCCGTTGGCGTAGGGCGATGCCGCTCCCGTTCGCCGCCGTGTTCCAGCCGGCGAAGGTGAAGCCCGCCCGGGTGAAGGCGTTCGCCGTCAACGCCGTTGGCGTGCTCTCGGTCTCAGCCGCCATGCTCCCCGTGCCGCCGTTCGCGTTGAAGGTGACCGTCGCGTTGGCCGGGCTCCACTGCGCATACAGGGTCGTCGTGATCGTGAACGGGTAGACCGCCTGGTCGGGGTAGGCGGTGCCGCTCCCGTTCGCCGCCGTGTTCCAGCCCGTGAAGGTGAAGCCTGCCCGGGTGAAGGCGTTCGCGGTCAGCGCCGCCGGCGAGCTTTCCGTTTCGGCGGCCATGCTCCCGGTGCCGCCGTTGGCGTTGAACGTCACCGTCCAGGAGACGCCCTGGCGGCACGCGTTCGCCTTGTTCGCGGCGAAGTCGCTGTTGCTGAACTCTTCCTGGATGAAGTAGTGGTCGCCGTTGATCGTCTCGTTGTATTCGGCGCCCGCCGGGCCAAGGTAGGTCGACGAATCGCCGAAGATGTAGGCGCAGTCGTCGGCGATCTCGTTCGGGTCGGCGGCGCCGTCGTACCAGGCCGACTCCTCCGGGTCGGTGAACGCCTCGCTCATCTCGTGGCTCGTCAGGCTGATGGAGGTGTCGGCGGCGAGGTTGCCGTTCGGCGACTGGTTGCCGACGAGGCCGCCGCCCGCGAGCGAGCCGGCATCGGAGCTGCAGGTGAACCCGGAGGAAGGAGAGTCCGAGACCGCGTACGGGATGTCGTCGTAGACCGTCGGGTTGGCCTGCGTCCCGAAGGCGCTGTGGTAGGAGCAGAAGCTGTTCGAGCCCGTCGAGGCCGCCGAAACGGTGCAGTCGCCGCCGCCGGCTTCGTTCGCGGTCGTGATGCACGACTCGACGCCCTTGGCGAGGAAGACGACGTAGAGATGGCCGAGGCCGGTCGGCAGGCCATGCGCGGAGAGGACCGTCGAGAGCTCGGTCTGGATCTCGGCGTCGGTGACGCACGCCGAGTAGCCGCTGCCGTCCGCGTAGACCTCGCCGGTGTCGGCCGTGCAGCCGCCGCTCGCCGGATACGGGTCGGTGTCGGTGATCGCCGCTCCGGCGCTGAGGTCGTTCAAGAAGTGGTTACTGCCCGCGTCGGTGTACTGCTCGAGCACCGAGAAGACGTCGGTCGTCAGTTCGCTGTCGTGCGCGGCGTCACCGATGAACCGCCCGGTCAGGCTCTGGTAGTTGGTCGAGTAGCCGAACGCGCCCGGCGCCCAGTAGATCGGGGTCACCGTCACGGCCGAGGTCGTCCCCATCAGCGGGCCGCCGTGGTAGGTGAACGGTGGATCGCCGTTGTAGGGCTCGGCAGGCGAGGCCGCGTCCGCCGCAGCGATCGCGGGTCCCGGGCACACCGTCGAGCTGACACCTGCGGGTGGCCTGGCGGCCACGATTCCGGCGATCGCTCCGTCCGTCGTCGCGACCGCGCCCGCGCAGGATCCCGCAACCGGAGCCGTCGCTGCCGCCGGGCCGGCCACGAGACAGAGGAGGGAGACGGTCGCAAGCAGGGCAAGCGACGCCCGACGGCGCGGCAAACGCGAACCCCGGCCCCAGCCCACAGCCGAACGGTAAGCGAGAAGGGCCGTCTCTGCAAGCGTCGGCTCGCAGCGGACCTGACCGGGCCGGCGGGGTCGGACCGCCGAGCCCTGCCGCGGCGTCGGGCGGCGCACGCAGCGGCCCCCGAGGGCGGGCGTCGACCGCGGTGTGCGCGCGCCGAGGGCCCGTGTCCGGCGCGACCCGTAGCCTCCCGGAGGGTGGCGGGACAGACCCAGGCAGTCCTCTACTCGGGGCTCGACCTCGAGCTCTCATGGTCGGAGGCGGAGCTCCCCCAGAGCGAGCGGACAAAGCACGTGCACGGCCTCCACCCCTACCTCGGCAAGTACGTCCCGCAGCTCGTCGAGATCTTCCTCGCCCGCTACTTCCGCCCCGGCCAACGCGTCTACGACCCCTTCGTCGGCTCGGGAACGACGCTCGTCGAGGCAAACGTGTTCGGCGCCGATGCGGTCGGCTGCGACATCTCGTCGTTCAACTGTCTGCTCAGCCGGGTGAAGACGATGCCGTACGCGCTCGGAGCGCTCGAGCTCGGCCTGAAGACCGCCCTCGCCGAGGCGCGGCGGGCCGGCCCGGCGCCGCTCGCCGGGGCCAGCGAGTGGCTCTCGGCCTGGTATGCGCCGCGGGCGCTCGGCGAGCTGCTGCGCTACCACGAGATCGCCTCCGAGCGTCTGAGCGACCCGGCCTGGGACGTCGCCCGGATCGTCCTCTCACGCGCGGCCCGCTCGGCGCGGCTGACGACGCACTTCGATCTCGACTTTCCGCGCGCGCCGGCGGTGGCCGCCTACTACTGCCACAAGCACAAGCGGACATGCCGACCGGTCGAGCAGGCGGAGAAGTTCCTCGCCCGCTACACCGTCGACACGATCCGGAGGATCCGGGCCTTCGCGCAGCTGCGAACCGACCGGGAGGTCGAGATCGTCCACGAGGACGCCCGCGCGGTCGAGCTCGCCCGCGTCGACGGGGTGATCACCTCGCCGCCGTATCCCGGGCTGATCGACTACCACGAGCAACATCGCTACTCCTACGAGCTACTCGGGCTCCGCGATCTTCGCCGGCAGGAGATCGGCGCGGCCGCGGCCGGCACGAGCCGGCGGGCAATCGACGTGTACGTGGCCGACATGACCGCCGTCTTCGCGAACGCCGCCGCCCAGCTGCCGCGGCGTGCGCCGATCGTGATCGTCGTCAACGATGCGCGGACGCTCTACCCGTCGATCCTCGCCGGCGCCGGTCTCCGGCTCGAGCGGGAGCTCACCCGCCATGTCAACCGGCGGACGGGACGCCGCGCCGGTGAGTTCTTCGAAAGCGTCCTCGTCTGCCGCGTCGGCGGGTGAGCTCCGGAAACTCACCGCGCTCGGCCCGGCGAGGCGAGCCGGGCCCGGCGAAACCGGCCGGCGGGGAAGCGCGTACTGCACGATGAGGCTGACCGTTCGAGAAAAGGGGGCTCGAAGATGAGGACTCTCGTGGCGTTCCGGCTGTTGCCGCTCCTGGCGGTGACGGTGGCCGGCATCGGGCTTGCACTCAGTGCGTCGGCGGCGACGACCAAGGCCGCGCCGTACTGCAAGACCGGCCAGAAGAGCACCACGGCCCACCCGTGCGTCAAGCCGCCCAAGTGCAAGACGGGTCAGAAGAGCACGAAGACGCATCCCTGCGTCAAGCCGACGACGACCTCGTCGGGCACCGCGAAGCCCGCGAGCGGCAGCACGACGGGCAGCGGCAGCTCCGCGGCGAGCTCGACGACGACCACCACGGGGTCGTCCTCGGCCTCCTCAGGCGCGACCGGCGCGACCGCCGCCACGGGCTCGGGGGGAGCCCTACAGGCCGACGGCTGCGACCCGGGCCAGGTCATCCCCCAGGGCGCCTTTGCCGGCGACGGCGACGAGGACAACACGGGCATGCCGGACGACGGCGACGGCTGCCTCTAGGACCTGAGCGAAGCCGCGGACGCTCGGCGCGGAGGCTCCAGGTGCGGTCCGGCCGCTCGGCCCGCCGACGCCAGCTCGGGCAGCCGCCAGGCCGGCCCGATTGACAGGCGGGCCCAGCGCAACGAGAATCGGCCCCCGTGTGCTGTCTCGCCCTCTCGATGGCGTTCATCGGGCCCCGGTTTGCCTACCTGCTCGTGTGGGTCTTCGACACGAACCGCGTCAACGCCGCCTTCTCGACGTGGCTCTGGCCACTCCTCGGGATCATCTTCGCGCCCTGGACGATCCTCATGTACACGCTCGCCTGGGGCCCGCTCAACGGCGTCTCGGGCATCGGCTGGTTCGTCGTCGCGATCGGCGTCTGCCTCGACCTCGCGACCTACGCCTCGCGCTCGGCCTCGAACCGGTACCAGGCCGGCCGGGCCTAGCCCTCGACCCTACGCGGCGAGGCCGAGCGGGCGGCCCGGCCGCGACCCGCTCCGCCAGCGGCCGAGGATCGTCGTGCCCTCGCGGATGAGCTCGACCTCGGCCGGACGGAGACGCAGCTGCCGGATCAGCACGGGCTCGTCGCCGAGCTCGTAGGCGCCGGCGATCTGGCCCGAGCGCACGAGCGCGTCCACCCGCGCGATCAGCCGGGCGGCCTCGGTCACGCGCGAGGCGAGCCGCACCGCGCCCGCCTCGCTCGGGACGAACACGCGCACACCGCCGCCGAGGGCGTGGACCTCGAGCTCGATCTGCAGCAGCGTCAGCGAGGTGTACCAGCGCGCGAGCAGCGAGTCGGCCGTGAGGCCCGGCCGCAGGTAGCCGCAAAGGAGCGAGTTCGAGGCGACGAAGCCGGCGTCGTTCTCGAGCAGGACCGGCGCGTCGGCGAAGACCGGCAGCACCACCGCCGGTGTCTTGACACCGGGCGTGACGAACCACGGCTCGCGGACCCGGCACTTGTAACGGCCGGCGACGCCCGTGGCCTCGCCCGCGGCGAGATAGGCGCGCTCGCCCGGAGCGAGCGCGCCCGCGTCGGGGAGGTAGAGATGATCGGCGGCCGCCGGCGGAAGCCCGGAGGTGCGCACGCCGGCCCCGCGGAGCTGACGGCTCGAGGTCAGGGCGGGCAGGAGGCGCGACGCCGGCAGCCGGAAGCGGCGCACGACGGCCTCGCCCGGGTGGAAGAACCCCTTGTCACCGGTGACGTAGCCGACGTTGAACCGAACGAGCTCGCGCGCCGGCACCGTCGCCCCGGCGAGGCTGCCGGCGAGGACCGCCTGCAGGGCGGGCGGCAGGAGCGCCTCGACGAAGGGGCGTCTGCCGGCGACGACGAGCTCGACCGGGATCGACGCGGTCCTCTCCGGCCGGCCCAGCACGAGGTCCTCGACCCGATCGTAGGCCTCGAACTCGATCGCGCCGGTCGTGCCGCCGGCGCCGGCGGCGAAGAGGAGGACGACGTCCTGCATGATCTCGGGAAAGACGCGCTCGTGGACACGCACGACCCGCAGCCGCGCGAAGGTGCCGGCCAGGAGCCGCCAGAGCGGCCGCGCGTAGCGGACGTAGGTGAGCTCGTAGGGGAGGACGAACGCGAGCGAGCCGCCGGCGCGGAGAAAGCGGGAGGCGTGGAGGACGAACGGCATCCAGCTGCTGCCGCTCGGGTCCATCGGTGCGCCGAGCGCCGCCGCGGCCGCGGCCGCGGCCCGCCCGGCCTCGGCGGGCGGCAGGTGACGGAGCCGCACGAAGGGCGGGTTCCCGATCACCGCGTCGACCGGGAACGGCTCCAGCCCGAGAAAGTCGCCGCGGATCGCCCGTCCCGGCTCGAGTCGTCCGGCCGCCACCGCGGCCGCAAAGGTATCGGCCGCGAGCTCGACCCCCCAGGACTCGACCCGGCGCCCGCGGGCGGCGGCGGCCCGCGCCACCGCCGCGAGGAAGACGCCGTCCCCCATGCTCGGCTCGAGCACCGTCGCGGCGCCGCTCTCGACCACCCAGTCGGCGAGCACCGAGGCGGCAGCGGGCGGCGTGTAGTAGGCGCCAAGCGCGCGCGGAGTCGTGGCCGCGAGCAGCCTGCTGTTGTCTGAGCTGACAGCGGCAGCCACCATCGCGATCGTAGCCGAGCCTCCGGTCGGCCCGCCCGGGGCACCCGTTCCCGCAAGGCGGCCTCGGACCGTCAGCCGGCCCGTCCGAAGCCGCCGCCCCCGGGCGTCTCGATCGTGATCAGCTCACCGGCGCCGAGGGCGACGGTCGTCTTCGCCGGCAGCTCCTCGCCATTTCGCAGGTTTCGTCCCGGCAGGCCGGGCTCGCCGCCCGCGGCCCCCTGCGGGGCGTGACCGCGGCGCTCGGTCAGCAACGAGCAGCGGCAGTCGGCGAGCACGCGGATCGAGCGAACGACCCCGTCGCCGCCACGGTGGGCGCCGGCGCCGCCCGAGCCGAGCCGCAGCGCGTAGCGCTCGACGCGGAGCGGATAGGCGAGCTCGAGCGACTCGACCGGCGTGTTCAGCGTGTTCGAGATCGCGACGTGGACACC
Source organism: uncultured Actinomycetota bacterium (assembly GCA_963765345.1). Taxonomy (GTDB): domain Bacteria; phylum Actinomycetota; class Thermoleophilia; order Gaiellales; family Gaiellaceae; genus PALSA-600. Next base: position 125,699 of record CAVXWI010000014.1, read on the forward strand.
GGCGGGCCCGTCGGCGTGCGCGCAGGCACCCTGCCCGCCGCCGATCGTCTCGTAGTAGGTGAAGCGGTCGTTGCCGAAGGCGAGGTTGTTGACCGTGCCCTGACCCTGTGCCGGCACGGTCGTGAACGCGGCAAAGGCGGCCAGGACGACGTCGACGATCCGGCTCGCCGTCTCGACGTTCCCGCCGACCACCGCCGCCGGCGGCAGGGCGTTGACGAGGCAGCCGGCTGGAGCGCTGACCTCGACCGGGGCAAACGCGCCCCCCGAGGCCGGGACATCGGGATCGGTGAGGCTGCGGACGACCAGGTAGCAGGCCGACCGCGTCACCGCGAGCGGGCAGTTGAGGTTGCCCGGGTGCTGGGGAGCGGTTCCCGTGAAGTCGATCTCGACCTCCTCGCCGCGGACGCGGACGGCGACGCGCAGCTCGAGGTCCCCCTCGACCGCCTCGAGCACGTCGACGGCCACGCCGCTCCCGTCGGGGAGCGCCCCGACCGCGGCGCGGACGAGCCGCTCCGAGTAGGCGTAGAGCTCGTCCATCGCCGCGCGCACGGCCCCGAGCCCGCGCCGCTCGACGAGCTCCGTCACCCGGCGCTCGGCCAGCCGGTGCGCGGCGATCTGGGCGCGGAGGTCGCCGCGCCGCTCGTCGGGGTTCCGCGTGTTGGCGAGGAAGATCGTCGTCACCTCAGCCGTCAGCTCCACCGGCGGCAGGATGATCCCCTCCTGGTAGAGCTCGCGCGAGAAGGCGGGCAGGCTCGCCGGCTCCATCCCGCCGACGTCGGCGTGATGGGCGCGGCTGGCCGCGAACCCGACCGGGGTGCGCGAGACGAGCGTCACGTCCGGGAGATGCGAGCCGCCACTGAACGGGTCGTTGAGGATGTAGAGCGCGCCCGGCCGCGGCGCGAGCGCGCGCACGGCGGCGACGGCGTCCGGCAGCGCACCGAGATGGATCGGGATGTGCTCGGCCTGCGCGATCAGGCGGCCCCGCTCGTCGAAGAGCGCCGTCGAGCAGTCCCGGCGCTCCTTGATGTTCGCCGAGAACGACGCCCGGATGAGCGCGGCGCCCATCTCCTCGGCGATCGCGCGCAGGCTGCTGCCGATCACCTGCAGCTCGATCCTCACCGCGCGAGCACCAGCGTCCCGTTGGCGTCGGTCGTGCCGTGCCAGCCGGCGGGGACGAAGCAGCTCGCGCCGGGGAGCTCGACGAGCGCCGGGCCGGCGACCCGGCGCTCCGCGCGCGGCTCGAGCCGGAGCTCGGGGCCGGGCCGGACCTCGGCCGTGCGGACGGCGACGAGCTCGACGGCGCGCTCCCGGTCGGCGTAGCCGTAGCGCTCGGCGTGCGCGGCGTGAAAGCGTTCGGCGAGGTCCGGCCCGAGCGGCACGGTCAGCTCGAAGGACTGGCCCCGGTAGCGCAGCTCGGCCTCGCCCGTCGCCGGCAGCTCGCCGGCCTCGGCGAGCGGCAGCACGTAGGAGACGACGCGGTCGCGGCGCTCCTCGCCGACTGCGAGCCCGAGCGCGGAGAGGACGCCGGCGAGCTCGGGCACGAGCACGGTCGCGGTGCCGAGCTCCTCGGCGAGCGCGCAGGCGTGCAGGGGTCCGGCCCCGCCGAAGGCGACGAGCGCGAAGTCGCGCGGGTCGTGGCCGCGCTCGACCGAGACGAGGCGCAGGGCGCGCAGGAGCTCGGCGTTGACCACCTCGACGACCGCCTCGGGCTCGATCCCCGCGAGCGCCCGCGCGGCCGCGGCCCGATCGAGGACGAGCCCGCCGGGGAGCTCGGCGGGGAGCCGGTCGAGCAGCAGGTTGGCGTCGGTGACGGTCGGCAGGCCGCCGCCGCGGCCGTAACAGGCCGGCCCCGGCTCGGCGCCGGCGCTCCGCGGCCCGACCCGGAGCGCCCCGCCCGCGTCACGCCAGACGAGCGAGCCGCCGCCGGCGCCGACCGTGTGGACGTCGACCAGCGGCAGCCGGATCGGCAGCCCGCCCACCGACCGCTCGCTCGAGCGGGCGCTCTCGCCCCCTGCGATCAGGCAGACGTCGGTCGAGGTGCCGCCCATGTCGAGGCTGATCGCGTTCTCGACCCCGGCGAGCCGCGCGAGCAGCGCCGCCCCGGCGACACCTCCCGCCGGCCCCGAGACGAGCACGAGCGCCGGATGGTCGGCCGCCTCGGCGAGGCCGACGACGCCGCCGGAGGAGCGGAGCACGAGCGGCTCGGGCAGCCCCGCCTCGCGGCAGCTCGTCGCGAGGGCACGGAGGTAGCGCGCCGTCGCCGGCCCGAGGTAGGCGTCGACGGTCGTCGTCTGCGCGCGCTCGTACTCGCGCGGCTCCGGCGCGATCTCGTGCGAGGCGACGACGTGGGCGTCCGGGTGGCGGCGCCGCAGCTCGGCGGCGACGGCGCGCTCGTGGCGCGGGTCCCTGAACGCGAAGAGCAGGCAGACGGCGATCGCCTCGGCGTCGAGTTCGGGCAGCGTGGTCAGATCGAGGGCGGTGACGACCCCTTCGGCCCCGATCCGTTCGGCGACGCCGTAACAGCGCTCGAGCGGCACGAGCGGCTCCGGCTGGGGCTCGCAGAGCCGGTAGAGGTGCGCACGCGCCTGCCGCCGCAGGTGGAGGACGTGCTCGAACCCGGCGGTGCCGACGAAGGCGGTGCGCGCACCCTGCCGCTGCAGCAGGGCGTTCGTCGCCACGGTCGTCCCGTGGGTGAACCGCTCGATCTCGTCTGCTCCGACCGCGCGCGCGGCGGCGAGCACCGACTCCTCCTGACGCGCCGCCGTCGGCACCTTTGCCGTCGTCAGGCGCCCGTCCGCGACGAGAACGGCGTCGGTGAAGGTGCCGCCGACGTCGATGCCGAGCAGCCGCACCGCTCAGAGTCGAGGCGAGCCGTGAGCGCGCCGCGGTCCGGCCGGCCCCCGCCGGGCCGGCACGGGCGCCCGTTGCCCGCCCGGGGGCGAGGGTCGCGTAGCCTGGTCGGGATGCACCTCGGGGGAGCGTTCGCAGCGAGCCTCGGCCTCGCGCTCGCCGCGGCGCCGCTCGCCGCCGCGGCCGTGGTCGGGAGGGGGCTCGTCCGGTGCGCCACGACCGGGGCCGGCCACACCGTCTCGCCCCCGGCTGCTGGCGCTCTCGCGACCCGTCCGACCACAGCGACGAGCTCTGGACCGATCCCGGCCTGCCCGCCGCGCGGGCCCGGCTCGCGGCGTCGGTCCCGGCGAGCTTCGCCTACCGCTGACGATGGCGGTCGCGGCGAGAGAGGAGGCGCCGGCGGCGCGGCGCGAGCCGCCGATCCGGACGGAGGGGCTCCGCAAGGTGTTCGCGAGCCACTCCGGCCCGGTGACGGCCGTCGACGGCGTCGATCTCGAGATCGAGCCCGGCGAGTTCTTCGGGCTGCTCGGCCCGAACGGGGCCGGCAAGTCGACGACGATCGGGATGCTGACGACGACCGTGATCCCGACCGGCGGCCGCGCCTTCGTCGCCGGGATCGACGTCCGCTCCCACCCGGCCGCGGCGAAGCGCCGGATCGGGGTCGTCTCGCAGGCGAACACGCTCGACCGCTCGCTCACGGTCTGGGAGAACCTCTACTACCACGGCCGCTTCTTCGGCCTCTCCCGGCGCGCGGCCCGGCACCGGGCCGACGAGCTGCTCGAGCAGTTCGCACTCGGCGAGCGGGCGGCCTCGATGGTCTTCGAGCTCTCGGGCGGGCTCGCCCAGCGCCTGATGGTCGCCCGCGCCCTCGCCCACCGGCCGGAGGTGCTCTTCCTCGACGAGCCAACCTCGGGGCTCGACCCCCAGACCCGTCACAACCTCTGGCGCATCCTCGGCGATCTCCACCGCGAGGGGCTGACGATCCTCCTGACCACGCACTACATGGAGGAGGCCGACACGCTCTGCGAGCGGATCGCGATCCTCGACCACGGCAAGGTGCTCGCCCTCGGCGCGCCGGCCGAGCTGAAGCGGGAGCACGGCCCCGACACGGTGATCACGATCACGGCCGAGGGCGACCTCGGCGCGCTCGAGCGGCGCGCCGCCGCGCATCGCCGGCGTCCGCGCGACCGAGCAGGTCGACTCGACGCTGCGCCTCTTCGTCCCGGAGCCCGCCGGCGTCCTGGCCGCGGTCGTCCTCGCGGCCTCGCGAGCTCGGGATCGGCGTGCGCGACGCGACGAGCACGCCCCCGAGCCTGGAGACCGTCTTCCTGGCGCTGACGGGCAGGGAGTACCGCGAGTGAGCGCCGGCCGGAGCGCCCCCGTGCTCTGGAGCTCGACCTTCGCCGCGCTGCTCGCCCGGGACGCGCGCGTGCTCCGGCGCCAGGGCGGGCAGTTCGTCGTGCGGACCGTGATGCAGCCGCTGCTCTTCGTCTTCGTCTTCGCCTACGTCTTCCCGAAGATCGGGCAGGGGTTCCGGGGCGGGGCGACCGGCGCCTCGTTCTCGACGGTGCTCGTTCCCGGCCTGATCGCCGTCGCGATCAACTTCCAGGGCATCCAGGCCGTCGCGCTGCCGCTCGTGCAGGAGTTCAGCTACAGCAAGGAGATCGAGGACCGCGTCCTCGCGCCGGTCCCCGTCTGGATGATCGGCTTCGAGAAGATCTTCGCCGGCGTCGTCCAGTCGCTGCTGGCGGCGGTCGCCGTCTTCCCGATCGTCTACCTCGTGCACGCGAAGGGCGCGGCGCCGACGGTGCACATCCACGACTGGCCGCTCTTCCTGACGGCGCTCGTCTTCGCCTCGTTCCTCGGCTCGTCGATGGGCCTCTTCATCGGCACCGTGATCGACCCGCGGAAGATCACGCTGCTCTTCGCGGTCGTCGTCATCCCGCTCACGTTCCTCGGCTGCGTCTACTACCCGTGGGCGACGCTCGCACCGATCCCCTGGCTGCAGTACCTCGTGCTCCTGAACCCGCTCGTCTACATGAGCGAGGGGCTACGGGCCTCGCTGACCCCGCAGCTGCCGCACATGGCCGACTGGGCATTCCTGCTCGCGCTGATCGGCGGCTCGATCGTCCTCGCGACGGTGTCGGTGCGGACGTTCACACGCCGCGTCGTCACCTGACGCTGCACCAGCGGCGGCCGGACGATAATCGGCCCCGTGCGTCGGGTCGAGCCCAAGCGTTGGTCGTCTCGCCGCGCCCTCGTGTTTGTCGGGTTCTGCGGCTTCGCCCTCCTCGGTTGGGTGGGGGTGACGACCGTCGGGCGCCTGGCCGGGGACGACGCCTGGGAGCATCTTGCCTACGCCCAGTACCTCGATGCCCACGGGCATCTGCCGAGCAAGGCGATCAACTACGAGTTCGCGAGCCCGCCGCTCTTTCAGGCGACGGCGGTCGCCGCCGAACGGCTCGTACGGCACCTGCCCTCGGTCGCGCTCGAGCCCTCGTGGAACCCGATCACGCGCATCCTCTGGCTTGCCCTGGTCGTCGGCGGCGCGCTCGCGCTGACGGCGAGGCGCCGCGGCCTGCGGGCCGCCGGCGCCGCGGCGGTCGCGCTCGGGCTCGTCTGGGCACTCGACGAGGCGATCTCGCTCTCGCGGAGCGAGCCCTGGTCGGTCGGGCAGCTGATCGCCCTGCTTGCCGGGATCGGCCTCCTCGCTGCCACCGGTCTGATCGCCCGCGAGATCTGGCCGGACCGCCCACGGCGGGCCGTCGCGGCGGTGGCGTTCGTGGCGGCCTACCCGGTCGTCTTCCGGATGAGCGTGTTCTTCCACCCCGAGATGCCCTTCGCGCTCCTCTGCGCGCTCGCGGTGCTGGTCTTCCTGGCTGCGGCCCGTCGCGGCTGGCCGAGCCGCCTCGGCTACGCGCTCGGCGCCGCCCTCGGTGCTGCCGCCCTGACCCGGCAACCGGCGGTCGTCGTGATCGGCTGCTTGGCGGTCGCGGGGCTCTACCTGGGCCGCCGCGCCGCCGCCGGGTTCCTCGGCCGCGCCGCGATCGTCCTCGTCCTGCTCGCCGGCCCGTGGTGGGCGTACGCAACGGTCCGCTTCGGCAACCCGCTGCAGTCCAACCTGGCGCCGCGCGGCGTCACGATGATGAGCACCCAGCCGCTCTCGTTTTACCTCTCGTTCCCGCTGCGGACGCTGATCCTCCACCCCTACCGCCCCGACTTCGTCGACGCGCTCTTCCCGAAGCTGCACGCCGATCTCTGGAGCGACTGGTACGGCTACGTCCACGTCCTGCCGCCGAGCCGGCTCTTGCGCGTGACGATGTCGAGCCAGAGCCTCCTCGGCCTCGTCGGTGACGCGCTCGCGATCGGCGGTCTCGCCGCGCTCGCCGTCCCGGCCGCGTTCCGGGTGCTCCGCCGGGGGAGCCGGACACCGGGAGACGTCGGGCTCGGCCTGCTCGGGCTGATCGCGCTCGCCGCGTTCGCCGCCTTCGTCGTCGAGGTGATCCGCTTCCCGCAGCAGTACGACGATCCGATCAAGTCGAGCTACCTCCTCTTCACGGCACCCTGCTGGGCGATCTTCTCGGTCGCGGCCTGGAACGCGCTCGCGCGGCATCGGCGGATCGCCGTCGCGCTCGTCGCCGTCGCGGCGCTGTACGTCGTCAGCTACGGCACCGATCTCGCGGCGTCCTTGTCCCAGCCGACCGCGCCGTACTACGGCGGGGCGGCCGGCTTCGTCGATCTCGTCGCCGCCTTCCAGCAGAACTCGCCGAACCCCGGCCTGGGCGGCCCGATCAGCTTCCTCGCCGGCGTCACCAACTCGGGCAACCAGACCGCGTCGAACGTCGTCCTGACGGTGCGATTGCCGAGCGGCATGCGCCTGCTCGGCCGGCCGTTCTACGAGCGCGGCTCCGGCTGCACGGGGACGACGTCGATCGTCTGCGGCCTCGACTTTCTCGAGGCGCAGAGCTCGACGCTCATTCGCTACTCGGTGCAGGTGACGAAGCCGGGGCCGCAGACGATGACCGCGACGGTGACCTCGACCGGCCCCGGCGCGAGCACTGCCAGCACCTCCTACACCGTCGACCTGCCGGCGGGCTAGGAGGAGGAGCCCGAAGCCTCGAGCCGGGCGCGCAACTCGGCGAACACCTCCTCGTACAGCTCGGCGCCGGCGACGAGGAACCCGAGCAGGAGGGCGAGCTCGTCGTCGGAGTAGCGCGAGTACAGCTCCTCGCTGAGCCGCTGCATCGGCTCGTAGAAGGGCCAGAGCACCTCGCCGGCCTTCTCGGTGAGGACGACGTGCACCCGGCGGCGGTCCGACTCGTCGCGGACGCGACGGGCGAACCCGGCCCGCTCGAGCCGGTCGAGCACCGTCGTCACCGCCCCGGTCGTCAGGCCCATCAGCTCGGCGAGCCGCCCGGCGGTCGCGCCGCCCTCCTGCTCGAGGATGTCGATGCAGCGGTGGTCCGTGCGGTTGAGCCCGATCGCGTCGGCAACCGCCTCGTCGTAGGCGTCGGTGCGGTTCTGCGAGCGCCGCACCTCGAGATTGATCGCGGCGATCAGCTTGTCCCGCCGGCCGCTCATCGACTCGACGGATGACTTGACAGATGAGAAGTTTGATTACTAAGATACTCGATATTCGAATTGTACTGGAGGGAAAGCCGAATGAGCAAGGCAATCGAGGCGAGCGCTCTCGTCAAGCACTACCCGCCGGCCGTCGAGGCGCTCGACGGCCTCGACATCTCGGTCGAGGAGGGGACGATCTTCGCCCTGCTCGGCCCGAACGGCGCCGGCAAGTCGACCACCGTCAAGATCCTCACCACCCTGACGCGCCCCGACTCCGGGCAGGCCCGCGTCGCCGGGCACGACGTCCTCGCCGCACCCGAGCGGGTGCGGGGCGCGATCGGCGTCGTCGGGCAGAAGCACGGCTTCGACCCCGAGGCGACCGGCCGCGAGAACCTCGAGCTGCAGGGCGTCGATCTACGACCTGCCGGGCCGCGAGATCGCCCGGCGGATCCCGGAGCTGCTCGAGCAGTTCGACCTCGCCGGCGCGGCCGGCCGCGCCGCCAAGACCTACTCGGGCGGGATGCAGCGGCGCCTCGACATCGCGATGGGCCTCATCCACCGGCCCGCCGTGCTCTTCCTCGACGAGCCGACGACCGGCCTCGACCCCGAGGCGCGCGTCGGCCTGTGGCAGGAGATCGCGCGGCTCGCAGCCGACGAGCGGATGACGATCCTCCTGACGACGCACTACCTCGAGGAGGCCGACGAGCTCGCCGCCGACGTCGCGATCGTCGACCGTGGGCGCATCGTCGCGGCCGGCACCCCCGAGGAGCTGAAGAGCGCCCTCGAGGGCGACGCGCTCAAGTTCGAGCTCGCCGAGCTCGCCGGCGCGGCGGCGGCCGCCGCGCTCGGGCTGGTCGACGGCGTCACCGAGGTGAGCTCCGAGGGCCGGCTGGTGCGGGCACGGGCCCGCAACGGCGCGACGGCGATGCCGCCCGCGCTGGCCGCGCTCGAGGCGGCCGGCGTCTCGGTCGCGTCGGTGACGATGGCGCGTCCCTCGCTCGACGACGTCTACCTGCGCCACGCCGGGCGGTCGTTCCGCGAGGCGGAGGAGGCGGCGTGATGAGAGTCGTTCGCCACAGCGCCTACATCACCCTGCGCTACCTGCGGCGTTCGTGCGGCAGCCTGCCTGGGTCGCGATCACGCTGATCCAGCCGATGATCTGGCTCCTCCTCTTCGGGGCCCTCTTCAAGCGGGTCGTCGAGATCCCCGGCTACGTCGGCGGCTCCTACATCGAGTACCTGACCCCCGGCGTGATCGTGATGACGGCGATCAGCTCGGCCGGCTGGAACGGCATGGCCTTCATCGACGACATGCACCGGGGCGTCATGGACCGCTTCCTCGTCTCGCCCGTCTGGCGGAGCGCGCTCAACGTCGGCAGCCTCGTCTACAGCGCGCTGACGATCGATCGATCCAGTCGCTCGTGATCATCGGGGTCAGCCTCGCCGTCGGGGCGCGCTTCCCGAACGGCGTCGCAGGCGTCGCGGTGATGATCGTGGTCGCCTGCCTGCTCGGCGCCTGCATCGCCGCGCTCTCGAACGCGCTCGCGCTCGTCGCCCGCCAGCGCGAGACGCTGATCGCGGCCGTGACGTCGGTCATCCTGCCGCTCACCTTCCTCTCCTCGGCGTTCATGCAGGCGAACCTCGTCCCGGCGTGGATCCACGACGTCTCGCGCTACAACCCGGTCAACTGGGCCGCCGAGGCAGGCCGGTCGGCGGCGCTCGGCCCGGCCGACTGGTCGCTCGTCGCCGAGCGGGTCGGGCTGCTCGCCTGCCTGCTCCTGATCGCCTCCTTCCTCGCCTCGCGGGCGTTCCGCTCCTACCAGCGCTCGCTTTAAGAAGCTCGTAAGGACTCTGAAACCGCCCCGCAATCCGGCGGGGCGATCCTCCGGCACGGCTTCGACTCAACGTCAAGGAGGAGAGATGCGAGGATTGAGACTGCTTGCGGCCACGGCGGGCGCCGCCGCGCTCGGCTGCGGCACGGCCGGCGCGGCCATGATGCACCCGGTGCTCGGCGCAAAGCTCGCCGGGATGGGCGAGCACGGGGTGGTCAACCTGACCTCGGAACCGGCGAAGAGCCAGCTCTGCTGGACGTTCGACGTGATGTCGAAGGGGATCACGGGCGCGTCGATCCGCGACGGCTCCGGCATGGTCGTCGCGAAGCTCGGCCCGACCTACATGACGAAGAGCTGCGCGATGGTCGCGATGAAGGAGCTGGACGCGATCGAGACGACGCCGGGCTCCTACCAGGTCTGGCTGGCGACGGCAGGGCATCCAGGCGACCTCCGCGGTACGCTGTTTGCAGGCATGGCTCACATGTCGCAGATGTAGGAGGGACGGCCGGTGGAAGAGCCAGACAGCGCGAGCGGGCCGCCCAAGAAGGTCGGGCGCGCCGTGTTCCTCGGCGCCGTCGCCGGCGGCGTCTCGTCGCTCTACTGGGGCGAGGCGGCCTGGAGCCGCGTCTCGGCGGTGATCGCGCCGCTCGAGGCGCGCATCCCGCTCATCCCCTCCGGCGGCTGGCGGATCTACACGATCTCGGGCTCGATGCCGAGGTTCGACCCGGAGACGTGGCGGCTCGAGATCGGCGGGCAGGTCGACCAGCCGATCTCGCTCGACTACCACGACCTGCTCTCGCTGCCGAAGGTCGAGCAGGTCTCGACCTTCCACTGCGTCACCGGCTGGACGGTGAAGAACGTCCACTGGGGCGGCGTGCGCCTGAACGACGTGCTCGCACTCGCGAAGCCGCAGCGCGACGGCGCACGCCCTCGAGTTCGTCTCGGCCGAGGTGCCCTACATCGACTACCTGACCATGCAGCAGGCGGGGCTGCACAACGTCATGCTCGCCTACGAGATGGACGGCGTCCCGCTCCCGCGCGAGCACGGCGCGCCGGTGCGGCTGATCATCCCCGAGATGTACGGCTACAAGAACGTCAAGTGGCTGAAGGGGATCAACCTCGTGCCCGCCGAGCAGAGCGGCTACTGGGAGCAGCTCGGCTACGACCAGAACGCCTGGGTCGGCCACTCGAACGGGTACGGGACGTGAAGCCCGGCTACCGCCGCCGCTTCTCGCGCACCGAGCGGACGCTGCACTGGGCGAACGCGGTGTTCTTCTTCTTCCTGCTCGCGACGGGCCTCGCCCTCTACCTGCCGTGCGCTCTCGATCGCGGTCGGGCGCCGGCCGCTCGTCCAGAGCGTGCACTTCTACAGCGGCGATCGTCTGGGTCTGCGTCCTCGCGGCGATCGTCCTCGTCGGCGACCGGCGCGGGATCCTGCGGACGGCACGCGAGATCGACCGCTTCGACCGGGACGACTTCCGCTGGCTCGGCCGGCCGCCTCTCGGCGCCGCAGGGCCGCTTCAACGCCGGCCAGAAGCTGAACACGGCGCTGACCGCGGCGTTCATGCTGCTCTTCCTGGTCTCGGGCCTGCTGCTCTGGTTCGGCGAGCGAAACACGCAGCTCCGCTTCGCGAGCACGGTCGTCCTCCACGACGGCCTCATGTACGCCTCGCTCGCCCTCCTGATCGGCCACCTCTACCTCGCGGTGATCCACCCGACGACGCGGCACGCGCTGCGCGGGATCACGCTCGGCACCGTCAGCGAGGAATGGGCGGCGCGCCATCACGCCAAGTGGAAGCCGGAGTAGGCCCGATGACCACGGTGCTCGTCGTCGACGACGAGCCGATCGTCCGCGACGTGATCGTCCGCTACCTGCGCCGGGACGGGTTCACGACCCTCGAGGCGGGCGACGGCGACCGCGCCCGCGAGCTGATCGAGACGGCCGAGCCGGCCTCGTCGTGCTCGACCTGATGCTGCCCGGCGCCGACGGGCTCGAGCTCTGCCGCTGGATCCGCGGCCGCTCCGACCTGCCGGTGATCATGCTGACCGCCCGCGGCGAGGAGGCCGACCGGATCGTCGGGCTCGAGCTCGGCGCCGACGACTACGTGACCAAGCCGTTCTCGCCGCGCGAGCTCGCCGCGCGCGTGCGGACGCGTGCTGCGGCGCTCCGAGCGGGCGCACGGAACGGCCCGAGCGGCTCGAGTTCGGCGGACCTCGTCCTCGACGCGCGCGAGCCGCGAGGTGACGCGGGCCGGCGAGACCGGTCACGCCTGACCGCGCGGGAGTTCGACCTGCTCTGGTTCCTCGCCGCGAACCCCCGCCGCGTCTTCTCGCGCAGCCACCTGATGGACCGCGTCTGGGGGCATGCACCGGCGCTCGACACGGGCACGGTCACCGTCCACATCCGGCGCCTGCGCGAGAAGCTCGAAGCCGACCCCTCCCGGCCGGCGCACCTGCAGACCGTCTGGGGCGTCGGCTACCGGTTCGACCCGTGATCGGCCTCGCGCTTCGTCGTCGCCGGCGCGAGCCTCGCTCTTCGGCCTCGTCGTCGCCTACGCGCTCCGGCTGCGTCCCGACGGTCTGGCTGCAGCTCGCCGGGCTCGCGCTCGCTCTCGGTCTGCGTCCCGCTCGTCGCCGTGCTCGCCTCGGGCTGGGTGATGTTCCACATGGGCGCCGACCTGAAGATCCTCGCGGTCGCGGCCGGGTCGGCGACCGCCGCCGTCGGCGCGGGCCTGCTGCTCGCCCGCTGGACCTCGCAGTCGCTGCGGCGGGTCTGCGGACGCCTCGACCCGCCTCGCCGCCGGCGACCTCGCCGCCCGCGCGCCCGCGGGCGGCGCCGAGCGAGATCGCGAGCCTCGCCGACTCGTTCAACGCGATGGCGGCGAGCATCGAGCAGCTCTTCGACGCCCGCCGCGAGCTCGTCGCCTGGGCGAGCCACGACCTGCGCACGCCGCTCGCCTCGATGCAGGCGATGATCGAGGCGATCGAGGACGGCCTCGCCGCGCCCGAGGACTACCTGCCGACGCTGCGCGAGCAGGTGCGGACGCTGACGCTGCTCGTCGACGACCTCTTCGAGCTCGCCCGCATCGACGCCGGCGCGCTCACGCTCGAGCTGCAGCAGCTGCCGGTCGCCGACCTCGTCGACTCGACCCTGCGCCTGCTCCGCCCCGAGGCCGACGCGCGTCACGTCGGCCTCGTCGCCAGCGCGGCCGGGCCGACGACCGCACGCGTCGCCCCGGAGAAGATCGAGCGCGTCCTCTTCAACCTCGTCACGAACGCGCTCCGCCACACGCCCACGGACGGCTCGGTCGCGGTCAGCGTCGCCAAGCACGAGGGCGACGTCCTCGTCTCGGTCGAGGACACGGGCAGCGGGCTCGACCCCGAGGCGCTCGGGCGGATGTTCGAGCGCTTCTGGCGCGCCGACCGGGCGCGCTCGAGCGCGGGCATGGGGCTCGGCCTCGCGATCGCCCGCGGCCTCGTCGAGGCCCACGGCGGCCGGATCTGGGCCGAGAACCGCGAGCAGGGCGGCGCCCGCATCTCGTTCACGCTGCCCGCCGCGCCCACCTGAGCGCCGCCGCCCGGACCGGCGGGCGGCAATCCTAACCTGACGTTCACATAGCCGAGCAGGCGGCCGCCGAGGGCCGCTTGTACCTTTTTTGGGATGAGGCACGCGGCTTTCGGTGCCTGCCTGCTCTCGGCGCTCGCGCTGGCCGCGGCCGCCTCGGCTGGCGGCCAGACGGTGCGGACGGTCATGCGCGGGACGTGCACCCAGGCCAATCGGCTCGACGCGAACGGGGCCCTCCTCTCGCTGACCCTGACGTGCACCGCCTCGGCCGCCTGCGCGTGTGAGGGGAGCACGAAGCTCGCCTACAGCAGCGAGGCGCACCTGCGCGGCAACGGCGCCCCGGGCCGGGAGAGCGGCTCGCTCGTCGCCTCCGGCCCGACGGGCAGCGTCACGCTCCTCTTCAGCGGCACCCGCACCGCGCTCGGCCAGGGGAGCGGCACGTGGACGCTCGGCGAAGGTGACCGGCTTCCACGGCGTCAGGCTCGCGAGGCGCGGCAGCTACACGACGCAGACGAAGACCCTCCAGTCGGTCACGGGGACGATGAACACCGTCGTCAGCGTCACCGGCTCCTACGGCTGCTGGAACTGCGCCGGCTGAGCGGCGAGCCGGGCTGCCGCCACCGCCGCGGGTGCGCTACCGTCGAGGCGTGGGGAGCCTCGCGCCCGGCGCCCCCCGCGCATTCCGGCGGGTGACAGCGAGCCTCGCCGCCGCCGCCGCGGCCAGCTGCCTCGCCGGCTGCGGCGGCGGGACGAGCGTGCCCGCGCCCAGGCCGGGCTCGCCCGCTGAGCGGGCGTGGCTCGAAGGCGCCGGCCGCTTCGTCGCCGAGCTCCAGTCGGACCTCTTCCTGAGCGCCTCCGGCGGCGCCAACCTGGCGACGGCGCGGCGGGCGATGCACGACCAGAACGACGTCTACACGATGCTCGTCGCCTACAACCTCTTCGGCGACTGCAACCGCGAGCTCGCCGACGTCGGCGTCCCGGGGCGGCAGGCCGGGCCGGTCGTCACGCTGATCATCTCCGCCTGCAGGCACCTCGAGCACGCGACGACGCTCTTCCAGGCCGCGATGACCCGCGAGGATCCGGCCGGCCTGCTCGCCGCGACCCGGACCGCGGCCGCGGCGGCGCCGCTGCTGGCCGAGGCAAGCAGCGGCCTCGCCGCGCTCGGCTCCCCCTGAGGGAAGGCCCGCCGCGGCGCCATACTCACCCGGTGGCCGAGTCCGTCCCGATCGCGCCGTCGACGCTGCGTGGGACGGCGCCGCGCGCCCGCGAGCGCCTCGTCCGGGTCGTGCTCACGACCGCCTGTCTCGCCTTCTTCGTCGGCAACATCGTCGCGATCGTCTGGATCTGGATCGCGAACGACAACCTCGACTTCAGCTTCGCGCCCAGCCTGACCGCGGCGGTGCTGGCGCGGTTCGGCGGGCTCGCCGGCCTCCTCGGCGCCTACCTCGCGCTGATCCAGGTGCTCCTGCTCGCCCGGCTGCCGTGGCTCGACCGGGTCGCCGGCTTCGACCGGCTCACCGTCTGGCACCGCTGGAACGGCTACGCCTGCCTGATCCTCGTGCTCGCGCACACGATGATGGTCGTCGAGGGCTACGCGATCGACGGCCAGCGCTCGTTCTTCCAGGAGTTCTGGAAGATGGTCGACGCCGGCCTCTTCCCGGGCATGGTGACCGCGACGATCGGCACCGTCCTCTTCGTCGTCGTCACCGTCTCGTCGATCGTGATCGTCCGGCGGCACCTCTCCTACGAGCTCTGGTACGCGGTCCACCTGACCGCCTACGCGGCGATCGCGCTCGCCTGGTTCCACCAGATCCCGACCGGCGGCGAGCTCGCGCTCAACGCCGGGCGCGGCGCGCTACTGGCGCTTCCTCTTCTTCGGCACGATCGTCCTGCTCGCGTTCCGGCTCGCCAGCCCGCTCGTGAACGCCTGCCGCTTCCGGCTCCGCGTCGCCGAGGTGACGGCCGAGGGGCCCACGGTCACCTCGCTGCGGCTGACCGGCCGGCGGCTCGACCGGCTGCACGCCCGGCCGGGCCAGTTCTTCCTCTGGCGCTTCCTGACCGGCGGCTTCTGGTGGACGGCCCACCCGTTCTCGCTCTCGGCTGCGCCCGACGGCCGCTCGCTGCGGATCAGCGTCAAGGCGGCCGGCGACCACACCTCGCGCATCGGCACGATCCCGGTCGGAACACGCGTCGTCGCCGAGGGACCCTTCGGCCAGTTCACGGACGCCGTCCGCCGCCGCGGCAAGGTGCTGCTGATCGCCGGCGGGATCGGCATCACCCCGATCCGCGCCCTCGCCGAGTCGCTCGACGGCGACCTCGTCGTCATCCACCGCGTCCTCGCCGACGGCGACGCCGTCTTCCGGAGCGAGCTCGCCGAGCTCGCGGCCCGCCGGCAGCTCGCGGTCCACTACGTCGTCGGCGACCACACCGCCGAGGAGGGGCAGGGCCTCCTGACGACCGCGCACCTGCGCGAGCTCGTCCCCGACATCGCCGAGCGGGACGTCTACCTCTGCGGCCCGCCGGGGATGGTCGCCTGGATGCTGCCGAACATCCGCCGCGCCGGCGTCGCCCGCCGCCGGCTCCACGTCGAGCGCTTCGCGCTCTGAGCCGCCCGGCGGACTATTGCGGCCGACCGCCACGCAGCCGGGTGGACGAACCCCACGGCGCTCGTTAGAGTTTCGAGGTCGATGAAGTCGCGTGTGACCTGGGGTCTCGTCGGCCTTCTCTGCATTGCGGCTGCGATCGTCGCCGTGCCGGCCCTGGGCGCCCGCCTCGACTCGAACCAGGGTCAGGGTGATCCCGGCAACGTCGCCGCCGGGAAGAAGGTCTTCGTCGCGTTCTGCGGCAAGTGCCACGCCCTGAAGGCGGCCGGCTCGAACGGCACGCCTCGGGCCGAACCTCGACCAGGACGCGGTCACCTACACGCGGGTCGTGACGGCGATCGAGGAAGGCGTCGGCGGGATCCAGGCCGAGTACGTCCTCCGCAGCGTCACCTTCAACCAGGTCTACGACGTCGCGAAGTTCGTCGTGACCATGCGCGCCGCCGGCGGCACGCACGGCGAGTTCGACTAGACCCCGCCGACCCTCGCTGCCCTTCGCTAGCCTGGCCCGCGTGAGCGCGTTCGATCACGTCGAGACGATCGGGCCGCAGCCGATCTGGGCCGGCCTCGTCAGCCGCGCCGTCCACGGCGAGCAGCTGACCCTGGCGCTGATCGAGCTCGAGCCGGGCGCGACCGTCGCCGAGCACAGCCACGCGAACGAGCAGGTCGGGATCCTGATCGAGGGGGCGGTCAGCTTCCGCGTCGGCGAGGAGACGGGCGAGCTGCGCGCCGGCGGCACCTGGGTGATCCCGGCGCACGTCCCCCACGCGGTCGTGGCCGGGCCCGACGGGGCGGTGCTGGTCGAGGCTTTCGCGCCGCCCCGTGACGACTGGAGCGCGCTCGAGACGCTGCCGCCCGGCGCCGGCCGTTGGCGGCCCTAGCCGCCGACCGCGAGCTTCTCGCCCGCGCCAAGGCCCGGCTCGACCGGCTCGCGCTCTACCCGCGGCCGGTGCGGATCGAGCACGTCCACCTCCTCGTCTTGCCGCTGCCTCTTCCGCCTGCCCTGGTTCCGCCGCTTCGACGGCTACGCGGCCTGGTGGACGATCCTCCTGCGGGAGCGGCCGGACCGCTCGCACGACGACCTCGTCTGCCACGAGCTCTGCCACGTCTGGCAGATGCAGCACCGGCCGCTCGCGATGCCGCTCTCCTACCTGCGGACGGGCTACGCGCGCGAACCCGTACGAGGCCGAGGCGCGGTCGGCGGTCGAGGCGACCCGGTGAGCGGCCCGGAGCGCCTCGCGACCGGCGCCGAGCTGCGGCGTC
Organism: uncultured Actinomycetota bacterium; assembly: GCA_963765345.1. GTDB lineage: Bacteria > Actinomycetota > Thermoleophilia > Gaiellales > Gaiellaceae > PALSA-600. The sequence goes on from CAVXWI010000014.1 coordinate 142,371, forward strand.
ACGAACGGCGAGGCGCCGCGCGCGGTCGTCTGCGTGAACGGCGGCCAGAGCCGCGAGGTCGCCGGGCACCTGGAGCGCCATCGCTCGAGTGGCTCGTCCGGCGAGCTCGCGCCGCGGTTTCCCGGGCTCGCCTTCGCCGAGGTGCGCTACCGGATCAAGTCGTGGCGGCGCGCTCGAGCTCTGCATCGAGGACTGCGGCGCCGCGCTCGCGGCGCTCGACGCGGCCGACGCTGCTGCTCGGCTTCTCGATGGGCGGCGCGGTCGCGATCTCGGCGGCCGACGATCCACGCGTCGTCGGGCGTGCTCGGGCTCGCGCCCTGGATCCCGAGCGGCTCGACCTCTCGCCGCTCGCCGGCAAGCGCCTCGACGTCATCCACGGCTCGCTCGACCGCTGGCTGCCCGGGCATCCCCGGCGTCTCGGCGACGCTCTCGCGGCGCGGCTTCGAGCGGGCACGGGCGCTCGGCGTCGAGGGCAGCTACACGCTCGTCCGCGGCGGCGTGCACGGGCTCGCGCTGCGGCGCGCCGGGCGGCCTCGTGCCGCTCCTCGCGCGCCGCGAGCTGGTCGCGGCTCGTCGCCGCTCAGCTCGAGGGCGTTCGCAGGCTGACTGCCTGCGCGCTCATCTGCGCGTCGTCGGCACGCTGACGTTCCAGACGAGGCCGAGCCGCTCGAGGCCGCGGATCACCCACCAGGAGAGGTCGATCTGGAAGCGGTGCAGGCCGTGCCGGGCCGAGGCGGGGAAGGCGTGGTGGTTGTTGTGCCAGCCCTCGCCGAAGACGAGCAGCGCGACGAGCCAGTTGTTGCGCGACTCGTCGCGCGAGCGGTAGTCGCGGCGGCCGAACATGTGGCAGATCGAGTTGACCGCTGAACGTCGCGTGCTGGTAGCAGAAGATCCGCACGAGCCCGCCCCAGATCAGGCCCTCGACGCCGCCGCGCGACCCCGCCGATCGCGTAGCCGATCGCGAAGGGGATCCCGAGCGTCAGCGACGACCCAGAGCAGGTAGAGCCGGTCGATCGTGCGGACGAGCCGGTCCTCGTAGAGATCCTTGCCGTAGACCCGGCCCTGCTCCATGCCGAGGTTCGTGAACATCCAGCCGACGTGGGCGTGGACGAAGCCCTTCAGCGCCCCGACGACGCCGTCGCCGTGGCCGGCGTGCGGCGAGTGCGGGTCGCCCTCGCGGTCGGAGAGCGCGTGGTGCTTGCGGTGGTCGGTCACCCACTGCGTGAGCGGCCCCTGCATCGTCATGCAGCCGAGGATCGCGAGCGTCGCCTTGACCGGGGCGCGCGGCCTCGAAGGCGCGGTGGGTGAAGTAGCGGTGGAAGCCGATCGTGATGCCGAACGCGCAGACGACGTACATTCCGGCCATGATCAGCGAGGTCGGCGGGGTGGAAGGCGACGTTCCAGAGCAGGCCCATCGCCGACGAGCGACCCCGAGCGGAGGGACGACGACCGCGACCAGCGTGACGACCTGGCTGATCCGGCTCGTGCGCGGGCGGACGGTCGCCGAGCGGGACGGTGCTGGCGACCGGAGCGGGCGCGGGCAGATCACTCATCGGCACCCATCTTCGCAGCTCGGCGGCCGGCGGTCGTCCCGAGTTGTCTCGCGGGCGCCGGGACCGCCCGATTCGGGCCGCCCTCCATCCGCTCGCCGACGCACGAGGGCGAGCTCGTCGAAGGCCCACCGCCGGGCAGCCGGGCAGCCTCGTTCCGCGCCGGTCTCGGCCCAACACGGGTTGCTGCCCGGCAGCGCCCGGCTCCCTCGCTGCCGCCTCGTTGCCGGCGACCGGCGTCCCGACCGACCCTTCGCGCGAGGGTCCGTCCGGGCCGTTGCGACCGCCACCGAGCCGAGCCCGGGCAGGGGCAGGCGACCCTGGTTCCGGGCCGCCCTGATCTCCTCGCCGCCGCCGCGGCGGCCGTCGGCGCGGTCGCGCCGCTCGCGTTGTCCCGACCCAAAACGACCGGGCACGCTACGCTGAGACCCTGAGGCGCTGCCGCGAAACGTGAACTGCCACCTCGCGGAGGTGCGCGCAGTCGGCTACGAAGCACCGTGCGAGCGGACCTGGAACGCCTACCTCGCCTCCTGCGAGGCGGGCTTCCGTCCGCACGTCCTGCGCGACGCGCAGCTCCTCCTGCGCCGTCGCGGGGACGGATGAAGCGCCCGCCGCTCTACACGCTGCTCGAGGTGACCCGGTTCCGGCGCTGGTTCGCGCGCCTCTACCGCCTCGAGCTCCACCACGGCGAGCGCGTCCCCGCGAGCGGTCCCGTCATTCTCGTCGCCAACCACGAGTCGATGATCGACCCGTGGATTCTCGCCCTCGCGACCCGCCGGCCGGTGCGGTACATGGCGAAGGCCGAGCTCTTCGAGTACCCGGTCCTGCGGACGATGATGCGCGCCTTCGGCACCTTCCCGGTCGAGCGGGGAACGGGCGACCACGCCGCCCTCGGCCGCGCCGCAACCCTGCTCGACGACGGCGAGGTCCTCGGGATCTTTCCGCAGGGGACGAGCCTGCCCTACCGCAACCGCCCCTGGCACCGCGGCGCCGCGCGCATCGCCCTCGCCACCGGGGCGACGGTCGTGCCGGTCTGCATCGTCGGCAGCGAGCGGGCGCTCCGGCCGCGGAAGTTCAAGCTCGGCCTGCCGCGGATCCGGGTGATCGTGCTCGAGCCGGTCGCCGTCGAGCGCGAGCGGCCGACGGTGGCGAGCGCCCGGGCGCTGACGGCGCACGTCGTCGGCGCGATCGAGGAGGCGCGCGAGCCCTACGGGCCGCCCGCCCACGTCTGGTTCGACGAGCAGGTCGCCTGAGCACGCGCCGCTAGGTCGCCCGTCCCGGCCGCCGCCGCGGCGGTCGCGACCGTCCTCGCGACCGCGAGCGCCGGGCGTCGTTTCCGCGGCAGGAGCGCGCTCGTAGGGCGCAGGCCACACCCGTCCGGATCCGTATGCTGTCTCCGTGGCGAAGAAAAAGGCGCGGACGCCGATGCCCCCGCGCACACGTCCAGGCGCCGCAACGCCGCGATTCGAAGAGCCTCACTCCTCCCCGCTCGCGGAGGTGCCCCGCTGGGTCTGGTTCGCGAGCGTCGCCGTGATCGCCGGCGCCGCCGCCATCCTCGCGCTCCTCTCCTCGAGCGGCTCGGGCCGGCCGTCGACCGCGCAGGTGAAGGCGGTCGATGCTCGCCGCCGGCTGCACCTACCGCGACGTCCCGCCGTTGCCGCCGAAGAAGGACCCGCACGACACGATCGGCGGCTACCACGCCGACGTGCCGACGCTCTCGACCCCGACCAAGGGGCTCTGGAGCACCTCGCCGCCCTCCGGCGGCGCGCCACTACCCCTCTGGGCGGTCTGGGGCTTCTACACCTCGCCGGTCAACCCGCGGCAGGTCGTGCACAACGAGGAGCACGGCGGCGTCGTGATGTGGTGGGGGCCGAAGGTCTCGGCCGCGACGGTCGCGAAGCTCGCAGGCCTTCTACAACACCTCGCCGGACGGCATGTTCGGGACGCCCTACGCGAGCCTCGGCAACAAGATCGCCCTCACCGCCTGGACCGGCAACCCGGCGACCTACTACCGAGACGCTCCTACGGGATGGGCCACATCGCGATCTGTCCGAGCTTCAACCAGCAGGCGTTCACGACGTTCCGCAACGCCTACCGCGGCGAGGGCCCCGAGGGGATCCCGCTCGTCCCCTACGACGAGCCCGGCCGGGCCCGACGCAGTAGCGCCGGCCCCGGAGCGGGGCGCGAGAGGTCCTCCCGCGCTCCCGCCCCTGCTCGGGCCGTCGGTCGTTCGCCTAGCCGGTCGCCGTGCCCGGGTACTGCCCGAGCGTCAGGCTCAGGCTCCCCTTGGTGCCGTTCTGGCGCGAGATGCCGACCGACACCGTCTGGCCCGGCTTCAGCCCCGCGAGCGCGGTGCCGAGCTGGTTCGACGAGGGCGTCGGGGTGCCGTTGATCGGCGATGATCCGCTCGCCGGCCATCAGGCCCGCCTTGGCGGCGGCCGTGCCGGCGAGCACCTGGCTGATGTAGACGCCGTTCGTGCCCGGCGTGTCGGCGATCTTGACGCCGAGGAAGGCGCGGTCGGAGTTCGTCACCTTGCCGCTCGCTGACGAGCTGGCTCGCGATGTTCGTGACCGCGTTGCTCGGGATCGCGAAGCCGATGCCGGCTGCCGCACCGCCGAGCTGCGGATCGCGCCGCGGCGAGCGTCGGGATGCCGATCACCTGGCCGCTGGATGTTGACGAGCGCGCCGCCCGGAGTTGCCCGGGTTGATCGCGGCGCTCGTCTGGATCGCGCTCGGGAGGACGACGCCGTTGCCCTCGGGCTCCTGGCGGTCGAGGGCGCTGACGATGCCCTCGGTGAAGCTCGAGCTGAGCCCGAGCGGGTTGCCGATCGCCATCGCGATGTCGCCGATCCGGAGCTGCGTCCGAGTCGGCGAACGTCGCCGGGCGGAGGCCGGCGCCGTCGACCTTGATCACGGCGAGGTCGTCGGCCGGGAAGGCCCCGACGAGCGTGCCCTTCAGCTGCTTGCCCGTCGAGGTCGTGACGGTGAAGGTCTTCGAGGTGCCGACGACGTGGTCGTTCGTGACGATGTCGCCCTTCGTGTCGAGGACGATGCCGGAGCCGAGGCCCTCGCTCGTCTGGATCTGGACGACCGACGGGGAGACCTTGGTGTAGACGGATGCGTAGGCGTTCTGGAGGGCGGCGCCGACCGAGAGCGAATCGGTGCTCGCCGGTCTTGCTGGAGGCGAAGCCCGCGCCGACCGCCACGATGGCGGAGGCGGCGAGAATCGTGAGTGGAAGTCTCAGTCTGTTCATGATCCGTTCTATCCAGACAAGCCTGTGAGCAAGCTAAGAAACGCCCCGGACTGCTAAATCCTCCCTAAGAAAGGCCAGATCTCTTGCACATACGGGCTCGCGGGGCGAACGGCCGCCGGCACGCGGTGCCGGGGACGGCGAGCAGCCGCAGAGGCGGCCCTAGACGGGCATCGAGACGGCAAACGGCTTCCTCGTCGGGCTCGGCGAGCCCCCCGCCGGCTCGACGGTCACCGCGACGACGGCGCCCTTCGGCACCGGGCGGGCGAGCGGGACGTAGGTGGCGCCCGTTCCGCCCTGGAAGAGGCCGGCCGGCCGCGCCTTCGTCCCCTGAACGACCCAGGCCTCGTAGGTCTTGCCGGCGGGCGCGGCGGCCGACGCGGTAGAGCAGGAGCGCCGCCGAGCCGTCCGAGGAGACGACAGCGAGCCCGAGGCGCCGCTGACGGGGACCCGCTGCAGCGCCTGGCGGTTCGCGCTGCGACAGCTGGTTGTGGAGCGAGACGTTCCAGATCCCGAGCCCGACCGCGACGCAGGCGGCGACGGCGGCGACGGCCGCGAGCGCCCGCAGCGGCGTCGCCCGGCGGGCGCGGAGCGGCACGACGTTCGGCCGCTCGGCCCGGGCGGCCTCGAGGATCCGCGCCGCGCAGCTCCGGCGGCGGCGAGGCCGGCGGTCGCGGCGAAGGCGAGCTCGGCGGCGACTGACGCTGAACGCCGCGACCTCCTCGCGGCAGCGCTCGCAGCCGGCCAGGTGCTCCTCGAAGGCCTGCTGGCTCGTCGGGGTCGAGCGCGTCGAGCGCGTAGGCGGCGGTCAGCTCGTGGAGTGTCTCGGTGTCCATGGGTCTCCGTCGATGGAAGTGTCGAGCAGCTCGCGCAGCCGTGCGAGGCCCGCGAACATCCTGCTCTTGATCGTGCCGAGCGGCTCACCGAGCCGCTCGGCCAGCTCGGACTGGGTGAAGCCGCCGTAGTAGGCGAGCTCGATCGCCTCGCGCTGCTGGTCGGGAAGCTTGGCGAGCGCCGCCTGGACGCGCTCGCGCTCGAGCCGCAGCCAGGCCGTCTCGGCGGCCGAGGGCCCGCCCGCGTCGGCCTCGATCTCGGGCAGCGGGTCGGCGCGGCGTCGCTCCTCGCGGCGGACGAGGTCGACCGCGCGGCGGTGGACGAGGGTCATGATCCAGGTGCTCGCCTTCGCCCGCTCGGGGATGAAGCGCGAGGCGCCCCGCCAGATCGCGAGGAACGCCTCCTGCACCGCGTCCTCGGCGAGCGACTCGTCGCGCAGGACGCGCAGGGCGAGGCCGTAGGCGGCGCGGCCGTAGCGGTCGTAGAGCTCGGCGAGCGCGACCTCGTCGGAGCGCGCCGTGAGCGCGACGACCGCCTCGTCGGAGAGATGTGCCAGGTCGCGGCGCGGCATGCGTCGACTCCGCCCGGAGCTCGCCGAGGACCCTAGCAGCCGATTGCCGACACCCATGCCCTCCTGGATTCGCCGCGGCGGCGGAAACGGTTCGTCCGCCGGTTTCGCCGGGACCGAACCGGTTGCGCGGCCCGGGCGAATCAGCCTGACAGCTCGCACGTCGCGGGCCCACGACCAAGGGAGGATACCGAATGAGCGGCACCACTCGCGCACAGTTCCTCACCCGCGGCGCCAAGGGCGGCCTTGCCCTCGTCGCCGGGGCGGCCTCGTCCTCGGCCTCGCCGAGGGAACGGCCTTCGGAGCCATCACCTCCGACACCGACATCGCCAAGCTCGCCGCAACCGCCGAGCTGCTCGCGATCGACTTCTACACGCACGCGATCGCCTCGAACCAGCTGAAGGGCGACGAGCTCGCCTACCTCGCCGGCGCCAAGGCGAACGAGGAGGCGCACTACGCCGCGCTGAAGGGCGTGCTCGGCAAGGCGACGCCCGCCGGCCTGAAGTTCACCTACCCGAACGGCTCCTTCGCCTCGCGCCACTCGATCGGCATGCTCGGCGAGGCGCTCGAGACCGCCTTCGTCGGCGCCTACATGGGCGCGGTCACGGCGCTCACGAGCAACGAGCTGAAGGGGGTCGCCGCCGAGATCGGGGCGTGCGAGTCGCGCCACCTGAGCGTGCTCACGAACATCGCCGCGAACGCGATCGTCCCGGCGCCGAACCTGCCGAAGGTCTTGACGGCCGCGCAGGCGACCGCGGCGGTCAAGCCGTTCATCGCCTGAACGCGAGCGCGGGGGGCGCCGCCGCGGCGGCGCCCCCGGCGTTCCCCCGCCGCTACCCGGCCGGCTCTCGGGGTGACGATCAGCGTCGCCTGCATGCCGAGCGCGCGGTGGTTCGCGATGCTGCACCAGAGGAGGTACTTGCCGGGCCGGAGCGTGATCGCCAGGTTGTAGATGTCGCCCGGCTCGACGATCGGCGTGCCCGCGATGTGGGCGCCGCCGACCCGCTGCATGCGCAGGTCGTGCTCGTCCTGGCCGAAGTTGACGAGCTGGACGATCGCCGGCCCCGCCGGGACGGTGCGGCGCGAGAGCGCGAAGTAGAACTCCTTGGCGACGACCTGGACCCGGTTCGGGAAGACCTTCGCGGGTGGCGAGGCGGCCGGGGCGGCGGCGGGGACGAGCAGAGCCGCCGCCGCGAGCGCCGCGGCAGCAGCGGCCTTCACTTCAGCAGCACCGGCCGCTGGTAGGCGCTGACGTCCGGCAGGATGTTGTTCGCGTCGACGCCGAGCCACTGCTCGAGGATCGAGGAGTAGACGGCGCGGAAGTCCGCCGTCGGGAGGAGGTTGCCGTTGCCGTCGAGGCCGCCGGTGACGCCCGGGAAGACGCCGATCTGCTGGCCGTTGACCTGCGTGCCGATCAGGAGCCCGATCCCGGCCGAGCCGTGGTCGGTGCCGGCGGAGGCGTTCTCGGCGGCGCGGCGGCCGAACTCCGACCAGACATGGATCAGCACCCGGTCGGCGATCCCGCGCGCCTCGAGGTCGCGCTGGAAGGCCAGCAGCGAGTCGGAGGTCAGCTGCAGCCCGCTCGTGAGCGTCGCCGCCTGCGTCGCGTGGGTGTCGAAGTGGCCCGGCGAGGTGATCGTGACGACCCGCATCGGCAGGCCCGCCGCGATCATCGCCGCGAGCCCGGCGAGCCGGTGCGGGAACGGGTCGGTCGAGACCGGGTAGGGCACCGGCGTCTTCAGCCCGTAGGTGAACTGCCCGAGCTCGGAGGCGAGGTGGTGCGAGGAGACGGCGGTCTCGCCGGCCGTGGCGAGCTGCGGGATCGGCTCGAGCTTGGCGAACGCCGCGCCGATGTTCGCCGCCTCCTGCAGCATCGAGGACTCGAGCGGGTGCGGCGGCAGGCCCGGCGTGGCGAACGTGTACTGGTCGGCGGCCTGGATCGTCGCCACCGGCACCTTCGCCGTCGCGAGCGCCGGCTGGAGGGCGACGTCGAGCGTCAGGCCCTGCAGCGGGTTGTCGAGCGTGCCGGTCGCGTCGAGGTAGCGGCCGAGCCAGCCCGTGCGCAGGTCGGCGTCGGTCGCGCCGACCTCCCAGTAGTGACGCGAGGTGAAGTGCGAGAGGTCGGAGTCGGCGTAGCCGATCGCGGGCGCGACCGAGACCTTGCCCTCGTCGTAGAGCGTCGCGATGCTCGTCGCGGCCGGGTTCCAGAAGAGCCGGCTGTCGCCCGCGTAGGGGATGCCGCTGCGCCTGCTGCAGGCCGAGGTTCGGGCGCAGCTGGTAGTAGCGCGGGTCGCCCGCCGGGAAGAGCACGTTGAGCGAGTCGATGCCGCCGGCGAGGAAGACCGAGACGAGGACGTTCGGCCGGGCCCGTCGGGGCGGCGGCCGCGCGGGCGATCCCGTCGTCGAGCGCGAGCGCGCTCAGCGAGCCGCCGCCGTAGACGGCGAGCGCGAGCCCGGCGCTGCGCGAGAGGAAGGTGCGGCGGGAGAGCCCGGTCCCGGCCGGGATCGGCATGCCCGGCTCGATCGCGGGCAGGCCGCGGCCGGCCTCGGCGACCGCGCGCCGGACGAAGTCGGTGCGGTTGCAGTCGCGGCAGTCGGAGCTCATGCGGTCTGGAAGTCGGGGGAGGTGGCGAGGATCCGGCGCATCGCCGTCTCGACGATCGGGGCGGGGTTCTGGCGCGCGAGCTGCGCCTTGGCGAAGGCGGCGAGCAGGTTCGTGGTCGTCGCGGAGACGGTCGGGTAGCCCCAGTACTGGATCACCCGCTCGACGAGCTTCGCCGGGATCGCTCGGCGACGAGGCCGGCGTGCCCGTGCCCTGCACGAGCGCCGCCATGAACCAGCGCGCCCGGAACGTCGCCGTGTTCAGCCAGCGCGTGTAGTCCCAGCCGCCGACGTCGGGCGGGTAGAAGAGCTGCTGGCCGGCGGACTGGCCGAGCGACCACCAGATCGAGTTGTTGATGTACTCGCCCCGCATGCGCAGCAGGCCGGCGTTGTAGACGACGGGCGGCTTGACCATGCGCTGGCCGGTGTAGAAGTCGGGGTGCATCAGGATCGCCTCGACGACCGGCTGGATCTCGCGGTTCGCGTAGAGCGCCTGCAGCCCGGCCGAGGTGGCGTTGTCGAGCGGCGTCGGGACGAAGTAGCCCCAGAGCTTGTTGACGAAGTAGGACGGGTGGAGCGGGTGGTTGAGGCAGAGGTTGCAGGAGTCCTGCCAGTTCCAGTCGCCCGTGTGGCCGAAGATCGTCTTGTTCGTCTCGTCGTGGCGGCTCTCGACGAAGGTGAAGGCCGAGGCGACGCCCTTCGTGACCGAGCCCGACCAGCCGGTGAGCGCGCGCGCGTTGTCGTGCACGTCGGACTGGGTGTAGGCGCCGCGGTCGGCGCCGAGCGTGAAGAGCTCCATCATCTCGCGCCCGTAGTTCTCGTTCGGGCTCGCCTTGACGTTCTGGTCGCCGTTCAGCCAGACGAGCATCGCCGGGTCGATCGGTCACCCCGGTCAGCATCGTCGCGAACGAGCCGAGCGCGTTCGTGCGGAAGAGCTGGTTCTGGTTCAGCATCAGCTGCTGCTGCCCGACCCCTGGTTCGAGGTCGCGAACCAGGAATGCCAGATCAGCGTCATCCGCTCGATCAGCGGCGTCGTCGTGCGGATCATCCGGTCGAGCCACCAGAGGTGGTCGTCGCCGTAGACGTTGACCGGGTCGATCGGCGGCGCCCGTGCTCGGTCGACCGGCGGCGGCCCGACGAGCTGCTCGGGCTGGGCCGGGTGCGTCAGCGACTGGACGGCGTCCGGCGAGCCCGAGCTTGGCGAGAGCGTCCGCGTCGCCCTGGCGCGGGCCGAACCCCGCCCGCCAGAGCAGGCGCTCTGCCTGCTCCTTGCCGAACGGACCGGTATAGACCGCTACTCCGCTCATCGCGCTCCCCGGAGCTTAGGCTCTCTGCAGGCGGCCTGTGGCCCGGGAACGTAAAATCCTCGCAAAGGGTCAAGGACGATGCCGCCTCTTTCTGAGCACGTCGTCACGCGCAGCCTGAGCTGCGCGCTCGCTGCCTGCCTGCTCACGGTCCTGCTCGTCCCGGCCGCGCTCGCGGCGAAGCCGCTCGACCCAGAAGCAGTACACCGAGCAGACGCTGAAGACGGCGATGACCGCGTGGGCGAAGAAGAACGTCAAGGGCCTCGAGATCGGCAGCGCCACCTGCGTGCTGCCGAAGAACGGCAACGTCGTCCACTGCACCGTCACGAGCACGGCGCCGAGCTACCGGGAGAACATCGTCTTCAAGGTGCAGCGAGACGCTGCACGCGAGCGGGACGATGAGCTGGACGTCACCGCGAAGGCCTGTAGCGACTCGAGGACCGGCAAGGCGATCGCGTGCTGAGGGCGGCCGCGCTCGTGACCGCGGCCGCGCTCGCGGCGCCGCGGGCTCGCACTCGCCGCGACGCCCGCCCAGCAGTTCGCCAGGGACCTGAAGGGCTCGATGCAGGCCTTCTACACGAAGACCCAGCCCGGGCTGAAGATCACGCGTGTCACCTGCACGATCCCCGCGAGCGGCACGACCGGCACGTGCCATGCCGCCTTCACGCGGGCCGCCGAGCAGGCGCGCCGGGGTCTTCGTGGTCGGCCTGACGATCAACCGCTCGACCGGCGAGGTCAAGACGAGGACGCTCTCGGTCAGCTGCCACGACGCGAAGACCGGCGCCAAGGTGACGTGCTTCTGAGCGGGCGGCGCTAGGCCGAGACGCCGGCGAGCTCGCCGCCCGGGTCGAGGTCGCCACCCGAGTCGAAGCTGTCGGCGTCGCGCGCCGCGAGCGTGGCGAAGCGGCCGCCGAGCGAGATCAGCTCGTCGTAGGTGCCCGTCTCGACGATCCGGCCGCGGTCGAGGACGACGATCTGGTCGGCGTCGCGCACGGTCGAGAGCCGGTGGGCGATCGCGATCGTCGTCCGGCCCTCGACGAGGCGCGCGAGCGCCTCCTGGACGGCGCGCTCGGTCTGCGTGTCGAGCGCCGAGGTCGCCTCGTCGAGCACGAGGATCGGCGGGTTGCGGAGGATCGCCCGCGCGATCGCGATCCGCTGCTTCTCGCCGCCCGAGAAGCGGTAGCCGCGCTCGCCGACGACCGTCTCGTAGCCCTCCGGAGAGCGAGGAGATCAGCCCGTGGATCTGCGCCGCCCGGGCCGCCTGCTCGACCTCCTCGTCGCTCGCGTCGGGCTTCGCGAAGCGGAGGTTCTCGCGCACGGTCGCGTGGAAGAGGTAGGTCTCCTGCGAGACGACGCCGACCGTGGCGGCGAGCGACTCGAACGAGAGGTCGCGGATGTCGACGCCGTCGATCCACACCGTTCCCTTGGTCGCGTCGTAGAGGCGCGAGACGAGGTAGCCGAGCGTCGTCTTGCCGGCGCCGGTCTCGCCGACGATCGCCGTCGTCGTCCCCGGCGGCACCGTCAGGTCGATCCCCTCGAGCGCGTAGGGCGCCGTCGCCGTAGCGGAACCAGACGTCGTCGAAGCGCACCTCGCCGCGCGACTGCCTCGAGCGTCCGCGTTCCCGGCGCGATGTCGACGGGCAGGTCGAGGTACTCGAAGATGCGGTCGAAGAGCGCGAGCGAGCTCTGGATGTCGACCTGGATCGAGAGCAGGCTCCCGATCGGCGCGAAGAGCCGCGTCTGCAGGTTCGTGAAGGCCACGAGCGTGCCGATCGTCGCGTACGGCGCCGGCGAGTGGCGCGCCACCGCGAGCCCCCGAAGAGGTAGATCAGGGCCGGCATCACCGCGAAGGTGATCTGGATCGACTGCATCAGCCAGCGGCCGGTCATCCTGCTGCGCACCTCGAGGCCGGCCAGCCGGTTCGGACTCGCCCTCGAACCGCGTCGCGAGCTCGGTCGAGCGGCCCATCGTCTTCCCGAGCAGGATCCCCGAGACCGAGAGCGACTCCGCGACGAGCGAGGAGATGTCGGCCATCGACTCCTGCCGCGTCATCGAGATCGCGCCGGCGCGTCTCGCCGACCCGGCGCGTGATCAGCACGAAGATCGGCATCAGCCCGAGCGCGACGACGGCCAGCTCCCACTGGATCAGGAACATCGCGATCACCGTCGCGATCACCGTCGTCACCGTCGACATCACCGAGGTCGCGGTCGAGGTGAGGACGTTGTCGACGCCGCCGATGTCGTTGGCGATCCGGCTCTGCACCTCGCCGGTGCGGGTCTTCGTGAAGAACGCGAGCGAGAGCCGCTGCAGGTGCCGGTAGACCGAGGTGCGCAGGTCGTGCATGACGCTCTGGCCGACCTGCGTCGAGAGGTACGACTGGAAGACGCCGAAGGCGCCGACGACGATCGAGATCGCGATCATCGCGATGACGAGCTCGACGAGCAGCCGCAGGTTGACGACGACCTCGCTCGTGTGCGTCGTCGTGAACGCCTGCGTGAAGACGGCCTTCTGCAGGAACGCCGGCACGACCCCGAGCGCCGAGGCGAGCGAGGATCAGGACGGTGACGACGCCGAGCTTCGCCCAGTAGGCGCGGAAGAGGCGGCCGATCCGGCGCAGGTTGGCACGGCGCACCGCCTTGTCGGCGGGGCGCTCGACCTTCTCGCGCGGCACGAACCCGCTGCTGCGGCCTCCCGGCACCCCGTCAACGGTAGCGCGCCGAAATCAGGCGAGGTCTGGCCGCGCCGCGGTCAGGCGTGGCGCCGCCGCCAGAGCGCCCAGCCGGCGAACCCGAGCAGGCAGAGCACGAGTGCCCCGCCGGCGATCTCGGCGCGGTCCGTCCAGGTCGAGGAGCCGCCCGAGGCGGCTCCCGTCGCGCTGAGCGTGATGTTGTGCTTGGCGGCGAGCGCGCGCAGCGCCGTCTCGGCGGCGCAGCCCGAGCGCCGGGCCGCTCCGTGTATCGAGCTTCGGCAGCGCCGCGATCGCCGCCTTGTCGGCGGCGGGGAGGTCACTCGCCTTGTAGATGCCGTAGCCGTTCGGCATCACGACGAGCAGCTCGTCCTTCCAGTAGTAGTAGTCCTCCTCGCCGAGGAACTTCGCGTAGATCTTGGGCTTGTCGAAGAGGATCGGCACCGAGCCGAGGTCGTAGGGGGTGACGATCACGGCGAGCCGGATCGGGAAGCCCTTCGCCTTGGCGCTCGCGAGCATCGCGTTGATCGCGGCCTGCTCGGCCGCCGGGATGTGGCCGTCGTAGGGCGAGAGGAACGACGGCCCGGAGAGCAGGTAGTCGCTCGCCGGGTCGCCGTCGGCGAGCGCCGCCGGGACGGCGAGCGCGAGTGCGAGCGCGGCGAGCGGCAGCAGGCACCAGCTGCGGCGCCTGCTCATCCGAGCGCGCTCCGGAGCAGGAGGATGACGATCACGAGCGCGGCCGCGCCGGCGGCGAAGGCGAGGAACGAGGCGAGCAGGCGGAGGGTGGCGGAGTTCATGCCGTGGCGTGGTCGACGACGAGGGCGGTGAACGGCAGCCCCTTCTTCGGGCGTGACCGCGAAGGAGAGCCCCCAGTGCCCGACCATGACGAGGGCGGGGGTCAGCCGCGAGTAGATGCCGGGCGAGATCTCGGTCAGCTGGTACTCCTGGGCTCCCATCGCCATGTCGAGCATCTCGAAGGTGACGGTGACGTCCGCGCCGGTCACCGGCTTCCCGTTCTTCGAGATCTGGAGCGCGAAGGTGTTCGGGGCGACGGCCTTGTTCGGGTCGACGAGGACCTTCAGCGTGTAGCCGTCCTGCTTGACCGAGGCCGCCACCTTGCCGGGCCCGACCTTGGCGAGCGCGGAGCCGACCGAGGCCAGGTACGGCGACGGCGGCGCGAGGCTCGTCAGCACGCGCCGCCGCGAAGACCGCCGCCGTCACGAGCACCGCCTCGATCGAGACGAGACCGCGCAGGAGCGAGGCCGCCGGGACGCCGAGCTCGGGGCGGCCGCGCGCCGCGACGAGCCGGGGCCTCGTGCGCAGGAGGTTGACGGAGGCGACGAGCATCGCCGTCGCGAGCAGGGCGGCCTTGACCATGATCGCCTGGCCGTAGGAGGTCGTCCAGAGCGCCGAGAGGAGCGGCAGGTGCAGGATCGCCGCCCAGACGCCCGAGGCGAGGAGGACGAGCACCGAGACGAAGGCGACGTTCGAGAACCGCGGCACGACGACCGAGAGCACGGCGATGCGGCTGCCCGCCGCCTGGCTCCACCAGACGAGGAGCAGCCCGACGAGGCCGCCGAGCCAGAGCGCGCCGGAGCTGACGTGGAGCCAGTCGAGCGCGACGGCGAGCCCGCGCGGCGAGGTCTGCGCGGCGTGGCCGGCCGCGGCGGGGACGACGAGGCAGGCCGCGGCCGCCGCGACGACGCCGATCGCCGCGAGCAGCTCGGCGATCGAGCGGTGCTCGCGGGCCGGGCCGGTCGACCCAGAGCGCGATCCAGGCGGCGAGGCAGAAGAGCGCGAAGCAGATCCAGAGGTCGAAGTAGCTCCGCCCGAAGGCGGTCGTCCGCCAGAGCGGGACGAGCGCGCCGACCTGGAAGAAGGAGCGCAGCGAGTCGATCGCCGTCGCCTCCTCGAGGTACGCGGGCACCGCCAGCAGGCCGAGGGTCGAGGTGACCGCGAACGCGACGGTGAGCGCACGCAGCCGCGCCCCCTCGACCCGGCGCACGGCCGGCCTCGCGATCGCGAGGCGCAGTCGCGAGCAGGCCGACCGAGAGCATCACGGTCAGGAAGACCGCCCACTTGGCGACGATCAGCTGCGGCGTCGTCGCCGACGAGGCGATGTGCGGGATGACGAACTGCGGCGCCGGGCCGGGGTTGGGCCCGACCGCGAAGGTGAAGGCGCCCTGGACCGGATGCCCGTCGACCGAGATCGCCCGCCAGTA
Source organism: uncultured Actinomycetota bacterium (assembly GCA_963765345.1). Taxonomy (GTDB): domain Bacteria; phylum Actinomycetota; class Thermoleophilia; order Gaiellales; family Gaiellaceae; genus PALSA-600. Next base: position 157,389 of record CAVXWI010000014.1, read on the forward strand.
GACGAGGTACCAGCCCTCCGGCAGCTTGGGCTGCAGCGGGACGATCAGCGTGTCGGGGTCGGCCGGCGAGCGGGCAGGCGATGCCGTCGCCACCTGGTGGCCGTCCTTGTTGGTGACCGAGATGATCGCGAAGCGGCGGCTCGACCGCCTCGTCGTAGGTCAGCGCGACGTGCCGGGGCGGGGTGTCGAGGATCGTCGCCGCCGACGGGGACGGTCTTGATCAGGTAGGCGTGCGCCGACGCGGCGGCAGGCGCCGCCAGCGCGATCACCGCGACGATCAGGACCAGGACTCCCCGCCCCGGTCGTCTCATGCGAGCTGCCGCTTCCGCCGCCGCCGGCGACGAGGGCGATCACGCCGAGGATGACGCCGACCGCGCCGACGACGAGCGCGACGATCGTCAGGGTCGAGGTGCCGCCGCCGCCGAGCGAGCTCTTCGCCTCGATCGTCGGCGCCGGGGTCGGCCGACGACTCCGAGCCCGCCCAGTCGACGATCGAGCCGTCGGAGTAGGTCTGCTCGACCTGGAAGGTGTACGTCCCCGTCTTGGCGGGCTCACCGAGGAACTGGAAGAGCGAGTCCTCGCCGCTCGGGACGTCTTGCCGCCCGTCCAGGTGACCTTCTGAACGACTGCGCTGTCCCCGTCCCGGTCGCTGCAGCACGCTGATGCCAGCCCGGGCCGGAACGAACGAGTCGATCGAGAAGCCGCTCGGAACCGTGAGCACGATCTTCGTCGTCGTCGCCGGGGGTCGCTTTCTCGGTCGGCACGGCCAGGCTGTAGAGCTGAAGCGTGTTCGCCAGCGACACCGGCGGGCTGATCCGGGCGTGCGCCGATGCGGCCGCCGCGGTGGCGAGCGCGGCCAGCGCCGCGACCGCGAGCACGATCGGCGCGCGGCGCCTGCCGGAGACATGCGCGTTCACCATTCCTTGACCTCCTTGAGCGTGAACTGCAGGGACAACGACAGGGACGGCCGGCCGCGGGCGCGCCGGCAGGGCGAGGCGCCGGGAGACGGTCCCGCGCCGTTGCCCGTGCACGGCGAGAGCGGGGCCGGCACTAGTTGTGCACCTCGAGCGTGAAGGGCACCGTCAGCACCTTCCCGTTGATCTCGCACTGGAGGAAGAGCCGCCAGGTGCCCGAGGCGGGCACGAGGACGCCGACGTTCAGCTTGCCGGGCGTGTTCGAGGTGCCGGTCACCTTGGCCGGCCCGAGGACGCTCGTGCAGCCGCTCACCCCGGGCGCGCAGACGTGCGTGTGGAAGTAGTCGAGGCTGTTCTTGCGGAAGAAGATCGCGTGCGCGAGCGCGCCGAACCAGGGCGTGAAGGTCGGGCGGGCTGCCGCCGGGGCCGACGACGTCGACGGTGACGAGCGCCGGGTCGATCGCCTTCAGGTCGCCCGCGCCGTGCAGCGTGAAGTGGTAGCCGCCGATCGTCTGCGAGCTCGAGGGCGGCGGCAGCGGCTTCGGCTTGTAGACCCCGGTGACCCGCATCGAGCCGAAGAGCTGGAAGTTGGCGTTGACCTCCTGATCGCTCGAGGCCGGGTAGACGTCGACGACGAGCCGGTAGGGGCCGGGGGCGGGGAAGACGACCGTCTTCGCGATCGTGGCGCGGCCGCCGACGGGCGGGTGCTGGTGGATCAGGTAGGCGAGGTCGTCGCGGACGAGAATCAGGTGGACGCCGGTGTGCGGGCCGGGACCGGTCTTGAACCGGGTCAGCGGCGTGCCGTTCGGCTGCTCGATCTCGAACGAGATCCGGACGGGCTTGCCGGCCTGCACCGGGCCCACCGGCTTGAAGTGGACGATCTTGTAGACGGCCGCCGGTGCGACGGTCGGCGGCTGCACGGTCGAGGAGCCGCCGCACCCGGCGGCGGCCGGGGCGAGCGCGATCGCGCCCAGGGCCGCGAGCAGGCGTGTGGCCTTCACGAGTCACCTCCAGGGAAGAGGAAGAAGGGGTGCGGGACGACGTACGGCACCGAGCTCGAGGACGATCTCGGCGTGGGGTCGCAGCGGGATCGCCGCCGCCGGCCCGTGGACGAGCCTGCCGCCGACGTAGGCGCGGAGCCGCCGGGGCGAGGAGAAGGAGACGAGGCGGCGGGCGGCGAGCGGCTCGCCCCAGACGCGGAAGAGGTCGCCGAGGGTCAGCGCGGCGCCGCGGGCCGCCTCGACGACGCCGCCCGGGGCGAGCGTCCGGACGGGGTAGGCGCAGCCGCTCGCGGCAAGGCCGATCCCGGACGGGACGACGACGACACGGCGGTCGACGAAGAGCTCGAGATGAACCTGGATCGTCCGGCCCGGCGCGCCGCAGCGGAGCGAGGCGACCGGCCGTCCGGCCGCGACCGCGGCCGGACGGGCCGGCGGCGTGTAGCGCGGGCCGGCACCGATCGGCCAGGGCCGCACCGACGGGTGCGCAAGCAGCGCGATCGCCGTCAGGAAGGCGCTCATCGCGGCAGCGGCCTCAGGCCGCGGACCGGCTCGTCGAAGTCACGGAGGAAGCTCAGGCAGGCGGCGGCGACCCCGGCGACGAGCGCGAACGCGCAGGCCGCGCGGGCGCCGGCGGCGGGCAGCGCGGAGATGACGACCCCGTGCCAGAAGACGGGCGTCGAGCTGAGGCTGACCGCGGCCGCGATCGCGCCGACGACGCCCGCGGCGTGGACGCGGGAGCGCCCGTGCAGCCGGACGAGCAGGGCGGCAAGCACCACCGCGACGAGGAGCGCCGTCACGATCTGGAGCCACGCAACGCCGCCGGTCGGCGCGTCACGGACGGCGAACGTCGTCACCTCGACGAGCGCCGCGAGACCGGCGGCGACGCCGAGAGCGATCGTCAGCGGCCCCCGCAGCGGGCGGCGCCGGATCGCGACGAGGATCGCGCCCGCGAGGACGAGCGCGCCGAGCAGCCAGGGCCAGAGGGCCGGGCGGGCGACGCGGATGAAGGTGCCGGAGATCGCGGCCCGGACGCCGTTGACCTCGACGGGGATGACGAACCGCCCGACCGGGCCGACGGTGCTCGCCGGCGGCGGGCGAGAGCCGGTGGTCGTGCCAGGTGACCGTGTGGCCGCCGCTCAGGTGGACCCAGCCGTGCCGGGAGGCGGAGACGATCTTGTCGCCGGTCGCGGTCGGGGAGTCGGCGTTGACCCAGACCCCGCTCTCGTCGATCCGGAGGAGCGGCTCGTCCAGCGAGCCGCGCACGAGCAGGGTCGTGCCCGCGTCGACCCGGATCTGGAAGTCCCGGTCGCCGTCGAGGATGCGCACGTGCACGCCCGGCAGGTCGCGCGTCGAGCGATCGAGCGCGAGCCGGTAGTCGAGCGCGATCGTGGCGGTGCGCCCGTGCGCCGCGGCCGTCGCCGGCAGCGCAAGCGCGGCCAACGCGACCGGTATGACGGTGCGGAGCCGGAGTGGACCCCGCATGGCTCTCCTTTCGTGCCGGGTTGTCGGTTGCCGTGCGCGGCGCTAGGCCGCGAGGAAGCCGGCGGGCGGAGCCCGACCCGAGACGTTGCCGGCCAGCGCCGCGCGGCGCCGAAGAGCGGTCGCGGCGGGGCGGGGCAGCGCGGCGAGTGCGAGAAGCGGCGGCAGCGGGCGGGCCTGCGCGACCGCGTCGACCGTGGCGGCGGCGAGGCGAAGGAGGAGGGCGACGACGAGGCCCGCGAGCGCCGAGAGCGGCACCGCCCAGAGCCCACCGTGCCCGAAGATGCCCTCGATGCCGCCCGGATGGCCGGCCGCGAAGACGCCCTCGAGCAGCTCCTGCAGCGAGTAGGCGGCGAGCAGCCCGAGCGAGGCGGCGAGCCACAGCCGTGTGAACGCCCGCCGTGGCCTGCGTGTCCGGCGTGCCGCCGGCGCTCCGCGCCAGCCGGGCGAGGAAGGAGCCTGCCGCGACCCCGAGCAGCACGGCCACCCACGGCGCGAGCGAGGTCAGGTATCCGTGTCCCTGTGCGCTCAGCGCGGCGCCCGCCTGCGAGCCGTAGGCGAGCTCGTAGCGGAGCTGGTGCACGGCGAACGCAGCGGCCGGGAAGAGCATGAAACCCCGGCCGGCGAGAAGGGTCCGCAGCCTGCGGTTCGTCATCGAGACAGCTTAGCCCGGCCCGTCGGTGGGCGGGCTGAGGCTTGCGACCCGGCGCTTCCCTTCGTGCGCGTAGATGACATCGACCGTGTCGTTCTGGCGGTAGGAGCCGGCGATCCCGAAGCGCCATCCGCGTCCAGCGCCAGAAGCCCAGCCGGCCCTCGCGCCGGAGCACCCGCGGAAAGTAGAGGAACGCGCCGACGACGTCGAAATCGACGCCCTCGACCTGCGCGATGCCGTTCACGAAGACCTCGAACGGTCTCGGGATCCCCGGCGGCAGCTCGATTCGCGTCCCGGTCTCCACCGTCTATACGATGCCATCCGCGTGCGCTGGAAAGTCCTCGTACTGTCGATCGCGTGCGCGGGGGCGCTCATGATCGCCGGCGCGGCCCTGGCCGGCAACGGTGGACTGCTCCCCGTGGCACCGCACTCGCCGAACGCGGAGCGGATCCGCCAGGCGTACATCTTCGTGCTCGTCTTCGCGGCGATCGTGTTCGTCTGCGTCGAGGGCGCGCTGCTGGTGCTGATCGTCCGCTACCGGCGCGGCAAGCGGCCGCGGTCGGCCGACGGCCTGCAGATCCACGGCTCGACCCGGCTCGAGGTGATCTGGACGGTCGTGCCGGTGCTGATCCTCGCCGCGATCGGCGGCTTCGTCTTCGTCAAGCTGCCCGGCGATCGCCGACGCGCCGGCGGCCAGCGCCGCCGACTCGACCTCGATCACCGTCGAGGGCCACCAGTTCTACTGGATGTTCCGCTACCCGAACGGGGCGATCTCCGTCGGGACGATGATCGCCCCGGCCGACAACGTCGTCCACGAGAACGTCTACGCGCCGTCGAACGAGGTGATCCACAGCTGGTGGGTGCCGGCGCTCGGAGGCAAGATCGACGCCATCCCCGGCCGGACGAACCACACCTGGTTCGAGGCGCCGGTCGGCACCTACAACGGCCGCTGCTCCGACCTCTGCGGGATCCAGCACACGCTGATGACCGCGGTCGTCCGGGTCGTCCCCCGCGCGAGCTACGAGCGGTTCATCGCGACGCGGGCCGCGAACCCGACCTCGATCATCCTCGGCCGGGAGGAGTTCCAGCACGTCTGCGCCGTCTGCCACATGCTGAACGACCTCTACGTCGGCCCCCCGCTCGGCAACAACCCGCTCCTGACCGACGCGACGGGGCTGAAGACGATCCTGCGCGAGGGAGTCGGGGCGATGCCGGCCGTGGGCAGCGACTGGTCGGACGACCAGATCAACGCGCTCGTCAAGTACACGAAGACCCTCGTCAAGCACGCGAGCAATGGCAGCTAGCGCCGAGACCCCGGTCGCCGCCTACCGCGCCGACTGGCGCCGCGGCCGCATCACCTCGTGGCTGACCACGGTCGACCACAAGCGGATCGGGATCCTCTACATCTGCACGGCGCTCGGGTTCTTCGCGCTCGGCGGCATCCTCGCGCTGATGATCCGCACGCAGCTCGCGACCCCGGACGAGACGCTGCTGACGCGCGGCTCCTACAACGAGGCGGTCACGATCCACGGGACGACGATGATCTTCCTCGTCATCGTCCCGATCCTCGCCGGCTTCGGGAACTTCCTCGTGCCGCTGATGATCGGCGCGCGCGACATGGCCTTCCCGCGCCTGAACGCGCTCTCCTACTGGTTCTACCTCCTCGGCGGCCTGATCCTCTACTTCAGCTTCTTCGCCAAGGGCGGCGCCGCCGAGGCCGGCTGGACGTCCTACGCGACGCTCTCGACGCTGCACTCGCCGGGCCGCGGCCAGGACCTCTGGATCCTCTCGCTGCACGTGCTGACGCTCTCGTCGCTCGCGGGCGCGATCAACTTCATCGTCACGATCACGAACATGCGCGCGCGCGGGATGACCTGGATGCGCATGCCGCTCTTCGTCTGGACGATCCTCACCTACGCCTGGCTGCTCGTGCTCGCGCTGCCGACGCTCTCGGCCGGGCTGACGATGATGCTGCTCGACCGCCACGCCGGGACGAACTTCTTCAACCCGGCCAAGGGCGGCAGCCCGATCCTCTACCAGAACGTCTTCTGGTTCTTCGGCCACCCCGAGGTCTACATCATGATCCTGCCGGCGATGGGGATCATCTCGGAGGTGATCCCGGTCTTCGCGCGCAAGCCGATCTTCGGCTACAAGGCGGTCGCCTTCTCGACCGTCGCGATCGCGTTCCTCGCGTTCCTCGTCTGGGGCCACCACATGTTCGCGGTCGGGCTGCCGACCCGGCTCGACTCGTTCTTCATGGTCAGCTCGATGGTGATCGCCGTCCCGACCGGCGTGAAGATCTTCAACTGGCTCGCGACGCTCTGGCGCGGGAACATCTCGTTCGACACGCCGATGCTCTGGGCGCTCGGCTTCATCGGCCTGTTCACGATCGGCGGCCTCTCGGGGATCTTCCTGGCCGCGTTCCCGGTCGACTGGCAGCTGACCCAGACCTACTTCGTCGTCGCCCACATCCACTACGTGCTCTTCGGCGGCTCGATGTTCGGGATCTTCGCCGGGCTCTACTACTGGTGGCCGAAGATCTTCGGGCGCCTGCTCGACGAGTCGCTCGGGAAGCTCCACTTCTGGCTCGTCTTCATCGGCTTCAACCTGACCTTCATGCCCCAGCACTTCCTCGGCCTGCTCGGGATGCCGCGGCGCGTCTACACGTACTCTGAGGGGGGTCTCTGGGAGGTCTACAACATGATCTCGACGATCGGCGCGTTCACGATGGCGGTGGGGATGCTCGTCTTCGTCGTCAACATCGTCCGGACCTCGCGCAACGGCCGGCGCGCCGTCAACGACCCGTGGCTCGCCGACACGCTCGAGTGGTACGCGACCTCGCCGCCGCCGCCGTGGAACTTCGAGCGCGTCCCCTACATCATCAGCGCGCGGCCGCTGCGCGACCTGCGCCGTCGGCTCGCGCAGGAGGGGCGCCTGTGAGAAGCGGGCCCTGGGCGCGGCTGCTCGCGGCGACCGCGCTCGCCGGGACGGCGCTCGCGGTGGTCTCGGGCGCCGCCGACTGGCACACCGCCCACCGCCTGCTGGCCGCGGTCGCGCTGCCGCCGCTGCTCGGGCTCCTCATCGTCGCCTGGCTCTCGGCGCGGCGGCTCCTGCCCGCAGCGATCGGCGCGCTCGTCCTCTTCGTCGGCGGCGGCGGTCCTGACCGAGAAGCCGGTCCACCTCGCCGCGGCGGCGCTCGCGTTCGCCGCAGCGGCCCTGCTCACCGCGCAGGCCTTCCGCGGCGAGCCCATCCCCGCCGCCGAGCTGCGCGACTACGTGACGCTGACGAAGCCGCGGGTGATGTCGCTGCTGCTCCTGACGGGAGGCGCCGCCGTCTTCGTCGGCGCCGGCGGCGTCCCCGCCGTCGGCACCTTCGCGGCGACGATGATCGGCCTCGCGCTCGCCTGCGGCGGCGCCGCCGCGCTCAACCACTACTACGACCGCGACATCGACAAGCTGATGGGCTCGCGCACGGCCGGCCGGCCGGTCGCCTCGGGCCGCGTCAGCCCCGAGCGGGCGCTCGAGTTCGGGGTCGCGCTCTCGGCGCTCTCCTTCGTCCTGCTCGACTCGCTCGTCAACCTGCCGACCGCGCTGCTCGCCCTCGCCGGCAACCTCTTCTACGTCCTCGTCTACACCCGCTGGCTGAAGCGCTCGACGCCGCAGAACATCGTCATCGGCGGCGCGGCCGGCGCCGTGCCGCCGCTCGTCGGCTACACGGCGGCGGCGGGGCACCTCGGCTGGGCGGCGCTCGCGATGTTCGGGATCGTCTTCCTCTGGACGCCGCCGCACTTCTGGGCGCTCGCGCTGATGATCCGCGAGCACTACGCGAACGCGAACATCCCGATGCTGCCGGTCGTCGCCGGCGACCGCGAGACCGCCCGCCAGATCCTCTGGTACACGGCCGCGCTCGTCGTCGCGACGCTCGTGCCGGTCGCCTTCGGCGTCTTCGGGCTCGTCTACGGCGTCTCGGCGCTCGTGCTCGGCCTCGTCTTCGCGGCCTTCGCCGTCTCGCTCTGGCGACAGACGACCCGCCCGCAGGCGGTCAAGCTCTTCCACTTCTCGATGCTCTACCTGGCGCTGCTCTTCGTCGCGATGGCGCTCGACGCGGTCGTCTGATGGCCGACGAGACGCCGCCAGAGCAGGCCTCGGCCGCACCGCGGCTCCACCCGCCCGACCTGATGCACGAGGCGATCGGCCCGAGCCCCGAGCTCTCCCGCCGCAACGCCCGGCTCGCGATCGCGCTGACGATCCTCTCGCTGCTCCTCGTCGCCGGCACCTTCGCCGTCGCCAAGGCGTACCTCTACCTCATCTGAGCCGCCCTGCCGCTCGTGGAGGGAATCTTCATCACCGAGCTCGAGCCCGGCCCGGGAATCAGGCTCGCGGTCAAGGACCTGTTCGACACCGCCGGCATCCGGACGACGTACGGGTCGGCGGTGTTCGCCGACCACGTTCCCGCCGAGACGGCGGTCGCGGTCACCCGCCTCGAGCAGGCCGGCTACGTCAACGTCGGCAAGGCGAACCTGCACGAGTTCGCCTACGGCGTCACCTCGCAGAACCTCCACTACGGCACCGTCCCGAATCCGGCCGCGCCCGGTCGCACCGCGGGCGGCTCGAGCGGCGGCTCGGCGGCGGCGCTCGCGGCCGGCCTCGCCGAGGCGGCGCTCGGCACCGACACCGGCGGCTCGATCCGCATCCCCGCCGCCTGCTGCGGCATCGTCGGCTTCAAGCCGAGCTACGGGCTCGTCTCGACCGACGGCGTCTTCCCGCTCGCGCCGAGCCTCGACCACGCCGGGCCGATGGCCGCGGACGTCGCGGGCACCGTCGCGATGATGGCGGCGCTCGTCCCCGGGTTCACGGTCGGGCAGGTCGAGCTCGCGGAGCTCCGGGCGGGCGTCGCGTGGTTCGGCGAGGCCGATCCGCTCGTCCGCGCCCGCCTCGAGCAGGCAGCGGCCCACCTGCCGCAGCGGCGGCCGCTGGAGCTGCCCCTCGCCTCGGACCTGCAGCCGGTGTTCATGCACGAGGTCGCCGACGTCCACCGCGAGCTCTACGCCGAGCACGGCGAGCTCTACGGGGCGAACATCAGCCCGAAGATCGAGCGCTGCCTGGCGGTCACCGACGCCGAGGCGGCGCACGCCGCCGATCGCCGGACCGAGTACCGCCAGGCGATGGCCGCGGCGAGCGAGCCGTTCGACCTCGTGCTCGCGCCGACCCTCGCCTTCGTCGCGCCGCGCGCCGACGTCGACGAGCTCGCCGTCCGCGAGCGCTTCACGCGCCTCACCTTCCCCTTCAACATCCTCGGCTGGCCCGCACTCGCGCTGCCGGCCGGAGCGGCCGAGGACGGGCTGCCCGCCTCGATCCAGCTGGTCGGGCGGCCCGGCGACGACGCGCTCGTCCTCGCGGCCGGGCTCGCCCTCGAGGCCGCCCTCGCCGGGCGCTAGCGGGGCGGGCAGGGCACGCGCCCGTCGGCGCGGCGCCTTCGTCTAGCGTGGGCCCGTGGGCCCCGACCTCCGCTTCGCACACGAGCTCGCAGACGCCGCCGACGCGATCACGCTGGCCCGCTTCCGGGCGCTCGACCTCCGGGTCGAGACGAAGCCCGACCTGTCGCCGGTCAGCGAGGCCGACCGCGCCGCCGAGGAGGCGATCCGGCTGCTCGTCGGGCGTGACCGCGACGGTGAAGGCGTCTTCGGGGAGGAGCTCGGCGACGACGGCGGCGCCGTCCGCTGGATCGTCGACCCGATCGACGGCACGCGCAACTACGTCCGCGGCAGCCCGGTCTGGGGCACGCTGATCGCGCTCGAGCGCGACGGCCTCGTCGAGGTCGGGGTCGCCTCGGCGCCGGCGCTCGGGCGGCGCTGGTGGGCGGCCCGCGGCGAGGGCGCCTTCGCGGGGGCCGGCGAGCGGCTGCACGTCGCCTCGGTCGCGCGGGTCGAGGATTGCTCCGTCTCGACCACGTCGGCGCCGGCGATGCCGCCGGCGTGGTCGGAGCTGGCGGCCCGCGCCTGGACGAGCCGCGCGCTCGGGGACTTCTGGCAGCACTGCCTGGTCGCCGAGGGAGCGCTCGACATCGCGACCGACGAGCAGCTCCAGCTCTGGGACTACGCGGCGGTGGCGCTGATCGTCGAGGAGGCCGGCGGCCGCTGCTCGACCTTCGCCGGCGAGCCGCCGGCGCCCGGCCGGTCGTTTCTCTCGGCGAGCGCCGCCATTCACCCGGCCGCCGTCGCGGCGCTCACGAAAGGACGATGAACCAGGTCTTCGCCCCGGTCGTCGAGGCGGAGAAGCTCCACTGCCCCTTCGTGAAATCGACCGATCTCGTTCGCTTGCCCGTGAAGGCGGCCGTGCTCAGCCAGGTCGTCGCACCGTGCAGCTGCCGGACGACGAAGCCGGCCCGGCGGCTCTCGTCGGCGACGGCGATCGTGTACCGGCCGGCACGGAGCGTGGTCACGGCCTTGCCCTTGTCGGTGAGGGCGACCGCACCGGTGCCGCTGACCGTCGCGGCGAGCGTACCCCGGTCGGGACTGCTCGCCGCCGCTGGCGGTGGCGACAACGAGACGGTGCTCCCGCCCGCGACGGTCGGAGCCTTCGTGGCCGTCGTCGTCGTTGCCGCCGTCGTCGCGACGCTCGGCGGTGCGGGCGTCCCGGCCGCCGTCGTCGTGAACGAGAAGTGCGCGACGGCCGGCTGGATCTCGTCGACCGCGGTGTAGGTCGAGCTCGGCGCGAAGGTGGCGTAGAGGACCGCGTTGTCGGAGTCGCCGTTGTCCATCGTCGTCGTCACGCTCACCCCAGGCCCGCTCAGGGCGAACTGCGCGAACCCCTTGCACGCGGTCATGTCGTTGATGCCGGCGAGGTCGACGGCCGCGAACGGCACCGGCGAGGTGACGAGGATCTGGTAGCTGCCCGGCGCCACCGACGTCAGCATCTTCCCCGCGTCGTCGGTCATCGTGAACGTGCAGCTCATCGTGTAGTTGACGTAGAGCGCCGGCAGGCTCGACGCCGGCGGGCTCGAGTCGGCGCGGCCGGGCCGGACGGGAAGAAGAAGCAACGCGACGACGAGCGCGGCCACGGAGATCCAGGCGCGAGAGCTGCGGCCAATCATCGAGACGATTCCAGGCTAGCGCGCTTTTTTCGCGCCCGCCGACGCGGCGAGCCCGGCGCCGGGCGGCCTCAACCGACGACGCTGAAGTAGCTGCGCTGGTGGAAGGCGCCCGGGTAGAGGACCACTGCCCGGGCGCGAGCTCGACGGTGACGCGGCGGGTACCGACGAACCCGGAGGGGGTGAGCGGCGTCGTCGGCTTGCCGAGCTGCGAGAGCGCAAAACCGCGTGTCTTCGACCGGTCGGTGACCGTGAACGCGTAGCGCCCCGACCTCAGCGAGACGACCGGCTTCCCGGCGGCCGTGGTCAGCGTGAGCGTCCCGCCGGCGTTGACCGTGGCGAGCAGCGTGCCGCGGAACACGGTCGAGGCCTCCGCCGAGCCGGTCGTCGTCTCGGTCGGCGCGGTCGTGACGGGCGAGGGCCCCGCGGGCGAGCCGTTCGTCGTGAAGACGACGCGGGCCACGGACGCCTGGTTCTCGTCGACCGCCGTGTAGGTGGCGTTCGGGCGGAAGACGCCGGTCGCGAGGGCGAAGTCGCTGTCGCCGTCATCGAGCGTCGTCTCGATCGAGACGCCCGGCCCGGTCAGCTGGAACTGGACGAACCCGCGGCAGGCGGTCATGTCGGTGATCCCGTTGAGGTCGACGGCGCCGAAGTCTCCCGGCGTCTGCACCTCGACCTGGTAGGTGCCGGGCGCGATCGCGCCGACGGCGTTGCCGGCGTCGTCGGTGATCGTGAACGTGCAGTTCTGGCTGTAGTTCACGTACAGCGTCGGGAGCGTGTCGCGCGCACCCGGGCCGGTCGGCGCCACGAGGCCGCCCAGCGCGAGCGCCGACGCGAGCGCCGCGCCGAGCGGCAGCCATCGCTTGCGTCGCATCGGAGAGATCGTGCCCGCCCGCCGCCGGAAGGACGAAGGGGCCCCGGAGGGCCCCTTCGTCGACTCCATCTCGTCGGGGTGGTTAGACGACCCCGGCGGCCTTCAGGGCGCCGCGGACGGTGGCGGGCCTCATCGGCGACTGGCGGATGCGGGCACCCGTGGCGTCGAAGAAGGCGTTTGCCACCGCCGAGCCGACCGCTGCGGTCGGGGGCTCACCGGAACCGGTGAGGACCCAGCCGTCGTTGAAGGCGTTGGTGTTTCCCTGGCTGACGTCGATGTCGAGTCCGCCCTCGGAGAGGTCGGGGTTGACGGTGACGTACTGGCCGGGGTGAGCGTTGACGAGCGTCACCTTCGGAGTCTCCGAGAAGCGGAGGATCGGGTAGGTGACCCAGTCGAGGCTCGTGATCCGCTGGTTGTTCCACTGGGGCTGCTCCCACATGGCGCGGGAGAGGCCCTGGATCGCGGCACCGCTCATCTGGTTGGCGACGAGCTGCGGGCCGATCGTGATCCCGTTGCTCTGCGCGATGTAGAGGTGCTTGGCGACGAACTGGCCGGAGGTCATGTTGACCTGGACGTCGGCGACGATCCCGACCTGGCTGGAGGCGAAGGTGCCGAAGCCGAAGCCGCGGCCGGTGCGGATGTTGCCGGTCTGCTTGACCGAGTTGGCGACCTTCGGCTGCCAGCCGGCGGCCTCGGTCGCGGCGTCGAGCACGGCGAGCCAGCGGGCGCCGGCCGTCGTCGTGCCGTCGATGTTCTGGCGGCGGAACGCGACCGGGTCCATGTTCATCGCGTGGGCGAGCTCGTCGACGATCTGCTCGCTGGCGAAGAACATCTGCGGGGCGCTCGGCGCCCGCAGGAAGTTGCACTTGAGCGCACCACCGTAGAGCGGCTGCGTCTTTGCGAGCACCCGCCGGGCGGTGTTCAGGTAGCTGTTCGGGTTCGCCGTGTTGCCGTAGATCGCCGAGTCGCCAGGAGCGATGCCGCCCGTGCCCGGCACCGCCGGCCACGTGACGTTGTCGAGGAGCCTCTTGGTCTCGTCGATGTTGCTCTGCGGCTGGCCGTAGGTCTGCCAGTCGGCCGCGACGATGTTGCCGTTCGCGTCCGATGCCCAGCGTCGCATCCCAGAGGTTCGCCATCCCGTAGTGGTCCCAGCCGTGCTGGTCCCAGCGCATCCACTGCACCCGCACCGGCTTGCCGAGCTTGGCCGAGAGGAGAACCGCCTCCTCGTTGACCTCGCCGGTCTGGCCGCCGCCGAACGAGCTCGAGCCCTCGTACCAGACGACGCGAACGTTCTGCGTCGGCGGCGTGACGCCGGTGACGAAGCCGATCACGCCGGCCAGGTTCGGCGGGAAGCCCGTGTCAGTGCCTGGGCCTGGACGTAGACGATGCCGCCGTTCTCGTTCACGTCGGCGACCGAGCAGTGCGGGCCGATCGGCATGAACGAGTTGTAGTGGTAGCGGTAGGTCGCGGACACCGTCTTCGCCGCGCCCGCGAGCGCCGCCTGCACGTTGCCGTTCTGCGTCGTGTAGCGGGGCGGGTTCTGCGTGTTCGTGTCACCGGCCTGCCGCAGCCACGACCAGAAGTTGGCCGACGTCGCCGGGAACCCGTTCGCCGTCTGCCAGGTGACCTTCAGCTGCGCCGCAGCCTGGATCGCGTCGTACTCCTTCGGAGCGACGACACCGACCCAGTTGGCGATCTGGACGACCTGGGCGCCCGGGATGTGGGCGATCGAGGTCGGGTCGATCGAGATCGGCGTGTCGTTCTCGACCGTGTTGGCGCCGTTGCCGCGCGGACGGACGCGCCGGCCGTGAAGCATCCCCGGGACGTGCACGTTCTGCACGTAGGTGTAGGTGCCGGCGACCTTGTCGGGGATGTCGATCCGCGGGAAGGAGTGCCCGACGACCGTGTACTGCGAGACCGGCTTCGAGATCCCCTGCCCGGGAATCGTCCCGAACGGCGTCGTCGTCGCGCCGCCGCTGTTGGCCGCCGTCAGCTGCAGGTTGAACAGCTTGCCGCCGAGCAGCTGACCGTAGGTGACCTGCTGGCCGTCGCCGGAGACGACGCCGCCGGTGACCGTCAGGTTCGCGACCGGGACGCCCAGCTTCGCCGAGGCGAGCGAGAGCAGGTACTGCTTCGCCAGGGCGGCCGCGGCCCGGATGTTGGTCGAGCGGCTCGAGATGCCCGAGCTGCCGCTGCCGCCGCCGGTCACGTTCAGCCACGACTCGGGATGGGCGTACCACATCTGGTCGAAGTTCATGTTGAGCTCTTCGGCCGTCAGCATCAGGATGCCGGTCGGCGTTCCGTGACCGAGCTCCGTCTCGCCGTGGGTGACCGTCGCCGTGTTGTCGGCGTTGATCGTGATCCACGTGTCGACCTGCGTCAGGTCCGGCAGGTAGTCGTTCGCCGTCCGCTGGTCGAAGGCGCCTGCAGACGGGTGGTCCGCCGCCGGCGGCTTCGTCTGGTCGGCCTTCGCCTGCCCCGCCAGCGCCGAGCGGCACTGATCGTGACGATGAGCGCGCCGCCGCCCTTGACGAACGACTTGCGTGAGAACTCCTTCTCGTGCAGAAGACCCGGTCATCACGCACCTGCCTTTGCCATCACGGCCGCGGCCTTCTGGATCGCGGTCAGGATTCTCGGATAGGTCCCACAGCGGCAGAGATGCCCGTTCATCGCCGTGCGGATCTGGTCCTCGGACGGGTTCTTGGTCGTCGCAAGCAGGTCGGCAGCCTGGATCATCATGCCGTTCTGGCAGTAGCCGCAATGCGGCACCTGCACATCGATCCACGCCTGCTGCAACGGATGCAGCGCCGGCGCCGCAGCAGTCGTGCCGCCGCTCTGCGCCGCCCAGAGAGCCGGCAGGCCCTCGAGCGTCGTGATGCTCTGACCGGCCACCGCGGCAACCGGCGTCACACACGACCTGATCTCCTTGCCGTTCAAGAGCACCGAGCAGGCACCACACTGCGCAAGACCGCAACCAAAGCGCGGGCCATGCAGGTGGAGCTCGTTATGCAGAACGTAAAGGAGCGGAGTATCAAGGCTGGCCTGAACCCCATGGGTCAGGCCGTTCACCTTGATCTTGATGCCGTTCGCCATTCCTCCTCCTAGATGAGCACTGCGAGTGAATCGCCGCAGAAGGTGCCAGGCAGGCAATTCGCCCGCGTCGTACGGCTCCTAGAGCGTACCCGACGCCCGATTCGACGCAATAGTCACCGGTAGATGACCGGTTTTCTAAGCTTCGGGCTCTGGCTCGGGTGGGAGCGCGAAGGCGGCTGCCAGCCGCTCGATCCCGTGCTCGATCTCGGCGAGCGAGGTCGGCGCGGCGTAGTTGAGGCGGATCGCGTTCGGCGGCAGGCCGCCGTAGTCGGTCGCAGCGCCGGCGCTCACCCCGTCGGCGCGCGCGAGCACACGTCCGGCGTTCGTCCCGGGGGGTAGCCGCAGCAGGATGTAGAGGCCGCCCTCGGGCCGCGTCCACTCCGCGCCCGGGAAAGTGCCGCTCGAGTGCGGCGGCCGCGGCGTCGCGCCGCTCGGCGAGCCGCTCGTTCAGCCAGGCGAGGTGGGGCTCGAAGCTGCCCCGCTGCAGGAACTCGAAGACGGTCGCCTGCGCCAGGAGCACGGGGGCGATGTAGGTCGAGTTGGCCATCGCCGCCAGCTCGCTCGCAAGCTCATCGGTGAGGACGAAGACCCCGACGCGCAGCCCGGGTGCGATCGTCGCCGAGAACGAGGTGCTGTAGACGATCGACTGGCGCGAGAGCTCGAACATGGTCGGCAGCGGCTCGCCCTCGAAGCGGAGGAGGCCGTAGGAGTCGTCCTCGACGATCGGGACGCGGGCCCTGTTGTGCAGCCAGTCGCCGAGCGTCATGCGCTTGTCCTTCGAGAGGGACTCGCCGGTCGGGTTGTGAAACGTCGGATTGGTGTAGGCGAGCGCCGGCTTCTGGCTCGTCCTGACGATGTACTCGAGCTGGTCGTCGGCGAAGCCGCCCGGGTGCAGGTCGAGGTAGAGCAGGTTCGCCCGGGCCTGGAAGATCGACTCGAGCGCCCGGTCGTAGGTCGGGTACTCGCAGACGACGCCCTGGCCCATCGCGCGGGCGTGCAGGAGCATCCGGAACCCCTGCAGCCAGCCGTTGGTCAGGAGGACGCGGTAGGGGTGGACGCCGAGGCGCTCGGCGAGGAGCTCGCGGAGCGGCGTGTAGCCGAAGCCCGTCCCGTAGGAGAGGATCCGCGCTCCGTCGGCGGCCAGCACCGTGGCGGCGCAGTCGGCGAGCTCGTCGGCGGGCACGAGCTCGGGCGCGAGGCCCTCGCCGGCGAAGGAGACCGCTTCCACGACGGCGAGTCTAGATCGAGCGACTCGCGGGCGGCCCTCCGCTGGCGGTAGCGGCAGCCTCGTAGACGGGGTCGCGGAGCAGGCGGTCGAGCTCGGCGCTGAGGAGATCGCTCGCCGAGAGCGGCTCCTGGCGGGGCGGCTCGACCTCGGCCCCGTCGAGCCGCGCCCCGATCTCGCCGGCCGGGACGACGGGCGGCAGCTCGCGCTCCAGCCGCGTCGCGAGCCAGCTCCGCAGGAGCGAGGCCTCGGCGCGGGGCCCGCGCACCTCGATCTCGGCCGTCGCGATCGCCGGCCAGCAGGAGGCGAGCTCCACCCGCCACCCCTCGGTCCGGGC
Source organism: uncultured Actinomycetota bacterium (assembly GCA_963765345.1). Taxonomy (GTDB): domain Bacteria; phylum Actinomycetota; class Thermoleophilia; order Gaiellales; family Gaiellaceae; genus PALSA-600. The sequence continues at coordinate 174,054 of CAVXWI010000014.1, forward strand.
CCAGGCGATGTCGGAGACCGCGGTCTTGTCGAACGAACGGGCAAGCTCGCCGTAGCGGAGCTCGCCCCACTCCGAGGAGTCGACGATCACCCGGTCGGCGACGCCGACGAGCTGGTCCCACTGCGCCTCGCGAAACGGCGGCTCGCCGCGCCAGCGCAGGAAGACCGGCAGGTCGGAGATCGCGAGCGGGAGCACGATCGACGCGGGCGCGCGTGAGCGGCCGCCGCGGAGGACGAGCTCGACCACCTCGCCGCAGACGGAGCGCTCGCCGATCGGGAAGCAGCGCACCGAGAGCTCGGCGTCGATCCCGTCGTCCTCGTCGGGCTCGCGGCACGAGGATCACCGTCCGGGAGGGGTGTCGATCACCCAGGCCGGCGAGGGTCCGCTCCGCCGCGTCGAGCCAGGCCGGCGGTACCCAGGCGACGTGCGTCATCACGCTCGTGCGCTGGTTCGGGTGGCCGTCCCGGCCGACCGAGACGACGCGGAGGCGCGCGAGCGCCGCGTCGACCTCGGCGATCGAGACGTCGGTTCCCGACCAGTCGGCGGCGAGCGAGGCGGCCAGCTCAGTGCCTCCGCCAGGAGCGGCCGTCGCGGTGCAGCAGCTCGTCGGCGGAGGGCGGCCCCCAGCTGCCGGCGGCGTAGTTCGGGAACGCCGGACGGTCGCGCTGCCACGACGCGACGATCGCGTCGACGAGCGCCCACTGCTCCTCGATCTCGTCGGCGCGGGTGAACAGCGTCGCGTCGCCGAGCATCGCGTCGAGGATCAGGCGCTCGTAGGCCTCCGGCAGCCCGTAGCGGAACGCGCTGCCGTAGAGGAAGTCCATGTGCACCGTGCGGATCGACATCCCCTGCCCGGGCACCTTGGCGCCGATCGCGAGCGAGAGGCCCTCGTCCGGCTGGACGTGGATCAGGAGCACGTTCGGGCGGAGCCCCTCGACGGCCGCCTCCTCGAAGGGCGGGTGCGGCGCCCGCTTGAACTGGATCGCGATCGTCGTCTCGCGGCGGGGGAGCCGCTTGCCCATGCGGACGTAGAACGGCGTGTCGGCCCAGCGCCAGTTGTCGACGTAGAGCTTCGCGGCGACGAACGTCTCGGTCGTCGAGTCGGGCGCGACGCCCTCCTCCTCGCGGTAGCCGGGCACCTCGACGCCGTCGATGAAGCCGCGCCCGTACTGGCCGCGCACGATCGACTTCGGCCCGGGCGTGTGCAGCGAGCGGAGCACCTTCACCTTCTCGTTGCGGACCGAGTCGGCGGTGAAGTCGCTCGGCGGCTCCATCGCGGTGATCGCGAGGAGCTGGAGCAGGTGGTTCTGGAAGATGTCGCGGATCGCGCCGGCCTGCTCGTAGAAGCCGGCGCGGCCCTCGATGCCGATCGACTCGGCGACGGTGATCTGGACGTGGTCGATGAACTGCCGGTTCCAGATCGGCTCGAAGATGCCGTTGGCGAACCGCAGCGCGAGCAGGTTCTGGACCGTCTCCTTGCCGAGGTAGTGGTCGATGCGGAAGATCTCGCTCTCGTCGAACCGCTCCGTGATCAGGGCCGTCAGCTCGCGGGCCGAGGCGAGGTCGTGGCCGAACGGCTTCTCGACGATCAGGCGCTTCCAGCCGGTCGTCGTCCCCTCGTGCTCGACGAGCCGGACGAGCGGGGCGAACGCGCTCGGCGGCACGGCGAAGTAGTAGAGGCGGTTGCCGGCCGTCTGGCGCTCGGCGTCGACCTCGGCGAGCGTCGCCGCGAGCCGGTCGGCCGCTGCGTCGTCGGCGGCGTCCAGCTGCGCGTAGCGCATCCCGGCCGCGAGCTCCTCCCAGACCTCGGGCCGGAACTCGTCCCGCGCGAACCGCTCGACGGCCTTGCGCATCTCCTCGCGGAAGCTCGCATCGGTGCCCTCCGTGCGGGCGACGCCGACGACCGCGAAGCGCTCCGGCAGCAGACGCCTGAAGGCGAGGGCGTAGAGCGCGGGCATCAGCTTGCGCTCGGTCAGATCACCCGAGGCGCCGAAGATGACGAGCAGGCACGGCGCGGGCCGCCGGCGGGCGGGCAGCCCTTCGAGCAGCGGATTCTGCTCGCGCTCGGCGGTGCTCATTCGGGCTCGACCGCTCGCACGGCGTGGCCGCCGAACTGGTTGCGGAGCGCGGCGTTGACCTTGGCGGCGAACGACTCGTCCTGGCGGGAGGCGAAGCGCGCGAAGAGCGCCGCCGAGATCACCGGGACGGGGACGTCCTCGGCGATCGCCTCCGCGATCGTCCAGCGACCCTCGCCCGAGTCCTCGACGTAGCCCTGGATCTGCTCGAGCTTGCCCCCCTCCAGCTCGAAGGCGGCATGGAGCAGCTCGAGCAGCCAGGAACGCACGACCGAGCCGTAACGCCAGATGCCCGGCGATCTCGTGCAGGTCGAGGTCGAACTCGGAGCGCTCGAGCACCTCGAACCCCTCGGCGTAGGCCTGCATCAGGCCGTACTCGATCCCGTTGTGGACCATCTTGACGAAGTGGCCGGCGCCGGACCCGCCGACGTGCGCGTAGCCGTCGGGCGGTGCGAGGGTGCGAAAGACCGGCTCGAGCCGGGTGACCGGCTCGGCCTCGCCGCCCGCCATCAGGCAGTAGCCGACCTCGAGGCCCCAGATCCCGCCCGAGACGCCGACGTCGACGAAGTGGATCCCCTTCGCCGCCGCGTCGCCGTGACGCCGCTGCGAGTCGTGGAAGTTCGAGTTGCCGCCGTCGACGATCGTGTCGCCCGGCTCGGCGAGCCGCAGCAGCTCCTGGAAGGTCGCCTCGGTGACCGCGCCGGCAGGGACCATCAGCCAGAACGCCCGCGGCGCGGAGAGCTGATCGCGGAGCTCGGCGAGCGTCGCGGCCGTCGAGTCGACCCCGGGGTCGAACGTCTTCACCTCGTGGCCGCCGCCCTCGAGGCGCTTGGTCATGTTGCCGCCCATGCGGCCGAGACCGATCATGCCGAGCTGCATCAGGCAACCTCCTCGAGCTGGACGCGGGCGACGCGGCGGCCCCGCTCGGCGAGCGAGGCGAAGTCGCCGGCCGCTTGGGCACGGATCAGCCGGGCGAAGCCGAAGGGCTGGCCGGGGATCGGCAGCTCGGCGCCGTAGTCCTCGACCACCTGCAGGAAGCGCCCGCTGTTGGGGCCGCCCTTGTGGAGCTGCCCGGTCGAGTGCAGGTAGCGCGGCCCGAACCCGTGCGTGACGACGCAGCCGGAGCGCTCGCCGAGCGACCGTGCGAGCCCCTCGATCCGCTCTTCGTTCGCCGGCGTCGGCTCGACGAACGCCTGGATGCAGAGGTAGTCGGGCGGCTCGGCGCCGGCGAGGAGCTCCTCGATCGAGCCCGCCGACTCGAGCGTGACGTCACCGCTCGCCAGCACCTCCTTCGTCCGGTCCTTGGCCGCCTGGACGTCCGGCTGGTCGAACGGGTTGATCGCGAGGATCGAACCGGCGACCGCGGTCGCGAACTCCCAGCGGAAGAACTCCTGGCCGAGCTCGAGCGGCGCCGGCAGCCGCACCTCGTGCAGCTGGCGGTCGGGGCCTGGAGCGGACTCGCCCGGGACGGGGATCAGGCCCTTGCCCTGCTTCCCGGTCGACTCGGCGAGGAGCTGCTCGACCCAGAGCCCGAAGACGCCCGCAGCGGGCAGGCACACCTTGTCGCGGCCCTCCTGCCAGCTCTCGCCGAGCGCGAGGCCGAGCTCGAGGCCGGGGTTGCCCTCGTCGAGGCGGCACGCGTCGGCCATCTCGCAGGCCCGGTCGAGGAGGCCGGTGACGTCGATCCCCATCAGCGCCGCCGGGAGGAGCCCGAACGGCGAGAGCGCCGAGTAGCGCCCGCCGATCGTCGGCTCACCCGGGAGGACCGCGGCGAATAGCCGCTCGGCGCCGAGCCGGGCGAGCTCCGAGCCGGGATCGGTGACCGCGGCCCACTGCTCGCCGCGCGGGGCGCGTTTCCAGAAGTACTCGGTGTGCGCTCTCGTCTCGAGTGTCGACCCCGACTTCGAGGCCGAGACAAAGAGCGTGCGCTCGAGGTCGAGCTCCGCCTCGAGCGCGCGGATTGCCCGCGGGTGGGTCGTGTCGAGCACGTGGAAGCTCGCGGCGGCAAACGAGGAGCGCAGCACCTCGGGCGCGAGCGAGGAGCCGCCCATGCCGAACAGGACGACCGTGTCGGCCTCGCCGACCACGTCCTCGGCGAGGCGGAGCAGCTGCCCGGCGTTGTCCCGCATCCGGAAGGGCTCGTCGAGCCAGCCGAGCCAGCGCGCCTCGTCCTTTCCCGTCCAGACGGTCGGGTCGCGCGACCAGATCCGCGCCACGAGCTCTCGCCGCTCGGTCACCTCGCGGCCAGCTCGCTCCGCCGCGCCTCGATGCCCGCGATCAGCTCGGCGAACGCGTCGGAGAACTTCTGCACACCCTCGCGCTCGAGCGTCGCGACGACGTCGTCGTAGTCGACGCCGGCCGCGGCCAGGTCGGCGAGCAGCTGCTGGGCCGCCTCGACGTCCTCGCAGACCGTCTGGCCGCGAACCTCGCCGTGGTCGCCGAAGGCCTCGAGCGTCTCGAGCGGCATCGTGTTCACGGTCTCGGTGCCGATCAGCTCCTCGACGTAGAGGACGTCGCGGTAGGCGGGATTCTTCGTCGAGGTCGATGCCCAGAGCGGTCGCTGCGGGCGCGCGCCGGCGGCGGCGAGCTGCTCCCAGGCCGCCCCCGCAAACGCCTCGCGGAAGTGCCGGTAGGCAAGCCGGGCGTTGGCGACGCCGAGCTTTCCCGCCAGGGAGGCGGCGGCGTTCCCCGTGCGGGCGAGCTCCCCGAGCCGCGCGTCTGTCTCGGTGTCGAGGCGCGAGACGAAGAACGAGGCGACCGAGCTGACCCGCGCCAGGTCGCCGCCGTCGGCGGCGAGGCGCGCGAGCCCGCGCTGGTAGGCGGCGGCGACCTCGCCGTAGCGCGCCAGCGAGAAGATCAGGGTCACGTTGATCGGGATGCCGCGGGCGATGCAGTCCTCGATCGCCGGCAGGCCCTCCTTCGTCGCGGGGATCTTGACGTAGAGGTTCGGCCGGTCGACCCGCGCGTGCAGATCGACGGCCTGGTCGACCGTCGCCGCGGTCGCGAACGCGAGGCCCGGGTCGACCTCGAGCGAGACGAAGCCGTCGCCGCCGCCGCTCGCGTCGTAGACCGGCCGGAAGAGGTCGCAGGCGTCGCGGACGTCCTCGACCGCCAGCGAGAAGAAGACGGCACGCGGGTCGTCGGTCTCGGTGAGGCAGCGGCGGATCTGCTCGTCGTAGTCGGCCGAGTGCGAGATCGCCTTCTCGAAGATCGACGGGTTCGAGGTCAGGCCGGTCACCGAGTCCTCGTCGATCAGCCGCTGCAGCTCGCCCGAGTGGACGAGCTCGCGCGAGAGCAGGTCGATCCAGATCGACTGCCCCTGGTCGTGCAGGGCCCGCAGCCGGTCAGCCACGGAGCCCCCGCTCCATCCGCGCCACCTTCTCGAGGCGCGCGACGTAGCGCTCGCCGCCGTCGAAGCGCGCGCCGACGAAAACCTGGATGAGCTCCCCGGCGACCGCCGCCCCGATGATCTCGGAGCCGAGGCTGAGCACGTTCATGTCGTCGTGCTCGACCGCCTGGTGGGCGCTGTAGAGGTCGTGGCAGATCGCGGCCCGGATCCCGGCGATCTTGCACGCCGCGATCGCAGCGCCGGCGCCGGAGCCGCAGACGATCACGCCCCGCTCGGCCTCGCCGTCCCGGATCGCGTCGCCGACCTGCTGGGCCTTGTCGGGGTAGTCGATGCGAACGCTCGCATCGTGGGTGCCGAGATCGAGCACCTCGTGACCGACGAGCGCGTCGAGGACTGCCTGCCGCAACGCGACACCCCGGTGATCGAAGGCGACGGCAACCTTCACGACTCGGATCATGCCAGCTATCCGCGGTCGACTTGAATACGGATGGTGGCAGTCCTGATCGCATCCGCTCTCCGCAAGGAGCTGTCGGGCACGCCGCTCTTCGACGGCGTCTCGTTCAAGGTCGAGCGACGCGACCGGCTCGCCCTCGCCGGGCCGAACGGCGCGGGCAAGACGACGCTCCTGCGCGCGCTCACCGGCGAGGTGTCGCTCGAGGGCGGCGAGCTCGCCTGGGAGAAGGGCGCCCGCGTCGCGCTGCACGACCAGCGGCCGCCCGCCGCGAGCGACCGGCCGCTGCGGGAGTACGTGCTCGCGGGGACGGCGGAGCTCGTCGGGCTCGAGCGCGAGCTGCGCGCGCTCGAGCAGACGATGGCCGGCGGCGACACACGACCGGAAGACGCTCGCGCGCTACGCGACGGCGCAGGGACGGCTCGAGCACGCGGGCGGCTACGACTGGCGCGACCGCGCCGCGGCCGTCGTCCGCGGCCTCGGCTTCTCGGAGGCCGACCTCGACCGGCCGCTGGCGACGTTCTCGGGCGGCGAGCTGACGCGCGCCTCGCTGGCCCGCGCGCTCGCCTCGCAACCCGACCTGCTGCTGCTCGACGAGCCGACGAACCACCTCGACATCGAGACGATCGAGTGGCTCGAGGGTCTGCTCGCGACGATCGACGCCGCGGTCATCCTGGTCGCGCACGACCGCTGGTTCCTGGAGGCCGTGACGACCGCCGTGCTCGAGCTCGACCGCGGCCGCTCCGTCTACTTCCCGGGTCGCTGGCACCTCTGGCGCCGCGAGCAGGCGGCGCGGGCGCAGTTCGAGGCGCGCAACGCCGACCGCGACGCGGAGAAGATCATCCAGCTCGAACGGTTCGTCGAGCGCTTCGGCGCCAAGGCCACGAAGGCGCGCCAGGCGAAGTCGAAGCAGCGCGAGCTCGACCGCCTGAAGGCCGCCAGGACAGAGGTGGGCCCCGGAGCGCGACGGACGCTCGGATTCGAGTTCCTGCACCCGAAGCGCTCGGGCCGGGTCGTGATCGAGGCCGAGGAGGTGTCGCTGCGCGCGGGCGACAAGGCGCTGCTCGCGGCGGCGAGCTTCGCGATCGAGCGGGGCGAGCACGTGGCGCTCGTCGGCAAGAACGGCTCGGGCAAGACGACGCTGCTCGAGACGGTGCTCGGCCGGCTCGAGCCCGCCGCGGGACGGGTCAAGCTCGGCCACGGCGTCGAGCGCCGCGTACTTCTCCCAGCACGAACAGGAGCTCGACGAACGCGGCTCGGTGCTCGACGCCGCCGTTGCGGCGACCGGCCTGCGGCGCCCCGAGGCGCAGGCGCTCCTCGGCCGCTTCCTCTTCTCGGGCTGGCAGGAGCACGAGAAGCCGGTGAGCGCGCTCTCGGGCGGCGAGCGGCGGCGGCTCGCCCTGGCGCTCGTCGTCGCGAGCGGGGCCAACCTGCTCGTCCTCGACGAGCCGACGAACCACCTCGACCTCGAGAGCCGCGAGGCGCTCGAGTCGGCGCTGCACGCCTTCCCCGGCACGGTGCTCCTCGTCACCCACGACCGTGCACTCCTCGACGCCGTCTCGGGGCGGCTGCTCGCGATCGAGGCCGGCAGCCTCGTCACCTACGCGGGCGGCTGGGCCGAGTACCTACGGCGCCGGGACGAGCGCGAGGAGACCGCCGTCCGGCGGCGCCCCGGCCGGCGAAGCCGAAGCGGGCGCGTGAGCGGCCGGCGGCCCCGAGCCCGCTCGAGCTGGTCGAGCGCGAGATCGCGCGAACCGAGGAGCGGCTCGCCGAGCTCGAGGGACAGCCTCGCCGACGACTGGACGAACGTCGACCTCGTCACGGCCCACCGCGGTGCCCGCGACGATCTCGCCGCCCTGCTCGTGCGCTGGGAGCGTCTCTTCGAGGAGACGGCGGCAGGCTGAGGCGGGCGGCGCTCAGCGCTCGAGCGGCGCCATCGTCAGGCCGAGGGCCGCGAGCTGGGAGTGGTAGAGCTCGGCAGGCTCGCGCAGGCCGGACCAGACGACGGCCTGACCGCGTGTGTGGATCGTGTTGGCCAGGCGCAGGCCCCGGTCGTAGTCGACTCCGGGAATCGTCTGGGCGAGCGCGAAGGCGACGCCCTCGAACGTGTTGTGGTCGTCGTTCATGACGATCACCCGCCAGGCGTCACCCGCGCGCGAGCCCGAGCCGCGCGAGAGCCGCTCGACGGGCGGGGTGACGGTGGCCGTCATGACGGGTCAAAGGTATCGATGACCGCCTCGGCGATCACGCGTAGCGGCCGCCCGGAGACCTGGCTCGCCTTGCGCAGGCGGGCGAACGCGTCGGCCTCGGTGAGCTTCTCCTTCTCCATCAGCAGGCCCTTGGCCCGCTCGATCGCCTTGCGCGCCACGAGCGCCTCGGCGAGCGAGTCGGCCTCGCCCCGGACGGCGAGCAGCTCCTCGTGCCGGGCCCGGGCGGTCTCGATCGCCGGCACGACATCCTGCTCGCGAAACGGCTTGACCAGGTAGCCGTAGACGCCTGCCTCGGCGGCCCGGTCGACGAGCTCGCGCTGGCCGAAGGCGGTCAGCATCACGATCGGGATCGGGCGCTCCTCGAGCATCCTGCGGGCGGCGTCGATCCCGTCGAGCCGCGGCATCTTCACGTCCATGATCGCGAGGTCGGGCTCGCTGCTCACGGGCGAGCGCAACCGCCTCCTCGCCGTCGTGCGCCTCGGCGACCACCTCGTACCCGGCCCGCTCGAGCAGCCCGCGCAGGTCGAGCCGGATGATCGACTCGTCTTCGGCGAGGAGGATGCGCATCCCGACCGAGTCTAGGCGGAACGGGGATTGCAGCGAGCAGCCGGCGCCGGCGGCGTCCTTCGCTCAGGCCGGGAAGCGGACTCGAGCACGGGTGCCGTCGCCGCCGTCGAGGTCGAGCGTGCCGCCGAGCTCGTCACGGACGAGCGCCCGCACGATCGAGAGGCCGGTTCCCTTCGGCGGCTCGGCGGGGATGCCGGGGCCGTCGTCGGCGATCTCGAGCACCGCCTCGCCGTCGTCGCCGCGAAGCGCCACCTGCACGTGCGTGCCGCCGTGCTCGAGCGCGTTCCCGAGCAGCTCCGAGAAGACGAGCGCGAGCGCGGTCGCCCGGTTGCCGGCCAGCATCACCGGCTCGAACTCGGCCGTCACCTCGCGCCCGGCGCCAACGCCCTGGACGAGCATCGCCCGCAGCCGGTCGAGGAGGTCGGCGAGGTCGACGTCCTCGTCGCGCTGCTCGGTCAGGACCTCGTGGACGGCCGCGATCGCGAGGATCCGGTTGACGGAGTCCTCGAGCGCCTTGCGCGGATCGACGTTCTCGGCGTCGCGTGCCTGCAGGCGCAGCAGCGAGGCCACCGTCTGCAGGTTGTTCTTGACGCGATGGTGGATCTCCTGGGCGAGCACACCGCGCATGACCGCCCGCCCGTGCTCGAGCGCCACGGCCGCCTGCTGGGCGATCGAGGCGAGGAGCTCGCGGTCCGCCTGCGTGAACGGCGAGGCGCGGTCGGCGACGAGCTCGCCGATCTGGCGGCCCCGCCAGCGCAGCGGCTGACGGATCGCGTGCGCGTCGGCGCGGCCCTCCGGCCAGGCGATCGCGCCGTCCTCGAGCACGAGCGCGGCGCCCGTCGCCGAGAGGGCGTCCATCGTCGCCTTGACGATCGCCTCGAGCGACTCCTCCAGGTAGAGCGACTCGGAGACGGCCTCGGAGATCCGCGCCAGCGCCTCGAGCTCCTGGACGCGGCGCTGGGCCTCCTCGTAGAGCTTCGCGTGCTCGATCGACTGGGCGACCTGCGCCGCGATCGCGAGCAGCAGGTCGATCTCCTCGTCGCCGAAGTTGCGCGGCGCCCGCGTCCTCACGTTGAGCGCGCCCTCCAGCCGCTCGCCGCGGGCGAGGATCGGGACGGCGAGGATCGACTCGTACTCGTCCTCGGGGAGGTTCGGGAAGTTCTTGAAGCGAGGGTCGAGGTTCGCCTTCGCGGCGATCATCACGGGCGCGCGCTCCTGGGCCGCCGAGCCGGTGATCCCCTCGCCGGAGCGCATCCGGGGCCGCTGGGTCATCTCCTCGACCCGGGTGCCGTGCGTCGGCGCGGAGGACGAGCTGGTCGACCCGCTCGTCGAACAGGTAGACGAAGCAGGCGTCGGCGTGGAGCGCCTCGGTTACCTTGGTCGCGACGAGCGCGAGCACCTCCTCGAGATCGAGCGTCGAGTTGACGGCCTCGATCGTGTCGGTCAGGAGCCGGAGGTAGCGGTCGCGCGGGTCCATCTGCGCCAGAGCGTACGCTCGGAGCGAATGTCTCCTTGCCCGAGGTCTTACAAACCGTTTACGCAGCGGTGGGGATTTGAGAACGAACGGCGAATAAGGTCGGGACCGTGAACGCGCTCGCCCTCGATCTCCGCGACACCGCCGGGTACCTGGTCGCCGACGCCCGCGGCCGGATCGTCGGCCGCGTCGAGTGCCCGATGTACGGCACCTCGCCCGAGCAGCCGGACGCCCTCTCGGTCCGCTCCGGCTTCCTTGCCCGCCGCCGGCGCCTCGTCCCCGCCGACACGATCGAGCAGATCGACGGCGGCACGCGCGTGATCGGCCTGCGGATCGACCGCGACTCGATCCGCACCTTCCTGTAGCCCGGCTCGCACGTCGGGCGGGCCCGCGACCGCTCGCGGTTGACCCCGCGTTCTCGCGGCGCTAACGTTGTCCGGCGCATCTCTCCCGAGGGAGGGTTCGCAGAGGCAACGCGGCCTCGCGACGGCGATCGTCGTGGGGCTTTTTTCATGGTCCGATTTCGGTGGTCCATCCAACCCGCGGGAGGCGGCATGTCGGAAGAGAAGCAGTACCTGTCGAAGGGCGACCAGACGCCCGCGCCTGACGAGGTGCTCGAGTGGGCGCGCAAGTCGAAGGCGGAGCTCGTCGACCTCGAAGTTCACAGACCTGCTCGGGTCGTGGCAGCACATGACCCTGCCGCTCTCATCGTTCGAGGAGGACGCGTTCGAGGAGGGACTCGGGTTCGACGGCTCCTCGATCCGCGGCTGGCAGGGGATCTCCGAGAGCGACATGCTGCTCGTCCCGCAGGCCGAGACGGCGATCCTCGACCCGTGCACCGAGCTACGGACGATGTCGATCCTCTGCGAGGTGATCGACCCGGTGACGCACGAGCCCTACGGCAAGGACCCGCGCCGGCTCGCGCGCCGCGCCGAGGAGCACCTCCGCGCGAGCGGGGTCGCCGACACGGCGTACTTCGGCCCCGAGAGCGAGTTCTTCGTCTTCGACTCGGTCGCCTACGACATGTCGGTCAACAACGCCTACTACGAGGTCGACTCGGCCGAGGGCCACTGGAACTCGGGAACCTCGGGGCTCGGCTACACGATCCGGCCCAAGGAGGGGTACTTCCCGCCGCCGCCGAGCGACACGCTGCACGACCTCCGCAGCGAGATGGTGATGACGCTCGAGCGGCTCGGCATCCCGTGCGAGTTCCACCACCACGAGGTCGCGACCGGCGGCCAGTGCGAGATCGACATGCGCTTCGCGACGCTGACCCGCATGGCCGACCAGGTGATGACCTACAAGTACGTGGTCAAGAACGTCGCGCGGCGCCACGGCAAGACCGCGACGTTCATGCCGAAGCCGCTCTTCGGCGACAACGGCTCGGGCATGCACTGCCACCAGTCGCTCTGGAAGGGCGGCGCGACGCTGATGGCCGACCCCGACGGGTACGCCGGGCTCTCGGAGACCGCCCGGCACTACGTCGGCGGCATCCTCGCCCACGCTCCCGCGCTGCTCGCGTTCTGCGCGCCGACGACGAACTCCTACCGCCGGCTCGTTCCCGGCTACGAGGCGCCGGTCAACCTCGTCTACTCGCAGCGCAACCGCTCGGCCTGCGTCCGGATCCCGATGTACTCGGAGTCGCCGAAGGCAAAACGGATCGAGTTCCGCTGCCCCGACCCGACCGCAAACCCCTACCTCGCCTTCTCGGCGATGCTGCTCGCCGGGCTCGACGGGATCGCGAGGAAGCTCGACCCCGGCGCCCCGTCGGACTACGACCTGTTCGAGGAGAGCCACGGCGACGTCGCCCAGGTGCCGGGCTCGCTCGCCGACGCGCTCGACGCGCTCGAGGCGGACAGCGCGTTCCTGACCAAGGGCGGCGTCTTCAGCGAGGAGCTGATCTCGACCTGGCTCGACTGGAAGCGGACGAACGAGGCTGACGTCGTCCGGCTGCGGCCCCACCCGGCCGAGTTCGTCCTCTACTTCGACGCCTAGGAGCAGCCAGGACCGGCGGCGGCTCCCCACGGGCCGCCCGGTGCCGACCTCCGGCCCCACCAGGGGGCCGGGGTCGGCGCCGCCGACTAGCTTTCGGGCCATGCGCTACGTGTTCGTCGACTGCCGCTGGACCCTCGACGACCCCGGCTTCGGCCGCGCCGCCTACGAGCAGGCGCACATCCCCGGGGCGGCGTTCCTCGACGTCGCGGGCGAGCTCGCGGCGCCGGCAGGTCCGCGCGGCCGCCACCCGCTTCCGGACCCCGACGACTTCGCCCGCTCGGCGGGGGCCGCAGGCATCGGCCCCGACGCCTTCGTCGTCGCCTACGGGTCGCTCGGCGGCGCCGAGCGGCTCTGGTGGCTGCTCCGCCACTTCGGCCACACCGCCTGCGCGGTGATCGACCTCGAGGCCTGGCACGGGCCGCTCGCCGCCGGCCGGGAGCAGGTCGAGCCGGCGCGCTTCGAGCCCCGCCCCGCCAGCGGGGACACGATCGAGCTCGACGAGCTCGACGCCGAGCGCAGCCGGCTCGTCGTCGTCGACTCCCGCCTGCCCGCGCGCTTCCGCGGCGAGCCGAACCCGGTCGACGCGGCGCCCGGCCGCATCCCCGGCGCTGTCAACGCGCCCTGGAGCGAACCGCTGCCGACCCTGGCGGAGGGCCCGCTCGTCGCCTACTGCGGCTCCGGGATCACCGCGTGCGTCACCCTCCACCGCCTCCACCTGCGCGGCCGCGAGGGGCGCCTCTACCCGGGCTCGTGGTCGGAGTGGGAGCAGCACGCCGAGCTTCCGCGCGCGCGTGGCTGACCGTGACGACGTCGGCCGGGCTCAGGCGGCCGCGCCGAAGGCGGCGAGGTACTGCTCCCAGCGGTGCGGGATCTTCGGCGCCGCGAGGCGGATGAAGAGCACCGGCGCGGGCGGCCGCGGCGGCTGGGCGAGCTCCATCTGCGCCTCGTGCAGCAGCCGGTTGCCCTTGCGGAGGTTGCAGGGGGCGCACGAGGTGACGACGTTCTCCCAGACCGAGTCGCCGCCGCGCGAGCGCGGGATGACGTGGTCGAGCGTCAGCCGCCCGCTCGCGGTGCCGCAGTAGACGCAGCGCCAGCCGTCACGGGCAAAGAGCGCCCGCCGCGAGATCTTGCGCTGGACGATCCGTGGAACCCGGACGTAGCTCAAAAGCCTGATCACATGCGGCCACGGAAACCGCGCCGTGGCCGAGCAGAGTGGTCGGTCGAGCTCTTCGACCACCTCCGCCTTCCCCTTGTAGACGAGCACGTGCGCGCGCCGCAACGAGCAGACGTTGAGCGGCTCGAAACTGGCGTTGAGGACCAGCACCTGCTGCACGGTGCAAGAAACGTAGCGGACGGGGACTGCGTGTCCGCGCGGAGCGCTCGCTAGCGTCCCATCGCCCGCTCGACCGCCTGCTGCTCCTCGGGCGAGAGGGCGACCGCGGGCCGGCCACGGTCGATCTCCTTCATGTAGATCCGGGCGTAGTCGCGGCCCTGGATCGCCGTGATGACGATGCCCGTCCGCGCCGCGTCGAGGAGCGCGAGCGATGCCGACTGGTGCCCGCCCGTGTCCTCGTAGGCGTCGTAGCGCACGATCGCCGTGTTCGCGACGGACTCGTCGACCCGCCGGTCGACGCGCGCGAGGCCGCCCGCGACCTCGTCGACCGCACGAAAGAGGTCGTCGATCCGCCCCTGCAGCGAGACGGCGAACTCGACGAGGTCCTTGCGGCCGCCGCCGACGAGCGTCCGCTGCGCGTCGCGGAGGCGGCGAACGCGGGTCCAGGCGAGCAGCGCGACGACGAGCCCGGCCGCGCCGACGACGATCCCGAGAACGGCGACGAGGGCGGCGGCGTTCCCGGAGAGGTGCATGCGCCGCTACGACGGAAGCGTGAACAGCACTTTGTACTGCGCCGAGTTGTTGGTGATGTTCACCTCGCACGGAACCCGGGCGACGTCGACGGAGATGGTCGCCGGCGAGTCGAACGGCAGCGAGCCGAGATCGGGGAAGACGACGGTGGCGTAGTGCTGGGGGTCGATCAGCTGCACCTTCCCCGTCCTCGTCACCGGGCCGCCCTGGGACTGCGGCAACGTCAGGGTGACGGGGATCTGCACCTCCTGCGAGTCGCCGCCGTTGTAGATCGTCACCTCGAAGGCGAGGCTCGTGCTCGTCGCGACCGTGTTCAGGCTCCCCGAGGTGAGCACCTGGGTCTTGCCGCCGGTGCCGCTCGGGAGCGCCGCGACCGCGGAGATGTCCGTGCCGTGGAGTCCGCTGCACGACCCGGCGCTCTGGGTGCCGTTGATGCGCGAGAGGATGAGCGCCCAGGCGTGGTCGGTGATGATCAGGTCCGGCGCGAGGAGGAAGTGCGACGAGGGGACGGTCACCTGGTGGACGCCCTCCTTCGTCAGGACGGCCACCGAGGGCGCCTGGAAGAGGTCGTCCCAGACGACGTCGCTCGCGAGCAGCCGGTAGACCTGCTTGGTCAGGAGCCCGGCGAGCACGTTCGGATTCGTCTTCGACCCGACCGTCGAGTGGAGCGCGAGCGCGAGCCCCTGGACGCCGTTGACGCGGAGCTGGAGCGCCTGGATCAGATTCGCATGCTCGGTGCGGAGCTTGCCGGGCGGGGAGAGCGACTGGGCGGCGGCGACGTTCTGCTGCTCCTGGGAGGCGATCGTGTTGAGCTTCTGGATGATGACCGGCACCGACAGCCCCGGCGTCGTGAACGCGGCGACGGTGCGCTGTCCGTCGGCGCTCGACTGGCTCGCGATCGTGTCGACCTTCGACATGTAGTTGTCGTAGAGGTCGTGCTTCGACTGGCCGGCGCAGGACTGGATCAGGAGCGCGAAGACGAGGACGAGGAAGATGACCGAGGCGACCAGACCGAGCAGCTTCAGCAGGGGCTTCAGCGAATGCGGCGGGGCGCCGAGCCCCGGCGGCCGGCGGCCGCCGCGGCGCGTTGGCCGCCCGCGTGCCCCCGCCGCCTCGGCCGTGACGGGCTCCTCCTCGAAGAAGTCGAACTGAATGTCGTTGTCGGGCGGGTCCATGCCTTGCCGAATCTAACGGGTGTTCGGCGGCGAAAGGAGTTCTCCTCGACACGAAGTAGAAGCGAACGTGGCCTCCTCCGCCGTCGCGCATGAGCTGATCCTGGGACGGTACCGCGCGCTCCGGCCGCTCGGCTCGGGAGGGATGGGGCACGTCTGGCTCGCCCGCGACGAGCGAAACGGCCTCGACGTCGCGCTGAAGATGGTCGTCCGCGAAGGACGGGTGGCCGAGCGCGCCGAGCGCGAGGCCCGCGCCGCGGCCGCCCTCCGGCACCCGCGCTGCCAGCGGATCTACACGCTCGCCCGTGACTCCGGGCACATCTACATCGCCTACGAGTACGTGCCCGGCCGGACCCTGCGCCAGGCGCTCGCCGCCGGCGAGCTCGACGACGCCGAGGCGGTCGAGGCGGCCGCACAGGTGCTGGACGCGCTCGCGCACGCGCACGGCCGCGGCATCGTCCACCGCGACGTCAAGCCGTCGAACGTCCTGCTCGGCGAGGGCGACGCGATCGACGTGCGCCTGCTCGACTTCGGGCTGGCCCAGATGGACGAGTTCGACACGCTGACCGCGATCGGCGACGTCCCGGGCACCCTGACCTACGTCTCGCCCGAGCGGCTCGCCGGCGAGGTGGCGACCCCCGGCGCCGATGTCTGGGCGGTCGGCGTCATGCTCTGGGAGTCGCTCGCCGGCCGCCATCCCTTCCGGGCGAGCAACGCCGCGGGAACCTCGCGCCGGATCAAGGCGGGCGCGCCACCGCTCGAATCGGTCCGGCCCGACCTGCCCGTGGCGCTCCGCGAGACGGTCGCGCGGGCCCTCGACCCCGACCCGGCGAAGCGCCCCGCGGCGGCGCGGCTCGCGACCGAGCTCCGCGGCACGCCCGGCAAGCGCCGCCGGCAGCCGGGGCAGGCCGAGGTGCACGAGCCCGCCACCGCACCGGTCGACCGCGTCGCCGGGTTCGCCGGCTCGCGGCTCGCGCCGGCGATCGCCGCCGCGGCCTGGACGGGCTGGGTGGCGGCGATGCTGCCCTTCTATCCGGCGGGCTGGCCGCTCGGGCTGACGATCGCGACCGCGGCGATCGGGCTCGCCTGGCCGCGCGCGGCGCTGGCCGTCGCTTTCGCGGTCACCTTCTTCCCGCTCTGGAACATCTCGCTCGGGCTCGCCCTCGTCTTCGCCGCGCTCGGGGCGGCGTGGATCGCGATGACGTGGACCGACCCGCGCGGCAACCTCGCGCTGCTCGCGGGGCCGCTGCTCGGGCCGATCGCCGCCCTCGCGCTGCTGCCGCTCGCGGCGCAGTTCGCGCGCGGCCCGGCCCGGCGGGCCGTCCAGGCCGCCGCCGGCACGCTGCTCGCGGTGCTGATCGCCGGCCTGCGCCACGACAAGCTGCCGTTCGACGGCTCGATCCCGCCGCGCGGGCTCGGCATCGGCAGCGCCTCCGGGCCCGGTGCGGTCGGCTTCGCGCTCCTCCGCGCCCTCGAGGCCCACCCCGTGATCATCGAGCAGGCCGCCGTGCTCGCGGCGTTCGCCGTCGCCCTGCCCTACCTGCGCGGGCGCGGCCCCTGGCTCGCGGCGCTCGCCGGCGCGGCGCTGCTCGCGGCGACCGCGCTCGGCGCACCCGAGGCGGCGCTCTTCCCGCTCGTCGCCGCCGCGTGGGTGACCGCGGCCTTCCTGCTGCTCGCGGGCGCCCGCTGCGAGCGGGCACCTGCCGCCGAAGCGGAGATCGAGGCGACGAGCGCCTCGTCGGGGCCGGCGAGGAGCAGGGTCTCCCGGTGGCGGAGCCGCGAGACGGTGCCGACCTTCTTGCCGGAAGGGTTGTAGATGCCGATCTGCGCGCCGACGTACCGCTTCGCCTCGACGTCGATCCGGCCGACATAGCCGAATCCCGCCAGCGCGGCCGCCAGCTCGTCGGCGTCGTGGAAGCCCTCGTCGGAGACCGAGACGAGCACCCACGGCACCGAGAGCGATCCGAGCAGCTCCGCGAGGGCAGCCGGCGCCGCCGGCTTCGAGTTGTAGAGGCTCCGCCGCTCGCGGCAGTCGACCCGCTTGTTGGCGACGCCGTAGCTCGCCGGGGCATCCCAGCGGACGAGCGTCTCCCAGACGTGGTAGTTCGAGAAGAACGAGTGCTGGTTGTAGGGCGGGTCGAGGTAGACGAGGTCGACGTCGAGCGTCGGCGCGAGGAGGTTGGCGTCGAGCCGCGAGACGGTGCCGGCGGGGCCCGCGACGGGCTCGGGCAGCCGCAGGCAGAGGTCGTTGTAGGAGCGGGGAGCCCACGACTTCAGGTAGGCCATCTGCAGGCCCGTCGTGCTGTCGACCCGGTCTGCCGCCTCGAGCAGCGCGGTCAGCAGGACGCCCCGCTCGAGCGGCGAGAGCGCGTAACCGTCGATCGCGTCGCGGATCGCGTCGATCCGGGCGCCGTTTGCCGGCTGCAGGTAGCGCGCCTGGCGGCAGAAGGCCTCGGTGAAGTACCCCTCGCGGCCCTCGAGCGCCGAGAGCTCGGCGACGATCGCGGCGAGGCGGTGGCGGTCGAGCGTCCCGTCGGCGACGATGTAGGCCTGCCCGATCGCCTCCGAGTAGGTCGCGAGGTCGTTCGAGTGCACCGCCAGCCCGAGGCCGCGCAGCGCCTGCCCGACCCTCGTCGTCCCGGCGAAGAGGTCGCACGCCGACGTGACCGGCAGCCGAGCGGCTACGCTGCTGATCAGCGGCACGAGCGTGCGTTTCGACCCGAGGTACTTGATCAACGCTGCAGTTCTAACGGCGCCCTCAGACGGTGGCCGCAGATGCTGCCTCTAGACTGAATTCCGTAACCGACGGGTCCCGCCGATGAGCGTCCTGCGAAGTATCGAATCGAAACTGGAGTCCCTCTTCGAAGGGGTATTCGGCCGTGCCTTCCGCTCGAACGTCCAGCCGGTCGAGCTGGCCCGCAAGCTGGTCAAGGAGATGGACGACCATCGCAGCGTCTCGGTCTCCCGCGTCTACGTCCCGAACGAGTACACGGTCTACCTCGCCCCGAACGACCGCAAGCAGTTCGACGGCTACGAGGATTCGCTCCGGGAGGAGCTCCAGGACTACCTCGCCGAGCACGCCCGGCGTGAGCGTTACGTCGTCCTGACCCCGCCGCTCGTCCGGCTCGAGACCGACGCCGATCTCGCGATCGGCGAGTTCGGGATCGCGACGCGGCTCGTGCGGGGCCCGAGCGAGGTGGTCGACGGCCTGCCCCCGAGCGAGCCCGTCGGCCAGACGATCGTCTACCGGCCGAGCGAGCCGCTGGCGGAGGTGCCGCCGGTCGAGGAGCCGCCGGTCGAGGAGGTCGAGCCCCGCGAGCTCGCCGCGCTCTCGTTCGCGGGCGAGCACCACGAGCTGCCGCCCCATCCGGTCGTGCTCGGCCGCTCGAAGGACTGCGACATCCGCGTCGCCGACCCGAACGTCTCGCGCCGGCACGCCGAGATCCGGCTCGAGGGCGACCGCTACACGATCGTCGACCTCGGCTCGACGAACGGCATCGAGGTGAACGGAAAACGGGTCTCGGAGCTCACCCTCAGCGACGGTGACCAGTTCACGCTCGGATCGACCGAGGTCTCCTTCTCTCAGGCGGCGGACTGACCACGTGCCGTTCGCGTCAGTCGGAGTCGAAACCACCCTCCTTGTCCTCAAGATCGCCTTCCTTGTCCTGCTCTACCTCTTCATCTGGCGGATCGTGCGTTCAGCCGCGCGTGACCTGCGGCTGCCGCAGGAGTCGATGATCCTCTCCCCGCAGCAGGCCTCGGCGCTCCTCGCGCAGCCGACCGCGCGCGAGCTCGGCCGGCTCGTCGTCGTCGACAGCTCGGCTCTCGGCGAGGGAGACGTCTACGGGATCGACTCGACCGCGCTGACGATCGGCCGCAGCGGCGACAACGACCTGCCGCTCGGGGAGGACGAGTACGCCTCGGCCCACCACGCGCGCTTCGAGCCGCGCCGGGACGGCGTCTACGTCGAGGACATCGGCTCGACGAACGGCACCTTCGTCAACGGGATCAGGCTGACGCACGACCGCCGGCTCGTCCCGGGTGACATCGTCCGGATCGGCGAGACCGACCTGAGGTTCGAGCGATGAGGATCGAGCAGTCGTTCGCGGAGTCGAACGTCGGCCGCAAGCGCCGGCACAACGAGGACTCCTACGTCGCGAGCCCTCCGCTCTTCGCCGTCGCCGACGGGATGGGCGGCGCCCAGGCCGGCGAGGTCGCCTCGGCGCTCGCCGCCGGCACCGTCCGCGAGCTCGGCCGCGAGCCGGGCTCCGCGGCCCTCGAGCAGGTCGTCTCGCTGATCAAGGCGGCGAACCTCCGTGTGCACGAGCGCGCAACGCGTGGACGCCTCGGCCTCCGGGATGGGCACGACGATGACCGCGGCGATCGTGCAGGCAGACGGCAGGGTCGCGATCGGTCACGTCGGCGACTCGCGCGCCTACCGGCTGCGCCGCGGCCGGCTCGAGCAGCTGACCGAGGACCACTCGCTCGTCGCCGAGCTCGTCCGCCGCGGCGAGCTCTCGCCGGAGGAGGCCGCGGTTCACCCGCAGCGCTCGGTGATCACCCGCGCGCTCGGCACCGAGCCCGAGGTCGAGGTCGACGCGTTCACCGTCGAGGCCGAGGACGGCGACCTCTTCCTCCTCTGCTCGGACGGGCTCTCGACGATGCTCGATGCGGCCACGATCGAGGAGATCCTCGACCGCAACCAGGGTCATCTCGACGCCGCCACCCATGCGCTGATCCGGGCCGCGAACGACCGCGGCGGCGACGACAACATCACCGCGATCCTCTTCGCCGTCTCCGACGGCGACGACGACCTGACCGAGGAGGTGCTGCCGATCGCGGCGGCAGCGATCGCCGACCCCGCCCTCGAAGACACCCTCCACCCGGAGGACAACGTCAGGCTGCCCGACGACGCGACGATGATCGTCTCGGCGAGCGCGGCCGCGGCGGCGCTCGCCGACGGCCACGGAGCAGGGGCCGACGCCGACGCGGCGCCCTCGCCTGCGCCGGCGAGCGGGGACTCGGCCTCACTCGCCCGGCTGATCGTCGCGGGGCTCGTGATCGTCGCGCTCTCGGCGACGATCGTCCTGCTCGTGCTGGATGCGCTGCCGCGATGAGCGCCCGCAACCGCGAGCTCGGGTACCTGATCGCCGTCGCCGCCCTGACGGGGCTCGGCTTCGCGAGCGTCTACATCGCCCGCCAGTCGGTGATCGGGTGGGGCTCGCTCACCTACGCCGCCTTCTTCATCGGCCTCTACCTGGTCGCGCACGTCGTCACCCGCCTGACCGTGCCGCACGCCGACCCCTACCTCTTGCCGATGACCGGGCTCCTGACGGCGGTCGGGCTGACCGAGATCTACCGGCTCGGGCCGAGCGACGCGTTCAAGCAGGGGCTCTGGGTGGTGATCGGCGTCGCCGTCTTCGCCGCCGCCCTGATCGGCCTGCGCCGGGACTACCGGGTGCTCGAGGACTACAAGTACCTGTTCGGGATCGGCGCGATCGCACTCCTCTTCCTGCCGCGCCTGCCCGGGATCGGCGAGTCGGTCAACGGCGCGCGGCTCTGGGTGCACGCAGGCGGGCTCCAGTTCCAGCCGGGCGAGCTGGCGAAGATCTTCCTGATCATCTTCCTCGCCGGCTACCTGCGCGAGAAGCGCGAGGTCCTGGCGCAGGGCCGGCTGAAGGACGTCGGTCCCGTGCTCGTCATCTGGGCGACGGCGATGCTCGTGACGGTCTCGACGAACGACCTCGGGACGGGCCTGCTCTACTTCGGGATCTTCATCGCGATGCTCTACATCGCGACCGGGCGCCTCTCGTTCGTGCTCGCGGGGCTCGGGCTCTTCCTGGCCGGCAGCTTCGCCGCCGATCGCGAGATCCCGCATGTCGCCGAGCGGATCACGATCTGGCTCCAGCCGTGGACGACCGGGAAGGTGTACTGCCCGGTCACCGGCACGATGGCGCTCCGCCAGGACTGCCAGAGCTACCAGCTCGTCAAGTCGCTCTACTCGATCGCGAACGGCGGCTTCGGCGGCACCGGCCTCGGCAAGGGGACGTTCACGACCCCGCAGGGTGCGACGCTGATCCCGGACGTGAAGACG
Organism: uncultured Actinomycetota bacterium; assembly: GCA_963765345.1. Classification (GTDB taxonomy): domain Bacteria; phylum Actinomycetota; class Thermoleophilia; order Gaiellales; family Gaiellaceae; genus PALSA-600. The sequence continues at coordinate 195,305 of CAVXWI010000014.1, forward strand.
GACTTCATCTACTCGGCGCTCGCGCAGGAGCTCGGCCTCGTCGGCGTCTCGGCGCTCCTGCTCGTGTTCATGGTCTTCGTCGCCCGGGGGATGAAGGCGGCACTCCAGGTCGACGACGGCTTCTCGAAGCTGCTCGCCGCCGGGCTGAGCTTCAGCTTCGCCTTCCAGACCTTCGTCATCGTCGGCGGGATCCTCCGCGTCATCCCGCTGACCGGGATCACGCTTCCCTTCGTCTCGTACGGAGGCTCGTCGATCGTGGCGAACTTCCTGCTCCTGGCGGGGCTCCTCCTCGTCTCCAACCGGGCGAACGCGCTCTCGTGAACCGCCAGATCTCTCAGGTCGCCCTCGTCGCGCTCGTCCTGCTCGCGTCGCTGATCGTGGCGACCACCTACTGGCAGACCTGGGCCTCGGCCGGTCTCGCCGCGCGCGAGGACAACGAGATCCAGCGCGTCGCCGAGTTCTCGATCGACCGGGGGCTGATCTACTCGCTCGAACGGCAAGACGGTGCTGGCGGCGAACGTCGAGAAGAAGGTCGGCGGCCAGACCCTCTTCTTCCGCACCTATCCGAACCACGGCCTCGCCTCCCAGGTCGTCGGCTACTCGACCCAGAGCCGGGCGCGCGCCGGGCTGGAGCGCTCCGAGAACAGCTATCTGACCGGCGCGAACGCCGATCTCGGCACCATCCTCGCCACGGTCGGCGACCGCCTGAAGGGGACGACGATCAAGGGCAACAACCTCGTGCTGACGATCCACGCCGGCGCCCAGTGGCTCGCCGAGAAGCTGCTCCGGGGCACGTGCGGAGCGGCCGTCGTCCTCAACCCGAAGACCGGCGCCGTCGACGTGATGGCCTCCTCCCCCGGCTTCGACCCGAACCTGATCGAGCAGGCGAGCGGCTACGCAAAGGTGGAAGCGACGAAGAGCCCGTGCCCGCCCGAGCCGGCGGCGCCCCTCCTCAACCGGGCGACGCAAGGCCTCTACCCGCCTGGCTCGACCTTCAAGACGATCACGGCCGCGGCGGCGCTCGACGACGGCGTCTATACGCCCAACTCGACCTTCTACGACCCCGGCTACTGCACCGAGTACGGCAAGCAGGTGCACAACGCGCTCGACCAGACCGGCCCGGAGGCCTTCGGCCTCGTCAACCTCGTCGAGGCCTACCAGCACTCGATCAACGCCGTCTTCTGCAACATCGGCCAGAAGCTCGGCGCGGCGCGCATCCTCGCCGAGGCAAAGAAGTTCGGCTTCTACTCGGTGCCGCCGCTCGAGACGCCGGCGGACGCGCGCTCGGCATCGGGCCTCTACGCGAACGGGAAGCTCTTCGACCCGAAGACGGCGGCGCAGCTCTCCCAGGTCGACCCGGGGCGGCTCGCCTTCGGCCAGGACCGGATGCTCGCGACGCCGCTCCAGATGGCACTCGTGGCCGCCGCGGTCGCCGACAACGGCGTCCAGATGAAGCCGACGCTGATCCAGAGGATCGTCGCCCCCGGCGGGTCGGTGATCGCGAGCCTGAAGCCGCAGGTCCTGCGTCGGGCGACCTCGCCGAAGACCGCGGGAGAGCTCGAAGAACATGATGGTCGAGGTCGTGCAGGCGGGCACCGGGACGGCGGCGCAGATCCCGGGCGTGGTCGTCGCCGGCAAGACCGGCACCGCCGAGACCTGCTCGTGCAACACCGTCTACGACGCCTGGTTCATCTTCTTCGCCCCGGCCGAGAACCCGACCGTGGCGGGCGCGGTCGTCGTCGAAGACCAGAACAACGGTTTCGGCGGGGCGATCGCCGCTCCGATCGCCAAGCAGCTGATGCAGGCGATCCTTCACTCGACGACGAATCAGAACACGGGAAGCCTTGGCCACTGACCTCGAAGACCGCCTGATCGGCCGGCTGTTCGACGGCCGCTACCGGATCGTGCGCAAGCTCGGTGCCGGCGGCATGGCCGAGGTCTACCTGGCCGAGGACGAGGAGCTCGGCCGCAAGGTCGCCCTGAAGATCCTGAACGAGCGGCACGCACGCGACGAGCAGTTCGTCGAGCGCTTCAAGCGCGAGGCGCGCGCCGCCGCCGGCCTCAGCCACCCGCACATCGTCCGCATCTACGACCGCGGCCAGACCGATGACACCTACTACATCGCGATGGAGTACCTCGACGGCCCGACGCTGAAGGAGCTGCTCGTCCGCAAGGGCCCGACGCCGCCGCTGACGGCGATCAAGTTCGCCCGCGAGATCCTGAGCGCGCTCGCCGAGGCGCACCGCCACGAGATCGTCCACCGCGACATCAAGCCCCACAACGTGATCGTCAGCCCCGACTGGAACGTCAAGGTGACCGATTTCGGGATCGCGCGCTCGGGCGCCTCCCAGATGACCGAGGCGGGCTCGATCGTCGGGACGGCGCAGTACCTGTCGCCCGAGCAGGCGCGCGGCAAGCCGGTCGACCAGCGCTCCGACCTCTACTCGCTCGGAATCGTCCTCTACGAGATGCTCACCGGCAGGGTGCCCTTCACCGGTGACGCCGCGGTCGAGATCGCGATGAAGCACCTCTCGAACATCCCCGACCCGCCGTCGACGCTGCGGCCCGGCATCTCGCACGACCTCGACGCCGTCGTCATGCGCGCCCTTGCGAAGGACCCCGACCAACGCTATGCCTCGGCCGAGGAGATGGACGCCGACCTGGCGCGGGTCGCCCGCGGCGCGTCGGTCTCTCACGAGACCGAGGAGGCGTTGACCGAGCTCGTCGCCGGTGCCGGCGCCAGCTCGGCGATGACGGCGATCGTGCCGAGGGGGGGCGGCGCCGCCGCCGGCGCCGCCCGCCTACCGCCCGCCGTCCTACTACGAGGAGGCCGGGCACCGCCGCTCGCCGTGGCCGATCATCCTCGGGCTCGTCGCCGTCGCGATCGCCGCCCTCGGCGGCTACCTGATCTACAACAAGGTGACCGCGGCGATCAACAGCAACACGCCCGTGGCGGTGAAGAACGTCGAGGGGACC
>CAVXWI010000015.1:0-126685 GCA_963765345.1 uncultured Actinomycetota bacterium
CGACCTCGGGCGCATGGCCGTCTTCGCGGCGTTGCCGTTCGTCAACTCGGCCGCCGGGATCGTCGCCCTCGCGGCGGTCGCCGGGATCGGGAACGGCTTCTTCCGGCCGGCGGTCCTCGCCGGTCTTCCGAACCTGGTCGCGCGGAGGAGCTGGCCGGGGCGAACGCGCTCATGCAGCTCGTCGACGCGACGACGACCGCGCTCGGGCCCCTCCTCGGCGGGGTGCTCGTCGCGCTCTCCGGACCGAACCTGGCCTACGCGGTCAACGCGGTCACCTTCGCCTTCTCGGCCCTGCTCGTCTCGTTCATCCCGGGGCGGCTACTCCAGAGCGACCGGCCGATCGGCCGAGGCCGCTGGAGCGACCTCGCGGAGGGGTTCTCCGTCGTCCGCCACTCGCGCGCGCTCGTCTGCGTCCTCGTCGTCTGGTCGACAGTGATGCTCGCCGGCGGCATCGTCAACGTCGCCGAGGTGTTTCTCGCCAGACAGGCGTTCCATGCGGGCGACTTCGGGTTCGGGCTTCTCTGGACCGGCTCGGGCATCGGCCTCGTCATCGGCGGGCTGACGGCGTCGCCATTGATCGAGCGGGATATCGGCAGCGCCTACGTCCGCTTCATCGCCGTCTTCTGCGTCGGCCTCGGCTGCGCCGCCGCCGCCCCGAACGTCTGGGTCGGGGCAGCGGCGATGGCCCTCGCCGGCTTCGGCAACGGCGGCGCCGTCGTCGCCAATGTCACGCTCGTCCAGCGCGGCGCCCCCGACCGCGTCCGCGGGCGAGCCTTCACCCTGCTGATGAGCGCGAACTACACCGTGCTCGGCGTCGCCTTCCTCGTCGCCGGCCCGTTCACGAACGCCTACGGCCCGCGCTGGGCGTTCGCCGCGGCGACCGGTGCCGCCGTCTGCGCCGCCCTCGCCGCGCTCCGCTTCACCCGCGGCATCGAGCTCGACCTGACCCCGGCGCCCCACCGCGCATGAGCGGCGGCGAGACGGCGGAGCTTGCCGCCGCGGTGAGGCGGGGGGAGACGAGGGCGCTCGCTCGGGCGATCTCGCTCGTCGAGGACGGCGATCCAGCGGCGCGGGAGCTCTGCCGCCTCATCTTTCCGGCGACCGGGCGGGCGCACGTCGTCGGCTTCACCGGGCCGCCGGGGGTCGGCAAGTCGACCCTGATCTCGTCGCTCCTGACGCTGATCAGGGCGCGCGGGCTGAGCGCGGGCGTGATCTCGGTCGACCCGACGAGCGTCTTCACGCAGGGGGCGCTGCTCGGCGACCGGATCCGCCTCGCCGAGCACTTCCTCGATCCCGACGTCTTCATCCGCTCGATGGGTACGCGCGGCCACGCCGGCGGCCTCGCCGAGACGACCCTGCAGGCGGTGCTCGTCCTCGACGCGGCCGGCAAGGACGTCGTCTTCGTCGAGACCGTCGGCACCGGCCAGAACGAGATCGGCGTCGTCTCGATCGCCGACACGGTCGTGCTCGCCCTGCTGCCGGGCTCGGGCGACGCCGTGCAGGCGCTGAAGGCGGGGATCATGGAGATCCCGGACGTGATCGCGATCAACAAGCTCGACCACCCGCTCGCGGCCGCGCTCGAGACCGACGTGCGCCAGGTGCTCGCGCTCGGCGGCGGTGAGCAACCCGCGATCGTCCGCACCGAGGCGCTCCGCGGTGAGGGGGTGGCCGAGCTCTGGGCGGCGATCGAGGGGCACCTGGCCGCTCTGCAGGCCGGCGGCGGCCTCGGCGAGCGCCGCGCGGCGAACCTTGCCGCCGAGGTGTTCACGGTCGCCTCGGCACGGGCCCGCCGACATCTCCAGAATGCGGTAGCGGAGGATCCAGAGCTGCTCTCGCTGCTCGAGCAGGTGCGCCGGCGGGAGCTCGACCCGCTCACGGCGGTGCACGAGATCCTGCGAAAGGTGTTCCGGATTGACGACGACCACGACCCCGACGCTCGCTGACATCGAGGCCGCCCGCGGGCGGATCGGCGGTCACGTGCGCCTGACGCCGGTCTACGGCTCCGCGTCGCTGCTGCGGGAGACCGGCAGGACGACCGTGCTGAAGGCCGAGAACCTCCAGCGGACCGGGGCCTTCAAGATCCGAGGCGCCGTCAACCGGCTTGCGCTCCTCTCGCCCGAGGAGCGGCGCACCGGGGTGATCGCGGCCAGCGCCGGCAACCACGGTCAGGCAGTCGCCTGGGCCGCGCGCGAGCTCGGCGTCAAGGCGACGATCTTCATGCCGCAGGATGCGCCGATGGCCAAGGTCGAGCCGACGCTCACCTACGGCGCCGAGGTCGTCCTCACCGGCGCCGGCTTCGAGGAGGCGCTCGCGGAGGCGATCGAGAGGGTCGAGCAGACGGGCGCCGCCTTCGTGCACGCCTTCGACGACGAGCACGTGATCGCAGGGCAGGGAACGGTCGGGCTCGAGCTCGCCGAGCAGGTGCCGGACGTCGAGACCGTGCTGATCCCGGTCGGCGGCGGCGGCCTTGCCGCCGGCGTCGCGACCGCCCTGCGCGCGCTTCGGACCGGGGTCAGGCTCGTCGGGGTCGAGGTCAGGCGCGACGGCCACACGATCGCCGACGGGATCGCCGTCAAGCAACCCGGCGCCCTGACCGGCGCGATCCTCGAGCGCCTGCTCGACGACCTCGTCGTCGTCGACGACCGCCAGATCAGCGACGCGATCACCCTGCTGCTCGAGCGCTCGAAGCTGCTCGTCGAGGGAGCGGGCGCGGTCGGGGTCGCCGCGCTCCTCGCCGGCAAGGCGGGAGGCAGCGGCTCGGTCTGCGCCGTCATCTCGGGCGGCAACATCGACCCGACGACCCTGATCTCCGTCCTCCGCCACGGCATGACGGTCGAGGGCCGCTACCTGGCGATGCGCACGAGGCTCGTCGACCGCCCCGGCGAGCTGATCCGGGTCTGCCAGCTCGTCGCGGCCGAGCGCGGCAACATCGTCCAGATCGAGCACCGCCGTGAGGGCGTCCACCTCGAGGTCGGCGACGTCGGGCTCGACCTGACCGTGCTGATGCGGAACGAGGAGCACTGCCAGCGGCTGATCGCCGCGCTCGAGCAGAATGGCTTCCCCGTGGAGCGCCTGCGCTGATGACCGCCAAGGAGTTCTTCGACTCGCTGCCCGGGCACGCCGAGCCCGACAAGCTCGCCGGTGTCCGGGCGAGCTACCTGTTCGACATCGCCGGCGAGGGGCGCTGGCTCGTCCTGATCGACGACGGCGAGGTGACCGTGACCGAGGATCCGAGCGACGGCGCCGACGTCGAGTTCTCGCTCTCGGGCGAGACGTTCTCGAAGCTCCTCGCGCGCAAGCAAAACCCGATGGTCGCGTACATGACCGGCAAGCTGAAGGTGAAGGGCGACATCAACGTCGCCATGCACCTCCAGCAGCTGCTCCCGAGCTAGAACGGCGCCCGCGGCTCGTAGGAGCCGGGGCGCGCGCCGACCGAGACGAAGGTCAGGCCCGGCGACTGCGACACGGGTCGACCCCGGGTCGAACCGCACGCACGGGCCGACCGTCACCGGCAGCTCCTCGCCGTCGATCAGCAGTGGACCGAGCCGCGAACGACGACCGAGACCTCCTCCTGGCCGCTGCCCGTCTCGGCGTGCTCGTGCCCGACGGCGCCCGCCGCCAGCTCGAACCAGTCGAGCCCGAAGGCCTCGACGCCGAGCGCGCGTCGGACGAGGCGCACCGCGCCGCCCGCGCCGCGGCTCGAGCTCGGGACGTTCACGACCGATAGGCCGTCCCGGCGGACTGCAACGGTTCCGCGGGAGGCGGTCGGCCGACGCGCCCAGCACGCGGGCGCGCGCCGTATGCTCACGCGCATGATCACGGGCGCCTTCGCCGCCGCGCTGACCCCGCTCCGCGCCGGCGGCGCCGAGCTCGACGAGGCAGCATTCGAGCCGTACGTCGCGTTCCTCGCCGACGGCGGGATCGACGGGATCCTCGCGCTCGGGACGACCGGCGAGGGCATCCTCTTCGCCGAGGCCGACCGGCGGCGTGCGCTCGAGCTCTTCCTCGCCGCCGCCGCGGGGCGGCTCGCCGTCGCCGCCCACTGCGGCGCGCAGACGACGGCCGAGACGGTCGCGCTCGCCGCCCATGCCGCCGAGGCGGGCGCGGACGGCGTCGCCGTGATCGCGCCGCCCTACTACCCGCTCGACGAGCGAGCGCTCGAGGCGCACCTCGCCGCGGCGGCGGCCGCCTGCGCGCCGCTTCCCTTCTACGTCTACGAGTTCGCCGCCCGCAGCGGCTACGCCGTGCCGGTCGTCGTGATCGAGCGGCTGCGCGAGCGAGCGTCCAATCTCCGCGGCCTGAAGGTCTCCGACAAGCCCTGGGAGGCGGTCGAGCCCTACCTGCTCGAAGGCCTCGACGTCTTCGTCGGCGCCGAGTCGCTCGTCGCCCGCGGCCTCGCGCACGGCGCCGCCGGGGCCGTCTCGGGCCTCGCGGCGGTCTACCCGGAGCTCGTCGCCGAGCTCGTGCGCGAGCCGACGGAGGAGCGCTCCGCCGAGGCCGACCGCCTGCGCGCGCACCTCGACCGCTTTCCCTTCCAGGCGGCGGCGAAGGTGGTCGCCGCCCGGCGTGGCGCCCCGATCGGGCCGGACGTCCGGCCGCCGCTCCGCCGTCTGACCGAGCCGGAGCTCGCGGCGCTGACGGGGTCGTGATCCTCGTCGCCGGCGGCGGCGCGATCGGCGCCGGGATCGCCTACCGGCTTGCGCTTCGCGGTGCCGAGGAGGTCGTCCTCTGCGACCGGGGCGCGGTCTGCTCCGGCTCGACCGCGAAGGCTATGGGCGGCGTCCGTCAGCAGTTCTCGACCGCCGCGGAGGTCCGGCTGGCGCAGGAGAGCATCGCCTTCTTTGCCGAGCTCGGGCCGCCGTTCTTCGACCAGGTCGGCTACCTGTTCCTCGCCACGACCGAGCCGGGGCTCGCCGAGCTGGAGGAGCGGCGGGCGCTGCAGGTCTCCTTGGGCGTCCCGGTCGTGCAGGTCGACGCCGCGTTCGTCGCGGGCCTCGAGACGCGCGACGTCCTCGGCGCCGTCTTCTGCGCCGAGGACGGCGTCGCCGACCCGTCCGCCGTGACGCGCGAGCTCGTCCGCCGCGCCACGACGCTCGGGGTCGAGGTCCGCGAGCACACCCCCGCCGAGACGTTGCTCGCCGACGCGGAAACCGTCGTGATCGCGTGCGGCCCCTGGTCGGCCGGCGTCGCCGCCGCGTTGGGGGTCGAGCTGCCGGTGCGGCCGCTCTGCCGCCAGCTGCTCGCGACCGAACCGCTGGCCTCGCCGCCGCCGACTCCTGCCGATGGTGGTCGAGGCCGAGAGCGGCTTCCACTTCCGCCGTCGGGGCGACCGGCTCGTGCTCGCGATGGCCGACGACGCGCCGCGGTTCGGCTTCGAGACCGAGGTCGACGGGACGGTGTTCTCCGACCGGCTTGCCCGCCTCGCCCACCGCTTCCCGCCGGCCGCGGGCTGCCGGATCGACGAGGCATGGGCGGGGCTCTACGACATGACCCCTGATGCCCACCCGATCCTCGGTCGCGTCGCAGACGGCGTCTACGCCGCCTGCGGCTTCTCGGGCCACGGCTTCATGCAGTCGCCGGCCGTCGCGACCGCGATCGCCGAGGTGATCCTCGATGGCGAGTCGACGATCGACCTCACCCCCTACCGGCTCGAGCGCTTCGCGGGCGAGAGCGGCTTCCCCGAGACCCTCGTCCTCTAGGCTCTCCGGCGATGTGCTTCGGCCTCGACTCGCTCCCGCCGGTCCCCGTGATCGCCGGCGCCGCGGTCGTGCACGAAGACCTGATCCTCGAGACGGCCGACGGCAGCCGCTTCGCCGCGTTTGCGGCGCGCCCGGAGGAGCCGGCGCGCGCAGGGATCGTCGTCCTACCGGACGTTCGCGGCCTCTACCGCTTCTACGAAGAACTTGCCCTCCGCTTCGCCGAGCGAGGTCATGCCGCGGTCGCGATCGACTACTTCGGCCGCAGCGCCGGCATCGGCAAGCGCCAAGATGACTTCCCGTTCGTGGACCACGTCGCCGAGACGACCCCGGCGGGCATCCAGGCCGACGTGGCGGCGGCGGTCGCCTACCTCCGCGGCGAGGGCGACGAGGATGTCTTCACGGTCGGCTTCTGCTTCGGCGGCCGGCACTCGTGGCTCTCGGCGGCGGGGGCCACGGCCTCGCCGGCGCAGTCGGCTTCTACGGGATGCCCGGCGAGCGCAACGGGATGCCCGGCCCGACCGACCGCGCGGCCGAGCTCGTGGCGCCGATCCTCGCACTGCAGGCGGGCGCCGGCGACCACATCAGCGCCGAGATGAACACCGCCTTCGACCAGGCGCTCTCGGCCGCCGGGGTCGAGCACGAGCTCGTCGTCTACGAGGGCGCCCCGCACAGCTTCTTCGACCGCAGGTACGAGGAGTACGCCGAGGCCTCCGCGGACGCCTGGGACCGCGTCCTCGCCTTCGTCGAGCGCCATGTCGCCTAACTGGCGGTCAGGTCGAGAAGGGGTTCAGGACGAGCAGCGCGCTCGCGTCCTGGAGCTGCTGCAGCTGGTACTTGTAGACAGCCGGGAGCGTCAGCTTGTCGATCGTCGAGGCCTCGGCGGTGTCAGGGCTCGTCGGCAGCGGTGGCGTCGCAAGCGGCAGCGTCTTCGTGAGCGGCTGGGAGAGCTGCTTGGTCAGGTTCGCCTTCTGGAGGTAGAGCAGCGTGCTCGCGGTCGAGCCGGGCGGCGGCGGCATGAACGCGACGATCGAGCTGATCGACGGCACGAACTTGAAGGTGTAGAGCGCCACCTCGAGCGCCTCACGGCGGACGAGGCGGCCCCGGCTGACGGTCGCCTTCCCCGAGGAGATCGCGCAGCTCGGGCTGAGGCCGCAGAACTGGTCGACCCAGACGCCGCCCGAGTTGATGATCTGGATGCCCTTGTCCGTCTGCGCCGTCTCGCGGACGGCGATGTTCGAGATCGAGATCTTGTGCGTGCCGCTCGTCACCTCCGGCGGCTCCGAGACGACGGCGACGAGCTGGGCGCCGCCCTTGTTCAGCCGGTACTCGTGCGCGACGTGGTCGGCGATCTCGTTGGTCATCTTGGCCGTCGACCCGTGCGGCGGCGCCCACGTCGACCAGCCGGCCGGACCGGACGTGCCGGGCTTCACGACCAGGACGACGAAGCCTGCGATGGCACCGGCGAGGATCACGCCGAGCAAGGCGTAGATGACCACGAAACGGGCCGTGTAGCGTCCGGTCGCACGGACGAGCCCTGCCGGCACGGGCGAGTTCGTCGAGGGCGTCGCGGGGGTCTCGGCGGGTGCCGCCCCGGGCTCGCTTGTCGGGAGGTCGTTCATCGGTCGTTCGTCACGCGTCGGCGTGAGCGGGGCCCCTGCCTCGCTCGTTCTCGTCCCTGACCCTCGACCAGTTCATGAACTTCGGCCAGGTCGCCTCGTCGGTCCAGTCGATCTCGGGCCTGACGAAGCCCTGCTTGTCGAGGAGTCGCATCAGGTCGTCGCCGTAGATCTCGCGCTCGTCGAGGATCGTCTTCGCGATCGACTCGACCTTTTCCTTGTTCGAGAGGATCAGGTTGTAGGCGGTGACGAACGCCTCGCCGATGAACTGCGCGGCGTAGGCCCGCTTACGCGGGTCGCCCAGCGACTCGAAGCTGTCCGAGGTGCGGTTCATCAGCCGCGAGCCGATGTCCTCGAGCCGCCGGAGCACCCGCTCGCGCGTCTGCTCATCGCTCTCGTCGGCGAACGTCTTGCCGTGCAGGTCGAGCGGTAGGGGGGACATGCCCGCGGCGCCGACCATGTAGGAGGCGATCGAGCTCGTCGTCTGGAGGTCGCCACCAACGCCCACCGAGTTCTCGCCGTAGAACGCGAGCTCGGCGGCCATCGCCCCGACGATGTGGATCAGCCGCCCCATCATGCGGCTCTGGAAGGCGCCGAAGCGCTCCTCCTTCTCGAAGGACTGGTGGTGTCCGAGGCTGCCGCCGCGCATCTTGATCGAGAGCCGGCTCGACTCGACCTCCGGCACGTAGACGTGGGCCGCGGTCGCGTGGCCCGCCTCGTGGATCGCAACGGCGCGCGCGTCGGTCTCGTTGTAGTTGACGTTGACGGCCGTCCCGGACTCGATCACGGTCATCGAGTCGACCAGGTGCCGCCAGGTGAACACCGGCACGCCCTCGTGGTGGGCGTTCGTCAGCGCCATCGAGCAGATCTGGTCGATCATCGCCGGCGAGTAGCCGGAGGTGATGCGCGCGATCTCGTCGCGCCGCTCGGGCGTGTCGAGGTCCGGGTCGTGCGCGACCTTGTCCAGGTAGAGGTCGAAGATGTCCTTGCGGTCCTCCTTCGTCGGCGTCCGGAAGGTGATGTGGCGGCCCATGCGGCCCGGGCGCGTCAGCGCCGGGTCGAGATTCTGGACGGGCACGTTCGTGGCGCCGATGAAGTAGATCTGGGCTCCGCTCGGGCGTGCCCGCGGGATGCGCAGCGAGAGCGTGCCGCTCCTCGCCGCGCCGCGGACGCCCTCGATCCCGGCATAGATGATCAGGATCTCGAAGGTGACGAAGAGGAGCTTCCAGACGATCCAGCCCGGCGCGAGGAAGGCGCTGTAGCCCGCGAGGGCAGAGAGCCCGTCGACGAGCATCACCGCGCCGCCGATCGTGAAGAGGACGCTGAGGATGATCCCCCAGATCCGGCCGACCCGCCTCGGCACGAAGTAGATCGCGTCGAGCGTCGCGTTCAGCTTGTTCGTGAAGACACGGCGCAGGAACGGCGGGTTGTCGATGCCGTCCATGACGACGAGCAGCTGGTTCAGCGCGAGCCCGCCGCCCATGCCGCCCATGCCGGGGAACATCCCCTGGTTGACGATGTTGCCGATCTTCTGGACGAAGGGCGGATACGGCGAGCGGGGCTCCGGGGCGCGCATCGCGAACATGTGCTCGCGCCAGGCCGCCGACTCGATGATGACGTCGCCGCTCGAGTTGATCGCGCCCATCGGCCCGTAGAAGGTCTGCGAGTGATCGTCGAGCTGATTGCCGAAGTTCCCCCCGGAGCTCCCCCGGTCGCCCCGCCGAGGGACTGGCGGCGCATGCCGACGGCGTCGATCTCGTCGATGAAGACGATGCATTGGCCGCCCCACTTGCGGGCGAGCTTCTTCGCCTTGCGGGCGAGGAAGCGGACGATCACGGCGTCGATCCCGATGAAGGTCTGCGCGAAGCCCGAGCCCGGGATCGAAACGAAGGGCGAGTTGAACCCGGTCGCGATCGCCTTCGCCATCATCGTCTTGCCGGTACCGGGTGGGCCGAGGAAGAGCAGGCCGCGCTCTCGCTTGCCGCCCTGGCTCTCGAACACCTCGCCGGACTGCCAGAGCGTGACGACCCGGCGGATCTCCTCCTTCGCCTCGGCCTGCCCGCGGACGTGGTCGAGCTTGACGCCCCACTCGGCGTCGCCGGGCTCGTAGCCGCGGATCTGGGAGACGCCCATCATCAGGAGCGGGCCCATGAAGATCAGGAAGTTGGCCAGGAAGAAGATGGGGAGCTGCAAGAGGAGGACCCGGTTTTGCGAGTTGTTCCAGAAGCCCGTGAAGGTGTGGGCGATCGAGGCCGCGGTCCCGGTCCAGGTGGTCGTCGCGCCGGCGGGCGCGACGAAGAGGATCTTGATCAGGAAGATGACCGTGATGAGGCCGCCGACGAAGATCGCGAGCCGCAGCCAGAAGCGCCAGGTCCAGGCGCGGCGCCGGTTGGTGATGTCTTCCTCACGCAGGCGCGCGTCCTCGGTGCCGAAGAGGCTCGGCCACGGGATGACGCGGCGCACGAGGATGTCGACGAGGCCGCGGAAGACGACGATCGCGATGAACGTGATCAGTATCGCCTTGGTGAGGCTCCAGCCCTCGCGGTGGTAGAACCAGTAGAAGAGGAACGGGCTCGTCATCAGAGCCACGAACGTGGCCGCCCGAGTGAGTCGGCGAAGCTCCCGGGAGAGGACCATGTGCGACTCGGTGAGGAGCTGCGCCGAGTTCGGAACCGGGGCGGTCGCCGTCGCCATCGTCGTAGCGTAGCGGCGGAGGCGCCAAGACCGCCAACCCGGGGTCGGCGAGCTTAGGAACTTCTTAGAGGTTCATTCGGGCTTTGTCAGCCGCGGAGGGCCGGAACGCCGGTGCTACAGTCAGCGCGAGGCGGGCGGCGGCGGGCCGCCGGTTCAAGCGTGCGGGGCGTGCTGGATCAGGCAGTGACGAATGGAGGCGGATGAAGACGGCGGGACCGGTGGTCGCTGCCCTTGTCGCACTTGCCCTCCTCGTTGTCGTCGCCGAGGGAGCGCCGGCGCAGCTCTTCCAGGGTCGCGCAGCGCTGGCACGAGGAGCCGACATCAGCTCGAACTGGAGCGGCTACGTCGCGACCGGCCCGGGCTCCACCCCGACGACGGCCAGCCCCTCGATGACCTACACCGACGTGACCGGTCAGTGGATCGAGCCAAAGGCGAGCTGCGCCGGCGGTAGCCCGACGGCGGTCGCGATCTGGGTCGGTCTCGGCGGCTACAGCGAGAGCTCGAACGACCTCGAGCAGACGGGGACCTCCGCCGACTGTGCCGCGGACGGCACCACGAGCTACTACGCCTGGTACGAGCTCGTCCCGGCCGACTCGGTCACCGTCGCGGGGCTGAAGGTCTTGCCCGGCGACGTGATCGCCTCGACCGTGCTCGTCAACGGTAACAACGTGCTCGTCCAGGTCACCGACCGGACGCGGAAGACGCGGTTCACCAAGCATCTGACGATGGCGACGCCCGACCAGACCTCGGCCGAGTGGATCGTCGAGGCACCCACCCAGTGCGGCCCTAGCGCGAACTGCAAGCAGCTGGCGCTGACGGACTTCGGCTCGCTCGGCTTCACCCGGAGCTACGCGAAGGGAAACGGCCTCTCAGGGACGATCTCCGGCAACGGCTGGCTGACGACCTCGCTCCAGCTCGTCCCGGTCGGAAGCCGCTTCTTCGGCGCGGCCAACGGGACCGCCGGCAGCCCTGACGGGCCCGGCGCGGCAACCTCGGCGCTGAGCCCGGACGGCGCCGGCTTCACGGTCACCTGGCAGGCGCGGCCGTCCGCCCCGTAGCGGACGACTCTCAGCCGACGGTCGCGAGCGCGCTCGCGCCCTGCTGCTCGAGCGCCGTCCCGGTCACCTCGGACCGCGGCGGCTGCTCGCAGGCGACGACGCCCGGCTTGCGCTTCGTGCCGGAAAGCGATGAGCTGCCGGCCTTCTCGTCGTGGCCCGCCCCTGCCTGACAGGTGTTCCGCGAACTGGCCGTCGTCGAGACATGGACAGCGAGGCCGGGCGCTCGCGAGAGCGCCCGCGACCCCGAAGCCGCTGAACGCTGCTGCCGGCGAGGCGACGGCGAGCGCGAGCCCTGCAAGGACGACGACGGGCGTCAAACTCGACCGATTCATCGCCGCTCGAAGTGTACGCCGCTCCCGGCGGTGCCGCGTCGTGCCGTTCCGCTCCTCGCCTCCGAAACGGCCTTCGCGCCCTCCTCGGGGCATCCTCGCGCCGACCTTCCCGAGCCGGCGACAGGTCGGGGAAGGGCGCCGGCGGCCTCGGCCCTCGTCCCCGGCGACCGCTCGACCGGGGCCGGGCGAGCCGCCTGCCGGCGGGCAGGCGCAAGGGCGGCCGGCATCGGCTCTGTTCGCATCGGTCACGTGCCCGGCTGGCCGAATCCGTGCCCGAGCGCTTCAATGCAGGTAGCCGTGAAGAGGAGGCGCCTGACGATGCCGCGACTGCTCGCTCTTTCCGTCGTCGTGCTGCTCACGGCGGCGATCGGCTCGGGCCCCGCCTCGTCGCGACGTCTCCCTGCAGTTCTCGGTCGTCACCGACACCGGACTCCCGCTCGGGGACGTACTCGCAAGCGGGAACCGGCTCCTCTACGTGGCCGAGAACCTCGGCACGATCGAGGTGCAGACGGCCTCGTCGGCCGCACCGCAGCCGTTTGCCTCGTTTACCCCGGGCGGCGAAGAGACCCGCTGCGTCCCGAGCCCGACCAAGCCTGCCTACTGGCCGCCCGGGATCTACTGCCATACCCCGGATAACAGGATCTTCAGGATCTCCTCCGCCGGGACGGCGATCACGCAGCTCGCGACGCTCCCGGGAACCGAGCCGTCCGACGGCGCGCTCGTCTTCGACACGGTCGGTCGGTTCGGCTACGCGCTGCTCGCGGCGACGGGAGGTTCGAGCGCTCCGGGCGGGGAGGTGTATGCGATTCGTAAGTCGGGCAAGGTTCAGCCCATCGGTGCGTACCCCGGCCCCGGCGGCGCCGACGAGATCGCGGTGGCCCCCGCGACGTTCGGGAGTGCGGCGGGCCAGCTTCTGATCACGATCGACGAGGATGGCGGGGACTTCGGCGAGCTGCTCGCGATCAGCCGACACGGCGTCGTCCAGACGATCGTCCCGAGCCTCGACAGCGGGCTCAACCCGATCGCCGTGATCACCCCGCCCGGCGCAAGCGGCGGCGCGGGGAGCACCGCCCCGGCGAGCTGGCCTCCACCCGGCCTCTACCTCAGCGACACAAACAGCCAGGACGTGTTCTTCGCGAGCTCGGCCAGCCTCGCCGCGTTCACCGGCGACGTCGTGATCGGCACGGAGGTCAGCAACGAGTTCTGGATCGTCGAACCGACGAGCTCGGGCTTCGCGGCCGTGCCGGTGTCGACCAATCTCCCGTCCGCGAACACGAACTTCGAGGGCACCGCGTTCATCCCGTCCTGAATCGGCCGAGAAAGGTGGTGGCGGCGGCCGCTCCCGGCGCCCTCGCCCGGAGAGCGCTGCTCGCGGAGCCTTGGTCGCGCGGCTCCTCGAACGACGAGAGCGCGAGTGGGCCCGGACAAGGACGAAACCCGCCTCCGCGGGCGGCCTTCCCGGCGTTCGAGCGAGCACGGGCGGCACACGTGAACCTGCAACACCGGTTTTGAGATCTCGAAGCGGGATCGAGCGGGGTACGGCATCGAGCTCTTTGCTCAGTTTGATCCCTGAGTACGGCCTCCTGCGGTGCGATCGATGCGAGGTTTGGTACGAACCCGTGTCGTTGGTTTGGTACGGACGTGTGTCCTTGCCGTGTCGACCGAGGGCGGCTCACGCCGACACGGCACATACCGCCAACAGATTGATCACCGGTCTTTTGCGCCGGTTGCCGAGCGGCCTCGAAAGGCGAGGAACCGAGCGGAGGCCGTGCTCTGCGGGCTCCGGCGGTCGCGTCGCATCAGTGACGATGCGCGAGGTAGGCGAGCCGGGAGAGCCGGCGCTCGCGTGCGAGCGCCGAGACGGTGGCGAGGAACCGTTGCATTGTGGCGTTCTGCTCAGCGCCCTCAATCTCGTCGAGCTCAGCGACATGCCGCGCCCGCGCCGCTTGCCACGCCGTGCCGACGCGTGCCGGATTATCGCTCGCATCCTCGGCGCGGACATCGGCGAAGCCGGCCTCGCGGATCAGGCGCTCGTCGAGGCCCGGAGGCGTGAAGACGAACTCGCCCATCCCGCGGCTGCGGATGATCGCCTCCTCGCGCCGGAGAAGTCCGGTCAGGGTGATCGGGTCGGTGAAGAGGATTCGCCCGCCCGGACGGACGAGCCGATACCAGTCGCGCAGGACAGCCGCTCGCTCGTAGAGGTGGTTGATCGAATCGATACAGATGATCGCGTCGAACATCCCATCTTCGAACGGAAGCCGCTCGCGCGCGTCCGCGCACACGAATCGGACACGCTCGGTAAGCCCGCGCTCGCGCGCGGCCTCGCTCCCGGCCGCGACGCCCGCCTCGTGCATGTCGACGCCCGTGACCCGGCAACCCGTTGTCGCCGCCATGAACAGTGCGGGCCCGCCCGATCCGCTCGCAACCTCGAGCACGTCGCTCGAGCCGCTGAGTTCCAGCCACTCGCAGAAGACCCGCAGCTCGTCCGCCGTCAACCACGAGTTCTGGCCGATGTCCTCGCCGAACACCTCGCCACGAATCGACGCATACAACTCGTCGGCGAACCGGCGATACGTCGTGTCGTACTGCCGAGTGTCATCCCCACCCGACGCCATCGCGGCAGTCTCCCACGCGGAAGCCCGGTCGACAAGAGCGGGAGTCCGCGTCACAGGGTGCCCCGGACGGTTCCGCGATAGCAGCGCCGCAGCCGACACTTGACCATCGTCAGCCATTTCGACCGCTTACGCTTACGGCGCCAAGTGCTGCTCGGTCACGCTTGAGTTCAGCCCGCTGGTTCGATCCCCGGACGCGTTGGCACGGGAAGTTGGCGAAAAACAGGTTGCCTTCGAACCAGGCGACCAAAACCCGAAACTACAGGGATGACCGAAGCAGGGGCGGCAGGACTTGAACCTGCAACCCCCGGTTTTGGAGACCGGTGCTCTGCCAATTGAGCTACGCCCCTCGGTGGGCCGAGTGTACCGAACCGCCTCCTCGCGCCCCTGCCGGGCAGGCAGGTGCGCACGCCTTGGTTACCCTGGGTAGTCGCATGCCGTTCGAGCGCCGGATCACCTCGCTCGCGCTGGTCGCCTGCGCGTCACTCCTCTTGTGCGGTGCCGTCTCGGCGTCCGGGCAACGTGCGAGCCGGATCACGCAGGCGCAGTTCCTCGGACTCGCGCAGAGCGGGATCCAGGCGGCGCACGCGAGCTTCTGGAACGCGAAGCTCGGCTGGTACGACGACCGTCTCGGCGCGCCGAAGAACCCACGCGATGCCGCTCGCGTACCTCTGGAGCGCCTTTCCGCTCTTCGAGGCGATCGACGCCGTCGCGATCGCGGAGCCGACAGCCGCGAACAAGGCGGCGGTCGTGCGCTTCGCCACCACGGCCGAGGGGTACTGGAACGGCGCTCTCGAGCCGCGGGGCGGCTTCGCCTACTACCCGGGCGTCCACGACCCGCACGCGCTCACCTACTTCGACGACAACGGCTGGTGGGGGATCGCGTTCCTCGACGCGTTCCGCGCGACCGGTGACCGCGCCTTCCTGACCGAGGCGGCGCGAGCCTTCGACTTCATCGTCGAGAGCGGCTGGAATACGGCGGGCGGCGGGCACCTGGTGGGACAACCGGCACGGGCACATCACCGCCGAGCCGCTCGCCGCCGCGGCCTATATCGGGGCCGTCCTCTACCAGCAGACACGGCAGTCCTCGTACCTGCAGCACGTGACGAAGCTGATCTCCTGGGCGGATACGAACACGGTCGATCCGGCCACCGGCCTCTACACGCGCAACGCGACGGACGGCACGCTGCTCGACTATGTCGAGGGGATGATGATCGGCGCCAACCTTGTCCTCTGCGACACCACCGGGCAGAGCAGCTACTGCACGAAGGCCGAGCAGCTCGGGCAGGCGTCGCTCGCCGAGTTCGCCGCCCCGCTCGACTGGTCGGCGACGGCGGACGGGATCTACCTGCGCTTCCTGCTCGACCTCTACCAGCACGACGGGAACACGGCGGCCTATCAGGCGGTCTACGCGAACGCACAGCGGGCGATGCAGAATGGCCCCTCGGGGAACGGTCTCTATCTCAACGACTGGAACGGCCAGCCCGTCACTCCCGGCGGCCTGCTGCGCACGCACGCCGGCACCGTCGCGCCTCTTCGCCTGGCTGGCGACGGCGACGCCCCCGCCGGCTGAGCTCCGCTCCACGATCGAGCGCGCGCGGCCAGAGCGGCGTCCCGGTCCCGCTCGGCATCATCTTGGGCGTGAACCGGCTGGCGATGCCGCTCCTTTTCAGCGTCCTGACAGCGGCGTTTGCCGTCATCGCGGTCGCGAGTGCGAGCCATGGACAGGTGGGTGATCGCCGTCGCGGCGGTCGCGATCGGCTCTGGATGGGGTCGTTTGCGTGGGCTGCACTGAGGAGAATGCGCCGCTAGCTCGTATTCTCTCTCCGATGGCCGGGGAAACCGACAGCCGGAGCCTCTGGCTCGAGTACCGCCGGACGCACGAGAAGGCGCTGCGCGACCGGCTGATCGTCAACTACGCGCCGCTCGTCAAGTACGTCGCGGGCCGGCTCGGCTCGGGGCTGCCGGCCCACGTCGAGGAGGCCGACCTCGTCTCCTACGGGCTGCTCGGCCTGATGAGCGCGATCGACCGCTACGACCCCGAGCGCGACATCAAGTTCGAGACCTACGCGATCGCGCGGATCCGCGGCTCGATCATCGACGAGCTGCGCACGCTCGACTGGGTGCCGCGCTCGGTGCGCTCGCGGGCGCGCGAGATCGAGCGGGCGATCCGCGAGCTCGAGGCGAAGCTCGGGCGCGCGCCGACCGACGAGGAGATCGCCGGCGAAGGTCGGGATCACGACCGACGAGCTCGAGGAGTCGCTGGTCGACATCTCGCGCTCCTCGATCGCCGCGCTCGACGAGCTCTGGTCGACCTCGGGCGAGGGCGACCAGGTCTCGCTGCTCGACACGCTCGAGGATCCCGAGAGCATCCGGCCGGCCGAGGCGCTCGACGAGACCGAGATGCGCGAGGCGCTCGCCGACGCGATCTCGCGGCTGCCCGAGCGCGAGAAGCTCGTCGTGACGCTCTACTACTACGAGGAGCTGACCCTGCGCGAGATCGGCGAGGTGCTCGGCGTGACCGAGTCGCGCGTCTCGCAGCTCCACACGAAGGCGATCCTGCGGCTCCGCTCCGCGCCTGCACAGCGCGACCGCTCCCGCGCGTGAGCCGCGCAGCGGTTTAGGATTGGTCGCGACTCCGTGACCACCGTCCGAGAGGAGTGAGGAATGCCGCAGGAGCCCGGGAAGATCCGCAACGTCGCCGTCGTCGGCCACCGCGGGACGGGCAAGACCTCGCTGGTCGAGGCGATGCTCTTCCAGGCCGGCGCGATCAACCGTCTCGGCACGGTCGAGGCGGGCACGACCGTCTCCGACTGGGACGAGGACGAGCAGCGGCGCCAGATGTCGCTCGCCGCGTCGCTCTGCCACCTCGAGTGGCAGGGGCGCAAGATCAACCTGATCGACACGCCCGGCGACTCGGGCTTCCAGGCCGACACGATCGCGAGCCTGCAGCGTCGTCGAGGGCGCGCTCGTCGTCGTCTCCGGCGTGATGGGCGTCGAGGTGAACACCGTCGCGCGTCTGGGCGCCGCGCCGAGGCGCTCGAGCTCTCGCGCGTCGTCTTCGTGAACATGCTCGACCGCGAGCGCGCCGACTTCTACCGCACGCTCGCGGCGCTCCAGGAGCAGCTCTCCGACCGCTGCGTCGCGATCCAGCTGCCGATCGGCGACCGAGCACGAGCTGACGGCGATCGTCGACCTGCTGCACAACTGCGCCTACCTGGATCCGGCGCGGCGCGCGCGAAGGCGATCCGGTCGCCGATCCCCGACGAGATGGCCGGCGTCGGCGGCCGAGTACCGCGAGAAGCTCCTCGACGCGGTCGTCGAGACCGACGAGGCGCTGATGGAGCGCTACCTCGGCGGCGAGGAGCTCGACCCGGCCGCCGTCGCGGCGGCGCTGAAGACGCGCGGTCACGAACGACGAGCTCTACCCGGTCTCCTGCGGCGTCGCGACGAAGAACCTCGGCACGCACGCGCTGCTCGACCTGCTCGTCGAGGGCGTGCCGTCGCCGGCGCGCAAGCCGTCGCCGATCGAGACGGGCGGCGGCGACCGCCGCGTTCGTCTTCAAGACGGTCGCCGATCCGTTCGCCGGCCGGATCAACGTCTTCCGCGTCTTCGGCGGCACGGTCGCCGCCGACTCGACGCTCGTCAACCTCCGCGACCAGGCGAAGGAGCGGCTCGGCGGGCTGATGATGCTGCAGGGCAAGGAGCACGAGAAGGCGGACGGCGTTCGGCGCCGGCGACATCGGCGCGGTCGCGAAGCTGAAGGACGTCCAGACCGGCGACGTGCTCGCCGACGCCGAGCACGAGCTCGAGCCGCCGCCGCTCGAGTTCCCCGAGCCGGTGATGAGCTTCGCGGTCACGCCGAAGACGAAGGGCGACGAGGACAAGGTCGCCCAGGCGCTCCGCCGGCTGCACGAGGAGGATCCGACGCTGCAGCTGCGCCGCGACCCGCAGACCGGGCGAGCAGCTGCTCTCGGGCATGAGCCAGGTGCACGTCGAGGTCGCGGTCGGCGCGGCTGAAGAGCCGCTTCGGCGTCGAGGTCGAGCTGCACCAGCCGCGCGTGCCCTACGTCGAGACGATCAAGGCCGAGGCGCGCGCGCAGGGCCGCTACAAGAAGCAGACCGGCGGGCGCGGGCAGTTCGGCGACTGCGTGATCGTGATCGAGCCGATCGACGGGCACGTCGGCTACGAGTTCGTCGACAAGATCGTCGGCGGCGTGATCCCGCAGCGGCTTCCGGCCGGCGGTCGACAAGGGCATCCAGGAGACGATGGCGCACGGCGTGCTCGCCGGCGCCCCGATCCAGGGCGTGCGCGTGCGGCTCGTCGACGGCTCCTACCACACCGTCGACTCGTCGGAGATGGCGTTCAAGGTCGCCGGCTCGATGGCGTTCAAGACCGGCCTACGAGAAGGCCCAGCCGACGCTGCTCGAGCCGATCATGGAGCTCGAGGTGACCGTCCCCGACGAGGCGGTCGGCGCCGTGAACGGCGACCTCAACTCGCGCCGCGGCCGCCTGCACGGGATGGAGCCGAAGGGCGGGATGACGACGATCAAGGCCGAGGTGCCGATGGCCGAGGTGCTGACCTACTCGCAGTCGCTCACGTCGATGACCGGCGGCCGCGGCGACTACCACATGGAGTTCCTGCGCTACGAGGAGGTTCCGGCGCACATCGCGCAGAAGCTGATCGACGCGGCGAAGAAGGAGCAGCGAAGCCGTTCCCGGCCTGAGCAGGGATTTCGCGCTCGGCCGTGGCGCCGCGAGAACAGCTACCCTCGCGCCGATGCGGGTCACGCGGGTCGAGCGCCGAGCGGCAGTGCGCGCATCTGCGAGCGCACGCTCCTGATGGGCGAGCGCGCGGTGCGCTTCTCGCCGAACGGCGGCGAGCACTACGTCGACGTCTGCCCGCTCTGCCAGGAGATCGCGCTCGAGTACGGCTGGATCAAGGAGGGCTCGCCGACGACGCCGACGATCCCGGTCGACCGCCGGCGCGAGCAGGTTCTCGCTCGCGGCGCTGCTCGGGTGCGCGAAGCTGCCGGCCGAGGAGCCGGTCGCGAGCGAGCCGATCCTGCGGCGGCTCTCCGAGTCGGAGCTCGCGATCGTCGAGGCCGCCGACCACTTCAACGCCTCGCAGTTCCGCCGCACCGTCGGCGGGATCGCGAAGAGCCTCGGCACGCCGCGGGTCTCGATCATGCCGCTCTCCGGCGTCAACCAGGACGATCGTGATCACGGTCGCCTGGGAGATCTCCTGGTACCAGTACCGGGTCACGCCCGACTCGGGCGCAGCCGGTCCGTCTCGCCGAGCGCGGCCACGAGCCCGGCGAGCTCGACGGCGACGTTCACCGAGTGGAACGCGCACATGGTCGACGACGGCCGCATCGTCCCCGACATCGCGAGGGTCTAGCGGCCTCGCGGTCGTAGACTGAGCCGTGATCTACTGCGTCGTCCCGCGCGAGCTCGAGGCACGAGCTCTACGACCGGCTCGTCGCCTACTACGCCGACAACCCGGACGTGACGGTGATCATCGACCGCCGCGACGGGCCCGACCGCCGCGCGAGGCGCGGCCGCGGCCGGAGCCGCGCCGAGCAGCGCGTGACCCGCGACCGCCGCCGCGCCGCGGGTCGCCGGGACGTTCCCGACGACCGACGTCCCGACGCCTGAGCCGGCTGCATCGCTCGATGGCGGTCGCGGCTCACAGGAACTTCATCGGCGGCGAATGGGTCGACGCCGCCGGCGGCGAGACGCTTCGAGTCGCGTCGATCCCGGCGACCGGCGAGACGCTCGGCGACCTTCCCGCGCTCGGGCGCCGCCGACGTCGACCGCGCGGTCGCGCGCGGCGAAGGAGGCGTTCGAGGACTGGCGGCTCGTGCCGGCGCCGGAGCGCGGCGCGATCCTCTTCCGCTTCGCCGAGCTCCTGCGCGCCCACAAGGACGGAGCTGACCGACCTGATGACCCGCGAGATGGGGAAGGTCAGGGCCGAGGCCGGCGGCGACGTCCAGGAGGCGATCGACATGAGCTACTACATGGGCGGCGAGGGCCGGCGCCTGCTTCGGCCAGACGACCCCGAGCGAGCTCCGCGACAAGTTCATGATGAGCGTGCGGATGCCGGTCGGCGTCGTCGGCGCGATCACGCCCTGGAACTTCCCGATCGCGATCCCGTCCTGGAAGCTCTGCCCGGCGCTCGTCTGCGGCAACACCGTCGTCCTGAAGCCGGCCGAGGACACGCCGCTCCTCGCGGAGCGCTTCGTCGAGCTGCTCGCCGAGGCCGGCGTCCCGCCGGGCGTCGTCAACGTCGTCCACGGCTTCGGCGAGGAGGCCGGCGACGCGCTCGTCCGCCATCCCGACGTCCCCGTGATCACCTTCACCGGCTCGCGCGAGACCGGCATCGCGGTCACGAAGGCGGCCGCCGACCACCTCAAGCACGTCCACCTCGAGCTCGGCGGCAAGAACGCGATCATCGTCATGGACGACGCCGACCTCGATCTCGCGGTCGACGGGATCGTCTGGTCGGCGTTCGGGACGAGCGGCCAGCGCTGCACCGCCGCCTCGCGGGTGATCGTCCACGAGGCGGTCTACGACGAGCTGCAGTCGAAGCTCGTCGCGGCGGCCGAGCGGCTCCGCCTCGGGCCGGGCTGGGAGGACGACGACCGACGTCGGGCCCGCTGATCAACCAGCGCCGCGCTCGAGAAGGTCGACGCGCTACACGCAGATCGGCAAGGACGAGGGCGCGAAGCTCCTGACCGGCGGCGAGGCGCGTCGACGGGCGCGGGCTTCTACTACCGCCCGACGGTCTTCGCCGACGTCGAGCCGGAGATGCGGATCGCCCAGGAGGAGATCTTCGGGCCGACGACCGCGCTGATCCCGGTCGGCGAGCTTCGAGGAGGCGGTCGCCGCCGCGAACTCGGTCAGCTACGGGCTCTCGTCGTCGATCTTCACCCGCGACGTCAACCGCGCCTTCCGCGCGATGCGCGACCTCGCAGGCCGGGATCACCTACATCAACGCCGGCACGACCGGCGCCGAGGTGCACCTGCCGTTCGGCGGCACGAAGGACACCGGCAACGGCCACCGCGAGGCCGGCCAGGCGGCGCTCGACGTCTTCACCGAGTGGAAGTCGATCTACGTCGACTACTCCGGGCAGGCTCCAGCGCGCCCAGATCGACAACGCCGATGAACCGCAAGCTCGTCGTCTTCGTCCCGCCGGAGGCGCTCGACGCGGTGCGCGAGGCGGTCTTCGCCGCGGGCGCGGGCCGGATCGGCGACTACGAGCGCTGCTCCTGGTACACGCGACGGCACCGGCACGTTCCGCGGCGCTGCCCGGCGCCGATCCCGACGGTCGGCGAGCTCGGGCGCGGAGGAGCGCGTCGCCGAGGTTCGGCTCGAGACGGTCTTTCCCGAGGAGCGCCAGGACGAGGTCGTCGCCGCGCTCGCGGCGGCGCATCCCTACGAGGAGCCGGCCTTCGACGTCTACGCGCTCCTGTGAAGGCGCGGCTCTTCACCGACGGCGGCGCGCGCGGCAACCCGGGCCCGGCCGCGTACGGCTACGTGCTCGAGGCCGAGGACGGCACGGTGCTCGCGGCCGAGGGCGAGGCGATCGGCGTCGCGACGAACAACGTCGCCGAGTACCGCGGCCTCGTCGCCGGGCTCGCGAAGGCGGTCGAGCTCGGCGTCGACCGAGGTCGAGGTGCGTCTCCGACTCCGAGCTGCTCGTCAAGCAGATGCGCGGCGAGTACCGGTCAAGAACGAGGCGCTGCGCGCGCTCTCGCTCGAGGCGGCGCGGCTCGCTCGCCAGCTCGACGAGCGTCGAGTACCGCCACGTCCGCCGCGAGCACAACGAGCTCGCCGACCGCCTCGTCAACGAGGCGCTCGACGCCGAGTAGCCCGCGGCGCCGGGCTATACTCGGGCGATCACGCGGATGTAGCTCAGTTGGCTAGAGCGTCTGCTTGCCATGCAGAAGGTCGTGGGTTCGAGTCCCATCATCCGCTTCAGAAAGCCCCGGAAATCGGGGCTTTTTTGCAGGAGAGGGTCGTGACGAGTCGATGTCCATGGTGCCGGTTCTCGGACGGAGTTTGAAGTCCGACCTTTCGCGACCTATCCGGGATTCAAACATTCTCCACTCTCTGCTATCGCAAGAAAAAAGACACAACGTCCGTGGGTAGGACGGAGCATCCGCACCGACAGGTCGGGAAGAACCTCGTCGTAGGCCGGCGGCCGGAGTACGGCTCGAGGCGGCAGAACGCATCGACGCACGCGCGTACGCCCCACGCCGCCTGGGCAGCTGATGAACCCAAAAGTGAGCCGGTCGAGCACCTTCCCGTGCGGCCCGCTCAGCCCGTCGACCTCCTCGCGCAGCGAGAGCCAGAGCCTGCCCGGACCGTCGCCGCTCATATCCCGCGCGATCGCTGCCAGCCAGCTCGTGCCCAACCGACATCAATGGGCGTTCGGAGGACGCCACCACCTCCGACGCCGAAAAGAAAACCCGCTCCACAACCTCGGGACGATCGCCGTCGACGCGCAGAATGTTCGTGAGGCGGAGATCGTCCGCCGAGAAGCCAACGGCGAGCTCGAACTCGCCCGGCTCAACCACGAACTCGAGCTCGCTGTTGAAGAATCCAAGTTCCGCGGCGCGCAGTCCGAAGCGGACGAGCCGCCGCTCTCTCGGTTGCAGCTCCAGCCGTTGGAAGCCCCGCAGCTCGCGGACCGGTCGGGCGAGGCTTGCGACGAGGTCCCGCGCATAGAGCTGAACCACGGCGTCGCCCGGTGCCGTACCGATGTTCTCAACCTCAACCGTGACCGTCACCTCGCCCGCCGGCGTCGTCGCTGTGGGTGAGACCTCAAGGTTGGCGAGCTCGAAGCTCGTGTAGCTCAGGCCGTGCCCGAACGGGTACAGCGGCTTCGCAGGCAAGTCCCAATAGTCGCCGTAGGGGAAGCTACGGCCACCGCCGGTCTTGTGGTTGTAGTAGACGGGGAGCTGGCCTACGGAGCGCGGAAGCGAGATCGGGAGCTTGCCGCCGGGATTCACTTGCCCGAATAAGGCCTCGGCGATCGCCGGCCCTCCCTCTTGGCCCGGAAGCCACGCTAGAAGGATCGCCGCGGCGTGCTCAGCAACCGCCGCGAGCACCGGCGGTCTGCCGGTGACGAGGACGACGACGAGCGGCGTTCCCGTCTCCGCGAGCGCGGCGATCAGAGCCTCCTGCACGCCGGGCAGGCGAAGCTCTGCCCGATCGTGGAACTCGCCGTTCGTGTAGCCCGGCACCATCCCCGAGCTCTCGCCGACGACAACGATGGCGACGTCCGAGGCCTCGGCCACTGTCACGGCTTCGGCGAACCCGCTCGTCGCGTTGCCGTCGACCTCACAACCGAGGGCATAGCGAACAGCCGTGCCGTTCGGTGCCTGCTCGCGGATCGCCGCCAAGACCGTAGCCCCCTCGAGTGAGAGGTCGCCCCCGGACACGGGCGGCCCGGGCAAGTCGCCGCCTACCTCGGCGACGATGTGCTCGATCGCCTGGATGACCTCGACCTGGCTCGGGTAATGGAAGACGCCCCGCTGGCGGCGGAGGCTGTCGGCGTTCGGACCGATCACCGCGATCGACCGGAGGTCGCCGCGGAGCGGCAGCACACCGTTGTTCGCGAGTAGGACGAGCGACTTCCGTGCGAGCAGCCGGGCGAGCTCGCCGTGCCCGCGCATTCCGACCGTCCGCTCGGCGGCGTCGGCGTCAACGTAGGGCCGCTCGAAGAGCCCAAGCAGGAACTTCGTTCGCAACACGCGGGCGGCCGCCTCGTCAACGAGTGTCTCGGGCACCCGGCCGGACTCGACCTCGATCGCGAGAACCTCGCCGTAGCAGCTGACTGTCGGCAGCTCGACATCGAGCCCGGACTCGAAGACCGATCCGGGCGGCGTCGGCCCGGGTGGCGGCCACCGCCTGCCAGTCGACGAGCCGGTCGACGCTCGTATAGTCGGCGACGGTGTGACCGGTGAAGCCGAGCCGGCCGCGCAGTAGCTCTCGCAGGATCGTCGTCGAGATCGTGGGGATGCCGTCGAGATCGCTGTGGGAATTCATGATCGAGGCGAGGCCCGCCTCCCTGATCGCCGCCGCGAATGGCATCGCCACCTGCTCGAGCAGCTCCCGCGTCGGGATGTGCGCCGAGGCATGGTTCAGGCCGCCCTCGGAGAAGCCGTATCCAAGGAAGTGCTTCCCTGTGGCGGCGACGCCGTTCTCGAGCTTCCCCCTGCAGTCCGCGCACGTAGGCGACGCCCATCCGCGCGGCTAAGTAGGCGTCCTCACCGAACGTCTCCTCGCAGCGCCCGAGCGCCGAGGTCACGCGTAATGTCGAGGACCGGCGCCAGCCCCTGGAGCGAGCCGACGGCGCGCATCTCGACACGGATCGCATCGGCCATCAAGTGGACCAGTTCCGGATCAAAGGTGCTGGCCATGCCGATCATCATCGGGAACTGCGTGGCGCCGCGACCGGCGAGACCGCAGAGGCACTCGTCGTGAATAATCGCCGGAATCCCCAGGGGTGTACTGCTCGACGAGGAAACGCTGCACGCTATTGGCGAACTCGGCTGACCCGGCCGGACCCCGGTTGGTCGCCCCGACGCTCCGCGAGATGTGCCCGATACCGTCCCCGAGACGGTCGCGACAGCGCTCCTCGGAGAACTCCATCTCTTCCATCGCCTCGCTTGCCCCGCGGCACAGCAGCTCAAACCCCCAAACGCTGAGAAGCTGCGCGAACTTCGCGCACAGCTCATGTCGCCGCAGGTCGGCCCACCGCTCCTCGACGGAGAAGCGGGGATCGCGGTATGGGGGTCCATCCCCCTACGGGAGCCGGCGAGTCAGCAGCAGAGGTCACAAGAGTGGCGGGAGGCGGTCACAGCGGCAGTTAAGAGCACGAGCAGCGTCGCGGACAACGACACGTTAGGGTGAAGCCGCTCAGTGGCGTGCACTCGCAACCTCAAACCGACGTGTGTATAGCAGATGTGCAAGCCAGGCTCGACGAGAGTGGCAGGAGCAGCGAGTGAAGGCAAGGTTTCGCTGCTCACGAGGCCACAGGCGCAGCTCCGCTCGAAGCTCGGCCTGCGGATTACTTCTGAGCCCGAGTCGCAGTTGCTCAAGGCATCGTAGTCTGCGTCGCTCAGCTCAATCTCGGTCGCGGCGAGGTTCTGTCGCAAATGGTCGAGCATGAGGGTGCCGGGGATCGGGAGCATCACGGGCGAGCGTCGAAGCAGCCACGCTAGGGCGATCTGAGCCGTCGTGGCGCCGTGCCGTTTGGCGATCTCGGCGAGCGCCTTGCCGCTGCCCCGCGTAAGGGGAAGAACGGGACGAACGTGATCTCTTCCCGAGTGCAGTGGTCGACGACGTCGTCCCAGCCACGTTCGTTCAGGCTGTAATGGTTCTGAACCGCCGCAACCGGGACGAGTCTCGCGGGCCTGCTCGATCTCCCTGATGCCGACCTCGGATAGTCCCACATCGCGGATCTTCCCCGCGTCCCGATAGTCCGCGATCGAGCGAGACTTCTCCGCGAGGGGGGTCTTCGGGGTCGACTCGATGCAGGTAGTAGAGGTCGATTGTCTCCGTCTGGAGCCGGCGAAGGCTCTCCTCGATCTGTGCGCGCAGGAGCCCGGGGCGCCCTTCGCCGGGTTGAAGGCCCCCTTTTGTCGCGACGACGATTCCCTCCCGGAGCGGTGAAAGGGCAGCTCCAATCGTCCGCTCGCTCTCGCCTCCCGCGTACGAGTGGGCGGTGTCGACGTGCGTCACTCCGGCGCCGACGGCCGCGCGTACAAAGGCGACTCGCTCGGGCGCGTTTGTGAGTCGATTGGTACCGAGTCCGATCCGCAAGACGATGAACTAGCGTAGACGGATGGGCTCGCCTCGCTTCACCGAGACGCTCGAGATCGGAATCGTCGTCCGTGACGAGGAAGCGACCATGCGGCGATACGTCGACAACTACGAGGGCGGCCCCTGGGAGCTCCACGAGCTCCGGCTCCCACGGTGTCGAGAGTTTCGAGGGCACGCGGAGCCGGTCGACCGCGCGTGGCGCGTCGCGACGATGGTCGGTCAGGTCGCGTGGGGGCTGATCCAGTTGCTCGACGCTAGGAGTGGATACACGCGCTTCCTCGCCGAAGAAGGCGAGGACGTGCATCACGTCGCCGTCGCCGTCCCGAGCTCCGACGAGGAGGGCACGGCGCACGTCGAGTCGCGGTGGAGACCTGGCACTCAGCTGCCGGCTGAAGGACGCCCGTATCGCGTACCGACCGACCGAGCGAGCGTTGCGCGTGTTCGTCGACATCTTCGGCGTTCCGTCCAACTTGCGAGGAGCATGAGCGGCGACGGCCCAGGAAGGCTCTGGCTGTCACTACGCGACGAGGTGGACGAGCTCGAGCGAGCAGCGCGGGAGGTGCTCGATCCGCTTACGTTCGAGTTCATCAGCAGCGGCCCTGGTGGCGGCGCGGGCGTCCGCGAATGCGTCGATGCGTTTCGGCGACTGGAGCTAGTGCCGCAGCCGCCGGCCTACGATGAGCTTCCCGACCTTTCGGTGGCGATGCTCGGCACGACACTCGACTCGCCGGTGGTGATTGCGCCGACCGGCTTCATCGGCCGCGTACACCCCGACGGCGAACTCGCGGTAGCGCGCGCGGCCACATCGCGCCCGGTGGCGATGTGCTGCAGCAGCTACACGGCGAAAAGCGCCGAGAGCATCGCCGCCGCGCTCGCCGGACGGCCGTGGTGGTACCAGGTGTACTGGATCGGGAATCGTGGGGCGACTACGGCATTCGTGGCCGATGCCGAGCGGTCCGGTTGCTCAGCGATCGTGATCACCGTCGACACCGGGGCAGTGCCGATGCATCCGGAGGCGATGATCGCCGGATTCTCGGACCAGCTTCGCGAGCGATCCGGTGCAGCGAGCTCGACACGGCAATCCGCTCGATTCTGCCGCAGCGGAGGCAAGGACGCTCTCGGGGCGGCGCACTATGCACGACCCGCTCGACGGGGAGGCGATTTCCTGGCTCTGCGAGTTGAACTGCCCTTCCGGTGCTGGCAAAGGGCGTGCTCAGCGGGGAGGGTGCGCTTCGCATGCTCAAGTGCGGGGTGGACGGCGTCGTCGTCTCGAATCACGGCGGGCACGTCTTGCCTGGTGCGGTGCCGTCGATCGACGCGCTGCCGGCGATTCGCGCTGCCGTAGGGAACGAGGTGCCCGTGCTGCTCGATAGCGGCATCCGCACCGGAGCCGACATCGTCAAGGCGATTGCGCGCGGCGCCGATGCCGTGCTGGTCGGGCGTCCGCTGTTGTTTGCGCTTGCGGTTGGCGGTGAGGAAGCAGTGGGGACGATGCTCGACCACTTGCTCTGGGATCTCCGGGCCACCGTCGCCAACCTGGGCTACGCCGCCCTTGCCGACGTCGGTGCGGGTTGTCTTGCGCCCGCCCGCTGAGGGCTGCCGATTCTCGGACGGGTGAGGTTGAGACGGCGCGAGTCATTCCGGTCCGACCACGCTCCGGGTCACCGGGCAGTCCACGACGTGAGGTCCGCGGGCGGGGTCGTACCAGTGCATGACTTCTCGGAATGCCCTCGGGCCGATCGATGCGCATGCTTCGGCCGCCGAGTGCCTCGACGAGCCGTACAACGTCGGGCATTGGTACGAGCGCCTCGCTGGGGTCGAGACCATGGGCGCGAAGCTTGTGGTATTCGGCGCCGAGGGCCTGGTCGTTGATGACGAAGATGAGCGGCGCCGCACCGTACCGGGCCGCAGTATCGATCTCCTGGACGTGCATCATGAAGCTGGCGTCGCCCTCGAAGGCGCAGACGGTGCGTCGAGGATCGGCAAGGGCAGCACCGATTGCCGCAGGCACAGCCTGGCCGGTGGTCATGAAGTCGAACACCATCTCGAATGAGCGCTGCCCCGTATTCGTGAGAAACTGGGCCACGAAACCCATGAAGTGCCCGCCGCCGATCATGATCTGGCCGTCGGCCGGGAGCGAACGATCGAGCTCGAAGCATGAGCGCCCGCGGGTCGCTCCCCGTTCCGTCCGTGACGAGGGGCTGTGAGTCGATCTGCTCCAGTCGCGGATCGCTGTCCATAACGTCCTGACGGATCTCGGGTGTCCAGCCGTGAGCCCGGTGGCCGCGACGTGCGAGTTCAGCCGAAAGCGCTTGTAGGGCGAGATCGGCATCGGCCAGGAGGGCTACATCGACCCGAAGGGTCGCTCGTGAAGCCCCGAAGGGAGCAACGTCAATTTGAACCACGGAGCTGTCACGAAAGAGCCGACCGTTGTCGGTGGTGTGGGTGTTCAACCGTGCACCGATGGAGAGGAGACAGTCGGATTGCTCCAGCAAGCGTCGGGTGGCGTCCAGCGCGAATCCTCCACTGAGCCCGACATGCAGCGGATGATCGTCGAGCCAGCCTTTGGCGCCGAAGGTGGTCGTGACAAGTGCGCCGAGACGCTCGGCGACCTCGTCGAACGACCTGCGCGCGTTGGAGACGACGGCGCCGCGACCGGCGAGCAGGAGGGGCCGCTGGGCGTCGGCGAGGAGATCGATGGCTGCAGCGACCGCCTCCGGGTCCGGGGCAGCTCTCGTGGCCTTCGGCGCCGACTCGAAGCCCGACGGCGTGAGCGGCATCGTTTCCTCTTGCAGATCAGATGCGACGAGCAGCGCAACCGGGTGGCGCTCGCTACGCGCCTCTTCGAATGCCAGGCGCGCGATCTGATACGCGTGCGCGGGATCGCGCAGCTCGCGCACCGAGGCGCCGGCGGCCTCCAATAATCCCCGCTCGTTCATATCCAGCTGGTCCCCGCTGTCGCGGAGACTCGCTGCGATGTCAGCGGCGAAGATCACCAGAGGAGAGCGGCGTTTGCGAGCGACCATGAGAGAGGTCGGAAGCTGGGTCGCTCCCGGCCCGTAGGTCACCGCGCACACGCCAACATCGCCGCCCGCACGCGCGAATCCATCCGCCATCGCGAGCGCGGCGCCCTCGTGTCGGGCGTTCACGAGCCTGACCTGCGGGCGTTTCGCCATCTCGACGAGCCACAGCTTGTTGCCGTCGCCCATGAGATTAAAGACGACGCGCGTTTCCTCGTCTACAAACGCCTCGGCGAGTGCCTCGTACACGCGCACGGCTAGTGGCCCTCTCTGCAGCTCATCCGGTTGACCTCCGTTGATGGACCTCACGGTTATCAGATCTCTGCTGTAATCGTGGCGAGGCGGTTCGGCGTTGAACCGGCTCGCTTTGAGCGTCCTACGGGCGAATACTTACGCATACCTTGCTCGGCGTCGGTTCGATCTGAGGGCGTCACGGTCGGGAAGGCCGTCGCGGTTATCAGATGTGTGCTCTAATCGGGGCGATGGAGTTGGATGTCGAAGGGACGATTGTCGAACGTCCTGAGGACGAGTACTTCGCGTATCACCGCTCAGTCCTGACGTCGCCCGAAGTGCACGCCGCGGAGCTGGCGACGATCTTCAACCACTGCTGGCTCTACCTCGGTCACGAATCGGAGATCCCCGAGGCCGGCGACTACAGGCGGCGGATGATTGCCAACCAGCCGATCTTCTTCGTCCGCGGCCGTGAGTCGGGCGAGATCAACGTCTTCGCTAACACGTGCACGCACCGTGGGGCGACCATCTGCCGTACCGACGGGGGCAACGCAAACACCTTCCAGTGCTTCTACCACGCGTGGACGTTCGACACAGAAGGGCAGCTGATCGGCGTTCCCGACGAACAGTCGTACGGCGGGTCATGGAACAAGTGCGACCTGGGTCTCGTGCGCGTGCCCCGCGTCGAGAGCTACCGCGGCTTCATCTTCGTCAACTTCGACCCCCACGCCGAGGATCTGCCGACGTACTTGGCGGGCGCGCGCGAGTACATCGACAACCTCGCCGACGCGTCTGATATTGCGGCATCCGTACTGAGTGGCAACGGCGGCGCCGCGCGTGGCTCCCTGGAGGTGCTGCGGGGGTCGCACCAATACGGCATCAAGGCGAACTGGAAGCTGCTCGTGGAGAACAGCATGGACGGTTACCATCTCGCCCCGACGCACCACACCTACTTCCAGTTCCTCGCAAGGACAGCGGCGCCACGGTCACGCCGAGCACCGGTGCGATGTACGCGCTCGGAAATGGACACGCCGTGATTGAGTACAGCGGCGCCTGGGGGCGCCCTATCGCGAAGTGGAGCCCACAGTTCGGAGAGGAAACACGACCCCAGATCGAGCAGATCCACGACGCCCTCGTCGAGCATATGGGCGAGCGCGGGCGCGCGATGGCCGAGCTCAACCGAAACCTGTTCATCTTCCCGAACATGTTTCTGATGGACAACAACGCGGTGGCGATTCGGACGATTCAGCCGACGGCGGTTGGCTATATGGACGCAGCTCAGTACGAGCTCGCGCCGAGGGGCGAGCATCCGTCCGTCCGTTCGGTGCGGCTAGAGAGCTACGTCACCTTCGCCGGGCCCGGCGGCCTCGCGACTCCCGACGATGTCGAGGCTCTGGAATCGTGTCAGCGGGGGCGCAGGCCCGCGTCGTCGAGTGGAGCATCCTCTCCCGCGGCTACCACGACACCGTGCCGTCTCTGACCGGCGAGGAACAGATCCGCGGCTTCTGGCGGCGTTGGCAGGAGCACCTGCTCGCGGAGCGGCAGGTCGCGCTCACGTGAGCGTAGGCGTGGCTTCCACACTGCGCGCCGAAGTCGAGGACTTTTTGTACCACGAGGCGGCTTTGCTCGATGACTGGAACGTCGATGACTGGGTTGCCCTTTGGAGCGACGACGCCCGCTACATCGTTCCCACCAACGATAACCCGAACGCCGATCCGGACAACGACCTCATGTACATCTACCACGACCTCAAGCTGCTGAAGGGGCTCGCTGTGCGCCTCGAAGAACGTGCGGGCACACCGCGAGTATCCGTGGTCGACGACACGCCATCTGATCTCGAACGTGCGTGCGCGCGAGGACGACGACGGCACGGTTTCGGCACAGGCCGGATTCATGGTCTGGCGGTTCCGCAACGACGATACCGACTGTTACGTCGGAGGCTACGAGTATTTGCTTTCACGCACGGACGACGGCTTCAAGATTCGCAGCAAGCGCGTGCTCCTCGACGCTTGGAGGCTCGCGCCGATGGGCGCGATCTCGATCATCCTCTAAGGAGAACCGCCAACATGGTCTTCGAAGATTCATGCGTCGTTGCCCAGGAAGAGATCGCACGCGGTCAGGCTCGAAGGCCGAGAGGGCACCGTGTCGAGCCCTGACGCAACGACCACGGGGCGTCCGGTCACGCTCTTCACCGGCCAGTGGGCTGACCTGCCGCTCGCAGAGCTCGCACGAGGGCGGCGGCCTGGGGCTTCGACGGACTCGAGCTCGCCTGCTGGGGCGACCACTTCGAGGTCGACAAGGCGCTCGCGGAGCCGGGCTACTGCGCCGTCTGCGTGAGCGGCTCGAGCGGCACGGGCTCGGCTGCCGCGCGCTCGGCGCCCACCTCGTCGGCCAGGCGGTCTGCGACCCGATCGACGCGCGCCACCGCGCCATCCTGCCGCCGGAGGTCTGGGGCGACGGCGAGCCGGCAGGCGTCCGCGCCCGCGCCGCCGAGCGGATGAAGGACACCGCGCGAGCGGCGGCGCGCTTCGGGGTACCCAGGTCAACGGCTTCACCGGTTCGCCGATCTGGCACCTGCTGTACTCGTTCCCGCCCAACGACCCGTCGGAGATCGAACGCGGCTACGAGCAGTTCGCCGAGGCTTGGCGCCGATCCTCGACGTCTTCGACGCCGAGGGCGTTCGCTTCGGGCTCGAGGTGCACCCGACCGAGATCGCCTACGACTTCGTGACCACGCGAAGACGCTCGCCGCGATCGACCGGCGATCGGCGTTCGGGATCAACCTCGACCCTCCCACTTCGCCCACCAGTTCCTCGACCCGGCCGCGTTCGCGCTCGAGTTCGCAGACCGCATCTACCACGTGCACATCAAGGACTCCAAGCGGCGCCTGGACGGGCGTCGCTCGATCCTCGGCTCGCACCTGAATTTCGGCGAGGAGGCAGCGCGGCTGGGACTTCGTCTCCCCCGGCCACGGCGACGTCGACTTCGAGGAGTTGTCCGCAGCGCTCAACCGCGATCGGCTACGCGGGCCGCTCTCGATCGAGTGGGAGGACTCGGGAATGGATCGCGAGTACGGTGCGCGGGACGCGCTGGCCTTCGTCCGTCGCAGCGACTTCCCGCCGTCGAAGGTGGCGTTTCGACGCCGCGATGCAGCACGAATGAGCGAGACCGGATTCCTCACCATGGGGCAGGCCAGGCGGGGGGCGATCCCCGCGATCGGGGTCGGCATGCTCGCTTACGCATTCATGGGCAAGGCGCACGCGCAACGCCTAACAGGACGCTCCGATAATGGCGTGGCCGCCCCTGGCAGCCCCGAGCTCGTCTCGTTCGACAGGACGCGAAGGCCATGCGGTGAGCCGGGCGGCACATCGGTACGGCTTCGCCGCTCGACCACGCGCTGGGACGAGGTGGTGAACGATGAGGAGGTCGGAGCTCTACGACAACAGCGATCCCAACAACCTGCACGCTGAGTCGACGATCGCCGCGGCCGAGGCCGGCAAGCACGTCGTCTGCGAGAAACCGGAGGAGCTATCGCGCCGTAGAGGTATGCAACGCCATTTTCCACTCGGCCTCAGACGGACGCCGCGTCACGATCGAGTACCGGTGAGTCCTCCGGTGAGCCCGTGCCGTCGCGGGGCCTCTGCTCGTCGCACGGTGTTCCGGTGTCGGTGAACGATCCTGCAGGTACCCTCCGGCGCTGCGGGGTCAGCCAAGTGACAACGGCCCGGTGGACGCTCGCGGAGGATGTGGCGGGCGACAGTGAGGCAGGCGTGGAGGCGATAGGTGTCTGGCTGCACAAGCTTGAGCGCCAGACGATGGATTCCTTCTGGTTTCCCGAAGCTGAGCTCTTGCCCGAGATCGTCGACGATGCCCGCTCGCGGATCGTCGCTGCAGGCCTACGGGTGTCGCACGTTATCCTGGCTGGCCCTCTCACCGAACCAGACAAGCGAGCACGACGACGTCGCACCGAGTACGCGCTTCATGCACTTTCCGTCGCAGAGGCGCTCGACGCTTCCTGCCTCGTCGTCGTACCCGGGCGCCTCTATGGCCAACCGTACGAGGAGGCCGAACAGCTGGCCGCCGATGCGCTGACCGAAGTGCTCGAGCGTTCGAGTGCCTCTACACCTTTCTTGGCTCTGGAACCCGTCACCGACGTCGACTTCGCGAGCGCGATCGATCTCGCCTCACTCGTCGAACGGGTGGGAAGCCCGCGTGTGGGCGTTTACCTCGACACGTATCACGCCTGGCAGCTAGGGGTGAGTCCGGAAGCGGCCATCGAACGCTGCGCAGGAAGGATCCTCGGCGTTCACGTGGCCGACCTTCGACGAGCTCACAGGGAACTGCGCGTGAGCCGCCCGGTGAGGGCGAGCTCCCACTGGTGGAGACGCTGAAGTCGATCGAACGCACCGGCTATAGAGGCTCCTACGACGTCGAGCTTCTCGGCTACAGCATGGACAGGCCACCAGAGGATCTGCTCGCGCGCTCAGTGCGCGGGATGGAATGGCTTCTGGCAGAGGCCCTTGGCTGAACGACGCGCTGCTTGGGCCGACCTGCGCTACCAGCGGCCCGCTTCTTCCGCCCACTCGGCGCACACGCGCGCGCTTTCGAGCGGCGGGCCGGCATCCGGTCGGTCGACTTCGATGATCCCCCAGAGTCGCTCTTGATCCGGCACCGCGAGAATGCACGCGCGGAAGTCGAGATCTCCGCGCCCCGGCTCGGCCCAGAGTCCCGCCTTGACGGTGTCGCGGTACGACAGTCGCTGCGCTTTCGCCTCTTCGGCGACGGAGAGGCGCAGATCCTTGATGTGCATCGTCCGTACCCTGTCGGCGTGACGAGTGATGAGCGTCAGCGGATCGGCGCCCGCCCACGCGAGGTGTCCGGTATCCGGCCCGAAGGCGAGTAGCTCGGGGTCGACGCGATCGAGGATCCACTCCGTCTCGTAGGCGGTCTCGATCCACGTCCCGATGTGTGGGTGAAGACACGCCTTGACATTGTGGCTGAGAGTGACCTCACCGATGATCTTAAGACTCTCTGCGATGCGCGCAAGCCGGGCCTCGTCGGGCTCCACTCCGAGTGCAGGCTCGCGCACCCGCGCTCCATCCGGCTCCATGCTCGCCCCGACATAGACCTCGCTTAGGCCCAGTTCGGCATGGGCACGCGCGAGACTGTCGAAGCGCGGAACGAACTCCGAGCGTGCCTCTTCACGCTCGTAGTGGGCAGCTCATATAGCCCGGCGAGCACTTCATTCCCGTGGCTGCGAGGAGCTCCCGGTAGGCCTCGACATCCACGTCGGGCGTGATGCCGGCGGAGATCGCGTCGAAGCCGATCGCTCTCAGTTCTTTACAGAGATCGGAGAGGGGTGGGCCGCCCATGAAGTCGATCCACCCGTCCTCAGTCCAAGCCACTGCAGCGGTGATAGCGCGAATCTCATCGGTTCTCCTATGGGTTCGTGGACGCTGACACCGTCAGGCCCAGTTGCTCGGTGGCGTACGTGACGTTCTTGGTGCAGTCCTCGCCGGGGGCCGAGGAGAGGTCGAGCTCGATCACGACAAGCCCTGCGTAGGCTTGGCCGATGAGGGTGTCGACGAACCCCTTGAGATCGATGTTGCCCTCGCCGAGCACCGAAAAGGCCTCGTACCGGTTCCAGCCGCTGAGGCTCGAAGGCTCGCCACGAAAATCCTTGAGATGGAGGTGCCGGACATGCGCGGCGTGTCGACGTAGGTACCGCTTCGGGGTCTGAGCCCGAAGCGAAGAGGTGGGCGGGGTCGAGGCACAGGCCGACGACCGATGTGTCGAGGTACTCGAGCGCGTTGTCGATCTGCTCGGCCGTCTAAGAAGTCGAGGTGTGGGTGGTACGTGACGTCGAGGCCCGCCGCGGCTGCTCGGCTTCCGACCTCGTTGAGCGCGGCGGAGAACCTCCGATACATGACGTCGTCGTGATGGAGCAATCGCTCTGGCGGCCCGCCGCCGCAGACGAGCATCCGTCCTCCAAGGCCCTTGAGGATCCAGAGCGCCGCTTCGAAGACATCCAGCTCGCGATGCCAGAGGCTGTCGTCGACGTAGGCGGCATTGACGAAGAGCGAGGTGAGGTTGAGCCCGTAGTCGGCGGCGCGTCCAAGCATGGCCACGCTGCTGAACGCGTCGGTGTCGGTGAACGCGGGAGGTACCCCGGCGCCGGGAAGCGGCATGTACCGTCGCGCGGAATCCATGCTGAGGCTATTGCCAAGCAATGACTCAACGTGGTGAAGACCCGAGGTTCGCGAGCACCGGGTACGCCTCCGTGTACGGATTGCCCGCGAGGTCCCAGCTGATCAGGTGGTAGCCGAGCTCGAAGCGCTGCGACCCCTGAATGGAGGCCGACGACATCCTAGGACTTCAGCTCGGCCAAGTCGACGACGGCCTCTCGCGCACCGGAGGCGTAGATGGCTTCGATGACGGCGATGTTGTGGCGCGCAGCGGCTACTCCGACCGGCGCATCCTCCGCGGCGTCCCACGCGTCGAGTGTGCGCTCGTAAATGCGGCGCATTCCGATCCACCAATCCATCTCCTCGGATGCGATTGGGAGGGGTTCCCAACCATCCGTGGCATTCTCGAAGATCTCGACGGGAGGCGAGGCGGGAGCCTGCGGTTGTGAGCGGAGTGCCGCGTAGTCGCCGCGCATTATGTGTCCGATCGAGACCGAATCGAGCTGGCGGAAGCGGATGCTGCCTTCCGAGCCGTGGACCTCATGAACCGCGATCCCTCCGGCTGCAACTGCCCAGCTTCGCTGGATGGACGTGCTCGCGCCACTCGCGTGAGTAAGCGTGATCACCGCCGTGTCCTCGACCGTTCCTGAAGTCGCGTTGTTTGCGAGGTTCGCGGTCACCTTCTCGACGGGGCTTTGGGCGAAGGTCTCGGCCATGTAGATGGCGTGGTAGATCATGTCGATCACGACGCCGCCACCGCTCTTGGTTCGGTCGAAGCGCCAGCCAGGTGAAGCCGGGTCCTTGCTCGCCCAGGGCGTGCCGAAGATCATCTCATTGCGGATGAGGATGACGTCCCCGAGCCGTCCCTTCTCGATCGCGTCGGCCGCGGCGTCGATGTCGGGGTTGAAGCGCCAGTTGTGGATGATCGAGACGCGCCTGCCCTCGACGGTGCCGGCGATGCGGTCGACTTCGTCCAGGTTCAACCCAAGTGGCTTCTCGACGAACATATCGACCTGCGCCGCGACCGCATCGGTGATCGCCTGGGCATGAAGGTAGTGGGGGACGGCGATCAGCACCGCGTCGAGCTCGGAGCCGAGCATTTCCCCCCACGTGTCGTACTCTGCCGCCGTGGTAACACCGAGCGCCTTGCGCACCTCCGTGCGCCGCTCTTGGCTGGGGTCGGCGAGCCCAACCACCTCGACGCGTCCTGAATCGATCAACGGCCGCAAAGCTGGGGCGTGCCCTTCCTCGACGACTCGGCCGCAGCCGATGATGCCAATGCGCGTTATGTGGATGCCCTCGTGTTTCGCTGGTCGATGTAAACGGCACCGACGAGCACCACGGCGACGGCGATGAGCTGGTAGTAGTTCTGCAGCCCGATCAGCACGAGCCCGTTCTGGAGGATGACGGCCAGGAGCGCGCCGATAACGGCGCCGGGAATCGAGATGCCGCCGCCGAAGAGTTTGGTCCCTCCGATGACAGCTGCAGCGATGGCGGCGAGTGCGTCGGTTTGATGCCCTCCGATGTTCGTTGTGGCAAACCGACTCAGGTCGATGAAACCCGCGTATCCGGCCACGAGGCCGACGAGGATGAAGCGAGCAGTGATGGCGCGCTCAACCTTCAGTCCGGCTCGCCTGGCCGCCTCGCGTGAAGAACCCAGGGCAACCGTGTGCATCCCAAACCTCGTCTTGAGCACCGTGATCCAAAGGACAACGGCGATCAGGACGGCACTCAATGCCGGGTACGGCAAGCTCCCGATCCTGCCGACCCCAAAATCAGTCTGAAGCGGGGTCGGGATGTTGGCGAGGTCTGAGTCGTTCGTGATGATCTCCGCCACACCGGTTGCCGCTCCGAGCATCGCCAGGGTCGCGATGAACGAGTTGACGTGCAGCCGGGTGATGATGAGGCCGTTGATGGCGCCAACAGCCATGCCTGCGGCGAGGCAAGTCAACAGGCCGAGGATGACCGCAAGGAGGACGTGGGGGAACACCCCGTTGGCGAGCTGATTGAGAGTGGGCGAGGTGATGTCGAGCATCACTTTCCCGCCGAGCACCGACGCCAAGATGATGTTGGCCCCGACCGAGATGTCGAGTTCGCCGGCTCCGAGGAGCAGCGCCAGGACGCAGGCGAGCGGAACGATCTCCGCAGCGTCGAGCGAGATGTTCTGAAAGCTTCCGCTAGTCCAGAAGACGTGATTCGGTGAAAGGAAACCGAAGAGGACGATCAGACCGATTTCGACAAGAGCGACCCAGAACACGGTCTTCGCAATGACGGAATGACCGAACGCTTTCCAGGAATTGACGGTGGGCCCGTCTGCATGGTCGATCTCGAGCGGTCTCGATGAGGAGGGGTTGACGTCCGTCATGACTCCGGTTGGTCCTGTTCCATTGGGCCCTGGCGGGCTACGAGGTGTCCGACCATGACTTCGACGACCTCGGGTACCGTCAGCCCCTTGGCAGGTGCGTCAAGTCCAACCGCGCCACGGACGAGAACGACGACGCGATCGGCAATCGCGAGTGTTCGCGGAAGGTCGTGCGAGATGACCATGACACCGAGTCCGCGCGCCGCGATCGACTGAATCGTTTCGCAAACGATGTCGCTCTGCCGAGCGCCGAGTGCGGCGGTCGGCTCGTCCATGAGGAGGGCGGTGTTCGTCCACATCACCGCGCGTGCTACTGCAACGGCTTGACGTTGCCCACCAGACAGGTCTTGCACGGGGAGCCGAGTCGATGCCAATCGGATCGCGAGGCGGTCGAGTGCCTCGGCGGATCGGCGTGACATCTCGCGCCTGTCCAGAAAGCCGAAGTACCCCAACAGACCGGGAGAGAGGATTTCGTGCCCCAGGAACATGCTGTCGATCACGGAGAGGTGAGGAGGCAGGGCCAGATCCTGGTGCACCGCGTCAACCCCACGCGCCTGCGAGTCACGTATCGAGTTGAGCTGAACCGGCTCGCCGGCAATCTCGACAACCCCCTCATCGGGTTGCAAGATGCCTAACATCGTCTTCATGAGGGTGGATTTGCCGGCGCCGTTGTCGCCGTATAGCGCAACGATTTCGCCGTAGTCGACGTGGATGCTGACGTTGCGAAGTGCATCCACATGCCCGAAGCGCTTCGACACGCCCTTTGCCGCGACCGCATTCGGAGTCTGCTCGCGAGACGTTTCCATCGCTGCAGTCGCCGTCAACGTAGAGAGGGCGTCGACGGAACGGCCGCGAGGCCAGGCAGCGAGCCGAGCCACGTGCGGTCATTTCGAT
Organism: uncultured Actinomycetota bacterium; assembly: GCA_963765345.1. Lineage (GTDB taxonomy): Bacteria > Actinomycetota > Thermoleophilia > Gaiellales > Gaiellaceae > PALSA-600. The sequence continues at coordinate 38,541 of CAVXWI010000015.1, forward strand.
CGTCGTCGTCAGCGTTGAGGTCCTCCGCCAAACGACGGAAGATGTCTCTCGACACCAGTAGGTGGCTCCTCATCGCGAGTTCCGCCGCATCGGGGTCACCGGTTTGCAACGCGGCGAGAACCGCATGATGGCCTGCCTCTTCGGCATTGAAGGTGTCCTCGGGGCGGTCCTTAGAGATGAGATACGCGGAGTATCGCTCCCACGCGATATGTATCTGCTCCATCAGTCGCTCGTAGAGACCGGACCCGGTGATCGCTGCGAGCGCCATATGGAACTCGGTGTTCTTTCGCACGACCGCGAAGCGATCGCGAGCGTCGTACGCAGCCGTGAGCCCTGCGAGTAGGTCATCGAGCGACGCGAGATCCCCGAGGCTCGAGATCTGCGCCGCGAGGCGGCGGATGACGAGCGTCTCGATCGCGACACGGCTTTCGTAAACCGACGTCATTTCGGAGACGCTGAGCATCGTCACCGTCGCGCTCTTGTACGCAGCGTGCTCGACGAGACCGAGCACCTCGAGTTGGCGGAGCGCTTCGCGAACCGGAGAGACGCTCATGTCGAGCCGGCTCGCGATCTCGTCGAGCCGCAGCAACGATCCTGAGGGGAGCTCGCCGCTGACAATCATGTCTCTCAGGGCCGACACAGCACTCTGGGTCATCGTGACGCCGACAGCCCCCTGATTCGACCCGCTCGCGCCGAGGCGCACCTCGCCCGCCGGAAGGGAATCGATGCCCTCGTCCATCTGGGGCGCGAGATTATCAGATCAGCGGTTTTTCTAATCATCGCGTTCCACGTCTCAGCCTGAGCCACGGACGTTGTTGTCGCGGGATTTCTGAGGCGAAGAGAAGGTCGTCAGTAAGCCAACCAAGGGTCTAGCGGCGTTGTATCGGGAAGAGGGCGGGGGCGGCGCGACCGGGGATGCCTGGACAACCGTCGCCGCTCCCAGTTGAACATGAGTCGAGCATCTGATAATTACGACTCTTCAAATGAGGGACGGTTGAAAGTCGCCGACGCTACCCCCAGGCGTCTGCCTGCCGATGATGGCGGCGCCATCGCGGTCCCCGGGAGCACTCGCCGTACGCGGAGGCTCCAGCGGGTTCGACCCGTCGAGGCCAGCATGAACGGACGAACAAGGAGGACCCGGAAAACCATGATCAGGAAGCTCGTAGCGGTTGGAATACCGCTCGCGCTGTGCCTGGCCGCGCTCAGTGCGGTTACGGCAGGAGCGCAACAGGCGACCCGCTCGGCAGGCTCGGGCGCAGCTGCAGGGGTCACAGTGTTCAGTACCGATCCGTCGCTGGTGCCGACATCCTGCGGCGCGCAAAGCGTCTTCAAGAAGGCCGGCTTCTCGTGGTCATGGGGAGGTCCGACAACGGGTGACGTGCCGAGTGAGCTGTCCTACCTCGACTCGATTTCCCTCGAGAACCCCGACGCGATCGTCCTGCTCCCCTTCTCGGCAACGGCCTTCAACCAGAAGATCAAGTCGCTCATGAGCGCTGGAGTCCCGATTGATCTGACCGACGGGACTCTGACACCCTTCGTCGCGTACCACAGCTTCCAGTCTGACGAGTCTAAATCCGGCGCACAGGTTGCAGACGGCGTCACGAAGCTCACCGGCGGGACCGGCACGGTCGGCGTCATCGCTCTCGAGCCCGGGCTTACCAACGACGAGATGAAGTACCAGCCCGCCGTCACCCTCATCAAGAAGCATAAGGGTCTGACGGTGCTGCCGATCCAGTACGGGGCCAACAGCGAGACGAAGAGCGCCTCAATCACCGCGGCCTGGATCGAGGCCAATCCGGATCTGAAGGTGATCATCGCCACCGATGCGGCTTCGGACCTTGGAGCGGTCTCCGCGATCCTCGCGGCCCACGACAAGGGCAAGATCCACGTCGTCGCGTACGACTTCGAGCCCGCCGATCAGAGCCGACATCGAGTCCGGCGAGATCGCCTTTTCGATCTCGCAGCCCGACTATCTCAAGGGCGTCTACGCCGCCGAGGACCTCCTCGCATACGTGAAGAAACACGGGGCGCGCTCCGGCCCGGTAACGACGGCATCCCCCGCCATCATCCCCGTTCCGACCTCGGTGATTACGAAGAGTAACGTCAACAGCGACACCGAGAAAGCGTGGGAAGACTCGACGAGCTGCAGCTTCTACAACGGGGTCAAAGTTCCACCGTTGCCGAAATGACCCTCATCTGACTGGATACGACGCGCAAACCAGGGCGGAGGGGCGCCAGCCCCTCCGCCCGTGGCGCGGGCATGACCTGTAACCCTGTCACTCCGACGGTTGCTCGCAAGCGCTCTGGACGTCGACGAAGTTCGGCTCGTTCCCCGACCGCTCGGCAGCGAGCAGCACCTCCGGGACGTGGAGTGCAAATTGTCCGTCCCTTCGTTGCGGACTGCAGCACAGCTGGTGTCCCACAACTGGAGGTGCGAATGGCCATCGATAAGCAGTTCGACGCGATCGTCATCGGGTCCGGGGCGACGGGAAGCATCGCCGTGAAAGAGCTCACGGAGCGTGGACTGAACGTCCTCCTACTGGAGGCCGGACGTGACGTAGCCGAGGCCGACTTCATACCACCGGTTGACGCCCCTCCGCGCGCCATGGGCATAGGGCTCGGTCCTCGCATCAAGGCAGGGCTTCGCGGCCAGCAGATCCAATCTCGGCGGGTGTTTTTCAGCGCCTCTGCCAGCCCGTTCCTCGTGAACGATCGTGAGAACCCGTATACGACGCCGAAAGGCCAGTTCTTTCTCTGGATCCGCGGTCGACAGCTCGGCGGCCGCCTCCACACATACGGCCGCATGTTGCTGCGGATGTCGGAGTTCGACTTCGCCGGCGGCGACGGTCGCGATCCGTGGCCGATCTCATACCGCGATCTCGAGCCCTGGTATGACCACATTGAAGAGTTCATCGGCCTTTACGGCAACTCCGACGGGGTGCCGCAGCTTCCGGACGGCAAGTACATCGGCCCCGGGTACCTCACCGCTCCTGAGCGGCACTTCAAGCATGTCGTCGAGTCGCGGTGGCCCGAGCGCCGAGTCGTCTCCTGGCGATACGCCGCTCCGAACCCGCACCGTGTGCCGCTCGGGATCGTTGCCGCACGTGAAAGCGGTCGCCTCACGACCCGCACGGATGCCGTCGTAACGCAGATCACCGTCGATGAGAAGACAGGCAGGGCGACGGGAGCCATGTTCGTCGACCGCCAAACAAAACAGGAACACCGTGTTTCCGGCGACCTCGTTGTTCTCTGTGCCTCGACGATCGAGTCCGTGCGGCTCTTGCTGAACTCCGCGTCTACGAAGCATCCCAACGGCCTCGGTAACTCGTCGGGGCTGCTCGGCAGGTACTTCATGGATCAGACCCCGAGTCTCACTTACGGTTTCGCGCCGGACTATCCTGGTTTCGAGGTCGACACCTCCGCACCGACGGATCCGTTCTACCCCCCTGCCGGCGGCTGCTATATACCGCGCTTCTACAACATCGGCGAGCGCAACCGCGATGACTTCACGACCGGCTTCGCCTTCCAAATGGTCGTCGGTCGACTCCCGGTTCCCGAGGGCGCGCCTGGCTCGCTCGGTCTCATGGGATTCGGCGAGATGCTACCCAGCCCCCAGAACACGATCACACTGAGCCAAAGCAAGAAGGACGCCTGGGCGTGCCTGCGCCGCATATCACCGTGACGCTGTCGGACAATGATCGCGCACAGCTCCGCGAACAGGTGCGCTGCACGCTTGAGATGTTCGATGCCGCGGGCTTCAAGGTCAACTTCTGCGGCTCGACACTTGGTTTAAGCTCGAAGAACGTCTGGCCGGATGCTGACCGGATCAGCCGTTATATCTTCCGGCGGGGCTTCAACCGGGCCCTCTCGATCGGTGCTTCGATCCACGAGTGCGGTGGTGCACGGATGGGAAGCGACCCGGCGACATCGGTAGTGAATGAGTTCAACCAATCCTGGGACGTCCCGAACCTTTTCGTTACCGACGCCAGTTGCTACGTCACCGATGGGACTGTCGGCCCAACCCTGAGCATCATGGCGATCACCGCGAGGGCGTGTGCGTTCATCGCCCGCGAGCACGGCTCCGGAGCCGGGCTCGCTGCCGGGCGCTCGGATTCGGCATGACGGCGCGCTCGATCCGTCGTCGCCGGTCGTGACGAAGCGAAGGAGCTGGTAGCACGACCGTCGAGGCGGCACTGCGGTATCAGGCACGGCATCTGGAACAGCGAGGGCGGGTTCGAGTTCCCGCTCGTCATGCTGACGATGGCCTTTCTCGTCAGCGCGCTCGGGCCGGGAGCGTTCTCGATCGACTCCTGGGCGGGAATCGCGAACTGGACGGGGATCCAGTGGGCTGCGGGCGACGTTGTGCGCTCCGGTGCGGCGGTTGGCATCGAGAGCAGGGCGAGAAGCGCTGATCTGCGGGTGGGTGTAGCCGGCGCACCTCGCGGCGGGTCATCTGGATAATAGGGAGGGCTCGATGCAGGCACGTGTTGCGGTCATCTACTACAGCGCTACGGGGAACGTTCACGGGCTCGCCGGGGCCGTCGCGGAGGGGGCCGAGCAGGCGGGCGCGGAGGTGCGGTTACGGCACGTTGAGGAGTTGGCCTCGGAGCTGATGATCTCTCAGAACCAGTACTGGGGACGGCACCGCTCCCAGGTCGCCGACGCTCCCGTGGCCAGCCTCGATGATCTCGAGTGGGCTGACGGTGTCGCGTTTGGTAGCCCGACCCGGTTCGGAAACGTTTCTGCCCAGCTCAAGCAGTTCATCGACCAGGCCGGTCGGCTGTGGCAGGAGGGGAAGCTCGCAGACAAGGTTGCGACAGCTTTCACCTCCTCGCAAACGACGCACGGGGGCCAGGAATCCACGATCCTCGCGCTGAACAACACGCTCTATCACTGGGGCATGCTGATCCTCCCCCTCGGCTACACGGTGCACGAGGTGTTCGCCGCCGGCGGCAACCCGTACGGGACATCGTTCACCAGCGGCCACACCGTCACCGGCCCCGACGAGCTCGCACTTGCGCTCGCCCGCTACCAAGGACAACGGCTCGCCCGCTACGCCGCGGTGATCGGCGGAGCCCGTGCCGACGGTCGGCTCGACTTCAAAAGGCCCGGTCCGCAGAACTTTCCCGGAGCCGACGCAGCCGACCGCTAGACGAGGCACCCAGACGACGAGCCGCGGCGCCCCGTGCCGGCAGCTCCGACCGGATCCTTACGTCGAGGCAGGTGGCGACAACAACGGTGGAACCGACCCCCAGCGCCCGGCTTGCCGGCTCTTCAACTGCGCCACCTTGTCTATTCCAAGTCCGGTCCGAACACCGCACTCCTCGCATCCCATGTCGTCGCGGAACTCAGGCACCTCACCGGTGAACGTAGGCAGCAGCTCAGGCCTCGTAGCCGTCGGTGCTCAGGACGGCGTCGATCTCGACTTCCGAGAGCGCTCCCTCAGGCGGAAAGCCGACGACGAACAGCGTGGTGTTCGCGGGGCTGATTTCGGCAAAGAGCTCGTGGTGCGCACGGATTGCGGGCATCCAGTCCGCCCCGGCGGCGAGATAGATCCGCGTTCGGATCACGTCCCGCAGCGAACCGCCGAGCGCCTCCACGGCGGCGAGTGCGCGCTCGAATCCTTCGCGGGTCTGAGCGTAGACGTCGCCCGGTGAGAGGATCGTTCCCGCGGGGCCGGTCGCGGCCGTTCCGCTGACAGCGATCGATCTGCCGATCCGGACCGCGCGCGAGTACCCGCCGATGTCCTCGAACCCTCCGGTCTTGTAGGTCTCGCGGGCACGGCCGTGTGGGGATGGCGCCATGTCCTAAAGATTTGGCGGGGTGTCGACGCAGATGAGTTGCAGGGGGTGAGCGGGGTCAGGGTTTCGGAAGAGGTGCGGCCGCGTGGCCGGATAGTAGGCGCTGTCGCCGACATCGAGAATCACGGGCTCTGCCCCTTCGAGCTCGAGCGAGAGCTTGCCGTCGAGCACGTGGACCCACTCCTCGCCCGCGTGACGACCGTGCTCGGCGAGGCAGGCGCCCGGGCCGAAGTCGAGCACCATCGGCATCATCGCCCGGCGCGTATCTGGCGTGAGCATGAAGACGTCGATTCCCTCGTCCGGGGAGTGCACGAGCCGCCGGTCGTCCCGCCGCAGCACCTCAGGGAAGCTCGGCGTGCCCTTGGTCGGGACGAGATCCGCGAGCGGCACGCCGAAGAAGTCGACCAACCTGACGAGCCGACCGATCGTGATATCGCTCCTTCCGTTCTCCACCAACGAGAGAAACGAAGGCGACATCTCCGTCGCCTCCGCCACCTCGACGAGCGACAGACCCCGCAGCCGACGGAGCGCACGGAGGCTCTCGGCGAGCGTCGCGGGTGACGGCGGGCGCTTCTCGGTCTTCTGAGATGGGCTGCTTGACAAGACCTCTCCCGACACCACAGTATATTCGCGCGAATGCAGAAAAGTGTACGCGCGTGACGGAACAATCGTGGGCTGCGACGTGAGCGCGAAGCCGGACGTTCTCGTCATCGGTGCCGGCGTCACGGGTCTCTCGATCGCCTGGCACCTGCTCGGGCTCGGCGCGAGCGTCACGATCATCGAACGCTCGGGCATCGGCGCAGGCGCCTCGGGCATCCAGCCTGGCGGGGTGCGCCAGCAGTGGTCGACCCGAGTGAGCTGCGAACTCGCGCAGGAGTCGATCGCCTTCTACCGAGACATAAAGGCCGAACTCGAGCCGAGGACGAATCCCGTCCTCGATCGCTGCGGGTACCTGTTCGTTGCCGACAGCCGGGAAGAGCTCGCCCGCCTCGAGGCAGGCGTCGCGGTCCAGAACGAGGTCGGCGTCCCCTCGCGGATCGTCTCGGCCGCCGAGGCAGGCGAGATCGTGCCCGGCCTCGCGACCCAGGGCATCGCCGGCGCAGCCTTCTGCGCGGAGGATGGTTACTTCGACCAGCCCCAGGCGGTCGTCGAGGCGTTCGCCGACGCCGTCGTGCGTCGCGGCGGCGAGATCGTGATCGGCAAGGTCGAGAGACTCGTCCACCGGCAGCCGCACTGGGAGGCGGAGCTCGCCGACCGGCAAGCGGTGCTCGGCTCGCAGGTTGTCGTCGCCGCGGGGTCGGATACGAGCCCGCTTGTCGACCCGCTTGGCGTCGAGCTTCCGATTTCGGCCCAGGCCCGGTACATCTTCCTGAGCGAGCCGATGAGGGAGCGGCTGCTCGACCCGCTCGTCGTCGCCCCCGAGCGCCACTTCGCCGCCAAGCAGCTCGCCAACGGACGTGTGCTCGCGAGCGACCTGCGCGCGGAAGGTGACCCCGAGACCGGACGCGTACGCTGGCGGGCGAATGTCGCGGCCGCGATCCGTTCGTTGCTCCCGATCCTCGAGTACGTGTCGTTCCCGTTGCTCGTCGACGGCGTCTACGACGTAACACCGGACCACCAGCCGATCCTCGATGCTGTCTCCGACGCCGAGGGTCTCTGGGTCGCGGCCGGGTTCAGCGGACACGGCTTCATGATCGCGCCCGCGGTCGGGCGTCTCGTCGCGACCGCGCTGAGCGGCAGCCGCGATCCGCAGCTTGACCATTTCTTGCTCGGAAGGTTCGCGGGAAGCTCGATCGTGCCGGAGACTCAGGTTGTCTGAGCCGGCGCGCATCGCACTTGCGCGCCGCGGGGTGCCGCGGTGAGGGCGATGCTCCTCGGGACGGGTGCGGGGAGAGCCGATCCCGACCGCTACAGCCCGAGCAATCTCGTCTGGCTGGGCGAGGAGCCGGTGCTTGTCGACTGTGGTAACGGGGCGCTACTTCGCATGCGCCAGGCCGGTGTGTACCCGGCGGCAATCCGTCATGTCTTCCTCACCCATCTCCACTACGACCACTATGCGGATCTCCCGTACCTCGCGATCGAGCCCTTGATCGGTGAGGCGGCGTATGAGCGTGGCCGGCTGCAGGTGTACGGGCCGCCCGGGACAACACGGCTGATCCGCGACTTCGAGCGCGCCTACGATGTCGAGGTCGACTCCTATGCCTACCTCGAAGGGTACGAGCGGACGCGCGAGTTGGTCCGCAGCGACGTCGTGGAGACCTACGAGGGCTGGAGCCTCGAGCTGAACGGCTGGCGGATCTCGACGGCGCAGGTCGACCACGGGTTGGTCAAGATCCCGAGCTTTGCGTACCGCTTCGACGCGCCCGACGGGAGCTCGCTCGTCTTCAGTGGGGACACCGTCCCCTGCGAGGGGATCATCCGGCTTGCCCGCGGGGTCGACGTGCTCGTGTACGAGTCAACGCTCCCCGAGCACGAGGTGGAGCTGCGCAAGCAGCGGGGCTTCGCCTGGTGGATTCACAGCACCCCTCGTCACGCGGGCCAGGTCGCGTCCGAGGCCGCCGTCGGCAGGCTCGTCCTTAACCACTTCGCCGCATGGAATGCCTTCGTCCCGGACAAGCCGGTCTACGACTGGGACGAGCCTCGCACCGCCGATCGTGGCCGAGGAATGGGACGGTGACGTGCTCGTCGGCACCGACCTGCTCGAGATCGAGACGAGATGAGCCCCTCGACGCTTCAGCTTGCCTCCGCCGGGAGTGCGCGACGGCTGATCTCGGTCGTCGATTCCCACACGTGCGGACAGCCGACCCGCGTCATCTGCGAAGGCGTGCCCGAGTTCGGCTACGGCAGCCTCGCCGAGGCGCGTGACGTCCTGCGTGCAGAGCACGACTGGTTGCGTCGCTACGCGGTCTTCGAGCCCCGCGGCCATCCCTCCCTCTTCGCGGCCGCGCTCCTCCCGGCGGTTGACCCCGGGTGCGCGACCGGCGTCGTCTTCATGGACGCCGCGGGCTACCCGGACATGTGCGGCCACGCGACGATCGGCGTCGTCACCACACTCATCGACCTTGGACGCGTCGTCGATTCCACCGGCGAGACGGAGGTCGCGATCGAGACTCCCGGCGGCCGGATCGAGACGCGCGTCACGATCGCCGGCAGGCGGGCTGCGAGCGTCAGCTTCGTCAATCAGCCCGCCTTCTTCCTCGAGGAGTTCGCGGTCAGCGCACGCGGGGTCCAGCTCGACGTCTCGGTCGCCTTCGGCGGCCAGTGGTATGCGTTCATCGACGCGCGCAGCCTGGGGCTCGCGGTCGAGCCGCGACTCATCGGCGAGCTTGTCGTCGCTGCCGCCGAGCTGCGACCGCTGATCGCCGACTCGGTCAGCCGCCCCGATCCGCGCAGCGGAAAGTTGCCCTCGGTCGAGAACGTCATGTGGTTCGACGACCCGGTCGGCGTCGTCGCTGACGGCCGCAACATGCCCGTGAACATCGCCGGAAACTTCGACCGCTCACCGTGCGGCACCGGCACCTCGGCGTGGCTCGCGGTCATGCATGCCGCTGGGCGCCTCGACGTCGGCCGGAACTACATCAACTCGAGTGTGCTCGGCACAACCTACGAGTCTCGGATCCTCTCGACGACGACCATCCGAGGAACCACTGCCGTCATCCCGGAAATCACCGGCTCAGCCTGGGTAACCGGCCGGGCGGAGCGATGGGCCGAGCTCACCGATCCGCTCGCGGAAGGGTTCCTCCTGTGATCGAGATCCTCCGCCAGCTCGAGGAGCGCTCGCGGCCGCAGAAGGTTGTCGTCTTCAACGGCCCGGGAGTCTCGATCGACCCGACGGCCCTGAAGCTCTTCACGGAGCGCTGGGAGGCTTCGCTCGGGGTCTCGATCCGCGCCGAAGGCACCGAAGCCTCTGACGCCGCGCCGGCACTCGCAGAGGCGATCGAGGGCGGCCTCGACGCGCTCGTCGTTAACCCCGGCTCGGCAGAGCTCGTCTCGGCGGTGCCCGACGGGCTGCTCTCTGCATTCGTCGGCTTCTCGTACCCGGGTGCGCGGTCGGCCCGCTTCGACCGCGGCCCGCTCGAGGACATTGCCGGCCGAGGCCTCGACGGGTACCGCTGGGCGATCAAGTATCTCCTCAGTTGCTCCGCCTGGCCGCAGACGATTTGCCGCTACGGGGAGGAGCGCGACCAGGTCGGCGAGCTGCGCCTCCCCGACGGCCCCGGCCCACATCCCTTGGTCGTCGTGATCCACGGCGGCGGCTGGAAGGCGCTGTGGAGAAAGGACATCATGGCGCCGATGGCGGTCGACCTCGCTCGGCGCGGCTTCGCGACCTGGAACATCGAATTTCGGCGGCTCGGCGCCGGCGGCGGCTGGCCGACGACCTTCGACGATGTCGCCGCCGCGATCAACGCCGTCGAGGAACTGTGCGACCGCTTCCCACTCGACCGCTCGCGCGTCCTTTTCGTCGGTCACTCGTCGGGAGGCCAGCTCGCGCTCTGGGCGGCCGCGGCTGGCGAGGTACGCGTTCGACCGGTCGCCGTCGTTGCGCTTGCGGCGCTCGTCGACCTGGTCGAAGGGTCACGACGCGAGCTGATCGGTGGTGAGAACGTGATCGCGAAGCTGCTCGGAGGAACGGCGAGCGAGGTTCCCGAGCGCTACGCGGCGCTGTCTCCCCGCGCGCTACTCCCGCTCGGGACCCGCCAGATACTCATCCAAGGTCTCTCCGACTACATCCACGACCTCATCGACCAAAACCGCGTCTACGCACGCGAGGCAGAGGCGACGGGTGATCCCGTCTCCCTCGTCGAGATCGAACGGGCCGAACATCTCGATCTGATCGAACCGTCCTCGGCCGGCTGGCCCGTCGTCGCCGCGCACATCGAACAGGCCCTCTCGCCACCCGTCGGCTAGCCGCACGGACCGACCATGAGCGAACTCTTTCGTCCAAACAACCACATTGGTTATCAAGGAGGGTTTACATGATCGCGCCGAAACACATCGCTGCCGTCGCCGGGATTGCGCTCGGTGTGGCAGCTCTCGCAGCAACGACGGGTGTCGCAGCCCCGCGCTCCACCGCCGCGTCCCCGATCACCGTCAACATCGGCGACGTGGTCCCGCTCACCGGACCGCTCGCGTCCTTCGGGCCGTCGTTCTACAAGGCTGCCCAGATCGCCGTCTCTGAAGCGAATGCTGCGGCCAAGAGCGCGAACGTTCCGATCAGCTTCACGATTGCCTCCGCCGATGAGGGCAGCGGGCCCACGTCCGCCGTCTCGGCGGCACGTCAGCTCGAGTCGAACGGGCTCTCGCGCCTGCTCGGGGGAACCTCCACCGCGGACTCGGTGGCGATGGCGCAGGCCGTCACGATCCCGAGCATGCTCACGCAGATCTCGCCCGCGGCGTCGAGCTCGGTGTATGGCGCCGAGCACGCCAAAGGAGGCCTGACATTCAGGACGATCCAGGACGACAACTTCCAGGCGAAGGTGCTTGCCTACTTCATGGCGAAGCAGCTCGGCGGGGCGACCGGCAAGCTTGTTGCCGTCGGCGGCCGCAACGACAGTTACGGCGGCCCGGCGACAGCGGCCTTCGCCGCCGCATGGAAGTCGCTCGGCGGCAAGGTGACCGGGCCGATTCTCTACGACCCGAATGCGCTCAGCTACGACTCGGTTGCCTCCCAGCTCGTGGCCGGGAATCCCGCCGCGTTCGTGATCGAGGACTTCCCGCAGACGTACGCAAAGGTCGGTGCCGCGCTCCTGCGTACCGGCAAGTTCTCCGCAAACAACCTCTACACGACCTCGGGCTTCCCGGCGACGATCCCGAGCGGCACGCCGGCCGCGGCGCTCGAGGGCGCCTGGGTGATCCAGCCGGGACAGCCGACGAGCGGCCCGGTCATCGCCGCCTATAACAAGCTGTACGCGTCGTTCAATGCGACACCCAAGGCCCAGCAGCCCTACAACACCAATAACTTCGACGCAGCCATGCTCTGCATTCTCGGAGCTGTCGCCGCTCACTCCTCGAACGGAGCCGCGATCGCGAAGAAGATCGGTCAGGTAAGTGCGCCTCCAGGGACGCCGTACACCTACCTGCAACTGGCGGCAGCATTCAAGGCCTTGTGGGCCGGCAAGGACATCAACTTCCAGGGGGTCAGCGGCTCGCTGGACCTCGATAGCAACGGCGATGTCAGCGGGGGCCTGATCGACGTGAACCGCTACGTCAACAACAATCTCAAGCTCATCCGGCAGGCAAATTTCGTGAACGATCAGCTCGTCCCCGCCAAGGGCTGACGGCTGAGGAACGTGGGTGAGCTGGGTCCGCCGCGCACACGCGGCGGGACCCAGCCGCCACGCCGTCGCGCCCGCCGTACGCTCTCGGATCGATTCGACCATGACGCCATCCCGTGACCAAGCCGCGCCCGCTGCACTCGACGGGACGTCCGATTCGCCGGGTGCAGGGCGAGGCAGCCTGTCCCCCTGGCGGCGGATCGCCGTGGCGGTCGTCAGCCTTGTCGGGCTCGCGCTGTGCTTCGCGGTTCTCAAGGGCGCCCAGCCAACGCTCCAGACCACGCTCAACGGCCTCGTCACCGGGTCGTACCTCGCTTTGGCCGCCGTCGGGCTTACCTTCGTGTACGGGATTCTGCGCCTCATCAACTTTGCCCAGGGGGACTTTCTGACCTTCGGCGCCTACATGGCGCTCCTCCTGAACGTGACCCTCCGCCTTAATATCGTCGTCGCGGTGCTGTTTGCATGCGTGGCGACGGCAGCGCTCGCGATGGCGCTCGAGCTCGGCATCTTCGGGCCACTTCGGCGCCGTGGAGCCGGGTCGCTCGAACTGATCCTCTCGACGATCGGGCTGGCCTACATCATCCGCTACTCGATCCAGTTCGTCGCCGGTCCCGATCTGCACCAACTGGGTGTCAACGACACCTCCTACTACACGCTCCCTGGCGGCATCACGATCGGGCGCACGATCGCGCTCACGACGATCATCTCCTATGCCCTCCTGCTCCTGATCGGCCTGCTCCTTCGTTATGCGAGGCTCGGCAAGCAGATGCGGGCGATGGCCGACAACCTCGAGCTCGCCGAGACGAGCGGCCTCGACACGCGGAGGCTCATCATCCTCGTCTGGGCGTTCGGCGGCTCGCTCGCGGGTCTCGCCGGCGTCTTCTACGTCGCCTCGACGGGCGGTTTCGACCCGTCGTTCGGATTCACCCTGCTCTTGCCGCTCTTCGCGGCGATCCTCATCGGCGGCGCCGGTGACCCGTACGGTGCGCTCGCGGGCGGCGTCGTGCTGGGCCTCGCCGAGGAGTGGTCGACACTCTTCATCTCGCCGGCCTGGCAGCTCGTGGTCGGTTTTGTCGTCCTGCTCCTCGTTCTCCTCCTCCGCCCGCAGGGGATCTTCGCGCCCGCGGCCCGTATATGAGCGCTCTTCCGTTCATCGCCAGCCTCGTCTCGCTGATCGGCGGGACGCAGTTCTGGATCAACGTCGGCCTGCTCGCGGCGATCTTCGGCATCTTCACGGTCGGTCTGCAATTGAACGTCGGCTATACCGGGCTCTACAACTTCGCGCAGGCGGGCTTCATGGCAGTCGGCGCCTACGCGATGGCGTTGCTGGTGGTCAAGGCGCACCTGTCGTTCTGGCTCGCGATGCCGATCGCTTCCGCGATCGCGGTGTGTTTCGCCATCATCGTCGGGATACCGTCGCTCCGACTACGCGGTGACTTTTTCGCGATTGCGACGATCGCGTTCAGCGAGGTGATCGTGTATGCGATCCAGAACGCCAGCTTCACCGGGGGGGAGGAGGGCGTGCTCGGGTTCACGAACTCTTGGCAGACCCTCTCGACACGGATCATGTCAGCGCTCGGCCTCGAGTCGCAGTACTTCCTCGTGCCGATCGAGATCGTCGCCTGGGTGGTCTTTCTCGTCTCGGTCGTTCTCGTCTGGCTGCTGACGAAGACACCGTGGGGCCGGGTGCTCCGCGCGATCCGCGAGGACGAGGATGCTGCGCGCGCGCTCGGGAAGCGCGTGTTCATCTACAAGCTCCAGTCGCTCTCGATCGCCGCGATCCTTGCCTCGATCGCCGGCTATCTGCTCGCCCTCGATCTCGGCTACCTGAGCCCGGAGGAGTTCACGCCCGACAACACGTTCATCGCCTTCACGATGCTCCTCGTCGGCGGCATCGGAAGCTTCGCAGGCGTTGTCGTCGGAGCGATCTTCATCGAGGTGATCCTCGAGACGACCCGCAACGTGATCGACATCCCGCTCTCGGACTCACGTCTCGCCGCGCTGCGGTTCATCGTCGTCGGCGTCGTGCTTGTCGTCGTCGTCATGGTGCGCCCGCAGGGACTGTTTGGCAAGCGCGACGAGATGGAGTTCAGGCGATGAGTGCCGCGCCGGTGCCCCTGCTGCGGATCGAGAACCTCCATCGCAGCTACGGAGGCGTTGCGGCCGTCGCCGGGGCGAGCTTCGACGTCGCCGCCGGATCGATGACGGCGCTCATCGGCCCGAACGGGGCCGGCAAGACCACCGCCTTCGACCTCATCAGCGGTTTTCTGCGGCCCCACGCCGGGGCAATCCTCTACCGGGAACACCCCATCGGTGGGCTCGCCCCGGAGCGGATCGCGGGGCTGGGCCTCGTGCGCACGTTCCAACTGACCCGCATCTTCAACGTCATGACCGTCCTCGAGAACATGCTGGTCGCCGCACAGGGAAACAGAGGCGAGCGGTTGTCGCAGGTGCTGCTGCGGCCCTTGCGCGCGAAGCGGGGCGATCACGCGGCCGAGACGCGGGCGCTCGCGATCCTCGCCCGATTCGGATTGGGCGATAAGGCGAACGAGTTCGGAGGCGGGCTCTCCGGTGGGCAGCGCAAACTGCTCGAGCTCGCGCGCGTCCTGATGGCCGAACCGAAGCTCGTTCTGCTCGACGAGCCCTTCGCCGGGGTCAACCCGACGCTCAAGCTCAAGCTCCTCGCCCACATCCAGGAGATGCGCGCCGATGGGATCACCGTCCTCTTCATCGAGCACGACATGGAGGTCGTGATGGGAGCGGCCGAGCATGTGATCGTGATGGCGAACGGCGCCGTCGTTGCCACCGGAACCCCCGGCGGAGATCCGTCATGACCCTCGTGTGCTCGACGCCTACCTGGGCACCCACGCGACGTGACCGGAGGCTACGTCCTGGAGGTGCAGGCGGTCGTCGCGGGCTACAAGGCCGATGTCGACGTCGTCCAGGGCATCAGCTTCGAGCTCGCCCCCGGACAGCTCGTCGCCATCGTCGGGCCGAACGGCGCAGGCAAATCGACCCTGATGAAGTGCCTCTGCGGCCTCCTCCGCGCGCGCTCCGGCCGGATCGTGCTCAACGGCGACGACGTCACGGGGGCGCGACCCCATCAGATCGTGCGGAAGGGCGTCGGGTACGTCGCGCAGCGCGACAACGTCTTCCCGAGGCTCAGCGTCGAGGAAAACCTCGAGGTGGGCGTCTCGGATCTGCAAGGCGATCCGAGGGAGCGGCTGCAGGAGACCCTCGCGCTGTTCCCGGCGCTCGCGTTACGCCGTCGGCAGCCCGCAGGGATCCTGTCGGGCGGGGAACGTCAGATGCTCGCGATCGCGCAGGCCCTCATCCGCAAACCCACGGTTCTCCTGCTCGACGAGCCGTCGGCCGGGGTCGACCCGAAGACGCTCGTCGTTCTCTGGGACAAGATCAAGGAGATCCACGCGCTCGGTGTTGCGACCGTGCTCGTCGAGCAGAACGCGCGTCAGGCGCTCGCGCTCGCCGACGCAGGCTACGTCCTCGACGGGGGACGGATCCGCTTCAACGGCCCCGGACGCGAGCTCCTCGCCGATCCGCGGATCGCCGAGCTCTACCTGGGTGGCTAGAGCAGACTCAACGACGAGACGTGCTGCTGTCGCTCACATCCGCGGCCACCAGCCTCCGGCGCCGAGAGCTCTCGGCTCGTGAGCTCGTCGAGTGGCAACTTCGGCAGATCGAGCTCTTCGACCCGAACCTCCACACGTTCGTCAGCCTGCGTCCCGAGGCGTCGTTACGTGAGGCTGACCGACTCGACGCTCGCGGGGTCGTGCACGGGCCGCTGCACGGAATCCCGATTGCGATCAAGGACAACATCGCCGTCGAGGGGTTCGGGACGAGCGCCGGCTCGCCGCTCCTCGATACCGTCGCCGCCCGTCGAGACGCCGCGGCTGTGCGCCGACTCCGAGCCGCCGGGGCGATCGTCATCGGAAAGAACGCGCTCTACGAACTCGCCTTCGGCGCCCAGAGCGAATGCTGGCCTCCGACCCAAAACCCGTGGCGGCTTGGTCGCGCCACTGCCGGCTCCTCAAGCGGCTCGGCCGCTTCGGTAGCGGCCGGGCTCTCGTTTGCCGCGCTCGGAAGCGACACGGGTGGGTCGATCAGGGTGCCAGCCGCCTTCTGCGGCGTCGTCGGAATCCGGCCCACGGCCGGAACGATTCCCCGCGACGGGCTCGTCCGCCTCAGCCGTCTCGACGAGATCGGACCGTTGACCCGAACCGCCGAAGACGCCGCGCTCGTGTTCGACGTCCTTCGTGGTCGACCCAGCACGGGCAGCCGACCGCGCCCCAATCGCTGAGCTCCGGCTCGGTGTCTGCGCGCACGGCCACGATTCGCCGGAGATCGCGGTCGCAGTCGATGGGTTCTGCGAGACGTTGCGCAGCCTCGGAGCGAGACTGAGTGCGCCGTTCGAGCTCGACCTCGGCGCGGCGGCGTCGGCTCTCTGGACGATCGCGGGTGCCGACGCAGCCCAGCGCTGGCTCGAGCGAGTCCGGCCCAAGCGAAGACCTGATCCATCCTCTTGTCATGGAGCGAATCGTCGCCGGCGCCGAGATCACGGACGAGGCTCTGACCAGGGCGCGGGAGCAGGCACGGCGCATCGCCGCCGAGCTTGAGCGACTCTTCGGCGAAGTCGACGTCCTCGCGCTTCCCGTAGCCGCGTGCTCTGGGTACCCGCTCGGCGCCCGTTCTCTCGACGTCGCTGGAAAGGCCGAAGACGTCTCGACGCTGGTAACGCGCTACACGCCACTAGCGAGCGTCAGCGGCCTCCCAGCGCTTGTCCTTCCCTGCGGCACGTACGACGACGGCATGCCGGTCGGCGTCCAGCTCGTGGCCGCCGCCGGAAACGACGATCTGCTTCTCGAGGTCGCCTGTCAGTACCAGCAGGCGACGGGGTGGCACGAGCGCGTCCCGAACGAGGTGCGCGTGCCCGAACACCTCGCCGATCAGAGGCGACCAGGTCCGCGGGCCACAGGGCCAAGCAAGCTCTGACGGGCCCTGGGAGGTGGCCGAGTAGTGCTCGCAGTGGGCCGACGGGTGAGCGTAGGAAACCAGCGGTTCCGCGTCGTTCAATGCCCCGACACCTCGAACGTCAGACCCTCGACAGATCGACCCGCCGAGAGGGCGGCTCTCGTTGGAGGGCCGCCCTCTGCTGACGGAGGAGGAGACGGATGGCGAACCCGTCGGAGGAAAAGCTAGAGGGCCGCGGCCGACCTGTCGTAAGCAGGCATGACAGTGGGAACGTCAGGTGCGCGACACAGACGAGCGGGTGCCCGACCCGGGTCGAACCGGCGCCCGACTCGTATCGAACGGGTCATGACCATCGCTAGGCCCCGGTCAGAACCGGAATGTCGGCACCGGGGCTTACGAGGTGTCGGGGGCCTGACAGACGAAACGTCAGAGCGACGAACGACGCCGCGCCGGAGCGGTTCTACCGTCCTCGACGGATGCATCAACCGAGGCGAAGGGGAGGATTGCGGTGTACATCAATGCGACAGCGAAGAGGTCACCCGCAGGCTCGCGGGTGGCCGAGCAGCGCGGAAGGGAGGGTCTTGCCAGGCGATTCAGGGGACTTCGCGCTCTCGCCGTCCGGCGCGATGCGGTCCGGGCAGTCCCCGTGGCGTACTCGCGCCGGCATCCGGACGAGGTGATCTCGGCGGAGATCGCTCAGAACGCGAAGAGTTGGGCCGCACTGAGTCGGCTCGGCGTGCGGGACGGCGACGAGCTCCCGCTGGTCTTCTACTTCGAGACGGCAGGGTCGCGGGCCGACCGTGAGCTCGCCAGGTTCCTGCGCAGCGAGGCCGGCTACAAGATCGTGATCGAGCCGGACGGCTTGACCGGCTGGACGCCGCCGATCGCACTCGGCCGTGCCGCGCTCGACGACTGGGTCAGGAAGCTGCTCTACGCGAGCTACGCGCACGGGGGTTGCGTCTTCGCCGGCTGGACCGCGACCGTGCCCGTCGGCCGGAGGTCCGTTGCCTCGCCGCCGGCTGACAGTGAGCACCGGGGCGGCGCTCTGAGCCGATGACCCTGCTTCCGGGCGGCGTCCATAGCGTAGTACACCGTCGTCGAGCTCTGGCCGGTGAGCAGTCCGACCTGGACGTCGCAGCGCGAGCTGGACGTTCACGTTCCACCAAGCGAGCTTCGGGACGAAGACCCGTTTCCCGGCCTTGAACACCGGCCACGAAGCTCGCCATGAAGACGGCGCCCAGGTTCACAAACGTTCGGTCTGGTTCGCGTCGGTACGCCGGGATACGGTTCGACGAGAGGCGAACTGCGGCGGCGGCGATCATTCCCCTGGCTGGAAAGGTGCGGCCGGGGCGAGCTGCAGCCGCGTCAGCTCGCGACCGCGCTCCCCAGCCCGAGCCCGCGCACTCGCCGGTCGCAACTCTCGGGCTGATCGGGCAAGCTTGCCGCCATGGTTGAGGCGAAGGTCGAGGGCGTCATCGTCGCGAGCTTGACAGTTCATTTGTCACCGCCGTGATCGACGCGCCTCGGGCCGGCTCGTAGACTTCTGCCAGGACGATCGCGGAAGCGATCCGGAACGACCAGCTTGCCCCAGCGAGAAAAGGAGAGATCGACGGTGAGCATCGAAGCGGACGCAAACCAGGACCTCGCGCTCGACGCCGAGGACGCCGAGAATGTCATCGGCGGCCAGCGCAAGACAAAGAAGACAGTGAAGCCGAGCGCTGCCGCGCCGGCAGAGGTCGACACGACGGTTCAGGCGAGCGGCGGCGGGTGGCAGCCGGTCGTCGATGACCCATCCGAGGACTGCTGAGCCGCCCGCGAAGGGCGGCGGCCCGATTTCCGGGATCTGAGCCTTCGATCACCGCCTCAGGCTGGTCGAGGGTTCAGTTTCTGCTGGGGCGAAACGGCCTGCTGACCGAGTCGGCGCCGCCCGTTGCTGGCTGCGGCGTGGCTCGGGTCGAGTCCGAGGGCGATCATCGCGCCGAGCAGGACGACAGGCGCGAGTCGGGTCGAGCTCGATCCAGCAGGCCTTCTCAAGTCGGACTTCCGCAGCCGGCGCGGGTAGCCGGAGGGTTCGCGCGGACGTCGACGGACGTCGACGTCTGTGTCGGCGCGCTGACAGAGACAATGTCGCCGGCGTGATCGACAAAGCGGCTCCGGGGCCTTAGGCTCTTCCCATCAGATCGACGTTTGCTTGCACAGGCGACATATTCCCAGCGAAGGAGAGATGAGTCGTGAGCATCGAATCGGACGCACAGAAGGATCTGGCCCTCGGCGACGAGGACGCGGAGTACGTCGTCGGAGGAAAGAAGGCCGTCAAGAAGGGCGCCAAGACGACGCCGGCTTCCCATCCGGTCGACTACATCCACCTGCCAGGTAGCACGAATCCCACCGACGGGCTTACGGACGGGGACTGCAGCGACCCGGGTGACGGCAGCTCGGATTCGACAGACACCAGTACCTGAGCAAACCCGGGCAGGCGACCGCCGATGTCCATGCAGGCCCGCGCGGCCGGGACCGAAGGGTCCCGGCCGCGTGACGCAGCGGTGACGGGGCCGGGATGCGGTCGGACGAGCGGCCGGCTCGCGGCGCTCGGGGCGCGGCGGGTCTTCACCGTCGAGAGCGTCAGCTATAGCTGGAATGACGTCCTCGCCTGGGCGGCCGCGCTCGGGCAGCTCGACGAGCTGCGGGAGGTGACGGTTCGGGGCCTGGTGCTCGCGCGGAGCGCAGCGGAGCTCGGAGACCCGCTCGATGCCGCCGCTCGGAGCGCCGCTGCGAACGCGTTTCGCTACGAGCGTCGACTGCTGTCCGCCGAGGAGCTCGCGGCCTGGCTGGAACGCTGGGAGCTGACCGTGACCGAGTGGGGCGAGCACCTCGAGCGGACGCTCCTGCTCGACGGCGGTGGCGAGCCGGGAGAGGCGAGCCTCCTGCCCGGGGACGCCGTCGCCGAGGCCGAGTACGTCGAGGCTGTCTGCGCCGGGTTCCTGGAGCGGGCGGCGACCGGCTTCGCAGCCGACGTCGCCCTCGCCGAGCTGACGGCGGACGAGCTCGGCGCCGAGCGGGCGACTCACGATCGAGCGGATCGTCGCGGCGGCGGCGGTCGCCCGCGAGGGGGCGAAGTCGGCCGCGGGCGTCGAGCGGGAGATCGCGCGACGAGGGCTCGACTGGACGAGGCTCGAGCTGGACCTGGTCGAGCTGGACGACGACGGTGCCGCCCGTGAGGCGGCGATGTGCGTACGCATCGACGGCCGTGAGCTCGCGGACGTCGCCGCCGACTGTCGCGTGACCGTGTCGCGCCAGCTGCGCCTACCTCGCCGACCTCGAGCCGTGGCTGAACGCGCCGCTCCTCGCCGCCCAAGCCGGAGAGCTCGTCGGCCCGCTTCGCTCCGACGGCGGCTGGGTGCTCGTCGCGGTCCGCGACCGCGCGCAGCCGCTGCCAACGGACGCGGGGCTGCGCGAACGGGCCGAGGCGGCGCTCGTCGAGCGTGCCGTCAAGCGGGCGACCGAGGGTCGCGTGGAGTGGCATGAGCACCTCTGAGGCCGTCGCCTTCGAGGCCGACGAGTTCCTCGCGACAGTGCCGGCATTCGCCCTCCTCGACGAGGGCGTCCGCGGCCTCGTCGCCGAGAGCTTCGACCAGCTCG
This sequence comes from uncultured Actinomycetota bacterium, assembly GCA_963765345.1. GTDB lineage: Bacteria > Actinomycetota > Thermoleophilia > Gaiellales > Gaiellaceae > PALSA-600. Next base: position 59,245 of record CAVXWI010000015.1, read on the forward strand.
AGTTCCCGTTCGGCGCGACGATTGTCGAGGAGGGCGACGCGGCCGACGCGTTCTTCGTGCTGACGTTCGGCTCCGCCCGTGTGTTGAAGCTGGCCGCCAACGGTGAGGAGGTGGCGCTGAACGTTCTCCAGAGCGGCGATACGTTCGGCGAGGCCGGCCTGCTCGAGGACACCACCCGTAACGCCACGGTGCGGGCGAGCAGCGAGGTGCGGGTCCTGCGCCTGCACGCGAGCGTCTTCGCCGCCCTCGCACGCCGGCATCCGGAGGTCCGGGCGACGTTCGAGGCACTGGCGCGGACGCGCGCTCTCTGGAACTTCTTCCGCATCCACGCCGGCTTCAGGACGCTGCCGAACGAGGCGCTCGCGCAGCTCGTCGCCGGCCTCGAGCGGGTCGAGGTCGCCGCGGGCGACCCTCGTCATCCGCGAGGGCGACCCGCCCGGACCGATGTACGTCGTCGAGGAGGGCCGTCTGCGCAACTTCCACACCGAGGACGGCGTCGAGCGCAACCTCGCCTACCTCCGCAAGGGCGACGTCTTCGGCGAGCGCGTCGCTGTTCCTCGGCGAGCCGCGCGCGGCCTCGGTCGAGGCGATCGACGACTGCACACTGCTTCGCTCTCGAGTCCGAGCTCTTCGAGTCGCTGCTCGCCGACCACCCCGAGTTTCGCAGCCGGATCGAGGAACGCGTCCTCCAGTACGACTACCGGCGGCTCGCGCGGGTGCCGCTCGACTTCGCCGACGAGATCCTGCCCGCCGAGGTCTCGGCCGAGGAGCAGCACGCGGCGGCGGAGATGGCGCCCGAGCCGGTCGCGGTCGAAGAGCTCGGCGCCGCCGCCGGAGGCCAAGCCGCCGCGGGCCGGCCGCCGCTTCCCGCACGTCTTCCAGCTCGACGAGATGGACTGCGGCGCCGCCTGCCTCGCGATGGTGTGTCGCTTCTACGGTCGCGCCGTGCCCGTGAGCTACATCCGGGAGATCGCGCACACGAGCACGCGCGGGACGACGCTGAACGGGATCACCCGGGCGGCGGAGGCTCTCGGCTTCGAGCGCCCGCTCGATCCGCGCGTCGAAGAGCCGGCTCGACGAGCTGCCGCTGCCGGCGATCGTCCACTGGCAGGGCGAGCACTGGGTCGTCCTCTACCGCCTCGAGCGAAACCACGTGCGCGTCGCCGACCCCGAGAGCGGCCTGCGCCGCTACACCCGCGCCCAGTTCCTCGAGTCGTGGACCGGCTACGCCTCGGTGATCGCCTACGGCGAGGGGCTGGAGCAGATGCCGGCGCAGCGGGTGAGCCTCGGCTGGATCAAGCCGTTCCTGCGGCCGTACCTGAAGCTGCTCGTCGCTCGCGACGCTGCTCGCCGCCTTCGCCGCCGGTCTCGAGCTCGTGCTGCCGATCCTGACCGCGCGGATCGTCGACCACGTGCTCCCGACCACGAACCACGATCGCGTCAACAAGCTCTGCGATCCTGACGGGGCTGATCGCGGCGGTCGTCCTCGCGATGACGGCGGCGTCGCTGACGCAGCGATACCTGCTCTCGAAGGTGGCCGTGCGGTTCGACACCGACGACGCTCGACCACCTGACGAAGACGCTGCTCGCACTGCCGATGCGCTACTTCTCGACGCGCCGCACCGGCGACATCGAGCGCCGGCTCTCGGGCGCGATCTCGGTGCGCCAGTTCATCACGACCGGCGGCGTCCAGGTGCTGACCTCGGTTGCCCAGCTGATTGCAGCGCTCGATCCTGATGTTCGTCTTCAACTGGGTGGTCGCGCTCGTCTACCTGGCGACGATCCCGCTCTACTTCATCCTCATGCGCTACTCCTCGACGCGGCTTCGGCCGGCCTACGACGACCTCGAGGCGAACTACGGCCGCTACTCCTCGGGGCAGATCGACGCGATCCGCGGCATCGAGACCGTCAAGGCGCTCGCCGCCGAGGACTCGCTGCGCAACGCGATGCTGACGCGCTTCCAGATCGCTCGCCAAGCGCACATTCCGCACCCAGTTCATCGTGCTCGCCTACCAGGGGCTGCTCCAGCTCGTCAACTTCACCTCGTTCGCGGTCTTCCTCTTCGTCGGCTCGCTCGAGGTGATCCACGGCCACCTCACGCTCGGCGAGTTCGTCGCCTTCAACGCGCTGATCGCGCTCGCGAACGGGCCGGTGCTGCTCCTGCTCTCGATGTGGGACCAGCTGCAGCAGGCACGCGTGCAGCTGCTGCGCCTCGACGACGTGCTCGAGCAGGAGCCCGAGCAGGGCCACGACCGCTCGCACCTCGTCGACGGTGAAGACGCTCGCCGGTCGCGTCGAGTTGCAGAACGTCGGCTTCCACTACGGGACGCCCGACGCCCCGCCGATCCTCGAGCAGCTCACGTTCACGGTCGAGCCGGGAGAGACGATCGCCATCGTCGGCCGCAGCGGCTCGGGCAAGACGACGCTGATCAAGCTGCTCGCCGGGCTCTACGAGCCGACCGAAGGCTCGATCTCCTTCGACGGCCACGACATGCGCACGCTCGACTACCGGACGCTGCGCCGGCAGATCGGCTTCGTGCTGCAGGAGAACTACCTGTTCAACGACACGATCTCGGCGAACATCGCCTTCGGCGCCGGCGAGGCCGATACCGACAAGCTGATCGCCGCGGCGAAGGCGGCCAACGCGCACGAGTTCATCCGGCGGCTCCCGCTCGGCTACGACACCCGGGTCGGCGAGTCGGGGCTGCGGCTCTCAGGCGGCCAGCAGCAGCGCGCTCGCGATCGCCCGCGCGCTCTACCACCGAGCCGCCGATCCTGCTCTTCGACGAGGCGACGAGCGCGCTCGACGCCGAGTCGGAGCGGGCGGTGAAGCAGAGCCTCGACGACCTGCTCGTCGGCCGCACCTCGTTCGTGATCGCCCACCGGCTGAGCACGATCCGCGACGCCGACCGCATCATGGTGCTCGAACGCGGCCGCATCGTCGAGCAGGGCACCCACGACGAGCTGATGGGGAGGCAGGGGCTCTACTTCTACCTCGCCAGCCAGCAGCTCGAGCTCTGACGACGGGAGACGAGACCAGGGCCTTCTGGCCCCGGCTGAGCAAACCCTCCTCGAGCCGAGCGCGGTGTCAGTCGGTGACGCCGCCGTTCTCGGGGGCGCAGTCGTCGTCGCCCGAGTTGGCCGAAACCTCGGTCGGGCCGAACGTCGTCGCCTGCTTGATCATGATCGGCTCGCCGGCCGCATGAGTCGACCTCTTCGTGGTCTTCTTCCCGCCGACGACGCCCTCGGCGTCCTCATCGCTGAGAGCCAGGTCCGTTCTGTGCGTCCGCTTCGATGCTCACGGTAATATTCTCCTCGCTTCTGGTGAGTACTGCGTCGATTCGATCGCCCAGAGCGATCTGGTGTCAGCAGCGTAGAAGCCGCGCGTCGCCGCGTCGTTCGTCTTGCTGACATTAACGCTGTCAGGCGCACGACAAAGCACACTGTCCGCTCGACGATGCACGCGCGCTTGCATAGGCACGCGGCGTGGCAGAAGATCGCGCTGTGGAGTGGCGTCTGCTCGAGGGGGTTCCCGAAGAGGACGTGGTCGAGCTCCTCTCGGTCGCGCGTCGGCGCACGTTCCGCCGCGGCGAGGTGGCGATCCACCAAAACGACCCGGCCGATTCGCTGCACCTGATCGCTGACGGCCGCTTTGCGGTCGGCGTTGCGACACCGCTCGGCGAGCGGGCAACCGTTGCGGTCCGCGGCCCCGGCGACATGTTCGGTGAGATCGCGCTCCTCGGCGAGGACCGGCACCGGTCCGCCATCGGTCGAGGCACTCGAGGACGCCGAGACACTGTGCGTCGACGGTCCCGACTTCCAGCGGATGCGGCGCGAGTACCCGAACGTCAACGAGGTCGTGATTCGTTTCCTCGTCCGCGAGGTCCGCGTGATGAACGACCGCCTGCTCGAAGCGCTGTATGTGCCGGCGGAGCGGCGTGTGCTCCGCCGCGTCCTCGAGCTGGCGCGGATCTACCATGATCTCGACGGTGTCGCCGACATCCCGTTGACCCAGGAAACGATCGCCGAGATGGCCGGCACCTCGCGCGCGACGACGAATGCCGCGCTCGGAGACGCCCAGACCCGCGGTCTCGTCGAGCTCTCGCGCGGCTCGATTCGCGTCGTCGACGGCGAGGGACTCGCGCGGCGAGCCCGTTAGCGAAATCGCGCGACCGGTCCGCAGGTCGAAGAACTTCGAGCCGCTCGGTCGAGCACGGCCGACCTCGGTGAGATCGCCCCGGCCGGCGCCCGTGTACACGTCGACGCGCCGTGACATGGGCCCGACCGTTGTCCGACTTTGGGCCTGATCGCCGAGCCGCCGGTCGAATCTGCCTCGGTCGTGAGCGCGAGCACCTCGTCGGTGACGATCGGGTTTGCGTCCAGCTCGATCTGGAGCAGCCGCTCGGCGCCGAGCAGCTCCGCAAACTTCACCCGACCGCGCAGGCGCGCGCGCGAGGGTCGCGGAGCCGGGTGTCCCTCGACCCGACCCGAGTCATGTCTGGGCGCGCACGAGCCGCGCAGGTTGCCGCGAGCCGTGCTTCCTACCGCGCACGCTTGGCGAGGCCGGCCGGGTCGATGACCCACACCCTGCCGCGGGCGAGCTCGACGAGGCCCGCGGGACTGGGCGTCGCGGAGGACGGCGTTGACGGTCGCCCGCGAGGTGCCGGCCATTCCGGCGAGGATCTCCTGCGTGAGCGGAATCTCGGCCGGGGCGTCGCCCTTGCCGGGGTAGGTTCGAGCGAGCTCGCCCACACGCCGCAGCACCCGCCGTTCGGCGGGTACGTACAGCGCTTCGAGCAGACGCTCGTTCATCACGCGCACCTCGTTTGCGAGGTAGCGGATCATCACCTCGTTCACCTCCGGGTGCTCGCGCCGCACACGAGCGAAGTCGAGCTCGTGCACACAGAGCGTCTCCGCCTCCTCGAGTGCCTCGACCGTCGCCGACCGGCGTGAGTCGTCGCCGAGCAGGGCGATCTCGCCGAAGATATCGCCGGGGCCGTTGACCGCCACGGTGGCCTGCTCGCCGAGCGGTGTCGTCACCCTGACGGCGAAGCGGCCCTTGACGACCAGATGGAGCGAGTCGGCGGGATCGTCCTGGTGCAATACCACCTCGCCGCGCCGGAAGGTTCTTCGGCGCGCGACCGCGAGCAACTGCCGGACCTCCTCCGCCGGGACCCCTTCGAGCAGACGCCACTCCATCGCCCGATCTTCTGTCAACTCGTACGATTGCGCAAGCAGACGGTGCCGGCAAGCCCAGCTCATTGGTCGTGCACTTGACAGTCCGGGCGTCCGCGCGGAGAACGACGCGAGCGTCGGGCGCTCCTACGCTGGGGCGATCGCATCGTCGAGCAATCGAGCTCGAACGAACAACGCCATCGAGACCGAAGGAGACGAGCATCGTGGGCATCGAGTCCGAAGCAGACAAGGATCTCGTCCTCGGCGATCAGGATGCCGAGAACGTCACCGGCGGCAGGGCCGTCAGCAAGACAACGAAGCGCACCGCCGCGGCGAAACCGCGCAGCCCGCTGATGATCGAGCAGGCGGTCACCTACGGGCCCACGGAGATCTCCGCGAACTCGGGAGACGACGACTGCGCTCTCGATCCGGGCGATTCGAGCGATTCGAGCTAATCGCTCGCAACGCGCGGACTCTCAGCCGGTTCGCGTGCCGGCAGGCCGGCGGCAGCGCCAACAGCAACGCCGACACGAAGAGGACTGGAACGTCGAGGTCTTCGACTCGCTCGGCTCCAGGCGAGCCGCACGTTTCGCCTCGGCGAACGTGCGGGAGACGACCGACGTGCGAAGTTGCCTGCTTGGACGGGGGTGTGGCGAGAATCAGCCGAAAGGCTAGTGGCGGTCGCGCGCGGCGGTACGAATGTTCGAAGGGATGGTTGGGAAGCGTCAAAGCGGCGGCGGTCGCGGGTTGAGCGCGAGCGGGTGGCTCGTGCCGCCCCACGAGGATGAACCGCGCCCGAAAACGCGCGCCCGCCTGCTCCTTCACCCCGACCAGGAGTTTGACGTCGTCGACTTCAAGCCGGTGAGCGGCGAATGGACGCTCCACGACGATGCCGGGGACATCATCGTCTTCGAGGCCGACCTCGCCCCGACGGACTCTGTCGAGGTCAGGTGCGACACCTGTGGTCGTTGGTCGACCGATGCGGCGCCGACGATGAGAGTCGACGGCGCGAGCTGGATGTGCCTGGGCGGCGCCGGGCCGTGCCCCGAAGACGGCTCCTCCTGACCGCATTGGCGTCCTTCGGCCCGTCCGGCGCCGGCCGTTGGGCCCGAGCAGAAAGAACGAACCCGAGAGCCTTGTCCGCCCGGTGAACCTGGGGGAGCATGAGCTCCGAGGGCCCGGTCGAGGGCCCTCGGAGCTCATCGGTCGTCGTCTGTTCGAGCTGCTCTAGGCGGTCTCGGCAGCAGCCTTCAGCGTTGCGCGCACCCGGGCCGGGCTCATCGGCGCCTGACGGATGCGTACTCCGGTCGCGTCGAAGAACGCGTTTGCGACCGCCGCCGCCACCGGTGCGTTGACCGGCTCGCCCGAGCCGGTCGAGGGCAGGTCCTTCCGCTGGATCGAGACCGTCGTGACTGGCGGCGAGTCCGCGAAGCGGAGGATCGGGTAGGTGACCCAGTCGAGGCTCGTGACGTGGCTCTTGTCGAACGTGACCTGCTCGAGCAGAGCCGCGCGAGAGCCCCTGGATCAGGTTGCCGGACATCTGGTTCTCGACGAGGCCGGGGCTGATCGTCAGTCCGTTGACCTGAGCCGCGTAGAGGTGGTCGACCCTGATCTTGCCGGTCTTCTTGTTCACTGTGATGTCGGCGACGACGCCGACCTGCGAGTTGGCGAAGCCGCCGAGCGCGATCCCGCGGCCGGTCACGATGTTGCCGCTCGCGAGCGTTCGGAGCCTGCGACCTTCGGCTGCCAGTTCGCAGCCTTCGAGACCGCGTCGAGCACGCCGATCCAGGCGCCGCCTCCCGGCGATCCCGCGGCCGGGTCGTTCGCCGTCGCGATGTTCTGCCGGCGGAATGCGACCGGGTCCATCTTGGCCGCGTGCGCGAGCTCGTCGATCATCTGCTCGGAGGCGAAGAGCGCCTGCTGCCCGCTCGGGGCCCGCAGGAACGTCACCTTGAAGTAGCCGGTGTCAGACGGGAACCGCCTTCGAGGTGACCTCGAGGTTCGGGATCGTGTACTGGCCGCCGGTGTTGCTCGTGTCGATGTAGCCGAAGGCGGTGAAGCCCTGGCTCGGGTCCGGCGTCGGATATCCGAGCAGCTCCGCCGTGTTCAGGATCGTGTAGTACGGGATCTGCCACCCGTTGTAGTTGTAGCCGACGATGTTGCCGTTCGCTGTCGACGCCGGCAGTCAGGTCGACCTATGGCTCGGGCCGTAGAAGTCCCAGCCGTGCTCGTCCCAGCGCATGAACTGGACGCGGACCGGCTTGCCGATGACCTGCGACATCATCGCGGCGGCCTGCGCCACGTCCTCCTGCGTGTTCGAGCCGTAGGATCCCGAGCCCTCGTAGTACTTGACCCGTACCTGCGTCGGGCGGCAGGCCGAGGACGGCAGCGACCGTCCCCGCGAGACCCTCGATGCTCTGCGTGCTGCTGAAGATCGTCGCGTCTGTCGTTCGTGACGTCGGCGACACAGCACATCGGGCCGATCGGCAGGTGCCCGTTGTAGGGATACGAGTAGCTGTGGCTGAGGATCGTCGCCGCCGAGGCAAGGCCGGCGCTCGCGTTGCCGCTGCTCGCCTGGACGGCGTTGCTCGTCGTCTGCTTTGCGCATCGCCCCGAACAGGTTGCCGGTGCCCGGCAGGATCGGGTCGTCCTTCCAGGTGACCTTCAGCTGCGCCGCCGCCTGGATCGCGTCCCACTCGTGCGGCGCGACGACGCCGAGGAAGTTCCCCTTCTGGACGATCTGGGCGTTCGGGATATGCGCGATCGAGCTCGGGTCGACCGAGACGATCGGAGCGCCAGCGCCCCAGGCACCCTGTCCGCGCGGGCGCACGACACGGCCGTGGAGCATGCCGGGGACGCGGACGTTCTGGACGTAGGTGTAGGTGCCGGTCACCTTCGCCGGGATGTCGATCCGCGGCGGCGAGGTGCCGACGAGCGTGTAGCTCGAGATCGGCTTCGCCGGCGCCTGGCCGGCGACGAGGCCCGTCGGAGGCCCGAAGCCGCCGACGAGCGCCATGTTGTAGCTCGCCGGCATCGAGACGTTGAACAGCTTGCCGCCGAGCAGCTGGCCGTAGCTGACGGACTTGCCGCCACCCGTGACGATCACCCTTCGACACCGTCAGGCTGCTCACCGGGACGCCGAGCTGGGTCGAGGCGAGCCCGAGCAGGGCCTGGCGGGCGCTGACCGCGGCGGCGCGGATCGGCGGAGCCGTTCCGGCAATCGCGTTCGAACCACCTTCGCTGCCGGTCGAGAGGACGATGTAGGTGTCGTCGGGGCCGTAGCGCATCTGGCTCATCTCCATGTCGAGCTCTTCGGCCGCGATCATCAGGAAGCCGGTCATGATGCCGTTGCCGGTCTCGATCTGACTCGTGTTCAGCGTCGCGGTGTTGTCGGCGCCGATCGTGAGCCACGAGTCGATCTGGTTCGGGTTGGGCAGGTAACCCGCCGCGGTCGGTGCCGCAGACGGCCTTGCCGGCGAGCCCGGACCCGGCGAGCGAGAAGCCGACGATGAGCACGCCGCCGGCCTTGATGAACGAACGGCGTGAGAACTCCTTCTCGTGCAGAAGCCCGGTCATCACGCACCTGCCTTTGCCATCACGGCCGCGGCCTGCTGGATCGCGGTCAGGATTCTCGGATAGGTCCCGCAGCGGCAGAGATGCCCGTTCATCGCCGTGCGGATCTGGTCCTCGGACGGGTTCTTGGTCGTCGCCAGGAGGTCGGCGGCCTGGATCATCATCCCGTTCTGGCAGTAGCCGCAATGCGGCACCTGCACATCGATCCACGCCTGCTGCAACGGATGCAGCGCCGGCGCCGCAGCAGACGTACCGCCGCTCTGCGCCGCCCACAGAGCCGGCAGGCCCTCGAGCGTCGTGATGCTCTGCCCGGCCACCGCGGCAACCGGCGTCACACACGACCGGATCTCCTTGCCGTTCAAGCAGCACCGAGCAGGCACCACACTGCGCAAGACCGCAACCAAAGCGCGGGCCATGCAGGTGGAGCTCGTTGTGCAGAACGTAAAGAAGCGGCGTATCAAGGCTCGCCTGCACCCCATGCGTCAGCCCGTTCACCTTGATCTTGATCCCGTTCGCCATTTCACTGTCCTCCTGTCATCAAAAGCGCCATTCGGAGGTCATGTGATGTGAACGGTCGCCGACGCTCCCGACCTTCACGTTCCTTTGACCAGCGGCGCACTAGCCAAGGTACTCCGGGCCTGACACCTCGGGCTCGGCGAGAATTTGCTCATGCGTTGTCGCGTCGAGCATGGCCCTTGCGGCCAAGGAGCCCACTGTCGGCGAAAGGGCAACACCGGCGCGCAGCTCGGCGATCTCTTCGTGGGGTGCGAGCCGAGGGCTCCCCGATCAGGCGGGAGTCGGCGGTTCCGCTCTCATCGTCCGCTCGAACGAAGGCGTCGCCCCGCGGGTCCGTTGCCCTTGGACGGTCGTTCCACGCGCGAAGCCGTGGGAGCAGGTGGCGTCTGGGAGCCCGTGTCGGCGCTTCGTCGCTGTGCCTCGGCGAGAGAGCGAATCGCGAGTCGAGCTCTGTCCTCAGAGCCCGAGCTCAGGCGGCTCGCGGAGGAAGATCGGCTCGTCGCCGCGCCGGAATCGATTCGAGTTGAAGAGCATGACGTGCCCGCAGAGATTGCATTCGACCGTGACCATGAACAGGGTGGTGGCGTCGGGGTCGTGCCGCTTGTCCCGCGGCGGGTGACGGGCGCCGCCGACCTCGAGTGTGACCGGAAGTCTCCACGCGTTGAGGTTCGCGTCCGTCTTGCAGATCGGGCACACGGTCAAGCCGAGCCGATTGATGTGCCCGGCGACCTCGGCGATGAACTCCTCCGTGTACTGCATGACCGAAGCCTGCCCGCTAGTTCGGACGGGGCCGCCGCTCTGCGCAGGGATGCCTAGCTGCACGCTCGCGCCCCCTGAGCGGCTCAGGCGCCGACGGCGACTCCGGAGCCGGCCCGCTCTGACCGCATCCGCCGCGCTGTCGCCGCCGCGCGATCGTGATCACCTCGACGAGGTCGAGCTCGCGCCGCCGCTGGCGATCATCTACTCCGGGAGTCAGCCGGCGCTCGCAAGCACCTCCGAGGCTGCCTCGCGGTCTTGCTCGTCAACCATCACGCGGGCGCCGCCTGAGAAGTCGAATGGGTAGGCGCCGCCAGCATCGTCGGCCGCCACCCACGAGGGAATCCCTGCCGAGGCGAGCAGGCCGTGAACCACCTCGGCCTCCGACCGCGTCGGGAAGGTGCGGAGCGAGACCGGAGCCATCCGGCCAGGATAGCCCGAGCTCCTCGACGGTTCGGCTTCCGCGCCACAGCCGGCCGCCCCGAGGCGTTGGGCGCAGACGTGAGCCGTTCGAGTTCATCGGCGAGCGGCTCACGCACACGTCATTCTGCGAGTCCACGGAGATGCTAATAAGCCGTCGATAGCCGGTTTCACGTCGGTTTCATCCCGACGGCTGCGGGTTGTGCGAGCGCGGCGCGCAGCTTCTTCAGCGCGTCGAGCTCGATCTGCCGAGCCCGTTCGGCGGTCAGACCGAGTCCGGCGCCGATCTGGCTCAGGGTCTGCGCTGTCTGGCCGAGCCCGTAATGGGCCAGAAGCACCGTTCGCTCGCGCTCCTTGAGCTGGTCGGCGAGGCCTCGCACCTCGTGGATCTCGATCTTGTCCAGCACCTGCTCGTACTCTCGCTCGGCAACCGGGTCGACGATCAGCTCGCCGACCGTCGTGTGTCACCTCCTCGTCGGTGCCGACGGTCTCCTCGAAGGCGCGTGGCACCCGGTCTGTTGCGGCGAGACTGTCGATCTGCGCCAACGTCAAGCCGGTGACGCTGCTCAGCTCGACGTTCGTCGGCTCGCGACTGTGGGACTGGACGTGCGCACGGCGTGCAGCCCTGAGCTCGGCAAGCATGCGAACTGCTCGGTCAGAGAGCACGACCGGCCGCGTGAGCTCCGCGACGAGCTCTTGCATCGCCTTCCGAACCCAGAACGACGCATATGCCCAGAACGGCGTGTTCAGCCCGGCGTCGTAACGCCTCGCGGCGAAGAGCAGGCCCGCCACCCCCTCTTGCACGAGCTCCTCGCGCTCGACCCCGCTGCCGCGGTCGTACTGGCGGGCCAGGGCGACAATCGCCGGCAAGAACAGTTCGACAAGCCGCCGGCACGCCTCGGTGTCGCCCGCTTCGGCAGCCACCACGAGGGTTTGCTCCTGCCGCTTGGTGATACCCGGACGATGCTCGAGGTCGCTCACGGCTCGTGAGCGACGGGTCGGCCCTGCTTCGTTCGATCCTCCACAACCGCCCCCCGTGACCGGCCTGCCCCGCCGATTGTCGCACGTCCCTTCGCCCAGCGAAGAAGCTCTTGGATTCGCAGAAGTGCGGCTTACTACTTACCAGGTGATGGGGGAGAAGACCAAGCCGGGGGGTGGGAACGATGAGCAGCGTCAGCCTGGGCGATGAAAACGCGACGGTCATCCGTCTCGACTACGAGAAGCTCGGCTCGGGGCCGCTGTTGATCGTGATCGACGGCCTGCCACGCTTCGACGCCCCCACAGCCGGGCCTGTTGCGGGCCCGCAAGCCATCGCCTGGGCTGGTCGATCGATCGGCGACGGGCTCGCGGGGCCTCCCGCGTCGGCGCTGATCGAGGAGGCGGAGGCGATCACTGGCGCAACGGGTTACCGGCCTGTCCTCTCGACGTCGCTCGTCCTGGCCGCCTGGCGGGGCCAGGAGGCCCGGGCGCTGGAGCTGATGAACGCGACGGTCGAGGACGCGACTCCGGAGAGCGAGCGTCGTTCGATTGTCTTGGCCGAATACGCGAGGGCAATCCTCTACAACGGTCTTGGCCGCTACGCCGTCGCGTTCGCCGCCGCCCAACGGGCCTGCGAGGACGAGACTCTCGGGCCGTTTGCCTGGGCCCTCAACGAGCTCGTCGAGGCGGGCGCTCGAAGCGGCAATCGCGAGGTCGCGGCGGCCGCCTTACGCCGCCTCGTCGACCGGGCACCCGTCGCCGTCACGGGGTGTGAGCTCGGGATCCGGGCCCTCTCGTCCGCGCTGCTCAGCGATCGCGAGCACGGCGAGGTCTTGTTCGGCGAAGCGCTCGACCGGTTCCGCGAGGCCCGGAGCACGCTCCATCTCGCCCGCGCCCAGCTTCTGTACGGCGAGTGGCTGCGGCGGGCGGGGCGCCGCGTGGATGCCCGTCAGCAGCTCCACGCTGCCCTCGGAACGTTCGCTCGTGTCCGCGCCCAGGGGTTTGCCGAGCGCGCGCGTCGTGAGCTGCTCGCCACCGGCGAGACGGTACGTCGCCGGACCGTCGAGACGCGCGACGAGCTCACCCCGCAGGAGGCGCAGATCGCGCACCTGGCGGCGGACGGTCAGACAAATCCCGAGATCGGCGCCCGGCTTTTCATCAGTCCGCGGACAGTCGAGTGGCACCTCCGGAAGGTGTTTCGAAAGCTCCACGTCAGCTCCCGCCGGGAGCTTGGAGGAGCGCTACGGAGCGCTAGGCCGGCCCTGCCGGCCGCGTAGCGACGACGCCGGCGATCCGAACCGACGCGTGCCAAACTGACCTGAGGTCGCGGCCGCAAGCGCCTCGGCCGCCTCCCTTTACAGAGACGATACGGTGATCCCGGGAGGTTCTTCACATCGAGCTTCGGCGGAGGAGGAGCGACGCAGATGAGCGGAACAGCAGAAAAGGCAATCCTTGCCGGTGGGTGCTTCTGGGGCATGCAGGACCTGATTCGGAGGCGCCCGGGCGTTCTTTCGACGCGGGTGGGCTACACCGGCGGCGACGTCGAGAACGCGACCTACCGGCACCACGGGACTCACGCCGAGGCGATCGAGATCACGTTCGATCCCGAGCAGACCTCGTACCGGGAGCTGCTCGAGTTCTTCTTCCAGGTCCACGATCCGACGACGCTGAACCGCCAGGGCAACGACGTCGGTGAGAGCTATCGCTCGGCGATCTTCTACCTCGATGATGAACAGCGGCGGGTTGCCGAGGACACGATCGCCGACGTCGAGGCCTCCGGGCTCTGGCCCGGCAAGGTCGTCACCGAGGTCGAGCCTGCCGGGCCTTTCTGGGAGGCCGAGCCAGAGCATCAGGACTATCTCGAACGAATTCCGAACGGGTACACCTGCCACTTCGTGCGGCCGGACTGGGTGCTGCCTCGTCGCGCCGACGCCGTTGCCGGGAGCGCCTGATCCGCCGGCGGGGTCGAGCACCAGACCGTCGATTCGGCTCAGGTGAAGCGGCGCCGGACCGGCAGTCGCCCGCACGGCTCGCGCATCAGCCGAACGTGAACACGTACACCGCGATGCCAGGGTCGAGGAATTCGATCTCGAACGTGTGCTCGCGAACCGGACCACGTTGCCGGACGAGCTGAAAGAGGCGTGGCCACGAGACGATGCCGGTGCCGTCTTCGCCGGCGTCGAGTCCGTGCGACTCGCCCGGGGGATCTCCGTCCAGGAGGACACGGAAACGCACGGACGCTCCGGTCGCCGCCGGTCCCATGACCAGATGAAGGTCGCGGGCGTGAAAGCGGACGGCGACGCGGCCGCCGGCTGCGTGCCCGACGGCGCTCTCGCTCCCGGCCGTCCAGTCGCCCGAGAGCGACCACCGATTGAGATTCAGCTCGCTGGGGCTCGCGTAGGTACGGCGGTCGTCCGGTGCCAGGCGATCCGTCGACGCGAAGTTCTCGGTGCGGTCGTAGCCCAGGTAGGTCTCGGGTGACTTCAAGCTTGCCCAGTCGGCGGCCGCCTCGATGCCGACGGCGTCGACCGAGACAAGGTCAGGGCCGACGGCGCCGGTGCCTGCCTCCCTGAGCAGCCTCTGGATCAGCCTCTCCGAGCCCTCGTAGTCGCCCTCGCCGAACCGGTGATCCCGCAGCTGGCCCGCTGCGTCGACGAAATAGAGCGCCGGCCAGTAGTGGTTCGCAAACCCGCGCCAGATCGCGTAGTCGGGATCGAGAGCGACCGGATAGTCGATTCCCATTTCTCTCACCGCCCGCCTGACGTTGTCGACGTCGTGCTCGAAACGGAACTCGGGCGTGTGCACGCCCACCACCGTCAACCCGTCAGGCCCGTATTTCCCCGCCCAGGAGCGGACGTAGGGGAGCGTGCGGAGCCAGTTGATGCAGGAGTAGGTCCAGAAGTCGACGAGCACAACCCTGCCGCGGAGACGGGCAGCGGTCAGCGACTCCGAGTTGATCCAGCCGCTCGCGCGCTCGAGGGACGGCAGCTCGCGCTCGGCGCGGAGGTTCATTCAGCGGTTCCGTCCGGGACCTGTCGGCCGCTGACGAGGTACGAGAGGTCGTCGCTGACATCTGCGTCTCCTAACGCTCGGCGATTCGCGTGACCCGGGCTGACGCCCCGTGGTTGTGCTGTCGTCAGGATCGTTCTCCGGGCGTCGCCTGGCGCCCGTCGGCGACCCTGGTCGATGCCCTGGTCTTCCACGTTTGCGGGTCGCAATGCTCGTAGGCTTCGTGAATGGCGCCAACCGCTGACGGGGAGACGAAGCCCGCTCATCGCGTGGTCGTCGTCGGTGGTGGGTTCGGCGGCCTCTTCGCCGTTCGCGCGCTCCGCGAGGCCGGCGTCGAGGTGACGCTCGTCGACCGGCACAACTTCCATCTCTTCCAGCCGCTCGCCTACCAGGTGGCAACCGGAGCGCTGTCGGCGGCGGAGATCGCCTCGCCGCTCCGGGCGATCCTGAAGGGGCAGAGGAACGTCCGCGTCCTCCTCGCCGAGGTGACCGGCTTCGACCTCGCGCGCCAGGAGGTGATGCTCGACCGGCTCCCGAACGGCGGCAGGCATGACACGCTCGCCTACGACACGCTCGTCGTCGCCGGCGGTTCCCGGTACTCCTATTTCGGCCACGACGACTGGCATCGATTCGCACCGGAGCTGAAGTCGCTCGAGGGCGCGCTCGACATCCGCAGCCGCATCCTCGGCGCCTTCGAGGCGGCGGAGGTCGAGGACGACCCAGACCGCAGGCGAAGCTGGCTGACGTTCGTCGTCGTCGGCGCGGGCCCGACCGGGGTCGAGATGGCAGGCCAGATCGCCGAGCTCGCACGGGACACGCTCCGCCGGGACTACCACGCTGTCGACACACGGACGGCGCGCGTGCTTCTGGTCGAGGCCGCCGATCGCGTCCTGACGAGCTTCCCGCAGTCGCTCTCGCACAGCGCGGAGCGCGCCCTCGAGCACCTCGGGGTGACGCCGCTTCTCGGCCATCTCGTCGTCGAGATCGGCGCCGAGTCGGTCGGGATCCAGGCTCCGAACGGCGAGGTGGAGCGGATCGACGCCCGAACCGTGATCTGGGCCGCCGGTGTGACCGCCTCCGAGCTCGCCGGAACGCTCGCGCGCAACGCGGGGATCGAGACCGACCGTGTCGGCCGCGTCCCGGTCGAGTTCGACCTCACCCTGCCCGGTCATCCCGAGGTGCTCGCGATCGGCGACATGGTCACCATGAAGCTGCCGGACGGCACGACCGCGCCACTCCCCGGAGTGGCGCCTGTTGCCATGCAGCAGGGCCGCTATGCCGCCCGTCTGATCCGCGATCGTCTCGAGGGACGATCGACGCCGCCGTTCGCATACGTCGACAAGGGCAACCTCGCCACGATCGGCCGTTCCAAGGCCGTCGCCGACATCAAGGGCATTCGCGTCGCCGGCTTCCCGGCCTGGGTGCTCTGGCTCGTCGTTCACCTCTTCTACCTGATCGGATTCCAGAATCGACTGCTCGTGATTCTTCGCTGGACGGTCAGCTTCCTCACGCGCGGCCGCGGCGCTCGCCTGATCGGCGAACGCGTCTGAGACGATCGTCTGCTCACCGGCGCGGAAGCGGCCGCCGGCGAGGGCGTGCGAGGGCGAACCGTTCCCGGTCGACGGCGGGCTCGACGCAGAGACGCCGCAAGGCTCCGCGCCCTGGTCGGTGGCGCGTGATCGATCAGACGGAGGTCGGCGACGGCGAGCCCGGCGGCGGGTGACGCAGACGCCGTGCGCGGTCGAGCCCCGTCGGAGCTAGGACGAGCCGCCGGTCCGGTTGCTCGCAGACGGCGGGACTGCGGGCCCCGGCGCCTCGAGCGAGGCGAGGCCGCCGAGATCGACGCACGTGACGCCGCGGATCGTGACGAGCACCAGCAACAGGCTCCCGCAGCTTCGGCAGCGGCCGACGATCCCGAGCGCGGAGAGGTAGACGACCTGTTCCCCGAGCTCGGCGGCGACCGCGCAGGTGGCGCAGACGCCTCGAGCTGTCGTCATCTCGACGCCGAAGACCTCGAAGAGCGACCCCGCGATCGCGTTTCCATCCAGCGCGGCGCCGCCGTGCCTGTCGTCGATCGGTCGTCATCGGCTCTCGCGACGGGCAGGCGCTCGCACGACAAGGGCGAGCTCGTCCAGGAAGCACCGGCCCCAGTCCTCGCCTGGCTCGGCCGAGCATGCCGGCGGGTCACCCCCACCGGGTCGTTGGGTGACCATGGTCTGGTCGAGGTCTCTGCAGCCTGCTGCCATCCTGTTCAACTTCCCGTCGGTCCAAAACGCTCGGTCCTGATCCTGGCCGGATCGTGGCCGAGCCCGACGAGTGCGTCCGCGGCGAGCTCAACGAAGCCCGTGGGCCCGCAGATGTAGGCCAGCGGGCGTTCGCTCGCCGGCCACGAAACGGCCTGCCAGCATGTCGCCGTCGATGCGCCGCCGATACCCTCGCCACCCTGCTGGCCAGGCGCGGGTGAGGGCGAAGCGGAGATCGAGCCCGCCGCCGGCGGCAAGCCGCTCGAGCTCGTCGCGGTAGATCACCTCGTCGAGCGAGCGCGCGGAGTAGAGGAGCCGCAGAGCGATCTGGCTTCCCGCCGCCTGGTGGTGCCGCACGATCGCGCGGAGCGGGACGACGCCCGATCCGCCCCCGATGAGCAGCAGCGGGCCACCCGAGGGCTCCTCCCAGACGAAGTAGCCGCCGATCGGTCCTCTGAGCTCGATCTCGTCGCCGGCCCGCACCTCGTCGACGAGATACTGCGACACCTCGCCGTCGTCGAGGCGCTCGACGGTGAGCATGACCTGGTCGTCCTCGGGCGCCGAGGCGATCGAATAGCTCCGCTGGGCCTGGTAGCCGTCCTCGGCGGTCAGTCGGACGTCGACATGCTGCCCGGCGCGGTGGCCCGGCCAGTCGGGCAGATCGAGGACGATGCTGGTCGTGCGGGCCGTCTCGCGGAGCAGATCAGTCACCGTTCCGAGCTGCCAGCTCAGTCTCCGGCGTAGCGCTGTTCTTTCCACGGATCGCCGTAGTTGTGGTAGCCGTAGCGCTCCCAGAAGCCCGGCTCGTCCCTGTCGAGCAACTCGAGCCCCTGCACCCACTTGGCGCTCTTCCAGAAGTACAGATGTGGGACGAGGAGACGGGCCGGGCCGCCGTGCTCGGGTTCGAGCGGCTCGCCGCCGTAGGTGTCGACGACCCAGGCCTGTCCGCCGCTCAGGTCTGCCAGCGGCACGTTGGTCGTATAGCCGCCGTCGGAGAAGGCCATCGCGTAGGTGGCGGCGGTCTCGACGCCGGCCAGCAGCGTGTCGAGCGAGACACCCTCCCAGACGGTGTCGAGCTTCGACCATTTCGTCACGCAATGGATGTCGACGTCGACGGTTTCACGCGGAAGCCCCTTGAACTCCTCCCACGTCCAGGAGAGCGGCCGCCCGACGGCCCCGCGGATCACGAACGTCCAGCGGTCGAGCGCGGCGCGCGGCGTCGGGCCGGCCGAGAGCACCGGAAAGTCGTCGGTCACATACTGACCGGGCGGGACGCGAGAGGAATCGACGTTCTCGCGCCGCCGTCCGTGGAACCCACGCGTGATCTGCATCAGGAGTCCTTTCGGAACGTGGTCGGAAGAATACTGCCGCCTCGAGATCACGCTGCCTGAAGATCACGCTGAGGCGGTCGGCGATCGTCTCCGGGAGCGTGGTGGAGGTGGCCGTACTCGTCGAGGATCGGAGCAGCTCCGGATGGGCTCGTGACCTTGGGATGGCGTTGCGGTTTGGAAGCGACACGGGCCGTTCGGTGACGGGCGTCGGGATCCCCGCGGGCGCCTACGTCGGGAAGGTGACGGAGCGCGTCGAACGCGCCCGACATCGCGAACGGGGGCTCTGGCTCCACCGGCCTGTTCACCCTCGTCGACGCCTCGGACAACGTGCTCGCAACCACCGCCCCGGTGACGAGCATCACGCTCGGCGCGCGCACGCCGACGACTGACCCGCTCTACGACGCCACCGACCCGACCACAGGCGGCGGCGACACAGGGAGCGTGCTGATCAGCCGCCTACATCACGCCCGGAACCGTCAGCACCGTTTCTACAACCACTACAGCTGGCTGCGCACCATGGAGGACATCTTCGGTGTGGCGTCGGCATCGCCTGGCCCTCGACGGCCAGGGGCATCTCGGCTACGCCGCCCAGCCCGGGCTCAACCCGTTCGGGCGGGACGTGTTCAACAACCCGCAGGGCCAACCCGGGTCCTCCGGCAACACCTGATGCGCTCGCGCGTACCGGCGCGCACGTCCTCCTCGAGCCGGGCCTGCGGGACCGGCTCGAGGACGGCCGGCTCCGTGCTGCTCGCGGCCGCGCTCGGGATGCTGACGGTCGCCCCTCAGGCGGGCGCCGTCCCGACCCGAGCGGGGAGCACGCCCCCGGGCGGGACGTACGGGCAGATCCCGAGCTGGCTGCCGAAGGCGAAGGTGCCGGTCGGGCGCGTCGTCGTTGCCAGCGCAGCCCATCCGCGACTTGCGATCCAGGGTGACACGGTCTCGGCCGAGCTGGCGCAAGGGCGGGTCCTCGTCACCGCGGTCGGGCCGTCCGTGCCGGAGGAAGGCCAGTTCCCGGTTCCGTCGACGAGCCCATGCACCTTCCTCGTCACGTTCACGGCGCCCTCTGGCGCCGTTCCGCTGAAGCCGTCGGCGTTCACGATCCTCGACGAGTTCGGCCACCTCCACCATCCCGAGGTCACGAGCCCATCCGGAGCTGCTCCGACCTCGAGTGCGCGTCCGGGTCGGACGGTGACCCTGCGGATCCACGCCGTGCTCCCGACCGGGAACGGCCAGCTTCGCTGGAGCCCCGAGGGCCGGGCGCCGCTCGTCTCCTGGGACTTCGACGTCGAGATCGACTGGCGAAACCCGGGAGAACCGGCACGGGAAGCGGGGCAGGAAGCCTCAGCGGGACGGGTAGGGTTGGCGCCGCGAGATGCGGCTTGGGCGGACGAATCCGAGGGGCGCGGCCGCCGCCGGCAAGCTCGGCAAGCACGGCCGGCTCGGCGTCTTCGGCGGGCTTGCGGCGCTCGGGCTCGACGCGCTCTCGAGCGTCGCCTACGGCCCCGAGGCGATGATGCTCGTGCTGATCACGGCCGGGACAGGTGCGTTGCACGCCGCTCTGCCGCTGACGCTCGTGATCGCCGGCATGCTCGGCCTGCTGGTCGTCTCCTACTCGCAGGTGATCGCCGCGCACCCCGACGGCGGCGGCGCCTACGCGGTCGCCAAACAGGACCTCGGGCGTCGCATCAGCCTCCTCGCCGCCGCGTCGCTCGTCGTCGACTACGTCCTCACCGTGGCGGTCAGCCTCGCTGCGGGCGCCGCGAGTCTCGGGAGCGCGTTTCCGTCGCTCTCGCACCATCTCCTGCTCGTCTCGCTTGGCGCGCTCGTCATCCTGACGGTGGTCAACCTGTACGGCCTGGCCGAGTCGGCGAAGGTGTTGATGCTGCCGACCGCGCTGTTCGTGGCCAGCGTGGTCGCGGTGATCGCGGTCGGGCTGGCCCGCTCGCCGCACACGGTCGCCGTGATCGGCACGAACCTCGGCCCGTTCCATGCGACCGAGACCCTCGGGATCCTGCTGATGCTGAAGGCGTTCGCGGCCGGGTGCTCGGCCGTCACCGGGGTCGAGGCGATCGCCAACGGCGTGCCGGAGTTCCGCTCCGTTCGCTCGGCACAGCGAACCGAGTTCGCCCTCGGCGGGCTGCTCGCGGCGATGCTGATCGGCCTCGCCGTCCTGATCCGCGTCGACCACGTCGTGCCGCGAGGCGGGGTGACGGTTCTCGCGCAGCTGACCGCCGGCGCGTTCGGGACCGGGTGGGCCTTCTACGTCTCGAACCTCGCCGTCGCGGTCGTCCTCGCGGCCGCCGCGAACACGAGCTTCGGGGGCCTGCCCGTGTTGATGAACCTGCTCGGTCAGGACGGCAGGCTTCCTCACCTGTTCTCGATCCGGGCCGCGAAGCCGATCTACCGGCACGGCATCGTCTTCCTCGCGCTCCTCGCCGGGCTCCTGCTCGTCGCCGTCGGCGCCGAGACGAACAGGCTGATCCCGCTGTTCACGATCGGGGTGTTCACGGGGTTCACGATCAGCCAGGTCGGGCTCGTCCGCCACTGGCGCAAGCAGCGCTCACCTCACTGGCGGGCGCGGGCGACACTCAACGCGGCCGGAGCGGTCGTGACCGCGATCGCCGTGGTCGTGTTCGTGGTGACGAAGTTCGTCGAGGGCGCCTGGGTCGTCATCGTCGCCGTGCCCCTGCTGATCGTGCTCTTCGCCCGCATCGAGGGCTACTACGCGGAGGTCGCCGACGAGCTGAAGCTGGGGAAGACGCCGCCGATCCCGCGCCCGAGCAAGAGCCTCGTCATCGTCCCGACCTCGACGGTGAACCTGCTCAGCGAGCGCGTGCTCAGCGCTGCCCTCTCGTTGTCGGACGACGTCGTCGCCGTCGCGGTCGCGGGGGACGACGAGCAGCGAGCCGAGATCGAGCGTGACTGGATCCGCTGGCGCTGCGAGGTTCCGCTGAAGGTGATCGTCGACCCGAACCGCTCGCTCGTGCGCTCGGTCCTGCACTACGTCGAATCGATCCCGAAGGACGGGACGACGATCGTCGTCCTGATCCCGGAGATCGAGCCACGCAAGCCGTGGCACGAGATCCTCCACAACCAGCGCGGACAGCTCCTCGCGGCCGCGCTACGCTCGCAGACCGACGTGATCGTCGCCACGCTGCCCTTCCGGCTCCACGACTGACGAGCGGGACGCGTGCGCCCATGCCGTATCGGGCGCCGGTGCCCGCGACCGAGCCCTTCAGGAGGTCGGCTGCAGCCCGTCGGCCGTGGCGATCAGGTCGCCGGTGTGGGTCGGCAGTGACGAGGTGACCGAGCGGGCGCCGATCGAGGCGTCGAGGTTCCACGGCGCTCCGACCCTGATCCAGAGAGGTTTGTGAAGCCCGAAGTGCAGCGTCTCGCCGGGCTGGAGCGTGCGGACGTAGACCGCTCGCCCGGTCGCCGAACCCAGCGCGACGAGGAGCCAGCACGGTCCGCGAGCGGCGACGAGCGTCAGGGTCGGGACCGCAGGCGTCGGCGCGTGCGCCTGACCGGTCGGCGCGTGCGGTGTTTTCACCGCCGGTGTCGCCGCAACGGACGGGTGCCTGATCGGCCTCGTCGCCGTCGATCGCGCGTTCGGGTTCGACCCTCCCGAGGAGCCGAGCAGCCAGACGGCGAGGCCGACGCCGACGACGAGCAGGCCGGTGATGACGCGACCCGGTGTCAGCGAGGCGAGGACGGCGTCGAAGGCGTGGCCCGGGCGCGGAGCGGGATGCGCGACCTCGGGCTCGGCAGGCTCGTACCGCAGCTCGTACTCGGAAGCGAGCGCGTCCGCGTCGAGGTCGAGGTAGCGGGCGTACTCGCGCAGAAAGCTTCGTCGATAGGGGCCGGCCGGAAGCCGCTCGAACTCCTCGTTCTCGAGCGCGTCCAGATAACGCACCGGGATCATCGTCGCCGCCTCGACGGCGGTCAGCTCGAGCCCGGCGCGACTGCGCGCATCCCGCAGGGTGCTCCCGATCTCAAGCAATCGCGCCCAAACCCCCTTGCCTTTGCGCGGACCCATTGTGGCGGACGGCGCAGGCGGTCGCGAGAAATCTTCGGGCCGCGACCGGGCGCCCGCCGGCCCGGCTCCGGGAGATCCGACGACCTCGCGGTCGTGGAGCCGAACGTCACCCGGCGCCGGCCGCAGGCGGCCGTCGGCGCAGCGTGGACGGGAATCGCGGAATCGCCAGAACGAGGCAAGCGGATCGCGAGATGGGGGAGTACTCTGGCGGCCATGAGGCGCCGGGCACGGGTGCTCTGGGGTGTTTCCATCGTGATCGCGTCCATCTTGGGGGTCGGGGCGCCGGCGGCCCTCGCGCTCAACCGCCCGCCTGCCTCGCAGGTGCAGCCGCGTGCGTTCGGCTCGTGCGCCTCGCTCGTCGGGTACGCGAAGGGGCACTTCGCCTCGACCCACGGCTGGCCGGAGCCGCCGATTACCGGCGTCGCGACCGCGACCTCGGTCGGGGCGACCCACGGGACGACGTCCACCGGGGCGCTCGCGACGCCGTCGGCTGCGGTCGCGGCAGGTGACAGCGGCGGCGGCACGCCGTCCTTCTCGACCACCAACGACCAGGAGGTCGGGGTCGACGAGCCCGACATCGCCAAGACGAACGGCTCGACGATCTTCACGATCGCCAACGACACGCTCGAGGCGGTCTCGGTGACGGGCGCGGCGCCGCAGCTCGCCGGAACCCTCAACCTCGGCACCAACGGCGAGAACGCTCAGCTCCTCCTCGACGGCAACCGCCTGCTCGTGATCGCGACGCCGTCGCTGCTGCTCCCGATCGAGCCGCTGCCGGCGATGCCGGCCGCGGTCGAGCAGTCGCCCTACTGGGACTACGGCTCGCAGACGGTGATCAGCGAGGTCGACGTCAGCAACCCCGCCGCGATGGCGGTGACCCAGACGATGACCGTCGAGGGTCGCTTCGTCGATGCACGCCAGAGCGGCACGAGCGCCCGGATCGTCGTCTCCTCGGCGCCGCACGCGATCGTCGAGCCGCAGCTCGCGGGTGCCGTCAGCGGCTGGGTGCCGACGTGGCGCTTCGACAACCGGCGGACGGGCCGGCAGTTCACGCGCACGGTCGCCTCGTGCAACCAGATCACCCGGCCGGTCCAGTTCTCCGGGCTCGGGATGCTCAGCATCATCACGGTCGACTTCAACCGCGGGCTCCAGGACGCCCAGTCGACCTCGTTGATGGCGGACGCTCAGATCGTCTACGGCTCGACCTCGAACCTCTACATCGCGACGCAGCAGTGGCTCAACCCCGAGCTTCCGGTCCTGCAGCTGCCTCCCTCCCAGGAGACGGTGATCGACCAGTTCGACGTCACCGACCCCGACGTGACGACGTTCGTCGCGAGCGGCGAGGTGCCGGGCTACCTGCTGAACCAGTTCTCGCTCTCGGAGTACAACGGCTACCTGCGTGTCGCCAGCACGAGCCGGCCGATCTGGTGGGGTCCCGCGCCTCCCGAGCAGCTGAGCCAGAGCTTCGTCACCGTCCTCCAGGCCCAGAACGGGGTTCTCGTCCCGGTCGGGCAGGTCTCGGGGCTCGGTCAGGGCGAGCAGATCTACTCGGTCCGCTTCGTCGACAACACCGGCTACGTCGTCACCTACCAGCAGGTCGACCCGCTCTACACGATCGATCTGAGCACGCCGACCGCGCCGAAGGTGGTCGGGCAGCTCGACCTGCAGGGGTACTCCGCCTACCTGCAGCCGCTGAGCGCCGGGTTACTGCTCGGCGTCGGCGAGGACGTCTCGACGGAGACGAACGAGCCGACCGGCGCGATGCTCGAGCTCTTCGACGTCTCGAATCCCGCCTCGCCGCAGCTCCTCGCCAAGACCTCGCTCGGAGCCGGCTCCTCGTCCCAGGTCACCTACGACCACCACGCCTTCCTCTACTGGCCGGCGACGAACCTGGCCGTCCTGCCCGTCCAGATCGCCGGCTTCGCCGTGCCGGTGGTCTGCGAGGCGTGCGCCACGCCGATCGAGCCGGCCGGCCAGTCGTTCACCGGTGCGCTCGCCTTCCAGGTCACCCAGTCGGGGATCCAGCCGCTCGGCCAGATCGTGCAGGACTCCGTCAACGGCACGACACCGGAGATCGAGCGGTCGATCGTCGTCGGCGACCAGCTCTTCACGATCTCCGACGAGGGCGTGATGGCCTCGAGCCTCGACACACTCGCGCGCCAGGGTTTCGTATCCTTCGCCGCGTGACTCGGCTCCCCGGGCTCGCCCTCATCGGTCTGGTCGCGGTGCTGGCGCTCGTCCCGGCGGCGGCGGCGTCGTACAGCCTGACCACGGGCGCAACATCGGCCTCGGTCCGGGTCGACCAGAGCGGCAGCGCCGCGGTCACGTGGCGTGCAAACGGGAAGACGACCAGCTTCGTCGTCCCGACGAGCGGGCAGGGCTACCACGGCACGGTCGCGACCGACGTCTCGAAGCCGGATTCACTTGCCCTGCCGATGGCGATCGCCGTCCGGCGGTCCCCGAACGGGACGCTCTACGGTCTGCAGGTCTTCAAGGTCGGCTCGCTCCCGGTCTCGCTCGACGTCTCACGCTGGCACGGCGCGCCGACGGCGGTCACGCTCGCGGTGGCCGGCGACCATCTGACCGGCACGGTCACCTTCGACGGCAAGCCGGTCAGCGGCTTCAGCCCGACCCTCGCGGGCCGCCCGACGCGGATCTACGTCTACCTCGAGTGCCTCGGGTGCCAGGGCTCCGCGAATACCTGGCAGCTGATGCTCGGTGTCTCCCCGAAGTCCGACGGGACGTTTCGCGTCTACCTGCGCCAGGGCTGGGTCGGCAGCAAGTATCGCGCGACCGTGCAGGGGCCGAACGTCGACGGCCAGCTCGCCCCCGATGCCCGGACGGTGATCTCGGCGGCCGGCTGAGCCGGGCCGGAGCGATGGCGCCGATCGCGGGGAACGAGCGTGCACCGAGCCAAGAGCCGGCGAGCCCGCGGCCTGGCAGGGGACTGCTCGGCGGGCGGAGAAAGAACACCGGAATGAACGACCTGCTCGTCCCCGAGCGCGTCCCGGATCCCTTCCGCGAGCACTACCGGGCGCTGATCCTCGGCTCGGCGCTCCGCACCGCCGAGACCGACGTCGCGCGTCACCGCGCGAGCGGCCACCGCCTCCGCACCCGCCGGGCCGAGCTGGCCGCCCGCGAGCTCCGCCTGCTGAACGCCTCGGCTCCGGCCAGGGCGCTCGGCACGGGGGCGCCGCTTCGGTCTCGCACTCCGGGCCTCGATCGGGACGGTCTGGCTGGCGACGCTCGGGCTCCTGCTGCTCGACCTCGCCACCTTCGGCATCGAGTCCTGGACGACCAGCGTCGCCGACATCGGGCTGATCGCCTTCACCTTCGCCTGGTTCTGGATCACGGTCGACGACCTCGAGCCGATCCACGTTCACGAGACCGGACGGCTCGAGCCTCCCGCCTGAGCGGCTCCGGCTCGCGCCGCGAGCGAGAGCCGAGGCCGAGGGCTGCGGGCGGGATTCGCCTCAGTGGCGCTCCGGCGGTTTCTCACCGATTTGGAGGAGACGGTCGGCGCGATCGTGGTCGACCTGGAGGGTCGTGTGGTCGACGCCGAAGCGCTCCTCGAGCACATGCTCGAGCTCGCGCCGGATCCCGTGGCAGTCGGCCTCCTGCTCGACGAGGACGTGGGCGGAAAGCGCCGGGAAGCGGGCGCCGATCTCCCAGACGTGGAGGTCGTGTACCTCGGTCACGTGGGGGTGACCGGCCATCGCGCGGCCGATCTCCTCGACGTCGACTCCCACCGGCGCCATCTCGAGCAGGACGCGGCCCGAGGCGCGCAGCAGCCCGACCGCGGCGCGGACCATCAGCGCGGCGACGAAGAGCGCCGCGATCGGGTCGGCGCGGTCGAAGCCGGCGGTCAGGACGACGACGCCCGCGACCGCGGTCGCCGCGAAGGCGTAGAGGTCGGTGAGGAGGTGCTGGTAGGAGCCCTCGACGTTCAGCGACTCGCGGTTCGCCTGCGCCAGCTGACGCGTCGCGACGATATTCACGACGATGCCGGCCAGCGCAACGACGACCATCGTCCAACCGCCGGGATTTGCAGGGGTGATCAGCCGGCGGACCGCGCCGAACGAGATCAGTCCGGCGAGGACAAGCAGCGTCGCGCCGTTCGCCTGGGCCGAGAGCACCTCCATCCGTCGCAGCCCGAAGGTGACGTTTCCCTGCGCCGGCCGCCGCACGAGCCGCAGCACGAACAGCGAGAGCAGAAGCGCGCCCGCGTCCGTCAGCATGTGCGCGGCGTCGGAGAGGAGCGCGAGCGAGTCGGCGAGGATGCCTGCGACCACCTCGCCGACCATGAAGGCGACGATCAGCGCGAGCCCGATCGTCAGGCGACGCGCGTCGGCGCCCTCCTCGACCCCGTGTGCGTGACCCGCGTGGCTGTGAGCTCCACCCACGCCGGGTCCCCTCAGTCTTCGCCGGCGTCGGGTCCGGGCGACGGGGGCTCGTCCGGCGGCGCCTGGTAGCCCGGGTTCGTCGTCACCTCGCCACAGGTCGGGCAGAAGATGCCGCCGCCGAGCGTCAGCGCCCGCGATGCCCCGCAGGCCGGACACGACGCCGTCTGGGCGCCGGCGATCCACGCCGAGGCATCCGGCCGCTCCTCGTCCTCGCCGGGCTCGGTGTAGCCGTGGGCCGGCTCGCCGCGATCGAGGTGCCCGTGGTTGTGCTCACCATGGTCGTGCTCGTCCTCGTGCCCAGCCACGGAGCGACCCTACCAGCCGGTCCGTACGATGCCGCTCGATGATTCTGGACGGCCACAATGACCTCGTCCAGCGCGCGCTCGACGGCGCGCGGCCGGTTCACATCGACCTCGCCGCCGCCGCCGAGTTCGACTGGGCCGGCGGGTTCTTCGCGCTCGGCGGTCCGTTCCCGTCGGTCGACCTCCCCGCGGCGCCGGCCTTTGCGCTCCCCCTCTTCGAGCCGCTCGACCCGGACGAGGCGCGCGCCGCGGTCGAGCAGATGGCGAACGCGCTCGAGGCGCTCGATGTCACGATCGTCCGTCGCCGCTCGGACATCGTCTCGGGGCGTGTCAACGCGATCATGCACCTCGAGGGCGCCGAGCCGCTCGCGCCCGACCTCTCCGACCTCGACGCGTGGTACGAGCGGGGGCTCCGCTCGATCGGGATCACCTGGGCGCGCCCGAACGCCTTCGGCGAGGGAGTTCCCTTTCGTTACCCCTCCTCGCCGGACACCGGCGCGGGGCTGACCGCCGCCGGACGAGACCTCGTCCACGCCTGCAACCTCATGGGCATCCTCGTCGATCTCTCGCACCTGAACGAGGCGGGGTTCTGGGACGTCGCCCGGATCTCGCAGGCGCCGCTCGTCGCCACGCACTCGAACGCGCACGAGCTCTCGCCGTTCTCGCGGAACCTCACCGACCGCCAGCTCGTCGCGATCGGCGACTCGGGGGGCGTCGTCGGCGTCACCTTCGGCACCGCGTTTCTCGTCAGCGAGGGCGTCGCGCCCGGCCAGGTCACCCTGGCCGACATCGTGCGCCAGGTCGACTACATCGCCGGACGGATCGGGATCGACCACGTCGCGTTCGGCTCCGACTTCGAGGGTGCCGAGCTGCCCGCCGACCTCGACGGGATCGCCGGGATGCCGCGGCTCGTCGAGGCGATCCGCGCCGCCGGCTACGGCGAGGAGGAGATCGCGAAGATCACCCACGGCAACTGGCTGAGGGTGCTCGAGGACACCTGGCGGCCGTGGTCGCGCTACTTCCGCTCGGCAGGCCTCGACGCCCGTCCGACGCTCCTCGACGCGGTCGCCCGCTTCCCGGCGCCCGGGCTCGCGGTCGACCTGGGCGCCGGTACCGGCCGGGACACGCTCGAGCTGCTCCGGCGCGGCTGGCGCGTCTGCGCGATCGACAGGGAGGGCGAGGCGGTCGACCGGATCGTCGAGCTCGCGGGGTCCGACGCCGAACGACTTGAGGCCCGCGTCGGCCGCTACGAGTCGATCGACTGGCCACGGTGCGACCTGCTCAACGCGAGCTTCTCGCTGCCGTTTTGCGCCGCGCAGGAGTTCCCGGCCGTCTGGGAACACATCCACGAATCGCTGCTCCCGGGCGGACGGTTCTGCGGGCAGCTCCTCGGTGTCGACGACGAGTGGGCGCGCACCGGCCTGCTCGTCTATCACACGCCGCGAGGTCGAGCAGCTGCTCGCGCCGTACGAGATCGAGAGCCTGAGCGAGTTCGCAGGCGAGGGGCCGACGACGATCGGCAAGACGAAGCGGTGGCATGTCTTCCACGTCGTCGCCCGCAAACGATAGGTACGGTCAGCTCATGCGCGAGCGCGTCGTCGTCCCCGGCCTGACCGTCTCCGCCGTCGGGGTCGGCTGCAACAACTTCGGCTGGCGCCTGGATGCGGCGGCGGCGCAGGCGGTGGTCGACGAGGCGATCGGCGCCGGGATCACGCTGTTCGACACGGCCGAAAGCTACGGCGACGGCGAGAGCGAAGAGTTTCTCGGCCGTGCGATCGCCGGTCGCCGCGACCAGGTCGTGATCGCCACGAAGTTCGGCTGGGGGAAAGGGTTTGCCGACATCTCGCTCGCCCGCGGCCATCCCGACTACGTCCGCGGTGCGATCGAAGGGTCGCTGCAGCGGCTCGGGACCGACCATGTCGACCTCTACCAGTACCACCGGCCCGACGGTGTCACCCCGGTCGAGGAGACGCTCGGTGCGATGGGCGAGCTGGTGCAGCAGGGCAAGGTCCGTTTCATCGGCTCGTCGAACTTCTCCGCGGCGCAGGTCGGGGAGGCCGACGCGGTCGCCGCCGAGCGTGGGCTCGCCCGCTTCGTGACGGCCCAGAACCGCTACTCCTGGCTCGAGCGGGGCGCCGAGGACGAGCTCATCCCGGCGCTCGAGCGGCTCGGAGTCGCCCTGATTCCCTACTTTCCGCTCGCCAGCGGGCTCCTGACCGGCAAGTACCACCGCGGCGCGCCCGAGCCGGAGGGAACGCGGCTCTCGGGCCGGCTCGAGGTCTCCGACGAGCAGTGGTCGCGGATCGAGGGGCTCGAAGCCTTCGCGGCCGAGCGCAGCCTGACGCTGCTCGATGTCGCGATCGGCGGTCTCGCCGCGCAGCCGACCGTCTGCTCGGTGATCGCCGGAGCGATGACGCCGACGCAGGTGCGGGCGAATGCCGCAGCCGTCGCCTGGGAGCCGTCTCCCGCCGAGCTCGACGAGCTGCGCGCGCTCTGATGTCCGACGGCCAGTGGCGGGCTCTGGCGCCGCGCTGGGCGCAGGGCCGCGAGCTGCTCTGGTCGGCGACCCGGCCGGTGAGCAAGTGGCTCGTCGATCGGCTCGACCCGCGGCCGGGTCAGGTCATCCTCGACCTGGCTGCCGGCACCGGCGAGACCGGGTTCCTGGCGGCGGCACGGCTCGGCGACGGAGGCCGGCTGATCTCGGCCGACCGCGAGCCCGGCATGGTCGAGGCGGCCGAGCGGCTCGCCGTAGCGGCTTCGATTTCGAACGCCGAGTTTCGCGTGCTCGACAGCGCCCGGATCGATCTCGGCGACGACAGCGTCGACGGCGTCCTTTGCCGGTTCGGCTACATCCTCAAGGGCGATCCGCCGCCGGCGCTCCGGGAGATCCGCCGCGTTCTCCGGCAGGGAGGCCGGCTCGCCTTCGCCGTCTGGGCCGAACGGGAGCAAAACCCGTGGATGACGGTTCCCGCGGAGGCAATGATCTCGCGCGGTCATCTTCGCCCGCCGAACGAGGAGGAGACGAGGCTGTCGGCAAGGCGTACGCCCGAGTCGATCGCCGTACTGCTCGCCGGCGGCCGGCTTCGCCGCCACCGAGATCGAGGAGATGGCCGTCGCCTACCACTTCGCCAACGCCGACGAGCTCTGGTTCTTCGTCAGCGAGCTCCGCGGCTCCGTCGCGCTGGCCCTCGGCGAGCTCGACGAGAACGAGCGCGCGGCCGTCCGGGCCGAGATCGAGTCCCGTGCCCGCCGTGCGAACGCCGGGTTCGAGCTGGCCGGCGTCAGCCTGAACGTCGTGACCTCCTAGGTACCATG
The DNA here is from genome assembly GCA_963765345.1 of uncultured Actinomycetota bacterium. Taxonomy (GTDB): domain Bacteria; phylum Actinomycetota; class Thermoleophilia; order Gaiellales; family Gaiellaceae; genus PALSA-600. The sequence goes on from CAVXWI010000015.1 coordinate 89,302, forward strand.
CCTCCTCGTCCGGCGCCTTGGCCGAGTGGTTAGGCAGCGGCCTGCAAAGCCGTTTACAGCGGTTCGAGTCCGCTAGGCGCCTTACGTCAGGGGCATCGTCTTTCGGCCGATCAGCGCCTCGAGCTCACCGCGTGGTTGCCGGGAGATCGCCCACTTGGGTCAGTGGGAGAACTTCCCGCAGTACGCGATCGCGTAGGCATGTCCTGGATTGCCGCCGGGCGGATTCGACGCCTCGACCTGCCATCCGGTGAGGTTCTCGGTCGGGCTGGAGAGATCGGTGTTGATCGTGACCGTGCCCTGGTATTCCCAGCCACCGGCGAGGGCGAAGTAGCCGGCGGGGCATTTTGCGACGCCGGTGTCGACGGAGTCAGGCTGGATCGTCCCACCTCCGCTCTTGATCAGCGTCACGTGGATACCGGTAACGGCAGGGAGCTTCGCCGAGGTCGTGTTCTCCGCGGACGTCCGTCCGCTCACGGCGAAGAACAATGCGAGGAGGGCCACGACGAGTGCTGGCGATGGGCGGCGGGCGGGGAGTCTCATCACACGCTCCTTTACTGGTAGGGCCTAGGTCGCGATCTCGCGCGGTAGGCACAGACAGCCGCAGGCCCGCGAACGATACCCCTGAGGCGTCTGAGGGACCGGGCCCGTGGAGCGGCGTCGCGGGTCCGAGGCGTTGTCCAAGGAGAATCGCGGGCCGAGGCCATAGGCTTCGGCGATGGAGCTGACCGAGTACCGCAATCGGTTTCCGATCCTGACCGGGACGACGTACCTGATCAACCACTCGCTCGGCGCGATGCCCGCCGCGACCGAGGAGCGGCTTGCCGAGTACGCGCGGGTGTGGCGGACGCGCGGAATCCGCGCGTGGGCCGAGGGGTGGTGGACGATGCCGCTCGAGGTGGGCGATCAGATCGGCCGGATCATCGGCGCCGAACCGGGGACGACGGTGATGCACCAGAATGTCGCCGTCGCCGAGGCAATCGTCCTTTCGTGCTTCCGCCCGGTCGACCGGAAGCGCAACCGGATCGTCTACGAAGCCGAGAACTTTCCCTCGGTGCGCTACCTCTACCAGGCCCAGCCCGAGCTCGAGGTAGTCGTCTGCGGCTCCGAGACGGAGATCGTCGAGGCGATCGACGAGCGGACGCTGCTCGTACCGATCTCGCACGTGCTCTTCAAGTCGGCCGAGATCCAGGACGTCGCTCCGATCGTCGAGCGAGCGCACGAGGCCGGGGCACGGGTAGTGCTCGACTGCTACCAGTCGGCCGGGATCGTCCCCCTCGCCGTCGCCGAGCTCGCGGTCGACTTCGCGGTCGGCGGCTCGGTCAAGTGGCTCTGCGGCGGCCCGGGGAACGGCTGGCTCTACGTCCGGCCCGACCTGATCGCGTCGCTCGAGCCGACGCTCGTCGGCTGGCAGGCCCACGCCTCGCCGTTCTCCTTCGAGCCGGAGCTGCGCTACGCCGACGGAGTCGGGCGCTTCCTGACTGGGACACCCAACGTCCCGGCGCTCTATGCAGCGACGTCGGGCTACTCGCTGATCGAGGAGATCGGCGTCGAGCAGATCCGGGCTAACTCGCTCCGGCAGACCGAGCTGCTGATCCGGCTCGCCGACGCGGCCGGGTTCGAGGTGCGCTCGCCGCGCGACCCGTCCCGTCGCGGCGGCACCGTCACCGTCAATGTCCCCGACTTCGAGGCGGTGCACAAGGAGCTGGCAGAGCGCGGCATCCTCTGCGACTTCCGGCCCGGTGCCGGCATCCGGCTCGGCCCGCACTACTACAACACCGACGCCGAGCTCGAGCACGTGATCGCGGAGATCGCGGCGATTCTCGAGTCAGGGGCGCACGAGCGGTGGCTCGGCGCAGCCGCGCGCTTCTGAGCCCTGTCAGGCCTCGCTCTCCGTCTGCCTGCCGCCGAAGAGCGAGCTCGTGGAAGGATGGCGATCGCCCCGAAGAGCGAGATCGAGACCGAGACCGAGACTCGCCGGCTACGGAGCCCGACGAGGGTTGCGGGCCCCGGAGATCAGTGAGCCGGGAAGATACGCCCACCGAGATGCCCGCGACCCCGATGGCCCGGCCGACTCCGCAGCCGGGCGCCTTGAAGGGGACGTCGATGATCAACGACCATCGTCGCGATCGCGAATACCCGGCAGCGAACGCCTCGAGCCGGCCCCTCTCCGCGGCCCGAGCGCAGGCGGGTTGGCGGACGTCCGGTCTAGAGTGCGGCTGTGGGAGCGGAGTCCTGGATCGGGACCGTCTGGATCGACAACCCGCCGGTCAACGCGATCACCGCGGAGATCGCAGCGGCCCTCGGCCGCGATCTCGAGGCGCTCACACCCGAGACGCGGGTCGTCGTCCTCCGCGGGCGAGGCGAGAAGGCGTTCTCGGCCGGCGCCGACCTGAAGGCGATCGACGGCTCCGGGGCCCCGCCGGCCGGGATCCAGCCGCTCTGCGACTTGATCGAATCGCTGCCGATCCCCGTCATCGCGGCGATCCACGGCCATTGCCTCGGCGGCGGGCTCGAGGTCGCCCTCGCCTGCGACCTGCGGCTTGCCGATCCCTCCGCGAGCCTCGGCCTGCCCGAGGTCAGGCTCGGCCTGATTCCGGGCGGCGGCGGCACCCAGCGGGCTCCCCGCCTGATCGGCCCCGGCCGCGCCGCCTGGCTACTGATGTCCGGCGAGCGGCTCGGCGCCGGCGAGGCCGCGGAATGGGGGCTCGTCGAGTTCCTGGTCGAGGACCTCGAGGTCGGGATCGAGCGGGTCGCCGGCACGATCGCGAGCCAGAGCCCGAACGCCGTCGGAGAGCTGAAGCGGCTCCTGCGCGCAACACGCGAGGCACGTGATGACCGCGCCGAGCTCGAGGCCTTCGCCCGCTGCGTTCGATCCCCGGAGGGGGCGGAGGGCGTCGCGGCGTTCCTGGAGAAGCGCTCGCCGAGCTGGCAGGCCGGTTGAGCTCGCGGCGCCCGTCGCCGTCGGCCTGAACGGGCGACCGCCCGGCTGCTGTTAGATTCGCGCGATGGATTCCGACCGCGCACGTGAGCTGCTTGCCGCCGAGCGCGTCCGCATCGAGGAAGCGCTGCGCCGGCTCGCGCTCGAACCCTCCGACGAGCCAGGCACCGCGGATCCCGCAGACCTCGGCACCGATCTCGCCGCCGAGGACGTCGACGACGCCGTGCGGCGCGAGCTGCTCGACGAGCTCGCGGCGCTGGAACGGGCCGAGGAGCGGCTCGGCAAGGGCACCTACGGCCTCTCGGTCGAGAGCGGTGAGCCGATCCCGGACGACCGGCTCGAGATCCGTCCGGCGGCCGAGCGAACCGCCGCCGAGCAGGCGTACTACGACGGTCGCCGGTAGACGCTCTCCGCACACCTGTGCTCCTGGTGGGCGCTCGGACCGTCTCGCGGGCGTTCGGAACGACGCGCCGTCGGCGCGGCTCGGCTCAGGCCTCGGGCCGCGGGGGTGCGAACTGCTCGAGCAGCCGTTTGGCGTAGAAGTCCTCCCACGGGCCCGCGAGCCCCGCGTCGGCGAAGTCGCGGTCGAGCTGGACGAGCGCGTGGACGAGGTGGCTTCGCACCGGCCGCCCTCCAAGGAGCGCCGGGAGCTCGGAGAGGTCGAGGAGCCAGTCGGCATACCAGCTCGCCCAGTCGGGATCGTCGCCATCGAGGATCCGGTAGACGATGTGGTGGGTCTCCGCCGCCTCGTGGAGGAGCGCGCCGACGGAGGCGGCGGGATTCCCGTCGTCGTCCGTCAATTGAGTCCGGGGTCGTAGGGCATCGTCGCGAGCAGCGAGAACATGCCGCCCTTTCGCTGCAGGACGGTGCGCCAGAGTGCGTCCGGGTCAGCCACGAAGACGTCGCCGGGCTCGGCCGGGGCGACGATCCAGGCGGGCTCCTCGAGCTCCGCTTCGAGCTGGCCGGGACCCCAGCCCGAGTAGCCGGCGAAGACGCGGGCCCGGGTCGCCCCGAGCTCATCGGGGTCGCTGTTCGGGGGCATGTAGGTGACGCCACCGACGATCGGCTCGGCGTCGTCGAACGGCTCGTCGAGCTCGACGAGGACGACGACGGCCTCGGGCTGGACCGGGCCGCCGATGTAGACGACGTCGTCGGCGTAGGGGAGGTCGCCGAGGTCGGGCACCGCCTCGACGATCCGCAGCTCGGAGGGCCGCGAGAGCACGAGCCCGACCGCCCCCTCCTCGTCGTGGTGGGTCATCAGCACGACCGTCCGGCGGAAGTTCGGGTCGACGAGGGACGGCGAGGAGATCAGCAGTTGACCGACGAGCGACTCCACGTCCACAGCATCGCACTCAGCCGGCACTGACTGCGGCGATGCCGGTCAGCGCCGCGGCGACGCCGGCGAGCTGCCGCCGTGTCAGCCTCTCGCCGAGGAACCTGTGGGCGAGGAGTACCGTCGCCACCGGGTAGAGCGAGCCGATCACCGAGACGAGCGCGAGCAGCCCGTGGCGGCTCGCGAGGGCAAAGAGTGCGTTCGCCGAGACGTCGCAGATGCCGATCGCGAACACCGGCAGCAGCCACCGGCGCGGAATCCGGAGCGACTCGTGGACGCCGAGCGTGAGCAGGAGCAGCAGGCTGAGCGAGCCGACCCGGGCACCGGCGAGCGTCGAGAGCGGGCTGCCCTCGCGGCTCCCGAGCCCGAGGAAGTAGGTGAAGAGGCCGAGCGCGACCGCCGCCAGGGCTGCGAGCGCGACCGCCCGGGCGCGGTCCGGTACCTGCGCCCGGCGCTCCTCGGCCGAGGCGAGCACGGCGCCCGCGAGGGCGATCACCGCGCCGGCGAGGGCAACCTCGTTCGGCCGCTCGCCCGTCGCGATCGAGATCGCGAACGGGACGATCGCCCCGCACGCGACGATCGGCGAGACGATGCTCATCGTCCCGAGCGAGAGCGCCTTGTAGAACGCGGCCAGGCCCGAACCGCCGCCGATCCCGGCGAGCATGCCGAGGAGGAACGAGCGGTCCTCGAGGTGCCCGCCGGCGACCGCGAGCGCGGCGAGCAGCACCACGAAACCGGCGGCCTGGGAGAGCACGGTCACCGCCAGGGTCGGCAGCCGCCTGGCCGCGAGCCCGCCCGAGAAGTCGGCGATACCCCACGTCGTCGCGGACGCCAGCGCGAGCAGAACGGCGGCCGCGTTCACGGGGCAAGCTTGGCACGGTGGTTACCATTGGCGGCGATGGAGCCGCTCCGCGTCGGTGTCCTTGCGGTGCAGGGAAATTTCCGCGAGCACGCGGCGATGCTGCGCGCGCTCGGCGCCGAGGTGGTCGAGGTGCGCAAGCCGGAGCAGCTGGCGGGCCTCGACGGCCTCGTCATCCCGGGCGGCGAGTCGACCGCGTTCACCCGCCTGATGCGCCTCTACCGGCTCGACGAGGCGATCCGCGGCTTCGGCGGGGCCATTTTTGGAACCTGTGCGGGAATGATCGTCCTCGACCGGGAGCACCTCGGGCTCGTCGACATCTCGGTGCGGCGGAACGCCTTCGGCCGGCAGGTCGCCTCGTTCGAGACCGACCTTGCGCTCGCCGGGGAGGAGGAGCCGCTGCGGGCGGTCTTCATCCGGGCGCCCTGGATCGACGAGGTCGGCCCGGGGGTAACGGTGCTCGCCGAGTTCGACGGTCATCCGGTGCTCGCGCGGGAAGGGCGCTTCCTCGTCGCCGCCTTCCATCCGGAGCTGACGGGCGACACCCGGCTTCATGCACTGTTTCTCGAGCTTGCGAAGGAGGAGTCTCTTGTCGGGGCATAGCAAGTGGTCGTCGATCAAGCACAAGAAGGGCGCCGCCGACGCGAAACGCGGCAAGCTCTTCTCGAAGCTCGCCCGCGGGATCATCGTCGCCGCCAAGGAGGGCGGAGGCGACCCGGCGAACAACCTGGCACTCCAGAACGCGATCGAGAAGGCGAAGTCGTACTCGATGCCGAAGGACAACATCGAGCGCGCGATCGCGAAGGGTGCGGGCGCGGATGCCGACGCGACGGCGTTCGAGACGATCGTCTACGAGGGCTACGGGCCCGACGGCGTCGCGGTGATCGCCGAGGCCCTGACCGACAACAGGAACCGCACCGCCTCCGACGTGCGCCACACCTTCGCCAAGTTCGGCGGCAACCTCGGCTCGACCGGCGCGGTCGCCTGGCAGTTCGAGCGCCGCGGCGTCGTCCTCGTCGCTGCAGGCAGTACCGACGAGGACGAGCTCTTCCTCGCCGCCGCCGACGCCGGCGCCGAGGATCTCGAGCAGGACGGCGACGTCTTCCAGGTGACGAGCGCCCCGGAGAACCTTGCCGCCGTCCGGGAGGCGATCGAGGCCGCCGGTTTCGGGATCGAGTCGGCCGAGCTCTCCCTGGTCCCGAAGGTGACGGTCGCGATCGACGACGAGGCGAAGGCGCGGCAGCTGATGCGCCTGATCGATGCGCTCGAGGACAACGACGACATCCAGGACGTCTACGCGAACTTCGACATTCCCGAGCAGGTGCTCGAGGCGGCGACGGCGTAAACCCGGGCCGGGTGCAGGAACGTCCGGTACGGTGCCTAACGTCTCCGCGTGAGAGTCCTCGGCATCGACCCAGGAATGGCCGCTTGCGGGTACGGAATCGTCCACGAAAGCGACGGGCGCCTCAGGGCCACCTGTCACGGGTGGTGGCGAACATCCCCGCGGGAGCGCGTCGAGCGGCGCCTGCTCACGATCTTCGAGGGGGTCTCGGAGCTGATCAGCCTGCACGCCCCGGATGCCGTCGCGCTGGAGGAGTCGTACGTCGGCGCCGACGCCCGCATCGCGCTCTCCGTCGGACAGGCCCGCGGCGCGGTACTCGTCGCCGCCTCGTCGGCCGGCGTCGAGTGCGCCGAGTACGCCCCTAACCGGGTCAAGCAGTCGGTCTGCGGCTACGGCCACGCCGACAAAGGGCAAGTTGCGCGGATGGTGAAGGCGATTCTTGCCCTCGAGGAGGAGCCGCGCCCCGACCACGCCGCCGACGCCCTCGCCGTCGCGATCTGCCACGCGCTCGCGCCGCCGCTTCTGCGGGTGGCCGGGTGAGCCCGGTCGTCCGGGCTGCTCCGTACGGTTCGTCCATGCGCTCGCCGGGGGACGTGGGGTGATCGCCCGCCTGCGCGGGACCGTCGCCGCGCGGACACCGGCCGGTCTCGTCGTCGACGTTGGCGGGGTCGGCTACCTCGTCGCAGCGACGCCGCGGGTGACTGCGCGCGTCGGCTCGGAGGTGACGGTCGAGACCTACCTGCACGTCCGCGAGGACGCGATGCAGCTCTACGGCTTCGCGAGCGCCGAGGAGCGGGAGCTCTTCGAGCTCTTCCTCGGTGTCACCGGGATCGGCCCGAAGGTCGCGCTCGCCCTCGTCTCGGGCTCGCCGCCGGCCGAGCTCCGCCGGGCGATCGCGCGCGACGACCTCGCCCGCTTCGAGGCGATCCCCGGGATCGGGCGCAAGACGGCGCAGCGCGTGATCATGGAGCTGAAGGACAAGCTCGGGAGCCCCGAACTTGCGGGCCCCGCCGGCGAGGGCTCGCTTGCGCGCGACGCGCTCGTCGAGCTCGGCTGGTCCCTGATCGACGCCGAGCGTGCGCTCGCCGACGTCGACGAGTCGCTGCCGGTCGCCGAGCAGGTTCGCTCGGCATTGAAGGCGGCGGCTTGAGCGGCCGCATGCTCGCCCCTGCCGTCTCCGACGACGGCGAGGAGGAGCTCGAGCGCACGCTCCGCCCCGGCTCGCTCGCGGAGTTCGTCGGTCAGGAACGGGTGAAGGAGCAGCTCGGGATCGCGCTCGAGGCCGCGATCGGGCGCGGTGAGGCGCTCGACCACGTCCTGCTCGCCGGCCCGCCGGGGCTCGGCAAGACCTCCCTCGCACAGATCATCCGCCGCGAGCTCGGCGTCTCGATCAGGCAGGTCGCGGGGCCGGCGCTCGAGCGCAAGGGCGACATTGCCGCGATCCTGACGACGCTCGCGCCCCGCGACGTCCTCTTCGTCGACGAGATTCACCGGGTCAACCGCGCCGTCGAGGAGATCCTCTACCCGGCGCTCGAGGACTTCCGGCTCGACATCATCGTCGGGCAGGGGCCGGCCGCGCGGACGCTGACCCTCGACCTGCCGCCGTTCACCCTCATCGGTGCGACCACGCGCACGGGCCTGTTGACGACGCCGCTTCGCGACCGCTTCGGCCTCACCTTCCGGCTCGACCACTACTCGCCCGACGAGCTCGCGAGGATCGTCCGCCGTAGCGCGGCCATCCTCGCGGTCGAGGTCGAGGACGACGCCGCCGAGGAGATCGCCCGGCGCGCCCGCGGGACGCCGCGGATCGCCAACCGCATCCTCCGGCGCGTCCGCGACGTCGCCGAGGTGCGGCACGCGGGCGCGATCACGACGGCAATCGCCGACGAGGCGCTCGACCTGCTCGAGATCGACGCCTCCGGGCTCGAGCGCTTCGACCGCGAGCTGATCGCCGCGATCGCCGACAAGTTCGGCGGTGGGCCCGTCGGTCTCTCGACCCTCGCCGTCTCACTCGGCGAGGAGGCCGAGACGATCGAGGACGTCTACGAGCCGTACCTGCTTCAGCTCGGGCTGATCCAGCGCACGCCGCGCGGCCGCGTCCTGACCGAGCTCGGGCGGGCCCAGGCGGGATCGGTCGCGGGGGGAACGACCCTCTTCTGAGGGTCGACCGCGGGGAAGCAGATGTCTTCTGCCGACGCGAGGGTGGCTGCTGTCACGGCCGGGGTGCCCGACGTCTTCGTCCTTCGCCGGGTGACGGCGGGCCGGTTCGTCCAGCTCGGCGGCGCCGGGCGCGGCGAGGGCTGGGCGGGCATCGTCGAGGTCTCGCTCGACGGGGAGGCCGACCTCGACCGGGCGCTCGCAAACGACGAGATCGTGCGAGTCGAGCGGCCGGGCCGCGACCGGATCTTCGGCCCCTACTACGCGCAGGCCGCGGCGATCGTCCCGATCGTCCCGGACGTGATCGTCGTCTTCGGCGCCCCCGAGTCCGCGCTCGGCGCGTCCGACGAGCTCCTCGCCGGAGCGGCGCAGACGGCAGTGGACGCGGTCGGCCCGGTCGGGCCGGCGAAGCTCCTCGCCGACAGCCTCGAGCTGCTCGAGGCCGTCCGCGCCGTCTCGGCGGTCGAGCCGGAGCCGGTCGAGGCGGCGATGCGCACGCTGACCGATCTCGCCGCCGCCAACCTCTCCTGCGAGCTGGGCGTCATGTACCTGACAGACGGCGACCGGCTCGTCGTCTGTGAGCGTGGCTGGCCGCTGCAGGCGCCGCTGCCCGAGCTGCGGGCGGCGCTCGCCGAGGTCGCCGAGAGCCACGACTTTCCCTTCTGCGTCCAGGATGCCCGCCGCTCGCCACCGCCGGGCCCGCTCGCCGACGACCCCGGGATCCGCTCCTACTACCTGCTCGAGCTGACCGGCCGGGCGCGCGGGGTGCTCTTCGTCGCCCACACCGATGCGGCGCCGCGCGGGTTCACGCTCCTCTGCCGGCGGCTCGGCGTGCGTCTCGCCGAGGGCGTCTCGGTCGTACTCGGCGCCGGGCTGACGCGGGAGTGGATCGCGGCTGAGTCCGCGCGGATCGACGACGGCTTCGCCGAGCTCGAAGCGTGAGCGCCGGCGCGATCAGGAGGCCGTCACGTCGAACCAGACCTCCTGCGAGATGGGGCCGCGCCGATGACCCCGAGGATCATCGGCGCAGTGCCGTGGTTTCCGGCGATCAGACGAAGGAGCGACGAGCTTCGGCCGGCGCCGCGACTCGCAGGAGGGGTCTTCCTACCCGGCGCCGCTCTGCCTGCCGAAGCTCACCGCCTCGCGAACCGGTACCGGCACCTGCTCGACGAGCTGCGGGTCCGGCTGCGCCCCGAGCGCGTCGTTGATCGTCGAGAAACCGAGCCGCAATCCGATCCAGGCCGTCGCCTCGAAGATCTCGCGTTCGCTCAGCCCTGCCGCGCGCAGACCCTTCACACCGACCTCGGTCGTCGCGTTCGGATCGTCGACGACTGCGCGAGACCAGGCGGCGAGGGCCGCCTCTCGCTCAGAGAGGCCCGTGTCCACCCCCTGGATCACACCGGCCGCTGTCTCGCCGTCGCTCAGGTCGGCCAGCTTCGTACCCCAGGCCAGCGAACAGTAGGAGTCGCCGAGCGCTGAGGCCGTCGAGGCGACCATGACTGCAACCTCACGGGCCGAGAGCGTCGAATCGGCGAGCAGATCGGCTCGGAGCTTCGCGAACGCCTCCATGATCTCGGGCCGCCAGCACCAGAGACGGACGAAGTTGGGGACGTACCCCTCCGAATCCAGGCTGTCCCCGTACGCCACGCTCACCGGCGGGCTCAGCGGCGGATCCGAGAGGAACGACGTCGGGCTCACGACGGCGAAAGTCTGCCACGTGCGACGACGCTGAGCCAGCCGACTCGTCCCGGTAGATCATGAATCCATCCAGCGCTCCCGCCGGACAGGCCGGAAGGCTCCGGGATAGCGACACGACGCGACCGCGCTCTCGCGGTCGCCCGGCTCCGCCGGATCCGGCCGGCCCCTCAGTCCGGGCTGGGCGCCGAGCGGCCCGCGAGCTGCGGCGCCGCAGCAGGCGAGGCTCGCAGCAATGACGGATGGCGCACGGCCACGCGCCGGAAGACCGCCGCGCCGAGAATGATCGAGGCGGTACTCATCGACTCGAACCACACGTAGCCAGAGGCGACACCCGAGGGTGGGTTGCCGTCCGGGATCCCGAGCCCCGGAAGTGTGCGTGCCCAGCGCCAGGTGCCGATCGCGGTGCCGTAGAGCTCCAGGCAGGTGACGAGGAGGAAGACGCTCGCGTAGATCGCACGGCTCCGCGAGCGCCAGAGGAAGACGAGCAGAAGCGGCACGCCGACCGCGCCGGCGACGTCTCGCCGCGGCAGGACGAAGAGGCCGAGGACGCCCCAGGCCGCCGCGATCGTCGCGGCGGCGATCACGAGCGGGCGGCCGTGCCGACCGGCCGCGCCGGCGATCGCGAGCCCGGCCAGGTAGACGAGCCCGTGCGCCGGCGGGATGAAGAGCGGCAGGTTGTGCAGGCGGTAGTGGTAGACACCCCAGACCAGCGACCCGGTCACCTCGCCGACGGTCGCGAAACAGATGACGCCGATCACCTGTGCGCGGAGCAGCGTCGAGAGCGGCCACGCCGCCGCGGCGAGGACGCACCAGGTGAGGACGCCGAGCCCGAGCTGCTCGGGGTAGGAGGCGAAGTGGTCGAGCGCAAGGAGGGCCGCGAGGTAGGCGATCAGCAGGGCGGCTCGCGTCACGAGCACGAGCGTATCGGCTCCTCGGCGACGCCAGCCCGGGCCGGCGGGGGTCAGCTAGCCGCGGAACTGGAGCTCGTGCCAGGAGGGCACGGGGGCGAGCTCGAGCAGCGGGCGGCGGCCGCCCGGATGCTGGTAGGAGAACTCGGCCTCGGTCTCGTCCCAGACGACCTCGAGCGCGCCGCGCTTGACCTGGTGGTCGAGCCAGGCGCCGCGGAAGACGAGCTTGCGCAGCCAGTAGACGAGCGACTCGCCGCCGACGAGCGACACGCGCTCCCAGTTTCGCTGCAGGTAGCGGCCGAGCCGTGACTCGGGCTCGTCGATCAGCCCTTGCGCCGCGAGCGAGACGAGGTCGTTCGTCTCGTCCTCCTCGAGCTCGTTCGCCTCGACGAGCCCGAGCTTCGCGGCCGCGGCGACGACGCGCTGCTCGAAGTCGCACGTGTTGAAGGTGAAGCGGTAGCCGAGAAATTCGACGATGAAGTCGTCGCCCGAGGAGTAGTTCGTGTCCGCCATCGGCCCTCTCCCAGAATAGCCCGAACCGCCGAGCGGTCCCGCGGCTGGCGCTACGGTGTGCTCCATGCTCGCAACCCCGACCTGGGAGCGGTGGGCCACGCTTGCGCCGGTGATCGTCGTCGGCGTCGGGCTCGTCGCCGCCTGCCTGATCCTGCTCGTGCGCGCGTTCGCCGACTCGGTGCGCGACTTCCCGCACAAGCGGCTGCTCTGGATCGGCGCGGCAGCGCTCGTCGGCTCCGTCGTCCTCCTGACCTACCTCGGGGTGAAGCTGCCGAAAGGGGGCTGAGGCCCGCTCAAAGGGCGCTGCCGCAAGCGACGTCCGGCTTGCTCCGTACCCTCGACTGTTCGATGGAGCAGGGGCTTTGGACGATCGCCGCGTGCCCGACCGGCGAGGTACGGGCGCTCGCAGAGGAGCTCGGCGTGACGCCGACGCTCGCCTCGATCCTCGTCCGCCGGGGCTACGCCGATCCGGCGGCGGCACGCGCGTTCCTGGTCGGCGCGCTGCCCGGCCACGACCCGCTCGCGCTCGGTGACATGGCCGAGGCGGTCGAGCGAATCCGGGCCGCGATCGCCGCCGGCACGCGGATCTGTGTCCACGGCGACTACGACGCCGACGGGATCTGCGCGACCGCCCTGGCCGTCTTCCTGCTGCGCGAGCTCGGCGCCGACCCCGGCTGGCACCTGCCCTCCCGCTTCGAGGAGGGCTACGGGCTTGCCGCCCAGACGCTCGCGAAGCTCGCGGCCGACGGCTACGAGCTCGTGCTGACGGTCGACTGCGGCATCACCGCCGTCGCCGAGGTCGAGGAGGCAGCGCGCCTCGGGCTCGAGGTGATCGTCACCGACCACCACCGGCCCGGCGACCGCTTCCCCGACTGCCCGGTCGTCGCGCCGCTCCGGGGCGACTACCCCTTCGCCGGGCTCTGCGGCACCGCGGTCGTCTGGAAGCTCGCCGAGGGGCTGCTCGGCTCCGGTCACCCGTTCCTCGAGCGCCACCTCGACGTGGTCGCCCTCGCCACCGTCGCCGATGTCGTGCCGCTCGTCGACGAGAGCCGCGCCCTCGCCCTCGCCGGCCTGCGGCGTCTCGCCCAGACCCAGAAGCCGGGCCTGCAAGCACTGATGCGGGTCGCCGGCGTCGACCCGGCCGCCTGCAACGAGGGTGCGATCGGCTTCCGGCTGGCGCCGCGGATCAACGCTTCCGGCCGCCTCGGCCGGCCCGAGGCGGCCCTCGCGCTCCTCCTCACCGACGACCCGGCCGAGGCGAGACGCCTCGCCGAGCAGCTCGAGGAGCTGAACCACGAGCGGCAGGCGGTCGAGGAGCGGATCCTCCGGGCGGCGCTCGACCAGGTCGACTCCTGGCCGGAGCAGCGCCAGCGCCGCCGCGGCTACGTCCTCGCAGGCGAGGACTGGCACGAGGGCGTGATCGGGATCGTCGCCTCTCGGCTCGTCGAGCGGTTCGGTCGGCCGGTCGTGCTGATCGCCGGCACCGCCTCCGGCGGCGACTGGAAGGGCTCGGGACGCGCTCCCGGCACGTTCGACCTGCACGGCGCGCTCGCCGCCTGCGCCGAGCACCTCGGACGCTTCGGCGGCCACCGGGCCGCGGCCGGACTCTCGATCCGGCCCGAGCACGTCGACGCGTTCGCCGAGGCGTTCGCAGCGCACGCCGACCGGGTCCTCGGCGAGGACGATCTCCGGCCGATGCTCGCCGTCGACGCGATCGTCAGGGGCTCATCACTCGGGCTGCCGCTCGCCCACGAGCTCTCGCGGCTCGGGCCGTTCGGGCTCGGCAACCCGGGCGTGACCCTCCTGATCGACGACTGCGAGCTCGCCGCGCTCGACACGGTCGGCGCCGGCAAGCACCTCCGCTTTCGCGTCCGCCAGCGGGGCCGCGACGCCGGCTCGGCGATTGCCTTCGGCGCCGGCTCCCAGCTCGACCGCTTCCGGCGCGTCGGCCATTACGACGTCGCCTTCAGGCTGGAGGAGAACCGCTGGAACGGCACCGTCTCGCCTCAGCTCGTCGTTCGGCGGATCTTCGACACCGAGGAGCGCTACTCGGAGCTGCGCGCCTTCTTCGCCGAGCAGTGGGGGCGCGAGGAGGCCGGTCGGGAGCCCGAGGCGCGGGCCGTCTTCGCCGAGCTCGACCTCGCCGACGGCGAGTGGCGGAGCCTGCTCGAGTCGGCTACCTTCCGGCGGCTCCTCGCCGAGGAGCCGCCATCCCTCGCCCGGGCTGCCTGAGCTCAGTACCGCCCGAGGGCGAGCAGGATGCGCGCGGCGAGGCGGAGACGGCGGGCGCTGCGACGACGCTGGAGCATCGACTGGCGGGTTTCCGCGTCGAAGGGCGAATTCCTCGCGGCACGCCGGTGAATCCGCCTGGCAGGATCGGGCCCGGAGCCGGGTAAAATGGGTCGATGCCGGTAGCCGAGAGACATCAGGATCTTGTCGACGAGCTCCTGGCCGAACTTGAGGCCTACAAGCCCGATTTCGACCGCGACCTGATCACCCGTGCGTTCCACTTCGCGGCCGACGCGCACGACGGCCAGCTGCGCCGGTCCGGGCAGGAGTTCATCTACCACCCGTGGGGAGCGGCGAAGATCCTCGCCGGCCTGCGGATGGACGAGGCGACGATCGCCGCCGCGCTCCTCCACGACACCGTCGAGGACACGGGCGTCGCGATCGAGGACGTCCGCGCCGAGTTCGGCGAGGAGATCGCGAAGCTCGTCGAGGGCGTCACGAAGCTGACGCGCGTCCAGTTCCAGAGCCGGGAGCAGGCGGAGGCCGAGAACTACCGCAAGCTCGTCGTCGCGATGGCCGAGGATGTCCGCGTCATCCTGATCAAGCTCGCAGACCGGCTCCACAACCTGCGGACGATCGAGTACATGGGCAAGCAGACGCAGGTGCGCAAGGCGCGCGAGACGCTCGAGGTCTACGCGCCGCTCGCCCACCGGCTCGGCATCCACGCCCTGAAGTGGGAGCTCGAGGACCTCGCGTTCGGCACGCTCCACCCGCGCCGGTACGAAGAGATCAAGCAGATGGTCGCCGAGCGCCGCGCCGACCGCGAGGAGCACGTCCGCGAGGCGGCGCTCGTGCTCCAGCACGAGCTCGACAAGGTCGACATCCCGGCCGAGATCTCGGGGCGGGCGAAGCACTTCTACTCGATCTACGACAAGATGGCCCGCAAGGGCCGCGAGTTCAACGAGATCTACGACCTGACCGCGATGCGCGTGGTCGTCGAGCGGGCAGGCGACGAGGGGACGCGCGACTGTTACGGCGCGCTCGGGCTCATCCACTCGCTCTGGAAGCCGATGCCGGGGCGGTTCAAGGACTTCATCGCGATGCCCAAGTTCAACGGCTACCGCGCCCTGCACACGACCGTGATCGGGCCGCAGGGGCGGCCGCTCGAGATCCAGGTGCGGACGCGGGCGATGCACGAGACGGCCGAGTACGGCGTCGCTGCCCACTGGATCTACAAGGGCAGCCGCCGCGACCGCCACGACGAGGAGTGGACGAACTGGGTCAAGCAGCTGATGGACGTCGGCACCGACGAGGCCGACCCGCGCGAGTTCATGAAGACCTTCCGCACCGACCTCTTCGACGAGGAGGTGCACGTCTTCACTCCGAAGGGCCAGGTGAAGACGCTCCCCTCGGGCTCGACGCCGATCGACTTCGCCTATGCCGTCCACACCGACGTCGGCCACCGGACGGTCGGGGCGAAGGTGAACGGGCGGATCGTGCCGCTCCACTACCAGCTGCGGAACGGCGACTTCGTCGAGATCCTCACCTCGAAGCAGGAGCGGGGGCCTTCGCGCGACTGGATGTCCGTCGCGAAGAGCTCGCGGGCGCGCAACAAGATCCGGCACTGGTTCCTGCGCGAGACGCGCGAGGACCAGGAGGTGAAGGGCCGCGAGTCGCTCGAGCACGCCCTGAAGCAGCAGAACCTCCCCTACGCGAAGCTCCGCCACTCGGCGGTGCTCGCCCAGGTGATCCGCGACAGCGGCTTCAAGAAGGCCGAGGACTTCTACCTCGCGCTCGGCTCGGGCCGGCTGCAGCCCGGCGCGATCGTCAACAAGGTGATCCAGCGGCTGAAGACCGAGCAGGTCGCCGAGGAGGCGCCGATCCGGACGAAGACGCCGAGGGCGCGCCGGGCCGTCTCGGGCTCCGAGGTCGGCGTCGTCGTCGAGGGCGTCGAGGACGTGCTCGTCCGGCTCGCCAAGTGCTGCACGCCCCTGCCGGGCGATCCGATCGTCGGCTACATCTCGCTCGGCAAGGGGATCACGATCCACCGCGGCGACTGCCCGAACGTGCGCGCGCTCCGGCGCAACGAGGAGCGCTTCACGCCGGTCGAGTGGAGCGGCGACGGCACGAAGTCGTTCCGCGTCCAGATCGCCGTCACCTCGTGGGACCGGCCGCGGCTGCTCGAGGACGTCGCGCGCACGTTCGCCGAGCACGGCGCGAACATCGTCTCCTACGGCGGTACCGTCGAGGACCAGCTGGCGAAGAACTGGTACACGGCGGAGGTGGGGGACATCGCCTCGCTCCGCTCGCTCCTGAACGCGCTGCGGGCGGTCGACGCGGTCTTCGACGCCTACCGCGTCACGCCGGCGACCCCCGACTGAGCCCGGCGGGCCCTCAGCCCGCGCGGGCGGCCGGCAGCAGCGTGATCAGGACGGCCTGGTGGCGGCCGGAGGGAAGCTCGATCGGCCGGATCGCGAAGCGGTCCGACCGCTCGAACGGGCCGAGGAACTTGCAGCGGCAGTAGACGATCCGCCGGACCCGACCCGTCCGCGAGCGGCTCGAGGCGAACGAGCGTCTCGGCGAAGCGGGCGACGACGCTCTCGTCGAACGGGTTGAACAGGTAGCAGACGCTCGCCGCCGCCGGGAGCTCGCTGGCCGCGTCGCCGGCGATGACGAGGACGGCGTCATGGCGGCGGAGCCGTCTCCGCGTCCGGGCGGCGATCTCGGGGTCGAGCTCGATTCCGACGACGGCGGTGCCGGGATGGTTGCGGAGCAGCCAGTTGAGGACGCGCCCCTTGCCGCAGCCGACGTCGACGACGACGTCGCCGGCGGTTACGCCCGCCGCCGCGAACAGCGCCGGCAGGTCCTCGTAGCAGGAGTTCGCCGTGTCGAAGGCGCCGAGGTGCGCGTAGCGCGTCCTGACCGTGCCTCCGAGCGGCCTGCCGTAGCGGAGGTCGAGCACGGCGTTGCGGGCGATCCTCGCCGCGCGGCGCGCCGGGGCGGCGAGAACCCCGCCGGAGCCCGTCGCCCCGGCGGGCGGCCGGGCGCCGGGCTCGTCTCGGCCGGGGCCGTCCGGGAGGACGAGCCCCTCGGGGCGCCTGGACATCGGGGCGGCGCCTCCAGGGCAGGCATGGCCGAAGGCGCCGCTGTCGTCTCAGGCATAGAAATGAACAATAGCTCATCTGAACGACATCTCATACATAACGGCGAGGTATCGGGCAGAGCAGACAGGAGCGGGGAAGACGGAGGGCGCCGCTCAGGCGCTCTCGTCCCACGGCACGCCGCCCGTGTCCCAGCCGACGAGGCAGTAGAGCGCGAGCAGGGGTGCGAGCTCGCCGAGCAGCGCCGGGTCGGGGCAGCCGTCGGCGTCGAGCTCGGCGATCCGCTCGCCCTGGAAGAGGATCGGCGGCCTCGCTGCGGAGCTCGGGGCGCGGGGCGCCGTGCTCGGGGCCGAGGACGAGCTCGCCGCGCTCGACGAAGCGGATCCCGGCCCAGGCGCAGCCATAGCGCTCGACGAGGGCAGCACAGATGGCGCGCAGCGCCTCGTCGGCCTCGTCCTCGCGCTCGAGGATCAGCCGGAGCTGCTCGAGCGAATCGGGGGCAGAGCTCACGACGCGGTGCCCTCGAAGGCCTCGACGTGCGCGCGGAAGCTCGCGGGAACGGGGAGCGTCCGCCGGTCGTCGTGGTCGATCAGGACGAGCGTCTGGGCCGCCGTGACCATCAGCGCATCCTCCTCGTCCGGACCGAGGCGGTAGGCGGCGTACTCGTAGGTGACGCTCGAGCGGCCGATCCGGCCGATCCGCACGAAGACCTCGAGCAGGTCGTCGAAGCGTGCCGGCGCCAGGTACTCGACCGACGAGGCGCGCAGGACGAACTCCGTGCGCGCCGCGCCGATCTCGCCCAGGGCCCGGTGGTACTCGGTGCGGGCCAGGTCGAAGTAGGGGAGGTAGCGCCCGTAGTAGACGACTCCCTGCGCGTCGGTGTCCGAGAAGGCGACCCTGGTGTAGGCCGCGAAGCGGAACGGCGGTCGCCTCATCGTCTGGTGCCCCGGCTCGTACACGCCGGCGATCCTAACGCGGGCCCCGGCCCTCTCCCGGTCGCTCAGTCGCGGATCAGCGCCAGCACCTCGTCGCGCTTGGCCACCATCAGCTCCTCGCTGCGAGCCTCGAGGTTGAGGCGGAGGAGCGGCTCGGTATTCGAGGGGCGGACGTTCATGTGCCAGTCATCGGCGTCGATCGAGAGCCCGTCCAGGTGGGAGACTCGGCCCTCGCCCGCGTAGCGCTCCTTCAGCTCCTGCAGCTTCAGCGCCACGTCGGCGACGGGCGTGTTCAGCTCCCCGGTCAGGTGGTAGCGCGCCCGCAGCGGCGCCAGGATCTCGCTCAGCGCCTGGTCGCGGCGCGAGACGAGCTGCAGCATCAGGAGGAACGGGATGACGCCGGAGTCGGCCTGCGAGAAGTCGCGGAAGTAGTAGTGGGCCGAGACCTCGCCGGCGAAGACGGCGCCGACCTCGCGCATCCGCTGCTTGATGAACGAGTGTCCGACCCGGTTGACGAGCGGCCACACCGCCGGCGCGCTCGATCGCCTCGGGCACCGCCCACGAGGCGCGGACGTCGTAGATCACCTTGCCGCCCGGCTCGCCCGCGAGCATCGACTCGGCAAAGAGCGCGGTCGTGAAGTCGCCGGGGACGAACTCGCCGCGGTCGTCGACGAAGAAGCAGCGGTCGGCGTCGCCGTCGTAGGCGACCCCGAAGGCCACCTCCTCCTCGATCGTCCGCCGGACGATGAACTCGCGGTTCTCCGGCAGGAGCGGGTTCGGCTCGTGGTTGGGGAACGAGCCGTCGGGCTCGAAGTTGCAGCGCACCACCTCGACCTGGGGAAGCCGGTCGAGCACGCGCGGCAGCATCGCGCCGGCCATCCCGTTCGCCCCGTCGACGACGACGCGAAGCGGGGCGATCGCCTCCGGGTCGACGAACCCGAGCACCCGGTCGACGAACGCGTCCCAGACATCGACCGCCTCGACCGGGCCGGGCGTCGCCTCGCGCCAGTCCGCCTTCAGTGCACGGTCGCGCACCTCGATCAGGCCCGACTCGCTGCCGACCGGGAGCGCGCCCCGCCGCACGATCTTCATCCCCGTGTACTGGCCGGGGTTGTGCGAGGCCGTGACCATGATGCCGCCGTCGAGCCCGAGCTCGCCGGTCGCGAAGTAGACGACCTCGGTGCCGACCAGGCCGAGGTCGGCGACCTCGACGCCCGCGTCGGCGACGCCGGCTCGCACCGCCGCGGCCATCGCCGGCGAGGAGAGCCGCATGTCGTGCCCGACCGCCGCGCGGCGTGGCTCGAACTGCTCGGCGAAGGCGCGCCCGATCGCATAGGCGCCCGCCTCGTCGAGCTCGTCGGGGTAGATCGCACGGACGTCGTAGGCCTTGAACGAGGCTGGATTGAGCACCCGCCCGATCCTACGGCCTCGCGGGCGCTAGCGCGAGAAGACGCGCTGGGCCTGCGCCGCCCAGGCCTCGATCCCGCCCGGCTCGAGGAAGTGGCAGCCGCCGGCCTGGATCTCCGCCGGCATCGTCTCGTAGAAGCGGTCGGCGACGAGGCGCAGCTCGCGGTCGCCCTCCTCGCTCTCGGCGGCCGTCTCGGCGAGCTCGAAGGCGACGCCGAGGTGCTCGGCGGGCTGCTCGAAGTCGCGGGTGATCTCGACCAAGCCGACGTAGGCCGAGCGGATCACCTCGATCGGCTCGCTGAACTCGGCGACGGTCCGCCGGAGCTCGGGCGAGATGCGGTCGGGGGGCGTCTCGAGCAGCCGCTGGCGGATCGGCACGGCAGACATCCTATGCCCCGAGGATCGCGCCGATCGCGCGGGTCGAGGCCGGGTCGGGCGACTCGGAGATGACCGTCGCCGGCCGCGCGCTCGCGGCGAGCGCCGCCGCGAGCGGCTCGGCCCGCAGCGTCCCCTCGCCGTAGGGGAGGTGCTTCGTCTCGTTGCGGTTCGCGAACTGGATGTCGGAGAAGTGGATGTGGAACGGCGCGCCCTCGGCGAGGACGGCATCGACGGCCGCGAGCGCCGCGGCGAACGGCTCGACCGAGGTGAAGCCGCCGTCGGAGGTCGCGTGCATGTGGGCGAAGTCGAGGACCGGCCGCACCCAGGACAGGCGCCGCGCGATCTCGATCACGTCGTCGGCCGACCCGAGCTCGCGCACCCGGCCCATCACCTCGATCCCGAAGGGCACGTCGCGGCCCTTCTGCTCGAGGCGCTCCCGCAGCTCGCCGAGCTGCTCGCAGACGGCATCGAGCGCCTCCGCCCGCGTCCGTCCGAGCAGGAAGCCGGGGTGGAAGACGACCACCTCGGCGCCCGCCGCCTTCGCGATCCCGGCCGAATGGTCGAGCATCCCGACCGCCATGTTCAGCTTCTTGCCGCGCTCGGCGTGGCCCATGAACCCTGCGATCGGTGCGTGCACCGAGAGCGCGATGTCGGCCGCCCGCGCGAGCTCGCCGAGCCCGGCCGCGAACTCGTAGCTCATCCAGAAGCCGCCCTCGAAGTCGATCTCGCACGCCGAGAGGCCGTCCGCGGCAAGCGCCGCGATCGCCGCCTCCGGGCTCTCGCGCGACGGCACGCGCGCCGGCCCGAAATGGAGCTTCCGCGCCATCCCCGCAAATCTAGACGGGCGCCGTCCGGCGGGCTCTCTACGCTCGCTCTATGTCCGACCGCCCGACTCGCATCGACCTGCTCGAGCTCGACATCGACCTCCGGTTGACCGATCTCTGGCGCGAGGCCGCCGGCATCGAGGAGTGGTCGCTGGAGGTCGTCTCGGCCTTCATGCGCGCCGCCTACGGCAAGGGCTACTGCGACGCGCTGACCGAGGAGCTGCCGGGGGCGCTCTGCGCCGACCACGGCTACCGCGTTCCCGAGCGCCGCCTGCCGGCGCCTGCCGACGCCTGAGAGGAGCCGGAGCGCGCTACCTCCGCCGGATCGCGGCAGCGGTGGCTAAACTGATTTGCGGATGGCCCGCTCACGTCGCAATCCGGCGCGGCTCGTCGTGGCGCTTTCGGTCGCAGCGCTGCTCGCGATCTTCCTCGTCTATACCGCGATCACGGGCACGACGCCGGCGCTCGAGCCGAGCAATCTCGCCGGCCACGCCAAGGGCACCGTCTCGCTGACCGGCAAGGTCGTCGGTTCCGTCAAGGGCGACTCGCACACGCCGACCGGCCTTCGCTTCGAGCTGCACAACATCAACGGTGCGAGCCCGATCGTGCCGGTCATCTACCACGGCTCCGTCCCGGATCTGTTCGAGTCGGGCCGCGACGTGAACGTCACGGGCACGCTCGAGGGTGCGTCCTTCGTCGCGACGCAGATGACGACGAAGTGCCCGAGCAAGTACACCGCGCAGGCCTGACCGTGGGGCGCAATGGCTGATCTCGGCCGTGCTGCCCTGGTCGTCAGCTTCGGCCTCGCCCTCTACGCGCTCATCGGCGGCACCGCCGCCGCGCTCACCCGCCAGCGGCGGCTCGCCGAGTCGGCGCGCTACGCGCTGATCGCCTGCTTCGGCTCGACCGTGATCGCCTCCGGCGTCCTCATCCGGGCGCTCGTCGAGCACGACTTCACCTTCGCCTACGTCCGGGAGCACACGAGCCGCGACCTGAAGACGATCTACTGCGTCACGGCCTTCTGGGGCGGGGAGGAGGGCTCGCTGCTCCTCTGGCTGCTCGTGCTCACGGGCTACGGGGCGATCGCCGTCATCCTCAACCGCAAGCTGCTGCGCGACATCGTCGTCTGGGTCGTGCCGGTGATCGGCGGCGTCGCGACGTTCTTCAGCTTCATGCTCGTTGCGGTCGCGAGCCCGTTTGTGACCGAGCCGCGGGTCGTCGACGGCCTCGGCCTCGTCCCGAGCCTGCAGAACATCTACATGGTCGCCCACCCGCCGATGCTCTACCTGGGCTACGTCGGTATGACGATCCCGTTCGCCTTCGCGGCCGGCGCGCTCCTCTCCGGGCAGACCGACGAGCGCTGGATCATCGCGACGCGGCGCTGGACGCTGACGGCGTGGATGTTCCTCGGCTTCGGCCTGCTGCTCGGCGCCCACTGGGCCTACATCGAGGTCGGCTGGGGCGGCTTCTACGGCTGGGATCCGGTCGAGAACGCCGCCCTGATGCCCTGGCTCGCGGCGACGGCGTTCCTGCACTCGGTGATGATCCAGGAGCGCAAGGGGATGCTGCGCATCTGGAACATGGTGCTGATCGCGCTCGCCTACGAGCTGACGCTCTTCGGCACCTTCCTGAACCGCTCGGGCGTCGTCGAGTCGATCCACTCCTTCGCGAAGAGCTCGATCGGCGGCTGGTTCCTCGGCTTCGTGATCCTGACGACGCTCTTCTCGCTGACCCTGATCCTCTGGCGGCTGCCGCTGCTCCGCGCGCGGACGAAGCTCGAGTCGCCGCTCTCGCGCGAGGCGACCTTCCTCTACAACAACCTGCTCCTCGTCGCGCTCTGCCTGACCGTCTTCTGGGGCGAGATCTTCCCGATCCTCGCGCAGATGTACCAGGGCGTCTCGCGGACGCTCGGCCAGGGCTACTACGATTTCTTCCTGCGGATCTTCGGGCTGCCGCTCCTCGTCCTGATGGGGATCGGCCCGCTCGTCGCCTGGCGGCGCTCCTCCGGGAAGTCGCTGCTGAAGATGCTCCGCTGGCCGATCGCGGCGTCGGTCGTCGCCGGCGCGGTGCTCGTCGCGCTCGGCGCCGGCTCGTCGCTTCCCGGCCTGATCGGCTACACCTTCTGCGTCTTCGTCCTCGCGACGATCGTCACCGAGTTCGTCCGTGGCACGCGGGCGACCGGCTCGCTCTTCCAGCTCGTCTCGCGCAACCGGCGCCGCTACGGCGGCTACATCGTCCACGCCTCGATCGTCCTGCTCGCGCTCGGGATCATCGGCTCGGGCGCCTACGGGACGACGAAGGAGGTGCCGCTCGTCACGGGCCAGTCGATGCACATGCCGGGCTACACGCTGACGAACGAGGGGCTGACCCAGACGCGCAGCCTGACCGAGTCGGGGACGACCGTCTACACGCACGTCCACCTGCTCGTGCGCGGCCGCTGGAACGGGACGATGACCTCGACCTACGTCGACTCGTCCTCGCTCGGCCCCTCCCACAACGTCGGCATCCACACGAACTGGCTCCGCGCCGAGGACCTCTACGTGATCCTCGACCAGGTCGTCGGCAAGCAGGTGTTCGTCAAGGTGCTCGTCAAGCCGCTCGTCAACCTTCTCTGGCTTGGCGGCTACCTCTTCGTCTTCGGGTCGCTCGTGGCGATGTGGCCCGACGCACGCGAACAGCGCCGGCTCGTGACGCGGCTCTCGCTCGCCCGGGCGTGACGGCGCTGATCCTCGGCGCGCTGATCGCGGTCGCCGCGGTCGTGGTCGTCTCGCTGCCGTTCCTGCGCGAGTCGTCCGAGCCCGAGCTGATCGACTCGGGCCGCGAGACCGAGGAGCTGCTGGCGCTGCTCGAGGCTCGCGACCGCTCGCTCGCGGCGCTGAAGGAGATCGAGTTCGACCACCGCACCGGCAAGGTCGACGACGTCGACTACCGCGCGCTCGTCGGGCCGCTCCGGCGCGCAGGCGGCCGAGGCGCTGCAGGCGCTCGATGCCCGCACGGGCCGCTCAGACGGCCTGGGCGATCAGGAAGACGTTCAGGCGCGACGATAACGGCCGTAATCGCGGTCGCGGCCGCCGTCGTGACGCGGCGGTTGACGAGCGCCCCCATCACGTCACGGCGGGCGGTGAACCAGACGAGCGGGACGAGGGCGAACGGGATCCCGAAGGAAAGCACGACCTGTGAGATGCACGAGCGTCTCGGTCGGGTTGATCCCGACCAGGACGACGATGAACGCCGGGATCATCGTCACCGTCCGCCGTACCCAGACCGGGATGCGGCGCTGGACGAACCCCTGCATCACCACCTGACCGGCGAGCGTCCCGACCGCCGAGGAGGAGAGCCCGGAGCCGAGCAGCGCGATCGCGAAGACGGCGCTCGCGGTGGCGCCGAGGATCGGCTCGAGCGTCTTGTGGGCGGTGACGATCGAGGCGACGCTCGTCGGCGCCGGTCTTGTAGAAGGTGCTCGCCGCCATCGTCAGCATCGCGACGTTGATCAGCCCGGCGACCCCCATCGCCATCAGCACGTCGAGCCGCGTGTAGCGCAGCAGCACGCGGGCGCTCTCGGGCGACTCGGGCACGATCCGGTCCTGCGTCAGCGCCGAGTGCAGGTAGATCACGTGCGGCATCACGGTCGCGCCGATGATCCCGACGGCGAGCAGCACCGACTCCGAGCCGGCGAACTGGGGGACGAGGATGTGGGCGCCCGCCGCGCGCAGGTTCGGGCGCGCGTAGAAGATCTCGATCAGGTAGCAGATCCCGATCAGGCCGACGAGCGCCGCGATCGCCGCCTCGAACGGCCGGAAGCCGATGCTCTGCAGCTGCAGCAGCGCGAACGAGGCGATCGCCGCGAGGACGGTCGAGACGCAGCAGGCTCGTCCCGAGCAGGAGGTTGAAGCCGATCGCGGCGCCGAGGAACTCGGCGAGGTCGGTCGCCATCGCGATCGCCTCCGCCTGCAGCCAGAGGAGGACCGAGGTGCGGTGCGAGAACCGGCTCCGGCAGACCTCGGGCAGGTTGCGGCCGGTCGCGATCCCGAGCTTCGCCGACAGCGTCTGGATCAGCATCGCCATCAGGTTCGCGGCGACGACGACCCAGAGCAGCAGGTAGCCGAACTTCGAGCCGGCGGCGATGTTCGTCGCGAAGTTGCCCGGATCGATGTAGGCGACGCAGGCGATGAAGGCCGGCCCGAGGAAGGGCAGGACGCGGAAACGGGTGCGGTGGAGCGCCTCGTCGACCGTGCGCAGGCCGGCGGGCAGCTGCACCTGGACAGCTCTGCTTGCCATTCGCGAAGTTTAGCCGCGACTAAACTTGTGAGGCAAGGCTAAACTTCTCGGCAAGGCTAAACCTTGGCCGTGACGAGGTGGAGATCGGGCAGGTTGCGCCAGCGCTCATCGAGGTCGAAGCCGTAGCCGGCGAAGAACTCGTCCGGGACGGTGAAGCCGACGTAGCGGATCGGCAGGTCGTCGACGAGGCGGCGGTAGGGGCGGTCGAAGAGCGTGGCGGCGACGAGCGACTCGGGGCTGCGCAGCGAGAGCGTCCGGTAGAGGTAGTTGAGCGTCAGCCCGGTGTCGACGACCTCGTCGACGATGATCACGTCGCGGCCGCCGAGCTCGAGGTCGAGGTCCTTCGAGAAAGCGGATCTGCTCGTGGCCGCCGAGCTCCGTCGAGCCGTAGCCCGCGAGCTCGACGAAGTCGAGCGCATGCGCGATCGGAACCGCGCGCGAGAGGTCGGTCACGAAGGGGATGCAGGCCTTCAGCGCGCCGACGAGGAGCGGCTCGCGGCCCGCGTAGTCGTGCGCGAGCTCGGCCCCGAGCTCCCGCACCCGGGCCGCGATCTCCCCCGCCTCGAGATAGACCTCGCCGATGCGTTCGTCGAGCTCCGCGCTCACGACGCCTTGCGCAGGCCGTACCGGGAGCTGATGCGGGCGAAGTCGCGCTCGTAGAAGAGCTTGATCCGCACGTCCGGGTAGAGCTCGCGCAGCTTGCGCAGCTTGCGGTTCTTGCGCGTGACGAGCGACTGCTTCATCACCGTCACCTCGAGGTAGAGATCCTGATCGGGCAGGTAGAAGTCGGGGGTGAACGCCTCGGTGACGCGGCCGTTCTCGGCGCGGGCGAGCACGAAGGTGTGCGGCTCGTACAGCCACGGCACGCCGTAGTAGTCGAGAATCTTTGCGTACTCAAGCTCCGCCTCGTTGACGAAGCGCGGAGTCCCTTCACCTTGATATGCCTGGAAATGCGGCGTTTCCAGTGCCACCGACATTCACGGTAGCAGGGCTGTCGGATGTCCGGGCGAGACGGGATTCCGCTCTAGACTTGGGCTCGTGGAGGAGCCGTTCACGATTGCCCATCTGTCGGACATCCACTGCGGCGACCCGCACTTCATGCCCGACCTGATGGAGCGCGCGATCGCGGACATCAACGACGCCGGCCCCGACATCGTCGTCTGCTCGGGTGACCTGACCACCTCGGGCTTCAAGGAGGAGTACGTCCAGGCGAAGCGGTACCTCGACCGCCTCGACTGCGAGTCGCTCGTCGTCATCCCGGGCAACCACGACTCGCGCAACGTCGGCTACATCCACTTCGAGGAGCTCTTCGGCGAGCGCAACTCGGTGCTCCGCCGCGACGGCGTCGCCGTCGTCGCGGTCGACTCGACCGAGCCCGATCTCGACCACGGCCAGATCGGGCGCGGCCGCTACCCGTGGATCGAGCAGGAGTTCGCCGCCGCCGCCCGGCTGCGGATCTTCGTCCTCCATCACCACCTGCTGCCGGTGCCGGGCACCGGGCGCGAGCGCAACGTCGTCTACGACGCGGGCGATGCGATCGAGTGCCTGCAGCGCTCAGGTGTGAACCTCGTCCTCTCCGGGCACAAGCACGTACCGTATGCGTGGCGCCTGGAGAACCTGTTCGTCGTCAACACCGGCACGGTCTCGACGCTCCGGCTTCGCGGCAACACCCGTCCCTGTTACAACATCGTCGAGATCAGCGGCACGCACGTCGGCGTCTGGCGGCGCTACCCGTTTCACGGGCAGGAGCGGATCATCCAGTTCGATCTCGAGACGCTCGAGTACGAGAAGTACACCTCGCGGATCGAGAGCGAGGTGACGACGAAGCGATGAGGGCGGTCGCTCTGATCGACGGCGACCACGCCCCCGACGTCGTCACGCGGGCGCTCGCCGAGCTGCCCTACGAGTGGACCGGGGCGATCCTCGTCGGTGGCAGCGAGAAGCTGCGCCCGGACGCCGGCTACGGCGTGCCGCTCCGCGAGGACTTCGGCGACGCCGAGGTCGTCGTCGACCTCTCCGACGAGCCCGTGCTCGGCCCGGCGGAGCGCTTCGACTGGGCCTCGCGGGCCCTCGCCGCCGGGCTCGCCTACGTCGGTGCCGACTTCCGCTTCGAGCCTTCCCGCTTCGCCGAGATCGACGTGCCGGCGATCGCGGTCATCGGCACCGGCAAGCGGGTCGGGAAGACGGCTGTCTCCGCCCACCTCGCCCGCCTGCTCGCGCGGAGCTACGAGGTCTGCGTCGTCACGATGGGGCGCGGCGGGCCGCCGGCGCCCGAGCTGGTCGCGACGCCGCCCGGGCTCGACGGAGCTGCTCGCGCTCTCGCGCTCGGGCCGCCACGCGGCCTCCGATCACCTCGAGATCGCCGCCGTCGCGGGCGTGCCGACGATCGGCTGCAGCCGCGCCGGCGGCGGCCTCGCCGGCCGGCCCTTCGTCTCGAACGTCGTCGAGGGGGCGCGCCTCGCCGAGCGGCACGGGGCCGAGCTGATCGTCCTCGACGGCTCCGGCACCGCGATCCCACCCGTTGCGGCGAGCCGGCGGATCCTCGTCACCCGCCCGGGCGACGACCTCTCGCGTCCACTTCAACACCTACCGCCGGCTCATCTCCGACCTCGTCATCTCGGTCGGCGGCGAGGTCGAGGGCGCGATCCCGGCGACGATCCGGCTACGCGCGCTCGGTCCGCTCCCCGGGCGCGTCGCGGTCTTCACGGCCGGGCCGGCGCCGACCGCTCACCTCGAGGCCGAGGTCGTGCACGTCTCGCCATCCCTTGGCGACCGCGACCGGCTGGCGCGGGAGCTGCGCGCCGTTCGCGCCGACACCTACCTGATCGAGCTGAAGGGGGCGGCGATCGACCTCGTCGCCGAGGATGCGCTCGCCCGCGGCCGCCAGGTCGTCCTGGCCGGCAACGACGTCGTCGCGCCCGGGCTCGACGAGGCGCTCCTCGCGCTCCTGCCCGAGGCGGTCCCCGCCTGATGCGGCCGCACTACCGCGACCCGCTCCCGCTCGGCGACCCCGACGGGCTTCCCTACTCGAAGGCGGTGCTCGAGCGCGCGCTCGTCGCCGCCGGCGTCGAGATCGAGTCCGCCTACATCCTCGCGAGCAGCCTCGAGCTCGAGCTGATCGCCACGGGCGCCCGCGCCGTCGAGCTCGAGCGGCTGCGCGAGGCGGCCTGCGAGCTCCTCGGCGAGAGCGAGGGGGAGAGGATCGTCCTGCGTCTGCGCCGGCTCGCGGCGCTCGGCTCGCTCGACGTCCCGCTCGTCCTGCTCCTCGGCGGCGCGACCGGCACCGGCAAGTCGACGGTCGCGACCGAGGCGGCGCACCGGCTCGGGATCACGCGGCTCACCTCGACCGACTTCATCCGCCAGACCATCCGGGCGTACTTCCCGCCTGAGGAGATGCCGTCGGTGCACGTCTCGAGCTTCGAGGCGGGCGGAGCCGGAGGGCTCGAGGCGGGGTTCATCGAGCAGACACGCCGAGTCCTCGTCGGCGTCGAGGCGGCGATCGAGCGGGCGCTGACCGAGGGCTGGTCGATGGTGATCGAGGGCGTCCACCTCGTTCCCGGACTCGTCCCTGCCGAGATCGACGGGGCGCTACTCGTCCACGCCGTCCTGCGCGTCTCGGACGTCGAGGAGCACCGTTCCCACTTCGCCGTGCGTGACAGCCATAGCGGCGGCGTTCGCCCGCTGCAGAAGTACCTCGACCGGATCGACGGGATCCGCGAGCTCCAGGAGTTGATCCTCGTGCGGGCCGAGGCGAGCGGCGTGCCCGTGCTCGAGAGCGGAACGGCCGCCGAGACCGCCGACGCGCTCGTCGACCTGGTGCTCGAGCGCTGCGAGCTGCTCAGCGTGCTTCGCTGAGGCTCAGAAGCCGAGGATGAACTTGGCGTCCTCGGACATCCGGTCCGGGGTCCACGGCGGCTCGAAGGTGACCTCCGACTCGACCTCCTCGACGCCGGGGAGCTCGCGCACGACCCGGTCGATGTCCTCCTGGATCATCGCGCCGGCGGGGCAGCCCATCGAGGTGAGCGAGTAGCTGATCTTCACCTTCGGCCCCTCGACGTCGACGTCGTAGAGGAGGCCGAGGTCGACGATGTCCATCCCGAGCTCGGGATCCTCGACCTGGTGCAGGGCCTCGACGACCTCCTCGCGCGTCGGCATGCCTCGAGGGTACAAGAAGCCGGCGGTCAGGCGGGGATCCGCAGGACGATCTTGCCGAGCTGCTCGCCCCGCTCGAGCCGCTCGTGCGCGGCCGCCGCCTCGGCGAGCGGAAAGACGGCATCGACGACCGGGCGGACCTTGCCGGCGGCGAGCAGGCCGAGAGCGCCCGCGAAGTCGGCCGGTGTGCCCATCGTCGAGCCGAGCACGGTCAGTTCGCGCCACCAGACCCGGTTCAGGGCCGCGGGCGGGTTCGCGCCGGTGGTCGCCCCGCAGACGACGACCCTGCCGCCGCGGGCGGCCGAGGCGAGCGAGCGGCCCCAGGTCGCCTCGCCGACGTGCTCGACGACGACCTGCGCGCCGCCGCCCGTCAGCTCGCGGACGCGGGCCGGGACGTCCTCGCGCTCGTGGTTCACGGCGGCCTCGGCGCCGAGCTCGTGCGCCCGCGCCAGCTTCGCATCGCTCGAGGAGGTGACGATCGCCCGGCCTCCGAGCGCGGTCACGATCGCGAGCGCCGCCGTCGAGACGCCGCTGCCGATCCCCCAGACGAGCACCCACTCGCCGGGCTGCAGCGCCGCCCTCGTCACGAGCATCCGGTAGGCGGTGACGAAGACGAGCGGAAAGGCGGCCGCCTCCTCGAAGGAGACGCCGGCCGGGATCGGATGGACGGCACTTGCCGGCACCGCGACGAGCTCGGCGTGGGTGCCGTCCCGGTGCTCGCCGAGGACGGTGATCCCACCGTCGTGGTCGAGCGCCGGGTTGATCACGACCCGCTCGTCTGTGCCGGCGAGCAGCCCGGCGCCGTCGGCGCCGAGGATGCGCGGCTTCTCGACCGAGGGCAGCCCGCGCCGCAGCCAGACGTCGAGGTGGTTGAGCGAGGCCGCGCGCAGCTCGACGAGCACCTCGCCGGGCCCCGGCTCGGGGTCCGGAACCTCCTCGTAGCGGAGCACCTCGGGCCCGCCCTCCTCGTGGATCCGGATCGCCTTCACCGGCCGATCGTATGCGGCGGCGAGAGGGATTCGCGGGATCCGCTGTAACAATGCAGGCGATGAGGGCAGCCGAGATACGGCGCCTCGGAGCAGAGCTCGGCCTCGACGCAATCGGCGTCGCGCGGGCCGAGGCCTACGAGGGCACCGAGCGCCACATCCGCGAGCGCAAGGCGCGCGGGCTCTTCGGGCGGCTCGGCTTCACGACCTCGCGGCCCGAGCTTTCCTGCCATCCCGAGCGGGCGCTGCCGGGGGCGCGGAGCGTCGTCTCGGCCGCGCTCTGCTACTACCTGCCCGAGCCGGAGCGGCCGCACGGCCACGGCCGCCTGCCGCGCTACGCGCGGCACGACGCCTACGCCGCGCTGCGCGAGAAGCTTGACGCGCTCGGGCGGGAGCTCGGCGGCGCCTACCGGGTGCTGGTCGACTCGAACGAGCACGTCGACCGCGAGGCTGCGGCCCGCGCCGGGGTCGGCTTCTACGGCAAGAACACGATGCTGATCACGCGCCGCCACGGCTCGTGGGTCGTGCTCGGGACGCTCGTGACCGAACTGGAGCTCGAGCTGACCGTGCCGGTGGCCGAGGGCTGCGGCTCCTGCACCCGCTGCATCGAGGCCTGCCCGACGGGTGCGCTCGACGAGCCGGGCGTGCTCGACGCGACCCGCTGCCTCTCCTACTGGACGCAGGTGCCCGAGCCGATCCCGGAGCCCTACCGCGCGCCGCTCGGCGCGCAGGTGTACGGCTGCGACATCTGCCAGGACGTCTGTCCGTGGAACCGGGGCGTCGAGCGGCGCCGCGCCGGCCTGCCGCCCGACGAGGCCGCCCACGTCGACCTGCTCGCCTGGCTTGCCGCCGAGGGAGCGGTCGAGGCCGACCTGGTCGCGCGGCTGTACGTCCCGCGGAACGATCCGCGCTGGCTGCGGCGGAACGCGATCGTCGCGCTCGGAAACACGGGCGGCGAGCGATCCCGGCGGCGCTGCGCGGCGCTCCGGCGGCACGCCGAGGGCGAGGACGACGCTCCTCGCCGACCACGCGCGCTGGGCGCTCGAGCGGCTGGGGGCGACGTGCAGCTGAGGGGCGTCGAGCGCTGGATCTCGCTCGTCCGGCTGATCGCCTTCCCGTTCGTCGTCGTCCTGGTCGCGCTCGCCGAGCACTATCCGGCCGGCTGGCAGGTCTGGGCGTGGGCGACGACGGCCGTCTTCGCGGCCGGCGTCGGTCTTCTTCTTCCTCTTCGCGCGGACGCGGCTGGCCGCCAAGCACCAGTTCGCCCAGAGCCTCGCGGCGCAGATCTTCGACACGACGATCGTCACCGCCTACGTCCTCGTCTTCTCGTTCGAGTTCGGCCTGCCGGTCCAGCAGATCCTCTACATCGACCTCGCGGCGGCCTGCGTCCGCTTCGGGATCGCCGGCGGCATCGTCGTCGCGCTGATCTCGGCGCCGATCCTCGCCCTCTTCGCGAAGCTGCGCGCCGACCGGCTCCACACCGCCTACAGCTGGAAGCTCGTCGCCTTCCAGACCGGCTTCGAGGTGATGATGGCGCTGATCGTCGGCTGGCTCGTGCGGCCGCCTCGCGATCGAGGCCGCCCGGGCCGAGGCGCGGGCCGACGAGGCCGAGCGGCTGCACGAGATCGAGCAGCGGACGGTGGCCGAGCTGCGCCGCCTCTCCTCGCTGCGCGCCGACTTCGTCTCGCTCGTCTCGCACGAGGTGCGGACGCCGATGGCGGCCGTGATCGGGTCGGCCCGGACGCTGCAGCAGCGCTGGCGCGAGCTCTCCTCCGAGCAGCGCGACGCCTTTCTGGCCCTGATCGCCGACGAGACCGACCGCCTGGCCGCGCTCGTCGGCGAGGTGCTCGACAGCTCGCGGATCGAGGCGGGGACGTTCAGCTACACCTTCGCCGAGCTCGATCTCGCCGGCCTGATCACCGAGACGGTCGCGACGCGCCGGGCTGGCCCGCGACTCGGTCCGGATCACCTCCGAGGTGCCGCCCGACCTGCCCGGCGTCCGCGGCGATCCGCTCCGGCTCCGCCAGGTGCTGACGAACCTGATCGACAACGCCGTCAAGTACTCGCCGGCAGGGACGCCGGTCGAGGTGCGCGCGAGCGCGGTGGACGGGCAGGCGACGAGTCGAGGTCGTCGACCACGGCAGCGGCATCCCGCTCGAGGACCAGCAGCTGATCTTCGAGAAGTTCGGCCGCGTCCGCGGCACCTCGTCAAAGCCGGGCACCGGCCTCGGGCTCTACATCGCCCGCGCGATCGCCGAGGCCCACGGCGGCACGCTGGTCGTTACGCTCCGACCCGGGCGACGCCGGCTCGACCTTCGCGCTCACCCTGCCGCTCCGCAACGGGAACGGCGCCGGCCCTAGCCCGACGGCCGGCGGGACGCGGCGCGTCGCGCGAGCCTCGCGCAGCCGCCGCTCGAGCTCGCGCGCCCGCGTTGCGACGAGCGTGCGGAGCTCCGGCGGCGCCAGCACGACCGCCTCGCCCCGGAACGAGAGCACCTCGCCGACGAGCCAGTCGGCGCTGCCGACCGGACGCTCCGAGAGCGCGGCGCCGTCGACGAGCGGCCGGGCGCCCTTCTCGACCTCCCAGCGCGAGACGGCGGGCGAGTACCAGATGCGGGCGGCCGTCGCCTGGTGGAGCTCGGCAGGGTCGAAGCCCTCGCGCGGCAGGAAGCTCTGCGTCAGGAGCTTCGCCGTCCGGGTGCGGTCGAGGCGGTAGCTGCGGGGCGCGTCGCGGTCGACGTCCCAGGTGTGGACGTACCAGTGGGGCAGGCGGCGCTCGATCCCGTAGGGCTCGATCGTCCGCGTCTCGACCTCGGTCGACTCGGGCTTCAGGTACTCGAGCCGGACGAGCCGGCGGCGGTCGATCGCCCGCGTCAGCGTCGCGACCATGTCCTCCTCGGCGCCGGCCTGCGGCGCCGGCGTCTGGGCCAGGTCGAACTGGCCGAAGGCCGCCTCGAGCTTGGCGCGCACGCGGTCGAGCGGCGAGCTCGATCCGGCCGCGATCATCGGGCCGACGAACTCGAGCGCGAGCCGGATCGCCCGCGCCTCGAGCGGGGTCAGCCGCGGCGCCCGGCGGAAGGTGTCGCCGAACAGCTCCTTGTCGACGTGGACCTCGTCGCCGTGCAGCTCGGCGTAGACGGCGTAGCAGCCGCCGCCGAAGTTGACCAGGTTGAGCAGGGAGAGGTGCTCCTCGAGCGCCTCGGCGGGGATCGAGAAGCGCTCGCTCAGCTCGGCCGCGGTGATGACGGCGTCGGGCTCCTCGCCGCAGGCGGCGAGGAGGTAGGCGAGCAGCGACTGGAGCACGCCGAAGCGCTCGGGCGCGACGGGCCCGGCCGCCGGGCGCTCGGCGGCGCGCTCGGGCCAGACGACGCGCTGCTCGGCCGCCGGCACCGGCGCCGCTCCCTCGTGTGCGCGCCGGACGGCGCGGATCCCCTCGGTGACGAGCCGGCGGAGCGGGGAGGGCTCGAGCGGGACGGCGCGGCCCTCCTGGCGGAGGATCCAGCGTGCGAGCAGCGGCAGCGAGGCGTACTCGGTGACGAAGACGCCGTCCTCGAGGCGGTTGCGCGGCTCGGCGTACTCGCGCTGCACCCACCAGGCGGTGTCCGGGGCGAGCTCGATGCGGGCCTCGCCGAGCGTGTCGCCGAACTGCCAGTCGGCGCGGCCGCGGAACTCCTCGATGTCGAAGGTCTCGGGGACGCGGAAATCGCGCTCGCGCCGGGTCGCGAAGCGGATCTCGGAGCGGATCCGCGAGACCCGGAAGCTCTTGACGACGCGGTCCTCGAGGTCGAGGCCGATCACGTACCAGGTGCCGTTCTCGGGCAGGAGCGCGTACGGGTCGATCGTGCGCTCGCGCTCGTCGTCACGGGCGATCGACCAGTAGCGGAAGCGAACCGTCCGCTGCTTCGAGATCGCCGCCTCGAGCTTGCCGAGCCGGCCCTGCAGCTCGGGGCTGTAGTCGGGATCGCGGACCTCGACGCGGACGGCGGTCGCCGTCGGCGCGCTCTCGAGCACGCCCGCCGAGCGGCCGAGTGCGAGGTTCTGGAGCGCGAGCCGGAGCGGCTCGGCGTAGGCGAAGCGCCCCTCGAGCAGGTAGAGGCAGGTCTGCAGCGCCGCGAGCTCGTCGTCGTCGAGGTCGAGCGGCGGCAGGAAGTAGCGCTCCGAGCGGAGCGTGTAGAGCTCCTCGCCGGTGAACTCGTCGCGCTGCGACTCGAGCGGGATGCCGAGCCCGTCCTTCAGCTCGGCACGGTCAGAGTAGAAGCGGCGGGCGAAGGCCTCGTCGCTCATCTCCTGGTAGCCCTCGACGTTCGACTTGATGTCGCGCGCGGTCAGCGGCCGCAGCTCGGCCATCAGGAACGCCACCAGCGAGAGCTGGCGGATCAGCTTGTCGGTGTCGTGGCTCACGGGCTTTCGAGCTTACAAGCTCGAAAGCCCTCGGAGTCAGGCCCCGGGCGACGCCGCGCGGCGGCCACGACGGGGCCCCCGCGTGAGACCGGCACCGCTAAGCCGCGACCTTGGACCGGTCGAGATGCTGGTGGGAGGGGCAGTAGTCCCGCTCCGGCAGCGGCGTCCGCTGGCACGGCTTGCCCTTGCGGGTGGTCGCGTGACAGTGCGCGAGCCCGCCCTCGAAGGCGCCGGACTCGATCTGCTCCTCGATGAAGCCGACGGCCGCGCCGACGCCCTGGTTGATCGTCCAGGCAACCTGCGCCTGCACCGTGATCGGGAAGTAGCGCCGGATGTCGGCGAACAGCGTCCGGTCAGGCTTGGCGAAGTAGTGGGGATCGGCCGCGAGCCGCTCCATCGTCCCCTCGCAGGCGGCAAGGACCTGACGGCGGTACTCGAGCTGGGTGACCGGATCGACGTAGGGGTCGATCAGATCTTTGATCGACCGGTAAATCGCGCGTGAGTATTGATACATGCACTGCTGAATTCGAAGGATACGCTCGTCCATGGCTTGCTTCTGGTCTCCTCTGTGACTCGTAAAAACGATGGAGTGAGCGGCAACGGCGACCCAGACGCGATGCCCGCGTAACACCATACCTGGTTCGCAAAAATGTTACAAATGTTTTCTTTTTCGACAACAAAAGCCGGACCGAAGAGTCGACGGAGTCCGCGAGGGCGGCGAGTCAGGGCGCGACTCGCAGGACGTAGGCCCCGCCGAAGCCGTGTGCACGAACGGTATCGAGCGCCAGGTTGGCGTCGTCGGGGGCCCCGTAGACGCCGCTGAAGACGACGAAGTAGCCGGGGTGGAGGCTCGCGAACGAGGACGAGTCGAGGACGCCGACCTGCGGCAGGCCGTCGCGGACGGCGCCGGCGGCGAGCGCGAGCGGCTTGACTCGGCCGTGCGTCGCGGGCGAGGAGAGCGAGGACGACCGTCCAGCCGTCGAGACCGGGCGGCCAGACCGTCCGGCCGTTCCGGCCGCTCGCGACGCTCGCGCTCTGGGTCGGGAGCGGCGGGGCGACGTAGGTCGAGGCCGCCGAGCCGCTGTGCTTGCGGGGAAGGACGATCGCGACGGCGGCGCCCGCGACGGCGACGACGAGGGCGGCGAGCGCGACCCAGACGAAGTCGCCCGGGTACCAGCCGAGGCTCGCGACCCAGCGGCGGCGGAGGCCGGCGACGGCGCCCGTGACGACGGGGAGCCGCAGGCCGCACTCGACGCAGTAGTCCTGCTTCGGCTCGCGGGCGAACCCGCAGCGCGGGCAGCGGTCGTCGATGGCGGTCGCCGCGGCTCGCCGCCCGGCCACTAGTGCCCGTCCGCGGGCGCGATCATCGTGTCGTCGAGCGCGGAGCTCGTCCTCGTCGAGGAGCCGGCCGCAGTTCGGGCAGAAGTGCGAGCCGTGCAGCACCGGGGCGCCGCAGGCCTGCAGCGCAGGGTGCCCTCGCTGCCGTGCAGGAGCTCGTCGATCTCGGCGAGGCGGGCATCGATCCCGATCACCTCGGCGCAGCGCTCGTGCAGGAGGTCGTCGCGCCAGGCGCCGCGGCGGTACATCTCGACCGTGAAGCCACCGAGGTCGCGGAGCCGCTCGTCGCGGACACGCAGGAGGGCCCGCCGCTCCCGCCGCAGCAGGCCCGGGTGGGGACGCCGGGTCGAGATGGCCGGCGCGGGAGCCTCGTCCGTGCTGCGGCGGAAGAGCGCCATCCCGCCCGAGTGTAGACCCTTCGTCTGCTGGTCACCCCGCCGCGATCACGATGACGACGAAGACGGCGTAGAGGCCGATCAGGAGCGCGCCCGCCGGCGCGGCCGAGCCCGCGGGGTGCGGGCGAGCAGGACGAGCGCGAGCAGCGTCATCGCCGCGAGCCAGCCGAAGTCGAAGCGGATCCCGGCGCCCGAGCCCGCGACGGCGACGAAGAGGGCGGGGATGAGGACGCCGCCCGTCAGGTTGATCGTGTTGCTCGCCAGCGTCTCGGTCACGAGCGCCTCGCCGCGGCCGCCGAGGCCGAGCCGGACGGCGGTGAAGGCGTTCGGGAGGCTCGTGATCACCGCCAGGACGAGGATGCCGGTGACCGTCTGCGAGATGTGCCAGTGGCGGGCGAGGGCGAGCGCGGCCTTCACCATCCCGGTCGCGCCGGCGACGATCAGCAGCGACGGCCGGCACGGTCAGCGCGATCGGGCGGACGAGCGCGCCGCGCTCGACGTGGTGGGCGCCGCCGTGCGCCGGGCCGCCGCGGCGGAGCGTGACGACGAGATAGGGGGCGACGATCACGAGCAGGAGCAGGAGCGCGACCGGCGCCGAGAGGACGCCGGCGACGAGCCCGGCCGTGACGAGCAGCGCGAGCACGCTGACGGTGCCCTCGATCATCAACGGCTTGCGGGCGACGACGACGCTCCCCGCGAGCAGCGCCGAGAGCCCGATCATCGCCGCCAGGTTGAAGACGTTCGAGCCGACGACGACGCCGAGGCTCGCCTCCCGGTCGCCCTCGATCAGCGCGACGACCGCCGAGGCGATCTCGGGGGTGTCGGCGGCGACGGCGGTCAGGAGGCCGACCGCCGACTCGGGCAGCCCGATCCGCGGCCCGATATGGTCGAGCTTGTCGGCGAAGTACCCGGCGGCGGCGAACATGACGGCGGCCGAGACCGCGAAGACCGGAAGCGCGAGCGCGGGCGACACGACCGCGCAGGCTAACGGGAAGCCCGCCCGGCCCGGCCCGCCGCGCCCGCGGCGCAAAAGGTTCGGAAATCCTTACCTTTCCGTTAGTCACGGCATACTTCAAACAGGAACACTCCGTCTCAGATGCCCGGATCCTCGTCATGCTCGCGGCCTTCCTCGCCGTCCCCGCGGTCGCCTTCGGCGCGGTCCTCACCGAGGGTGACGGATCGCTCAGCGTCACCGGCGCGAACGGGACGATC
>CAVXWI010000016.1:0-33925 GCA_963765345.1 uncultured Actinomycetota bacterium
CGGTATCTGCATCGGACGAGTCGCACCAAACGACCCGAAGCGGGCATCGCGGCGGGGGAGAAAGATCGAGAGCTCCGGGTTCATGGACCAGGACTGGAGGAGGAGAGACTGAACGAGAGGCGACCGGGCAGGGATGAGCGCGGGAGGAGCCCGGCCGCCTCTCGACTTGTAGCCGTACAGGCCATGCAGGAGTCGATGGGTCAGTGCCTTGAACCGGTTCATCGCCTTGCCGTGCCGCAAGTGCAGGGACAAGGAAGCGGTGGATGGCCTCGTTGGCGTTGTCCTGAAACGACGGGTTGGCCAGGTCGGGGAAGAAGTCCGCTTGGTTGACCATCGGACCGTTCAGCTTGTTGGCCCCGCTGGCGTAGAACAGCGCCGCTCGACAGGGTCGGGTCGGTGACACCGTCGACGAGTCGCTTCGCTCCCACGTCAAGTTTGTGGGCGAGACCTAGGGCGGGCATGACGTACTTGGCCGCTACCCGCATCGGCAGCGGGAGGCCGCTGGCTGCTTCGGTGCCGGTGGTGTTGCCGGGGCTCACGGTGATGAAGCGGCGGTCGGGGTGTTGGCGGGCCAGGTAGGCCATCCAGAGGGCCCCGATGTACTTGGCCTGCCCGAAAGCCAGGCTGAAGTCAGGTTTCTGGCTGGCCAAGTAGCTGCCGTCGATGACGGTGGCGAGCTCATCGGCTGAGGTTGAGACGAACGTGGCCCCTTCATCCGCAACTTCGGGACTCCCCTGATTGCTTCACTTCCGACGAAGACCGCAACCTCGCCAAGCCGATCCTCGGCCAGGAGCCCTTCGAGGAGGACGACGTGGCCAAGGACGTTCGTCGCGAACACGGTGGTGACCCCGTCAGCGGTCAGCCAACGTCTGCGGTCCAATGACACCGGCGTTCATGACCAGCGCGTCGACCGATCCGTCGATGTCCGCCAGGCCGGCGCGGACCGAAGCCAGATCGGCAACGTCCATGAGAACGATGTCGAAGATGGTCCGGCCGGTCGCGGCTTCGAGCTCGGCCTTTGCCGTGCTCGCCCGCTCTGGTTCCGGCAGGCCAGGTAGATGCGGGCGAACTCGGGACGTAATGCCAGTTGCCGGGCCACCTCCTTGCCGATCCCGGAGTTGGCGCCTGTGATGAGCGCCGTCTTTCCTGGCGACTGTGCTCATTCGGATTCCCTCTCGTTTTCCGTGGGGCTTGGGGAGTCCGTCGAGCAAGCTGAAGCGGGAAGCCATCGCGACATTTCGGACGTCGATTAGCTGCTGATATTCGGGCGAGTTGTACCAGCCGACGGCCGTCTCACGGTCGGGAAACCGCACGAGCGCTCCTGAAGTGAGCGAGCCATCGCCGTGCAGGACTTCCCAGTTACCGGCGGCGATTACCTCACCTCCATGCTCTTTGGCTGTATGACCGGCAATTGAGGCATATCTCTCACGGTATAGTTGAGGATCTTTGACTATAAAACGACGAGAATGTACGCGCTCATATGGATACTCCTCGGTTGTTAGTTTGATCTCCGTTCCGGCACGCCAGGTAGACACGCGCAATCTCAGGACGTAGGGCCAGTTGCCGGGCCACGTCTTGCCGATCCCGGCGTTGGCGCCCGTGATCAACACGGTCTTTCTCTGGGAGTGTGCTCATCGGGATTCCCTCTCATCTTTTGTAGGTCAAGCCAGGGTTGACTGAATGGCGCGGTCGGACCGCGGGGTGGATACGACGGCTAGGCCCTGCTCGGCCTGGCCCAGCACAGCGGCTTCTTGCCTTCCCGGCGCTAGCAGCCCGAGGTTGTGTGCATGAATGGAATGCTGATCCAGTATGCCAGACATCGTATGGCATGTCAAAGCCATTGTTCGGTATACTTCTCTCGATGTCCTCAACGAGTTCTGGTCGGCCGCGGTTGACGCGCAAGGGCGCGGTGACGCGCGCGCGGATTGTCGACGCCGCGGCAGAGCTGATCTTTCAGCAGGGCGTTGCCGGCACGACGATCGAGGAAGTGCGCGACGGTGCGCACGTGAGCAGCTCGCAGCTCTACCACTACTTCGAGGACAAGCCGGCGTTGGTTCGCGCAGTCATCGAGCGCCAGGCCGACAGGGCCATCGACACGCAGGAGCAGTTCGACCTCAGCAGCCTCGATGGCCTACGGGAGTGGCGCGACTTCGTGGTCGATCACGCCCGCGACACGGACGGGCTCGGCGGTTGTCCGATCGGCTCGCTCGGTTCCCAGCTCGCCGAGACGGAGCCCGAAGCCAGGGCAGTGCTTGCGGCGTCCTTCAAACGCTGGGAGGCCAGCATCATGGCCGGTTTCCTGCGGATGCACGCGCTTGGCCGACTCGCACCGGAGGCCGATCCGCGCCAGCTCGCGCTAGCCACGCTTGCCGCGCTCGAGGGCGGCCTCCTGCTCGCTCAGATCCAGCGCGACCCCGAACCGCTCGCGGCCGCGCTCGACGCGATGCTCACGCTCATCGCCACCCTCAGCAGCACCACGAGCACTTCGCTCGACCGCTGAGCCCTCGGACCGACGCCCTAGCGGGAAGCCGTCCCGGAGCGCGGACTGCCAGATCGGCTCGTACTGGATTACGTGAGCCAGTTCTGCTACAGTCGCCCCCGTTAGAGTGGAATGTGTGTTCCAACTGCTGAGGGGATGTCGACATGGATCTGAAGGACAAACGGGCTTTGATCACCGGTGGCACATCCGGGATGGGTATCGCCACCGCGCTGGCGATGGCCGAGAAGGGCGCGACGGTGATCATCACCGGCCGCGATGAGACCCGCGGCGCCAGCACCGTAGAGGAGATCCGGGCGGGTGGACACGATGCGGAGTTCATCGCCGCTGATTTCTCGGAGATGTCCGAGGTGGGGCGCGTCGCCGACGCGGCAGGCGAGATTGATGTCCTGGTCAACCTTGCCGGCGTTGCCGCCATGGGAGCGACGGCTGACACCGACGAGGCGGCGTTCGACGGTCTGTTCCAGATCAACGTCAAGGCGCCGTTCTTCCTCGTCGCCGCGCTCGCCCCGAAGATCGCTGCCCGGGCGGCGGATCGATCATCAACGTCTCAACGATGGTCGCGAGCTACGGCCAGCCAGGGTTGGCTGCCTACGGCGCCTCGCGGGCGGCGATCGAGCTGCTCACAAAGGCGTGGGCCGCCGAATACGGGCCGCAGAACGTCCGGGTCAACGCGGTCGCTCCCGGTCCGACGTTGACCCCGACGATGGAGCCGAGGTTGGCGATGGCCACTGAGTTTGCCAAGCACGATTCCGCTCGGCCGGGTCGCTGACGTGCACGAGCTGTCCGACGTCATCACGTTCCTCGCGACCCCGTCGGCCGGCTACATCACCGGCGCGATCATCCACGTCGACGGCGGCCGCACCGCGGTCTGAGAGGAGACGAGACGATCCTGGTCACCACTCCCGGCAACGTAGAACACGAAGCCACTCGGCTGCTCGCTCACGATCCTGCTCGCCCGCAACCCGGAAAAGGTCGCCGGGTTGCGGGCCGGTGGCGGAGATCGCAGCCCTGATCGACGCCGTGGGCTGTTCGGCGTGACGGCGGTTTCGCACCCACCAACTCAGACCCAGGAGGTTCAGACTCGCATGACCAAGATTCGGATCGTTCTGTTCACTGCCGTGTCGGCGCTGATGCTGGCGTGGGCACTGCCGGCGATGGCGCACTCGAGCAAGGCGACCGGCACCGTCGTGAAGGTCGTCGCCGGAAAGCCGACCGAATTCAAGTTCACACTCTCGGCGATGTCCGTGAAGCACGGCTCGGTCACGTTCAAGGTCACCAACAAGGGCGAAATCGCCCATGACTTCGAGCTGTGCGCCACGGGCGGCACGGCGAACACGTGCCACCACGGGATATCCACCCCGGTGCTGAACCCCGGCCAGTCGGCCACGCTGACCGTCCCGATCCCAAAGGCCGGCAGCTACGAGTACCTCTGCACCGTGCCGGGCCACGCGGCTACCGGCATGAAGGGTGATCTGAAGGTCACCTAGTGGCTCTTCGGGGGTGGAGCCGGAGCGCGCCGGCGCTTTGGCCGGGGCCGCCGGCTCCACCCCTCCGGCGCGCGACCGCGCCCGGAGAGCCCGCGCCTCCGCACACCCCTTACTACGACTTCAAGTTTTGTGAATTCAAACTCATGATTGACTCGCAGCGCCCACTTTCCGATCCCGTCAACGTCGGACACGAAGCCACTCGGCTGCGCGCTCACGATCCTGCTCGCCCCGAACCCGGACAAAGGTCGCCGGGTTGCGGGCCGGTGGCGGAGATTGCAGCCCTGATCGACGCCGGCGAGCTGCGCTTGGACATCAGCCGTGCCGGAGACGGGGTGACAGGATTCCGCGCGCCTACGCGATTCCCTGCCGCGTATGCGATGCGTCGCGTTCGCGGATGAGGGTAGGCGTTCCCAAGGAGATTGCAGACGGCGAGCACCGGGTCGCGTTGATCCCGGACGGGGTCGCGCGCCTTGAGGGATCCACAGTCGCGGTCGAGCGCGGCGCCGGCGCCGCGGCGGGTTTCCCAGATTCTCTCTATGCCGAGGCGGGAGCAGAGCTCGTCGCCGATGCCTTCGACGGCGCGGACGTGGTCGTGAAGGTGGCGCCCCCGACCGAGGCCGAGGTCGAGCGGTTGCAGTCGGGCCAGGTGCTCGTCTCGTTCTTGCAGCCGTTGACCGAGACGGCACGGCTCGAGGCGCTCCGCAAGCGAGGCGTCCTTGGATTCGCGATGGAATCCATTCCGAGAACGACGCGCGCCCAGTCGATGGATGCCCTCTCGTCGCAGGCGACGGTCTCCGGCTACAAGGCAGTACTACTGGGCGCCGAGCGGCTGCCGCGGTTCCTGCCCATGTTGACGACGGCGGCGGGAACGATCCCTCCGGCGCGGACGCTCGTCCTCGGCGCGGGTGTCGCGGGGTTGCAGGCGATCGCGACAGCCCGCCGCCTCGGGTCGATCGTTGCAGGCTTCGACGTTCGTCCCGCGGTGAAGGAGCAGGTGCAGTCACTCGGGGCCACGTTCCTCGACCTCGCCGTCGTCGGCGAGGAAACCAAGGGCGGCTACGCAAGGGAACTGACACCCGAGGAGCAGGAGCGCCAACTCGAAGCGCTCGGCGAGCGGATCCCCGAGTTCGACCTCGTGATCACGACCGCCGCGATCCCGGGCCGCCCCGCCCCGAAGCTGATCCCCGCGGGCGCCGTCGAGCGCATGCGCCCCGGCTCGGTGATCGTCGATCTCGCTGCCGAGACCGGCGGTAACTGCGAGCTGACGCGACCGGGCGAGATCGCAGACATCGGGGGGATCACGATCATCGGGCTGCTGAACCTTCCGAGCACGATGCCGACGCACGCGAGTCAGCTCTATTCGCGCAACGTGACCTCGCTTCTCGAGCTCCTCGCTCCGGGCGGAGAGCTGAAGCTCGACTGGGACGACGAGATCATCGCCGGCGCATGCGTCACGCGGCCGGAGGGCGACTCGTGACGGACGTTTTATCCAGGCGGTCTTTTCAGGGTGAGCTGCGGCATCGCCCGGCGACCGCCCAATCTGACCGGAGGAGCGGATGAGCCATTACGCCCAGTTCGTCGTCGAGCTGACGATTCTCGTGCTCGCGATCTTTCTCGGCATCGAGGTGATCTCGAAGGTGCCGACGCTGCTGCACACGCCGCTGATGTCGGGGACGAACGCGATTCACGGGATCGTGATCGTCGGCGCGCTCGTGATCGCGGGCGCTGCCAGTAGCGGCCTGCTCGTCGGGTGGATCGGCTTCGTCGCGATGATCCTGGCCTCCGCCAACGTGGTCGGCGGCTTCGTCGTGACCGACCGGATGCTCGAGATGTTCAAGCGGCGCGAGCCGCCGAAGAAGAAGGACGACGGCGGAACTGCATGAGCACTGCGACGAGCAACCTGCTCTACCTCGTCACGATCATCTGCTTCATCCTGGCGCTTCGGTTCCTGTCGTCTCCGACGACGGCGCGGCGCGGAAACTGGGTCGGCGCATTCGGAATGGCGTGGGCGATCGGCGTGACGCTCGCCCGACCGGGCGTCCACCTGAACTGGCAGATCCTCGTCGGGGCGGCCATCGGCTCGGCGTTCGGTGCCGTCGGCGCCCGCAAAGTGAAGATGACCGCGATGCCGCAGATGGTGGCACTGTTCAACGGCGTCGGCGGCGGCGCGGCGGCCCTGATCTCGCTGGCTGAGCTCCATCTCCACCTCCAGCTTCCCCGCCACGTCGACCTGAAGCCCGACATCTCGGTCGCGATCGTGCTCTCGGCCATGATCGGATCGATCTCGTTCGCGGGCTCGATGATCGCCTTCGCGAAGCTGCAGGAGCTGCTCTCGGGCAGGCCGATCACCTATCCAGGCCAGCAGTTCGTGAACCTGATCCTGATCACCGCCGTGATCGGTTGTGGTGTGGCGCTCATCGCGGGATACGAGCATCAGTGGGTCCTGTCGCGTTGCTCCTCGGGTCGCTGGTCTTCGGCGTGCTCTTCGTCCTCCCGATCGGTGGCGCGGACATGCCGGTCGTGATCTCACTGCTGAACGCCTTCACCGGGCTTGCGGCGGCCGCGACGGGCTTCGAGCTCGACTCGAACGTCCTGATCGTGAGCGGCGCCCTCGTCGGGGCGTCGGGGACGCTGCTGACGATGATGATGGGACGCGCGATGAACCGTTCGATCGGGAACGTGCTCTTCGGCGCCTTCGGGCAGGTTCAGGCCGGGGCCGGGAAGGCAAGCGCGGTCGAGGGCACGGTGCGGGCGCTTACCGCCGAGGACGTCGCGATCCTGCTCTCGTACGCGCAGAAGGTCGTGATCGTGCCCGGTTACGGGATGGCGGTCGCGCAGGCTCAGCACGCGGTGCACGAGCTGGCCGAGGTGCTGGAGGCGAAGGGGATCGAGGTGACGTTCGCGATCCACCCGGTCGCCGGCCGGATGCCCGGGCATATGAACGTGCTGCTCGCCGAGGCGAACGTGCCCTACACCGCGTTGAAGGAGATGGACGAGGTCAACCCGGAGTTCGCCCAGACGGACGTGGTGCTCGTGATCGGTGCGAACGACGTCGTCAATCCCGCGGCGCGCAACGAACCCGGCAGCCCCATCTACGGAATGCCGATTCTGAACGTCGACCAGGCGAAGCAGATCATCGTGAGCAAGCGCTCAATGGCGACCGGCTTCGCCGGGATCGAAAACCCGCTCTTCGTCGATCCGAAGACGGGAATGCTCTTCGGTGACGCGAAAGAATCGGTGCTCGAAGCTGGTGGCGGGCGTCAAGGCACTCTGAGTCGCCCCACACCTCGTCGTTCCGGCCGAGCCCAGGTGCCTCTTCGCGGTGTTCTCGATGCGGGC
Source organism: uncultured Actinomycetota bacterium (assembly GCA_963765345.1). Lineage (GTDB taxonomy): Bacteria > Actinomycetota > Thermoleophilia > Gaiellales > Gaiellaceae > PALSA-600. The sequence goes on from CAVXWI010000016.1 coordinate 7,327, forward strand.
GCCGTAGCTCTCTGCCTCCTCCCGATTTGGACTAAGACGTCGCGTCGAAGTCGATGAGCGCGTTGCACATGGTGAGCCTGAGCGCCACCGGAACTCGTGCGCCAAGGCGATGTCGACCGAGCGTTTCGGGTAACGAGACGATGCGGAATCTGCCGGCCTTCCCGGCATCCCGAGCTTCTTCGCGCCGGGCTCCTCGAGCAGCACCTGGTCTGACGCGAAACGCTGTTCAGGCTCGCCGGTGCGCGACGAGCACCGACGTCTCCGAGTGGGCGACGGCGGCGGCGGCGGCGGCGGCGGCGGCGACGCTGCCGATCAGGTGCGGCGAGCGCGAGCAGAGCAAGCCCGTCCGCGAAGTCTCATCCGGTCGCGTAATCGACGACGCGCGCGGTGACCGGCGCGCCACCGCGAGGTGTGATCCTGAACTTCAGCGCCCAGTGACCGGCCATCACGAGCGCTGAAATTGTTGGCGAGCGCGTAGAGGCCGGGCTTCACCTCGTTCAGCTGGTACTCCTGATTCCCCATCGCCATGTCGAGCATCGCGAACGAGAGTGTCACCTTCGCATGTCCGATGCGCACACCGTTCTTCGACAGCTCGAGCTCGAACGAGTTCGGAGCGGAAGCAACGTTCGGTGCCACGAGCACCTTGAGCGTGTAGCCGGCCTGGTGCACCACGGATGCGACCCGGCCCGGGCCGACCCTGGCGAGCACCGAGCCCTCCTTTGCGAACACCACCGTCAGCGCAAGGCTCGAAAGCACCACGGCCACGAAGATCGTCACGGCAACAATGGCCGCCTCTACGGCGACGAGCCGCCGAAGGAGCCGAGCCGCCGCCAGAGCGACCACCACGGCCGCAACCGGCAGGATCGACACGGTCCGCCGACTCACGTTCACGCGAGCTGCCTACCGCCGCCGCGGCTCGCGAGCGCGACGCTGCCGGCGAGCACTCCGACCCCACCGAGCACGAGCGCCACGATCGCAAGCGTCGACGAACTGCCGCCGACAGAGCTCACGACCTTGATCGCCGGCGCCGGATTCTCACCGGTCTCGGGATCGGCCCAGTTCACGACCTGCCCATGGGGGTAGGTCTGCTGCACGTGGAAGGTGTACGTGCCGCTCTTCGTCGGCTGCGCATTCGGGCAGTGCATGACGGGCAAAGGGCTACCCGCCGACCTAGGGCCGCGACGCGGCGCGCGTCGCCGCGACGTCGCGCTCGATCTGCGCAACGAGCTCTCGGTCGTCCGAGAACACCTCTTCGTCGCGCAGTCGATCCCACAGCTCGACGACGAGCCGCTCTCCGTAGAGGTCGTCCTCGCACTCGGGCACGAACGCCTCGATCCGCCGCTCGGCTCCACTGTAGTGCGGGTTGATGCCGATCGACACCGCGGCGCGGTGGTCCCGCACCGATCCCGCATAGATGCCGTGCGCGGGCACGAGCAGCGACGGGTCGATCCGCAGGTTCGCGGTCAGAGCAAGCGTGCCGTCGCGCGCTTTGGCTGCCACGACGATTCCCTCGACTTCCACCGGGCGGCCGAGAAGCGGCGCGGCTGCTCGGACGTCACCGGCCGCGATCAGCCGGCGGATCTCCGTCGACGACACACCGTCGACGTTCCGGACGGCATGCGTCTCGATGCCGAGCGTCGTGAGGAGGTCGAGATTCCCGCTCCGTCCTCGCCCGAAGCGAAACGACTTGCCGGCGACGACGAGCTCAGCCCCGATCGGCTCGAGGATCGAGCGCGCGAACTCCTCCGGCGCGAGCGCCGCCAGCTCGACGGTGAACTCGACGACGAGTGTCTCCTCCACTCCGAGCTCGGCGAGCAACTCGAGCCGGCGGTCGAGCATCGAGAGCAGCGCGACTTGGTTCCCGAGCACCTCGCGCGGGTGCGGGTGGAACGTGACGACGGTCGGCAGCAGTCCGGCCTCGATCGCCGCGCGGATGACCGCGCGGTGTCCGACGTGGACGCCGTCGAAGGTGCCGATCGCGACCGCCCGCGAGCGCCGCTCGAGCTCATGCGGCCGGCGTGCGACCTTCACCCGGCCTCCGTCGCGAGCACACGTTCCCGGACATCCGCCGGCACGCGGTCGAGTGCCTCGGCGGGCAGCGCGAAGGCGATTACGTCAAGACCCATGACCTCTCTTTCGTCTTGACCGTGTCGCCTCTCGCGGCATCTCACATGCATTGGGCTCTCCCCAATCCTCCGCTTGAACTACCGTAGAAGGAACGCATGTTCGATGGTGACAGCTCCGGGCGGCCATTGTCCGCCGGTCGTCGCACGGCTGCGTCGGGTGCCGACCGGCGACGGGTTCAGGTGTTGCGGGACACGACGCCGATCGCGGTGTCCGGGTTCGTGTCAGGGTTGAGTGTCGGGCTATTTGTGTGTCGAGGTGTAGACGAACGCGGCGACGTTCTGGATCTGTGCGGCCGAGAGCGTGCCTTTGAATGCGGCCATTGGTACTTGGTACTTCGCGCGGGCTGCCGCGGTCATCACCGTGGCACCGCCGTTGGTGACAGCCTTGATCAGCACTGCCTCGGTCAGGGCGGCCTTGTCGAGGCTCGGCCCGATCGTGCCGTGCGCGCCCGCCGCCTTCAGGGTGTGGCAGCCCGCACAGGTTGTGGTGAAGACGGTTTTGCCCGCTTTCGCGTTTCCGATCAGCTTCGGGGTCGTCCTCTGACCGGCGAGCGCGAGCGGTGCGGCGACACTTACGGCGACTGCGACGGCGATGGAAACCGCGATGCGTCGGCTGCTTGTTCCTCTGGTTGGCATGGATTCCTCTGTTTTTGGTTTCGTGGGGATTTCGGACGTACGAGTGGGTGCGGGTTCAGGTTGCGAGCGCGTAGGGGATGGTCAGGACGTGTCCGTGTTGGTAGGGGCACATTGACTGCGGAACGTCGCGTCGAACACGTCGGCATCCTGCTCGATCGTCCTGCCGCGGCGAGCGCCGGCGGCCTCGACGGCCAACCGGCGCACCCCCTCAAGCGCCGCAAGGTCGGCGAGAACGAAGCGAGCCTCGCCTCTGGGGTTCGAAGCCCCGGCCGGTGTCGAGGGCCGGGGCTCGAACTCTCTTGTCGCGGCCGGAGATGACGACATTCGGCGCCCCTCCTTCACGGAGAGCCTTGCCCTTTCGGTCTCGAGTACCACCGTCTTTGCTTCGAACTCGACGCGCTACGCCGCGATCGTCTTCCAGTTCTTGGCGATGTGATCGCCGTTGCGCCAGGCGAGAGCCTGAATGGTGAGCGTCGGGTTGTGACCGCCGGCATTCGGGAAGACCGACCCTCCAAGGATGGCGAGGTTCGGGACTTCGTGGGACATGAGCCAGGGATCGACGACGGACGTGTCGGGGTCGGTGCCCATGCGTGTCGTCCCGAAGGCGTGAGGGTTGATGTTGATCGGATTGGTCGAGGCGTAGTAGGGCCACGTTTCACTCGCGCCACCCTCTTTGTGCATGCCTATGACCTTCTCAATTATGAAAATTGACCCGCGCAGTCTCTTCGGGGTGGAAGCCCCAGGTGATGCGGACGACAGGGAAGCCCTCCGGATCCTTGACTGTCGGGTCGAGGTCGATGTAGTTGTCCTCGTAGGGCAGGGTGTCGAGCTGGGCTATCCCGTCGCCGACGGAATTGCCGTTCTTGCCGATCCACTCCTTATATTGCGAGCCCCACGCAGGAACAGAGGGCGGCGTCGATCGACCAACAGCCATCGCCTTTGCCTCCATGCGGAAATCGATAACGCCGCCGCCGATGAAGTCCAACTTACTGTGGTCGAAGTTGTCGCCGGTCCAGTCGTCGATCGTAATTCGTTGTGCTCCGTTACCGGTAAATCGATTCAGGTGCATCCCCGGGTACAAGCCGGCGTAGGCGACGTAGATGTGGTTGATGTAGTTCTTGCCGACCTGGTCGTGATTGTTCGACAGGCCGTTCGGATATGCCTTCGAGGTCGAAAGCAGCAACAGACGTGTGTTCTCGTAGAGGAACGAGGAAAGCACGACCACGTCTGCGGGCTGGAAGTACTCCTGCCCGCCTCGCCTAAAGGTCACACCGGCAGCACGTCCCTGACCGTCGACCTCGATTTTCGTCGCACGCGCCCCGGTAAGTACCTTCAGGTTGCCGGTCGCCTCGGCCTCGGGGATCGCGGTGAAAAGGGTCGAGCCCGAGGCTTCGACCATGCAACCGTTGGATGAGCAGTAGCCGCAGTACTGGCAGCCGGGCACTCCCAATCCCTCGGGCGTCGTGTAGGCCTCGGACCGGACCGCGGCCGGGCCGTGGAACGGATGGAGGCCCATTCGCTTCGTGACGCCCTTCATGTAGTCGGTCCAGCCGGTGGGGCGTAGCGGCGGCAGCGGGTACCCGCGCTGGCGCGGGCCCTCGAAGGGGTTGCCGCCAGGGATGAGCTTGCCTTGGATGTTTCCGGCTTGGCCGGAGACGCCCATGTCGTACTCGACCTTGTCGTAGTACGGCTCAACGTCGTCATAGCTGACCGGCCAGTCGACGAGGGTGGAGCCGGCGGGAATCCTGCTCGCGCCGTAGCGCTTGATCGTATGGGAGCGCACCTCGAAATCGTGGGGCAGGTAGCGCCACTGCTCCTTGCCGTAGTGGAGCGAGGTGCCGCCGACACCGTTGACCATCGGGACGACCATGCCCTCCGGCCCTCCTCCTTGGAGCGCCACCTGGGAGCTGTTGTACCGGAAGGTCGGGATTTCTTTCATGTACTTCGGCTGGCTGAGGTACGCACGTACGTCGTTGCGGAGCTCGTCCATCGGGAAATCCTCCGGCTTCCAGCGCGGACCGGCCTCGAGGGCAGTCACTTTGACGCCCGCCTTGGCCAGACTGAGCGCCGAGTAGCCGCCTGCGGCGCCCAGGCCGATGATCACCACTTCGGTCTTCTTCAGACGGGTGGTCATGCCACTGCCTCCTTCTTGGCCTTGGGGAACTGACCGTTCGCGTAGGTCGATTGGGGTACCTGCGTCATCTTCATGAGGCCGAGCTGCTGCTGGGCGGCGGTCACCGGCATCCGCACCCCTGGGTACCCGAGAAGAATCCAGCCGGCAGCGTTCTTGTTCCCGCCATAGACGGGGTCGCTGAACATCCCCTCGACCGCGTGCTCGCGCATCGCCTGGAAGAACACTGTGCTGAAGGGAATGGTCGAGTCATAGTTTGGCAGATCGGGCGGGAAGCCGGTTGCCTTGCCGGACTGCACGTCGGCGAGCACGGCGTCTTGCTGAGCGCCGGAGAGACTCACGAAGGGGCCGCCGTACGCCGATTGTGCGTAGGCGTCGACCGCCGGAAGACCGGCCTCGTAGAGCGGCATAGCGGCGCTCAAGCCGCCGGCGAGCCCTCCCTGCAAACCATTCTCTACGAACCCGGTGATGCCTAGGGCTGCGGATCCTGGCCCGTTCTCATCGGCAGGGATGAGCCGCTCGAAGATCGCCGCCAGGATGGCGCTCGAGCTCGGGGGGAGCGCCGACGGCGCTACGGCCTGACCAGCCGACGCGAAGGCGTTCGCCACGGTCGTTCCAAATGGCATGGAGACCACGGCCCCGAAGATCGCGCCTCGCTTCAGAAGCTCGCGCCGGTCCAATCCCTTCTCATCCTCCAATCCCATCAGGTGTGCTCCTCTCGATCATGCGAACATTGGGATGTACGTTCCAGAACGTAACCCTTTTGGTATGGGTTGTCAATTCCAATCTAAGAGCTACCCTCCAGAGGTGGCTGAAACAAGGGAATTGCAGGAAACGGGGACCGAACTGAGCCGGCCCGCGCCATGTGATCGCGTAAGAGGACGACGGCTAGGCCCTGCTCGGCCTGGCCCGGCACAGCGGCTTCTCGCAACCTCGTCATCGCGTTTTGCTGATGTCGAAGGCCATTCGAGTCGGCGGCGCTCGGGAGGTCGGCGCTGATGAAGTTGCCCTGCCCGCCTGTCTTTGGTGATCGTGTCAACGACGACGGCGCCACGATCCAGTATCACGGCCGCTCACGATTACATGGTCGGCGAGACGCAAAGCGGTCTCCTTGCCGACGCCGCTGGTTCGCGCCCGTGACGACGGCCGTCGGGCCCGTCAGGTCCGTGCTCGTTGAGATGCCTTTCTGGAGCGGGCCGCGATTGCGGGCTACCAAGAAGCTGGATTTGTTCATCCAGATTTGCCATTTAGAAGCCCGAGGCTAGCAACTCAAAACTGGATTTTCTAATTCAGTTTATGCTAGCCCGCGGTGGCCATGGCTGCTCGCAGGCCAGGACGGGTCGTCCTCTCATCTCCCGCGGGCGGGCGACGCGCGGGTGGTGCGATGTATCGAGCTCACAGCCCTGCCTGCATGACAACGGCGGGCCAGCAGCATCAGTGGCTGCCCGCTCGGAACGTTGAGCACCGAGGTTCCGGTGGCCATGTCCGATGCATGGCTAGAACTCGCTGAGGCTGTCGATCCAGCGGCTGACAGCCAGCCTCCTTGCTTGAGGACGGCGGGGTCGCTGAAGCGTTGTGGAAGGTCACGCCGTCCCCGGCTGGGGGGTATCCGTCCAGCTCATCCAAAGCCTTCCCGCTGACTGACCAGGAGCCAACGCTGTCATTGTGGTTGAAGTTTTTCGCGCCCTACTAGCGCTCGAGCACCGGCGGCGCCACCGACACCGGGATGATCCTCGCCGATACGCCCGCTGCGACCCGCGAGGGGCTCCTCGACCCGGCGATCATGGGACCGCCGATCGTCTGGCTCGCCTCGCCGGCGGCCGCCGGCGTCCACAACGAACGGATCGTCGCCGCCGAATTCGAACAATGGCTTAGCAGCCCGACGAGCGCCCGGTTCGTGCTCGAGCGCATGAAGGGCCAGCTCCCGCCTACGAGGACGAGACACGCGATCGAGACGCACTGCTACACCGGGTGCAGATCGACAAAGGCGAACTCCTGCCTGACCGGCGCGGGTCGCCGACTAGACCCGCCACGCGCACCGCACCACGCAGGGCCAGAGGATCATCGTCACGACCAGCCATCGCCTAGGCTGACGGACGCGGGCATTGTCTATCGACGTGTTCGGGAGAGTTTTTTCAGGCGACGTTTTGGTTCAGGCGAGGTTCGGCTCGTGGCGATCCGGCGATGGCGGCGAGGGCGGCGAGGTGGGCGTCGAAGGCTCGCCGTCCTGTGGCGGTTAGAGACAGCCACGTGCGGGGGAACTTGCCGACGTAGCCCTTCTTCGCTTTGACATACCCCGCTTGTTCGAGGATCGCTACCTGTTTGGAGAGTGCCGAGTCGGTAATCTCGACGGTGTCTCTGACGAAGCCGAACTCGGCTTTCTCTGCTGCGGCCAGGCAGGCGATGATCGAGAGGCGCACGGGGGAGTGGAGCGCTGGTTGAAGGCGGTGACGGGGGTGGGTGCCCGGCTCGGAGACGTCGTCGGCATTCATCGGTGCGAGGCACGCCACGCGCCGATGAAGAAGGGGCTTGATACCAACAGGGCCGCTGGCACCCAGTAGATCATCTCTCCGGCGAACAAGTTGAATCCGACGCCGCACGCGATTCCTTGGAGCACGAACCAAACTGCGAAGCACCTCCCGGTGAGACGGTCGAAGCCGCGCCAGGACACATACTCATGACGCGCAAACCAGGTTGCTGTGATTCCGTACGCCACCCATGAGGCCACGTAGGCGGCGACTCCCCCGACACCGCAGAGGGTGAGAAAGACGGTGCTCAGGACACCGAAGGCCGCGAGGTACCGACCCGTCCAGCCTGAGCCGGCTCGTACCGCCTGACTGGCGATCGCCTTGGCCATTTCCGCGTGCGCAAGCTCAGCCGCCGCCGTAGCAGGATCAATCGAAGGCGGCGCTTCTTGAACTGTCTCTTGCTCTCTCATGTCCGAAACGCTAGCAAGTACTTGCCAATCTGGCAAGTACTGACAACACCGGCACAGCGCCAGACGGCATGGCGAAGGCACGGCAAAGGGGTTCAGCTCGTGCGATTCTTGCGCGGCGGACGCGGTGGCCGGTAGGGCATGTAGCGGGTCATGAACTCGCCGAAGCGCGGGACGGTGAAGTCGACGTAACCGTAGTCCTCGGTCGCATAGATCAGTCCCTTGTCGAGCAGCCGCTGCCGGATCACTGATACCTCGGTCGTCTTGCGGCCCAGCTTGCCGGCGACCGCCCCGGACCTGTACGGGCCTTCGCCGAGTTCGGCCATCGCGCGCATGTATCGGCGCTCCTGCTCGGTTGCCCGCTGGATCCGCACTTCGTAGGTGCTCGCATCGAGCGCCGCTTGGGCGGCGGGCATCGCAGCCTCGACGTCGGCAAGCGAGATCGGCGACCGCGCGGCGAGGTTCCAGGCGTGCTTTCCCAGTTGCTGGATGTAGAAGGGGTATCCGCCGGTCCAGGCGAGCGCGCGCTCAACCGCCAGCGGCTCGTAGTCGGTCTGCTGCTGGCGTGCCGGCTCGACCAGCGCCGAGCGTGCGTCCGGTTCAGGCAGATTCGCGATGACCGGGAAGCTGAACAGCCGCTCCGCATAGGAGCGTGCCTCGCCGGTCAGACGCGGGATCTGCGGGAGCCCGGCCGCGGCAAGGGTGATCGGCAGGTTCTTCTGGGTCGCCCGATGCAGCGCAGTGATCAGCGAGCGGTACTCGACTTCGCCAGCGAACTGCACCTCGTCGAGCAGGAAGACCAGCCCCGACCCTTTGTCCGCGGCGACGGCGCCGACCTGCAGGAACAGCTCGGATAGATCACGGGCGAGGACCCCCTCGTCGGCGCGGCGCAGGTCGACCGCGAACTCGAACCCGTCCGGGCTGACGATCTTGATCACGCCCAGGTGGGCGAGCCCCTCCCGAAGCGTCCGCGCCGCTCGCGTCGTCAACTTCAACCGTGCCAGCGCCTGCTGCGTATCGCGTGCGATCTCGGCGACCAGGCTGCTGCCAGGAGTGAGCTCGTGGTAGAAGCTCAACAAACCAGCCGCCTCGGCGGTATCCTCGAATGCGTTCAAGAGCACCGTCTTGCCGACCCCGCGCAGGCCGCGAATGATCATGCTCTGCTCGCTCGCCCCCCGCTTCAACCTGCCGACCAGCACCCGAAACTGCTCCAGCTGCTCGCCCCGACCCGCCAGCTCCGGCGGCCGCGACCCAGCGTTCGGCGTATACGGATTCCCGATCGGATCCACTCTCTAACAACTTATACCTAGTTATATGAGATGCCGCTATAAGAAGTTAGAACCTGCCGCCCTACGACCGGGCGCGATCCTCGTAGTTGTCCGGGCGTGGTTCGCTTGGCGTTGTGAGGTTGATATCCGCCGGCGGCTCGGCTGCGACTAGGAGAAAGAGGCCGACACCGTGCCTGACAAACCGTCGCGCCCCATGACAGCCCCCGCGGGCCGGTGGCTTATCGTAGAGATGGATCTCTGGCACAAGGAGGATGTGGATCTTGTTGCTCCGGGTTCATCGAGTTCGACCCCGATCACAGAGGCAGCCTCGGGTTCGTCGCGGTCCAAGGCGAGATCGACTGGCGAGAGACATCTCGCAACGGACGGTTCGGTCTCAGTTCTCGTGGGAGGGCTTCGACGAGTCCGATCCTGCTACGGGCCGTGGCTGGGCCGTGTTGGACGACGACGGATCGCTGCGCGGTCACATTTACTTCCATCTCGGAGACGATTCGGGCTTTCGCGGCAAGCGGGACAGATGAGCTCGTCGGCGCAGGGTCGGTCGCGACCAGATGCGCCGCAACCGTCAACTGATTCGTATAGAGCTGCCCGTTCGCAAGCATCAACGACGACAGCACCGGCGCCGTCGCATCCTGCAGCGTCACCACAGCCGCGGACTGATCGCTGTAGTCGGTGAAGCTGGCGTTCCACCCCAGGGGGGCCGCTGTCGGTGCAGATGCTCTGTGTGGCCGAGAGCCGATAGGCGAAGCTGGTTCAATCGATCGCGGTGGGCGCCGCCGGGAGGTCACTCGACGCCGCCGTGAACTCGTTTGCAGTCATGCCTCACGGCACGTTGAAGCTCTTCACAAGAGGCAGCCTGGATCCGCCGTCGGTGCGAGCGCTCGTTACCGGCTGCCGTCGTGACATCACCGGGGCCACACCATCTGCGGACGACACCCTTCCTACGTGCAAGGAAAGCGCTGGAACCGCGTCCGTGACGAGAGGCAATCACGCACGGGGAATGAGCATCCGAGCGGGCTTCGAGTACATCTGAAACGGCTTCAACAAGCGGTTCAGCAACCTGATCTCGAGAGCGGCGATTTCGTCCTCTACATGCCCATCGCGTGGTAGCCGCTGTCGACGTAGAGCGTCGTGCCGGTGACGTTGCGGGCGTCGTCGCTGAGCAGGTACGCGGCGGCGGCGGCGACGTCGTCGGCGTCGATGGCGCGGTGGAGCGGCGAGCGCTCCTCGACGATCGCCTCCATCGTCGGGAAGCCGGCGATCGAGCGCGCAGCCAGGGTGCGGACCGGCCCGGCCGAGACGGCATTGACGCGGATGTTCTTCTCTCCGAGCTCCCAGGCGAGGTAGCGGACGCTCGAGTCGAGCGTCGCCTTGGCGACCCCCATCACGTTGTAGTGCGGCACGGCGCGCTCGCCGCCCAGGTAGGTCATGGTCACGATCGAACCGCCCCCGGCGGCCACCAGCAGCGGCTCGGCGGCGCGGGCGCAGGCGACGAGCGAGTAGGCGCTGACGTCGAGCGCGATCCAGAAGCGGTCGCGCGGCGTGTCGGTGAAACGGCCCTCGAGGTCCTCGGCGGCGGCGAAGGCGACCGAGTGGACGAGCAGGTCGAGCTCGCCGCCGAACGTTTCGGCGACCTCGGCGAAGACGCGTGCGATGTCCTCGTCCGAGCGGACGTCGCACGGCGTGACGAGCGGGCTCGCAACGCGACCCGCCAGCTCGCGGACGCCGGCCTCGATCCGCTCGCCCTGGTAGGTGAAGGCGAGCTCGGCCCCGCCGGCGGCGAGCCGCTCGGCGATCGCCCAGGCGATCGAGCGGCGGTTCGCGACGCCGAGCACGAGGCCGCGCTTTCCCTCGAATCCCACCGGCCGACTCTAACCGGCGCTCCGCTACTGTCGCGGCGGCATGCGCGTCGCCGTCGTCACCGGGGCCTCGTCGGGGATCGGCGCCGCCCTCTGCCGGGAGCTCCGCGCCTCCGGCTGGCACGTCGTCGGGCTCTCGCGCAGCCCCGCCCCCGACGCCGACGAGCACGAGGCCTGCGACGTCGGGGACCGGGAGGCCGTCGATGCCACCGCGGCGGCGGTGCTCGCGCGGCACCGGCGCATCGATCTCCTCGTCAACAACGCGGGAATCGCGGGGCGGGCCGAGTTCCTGACGGCGCCGCCGGAGAAGATCGAGCAGCTGATCCGGACGAACTACCTCGGCTCGGTCTGGTGTCTGCGGGCCTTCCTGCCCGGACTCGGCCGCGGCGCGCACGTCGTCAACGTCGTCTCGGTCGCCGGCCTCGTCGCCGTCGGGCCGTACTCCGCCTCGAAGCACGCTCAGCTCGCGTTCTCGCGCTCGGTCGCGGTCGAGCTCGCGCCGCGCGGGGTCGCGGTCCACACGGTCAACCCCGGCTTCGTCGAGACGCCCGGCTTCCCACAGCGTGCCCGGTTCGCGCACGGCACCTACCGGATCGTCGCCACACCCGAGCTCGTCGCCGCCAGGGTCCTGCGGACGCTCGAGCACGGGCCGCGCGAGGTGATCGTGCCGCGCTGGTACCGGCCCGTCGTCTGGCTGCAGGCGCTCGCCCCGAGCGCGTTTGCCCGCGCCCACGCGCTCGTCGGCCCGCGCGATACCTGACCGCAGCCGCGCGCGAGCTAGAGGGGCTCGGTCGTGTCGCCCTCGCCCTCGAGTGCGCGGCCGATGCCCGGCAGCAGGTCGCTGGCGATGAGACCCGCCTGCGGAACGGTCAGGCGCGAGGCGATCCCGTGCGCGACGGCGCCGGCCGCGGCGGCGAGACGCGGCTCCATGCCCTTGGCGAGGAACGCACCGATCACGCCGGCGAGCACGTCGCCGGTCCCGGCGGTCGCGAGCGAGGCCGCCCCGAAGCCGCAGACGAGCACGCCCTCCCGGGGTGCGGCGACGAGGGTGTCTGCCCCTTTCAGGAGCACGATCGAGCCGAAGAGGGAGGCCGCGCGACGCACCGAGTCGAGCCGATGGGCGTCGATCTCCGCCGGCTCGCACTCGAGCAGGCTCGCGAGCTCACCGGCGTGCGGAGTCAGCACCGTGGCGGCCGAGCGCTGGAACGGCTCCAGCTCCCAGAGGCCGTCGGCGTCGAGGACGACGGGCAGCGGTGGGAGCTGCTCGAGCACGAGGCGCACGAAATCGCGGGTGCCGTCGCTGCGTCCGAGGCCCGGGCCGAGCACGACCGCGTCGGCGCGCTCGGACGCCTCGATCACCCCCTCGACCGCGCGCGGCAGCAGCCGGCCCGACGTGTCCTCGGGCAGCGGCCGTTTGACGGCCTCGAGCAGGTGCCCCTCGATCGCAGGCAGCGCCGACTCCGGTGCAGCGACGATCGCATAGCCCGCGTCGGCGCGAAGGGCGCCGAGCGCCGCGAGCACCGGGGCGCCGGTCAGGCCCGGGGAGCCGCCGACGATGAGGACCGAGCCGGCCCGGTACTTCGTCGAGTCGATTCGCTTGCGCGGTACCTGCGCCAGGACCGACGCGGGGACGAGGGCGTGCTCATGGGCCGCGGGCTCGAGCCCGATCCAGGCGACGTGGACGGCGCCGGCGTGGAAGCGGCCGGGCGCGACCGCGAGTCCGACCTTGGCGGCGCCGAACGTGACCGTGAGCTCGGCGCGCACCGCGGCACCCTGCACCTCGCCGGTCGAGGCGTTGACGCCCGAGGGCACGTCGACGGAGACGACGGGTTTGCCCGACGTGTTGATCCGCTCGATCATGCGGGCGACGTCCTCGCGCGGGCTGTCGCTGAGCCCGATCCCGAGCAGCGCATCGACGATCACGTCGGGGTCGCCGAGCTCGCCGAAGCCGTCGACCTGGAGCACCTCGCGCCCGCGCTCGCGCAGCACCCGCGCGCAAACCCGCCCGTCGCCGCCGTTGTTGCCGGCGCCACAGACGACGGTGACCCGTCCGGGGTAACGGGTGTCGACGACGTCGGCGACCGCCGTCCCGGCCCGCTCCATCAGCTCGTCGAGCGGACCGGTGTGCGCCTCTTCGCTCCGGCGGGTCTCCTCTGCGGTCAGCAGCGGCAGCAGGCCGCTCACGCGGGTACCACCACGGCGACCGCCGCCGCGAGCTCACGCGAATGGGTCATCGAGACCTCGATCTGGCCGGCCCCGACGCGCTCGGCGAACGCGGCCGTCCGGCCGCTCAGGTGGACGCCCGGCTTCGGGCGGCCTCGGATCTCGATCTCGAGCCACGTGAAGTAGACGCCGGAGCCGATCGCCTTGCCGACGGCCTCCTTCGCGGCGAAGCGGCCGGCGTAGTGCTGGGCGGGGTTCGGCTTCGAGTCGCAGTAGGCCCGCTCGGCGTCGGTGAAGCAGCGACCGCGGAAGCCGTCACCGTGGCGTTCGAGCGCGCGGCGGACACGCTCGATCTCGATCAGGTCGATCCCGACCCTGAGCGGAGCGCTCATCGGTTCTCCTCGAGCCAGTCCGGGAGCTGGGCGATCGAGGAGAGGATGCCGTCGGGAACCGTGCTCGAGTGGTCGAGGTCGTCGGGCCGGAACTTGCCCGTGCGGACGAGCACCGTCCGCATCCCGGCAGCCTGCGCTCCGGCGATGTCGCCCTCGAGGTCGTCGCCGACCATCCAGGCGAGCTCCGGGTCGGCGTCGAGCGCCTCGATCGCCGTCGCAAAATACTGGGGGCTCGGCTTGCCGAGCACGGTCGCCTCGATCCCGGCCGCGTATTCGAGACCGGCGACGATCGCGCCCGCATCGAGTCGCGGGCCGTCGGTCGTCTGCCACCAGCGGTTGCGGTGGAGGCAGTAGAGCTCGGCGCCGGCGAGCAGCTCGAGGAACGCGCGATTCAGGTTCAGGTACGAGTAGATGCGGCCCGGCTCCGCGCTCTCGTCGGCGCCGCCGACGAGCACGGCGTCGGCGTTCATCCCGATCAGCTCGAGCCCGTCGAGGTCGTCGAGGAGGCCCGGCATCGTCAGGGCGAGCACGCGCTTGCCCGCGAGAACACGCGCGGCGACGCCCCCGGTCGTCTGGAGCTCGTCGTCGTCGAGGTCGAAACCCATCGCCCGCAGCCGCTCGCCGAGCTGGCGGCGCGACATGACCGTCGAGTTGGTGACGAACCGGAGCCGGTGCCCTGCTGCCCGCAGCCGGCGGACAGCGTCGACGGCGCCCGGGATCGGCTCGCCGCTGACGTGCAGCACACCGTCGACGTCAAGCAGAATCGCCGCCATGGATGCCGAGTCTATTCGGTCGGAACTGACGTTCCGCGTCTCGCGCTCGAGCGGCCCGGGCGGTCAGCACGCGCAGAAGAACTCGACCCGCGTCGAGGCGCTCTTCGACGTCGCGGCGTCGGGCGCGCTCAGCGACGCCGAGCGTCAACGCGTGCTCGCGAAGCTGGGGCCGGTCGTGCGCTCGGTCGCCTCGGACGAGCGCTCACAGCTACGAAACCGCGAGCTCGCGACCGAGCGCGTCCTCGCGCAGCTGGCCGAGGCGGCGCGGCAGCGGCGGCGACGGCGGCCGACGGAGCCGACCGCGGGCTCGCGCGAGCGACGCCTGGAGGCAAAACGGCGCCAGTCGGAGGCGAAGCGGCGCCGGCAGGCGCCCGACGACTCGGCCTAGAGGGCGCGCGAGCTGCGGTCGACCCGCTCGTCGATGCGCGAGTCGACGCCGTAGAGGCCGCCGAGCACGCAGACGACGACCAGTCCGAGCACGAGGAGAAAAGCGAACATGCGCTCATTATCGACGATCTGTATGATTAGAACAACGAGAGTTTCCATTGACTTCCATTAGCGACTCAAATCATCTTCCCGGGCCCTGGCTCGGGGTCGAGATGCGCCATCTGGCCGCGCTCGAGGCCGTCGAGACCGAGGGCTCCTTCGGCCGCGCGGCGAACAAGCTCGGCTACACCCAGTCGGCGATCAGCCAGCAGATCGCGACGCTCGAGCGGATCGTCGGCGAGAAGCTGATCGAGCGGCCGGGCGGGCCCCGGCCGGTCACGCTGACCGAGGCCGGCCGCCTGCTTCTCCGCCACGCCCGCGCGATCGTCGCCCGCCTGCAGGCAGCCCACGCCGATCTGGGCGCTCTCTCTGCCGGCGAGGCCGGCTCGCTGCACGTCGGCATCTTCCAGAGCGTCGGCGCGAAGATCCTGCCCGAGGTGATGCGCCGCTTCACGAGCGCGTGGCCCGACGTCGACGTCGAGCTGCGCGAGTCGCACTCAGACAGCGAGCTTGCCGACCTCGTCGAGCGCGGTGTTCTCGACCTCTCGTTCGTGCAGCTGCCGCTCGCCAACCCGGGCCTGGAGACGATCCTCATCCTCCAGGACGACTACGTGCTCGTGACGGCGGCCGACTCGGCGTTCGCGGCGGGGCGACGGGTGCCGACGCTGCGCGAGATCGCGGGCCAGCCGCTGATCGGCTTCCGGAACTGCCGGGCGACCGAGCTCGTCGTCGACCAGATCCGCGCCGCCGGCCGCGAGCCGCACTTCGTCTTCCGCTCCGACGAGAACGGGGTCGTCCAGGGGCTCGCCCGCGCCGGCATCGGCGTCGCCGTCCTCCCGCGGCTCGCGGTCGACCAGAACGACGAGGCGGTGCGCATCACCAACCTGAGCCCGCGCCTCGCCCGGCGCCAGGTCGGGCTGGCACGACACCAGGACCGCTACCACTCGCCCGCGGCCAAGGCGTTTCTCGCGACCGCGCTCGAGGTCGGCGCCGCGACGACCGCCGCACTCGCAGCCTAGGCTCCCGGCCGGCACGCCGGGCGTCGGCGTTACTCGACCGTGACGGTCTTCGCCAGGTTGCGCGGCTGATCGACGTTCAGACCGCGCAGACGGGCGATCTTGTAGGCGAGGAGCTGTAGCGGCAGGGTCGCGAGCACGGCCTGCAGGAACGCCGGCGACTTCGGCACGTAGATGACGTCGTCCGCGTGGTGCTGGATCTCCTCGTTGCCCTCGGTCGCGATCGCGATCACGTGGGCGCCGCGGGCGCGTGTCTCCTGGATGTTCGAGACGATCTTGTCGTAGACCGTGTCCATCCGCGTCGCGACGACGACGACCGGCGTCCCCTCCTCGAGCAGCGCGATCGGCCCGTGCTTCATCTCGCCGGCCGAGTAGCCCTCGGTCGGGATGTACGAGATCTCCTTCAGCTTCAGCGCTCCTTCGAGAGCAACGGGCAGCCCGATGTGGCGCCCGAGGAAGAGGAAGAAGGGCTCGCGGTAGAAGCGCTGGGCGATCTCGTCGATCGGGTGGCTGCGCTGCAGGAACTCGCGCATCTTCTCGGGCAGCCGGTAGACCTCGTCGAGGATGAACTCGATCTCGGCGGCCGGTAGCGAGCCACGCACGCGGGCGAGCTCGAGCCCGATCAGGTACATGAGCCCGACCTGCGCCGAGAAGGTCTTCGTCGCCGCGACGCCGACCTCGAGCCCCGTGCGGGTCAGCAGGAACGAGTCGACTTCCCGCGTGATCTGCGAGCCCATCTGGTTCGTGATCGCGACCGTGCGGCCGCCGAGCTCCTTCGCGAGCCGCATCGCCTGGATCGTGTCGCGGGTCTCGCCCGACTGGGAGATGCCGATCACGAGCGTATCGGGGCCGATCACCGGGTTGCGGTAGATCCACTCGCTCGCGATGTCGGGCTCGACGGGGACGCGCGCCCACTCCTCGATCACGTAGCGCCCGACGACACCGGCGTGGTAGGCGGTGCCGCAGGCGACGATGACGATCCGCCGTAGCTCGCGCAGCTCGGCCGCGGTCATCCCGAGGCCGTCCTGGACGAGGACCCCGTGCCGGACGCGGTCGCCGATCGTCACCTCGAAGCCCTCCGGCTGCTCGTAGATCTCCTTCAGCATGAAGGTCTCGAACCCCTCGCGCTCGGCGACCTCCTCGTCCCAGTCGATCCGGATCTCCTCCAGCTCGACCGGGCTGCCGTCCTCGGCACGGATGACGCGGACGCCTGCCGAGGTGACCTCGACGATCTCGCCGTGCCCCGGATAGGCGACGCGGCGGGTCTCGGCCAGGAACGCCGAGAGGTTGGAGGCGAGGAAGTTCTCGCCGTCGCCGAGCCCGATCACGAGCGGCGTCTCGCGCCGCACGCCGACGAGCCGGTCGGGCTCGCTGTGGTGGATGACGACGAAGGTGAAGTGTCCTTCGAGACGGCCGTAGACGGCGCGCACCGCTTCGAGCAGGTCGCCGTCGTAGACGCTCTCGAGCAGGTGTGCGACCACCTCGGCATCGGTCTCGGAGGAGAAGGTGTGGCCGCCTGCCTCGAGCTCGGACTTCAGCTCGCGGTAGTTCTCGACGATCCCGTTGAGGACGATCGCAAGCTTGCCGTCCTCGCAACCGGTGAGCGGGTGTGCGTTGTCCTCGCTGACGCCGCCGTGGGTCGCCCAGCGCGTGTGGCCGACCCCCGTCGTCGCGTGCGAGCCGTTCGCCGCAACCGCCTGCTTCAGCTGGGCCAGGTTGCCGACCGCGCGGACGTACTCGAGCCCGGCGTCCTCGAGCAAGGCGATTCCGGCCGAGTCGTAGCCGCGGAACTCGAGCCGCTCCAGGCCGGTGATCAGGATGTCCTTGGAGGGACGGCCTCCGACGTATCCGATGATCCCGCACATGCTCGCCGCTCCTTTCTAGCCCGAGCTTGCCGCCGGTAGGGCTCGGATAGTCTCGGTCAACAGCCGCTCGCTGAACGGAAAGAGCCCGGCCTCCTCCGCGGCAGCGCGATCGGTTTCGCGCAGACGCCAGTTAGCCGAGCTCACTCTCGACAAGCGCTGCGATCGTAGCACAGGCCTCTGACGCCAGCTCACCGTCCTTCGCCTCCACGAGTACCCGGATGATCGGCTCCGTCCCGGACGCCCGGACGAGGACGCGCCCGGCCTCGCCAAGCCCGGCGTTGGCGCGCTCGACCGCCTCGCGGACGGGCCGAGTCAGCTCCTTCGACGCCACCCGTACGTTCTCCTTGCACTGCGTGTAGCGGGCGAAGACCGACGCCGCGTCGCTCAGCGGCCGGCCGGCAGGGCGGCGCAGAGGAGGAGCCCCGCGGCGAGGCCGTCGCCGGTGACGTGGTCGCGCAGGTAGATCACGTGCCCCGACTGCTCGCCGCCGAGGATGCCGCCTTCCCGCTCGAGCGCGTCGAGGACGTAGCGGTCGCCGACGTCGGTCGTGATGACACGGATCCCCCGCTCGCGCATGAGCGCGTGGAAGCCGAGGTTCGTCATCTGCGTGACGGCGACGAGATCGACGCCGAGGTGGAGGGCCAGGATCGCGATGATGCCGTCGCCGTCGACCAGCTCGCCACGCTCGTCGACGGCGATGATCCGATCGCCGTCGCCGTCGAAGGCGAGGCCGAGCGCCGCACCGCTCGCCGTCACCTCGCGCTGGAGGAGCGCGGTGTCGGTCGCGCCGCAGCCGGTGTTGATGTTCGTCCCGTCGGGGTCGCTCCCGATCGCGACGACGTCGGCTCCGAGCCGCTCGAACGCCGCCGGCGCGAGCAGCGAGTAGGCCCCGTTGGCGCAGTCGACGACGATCCGGAGGCCGTCGAGGCCGAGAGCCGAAGCGCTCGACGACGTAGTCGATGTAGCGCTCGCCGGCGGCGTCCGCCGGCTCGATCCGGCCGTGGCGGCTCGCGGGCGGGGCGTCGAGCAGGCTCTCGATCTGCTCCTCGTCGGCGTCCGAGAGCTTCCGGCCGCCGCCGGTGAAGAACTTGACGCCGTTGTACTCGGGCGGGTTGTGCGACGCGGTGATCACGATCCCGAGGTCGAGCGCGCCGAGCGCGACCGCTCCGCTCGGCAGGATGCCGCCGAGGACCGCCGTGGCGCCGGCCGAGGCGATCCCGACGGCGACCGCCCCCTCGAGCTCGACGCCCGAGCCGCGGGTGTCGCGGCCGACCAGCACCTGCTCGGCGCCGCTCCAGAGCACGGCCGCGCGCCCGAGCCGCTCGACGAGCTCGGCGGTCAGGAACTCACCGGCGACCCCGCGAACGCCGTCGGTGCCGAAGTACCGCCGCGCCATCGCCCGGCAGGTTAGTGCGGCCGGGACCGCTAGCGCTTCGAGAACTGCGGCGCCTTGCGCGCCTTGTGCAGGCCGGCCTTCTTGCGCTCGACCTGGCGGGCATCCCGCGTGAGGAAGCCCTGGCGTTTCAGCATGACGCGAAAGTCGGGGTTGATCTCGACGAGGGCGCGGGCGATCCCGTGCCGGATCGCGCCGGCCTGCCCGGAGGGGCCGCCGCCGTGCACGCGAACCCGCAGGTCGTACTGGCCCGCGAGCTCGGTCGTCTCGAGCGGCGCCATGATCGCCTTGCGATGCGAGAGCCGCGGGAAGTACGCGACGATCTCCTTGCCGTTGATCCACGTCTTGCCGTCGCCGGGGCGGAGGATGACGCGGGCAACCGAGGTCTTGCGCTTGCCGGTGCCGAGGTATTGCGCCTGCGCGGCCATCAGAACGGCTTCGGTTCCTGGGCGGCGTGCGGGTGGTCGGGACCGGCGTAGATCTTCAGCTTGGTCAGCTGCTGCCTGCTGAGCTTGTTGCGTGGAAGCATCCCCTTGACGGCCATGCGCAGCACCTCGGTCGGGCGCCGGCGGAGCTGTTCACGCAGCGGGCGCACCTTCAGGCCGCCCGGGTACCCCGAGTGGCGGTAGTAGAGCTTCTCGTCGAGCTTCTTGCCGGTGACGGCGATCTTCTCGGCGTTGACGACGACGACGAAGTCGCCGGTGTCGACGTGCGGGGTGAACTGCGGCTTTCCCTTGCCGCGCAGGCGATCGGCGATCTGCGTCGCGAGGCGGCCGAGCGTCTGCCCGTCGGCATCGACGAGGTACCAGTCGCGTGTGATCTCGCCGGGCTTGGCGCTGTAGGTCTTCATCAAGAGGTCGTTGTTCGCAAGATCGGCGAACGAAGGCGTTCACCGCCAAGCGATGGTACCAGGCCGGGTGTGCTCAGACGAGCGCGGCGGCGAGACCGCGCCGGAAGGCCGCCGCGCCGCCGTGGGCGGGGTGGCGGACGTAGCTGCCGCCGAGAGCCAGGTGGGCGACGCGGCCGACCGGGACGAGGAGGCGGCCCCGGGCGAGCTCGAGCGCGAACGGCAGGCCGGCCTCGACCTCGGCGCGGCTCGGCCGCCGGTTCGAGCGGGCATCGCCCGGATGCGTCGGAACGACGTTCCAGAGGAGGACGGCCTCCGTGAGCCCGAGCTCTGCCAGCGCCGCGTGGACGATCGTCGCGGTCGCCTCGGCCGGCCCGGCGCCGGTCAGCTGCCGCTCCGAGGTCAGTGGGAGGCCCGAGACGCGAGCGCCCCGGTAGCCGGGCGCCTCGGCGACGAGCAGGACCGAGGCGCTGGACCGGGCGGAGAGATAGGCGGCGAGCCGCTCACGCAGCAATGCGGCCCGCTCGCCGTCGCGATAGAAGTTGAACGTCCCGCCGATACGGGCGGCGGCGAGACGCTCGATGAATCCCCGGGTCACGATCCGTACTCTGACCGACGGCGGCCAGGCCGCCGTCGAGGTCGCGGCGGCGATCGCGACGTTTCTCGACGGCGCCACGCGCACGCTCGACCTGGCCCAGTACGACTTCGACCTGGGCGCGGAGACGGGGCGGATCATCGGGGACGCGCTCAGGCGGGCGGCGGCCCGCGGCGTCTACGTGCGGCTCGCCTACAACGTCGACCACGCCCGCCCGATCGCCGTGCCGCCGCCCGCCTCGCCCGACGAGGAGCTGATCGGCTCGCTCCCGCTCGAGGCACTGCCCATCGCCGGCGTCCCCGACCTGATGCATCACAAATACGTGATCCGCGACGGCTCCTCGGTCTGGACGGGATCGACGAACTGGACGGACGACTCCTGGTCGCGCCAGGAGAACGTCGTCGTCGTCGTCGACTCGGCCTTGCTCGCGGCCGACTACCGCCACGACTTCGAGCAGATCGTCCGCGGCGGCACGGCCGCGGGCAGCGGCCGCGTCGAGCCGACCTGGCACGACGGGATCCGGGCGTGGTTCACACCGGGCCACGGCGAGGACCTCTCGCACCGGATCGCCGAGGCGATCGGCCGCGCCCGGCGCCGCGTGCGCGTCTGCTCACCGGTCCTGACCGCGCCGCCGGTGATCGGGGCGCTCGCGATTGCCGCAGTCCACGGCAGGCTCGACCTCGGCGGCTGCGTCGATGCGCCCCAGATGGCCGACGTGACCCGCCAGTGGCGGGCGAGCCATGGCGCCTGGAAGCTCCCGCTCCTCCAGCGCATCGCCACCGCCGGCTTCTCGGCGAAGCACTCGACCCCGTTCGGTGCCGGCGACGTGCACGACTTCATGCACGCCAAGCTGACGGTCGCCGACGACACCGTGTTCGCGGGCTCGTTCAACCTCTCACGCTCGGGCGAGCGCAACGCCGAGAACGTGCTCGAGATCGTGGACGCCGATCTCGCCGACCGCCTGGTCGCGTTCGTCGACGAGGTACGCGCCCGCTACGGGCCGTACGAGCCGTGAGGCGGGGCCGGCGCCTGGTGGTCGTCACGCAACACCGGCACCCGTCGAGATGTCGATCGTGTGCGGGACGCTGACGATGAAGACGTTCGGCGCCGTCCGCGCGCCCGAGCCGATCGTGACCGTGCCGGTCGCGCCCTTGAACCCACCCGTGCCACCGACGATCCGCGCGACGGTCGAGGTGACGCGGTTCGAGGCGAACACGCCGACGTAGGTGATCGAACCGACGCCCGGGAAGGTCGCGATCACCTTGATCTTCCTCGTCGTCGCGCTCGTGTAGAGAACCTCGCCCTCGTCCCAGGCAACGGCCTTGCCCGTCGCCTTGCCGAACTGCGGCACCTTGTTGATCAGGAGGTCCTTGAAGTCGATCGAGTCTCCCTTGTTCGCCTTGCCCTTCGGCCTGGTGTCGTGCTGGACGAGGATCGTCGTCAGCGAGGTGAGCCTGATCTTCACCGTCTGGGCCTGAACGCCCATCGAGAGGGCGAGCGCGAGCGCCACCGTCACGAGACCGCCGACAGGGATGCGCACGCCGGAATAGTGCCGCATCGGGGGCGGCCCTCGCACCCCGGCGCGTGAAGCTCAGGCGACCGGTGCCGGCGCCGGGTTCAACCGGTAGGTGTTCAGCACGTGGTTCTTCCCGGTCGAGACGGTCAGCGTCCCGCGCAGGCCGGCGAAGCTGCCCGTCCCGCCGACGACCGGAATGACGAGGTCGCCGTTCTGGAGGGTGTAGACCGAGCCGGCGAGTGTCAACGTGCCGCCCGGCAGCGTCGCCCTGCCGCTGAACGTCGCCGTGTGCGCGCCCGTGAAGGTCAGCTTGCCCGAGTCGGAGCCGACCGGCGAGCCCCGCTTCCGCCCGAACTGCGCGGCGGCGTTGACGAGCCGGTCGCGATAGGTGACCGTGTCGCCCTTGCTCGCACCGTGCGGGCCGACGTTGTGGGTCGTCATCTTGACCGTCTCCGAGGTGACGAGGATCGTTCTGCTCGTCGCGGCCGACACCGGGGAGGCGACGAGAGCGGCGCAGGCGGCCGCGAGCAGCAGCCGGAGTGTCATTCCCACTCGATCGTCGCCGGCGGCTTCGAGGTGACGTCGAGGACGACCCGGTTGACGGCCGGGATCTCGTTGACGATCCGCGAGGCGACCGTCTCGACGAGGTCGTAGGGCAGTCGCGCCCAGTCGGCCGTCATCGCGTCGTCGGAGGTGACGGCCCGGATGGCGATCGGGTAGCCGTACGTGCGCGAGTCCCCTTGCACGCCGACCGAGCGGATCGCCGGCAGAACCGCAAACGACTGCCACAGCTCCCGGTAGAGGCCCGCCCGGCGAATCTCCTCCTGCAGGATCGCGTCCGCCTCGCGGAGCGTCTCGAGTCGCTCTGCGGTCACCTCGCCGATGATGCGGATCGCCAGCCCCGGGCCGGGGAAGGGCTGCCGCCAGACCATCCGCTCGGGCATTCCGAGCTCCTCGCCGACACGGCGTACCTCGTCCTTGAAGAGCAGGCGCAGCGGCTCGACGAGCTTCATCTTCATGTCGGCCGGGAGGCCGCCGACGTTGTGGTGGCTCTTGATCGACTCGGCGACGCCGTCCTCGCCGCCCGACTCGATCACGTCGGAGTAGAGCGTCCCCTGGACGAGGTAGCGCACGTCGCCGAGCCGGCGCGCCTCTTCCTCGAAGACGCGGATGAACTCGGTGCCGATCAGCTTGCGCTTCTGCTCGGGGTCGGTGACGCCCTCCAGGCGCGCGAGGAAGCGCTCCTGCGCGCGGACGTGGACGAGCGGCACGCGAAAGTGACCGGCGAAGGTCTCGACGACCTGGGCGGCCTCGTCCTTGCGGAGCAGACCGTGGTCGACGAAGACGCACGTCAGCTGGTCGCCGACCGCCTTGTGGACGAGCAGGGCGGCGACGGCGCTGTCGACGCCCCCGGAGAGCCCGCAGAGGACGCGTTCGGAGCCGACGCGCGCACGGATCCGCTCGACCTGCTCCTCGATCACCGCCACGGGCGTCCACGTCGGCGCGGCGCCGGCGACGCCGTAGAGGAAGTTCTTCAGCACCTCCTGGCCGTGCGGGGTGTGGACGACCTCGAGGTGGAACTGGATCCCGTAGACGCCGCGCGCCGCGTCCTCGAAGGCGCCGACCCGGGTCGAGCCCGAGCTGGCAACGACGCGCGCGCCCGCCGGCGGGGCGACGACGCTGTCTCTGTGGCTCATCCAGACGGTCTGCTCGGCCGGGAGATCGCGGAAGAGGGCGCTCTCACCGGTCGCGAGCTCGGCCTTCCCGAACTCGCCGACACCGGTCTCCTCGACGCGTCCGCCGAGCTCGAGCGCCAGGAGCTGCATGCCGTAGCAGATCCCGAGCGTCGGGATTCCGAGCGTGAAGATCGCGGGGTCGCAGCGCGGCGCACCGTCGGCGTAGACCGAGGCAGGCCCGCCCGAGAGGATCAGCGCCGCGGGGTTCCGCCGCGCGATCTCCTCGGCGCCGGCGCGGTAGGAGACGAGCTCGGAGTAGACCCGTGCCTCGCGAACGCGGCGGGCGATCAGCTGCGAGTACTGGCCGCCGAAGTCGAGCACGAGCACCGGCCGCTCCTCTGCCCGCGGCTCGGGGTGCAGGGCGACGAGCTCAGGCGCGGCGATAGTTGGGCGCGTCCTTCGTGATCGTGATGTCGTGCGGGTGCGACTCGCGGAGGCCGGCGCCGGTGATCCGGACGAAACGGGCCTGCTTCATCGCCTCGACGGTCGGGGCGCCACAGTAGCCCATCGCCTGGCGCAGGCCGCCGACGATCTGGTGGACGACGCCGTTCAGCGCCCCCTTGTACGGCACGCGGCCCTCGATCCCCTCGGGCACGAGCTTCTACGTCCTCGACGTCGCCCTGCAAGTAGCGGTCCTTCGAGAGCCGCGCGCCTTCATCGCGCCGATCGAGCCCATGCCGCGGTACACCTTGAAGCGCTCGCCGTGGGAGTGGACGACGTCGCCCGGCGACTCGTCGGTGCCGGCGAGCATCGAGCCGAGCATGACCGTGTCGGCGCCGGCGGCGATCGCCTTCGCGACGTCGCCCGAGGAGATCATGCCGCCGTCGCCGATGACGGGCACGCCGTGGCCGGCCGCGACCTCGGCGATGTCGTTGATCGCGGTGATCTGCGGCATGCCGACCCCGGCGACGACGCGGGTCGTGCAGATGCTCCCCGGGCCGATGCCCACCTTCACCGCGTCGGCGCCGGCGTCGATGAGCGCCTCGGCCGCGTCGGCGGTCGCGACGTTCCCGCGACGACCTGGAACTCGCCGCGCGAGCCCCTTGATGCGCGCGACCGTCTCGATGACGCCGCTCGAGTGGCCGTGCGCGGTGTCGACGACGAGGACGTCGACGCCGGCCTCGACGAGCGCCTGCGCGCGCTCGTCGCGTCCGGCCCGAGCCGACCGCGGCGCCGACGCGAAGCCGGCCCTGCGCGTCCTTCGTCGCCGCCGGAAACTCGATCCGCTTGGAGATGTCCTTGACGGTGATCAGGCCGCGCAGCATCCCTCGGCGTCGACGACCAGCAGCTTCTCGATCCGGTGCCTGTGGAGGAGCTCTCGGCCTCGGCGAGCGTCGCCCGGCGGGGCGGTGACGAGGTTCGCCGCGGTCATCAGTGCGGAGACGGGCTGATCGAGGTCCTTCTCGAAGCGGAGGTCGCGCGTCGTGAGGATGCCGACGGGGCGGCCGGCCTCGTCGATGACCGGGACGCCGGAGACGTGGTGGTGGTCCATCAGCTCGAGCGCGTCGGCGACGAGCGCGGTCGGGGGCAGCGTGAGGGGCTCGACGACCATGCCGCACTCGGAGCGCTTGACCTGGTCGACCTCGGCGCCTGGTCGGCGATCGAGAGGTTCCGGTGGACGATGCCGATGCCGCCCTCGCGCGCCAGCGCGATCGCCATGCGCGCCTCGGTGACCGTGTCCATCGCGGCCGTCACGATCGGGATGTCGAGCTCGATCGTGCGGGTCAGCCGCGTCGCCGTCGAGACGTCGTTCGGAAGCACGGCCGACTCGGCCGGCACGAGGAGGACATCGTCGAAGGTGAGGCACTCCTTACCGAACTTCTCGGAGCGGTCGAGCGAGGAATCGTCCAGGCGCTCGACTCTCCCGATCTCCATTGCGACACGATACCGGGCCCGGCGGCGAGGCGATCCGCGCGAGCGGGAAGGCGGCTGCGCATCGCGGCGGCACGCCGTCACGATCGGCTAGACGGAAACCTGCTCGAGCTCGGCGACGGTCACACCCGCCTGGAGGCGGCACAGCCTCGCGAGGATCGAAGCGGCCGGCGCCGAGCTCGAGCGTCGAGGCGGCGCCGGCCGCGAGCCCTCGCGCAGGGCCTCCTCGTGGCCCCGGCCCGCCTCCCAGGCGGCGACGAACGCGGCGAGGAACGTGTCGCCGCTGCCGACGCGCGAGACCGCCTCGACGCGCGGGGCCTCGACGCGGTAGCGGCGATCGTCCGGTCCTCGCGCAGGAGGGCGTAACAGCCGCCCTCGGTCGTGATGAGGACGTTGCGAGCGCCCCGGTCGGCGAGCTGGTCGAGGGCCGAGCACGAAGTCATCGTCGTCGTGGAACTCCTGCCCGACGAGCGCCTCGGCCTCGGCCTGGTTCGGAGTGACGAGGAACGGCTCGGCCTCGATGCCGAGGCGGAGCGGCTCGCCCTCGGTGTCGAGCGCGGAGGGGATATAGCGGCGGGCAAGGTCGTGGATCGCCTGGGCGTAAAAGTCGTCGGGGACGTCGCGCGGAAGCGAGCCCGCGAAGATCACGAGGCTCGCGCCCTGGGAGAGGTAGCGAAGCTTGTCGTCGAAGAGGAGCTCGAGCTCCTCGGGGTTGATCGTCGGCCCCCACTCGTTGATCTCGGTGTAGCTCTGGTTCGTCGGGTCGACGACGGCCGTCGGTCGTACGCGACTCGGCCTCGATGCGGACGAAGTCGTTCAGGATCGCCTCGCCGGTCAGGCGCTCGACGATGCTCAGACCGGACTGACCGCCCGCAAGGCCGGTCGCAACGACCGGGACGCCGAGCGCATTCAGTGCTCTCGCGACGTTGATTCCCTTGCCGCCCGCGAGCGGGAGTCCGGAGCTGGCACGGT
>CAVXWI010000017.1:0-89875 GCA_963765345.1 uncultured Actinomycetota bacterium
ACCGGGCAGTCGAGCGGGTGGTTGACGAGGATGAACTCGAGCGTCGCGTGCTGCGCGTCGGCCGCGAGCTCCGAGGTGCGCGCCGTCTTGACGGCCATCCCCTCGGCCGCGGTGAGCGTGCAGGCCGCCTGCGGCTTCGGCGGCCCGGGCGCGACCTCGCAGAGGCACATGCGGCAGGCTCCGACCGGCGGCCCGAGCCGCGGCTCGTAGCAGAAGACCGGGATCTCGATCCCGGCTGCGAGCGCCGCCTCGACGAGGCCGGTCCCCACGGGCACCGACACCTCGTGCCCGTCGATCGTGAGCGTGACCGTCTCCGGGGCGCTCACGCGTGCACCTCGTGCCGCTCGCGAGCGTGGGCGTCGCTCGGCGCGACGATGCCCTCGAGGGACGACTCGCCCTCGTACGGGCAGCGGCCGAGCTCGACGTGGCGCTCGAACTCCTCCCCCCACTTGTCGAGGTAGCTCGCGACCGGGTAGACGGCGAAGTCGCCGAGGGCGCAGAGCGACTTGCCGAGCATGCGTGACCCGACCGAGCGAAGCAGGTCGAGGTCGTCGTGCGAGCCCTCGCCTGCCTCGAGCCGCTCGAGGATCTGCACCATCCAGCGCGTCCCCTCGCGGCAGGGCGTGCACTTTCCGCAGGACTCGTGCATGTAGAACTTCGTCGAGCGGAGCGCGAGCTGCACCATGCAGCAGCGGTCGTCGATGACGATCAGCGAGGCGGCGCCGAAGAACGTGCCGAGCGCGGCGAGCGAGTCGTAGTCGAGCGGGACGTCGATCTGGTCGGGCGAGAGGGCCGGCACCGACGAGCCGCCAGGGATCACCGCCTTCAGCTCGCGCCCGCCGGCGACCCCGCCGGCGAGGTCGTAGATCAGCTCCCGCATCGGCGTTCCCAGCTCGAGCTCGTAGTTTCCGGGCCGGGCGACGTTTCCCGAGATCGAGAAGATCGCCGTCCCGGGCGACGACTCGACGCCGATCTTCGCGAACTTCGCCGGGCCGAGCTCGACGATCGCCGGCACTGTCGCGATCGTGCAGACGTTGTTGATCTGGGTCGGGGCGCTGAAGAGGCCCTGGACCGGCGGGAACGGCGGCCGCGGCCGCGGCTGCCCGCGCCGCCCTTCGAGCGAGTCGAGCAGCGCCGTCTCCTCGCCGCAGATGTAGGCGCCGGCGCCGCGGTACACGGTGACCTCGACCTCGCCGAAGAGTCCGTCCGCCCGCGCCTCGGCGACGGCGCGCTCGAGGATCTCGAACTCGGCCAGGTACTCGCCCCGGATGTAGATGAAGACGTCGGTGCTCTCGATCGCGTGCGCCGCGATCAGGCACCCCTCGATCAGGCGGTGCGGCACCCGGGCCATCACCTCGCGATCCTTGAACGCGCCCGGCTCCGACTCGTCGGCGTTGACGACGAGGTACTTCGGCTTCGCGCTCGCCCGGTCGATCAGCGACGCCTTGCGCCCCATCGGGAAGCCGGCTCCGCCGCGCCCGCGCAGGTTCGCCGCGAGCAGGAGCTCGATCAGCTTGTCGGGAGTGAGCTTGCGGGCCTTGGCGACGGCGCCGTAGCCGCCGATCTCGCGGTAGGCCGCGAGCTGGGTCAGGTCGCGGCCCTCGGTGTCGGCGAGGAGGAGGCTACGCGCGCCCACGGACCCCCTCCACGATCGCCGGGACGCTCGCGGGCGTGACGAACTCGTGATAGCGGTTGTCGACGGCGACGACCGTCGCATACCCGCAGCCGCCGAGGCACTCGACCGTGTGCAGGCTGACCGACCCGTCGTCGGTCGTCTCGCCGGCCCCGATGCCGAGCTCGTCCTCGAAGGCCTCGAGCACGCGCTGGGCGCCGACGAGGGCGCAGGAGAGATTCGTGCACACCTCGACGAGGTGCGTACCGACGGGCTCCAGGTGGAACATGTCGTAGAACGACGCGACGGCCTGGCAGTAGGCGGGCGTCAGCTCGAGCGCGTCCGCGACCTCGCGGATCGCCGCCGGCGGTAGCCAGCCGTACTGCTCCTGGGCGAGCCGGAGCGCCGGGATCGTCGCCGAGCGGGACTCGGCGGGGAACCGCTCGCGAAGCTCCCGGATCCGGTCGGCGAGCGTGCTCACCGGTCGACCTCGCCCATGACCGTGTCGAGCGAGCCGACGACGGCGATCATGTCGGCGACGAGCGCGTCGCCCATACAGGTGGCGGTCGCCTGCAGCGCGACGAACGACGGCGCCCGAAACTTCACGCGCCAGGGCCGGGGGCCGCCGTCGGAGACGACATAGCAGCCGAGCTCGCCGCGCGGCGACTCGACCGTCACGTACACCTCGCCCTCGGGGACGCGGTAGCCCTCGGTGACGATCTTGAAGTGGTGGATCAGCGACTCCATCGAGGTGTGAAGCTCCTCGCGCGGTGGCAGCACGACCTTGCGGTCGTCCGCGATCCACGGCTCGCCGGCCATCGGCTCGAGCCGGTCGAGGCACTGGACGATGATCTTCACCGACTCGCGCATCTCCTCCATGTGGACCCGGTAGCGCGCGTAGACGTCGCCCTCCGGGTGGACTGGCACCCGGAACTCGCACTCGCCGTAGGCGAGGTAGGGCTCGATCTTGCGCAGGTCCCAGTCGACACCGGAGCCGCGCAGGACCGGCCCCGACTGCCCGAGCGCGATCGCGTCCTCGGCCGAGAGCAGTCCGAGGCCGACCGTTCGTTCGAGCCAGATCTTGTTGCGGTCGACCAGGTTTTCGTACTCGTCGATCGCATGGGGCATCCACTGGGCGAAACGCCGTGCCTCGGGGAAGAACCCCGGCGGGATGTCCTCGGCGAGCCCGCCGGCCTGGAAGTAGCGTGTGTGCATCCGCGTCCCGCAGACCATCTCGAACAGGTCGAGGATCTGCTCGCGCTCGCGGAAGCAGTACCAGAACATCGAGATCGCCCCGAGCTCGAGCGCGGCGGTCCCGAGCCAGACGAGGTGCGAGTGGATCCGGTTCAGCTCGCAGAGGCACGTGCGCATCCAGGCCGCCTTCGCCGGCGTCTCGAGGCCGAGAAGCTTCTCGATCGCGAGCACGAAGACGAGCTCGTTGGCCTGGAACGAGAGGTAGTCGATCCGCTCGGGATAGGTGATCGCCTTCCACCACGACTTTTGCTCCATGTTCTTCTCGAACCCGGTGTGCAGGTAGCCGATCACCGCCTCGAGGCCGACGACCTCCTCGCCGTAGAGGTCGACGATCAGCCGGAGCACGCCGTGGGTCGAGGGGTGGTTCGGCCCGAAGTTGATCCTCAGGACGTCGCCGGTCTCGGCGAGCTGCTCGGGAACGCGGCGAACCGTCGGGATCGGACGCGGAATCCGCGTGCCCTCGTAGATCGACGCACGCGTCCGCTCGGGTGCAATCGCCATTACTCGTCCTCCGAGAAGCGGACCGGCTCGCCGCCGATCGGGTAGTCCTTGCGCAGCGGGTGTCCGTCCCAGTCGTCCTCGAGGAGGATCCGCTTCAGGTTCGGGTGGTCGGCGAACGGGATTCCCATCAGGTCGAAGGCCTCGCGCTCGTGCCAGTCGGCGGTCGGCCAGACCGGGACGACGCTCGGCACGGGCTCGCCGTCGTCGAGCCAGGTCTGCACGCGAACCCGCCGGGGCGTCTCGCCGACTGCGAGCAGGTGGTAGCTGAGCGCGAAGCGCTTCGGCTTCGGCGCCGGCAGGGACTGGAAGCCCTGGGTCATCGGCAGGTTGAGGTCGCGGCCCGAGGCGGTACCGATGTACCCCGAGACGCCGCGCCCTCCCCAGCCGAGGTAGTCGGCGGCCGCGATGTCCGAGAGGAAGTTGAAGCCCTCCTCGTCGCGCAGGTGGGTGCACGCCGCCAGGAGCGCCGTCGGCTCGACGACGAGCGTGCGCTCGCCGTGTCCCTCCTCGACGCGGTCGACCCCCGGAATCTCCGCCCAGGCGGTCACGAGGCGACGCTCCGGAGCTCATAGGCGGGCGGGATCCCGGCCTGGATCGCCTCGTGGAGCCGGATGATGCCCTCCATCAGCTGCTCCGGCCGCGGCGGGCACCCTGGCACGTAGATGTCGACGGCGACGATCTTGTCGACCGACTGGAGGATCGCGTAGTTGTTGAACATGCCGCCCGAGCTGGCGCAGGCGCCCATCGCGATCACCCACTTCGGCTCCAGCATCTGGTCGTAGATCTGCCGAAGTGGCGCCGCCATCTTGTGCGAGACGCGGCCGGAGACGATCAGCAGGTCGGCCTGGCGGGGCGAGGAGCGGAACGCCTCCATGCCGAAGCGGGCGATGTCGTAGCGCGCGCCGACGATCGACATCATCTCGATCGCACAGCAGGCGAGGCCGAAGGTGTCCGGCCACATCGACTTCGTCTGCGACCAGGCCACCGCCTTCGCAAGCGTCGTCAGCCCGACCTTCTGCTCGAGCCCGTCGATCTCCGTCTCGAACTTGCCAGGTCCCTTGGTCGGCCAGAGGAGCCGCTCCGAGTGGAGCCCCTCGTCGCGCAGGCGCCGCTCTATCGCCACTCGAGCGCCCCCTTACGCCAGATGTAGACGTAGGCGAGCAGCAGGATGAGCAGGAAGACGAGGAACTCGAGGAACCCGAACCACGCGAGCTCGTGCATGATCACCGCGAGCGGGTAGAGGAAGACGATCTCGATGTCGAAGAGGATGAACAGCATCGCCGTCAGGTAGAAGCTGACGGTGAAGCGCTGGCGCGCCGGCGGACCGGTCGAGACGCCGGACTCGAAGGGGATCGTCCGGGCCCGAATCCGCCGCTTGGGTCGGGTCGCGAACACGAAGCTCGCCATGATCATGGTCGACGGGATCATGAGAGCGAACAGCCCGTAGATCGCGAACGGCAGCCAGTCGTCGAACAAGCTTCTCTCCCCTCCGCCCAGGTCGGTGCTCGGACGCTACCACGGCTAATCGCGGTTCTCAGGGTGAGGTCGTGGCTACACTTCGGCTATGGCAACCGTCGAGACGAGTGAAGCGGCAGCGATCACGCTGACCGAGCGTGCCGCGGACAAGGTCCGGGCACTGATGGCCGGCGAGCCGGCCGGCGAGGCCGAGGTGCTCCGGGTCGCGATCCAGGGTGGCGGCTGCGGCGGCTACGAGTATCAGCTCGGTTTCGACCGCGGCGCGGCCGCCGGCGATACCGAGCTCGAGTTCTACGGCGTCCGGGTCGTCGTCGACTCCGCGAGCGCCCCGTACCTGAAGGGCGCCAGCGTCGATTTCGTCGAGTCGCTGAAAGAGTCGGGGTTCAAGGTCGACAACCCGAATGCCTCCGGCTCGTGCGGCTGCGGTCACAGCTTCCACGTCGACGACGCGAGCGGCGACCCCGGCTGCAGCCACTGACCCGCCCGCGTCGGTGAACGCCGAGCGGGCGCTCCGCGTCGCCGTGGTCGGATCGGGCCCGGCGGCGTTCTACGCGGCCGCGCCGCTGCTTGCGGCGGGGGCAGCAGTCGACCTGGTCGAGCGGCTGCCGACCCCCTGGGGCCTCGTCCGACTCGGTGTCGCGCCCGACCACCCGGAGATCAAGGCGGTCTCACGGGTGTTCGAGAAGATCGCCAAGGAGCCCGCCTTCCGATTCTTCGGCAACGTCGAGCTCGGGCGGGACGTCAGTCCGGCCGAGCTCGCACGCCTCTACGACGGCGTCATCTACGCGGTCGGCGCGCAAACCGACCGCCGGCTCGGGATCCCGGGCGAGGATCTGCCCGGTTCCTGGCCCGCGACGGCGTTCGTCGCCTGGTACAACGGCCACCCCGACTTCCAGGAGCTCGAGTTCGACCTCTCGGGTGAGCGCGCGGTCGTCGTCGGCAACGGGAACGTCGCCGATCGACGTGGCGCGCATGCTGGCGTTGACCCGGGCAGAGCTGGCACCGACCGACACGACCGAACGGGCGACCGAGGCGATCGTCGGCTCCGGCCTGCGTGAGATCGTCATGCTCGGCCGCCGTGGTCCCGCGCAGGCGGCGTTCACGAACCCGGAGCTGAAGGAGCTCGGCGAGCTCGCCGGCGCCGACGTCGTCATCGACCCGGCCGACCTCGAGCTCGACGCGGCGAGCGAGGCGGCGCTCGCCGAGGAGCGCTCGACCGCGCGCCGCAACGTCGAGCTCCTGCGGGACTACGCCAGGAGGTCACCGCTCGGCCGGCCGCGGCGGCTGACCCTGCGCTTCCTCGTCTCGCCCGTGGCCATCCTCGGCGACGGCAAGGTCGAGGCGGTCGAGGTCGTCCGGACGATGCTCGTCGGTGACGAGGCGGGCCAGCTCCGCGCCATCGCCACCGAGGAGCGCGAGGAGATCCCCTGCGGGCTCGTCCTGCGCAGCGTCGGCTACCGCGGCGTCGCCTTGCCGGGGATCCCGTTCGACGACGAGCGCGGTGTCATTCCGAACCAGGAGGGTCGCGTCGTCGGCGAGTCGGGTGAGCCGATCGCGGGCCTCTACTGCGCGGGTTGGATCAAACGGGGCCCGAGCGGCGTCATCGGCACGAACAAGAAGGACGCGGCCGAGACGGTGACACACCTGCTCGCCGACCGCGACGCCGGCGCGCTCCCGCGCGGCGAAGGCGATCTCGAGCAGTTCCTCCTCGACCGCGGTCTTTCGTTTGTCGACTACGCGGGCTGGGAGGCGATCGACGCCGAGGAAAGCGCCCGCGGTGCCCCGCACGGACGGCCCCGGGTCAAGCTCGCCACCTGGGACGAGCTGCTCGCGCGCGCCGTCAAGCGCTAGCCGGGCCGCAGGCCCCGTGGCGGGCGCGCATTCTCGAGAGCCGCGGCTAGAGTCATTCCGATGTCCGAGCCGCTCTGGGGACCCGAGACCGCGAAGGCGATCGAGAACTTCCCGGTCTCCGGCGAGCCGATCCCGTCAGGCGTCGTGCGCTGGCTCGGCCGGATCAAGGCAGCCGCGGCGCGCGTCAACGCGGAGCTCGGACTGCTCGAGCCCGGGAAGGCCGCCCGGATCGCCGCTGCCGGCGATCGGATCGCGAGCGGCGAGCTCGACGACCAGTTCCCGATCGACGTGTTCCAGACCGGATCAGGCACCTCGTCGAACATGAACGCGAACGAGGTCATCGCCGCCCTCGCCGGCGAGGACGTCCACCCGAACGACGACGTCAACCTGGGCCAGTCGTCGAACGACGTCTTCCCGTCGGCCGTCCACCTGGCGGCGCTCGCCGAGATCGTCGGCGAGCTGCTGCCGGCGCTCGACCGGCTGACGGGCGCGCTGCAGGCGAAGTCCGAGGAGTTCGACGACGTCGTCAAGGCGGGCCGCACGCACTGGATGGACGCCGTCCCGGTCACTCTCGGCCAGGAGTTCTCCGGCTACGCCGCACAGGTGCGGGAAGGCGCTGCCCGCGTGCGCGGCACGCTCGAGCGGCTCGGAAAGATCCCCCTCGGCGGAACCGCTGTCGGCACCGGTCTGAACACCCATCCCGAGTTCGCTGCGCTCGTGCGGGGGAGGCTCGCGGCCGAGACGGGGCTCGCGATCAACCCGCCTGCCGACCCGTTCGAGTCCCAGGCCGCCCGGGACGGGCTCGTCGAGGCGTCCGGTGCCCTGAAGACGGTCGCCGTCTCGCTGACGAAGATCGCGAACGACCTGCGCTTTCTCGCCTCCGGGCCCCGCGCCGGCCTCGCC
Organism: uncultured Actinomycetota bacterium; assembly: GCA_963765345.1. Taxonomy (GTDB): domain Bacteria; phylum Actinomycetota; class Thermoleophilia; order Gaiellales; family Gaiellaceae; genus PALSA-600. The sequence goes on from CAVXWI010000017.1 coordinate 7,598, forward strand.
GAGATCTCGCTGCCGGAACTGCAGAAGGGCTCGTCGATCATGCCGGGCAAGGTCAACCCCGTCATCCCCGAGGTCGTGACGCAGGTCGCTGCCCAGGTGATCGGCAACGACGCCGCGATCACGATCGGCGGCCTGCAGGGTCATTTCGAGCTGAACGTCTTCGTCCCGCTGCTCGCCCGGAACCTGCACGACTCGATCCGCCTTCTCACCTCGGCCTCGCGGCTGCTCGCCGACAAGTGCGTGGACGGGATCGAGGCCAACCGTGAGCGATGCGAGCACTACGCGGAGCTGACGCTTTCGGCGGCGGCCGCGCTCAACCCGCACATCGGCTATGACCGGGCGAGCGAGATCGTCAAGGAGGCCTCGAGGTCGGGCCGTCCGCTCCGTGAGGTCGCCCGTGAGGCCGGCGTCCCCGAGACGGTCCTCGACGAGGCGCTCGACTTCCGCGCGATGGCCAAGCCCGCAGGCTAGAAGCGGGCCGGGCGGAGCCCCAGCGTCAGTAGGCGAGGGCACCGCGCGCGGCGGCGGCGGCGTGGCGCTGCTCGTCGGCGCGGTAGCTCGAGCGCACAAGCGGTCCCGCGAACACCGAGCCGAACCCGAGTGCCTCGCCCTGCTCGCGGAGCCAGCGGAACTCGTCGGGATGCACCCAGCGATCGATCGCCGCGTGCTTCGCGCTCGGCTGCAGGTACTGGCCGATCGTGACGACGTCGACGCCCTGGGCGCGCAGGTCGCCCATCGTTGCGACCACCTCCTCGTTTCGCTCGCCGAGCCCGACGATCAGCCCGCTCTTCGTGAGCAGCGGATAGTCGGCGATCTCCTTGGCGCGGCGCAGGAGGGTCAGGGCGCCGTCGTAGCTTGCCCGGCCGCCGCGCATCCGCCGGTGGAGCCGGCGGACGGTCTCGATGTTGTGGTTGAAGACGTCCGGTCGCGCCCCGAGCACCGTCGCGAGCGCCTCTTCCTCGACGCCGAGGAAGTCCGGCGTCAGGATCTCGACGGTCGCCGCCGGCAGCTTCCGCCGCAGCGCGCGGATCGTCGCGGCGTAGTGCCCGGCGCCGCGGTCATGGAGGTCGTCACGATCGACGGAGGTGACGACGACGTGCTCGAGCCCCATCTCGCTCGCGGTCTGGGCGAGGCGAAGGGGCTCGAGCGGGTCGGCGGGCTCGCTCGGCGCACCCGAGTTGACATAGCAGTAGCGACACGCCCGCGTGCACGTGTCCCCGAGAATCTGGAACGTCGCCGTGCCGCGGCCCCAGCACTCGGCGATGTTCGGGCAGCGGGCCTCCTCGCAGATCGTGTGCAGGCTCGCCCCGTGGATGAGCTTCTTCACGTCGAAGAAGCGCGTGCTCGCGCTCGGCGCGCGCACCTTCATCCACTCTGGCCGGCGGGGACGTTCGGCGACGGGAAGTGACTCGTGCACGGCTTCCGAGTCTAGAGACCCTCAGGCGGCGGGCATGGCGAGCTGGTCGTGAAGCGGTTGCGCCCAGAGGCCCGGCTCGTCTCCGGGGATCTCGGCAAGCGAGAGCTCGAAGACCTCGGCGAGCGCCTCCGCTGCCGGCCCGCGGGTGTCGCCGACCGTGACCGGGCGACCGGTCTCGCGGGCGAGCGAGGTGAAGGCGGCGTCCTCGAGACCGCAAGCGGTGATCCAGTCGGTGAAGGGCGCCGGGTCGAGGTCGACGTTGAGGGCGTACCCGTGCGTCGTCACCCAGCGAGAGATGTGCACGCCGATCGAGGCGATCTTCCTCGGGGGGGAGGGCAGCCAGACGCCCGTCAGACCGTCGATCCGCGTCGCCTCGACCCCGAACGAGCCGACGGTGCGGATGATCGCCTCCTCGAGCCCGCGGCAGTAACGCTTCACGTCCTTGCCGTGACGGGTCAGGTCGAGGATCGGGTAGCAGACGAGCTGTCCGGGTCCGTGGAACGTCGACTTGCCGCCGCGGTCGGTCTCGACGAGCTCGACCGCGACACCGGCCGGGACGTGCACCTCGCCCGGCTGTGTCCGGCGTCCGAGCGTGATCGTCGGCGGGTGTTCGAGCAGGACGACCGTGTCGGGGATCGCGCCCTGCCCGACGGCTGCGGCGAGCGACCGCTGGAGCGCCCAGGCCTCCTGGTAGCCGACGAGCCCGAGGTTCATCAGGTAGGCGCTGCCAGACATCACGCCCACCCTAGCGCTGGTCTCTCGCCTGCGCTCGCCGCGTCATCTTCACGGTTCGGTGCCGGCTAGTAGTCCGACTCGCCCCAGCTCTGCAGCCGGTCGGTGAGGTCGCGGAGGAACTGGCCCGCGTAGGCGCCGTCGACGAGGCGGTGGTCGTAGGTCAGCGTCAGGTTCATCATCGGCCGGATCGCGATTGCGTCGCGGCCGGCGTCGTCGCTGATCACCCACGGTCGTTTGACGACCGCGTAGGTCCCAAGAATGCCCGTCTGCGGCTGGCTGATCACCGGAGTGCCGATGAAGGTGCCGTAGCCGCCCGGGTTGGTGATCGTGAACGTGCCGCCCTGGACGTCGTCAGGTAGCAGCTTCTTCGTGCGCGCGCGCTCGGCGAGGTCGGCGACACCCCGTGCCATGCCGAGCAGGTTCAGCCCTTCGGCGTGCTTCAAGACCGGGACGATCAGGCCCTTGCCGCCTGCGAGGGCGACCGCGAACCCGAGGTTGACGTAGCCGCGGGTCAGGATCGACTCACCGCGGATCTCGGCATTGACGTACGGCCAGTCGCGGAGCGTCTCGACGGTCGCGCGCGAGACGAAGGCGAGGTAGGTGAGGTTGACGCCGTAGGAGGACTTGTAGTCGACCTTCAGCCGCTCGCGGATTGCGACCACCTTCGACATATCGACCTCGATCGCGCTCGTCACGTGCGCAGCCGTATCGAGCGAGCGGCGCATGTGCTCGGCGATCCCCCGTCGCATCGCGCTCATCGGCTCCAGGCTCTCGCCCGACTCCACGGCCGGTTCTGCGGTCGTCTGCCCCTGGCTCGGGGAGGGCAACCGAGGCGCGGCAGACGGATCGGGGGGCGGCGGGGCAGGCGGAGCGGCGGCCGGCACGGGCGGAGGGGCGGGGGGCGCAGGCGGAGCGGCGGCCGGCAGAGGCGGAGTGGGGGGCGGGGCAGGCGGCGGGGCCGATGACGCGGCTTCTGCAGGCGCCGGAGACTGGGTCGTCGAGTCTTCGACGAAGGCCAGGATGTCCTTCTTGGTGACGCGTCCGTCGCGGCCCGAGCCGGTGACCATCCTCGGGTCGATGCCATGCTCCGCCGCAATCCGCGCGACGACAGGTGAGACGAAGCGGTGGTCGCCGCCGCCAGCCCCGTTTCCGGTCGGCTCAGGAGCCGTCGGAGCAGGCTCGGGTTCGCGTGCGATCGGCTCCGGCTCCCGTGCGACCGGCTCCGGCTGGCTCGACGCGACCGGCTCCGGCTCGACCGCGACCGGCTCGGGTCCGGCGATCTCCGGAACGGAGTAGTCGGGCTCCGGTTCGAGCGGCAGCGGCGGCGGCGTTTCAGGCCTTGCGGGGGCCTCGGCGGCTCCCGGGCCGATCCGGCCGACGATCGTCCCGACCGGCACCGTCTCGCCCTCGTTGACGAGGATCTCGAGCAGTACGCCGGAGCCGGGGCTCGGAACCTCGGTGTCGACCTTGTCGGTCGAGATCTCGAGCAGCGTTTCGTCGGCCAAAACGGCGTCGCCGACGTTGCGGAGCCACCGGGTGACCGTCCCCTCGGAGACCGAGACGCCCATCTGGGGCATCACGACTTCGACGACGGTGTCGGTCGCCACTAGTACTCCGCGATCTCGCGCAGCGCGGCGACGACGTCTGCGACCTGGGGGAGGAAGGACGCCTCGAGCTCCGGCGCGAACGGGACCGGCGTGTCCGGGGCAGTGACCCGGCGAACCGGTGCGTCGAGGTCCTCGAAGGCCTCCTCCGCGATCGTCGCTGCGATCTCGGCTCCGAAACCGACGCTTCGCGTGTCCTCGTGGAGGACGATGACCTTCGCGGTCTTCCGCACCGAGGCGAGGACGGCCTCCCGGTCCCACGGCATCACGCTACGCAGGTCGATGATCTCGACCGAGAGGTCGTCGAGTTCGGCGGCCGCTTCCTCGGCCGTGTAGACCATCGCTCCCCAGGTGACGATGGTCACCTCGTCGCCGGCGCGGTGGACGCGTGCCTCCCCGATTGGCGTCGCGTACCGCTCGTCGGGCACATCGCCCTTGATCCGGCGGTACAGGTGCTTGTGCTCGAAGTAGAGGACCGGGTTCGGATCCTCGATCGCCGCGATGATCAGGCCCTTCGCGTCTCTCGGGGTCGCCGGGCAGACGCATTTCAGGCCGGGGATGTGGGCGAAGGTCGACTCGGGGTTCTGCGAGTGGAACGGGCCGCCCGAGAAGCCGCCGCCCGAGGGGAGCCGCAAGGTGATCGGTACCGGCGTCCCGGCGCGCCAGTGCTGCTTCGCGGCGACCGTGACCAGGTGGTCGTAGGCGCACGAGATGAAGTCTGCGAACTGCATCTCGGCGACAGGCCGGAGGCCCATCATCGCGGCGCCGGTGGCACCGCCGACGATCGCCGTCTCCGAGAGCGGGGCGTCGATCACCCGCCATGAGCCGAACTCCTCCTGAAACCCGGCTGTCACCTTGAACGCGCCGCCGTAGACGCCGATGTCCTGGCCGATCAGGAAGACGCGCCGGTCGTGCTGCATCTGCTGGCGGAGGCCGTCGCTGATCGCCTGCAGGTAGGTCTTCTCGGTCATCTGCCCGCTACATGTGGTGGGGGTGTTCGAGCTCTTCAGGCTCGGCGTACACCCCGGTCAGGAGGTCGGCGGGATCTGGTGGCGGCGAGGCCTCGGCGCGCTCGAGCGCGTCGTTCAGCTGCTTCTTGACCTGGTTCTGGATCTCGCTCTCCTCGTATTCGCTGAGGTCGGCGTGGTCGCGCAGCCAGCGGAGATAGCGTTCGATCGGGTCACGCTCGGCCCAGCGCTCGTGTATCTCGCGCGGGACGTAGAACGCGTCGTCGTGGACCGCATGTCCCTCCATCCGGAGCGTGACGCTCTCGATCATCGTCGGGCCGCCTCCCTGGCGCGCCTTCTCGATCGCCCGCTTCGCCTCCCGGTAGACGGCGACGGCGTCGGTGCCGTCGACGACGACGCCCTCGAAGCCGTAGGCGGCGGCGCGGTCCGCGAGGTGCTCGACGGCGTACTCGAGGTGCGTCGGGGTTGAGTACGCCCACTGATTGTTGTCGCAGATGAAGACGACGGGTAGCTGGCGGACGCCGGCGAAGTTCATCGCCTCATGGGCGTCGCCGCGCGCGGAGGATCCCTCGCCGAACCAGCCGACAGCGACACGCCGCTCCTCCCTGATGCGGAAGGCGAGCGCGCAGCCGACGGCCACCGGCAGCATCGCGGGCAGGTGCGAGACCATCGCGACGAGGCCGAGGTGGTGGTCGGCCATGTGGACGTTTCCGTCCTTGCCCCGCGCCGGCCCGCCGGCCCGTCCCATGTAGTTGGCGAAGATGCGCCACGGCTCGACTCCGCGCACGATGTGGACGGCCATGTCGCGATGAAGCGGCGTGCCGACGTCGTCGCGCCCCATCGCCGTCGCGACCGCGACCGCCGAGGCCTCGTTGCCGCGGCCGGTGTAGAACGAGCCGGGAATTTTCCCCTGCCGGTAGAGGATGTGACCGCGCTCCTCGACGCCGCGGGTCAGGAGCATGTTGCGATAGATGCCGAGGAGATCCTCGCGATCGAGGCCCCACTCCTTCGCTTCCTGAAGCGAGCCGCTCGGCTCGGCCACCCGCGCGATCGACATGCCATCCCCACTCTAACGCGCTGGCCGTGAGAGCCGCGATAGGGTTGCGGCCTGTGGGGAAGGCGTCGGACTGGCTGCGCGAGGAGCGCCGACGGGTGCTCGGCGACTGGACGGCGCTGTGCCTGCGCTGCGGCGGGGCACGGCGCTGGTTCGAGGGGTTCGAGGCCGAGATCCCGAGCCGCTGTCCCGGCTGCGGCGGCGAGATGATCCACCGCTGCCCCGCGTGCTCGGCTCCGTTTTCCTCGACGTTCGCCGTCGACTGCGAGGAGTGTGGCGGGGCCCTCCGCGCGCCGGAGCTCTTCGGGGTTGCGATCCGGCGAGACCGGCCCGCGCAGCGCTAGCGCTTGATCGCCGAGAAGCGGATCACCGTGACGGTGTCGTCCTCGGTGACCTCGCGGTTGTAGAGCTGGCTCAGGAAGTGCGACATCTCCTCGGGCCGGCGCACCTCCGGGTTGTCGTGCTCGATCTCCCGCGGCGAGAGCTCGGCGAGACGCTTCACCTCGACCTTGTCGATCACCGCGTCGAAGACGTGCTGTCGGGGCCCGAACCGTGCCCCGCAGAGCACCGAGACGATCATTCCCTTCTGGTACTTGCGCGACTTGTCGCCGAGCCGGATCGTCGCCGTCTTGCGGTGCGAGCGGAGCTGGGCCTCGACGACGGGCGAGTAGAAGTTGAGGGCGAAGCCGGGCAACCGGCCCCGATCATACGTCCTCCTCCGCGGCCAGCAGCAGGATCGCCTCTGCCGCGATCTCGCGCTCGCCGCGGTAGACGAGGAGCCTCGGCGCCTCGGCGAGCGGAAGCCAACGGGCCTCCGCGACCTCGTGGCGGAACTCCTCGGCGAGGTGATCGAGCCGCTCACTCACGAGCGGACGAGGAAGAACACGACACCTTGGCGACGCGCTCGCCCTGCCAGGAGAACCAGTACTGCGTCTCGCCGAGCGGCGCGAGCAGCCTTCCCCGTGCGCCGGTCTCCTCGGCCACCTCGCCGAGCGCCGCTGCCTCGGCGCTCTCGCCGGCGTCGAGCTGTCCCTTCGGCAGCACCCAGGTGCCGGCCGGCTTCCCGGCAGGGCGGACCGCGGCCCGCATCCACTGCCCACGGAGGCGCCGGACGAGCACGCCGCCGGCCAAAACTCACGGCGCACGGCCGGGACCTTAGCGGGCGCGACTCAGATGTTCTTCGCTATGCTTGCGCTGGCACTCGGGAGGAGAGAGTGCCAAACACTGTTACAAAGTTTGTACAAAGTAGTTCGATTACGGTGAAATGGAGGTTCTTGTATGAATCTGACGCCCCTGGGGGACCGCCTGATTGTCGAGCCGCTCGAGGAAGAGCAGACGACGATCGGCGGGATTGTTCTCCCTGACACCGCGGTCGAGAAGCCGCAGCGCGGCAGCGTCATCGCGGCCGGGCCCGGAAGCCGCAACAACGAGACCGGCGATCGGATCCCGATGGACGTCGCCGCGGGCGACACCGTCGTCTTCTCGAAGTACGGCGGGACCGAGATCAGAGTTGAGGGGGTCGACTATTTGATCCTCCGCGAGAGCGACGTGCTCGCGAAGGTCGTCGGTACCCCCGCCAAGGTGAAGGCGAAGGCCTAGGAAGAGAGGAACGAGAGAACATGGCACATAAGGAACTGAAGTTTGGCGAGGAGGCACGCCGCTCGCTCCAGCGCGGCGTCGACACACTGGCCGACGCGGTCAAGGTCACGCTTGGCCCGAAGGGACGCTACGTCGTCCTCGACAAGAAGTACGGCGCGCCGACGATCACGAACGACGGGGTGACGATTGCCCGCGAGATCGAGGTCGAGGACGCGTTTGAGAACCAGGGCGCACAGCTCGTGCGCGAGGTGGCAACCGCGACGAACGACGTCGCCGGGGACGGCACCACGACCGCGACCGTGCTCGCCCAGGCGATCGTGCGCGAGGGTCTGAAGAACGTCTCCGCCGGCGCCAACCCGATCGCGCTCAAGCGCGGGATCGAGAAGGCCGTCGACACGATCGTCAAGAACCTCGCCGACCAGTCGACCGAGATCAACGGCAAGGAGGACATCGCCCGCGTGGCGACGATCTCCTCGCGTGAACGGGAGATCGGCGATGTGATCGCGGACGCGATCGAGAAGGTCGGCAAGGATGGCGTCGTCAACGTCGAGGAGGGCCAGACCTTCGGGCTCGAGCTCGAGTTCACCGAGGGCATGCAGTTCGACAAGGGCTACCTGTCGCCCTACATGGTCAACGACGCGGAGCGGATGGAGGCGGTGCTCGACGACCCCTACATCCTGATCGCGAACCAGAAGCTCGGCGGCATCAAGGACCTCTTGCCGCTGCTCGAGCAGGTGATCCAGGCTGGCAAGCCACTACTGCTCGTGGCCGAGGACGTCGAGGGCGAGTCGCTCGCGACGATCGTCGTCAACAAGCTGCGCGGCACCTTCCAGGCTGTCGCCGTCAAGGCGCCCGGCTTCGGCGACCGCCGCAAGCGGATGCTCGAGGACATCGCCATTCTCACCGGCGGCGAGGTGATCACCGAGGAGATGGGGCTCAAGCTCGAGAACACGAAGCTCTCGCAGCTCGGCCGGGCCCGCAAGGTGGTCGTCGACAAGGACTCGACCACGATCATCGACGGTGCCGGCGATCCCGAGGCGATCAAGGGCCGCATCAAGCAGCTGAAGGCCGAGATCGAGACGACCGACTCCGACTTCGACCGCGAGAAGCTCCAGGAGCGGCTCGCGAAGCTGTCGGGCGGCGTCGCGGTCGTCAAGGTCGGCGCTGCGACCGAGACCGAGATGAAGGAGAAGAAGCACCGCGTCGAAGACGCGCTGCAGGCGACCCGGGCCGCCCTCGAGGAGGGCATCGTCCCCGGTGGCGGCGTCGCGCTCCTGAACGCTGCCGACAAGGTCAAGGACGAGCTGCTCGAGCGGCTCGAGGGCGACGAGAAGACGGGCGCGACGATCGTGCTGCGCGCGCTCGAGGAGCCCCTTCGCCAGCTCGCGACGAACGCGGGCCTCGAGGGGTCGGTCGTGATTCAGTCCGTTCGCTCGGCCAAGCCGGGTCAGGGGCTGAACGTCGACTCCGGCGAGGTCGAGGACCTCGTCAAGTCGGGATCATCGATCCGACGATGGTGACGCGCTCGGCGCTGCAGAACGCGGCCTCGATCGGCAAGAACATCCTCACCACCGAGGCGATCGTCACCGATGCACCGGAGAAGGCAGGTGCCGCTGCCGGCGCCGGCATGCCGGACATGTCGGGGATGATGTAGGCGGAGGAAGTCGCTCCCGGAACGTGGCGGAGGCGCGGGCAAACCCGCGCCTCCGCCGTTCCTGCTCCAGCAGACTGATCTCAGCCTCTGCGCCCCGGGGGAATGCCGCCCGAGAACGCCCTAGTGCAGCGTTCCGTTAGTCTCTTGTATTTGTAGGGTGAGTTGCGGTACGGTGGTTGTCGTGGCGCGGGCGCGGCTGAGATCGAGCTTTCTGAGGAGGATGAGCGGCGGCTGCGGGCGGTGGTGCGGACGCCGTCGTCTTCTCAGCAGCAGGCGCTGCGGGCGCGGATCGTGCTGCGTGCGGCCGAGGGTGCGACGAACACGGAGATCGCGGCGGAGGCCGGGGTGTCGCTGCCGACGGTCGGGTTGTGGCGGCGGAGTTTTTCGGAGCGGGGTCTTGACGGGCTCGCGGACGGCCGCGTTCGGGGCGTCCGCGTCGGATCGACGATGACGAGGTTCAGCGGGTGCTCGCGATGACGCTCGAGCCGCCGCCGGATGGGAGCACGCATTGGAGCGTCCGCCGGCTGGCGGCCGGCGACGGGGCTGTCGGCGACGACCGTGCACCGGATCTGGCGCGATCACAAGCTCAAGCCTCACCAGGTGCGCTCGTTCAAGTTCTCCCGTGATCCGCAGCTGGCGGAGAAGATCGTCGACGTCGTCGGGCTCTACCTCGACCCGCCCAAAGGCGCACTGGTGCTGTGCGTGGATGAGAAGACCCAGATCCAGGCGCTCGATCGCACCCAGCCGACGCTGCCGATGAAGCCGGGCAAGGCGCAGCGGATGACGCATGACTACAAGCGCAACGGCACGACCAGCCTCTACGCCGCGTTGGAGATCGCGACCGGCGAGGTCACCGGTGCCTGCTACCCCCAGCACCGCCACCAGGAGTTCATCGCGTTCCTCAACCAACTCGTCAAGGCCTATCCGCGGCCGGCCGCTCCACGTCGTGCTCGACAACTCCTCGACCCACTCAACTCCCGAGGTCGAGCGCTGGCTCGAACGCCACAAACGCGTCCACTTCCACTTCACCCCAACGAGCGCCTCCTGGATGAACATGGTCGAGATCTGGTTCTCGATCCTGACCAACCAGCAAGTCCGGCGCGGCGTCTACCACGACGTCCCCGAACTGATCGCCGCCATCGAACACTTCATCGACGGCTACAACCAGCGCGCTCAACCGTTCGTCTGGACGAAGACCCCGAACAGATCCTCGCCAAAGCCATCAAACAACAAGACACTTCAGGAACGCTGCACTAGCACTGCCCCGGAACAGCAGAAGAGCCGGCGAATATGTGGCCGGCTCTCCTGGTCTTACGGACGGGTTGGGTTGCGTCGATACGAGTGATCGGCAGCCTGCACGGGTTTCCTACTCCCTCGATCGAGGGATCTTCTCGCGGCCGCTCAGAAGGCGTAGCGCTCTTCGCGCCAGGGATCGGCGTCGTTGTTGTAGCCGTAGCGCTCCCAGAACCCGGGGCGGTCGACCGGGAGCAGCTCGAGGCCGCGCAGCCACTTGGCGCTCTTCCAGAAGTACTTGTGCGGCACGACCAGGCGCAGTGGGAAGCCGTGCTCGAGGGCGAGCGGCTCGCCATCGGCGTGCGTCGCGAGCAGCGCAAGCTCGTCTTCGAGCGAGCCGAGGGGCACGTTCGCGCTGTAATCGTGCTCGGCCCACGCGACGACGAAGCGGGCGCTTGCGAGCGGCCGGACGAGCGCCGCGAGCTCACGCCAGTGCACGCCTTCGAAGGCGGTGTCGAACCGGCTCCAGCGCGTGACGCAGTGGATGTCCTGCACGTTGCCCGACCGCGGCAGCTCGTTGAACTGCTCCCAGCTCAGCTCGATCTCGTGCTCGACCTCGCCGAAGATGCGGAAGGTCCACGTCGCGAGGTCGGTTCGGGGGATGCCGCCCGCCTGCAGGACGGGCCATTTCACGGTCAGGTGCTGGCCGGGTGGCAGGCGGGCGGGATCGAAGCCGGCACCACGGACCTTCCGCTCCTGGATCGACCGGAACATCGCCCCCTACACTAGCCCGATGGGTTCGGTCGCCATCAAGACCTACAGCCGCCCGCGAGCCTACGTCCGCGTCCAGGGGCCGGACGCGGCCGACCTGCTCCAGCGGATCATCTCGAACGACATCCCCGCCGCCGGTTCCTGCGAGGCGCTGCTGCTGACGCCGAAGGGCCGCGTGATCGCGCCTGTCCTCGTCTGGCGCCGCGGGACCGATGACTTCCTCCTCCTGACCGAGCCGGAGCTGGGCGAGACTGTCCGCGCCCACCTGACCCGGCTGCGCATCTCCTCGCGCTGCGAGATCGAGCGCGAGCAGCACACCTCGGCGGTGGTGCTCGGCGGCGCCGACGGGATCCCGCTCGCGGACTACGGCGTGCCGGCGGTCGAGGTGCTCGACGGCGACCAGGTCGGGGAGCCCGCCGACGACGAGCTCGAGCGCCTGCGGATCCTGGCGCGGACGCCGCGCTGGGGCCGCGAGCTCGACGAGGGGATCCTCCCCGCCGAGGCCGGACTCGACGAGCGCGCCGTCTCGTTCACGAAGGGCTGCTACCCGGGACAGGAGCCCCTCGCGCGCCTGCGAAACCGCGGCCACGTCAACCGCGCGCTCCGCGTCATCGACACCGGCGCGGTCCGGACGCGCGAGGCCGACGAGGTCCACCACGGAGGACGGCCCGTCGGGCGCGTCACGAGCGCCGTCCCCGGCCTGGCGCTCGCCTACGTCCGGACCGAGGTTCCCGCCGGCAGCGAGGTCGACGTTGCGGGCACGTGCGCACGGATAGACTGATCGCTCCCGCGCCCGTAGCTCAGGGGATAGAGCGCTGCCCTGCGGAGGCAGAGGCCGCAAGTTCGAATCTTGCCGGGCGCATGGCGGAAGGTCGGCAGTTGCGGCGAGGTGGGTTCGCCAAACGGCCGTGAGCAGCGGGAAGGCGGGCCGCCGGATGGCCGGATCGGACCAGCCCCGGTGACCAGTGCCCGTGCCGGCCGTGCCGGCCGTGCCGTCGGGCTCCGGGGGCGGAGCGTCGGCTCCGGCAGCCGGACGACGTGGGACGTCGTCGCGGTCCTGATCGCCGTCTTCGTCGTCTCCCGGCTCGTCGTCCTCCTCCTCGGCGTGCGGTTCGACGTCAGCTGGGAGGGCCTCTCGATCCAGAACGTCGACCAGAGGATCCTGCGAGCCCACCTGCTCCAGAGCCTCTGGTACCTGCACGGGCAGCCGCCGCTGTGGAACGCGCTGGTCGGGATCTCGCTGATGGCTGGCACCGCGATCTGGCCGCGGTTCTGGCACGTCGCCTTCCTCGGCCTCGGTCTTGTCGAGCTGCTCTCCCTCTACGCGCTCCTCGTCACGTTGCGGATCCCACGCTGGCCGGCCGCGGCGCTCGCGGCGCTGTTTCTCGTCTCGCCGGCGGTGCTCGTCTACGAGAACGACTTCTTCTACGACTATCCGACACTCGTCCTGCTGACGGTGGCCGCGCTCGCTGCGGCCCGCTTCGTTGCGAAGCCGACGTTCTGGCGCGGCTTCTGGTTCTTCGCTGCGACCGCCTCGCTCGTCCTGCTCCGCACGCTGTTCGAGTGGCCCTGGGTGCTCCTCGTCGTCATGCTCGCCCTCGTCGTCTGTCGTGGGCACCGCCGGACGGTTCTCTGGAGCTGCGCGCTTCCCGTCGCGCTCGTGGCCGCCGTCGTCGCGAAGAACTGGATCATGTACGGCGTCCCCTCGACGACGACCTGGAGCGGGATCATGCTCGCCCGGTCGGCGGTGACCGCCCTGCCGCTGAGCGAGCGGCGCCAACTCGTCGCCGAGGGGAAGCTGCACCGGGTCTCGCTCGTGACGCCCCTCAGCTCGCTCTCGGCCTACGAGGCGGTCGGGATCAGGCCCGCCCCGCCGACCGGAATCGCGCTGCTCGACGAGCGCGGCGACGAGTTCTTCCCGCGCAACCTCGAGAACCGTACGTTCGTCCGGATCTCCAGCCTCTACCTGCAGGACGACCTCTGGATCATCGAGAACCGGCCGGGGGCCTACCTCGACGCGGTCGGCCACGGGATCGGCGATTTTTTCGAGCCCGCGACGACGTCTGCGGGGCTACTGAACACGAGCAAGTTCGGCGGCTACATCGCCTGGTTCGACCGGATCGTCTATGGGCGCGTGGGGCCGGGAAGAGACGGCGTCTTCCTGATCGCGCTCTACGCGTTCGCGCTGGCGAGCGGGATGGCGATCGTCGCGCGACGCCTGCGTCCCGGCGCCGACCCGGCGACGATGGTCGTCGCCTTCTCGCTGCTGGCGATCATCTACGTCGGGATCGTCGGCAACCTCGCCGAGGTCGGCGAGAACTACCGTTTCCGCCTGGCGATCGACCCGCTCGCGCTCGCCCTGGCCGCGGCCGGGGTCCGCGAGCTGATTGTCAGGCGGCGCGGTGCCGGCACGACAGGGCGCTAACACGCGCGCCCGTTGCGCTTCGGCGTCCGCAGCGGGGACCGCTCGGCGGAGAATAGGGGCATGACGGCGCTCTTTCTCCGTGAGGCCGACGTCGAGCAGTTGCTGACCGCACCGGTCGCGCTCGCCGCGGTCGAGGAAGCGCTCGCCCGCCTCGCTCGCGGGGTCGTCGACAACCGGCCGCGGCTGCGCTTACCGCTCGCGGACGGCGACTACGCCGCGATGCCGTGTGTCGACTCCGAACTCGGGTACGCCGGGCTGAAGTCGTACGCCTGGACGGGAACCGGGACTCCCTTCGTCGTCCTGCTCTTCGCGCTCGATCCGCCGACCCGGCTCGCGGCGGTGATCGAGGCCGACAAGCTCGGGCAGATGCGTACCGGCGCCGCCTCCGCTGTCGCGGCGCGTCATCTCGCCCGGGAGGGTGCGACGAGCCTCGGTGTGATCGGCTGCGGGTGGCAGGCGGTCTCCCAGATCGCCTGCATCCGCGCGGCGCTGCCGTCGGTCGAGACGGTCTCTGTTTCCTGCCGCGACCGGCAGCGGCTCACGGAGTTCTGTCGCGCCCACGACTGCGAGCCCGCCGACTCGAACCGCGAAGCGGCCGAGCGGGACATCGTCGTCACGGTGACGACCGCCAAGGACCCGGTCCTGCGCGGAGAATGGCTGCGCGAGGGCGCGCTTGTCTGCGCGGTCGGGGCGAACGACCCGGCCCGCCGCGAGCTCGACAACGCGGTCCTCGAGCGCGCCACCTTCGTCTGCTGCGACTCGCGCGAGCAGTCGCGACTGGAGTCCGGCGACCTGATCGAACCGGTCGCGCGCGGTGTCCTCGACTGGCTCGAGGTCCACGAGCTGCAGGACGTCGTCAGCGGCGAGATCCAGGGCCGGGTCGCCGACGCCGACATCGTCGTCTTCAAGTCGAACGGCATCGCCGCCTGGGACATCGCGGCTGCGGCGCGCGTGGTCGCCCTCGCCCGCGAGCGCGGGCTCGGCGTCGAGCTCTGATCGCCGCTACGTCGTCGGGCCGGAGCGGCGGGCCGCGACGATGTCGTCGCCGATCGCCTCGAGCACGTCCGGGCGCTCGAGCACCCGGTCGATCTGCTCGGTCGAGAGGCGGTTTGTCACGTAGGCGTCCTCGAGGATCTCGTCGAGCGCCCGGCCGCGGTGGTGCTCGCGGACGACGTACTCGGCGACGACCTCCTCCTTCTTCGAGGTCGTGAAGAGGAACGCGAAGGGCGTCCGCATGATGTCGCCGACCTTGCCCATGGTGCGGCGCAGTCTACTGTCGGCTCGGCGACCGGCCCCCGCGTACCGGCTGCGCCGGCCAGCGGAGATTGGCGTCAGGGATCGGATCGCCGTGCGGGTCGTGCGTTGGGTAGCCGAGCGCCTTGTCGATCCGTTCCTCGAGCTCCTCAGAGATCACGTGCTCGAGGCGGTCGGCCTCGTCGTGGACGTGGTCGACGGCGAGTCCGAGGGTGCGGGCGAGATACAGCTCGAGCAGGCGATGGTGGCGGATCACCTCGAGCGCGACCCGCTCGCCCGCTTCGGTGAGCCGGGCGCCGCGGTAGGGCTCGTGCTCGAGCAGCTCGAGGGCGGCAAGCTTCTTCACCATCGCCGAGGCCGAGGCCGCCGAGACTCCCTGGTCGCGGGCGAGCGCCGTGACGGTGGCGCGACCGCCGGCTTCCTGGAGCTTGTAGATGCCCTTCAGGTAGTCCTGGATTGCTTCCGAGAGCGGTGGCCCCGTCATGCAGGGGCGAGCGTACCGAGGTTCCGACAGCTAGCGTGGCGCGTCGTGCGCATCCGTGTCGGACACAGCGCCGACCCAGACGACGCGTTCATGTTCTGGGCGATCGAGGCCGCCCGCGTCGACACGCGGGGGCTCGAGCTCGAGCAGGTCGTCTCCGATATCCAGACGCTGAACGAGTGGGCGCTCGCGGGCCGTCTCGAGGTGTCGGCGATCTCCCTCGGTGCCTATCCCGAGGTCGCGGGTCGCTACGTGCTGCTTCCCCACGGCGCCTCGCTCGGCATCGGCTACGGGCCAGTGGTCGTCACCCGCGCCGAGCTCGATCCTGCCGACCTGCTCCGGACCGAGATCGTCATCCCCGGGCGCCTGACGACCGCGTACCTGGCGCTCCGACTTGCGCTCGGTGCCGAGCCGGCCGTGCGCGAGCTGCGCTTCGACCTGATCGTCGACGAGGTCGTCTCGGGGCGCGCCGAGGCGGGGCTCTTGATCCACGAGGGTCAGTTGACTTACGCGGATGCCGGCCTGCACAAGGTGCTCGACCTCGGCGCCTGGTGGCAGAGCGAGACCGGCCTGCCGCTACCGCTCGGGGTGAACGTCGCCCGCCGCGACCTCGGCGAGCGGCTGCGCGACGTCTCCGCCGTCCTCTCAGAGGCGATCGGGGTCGGGCTCGACCATCGGGCCGAGGCGCTCGCCTATGCCGAGCAGTTCGGTCGCGGGATCGACCGCGAGACGGCCGACCGGTTCGTCGAGATGTACGTCAACGACCTGACGCGCGACCTCGGCGAGGTCGGCCGGGCGGCGGTCGACGAGCTTCTACGCCGGTCGGGCTCCGGCGTCGAGGCGGCCTACGCCTGAGCCATGGCCCGAGCGCTGGCCCGCCTCGAGGAGCTCTATGCGATCGGGGCGACCCGGATCGGCGGCTCCGCCGAGGAGGACGCCGCCCACGAGCTCGCCGCGGCCTGGTTCGCCGAGGCAGGGCTCGCGGTCGAGCTCGACGCGGCCGGCAACACGTTCGGGCGGCGTGGCGACGCCGCGATCTGGACGGGCTCGCACCTCGACTCGGTTCCCGACGGCGGCAAGTTCGACGGCGCCCTCGGTGTCGTCGCCGCGCTCGAGGCGGCCGAGCGGACGGAGGCGCCGCTCACCATCGTCGCCTTTCGCGACGAGGAGCGCGGGTGCGTGGGCAGCCGCGCCTGCGTCGAGAGCGGCCGGCTGCCGCGGGCCTTCGTCGAGCTTCACATCGAGCAGGGCCCCGTGCTCGAGCGGGCCGGCGCGCCGCTCGGGATCGTCACAGCGATCACCGGACAGGTCTGGGCGGAGGTTGTCTTCGAGGGCCGCGCCGACCATGCCGGCACGACGCCGATGCACGATCGAGAGGACGCGCTCGTCGAGGCCGCCGGGTTCGTACTGAGCGTGCGCGAGGCCGCCTCGGCCCTGCCGGGCACGGTCGCGACCGTCGGTCGTCTCGAGGTCGACCCGGGCGTCGGCAACGTCGTGCCGGCCCGGGTCAGGGCGTCGGTCGACGCGCGGGCCGCGACGCCGGCAGCGCTCGATGCGCTCGTCGCCGCGCTCGGCGTCAAGCCGGCCCGCCGGAGCGAGCCGGTCGCGCTCGGCGGCGCGCCGCTCGCGGCGCTGCGAGCGCTCCTGCCGGAAGCGCCGGAGCTCGTCTCGGGCGCCGGGCACGACGCCGCGACGTTCGCCGCCGCCGGGGTCGCGACCGGGATGCTCTTCGTCCGGAGCTTGCACGGCGGCGCAAGCCACTCGCCGGCCGAGCTCTCGAGCGACGCCGACATCGAGCTCGGGATCGCGGCGCTCGCCTCCGCGCTGGACGCGATCGCGCTGGACCTGAGAGAGTCCGCGCGATGAGCCAACGCGAGCTGATGGCCTGGGCGGACCTCGGCGACGGGACGCGCGAGCTCGCCGAGACGATCGTCTGCGACGGCTATCGTCCCGAGGTCGTCCTCGCGATCGCGCGGGGCGGGCTGCTCGTCGCGGGCGCACTCGCCTACGCACTCGGGGTGAAGAACAGCTTCACGATGAACGTCGAGTTCTACACCGGCGTCGACGAGCGGCTGGAGATGCCGATGATCCTGCCCCCGGTCCCCGACCTCGTCGATTTCCGCGAGACCCGCGTCCTCGTCGCCGACGATGTCGCCGACACCGGTGCGACGCTCGCGCTCGTCAAGAGCTTTCTTGTCGACAAGGTGGCCGAGGCGCGCTGTGCCGTCCTCTACGAGAAGCCGCGCAGCACCGTCCAGTGCGAGTACGTCTGGCGCCGGACCGACCGCTGGATCGACTTTCCCTGGAGCGTCCGCCGGCCGGTCGGCGAGGAGTTGCTCCAACGCCTCTCGTCCCCGGCTGCGGCCGGCGGTCGCGTCTCCCAACCAGCCCACGGCTAGGCGAGGGCGAACGAGACCGGCTGGGCGCCCTCCCAGAGGGTCAGCCGTCCGAGTTCCGCGAACTGCTCCCGGCCCTCGATCACCGTCGCGAAGTGGTTCCCCGCGAGCGGGCCTGCCTTCGAGCCGAAGGCGCAATGGCCGTAGGGGAAGAGGAGCTCCGTCTCGCTCACCCCGCCCGGGTAGAGCAGCAGCTCGCCCGGCGCCGGGAAGCACGTTGCGTTCTCGGGGTCGATCCCGAGCGAACGCGCGCCCCACGGGATCCAGTTCGACTCGCCACTCCAGCGGCAGTGGATGACCTGTTCCTCGAAGGGGAGCATCGCGCGGAACGCGGCGACCGTCGCCGGTGCGTCTCTCTCCTCGAACCGCGCCAGGAACGTGAAGCCGGCGGCGACGATCGCGAGCACGCCCGGACGCTAGCGCGACGCGAGCCAGCGCGCGAGCGTGTCGCGCTCGGCCTGGGTCATCCCGGTCGCGTTCGCGAGCGGCATCGCCTGCGAGTCGACGGCGACGGTGCCGATCAGGGAGGCCGCCGCCTCGATCTGGGCGGGTGTCTCGAGCACGATCCCGGCCGGCGGCGCCGCGTAGCCCGGCTCGGTCGGCGTCAGCGAATGGCAGGGAGCACAACGGTTCGCGATGATCGCCTCGACGGTCGAGAAGCTCGGCGCCGGCCCGACGGAACTCGAGACGCTGGCGGCCGGCCGGATCACGAGGGCGATCGCGACGAGCCCGGCGGCGGCGGCGGCGAGGATCCACCACGGATTGCCGCCCCTGTGGCGCAGGTTGAAGTAGTGGCGGACGAACGCGCCGAGGGCCATCAGGCAGACGAGGATCAACCACCCGTTCGCGTGCCCGTAGGTGATCGGGAAGTGGTTCGAGAGCATCGCGAAGACGACCGGCAGCGTGAAGTAGTTGTTGTGGACCGAGCGCTGCTTGCCGAGGGCGTTCCAGCTCGGGTCGGGCTCCCGGCCTGCCTCCTTCGCCCGGACGAGCTTCCGGTGCATCGGGATGATCACGAAGAAGACGTTCGCCGCCATGATCGTCCCGAGCATCGCCCCGACCTCGATATAGGCGGCCCGGGGCGCGAGGAGCTCGGAGGGCCCCCAGGCCGCGAGGACGACCAGCGCGGCCACGGATGCCGCGAGCGCCCGATCGTTCGCCGCCGAGCAGCCGGCAGAGCAGGTCGTAGACGAGCCAGGCGATGGCGAGCCCGCCGATCGAGATCGCGATCGCCTCGCCGGTCGTCAGATCGGCGACCGACGTGTCGACGAGGAAGGTCGAGGCGTGGGCGTCAGTAGACGACGACGAGGAGCGCCAAACCCGACAGCCAGGTCGTGTAGGCCTCCCACTTGAACCAGTGGAGCGGCTCGGGCAGCGTCTCCGGGGCGACCCGGAACTTCTCGACCCGGTAGAAGCCGCCGCCGTGGATCTCCCACGCCTCGCCGCCGACCCCGCGTTCGGCGTCTCGCCCGGCTGCGGGCGGGGCGAGGCGGTGGTCGAGCGCGATGAAGTAGAAGGAGGAGCCGATCCAGGCGATGCCTGCGATCACGTGCAGCCACCGGAAGACGAGGTCGCCCCAGCTCCACCAGTAGTCGCTCGGGGCTAGGAACGCCGCCATCGGTCCTCGGCGATCGCCACCAGCTCGTCGAGCCCGGTCGCCAGCTCCTCCTCGCGGGTGCGCGCCAGCCGCTCGCGCAGAAGGTCGGCGATCTCCCCCGGGGCCTGCCATTGACGAAGACGACGAAGCGGAAGCCGAACCGCGCCTCGTAGGCGCGATTGAGCTCCGCGAGCTCGGGTACCTCGTCGGACCCCTGCTCGACGGCCGAGCGAGCGGACAGGCCGACGGCGCCGATCGCCGGATGCGCACTCAGGACCTCGCGCTTCTCCTCGTCGGAGAGGCCTGCCGCAACCCCACGGGCGCGGCCGAGCGGATCGTCGAGCACCGCGAGCCGGTCGACGAGTGGCGTCCGACCCTCGAAGAGGTCAACGAGCTCCCAGACCGTCAGCTGCCGCGGTAGGTCGCGCACGCGTACGAGGAGAAGAGCAGCGGGATGTGGTGGTCGCCCTCGCCGAGCTCGACCTCGAGCTCGACCCGGCGGAGGAACGGCGAAGGCGGCCGGAAGACGAGGCGGTAGATGCCCGGGCCTGCGTCGGCGAGCTCGCGGATTCGCCCGTCGGCATCGGTCTCGCCCGAGCCGGCGAGCTCGTCACCGCGCCAGAGCTCGACCCGAACGCCGACCGCAGGCGCGCCCCGCTCGGTGTCGAGCACGTGGGTCGAGACGGTCATCGCACGACTGTACGCCACGTCCACGCCGGCGCACCTGCGAGCTCACGCGTGCCGGAGCCGTGCCGCCTGCCGGCGCTGCTCGCGCGCGATCTCGGCGGTGTCGGCCCTGACGAGCTCGCCGTCCCGGACGACGTCGACGCCGCCGACGACGAGACGGTCGACGCGGTGCGGAGCCGAGAGGACGAGGCCGGCGACGGCGTCTGCCGCGCCAGCGAGCTCGAGCCCGTCCGTCCGCCAGATCGCGAGATCGGCCCGTCTGCCCGGCTCGAGCGAGCCGATGTCGTCGCGCCTGAGCACCTCTGCGCCTCCTCGCGTGGCGACCCGGAGCGCCTCACGGGCGCTCAGCGCCCCTGGACCATTCCGGCCGCGGGCGACGAGGAGCGCCTGCCGGACCTCGTAGGAGAGGTCGCCGCGCTCGTTCGAGGCCGAGCCGTCGACGCCGAGCCCGACCTTGGCACCGGCGTCGAGAAGCTCGCGCACGGGCGCGACGCCGGCGCCGAGCCTGAGGTTCGAGCTCGGACAGTGCGCGACGCCGACGCCGTGAGCCGCGAACTGCTCGATCTCGGAGTGCGTCAGGTGGACGCAATGGGCGCACCAGACGTCGGGCTCGAGCCAGCCGACCCGCTCGAGGTACTCGACGGGGGTGCAGCCGTAGAGCGCGCGGCAGTACGCGTCTTCCTCGATCGTCTCGGCGAGGTGGGTGTGCAGGGCGAGGCCAAGCCGGCGGGCGAGCGCCGCCGACTCCTCCATCAGCCGGGTCGAGACCGAGAACGGCGAGCAGGGCGCGACCGCGATCTGGACGAGGTCGCCGTCGGCGAGACCGGCCAGCCGTTCGGTGTCCGCGAGGACGTCGTCGATCGTCTCGACGAGGTCGTCGGGGGGCAGCCCGCCGTCCGAGACGCCGAGGTCCATCGATCCACGCGAGGCGACGAGGCGGACGCCGAGCTCGCCGGCCGCCCGGATCTCGGCCTCGACCAGCCCGGAGACGCCGCGCGGGAAGACGTAGTGGTGGTCGAAGACGGTCGAGCAGCCCGAGAGCGCGAGCTCGGCGAGACCGGTCCGGGCCGCGGCGTGGAGCATCTCCTCGTCGATGCGCGCCCAGACCGGGTAGAGCTCGCGCAGCCAGCTGAACAGGTCGGCCTCCTGCGCGCGAGCACGGGTCAGCGTCTGGTAGAGGTGGTGATGGGTGTTGACGAGACCCGGGGTGATCACGGCGCCGCAGAGGTCTTCGGCCGTCCCCGGCGGGTCGCCGCTGCCAACCGCGGCAACGAGGCCGTCCTCGACCCGGAGCCAGCCGCGGCTGTGCTCGGTGCCCGCCGCGTCCATCGTCACGATCGTCGCGCCGGCATAGGTGACTGGAGCGGGCGTCGGCGCCACGTGGGCCGAACCGTACAGTTCGCGTCGTGGAGATCCTCAGCCCACGCTCGCTCGCCGAGGCGCTCGAGCTGAAGGCGGAGCGGCCGCAGGCCCTGCCGATCCAGGGCGGGACCGACGTGATGGTGGCGATGAATTTCGACCGGTTACGGCCGGAGGCGGTGTTGAACCTGAACGAGGTCGCCGAGCTGCGCGGCTGGTCGCACGAGGACGGCTCGCTCCGCCTTGCGGCCGGGCTGACCTACTCCGAGCTGATGGCGGACGAGCTGGCCGGGCTTCTGCCGGCGCTCGCCGAGGCGGCACGTACGGTCGGGTCGCCGCAGATCCGCAACCGCGGCACGATCGGGGGCAACCTCGCCACGGCCTCGCCCGCCGGTGACGCACTGCCGCCGCTCCTGATCGAGGGTGCGGAGGTCGAGTGCTCCTCCGTGCGCGGGAGCCGACGCGTCGCCCTCGGTGACTTCGTCAGCGGCGTCAAGCGCACGGTGCTCGTACCCGACGAGCTGATCACCGCCGTCTGGGTCGCTCCGTCGGGAGAGCCGCAGACCTTCATGAAGATCGGGCCCCGCAACGCGATGGTGATCGCGGTGTGCTCGCTCGCCCTCTCGGCCGGCGAGGAGCTGCGAGCGGCGTTCGGGTCGGCGTCGCCGCGTCCGCTGCTCGTACGCGCGCCACTCGGCGAGGCCGGGTCGTTCCCGGAGCGGGTCGCGGACGCGGCGACGCCGATCGACGACGTGCGCGGGAGCGCCGCCTACCGCCGTCACGCGCTCAGGGTGCTCGCGGCCCGCGCGCTCGAGCGGACGCTCGCCCGGCGGTCGGCGCCGTGAGGGTGGCGCTGAGCGTCAACGGGGTCGCGGCCGTCGCCGACTGCTGGGAGGGGGAGTCGCTGCTCTACGCGCTGCGCGAGCAGCTCGGCTACCCGGGCGCCAAGAACGCCTGCGAGCAGGGGGAGTGCGGCTCGTGCTCGGTGCTTCTCGACGGCGACCTCGTCTGCGCCTGCCTCGTGCTCGCGGCGCAAGCGGACGGTCACGAGGTGACGACGATCGAGGGGCTCGCCCCGCGCGTCGGGCTCCACCCCGTTCAGGAGGCCTTCGTCGAGGCCGGCGCCGTCCAGTGCGGCTTCTGCACTCCTGGCCTCGTCGTTGCCACCGCCGATCTGCTCGCGCGAACGCCGGAGCCGTCCGACGACGAGATCCGCGAGGCGCTCTCGGGCAACCTCTGCCGCTGCACCGGCTACGAGAAGATCTTCGCCGCGGTTCGACTCGCCGCCGTGTCCGGCTCGGGTGACGAGGGATGAGCCCCTGCCGCCGCCGACCGCGCCCCTCACCGTCGCCTGTCCTGAACGGTGCTCGGCGATGACGACGAGCCTGCAGCCGGAGCTGGGCCGGCTCGGCACGACGCGGCCGCGGGCCGACGCGGCGGCGAAGGTTAGGGGTGCGTTCGCCTACTCGAGCGACCTCTCGACGCCCGGCATGCTCTTCGGGCACACGGTCAGAAGCACGCTCGCCCACGCGGCGATCCGCTCGCTCGACGTCGCCGCAGCGCTGGCGATGCCCGGCGTCCACGCCGTCCTCACGCACGCCGACGTCCCGGGCGAGAAGAACTACGGGCTCGAGTTCCGCGATCAGCCCGTCCTCGCGAGCGACCGCGTCCGCCACTTCGGTGAGCCGGTCGCGCTCGTCGCAGCGACCCACCCCGAGCAGGCGCGCCGGGCCGCCGCCCGGATCCGCGTCGACTACGAGCCGCTCGATCCGATCACGGACATGGAACGCGCCACCGAAGGCCCCGACCTGCACCCGGAACGTCCCGCCGCCGGCCACGGGTACCGCAGCGATCCGCGGCCGAACGTCGTCCGGACGCTCGTGATTGCCCACGGCGATCCGGCTGCCGAGGGCGAGGTCGTGGTCGAGGGAACCTACGAGACGGGCATCCAGGACCAGGCCTTCCTCGGGCCGGAGTCGGGCCTCGCCGTGCCCGACGGCGAGGGCGGTATCGACATCCACGTCGCGACGCAGTGGCTCCACGCCGACCGCGCCCAGATCGCGCCCTGCCTCGACCTGCCGCCCGAGCGCGTCCGCGTCCATCTCGCCGGCGTCGGCGGCGCCTTCGGCGGGCGCGAGGACGTCTCGATGCAGATCCACGCCGCGTTACTTGCCCTGCACACGAAGCGCGCCGTCAAGATCGTCTACAGCCGCGAGGAGTCGTTCACCGGCCACGTCCACCGCCACCCGTCGAAGACCTGGGCGCGCCACACGGCCACCCGCGCGGGGCGGCTCGTCAGCGTGGAGATGCGCATCCTCCTCGACGGTGGCGCCTACGCGTCGAGCTCGACGGCGGTGTGTGCGAATGCCGCCGCCTTCGCCTGCGGCCCCTACGACGTCCCGAATGCCCGGCTCGAGGCGACGGTCGTCTACACGAACAACCCGCCCTGCGGCGCGATGCGCGGCTTCGGCGCCGTCCAGACGTGCTTCGCCGCCGAGGCGCAGATGGACAGGCTCGCCTGCGCGCTCGGGCTCGACCCGGTCGAGCTGCGGCTGCGAAATGCGCTCGCGACCGGCGACATCCTGCCGACCGGGCAACGGATCGAGTGCCCGCTCCCGACCGCCGAGGTGATCCGAGCCGCCGCCGCGCTCGAGCCGCCGGCCGCCGAGGCGCTCCCTCGCGACCCGATCCGGCTTCCGGGCGGCGCCGGCAACACGACCCGCGGCGAGGGCGTGCGCCGGGGGGTCGGCTTCGCGGTCGGCTTCAAGAACATCGGCTTCTCGGAGGGGTACGACGACTACTGCACCGCACGCGTGCGCCTGCTCGCCGACGGCTCGGCCGAGGTGCACTGCGCTGCCGCGGAGGTCGGCCAGGGCGTCTCGCACGTGATCCTGCTCGTGGCGCGCAGCGAGCTTGGCACCGACCGGGTTCGACTCGCCGCGGCCTCGACCGCGACCGTCGGCTCGGCGGGCTCGACCTCGGCCTCGCGCCAGACCTACATGGTCTCCGGCGCGGTCCGCGACGCCTGCCGGGCCGCGCTCGTCGAGCGCGAGGCGCGCGGAGGCGCCGAGGTCGACGTCGAGCGGACCTTCCGGCACGCCCCGACATCGCCGCTTGACCCCGAGACCGGGCAGGTGACCGGCGAGCGCGCACACGTCTCCTTTGCGGTCGCGGCGATGCGGGTCGTCGCCGAGGTCGATGTCGAGCTCGGCCTGACCCGGGTCGTCTGGATCGGCGTCGCCCAGGAGGTCGGCCGCGCGCTCGACCGCCAGGCGATCGAGGGCCAGATCGAAGGGGGGATCGCGCAGGGTCTCGGGCTCGCGGTGATGGAGGAGATCAAGACGAAGGGCGGCCTGATCACCAACGCGAGCTTCACCGACTACCTGATCCCGACGGCACTCGACATGCCGCGGGTGGAGACGGTGATCATCGAAGCTCCGGACCCTGACGCTCCCTATGGGGTGAAGGGGGTCGGCGAACCGCCGACCGTCGTCGCGACCGCGGCGGTCGTGGCGGCACTCCGCGACGCGTGCGGACGGGAGCTCCACCGCGCCCCGGTCTCGCTCGACGAGATCGTCGGTCTCTCAGCTGCTCAGGACGGCACACCCTCCTCGATCGGGCGGCGGGCCGACGGCTCCTGGCGGACGACGACCGCCACCGACGAGACGACGATCGCCGCCCCGACGAGGACGCGGGTCGTCAGCGTCTCGTTGCGGAAGAGCACTCCGAGCAGGATCGCGACGACGGGGTTGACGTAGGCGTAGGTGGCGACGAGCCCGAGCGGCGCGTTGGCGAGCAGCCAGGTGTAGGCGGTGTAGCCGACGACCGAGCCGATCGTGACCAGGTAGAGCCACGCGAGCAGCGAGGAGGTCGAGGGCGTGAACGATCCGACCGAGGCGAGCCCGAAGGGCAGCATCACGAGGCCGCCGGCGAGCATCTCCCAGGACGTCGCGGCGAACGCGTTCTCCGGCATGGTCAGCCGCGCCGAGGCGAACGACCCGAGCGACCACATCACCGCCGACAGGAGGCAGAGGCCGACGCCGGTCGTGGTCGCTCCGCCGCTCGGCTGGAGCAGGATCGCGACGCCGGCGAAACCGACGCCGACGCCCGCGAGCGCGGCCCGCGGCGGCCGCTCGCTCGCGAGTAGCCGCAGGACGACGAGCCAGAGCGGGACCGAGGCGATCAGGAGCGAGGCCAGCCCGGTCGGGACGTTCCGTTCGGCGTAGAAGAGGACAGCGTTCGCCCCCGGGAGCAGGCAGCCGACCAGCACGCAGGAGCCGAACGCCCGCCTGCTCACACGCATCGTCCCCCCGCGCCGCCAGACGACGACGGCCATGATCGCGCCGGCGAGGATGAACCTCGTCGAGACGGCGAAGAGCGGCGGCATCGTCTCGACCGTGATCGCGATCGCGAGGTAGGTCGAGCCCCAGATGATGTAGACGGCCCAGAGCGCCGCCCACACCTTGCCGCCGTGACTCACCGCCCGCCGGGCGTAGACAGGCCCGGCAGCGCCCGCTGCGGCGCGCCGGCCTCCGGAGCGGCGACGCGCAAGGAATGCTCGGAGTGCGCCGGCGCTCCCGGCATCGTCGGCCCTCCTTCCGGGCGGTTGGACGCGCTGCGAGCGCTCACTCTACGTAGCGGCGCGGGTCCGGCCGGGCCCCGCGTTGCGGGCGTCGTGCCGGCCGACTACCGTGGGCTGCGCTTCGTGCACGCGGTCTGCCCACGCCGCCCTTCGTCGCCGGCTCCACGGGTGCGGCTCCCGAGCGAGAGAAGAGGAGGCGAGCGATGTCCGAGGTCGTCCCAGTCATCCAGGCGAGGGCCGAGCTCCATCCGATCGGCTTGCTCGTCACCGACGATCTCAGACGGACGCGGCTGACCGTCTTCTTCCGGCCCCTGCTCGCGCTGCCGTCGTTCGTCTGGCTCGCCATCTGGTCGATCGCCGCCGAGCTCGTGCTCGTCGTCGCCTGGGTTGCGGGGCTCGTTACCGGACGGGTCCCCGACGGGCTACACCGGTTCCTCGCCAGCTACCTCCGCTACGCGACCCGGCTCAACTCCTACGTCCTCCTGCTCGCGAACCCGTTCCCGGGTTTCCACAACGGACACCCCTATCCGATCGACGCCCGCATCGCGCCGGCGGCGGCCCAGAGCCGCGTGACGATCTTCCTCCGGCTGTTCCTGGCGATCCCGGCGATTCTCCTCACGTATGTCTTCCGGATCGTCAACAACGCCATCGCCTTCCTGGCGTGGTTCTACTGCCTCTTTACCGGCCGGATGAACGAAGGGATGAGGGACATCAGCGCGTGGCTCTTCCGCTACGAGGTCCAGACCTACGGCTACATCTTCCTGCTCACCGGCAACTATCCGAGCCTCGCCGGCGGGCCGAGCGTCTAGGCGATCGGCGCTGGTTCGCTCGTGCATTTTGGCACGAAATACCGGCTAGTGCGCATCGGCACAAGGAAATCGATGTTCGTGCATTTCGGCACGAAATAATCGGGCATCCGGCATTTAGCCGCCGCGTCTGTGGTATTAATTTCAGTACCGAAAACTGGCGTTCGGCGACGCGGCCGCGCCTTTACCTCTTGGAGGAACGAGATGAGCGCAGTCGCGACTACTGAGGTCGTATCCGTCAGTCATCCCGCCGTCGAGCTGGCGCCGGTCGCCACCGCCTCGGTCTCCGAGATCGAGGCAGCCGAGCAGAAGCGCTGGCTGATCTGCTTCGGCCTGCCGGCACTCGTCGCTGCGGTGTTTGTCG
The DNA here is from genome assembly GCA_963765345.1 of uncultured Actinomycetota bacterium. Classification (GTDB taxonomy): domain Bacteria; phylum Actinomycetota; class Thermoleophilia; order Gaiellales; family Gaiellaceae; genus PALSA-600. The sequence continues at coordinate 34,584 of CAVXWI010000017.1, forward strand.
GAATCACGTTCGCCACCGACCAGGCCTGGTGGCTCGGCCTGGCGATCACCGCGATCGTCTTCGACATCTTCGTGCTCGTCTGGCTCGCGATGAGCTCGGACACAAACGGGCTCGCCGCCGAGCCGCCCATCGCCGCGCACTGACCCCACGCGGCCCGGCGCCGGCTCGCCCGGCGCCTGCCGCCCCCGCGCCCCGGCCGGGGCGCACGGGCGGGCGCGCGCACCGGCGCACCTAGGATCTCGTGGTGAGCCGGGTTGTCCTGATCGTCAACCCCTATTCGTCGGGGGTCACTCGTAGTCGTGTCGCGGAGGTGACCGCCGCGCTTGCGCGCCGCGCCGACGTCGTCGTGCGGCAGACCGAGCGGCGAGGACAGGCGGTTGAGCTGGCGGCAGAGGCCGCCGACGAGGCCGACGCGCTGATCGTCTTCTCGGGCGACGGAACCTACAACGAGGCGATCAACGGCGCCGCCGGCAAGCTCCCCTTCGGTTTCGTCCCCGGCGGCGGGGCGAGTGTCTTCCCGCGTGCGCTCGGGCTCCCCCGCGACCCGGTCACCGCCGCCGCCCGGGCGGTCGAGGCGCTCGGGGCGGGCCGGACGATCTCGATCTCGCTCGGTCGGGTGAACGGGCGGCGCTTCTGCTTCTCGGCGGGGATCGGCCTCGACGCCGAGGCCGTCCGGCGGATCGAGCGCCGCGGCCGCGACGGCGACGGTCGGCGGGCCGGCAACGCGGTCTTCGCCGCCACGGTGATCGGCATCCTGTTTCAGCACCGCCTGCGGATGCCGGCGGAGCTCGAGATCGACGGGTTCGGCCGTGCCGCGTTCGTGTTTGTCGCCAACGGGCACCCCTACACCTACATCGGCCCGATCCCGGTGATGATTGCCGGCCGGGCCGAGTTCGCAGGCGGGCTCGACTTCGTCGCGCCGCGCGCCATCTCGCCCGCCTCGGCGCCTGGGCTGGCGCTGGGCGGCTTCCGCGGCACACTCGAGGGCGACCCGCGCGTGCTCAGCGGGCACGACCTCGACTCGTTTGTCGTCCGCTGCGAGCGCCCGCTGCCGCTGCAGGCCGACGGTGAGGACCTCGGCGATGTCACCGAGGCGACGTTCGAGAGCGAGCGCGGCTCCCTCGCCGTCCTCTTCTGATCCTCAGGCGACCCAGATCCAGAGCACCCAGCGCGCGAGATTGATCCCGAGCAGCAAGGCGAAGCTCGTGACGAGGGCCGTGTGCACCCGCGGCCGCGAACCGAGCAGGCCGAGGGCAGCGAAGACCGGAAACACGCCGAGCGCGAACCGTGGCAGCGAGAGCAGCGGCAAGCCCGGGAGCGGATCGGAGAACGGCAGCGCGAGGCTCCCGAGCACGAAGACGCCGTAGGCGGCACCGAGCGCCCGCCAGGTGTAGATGCCGAGCCCGACCAGGAGGACGCCGTAGGCGAGCTGCTCGAGGTTGAGGCCGGCGCCGTACATGGCACCGTGGTCGCCGCTCGGGAAGTAGTCGTGCCCCGAACCCGCGACGAGCTGGCGCACGGCGCGCCAGCCCTCGACGAGCGCGTCCCAGGCCCCTCCGAGCGGGCCGGCAGCCGAGAGGTGGCGGTCCCAGCCGGTCCGCTGCGCGCGCAGGAACACGAACGGCCTCCCGTAGGCGAGCCCGAGGTAGAGCGGCCAGAGAGCCATGATCGGCAGCGAGACCGAGAGCCGCACGAGCGCCGAGCGGCGGTCGGCCGAGCGCCAGGCGAGCAGGGCGAGCGCCGGCAGCAGCATCACCCCAGAGACCCGTGTCAGCGCGGCGAGACCGGTCGCGACGCCGGCGGAGCCCCAGCGCCGTCGCCGCGCGAGCAGGAAGGCGGCGACCGAGGCGAGGAGGTAGAGCGACTCGCTGTAGACGGCGAAGAGGAAGAGCGTCGTCGGGAAGATCGCCAGGTAGAGAACGGTCCTGGCGGCGGTCGCCTCGCCGGCGAGCTCGTTGACGAGCCGCCAGAGGAGGACGAATGCGACCGCCGAGGCGGCGAGCGAGATGAGCACGCCGGCGAGCAGGTCGTGGCCGAGGAGGAAGTAGCCGACAAACCGCACGAGCAGCGGGTAGGCGGGGAAGAACGCGGACGACCGGCCTGGGTCGGCGTAGCCGTGGTGGGCGATCTGCAGGAACCAGCCGCTGTCCCAGCGGCCCCAGACGTCGACCGCCCAGCCGACGTCGTGCTCGACGACGTCGTCGGCGCCGCCCGTGTGCAGCGGCTGGGCGTACTGCGCCTCGAAGACGAGGTAGGCAAGCAGCGTTCCTCCCCAGATCAGCAGCCGCGTCCAGAAGAAGACCTCGAGCGGGTAGCGCGGGAGGCGGCGGAGGGCGGCGAGCGGATGCACCGGCCGGGATCATCGCCCATCGCCCGCTGGTCGGTCTGGAGCTGAGGAGTACACTCGGCTGCAGATGGGCGGCTGGTACTGGATCGGGGTGCTCGCCGGCCTCGGCGTAGCCTGCGGCATCCTCGTGGCAGCGGTCGTGCCGCGGGCGGTGGTCGCGGCGGTGGTCGGCGCCGTCGCCGGTGTCGCGATCGGTTTCGCGTTCTTCGGCTGGGGCGAGGCGCTCGCAGGCGCGATCGGCGGGTTGGCCGGCGGCGCCGGTGCCGCACCCGTCGTCGCTGGTTCGCTGAAGCGGGGCGGCACGCGCCTCGGCGTCGGGGGCCTCGTCGGTCTGATCGCCGTCGCGGCAGCGGGGATCGCGTTCATTCCCGTCGCCGGGTACCTGGAGGCGATCGTGCTCCCCCTGTTCGCCGTCCGGGTACGGCGCCGGACGCCCGAGCGCTACGCGGGCCTGCGCACGCTCGCGCGCCGCTGAATGAGCCGCCGCCCGGGAAGCGCGCCGGTCGTCCTGATCGTGATCGACGGGCTGACGCCGTCGATGCTCGAGGCAACCGACGCCCCGGCGCTCCGCTTCCTGCTCGAGCACGGCCGCTACCGACGTGCGGTCTCGACGTTCCCGTCGCTGACCCCGGTCTGTCTCGCCTCGATCGCCACGGGCGGCCACCCGGACGTGCACGGCATCCCGCACCTCGTCTGGTGGAACCGTGAGGAGGATCGCCTCGTCGAGTACGGGTCGTCATTCGCCGCGCTGCGAGCCTCCGGGCTCGTCCAGGGGGTGCGCGACTCGGTCGTCAACCTGAACGAGCGCCACCTGCTTCGGAGCGCGGAGACGGTCTACGAGGCGCTCGAGGGCGCCGGCCTGACCACGGCCGCGATCAACATCACGACCTACCGCGGTCGCCACCGGCACCTCTCGCCGATCCCGGGATTTCCGCCCGTGCACGGGCCGAAGCGGTTCTTCTTCTACAGCGTCTACGAGTCCGACAAGACCGGTGCGCCGATCGCGTGGCTCAACCGCTCCCTCGGCTCGATCGATGCCTACGCAGCGACGATCGGGCGCTGGCTCGTGACGCGCGATGGCTTCGACCTGCTCGTCCACTACCTCCCCGACTACGACTACGCCTCGCACGCGCTCGGCCCGGACGCCGCCCACGAGGCGCTTCGACGTGCCGACAACTCGATCGCGGCCCTCTTCGACGGCGCCGGCGGACCGGAGGCATTTCTCAGCCGCTACGCCGTCGTTCTCTGCTCCGATCACGGTCAGGTGCCCGTCACGCAGGCGGCCCGGCTCGAGGTGCCCGGAGCGCTCCTGACCGCCTCGAACCGCGCCGCCATGCTCTACGGCGAGGATCCCCGGCGTCTGGCCGCGGCGCTCGACGCCGAGCCGTCGGTCGATCTGGCCGTGTTCCTCGAAGACGGACAGGTCGTGGCCCGGCGCGGCGGCGACGAGGATCTGGCGCTCCTCGATGCCTACCCGGACGGTCGGGCGCGGGTCGAGGGGGCGCTGCGGAACCCGAACGCGGGCAGCGTGCTCCTCTCGGCGGCGCCGGGGTGGGAGTTCGCCGACCTCGCCGGCCATAGCCACGTCGGCGGCGGCAGTCACGGCGCGCTGGCGCGCAGCGACTCCGAGGTGCCGATGCTGACCGTCGGGCTCGGCGAGCCGCCGGCGTCGATCACCGGGATCAAGGGCCTGCTGCTCGCCCACTTCGGCGTGGCGGTGGCCGAAGCGGCCTGATCGCCGTTTGCCCGCGCCGACCTGGATCGACCGCCAGCTCCGCTCGCGCGGCATCCGCGACGAGCGGGTGATCGCGGCGATGGCCGCCGTCCCCCGCGAGCTCTTCGTACCCGACGGGTTCCGCGCTGCCGCCTACGACGACGGCCCGGTGCCACTCCCCTACGGGCAGACGATCTCGCAGCCCTACATGGTCGCCGTCACGTGTGAGGCGCTCGCGCTCTCGGGCAGCGAGCGGGTGCTCGACGTCGGCACCGGCTCCGGCTACGCGGCAGCCGTCCTCGCCGAGCTGACCGCGTGTGTGCACACGATCGAGCGGATCCCGGCGCTGGCAGAGACGGCGCGCGTCGCGCTCGCGGCGGCCGGCTACGAACGCGTCACGGTCCACGTCGGCGACGGCACCTGCGGGCTCCCCGAGGAGGCACCCTTCGACGCGATCGCCGTCGCTGCAGCCGCCCGCCAGCTCCCCGCCGCGCTCTGGCAGCAGCTACGCGAGGGCGGCCGGATCGCCGCTCCGCTCGCCAACGGCAGAGGGCGGCAGCGCCTCGTCGTGCTCGAGCGCAGCCCCGCGGGGCCCGTCCTCGTCGCCGCCGTCCCGGCCCGCTTCGTCCCGCTCGTTCCCGGCAACCCGTAACAAATGCCCGCGGATGCCCCTGCTAGCCTCGAGGAGAGTGGCGATGCTCGAACACCGCGCGGTGCAGGCGCTGCGTCGCCCCGCCAACTGGATCCAGCTGGGGAAGTTCGGAGCCGTCGGGGCGAGCGGCTACGTCGTCAACCTGATCGTCTACACCCTGCTCCTGCGGCAGGCGCACCTCCACTACCTGGTGGCCGCAACGTGCTCGTTCGTCGTCGCCGCCGGCTGGAACTACTGCCTGAACCGCTCGTGGACGTTCCGGGCCCAGCGCGGCCACTTCGGCTACCAGGGGATGCGCTTCTTCGCCGTCTCGGGCCTCGTCTACCTGGCGAACCTCGGCGTGCTCGGGCTGCTCGTCTCGGCCGGCGCGGGCAAGATCATCGCGCAGGCGATCGCGATCGTCGTCGTGACGCCGCTGAACTTCCTCGGGAATAAGTTCTGGTCGTTTCGTCACTGAGGACGGTCGCCCTCGCGCTTCTCGCGGCTGGCGCCCTCGTCCCCGCCGCCATGGCGACGACGACGAAGCCGACATCGACTGGTCTTGCCCTCGCGCCGCCTCCGCTCGCCCAGCCGGCCGCGACCCCCGCCGGTCAGCCGCGGCTGACGAGCGCGGCGGCGGAGAAGATCTTCCTGGCCGTGCCGAAGGTGCACGACTGGCTGGAGCGCTACCCGGCCCGACCGGAGATCAACGCGAGCTACGCGAACGGTACGTGGACCGTCGGCGTCTTCTCCGGGCTTGCCGGCGAGATCGCGATGGGCACGATCGACGATGTCACCGGTGCGGTCCTGACGGCGTACACGGGTCCCCAGGTCGCCTGGGGGATGGCCCGCGGCGGCCCGGGCGCCTTCGGGGGCACGAAGATCAACTCCTACTCCGTCTGGCTCGGGTTCTGCGCCGTCTTCCTGATCGGGCTCGTCGACTGGCGGCGGCTCCTCTCGCTACGGAACCTCGACCTGCTGATGATGCTCTCGTTCTCGGTCTCGCTCTGGTTCTTCAATCGCGGCCACATCTTCGCGGCGATGCCGCTCGTCTATCCCGGGCTCATCTGGCTGCTCGTCCGCTGCCTCGTCATCGGGCGCAGCAATCGGGCGCCGCGCGGGTCGACCGTTTGGCCGGTCTGGCTGCTGATCGGGGCAACCGTGTTCCTGGCCGGCTTTCGGATCGGGCTGAACGTCCGCGACTCGAACGTGATCGACGTCGGGCTCTCGGGCGTGATCGGCGCCGAGCGGATTGCGACCGGCGTCGACCCGTACGGCAACTTCCCGATCGAGGGGAACCGTCCCGCTTGCGGCCCCGCCGACGCCTCGGGCGAGATCCGCGACCGGATCCAGACGAACGGCCGCTGCGAGGCCGCCGACGCCCAGGGCGACACCTACGGCCCGGTCTCCTACGAGGCCTACCTGCCCGGGTACTGGGTCTTCGGCTGGAGCGGCAAGTGGGACTCGCTCCCGGCTGCGCATGCCACCTCGATCCTCTGGGACCTCCTCTGCATCGTCGGGCTCTGGCTCGTCGGGATGCGCTTCGGGGGCGCGCGACTCGCGGCGACGCTCGCCTTCGCCTGGGCTGCCTGGCCCTTCTCCCAGTACGCCTCGAGCTCGAACACGAACGACATGATCCAGCCGGCGCTGCTCATCTTCGGCTTCTACTTCCTCTCCTCGCCGGCGCTACGCGGCGCCTTCGGGATGCTCGGAGCGCTCGTGAAGTTCGCGCCCCTGCTCCTGCTGCCGCTCTGGTCGGGCTACCCGGATTCCCGGGACAATCGCTCCCGGCTGCGGTTCGTCGCCGGTGCCCTCATCGCGGGCGGCGCCTCGTTCTTCGTCCTCTTCCTCGGCGGGCACCCGCTGCACGACGCCCGGGTCTTCATCCACCACACCTTCGGCTACCAGTTCGGCCGCGAGTCGCCCTTCTCGCTCTGGGACTGGGGCCAGTACCACGCCAAGGGGCTGCCGAACCTCTCGGTCGTCCAGCACGTCCTCCAGGCCGCGCTGCTGATCGGGGCGCTCGTGCTCTACCGCTGGCCGCGGCAGCGCTCGCCCCTGCAGATCGCCGCCTTCACGGGTGCGCTCCTGATCGGCTTCGAGGTGGTGCTCACCCACTGGTTCTACCTCTACCTGCCCTGGTTCTTCCCGTTCACCGCGTTCGCCCTGCTCGCCCCGCGCGCCGCCGAGGCCCCCGTCGGCGTGCCCGGCGTCGAGGGTGAGCTGCCTGGGTCGCTCGCTCTCGCCTAGCTGGCTTGCAGCTGGCGCGCGGCGACGGGGACCCGCACCGCCTCGCAGGCTGTCGCGCGGCCGTCCTCGCCACAGTCGACGAGGACACCCTCGATCCGAACATCGCCCTCGGCGACCGCGAGCCGGACCGGGAACCCGGTCGTGAAGCGGCGGATCGGTCCATCCGGCAGGCTGCCGATCACCGAGTCGTGCGGGCCGGTCATGCCGGCGTCGGTGATCGCGGCGGTGCCGCCTGCGAGCACCCGCGCATCGGCGGTCTGGACGTGGGTGTGCGTCCCGAGCACGGCGGTCACGCGTCCGTCGAGGTAGTAGGCGAGCGCGACCTTCTCGCTCGTCGCCTCGGCGTGGAAATCGACGACGATCACCGGCGTCTCACGCGCGGCCGCCGCGACGAGCCGGTCGGCGGCCAGGAACGGGTTCTCGAACGGGTTGAGGGTCATCTGCCCGAGCAGGTTGATCACGGCGACGCCGCCGTGGACGGCAAGGCCGCTGCCGGGCGAGAGGGGCGAGAGGTTCGCGGGCCGGAGTACCCGGTCGGTGCCGGAGAGGTACGGCGCGAACCCGGCCTGCCCCCAGGCCCAGTTGCCGAGGGTGATCACGTCGGCACCGGCGGCGAGGATGCGCTCGGCGAGCTTCGCCGTGATCCCGCGGCCGTCGGCGGCGTTCTCGCCGTTGACGATGCAGAAGTCGACGCCGAGCTCGCTGCGCAGGCCCGGCAGCCGCGCCTCGACTGCGCGCCGCCCCGGGGCGCCGAAGACGTCGCCGACGAAGAGGATCCTCATCGGGGCCGTCGGGCGGGGGCGCCGCTCACCTGAGCTCGAGCGACGCGGCGGGGTAGACCTCGACGAGGACATGGTTGCCCGCGTCGTTCGTGTAGCGCGAGAGCGTCTGGGTCTCGACCCGCGAGAGGTCGATCAGCTCGCCGAGCTTCGAGCTGCCGGCCGTGACCATGCCGCCGACCGCGAGCGACGGGTCGGCGGCGACGTTCGCGACCGCGACGAGGAGCGACGGCGCAAGGGTCGGCTGGATCTCGATCCGCTGGCCGTGCACCTTGCCGTCGAGGATGACGTTGTCGATCCCGACGATCGTGCCGTCGACGGGCGCGTAGACGTCGGTACCCGAGGGGGCGCCCACGTCGAGCGCCGAGGTCGCGGGCCCGTCCCCGCCCGGGAGGAGGTACCAGTGGGGCCAGCCGGAGCCGCCGCCGAAGACGGCGCTCTCGAGGCGCTTCAGGAGTCCCTCGTTGGCCTGCGAGCCGATCGGCGACAGCGCGAGCCCGCCGTCGGACGCCGGGTAGTAGCCGACGGCCGTGACCCGGCTGCGGTTCACCGGCAGCTCGATCGTGAGTGCACCAAGCCGCGCGATCGCCTCGCGGCCGGGAGGCCCGACCGGCAGGAGCCGCGCAGCGCTCGCCGGCGCCGCGATGCCGGCACTCGGATGGTCGCCGCCGCCGAAAGCGGTGACGACGAGGGTTCCGAGGACGATCGCCGCGATCACGGCGAGGACGACGAGCCGGCGCCTCCCGCCGTCTGACCGACGACGTCGGGCGCGCGCTGCCCGCCCTTGAGCCCGGGGCGGCGACATCAGCGAGGACCGTACCGGAACCGGCAGGCGCCATCAACCGGGTGGCGCGCGGGCGCCCGGTGCCCGGACCGGCGAGACCCCGCGCCGAGCCGGGTCTCTGCCGGGCGCGGCTGTACGATCGGTTCCGTGAGCGCTCCGGCCGGCCCGCCGCCGCGGGTCGAGATCCCCCGCTGGATCCAGCTCGTCGGGCTGCCGGTGGGCATCTTCTTCGTCTGGATCTTCGCCAAGGCCGCCGGACACACCCTCTTCCTCTTCCTGGTCGCGACGCTGATCGCGCTCCTGCTCGATCCGCTCGTCCTCGCCCTCGGCGCGCTCAGGGTCCGCCGCGGCCTCTCGGTCGCGCTCGTCTACGTCACGTTCGCCGCGGCGTTCGTGGTCGCCGTACTCGCGCTCGGGACGGTCGTCGTCACCCAGACGAAGACCGCTGCCGAGCGGGTCAACAGCTACTTCACGGTCGACCACGGCCGCAACCACGTCACCTCGGCCGACCGCGACATCAACCGCCTGCAGCACTGGCTCGACACGAACCACCTGGCGAGCATCAAGATCGAGAAGAGCGGCCACCGGCTCGTCCAGCGGATCCGCCAGCGCGACGTCGGCCGCTACACCCACCGGATCGTCAACTTCGTCGAGGGGGCGGCGATCTCGATCGGCAGGGCGCTCTTCGACAGCGTCCTGATCCTCGTCATCTCGGTCTACCTGCTCCTCGACATGCAGCGGCTGTCGCGCGCAATCGACCGGCGGTTCCCGCCGCACGGCGGGCGTCCCCTGATCTCGCGGATGGAGTACGCGCTCGCTCTCCTACGTCCGCGGCCAGATCCTGCTCAGCCTGATCATCGGTGCGAGCGCCGGGGCCGGTCTCTGGATTCTCGGCGCCACGGGGCTTTTGCCAGGGGCCGACGCCTACGCCCTGCTCTTCGGCGGCTGGGTCGCGCTGGCCGAAGTCCTGCCCTACCTCGGACCGTGGATCGGGGCGATCCCACCGGCGATCTACGCGCTCGTCGTGCACCCGTTCTCGGTCGTCTGGGTCGTGCTGCTCTTCCTCGCGATCCACCAGATCGAGGGGCACATCGTCGTCCCGAAGGTGATGGGGAGCGTCCTGCGCCTCCACCCGCTGCTCGTGATCTTCGGGCTGCTCGCCGGGGCCAACGTCGACGGGCTGATCGGCGCGCTGATCGCCCTGCCGCTCCTCGCCGTCGGCCGGGCGACCTGGGAGTTCTTCGCCGAGCGGATTACGTTCGCACGCTGGCCCGACGGCGACACGGTCCCGGTCGAGGTCGAGTCGCTGCCGGAGCCGCCGCGCGCGGAGCGCGTCGCGCGGCGGTGATCCCGTACGCTTCTCGAGGTGAACGCCTTCCCGGCCACGCGCCTGCGCCGCCTGCGCCGTAGCGCCGCTCTCCGCGACCTCGTCCGCGAGACGACGCTGTCGCTCGACGACCTCGTCATGCCCCTCTTCGTCGCTCCGGAGGCGCTCGCCAACGAGAGCCTGCCGGCGCTCGCCCGGCTGACGGTGGCGGGCGCGGTGCGCGAATGCGAGGACCTGATGCGCGCTGGGATCCGGGCCGTCATCCTCTTCGGCATCCCGGAGGAGAAGGACGACGAGGGCTCGGGCGCCTGGGTCGCCGACGGGATCGTCCAGCGAGCGCTGCGGGCCCTGCGGCCGCGCTTTCCGGAGCTCTTGCTGCTGACGGACGTCTGTCTCTGCGAGTACACCGCGCACGGTCACTGCGGCGTGCTCCGCGGCGACGAGGTCGACAACGACGCCTCGCTCGAGCTGCTCGTCCGGGCGGCCGTCTCGCACGTCGAGGCCGGTGCCGACGCCGTCTGTCCGAGCGACATGATGGACGGCCGCGTCGCGGCGATTCGCGCCGAGCTTCCCGAGACGCCGATCGTCTCCTATGCGGCCAAGTACGCCTCCGCGTTCTACGGGCCGTTCCGCGAGGCGGCCGGCTCGGCTGCCGTCGTTCGGCGACAGGCGCGGCTACCAGATGGATCCCGGCAACGTCCGCGAGGCCCTGCGCGAGTGCGAGCTCGACGTGGCCGAGGGAGCGGACGTGCTGATGGTCAAGCCGGCGCTCCCCTACCTCGACGTCATCCGCGCCGTCCGCGAGCGGTTTGATCTGCCTGTCGCCGCCTACAGCGTCTCGGGGGAGTACGCGATGGTGAAGGCGGCCGGCGCCGCCGGCTTCCTCGACGAGCGGGTCGCGGCGCTCGAGTCGCTGACGGCGATCCGCCGGGCCGGCGCGGAGATCATCGTCACCTACTGGGCGAAGGAGCTCGCAGCCTGGCTCTAGACCCGTCCGAGCTCTGGCAGCGGGCACAGCGAAGGATCCCCGGCGGGGTCAACTCCCCGGTGCGGGCGATGCACGCCGTCGGTGTCGCCGAGCCCTTCTTCGTCGCTCGCGGCGACGGGGCGTACCTCGAGACGGCCGACGGCCGCCGGCTGCTCGACTGGGTCGCAGTCCTGGGGTCCGCTGATCTTCGGGCACGCCGACCGCGAGACGGTCGAGGCGGTGCAGGCGGCGGCGCGTGCCGGGACGACCTTCGGCGCGCCGACCGAGCGCGAGGTCGAGCTCGCCGAGGAGATCGCCGACGCGGTGCCGTCGATCGAGCAGGTGCGACTCGTCTCCTCCGGGACCGAGGCGGCGATGTCGGCTCTTCGCCTGGCGCGGGCCGTCACGGGCAGGACGCACGTACTGAAGTTCGCGGGCGGCTACCACGGCCACGCCGACCCCTTCCTCGCAGAGGCGGGATCCGGCCTCGCGACGCTCGGCATCCCGGCCTCGCCCGGCGTCCCGGCAGCGGTCGTCGCGGAGACGATCGTCGTCGGCTACAACGACCTCGAGCAAGCGGCCGCGGCCGTCGAGCGCCACGGCGGCGACCTCGCCGCGATCTTCGTGGAGCCGGTGGCCGGGAACATCGGCTGCATCCCGCCGGCGCCCGGGTTCCTCGAGGCGCTGCGACGCCTCGCCGACGCCGCCGGCGCTCTGCTCGTCTTCGACGAGGTGATCACGGGCTTTCGGGTCGGGCGCGGCGGAGCGCAGGAGCGCTTCGGCGTCGCTCCCGACCTGACCATTCTCGGCAAGATCGTCGGGGGCGGCCTGCCGCTCGCGGCCTTCGGCGGCGGCTCGGAGATCATGTCCCGCCTCGCCCCCCTCGGTGACGTCTACCAGGCAGGGACGCTCTCCGGGAACCCGCTCGCGACGGCGGCGGGGCTCTCGGTGCTGCGCCGGCTGCGCGACCCGGTCGTCTACGAGGAGCTCGAGCGTCGCGGCGCGCTGCTCGAGGCAGGTCTATCGCGCTTCGGCCGCGTCCAGCGCGTCGGCGCGATGCTGACGGTGTTTCCGGGCGAGCCCGGGCTCGCCGCCGTGACGCACAAACAGCAGCTCGACACCGAGCGCTACGGGCGCCTCTTCCGTCATCTGCTCGCGAGCGGGATCTACGTTGCGCCGAGCCAGTACGAGTGCCTGTTCCCCTCGCTCGCCCACGGCGTCGAGGAGATCGACGCGACCGTCGCCGCGGTCGCGTCGTTCGTCGAGCCGCGCTAGGCGCCCGCCGCGGGCGGCGAGACGCGGGAGAGGTGCTCGGGCCAGGGCATCGCGATCGTGTCGAGGGTCCCACCGGCCGCGGCGGCGATCTCGCGGACGCGCGCGACGGCGGCGTCGAGCCCCGCGCGTGCGAGCTCTCGCTCGGCGGCCAGCGACCAGGCCGCGTCCGCTGCGCTGTCGGGCGGCAGGATGTCGAGGGGCGTGAAGCCGTCGGCACCGAGGAGCGCCCGTGCGTGCTCGGCCTGAACCGGGCCCGGGAAGTAGAGAAAGAAGGTGACCGTCCCCGGCTCCTGCACGGGGGTCAGTCTAGGTGCGGCGAGCGGCCGCGCCGCCGAACCGCGAGACTGCCCGGGTGGACCCCTTCGAGGCGATCGCGACCGGCGCGCAATCCGAGAGCCCGCTCTGGGCGGCGGCGCTCCTGCCCGAGCCCGAGCGGCTGCAGACCGCCGTCTTCTCGGCGCTCGCCCCCGAGCGCTTCGCGCTCGGGCTCGAGACCGTCTACGAGGCCTACCTCGTCCACTACGGCCGGCCGCGGCTCTTCTCGCCAGGCGAGGAGAGCGAGCGCGTGCTGCTCGGGGACTACCTCTACGCCCACGGCCTCGTCCTCGTCTCCGACGCGGGCGGCGTCGACGCCGTCGCGGCGATGGCCGAGCTGATCTCGCGCTGCGCCTCGCTCCGCGCGGCCGGCGAGGACGGTGACGGCGAGGCGTGGGTCGCGGCGGCTCGCGCGCTCGGCGGCGAGCCCGGCGCCGAGGAGATCGTCGCCGCTCTCGCGCGGCACGCAGCCTTCGCCGGCCCCGGCGAGGCAGGCTCCGGCTCCGGCGGCGGCACTCGCGGTACCATCTCGCCGTGATTTCGGACGCCGCCACCGACGGGCTCAACGTGATCACCGCGATGCTGATCGTCGGGCTCGTCTTCATCGGAGTGATCGCCATCGGCGAGCTCGTGCGCGGGGTCAATCACCGGCGCAAGGCCCGGCGTCCCGGCTCCTACTGATATGGGATGAGGTGGCTCATCGGCTCGGGATGGGGTGGGTCGTGGCCGGTGGGGTCGGCGCTGGCGGGGTGCTTGCGGGGCGGCACGAGCGGAAGGTCCAGTCTGGTCGACTGCGGGTCAGACTGATATTCGAGGGCTGTCACCTTAAGACCCTGTGTTCGTCGCGGCTCGCTGTCTAGGATCGGGCGCTGCCGGCGTGCCGGTTGCCCATAGTAGGGTCGCGAGCCTTCGCGCGACGGTCGTGGGCCTTCGCGTGTTTCTCGTTGCCGCCCCGGAAGCATCCCGGGCGCGATGATCGATCTTGCGGTCAGTCAAGGATTGCTGCCTCCCAGAGGAAGGTGGCGAGCTCGCGGGCGCAGGCGACGGCGACGACGCCGGCGGGCTTGCGTCGCTGCTCACGGAGGCGCTGCCAGCGTTGGTAGAGGCGCTGCTGGGCGCGCCAGGCGACGGCGATCACGCGCGGGTCGGCTCCTTGCTGGCGGCGGGCGAGCACGGCGCCAACGAACGGTCGGCGGCCGTAGTGGTGGGCGGCCTCGACCAGGAGTCTGCGTGCATGGGTGGGGCCTGCCTTGGTGATCGCGCCTTGGCGGCGCTTCTGGTCGGAAGTGCGCTCGCTGGGGACAATGCCGAGGAAGCCGGAGAGCAGCGCCGGCTTCGGGAACCGGGAGAAGTCACCGATCTCGGCGCGCGAGCGCCAGCCGCAGAGAGCGTGTCGATGCCGCGGAAGCAGCGCAGCCGTGCAATCACGGCCGCGTGGCTCGACTCGGGCACCACCTGTTCGAGTGCCGCGAGCAGGCTGGCGCGGCGGCCGAGCAGCAGTTCGATCGCGGCCAGGTAATCGGCGAAGCTGGCGCGCGAGCAGGGATCCTCGAACCGGAGTGCCCGCAGCCAGCGAAGATGGGCTTGCCGTCCAGGCGCGGCCGGGGCCGCCGTAGCGCTCGCCGCGGCGCAGCAGGAACTTCGAGAGACGGTGGCGAGCCCGCATCAGGTCGCCGCGGACGTCCTCGATCGAGCGGGTCAGGTCACGGAACTGCTCGTCCGCGACACTGGGCACGAACGCGAACCGCAGCTCGCCGGCCGCGAGCAGCCGCGCCAGCCGCGACCGCGTCCCGCCGATCCGTCTTGATGTGATCAGTCGGCCCCTTCGGGATCGACCCGGGAGCGACGACGCGAGCGTCGATCCCGCGCTCACGAGCCGCTCGTGCCAACCCGAAGCCGGTCGGGCCCGCCTCGTACACCGCTCGCACACCGCTGCCGAGCCCTCGAGGAACGTCACCACCTCCAGCGGCGGACAGACAAGCCGCTTCACGCGCACCTCACCGCTGAGGGTGTCCAGGACCGCCGCGTGCGTCTGGGCGGCATGCACGTCCAGACCGACAAGGGCCTTACCCTTCATCGACATGGTCGGTCTGCTATGCGGTTGTGGTGCCACGCGGGCGGAATCCGCGCGGCTGAAACACCCCCGGCTGCGCCGGGGGACCGGCCATGCTTAGCACCGGGACGGGGCGAACCATACGGTAGGGGTGCGCCCGCCGGCAGACCTGCGCGACTGGATCGCGCTGCTGGAACGCGAGGGTGAGCTCGTGCGGGTGAGCGCCGAGGTGAGCCCCGCGCTCGAGGTGACCGAGATCGTCGACAGGACGGTGAAGGCCGGCGGGCCCGCGCTGCTGTTCGAGCGCCCCGCAGGGAGCGAGCATCCGCTGCTCGTGAACCAGTTCGGCAGCGAGCGGCGCATGTGCCTCGCCTTCGGCGTCGAGGGACTGGACGAGGTCGGGGCGAAGCTCGCCGACGTGCTCGAGATGCAGCCGCCGGCGGGCCTCGTCGACAAGCTGCGTGGGCTGCGCCAGCTGAAGTCGATCGCCGACTCGCTCCCGAACACCGTCCGCCGGGGGGCCTGCCAGGAGGTCGTGCTGACCGGCGAGGAGGTCGACCTCGGCGTGCTGCCGGTCCAGACCTGCTGGCCGCTCGACGCGGCGCCGTTCATCACGCTGCCGGCCGTGATCACCCGCGACCCGGTGAGCGGACAGCGGAACGTCGGCCTGTACCGCATGCAGGTGCTCGGCCCCCGCTCGACCGCGATGCACTGGCAGCTCCACAAGGACGGGCGGGCCGACTTCGCCGCCGCCGGCGGGCGGCTGGAGGTCGCCGTCGCGCTCGGGCTCGACCCGGTCACCGCCTACAGCGCGAGCGCGCCGCTCCCGAAGCACATCGACGAGCTGATGTTCGCCGGGTTCCTCCGCGGCGAGGCGGTCGACATCGTCAAGGGCGTCACCGTCGATCTCGAGGTGCCGGCGGCGCGCCGAGATCGTGCTCGAGGGGTACGTCGAACCGGGCGACCTGACGCCCGAGGGGCCCTTCGGCGACCACACCGGCTACTACACGCCGGTCGAGCCGTTCCCGGTCTTCCACCTGACGGCGATGACGATGAGGCGCGGGGCGATCTACCCGTCGATCGTGGTCGGCAAGCCGCCGCAGGAGGACGCGTGGCTCGGCAAGGCGACCGAGCGCATCTTCCTGCCGGCGATCCGGGCCTCGGTGCCCGAGATCGTCGACTACGACCTGCCGGTCGCAGGCGCGTTCCACAACTGCGCGATCGTCTCGATCCGCAAGAGCTACCCGGCGCAGGCCAAGAAGGTGATGCACGCGGTCTGGGGGCTCGGGCTGCTCTCGCTGACGAAGTCGGTGATCGTCGTCGACGCCCACGTCGATCCGCACGACTACGCCCAGGTCGCCTTCTACGTCGGCGCCAACGTCGATCCGGCCCGGGACGTTGTCCTCAGCGAGGGGCCGGCCGACCACCTCGACCACGCGACCGTGCGCCAGTTCGTCGGCGGCAAGCTCGGGATCGACGCGACCGCCAAGCTGCCCGACGAGGGCGGCCGTGACTGGCCGCCCGAGATCGAGATGAGCGCCGAGATCCGGGCGCTCGTCGATCGGCGCTGGACCGAGTACGGCCTCGACGCACGCTCGCCCGGCAGCCGCCACGACGATCCGGCATAGTTCGGGCCCCGCTGCCTTCGGCAACGGGATCGGTACTTGTGATATTCGTTGCGAGCGACTTGGAACCGGGCCGCGAACATCCGCACACGCCAGGCCCGAGCCTGTGGCCCGTCGGCCTCGCCGTGGGCGTGGTCGTCTTCCTGGTCGGCTTCGTCATCTCGCGCTCCGTCGTCGTCATCGGCGCGGTGATCGCGATCGTCTTCGCGTTCCTCTGGGTCCGGGACCTGACCCGCGCCTCCGCGCTCGCGAAGGCGCCGAAGGTCGAGCCCGAACGGAGGCCGCCGCGCACGCCCAAGCCGGCGCCGCGGCCAGCGCGCCCGACATCCGCTGGCGACCCGATGCCCCGGTCGGTCTTCCTCGAGGTCTCGACGCTCGGGCTCGGCGCGGTCATCGGCGGCCTCGTCACCCTGCCGGTGCTCGGCTTCATGATCGGTCCGGCCTTCCTGAAGCAGAGCGTGACGCCCCAGGATCTCGGGCCCCTCTCCGACTACCCGGAGAACCAGTTCCTGATCACGACGTTCGTCTCGAATCCGAGTCAGGCGGCCGTCTCCAGGCGCACAGCCTTCATCCGCTACAACGGCTTCCTCGGCAGGCTGCCGAGCTTCACGATCCTCTCGAATCACTGCGCCCACCTCGGCTGTCCGGTGCAGCCGAACGGCGAGCTGCCGCTGCTGCCGAACGGGCAGATCAACCCGAAGGCCGTCAGGCACTACAAGGACGTCTCGATGATCCCGGTCAATCCGTCGGGGTTCGGCTGCCCCTGCCACGGTGGCCAGTACGACACCGAGGGCAACCGGATCGCGGGCCCGCCGGTGCGCGGTCTCGACCGTTACTCGTACTCGATCGTCAACGAGCACCTGTTCGTCGGGGCGCCGTTCTCGGTCGCCAAGGTGGTCGGGACGGGCGCCAACGCGGTGATCCATGCGGCGACCTACCACTTCCCGGGCGAGCCCGTCGACGGGCATCGAGTCCTGGCTCTACCCGATCCAGCCGCCGCACCCGGTCCCGCTTCAGCCCCCTCCGCCGGCCTGATGGCGAGCAGCAGGCCGACACCCCAGGAGCGGATCCTCTACCCGCTCGACTGGCTCGAGGAGCGCTCGGGGCTCGTCGGCGCGGTCCGCTACTTCCTCTTCCGCAAGGTCCCGGGGGACGTCAACTGGTTCCAGACACTCGGCTCGGCGACCCTGACCGCGTTCGCGGTGCAGGCCGTGACCGGCGTCGTCCTCGCGATGTACTACCAGCCCGGCCCGACGACGGCGTACCCCTCGATCGTGCACATCACAAACGACGTCTGGGGGGGCTGGCTCGTCCGCGGCATGCACAAGTGGGGCGCGTCGGTGTTCATCATCCTGATGTTCCTCCACATGGGGCGGGTCTTTCTCTTCGGCGCCTACAAGTACCCGCGCGAGCTGAACTGGATCATCGGCGTCTTCCTGCTCGCGAGCGGCCTCGCCGAGGGCTTCACCGGGTACCTGCTCCCCTGGGACCAGACCGCGTTCTGGGCGACGACCGTCGGCATCAACCTGAACGGGACGGCGCCGTTCCTCGGCCCGTTCATCGCCCAGTTCCTCCAGGGCGGCACGTACATCAACGCCAGCACGTTCAGCCGCTTCTACTCGATCCACATGCTGATCCTGCCGGCGGCGATCGCGGGCCTGATCGGGCTCCACCTGTACCTGGTGATCCGGCTCGGCGTCACCTCGCCGCCGTGGTCGAAGGAGGCCGCCGGCACCGGGCCGCTCCGCCCCGATCCCTCCCGGAACGGATCGGGGGCCAACGGGTCGGGCGGAAACGGCGCGGGCGCGGGCTCGGGCTCTGAGGCGACGGAGGGCGTCCGTGGCTAGCGACCGCCTGCGTCGAGCGCCGGCGCGTCTTCAAGCAGTACAAGGAGGACGTCAAGGAGCGCGGGAAGCCGTTCTTCCCCTACGCGATGTTCCACGACACGCTCATGTCGCTCGTCGTCGTGATCGTGATCATCACGCTCGCGGTCATCTGGAAGTGGAGCGTCCCGGGGAACCACACGGGCACCGCCTCGGGCCTGCTCGGGCAAGCTCTACGACATGCCGGCCGATCCGGGCACCTTCAGCTTCGTCCCGCGGCCCGACTGGTACTTCTACTTCCTCTTCTACCTGCTGCGGATCTTCAAGTGGCCCGCCTCCGTCTTCCTCGGCACCGTCGGCATCCCGACGATCCTGCTCCTGCTGCTGCTCTCGATGCCGTTCCTCGACACGCGCTCCGAGCGGCGGCCGTTGAAGCGCCCGGTCGCGATGGTGGCGAGCGTCCTCGTCATCCTCTCGATGGGCATCCTCACCTACCGCGGCGCCGATCGCCAAGGAGGCGCTCGGCTCGGAGCTGATCCAGCTCGTCCCGAGCTGGGCGAAGAAGCAGGGCTTCGAGCACAACCCGGTCGCGGTCAGAGGCGCAAGGCTCTTCGCCTCGATCGGCTGCCTCAACTGCCACACCTACCTCGGTCAGGGCAACCACAACCTCGGTGCGCCCGACCTCTCGGCCGAAGGGGCGAAGAACAAGGGGATCGCCTTCGAGATCGCGCACCTGAAGTGCCCCTCGTGCGTGAACAAGGGAAGCCCGATGCCGAGCTTCGCCAGCCAGGGGATCAAGAACCTCACCGAGCTCGCAACCTTCCTCGACGCCTCGAAGGGACCGAAGTAGCCGACGCGCGCGGCGCGCCTGCGCATAGGCTGTCGGGATGCTCGTCCAGGCCGGGAGACCGAGGCGCAGCAGCGGGGGTGAGGGGCGGCAGTGACGCTGGCGCCGGACGCCGTCCGCTCGATGTTCGACCGCATCGCGCCGGTCTACGACGCGATGAACCGCGTCATGACCGCGGGGCTCGACCTGCGCTGGCGGCGGCTCGCCGCGGCCGCGGCCGTTCGCCCCGGCGACAACGTCCTCGACGCGGCCTGCGGCACCGGCGACCTCGCCCTCGCCGACCGGCGGGCCGGGGCGGTGGCCGTGACCGGCCTCGACTTCTCGGCGCGGATGCTCGAGCGCGCCCGCCGGAAGGCACCCTCGCTGCGCTGGATCGAGGGAGACCTGCTCGCCTTGCCGTTCGAGGCGGGGACGTTCGACGCCGCCACGGTCGGCTTCGGTGTCCGCAACGTCGCCGACCTCGAGCGCGCCCTGGCCGAGCTCCGGCGCGTGCTGCGTCCGGGCGGCCGGCTCGCGATCCTCGAGATCACGCGCCCGCGCGGGGCGCTGCGGCCGTTCTTCGCGCTCTGGTTCGACCGCATCGTCCCCGCGGCTCGGGCGGCTCGCTGCCGGGCGGGGCCGCCTACCGGTACCTGCCCGCCTCGGTCGCGCGCTTCCCGGCCGCCGAGGAGCTCGCCGGCTGCTGCGCGGGGCCGGCTTCGGCGGCGTCGAGTTCCGGCTTCTCGGCGGCTCGATCATCGCGCTCCACACCGGGACGGGTCGAATGAACACGCTCGCCGCCGTCGATGCGACGCCGGGCCTCGCCGGCTACATGGCCGAGCTGGAGGCTGCGGCTCGCCCAGGCCGTCGGCCGCCGTGAGGGGTTCGCCTCGGGCGTCGCCGCGGAGGCGCTCGCGGCCGGCGGCAAGCGCCTGCGGCCGCTCCTCTGCTTCCTCTCCTCGCCCGACCCCGAGAGCGAGGTGCCTGCTCGCGGCCGGTGTCGCAACCGAGCTCGTCCACATGGCGACCCTCGTCCACGACGATCTCGTCGACGGGGCGCGCATGCGCCGCGGCATGCCCGCCGCGTGGTCGGTCTTCGGGCCCGGCGCCGCGCTCGCGGCGGGCGACTACCTCTTCGCCTGCGCCTTCGGTGAGCTCGCGGCGACCGAGGACTCGGGCGCCGTCGCCGATCCTCGCCGACGCCTGCCTCGCGCTCGCCCGCGGCGAGGCGATGCAGCGGAGCCAGACGCGCAAGCCGGAGACCTCGATCGAGGCCTACCTCGAGCGCTGCGCCTTGAAGACGGGGAAGCTGTTCGAGGCCGCCTGCCGGCTCGGCTCCGGCGGCGACGCCGAGCTCGGCGCCTACGGGCTCGCGCTCGGGATCGCCTTCCAGATCGCCGACGACATCCTCGACTGCGCCGGGCAGACCCAGGAGACGGGGAAGATCCCCGGCACCGACCTGCGCGAGGGGACGCCGACGATGCCGCTTCTGCTCGCCGCCCAGCAGGACGAGGCCGTCCGGCTCGCGCTCGCGGGCGGCCCGCTCGACGGGACACTCGTCCGGGTGGCCGCGACCGACGCGCTCGCCCGCTCGCGCGAGGCGGCGCTCGGGTACGCGGCCAAGGCCCGCTCGAGCATCGGTTCGGCGCCGCACCGCGACGAGCTCGAGGCGCTCACCTACGCCGTGGTCGACCGGGCCTCATGACGGCGATCGCGACCGAGACGGATGCTCGATCTCGTCCGCGCGAAGGTGGAGGCGGGCGAGCGCCTCGACCTCGAGGACGGTCTCGCCCTGCTCGAGTCCGACGACCTGCTCGCGATCGGCGAGCTCGCCGACCTCGCCCGCCGGCGCCGAGGCGGCGACGACTGCGTCTACTTCGTCCAGAACCTCTACCTCAACCAGACGAACGTCTGCCGCGTCAAGTGCAAGTTCTGCGCCTTCGCAGCGACCCAGAAGCAGGAGCAGGCCTACACGCTCACGCCCGACGGAGCTCGCCGCCGACGCCGTCGCCCAGCGCGCAGCTGACCGACTTCACCGAGATCCACATGGTGAACGGCGAGAACCCCCACGTCGGCTTCGACTTCTACCTGGAGGCGATCGGCCGGCTCCACGACGCGCTTCCCGACGTCTTCTTGAAGTGCTACACGGCCTCCGAGATCCACCACATGACGACGCTCTCGCAGCTCTCGCACGAGCAGGTCCTGCGTGAGCTGCAGGCCGCCGGGCTCGGCGCCCTGACCGGCGGCGGCGCCGAGGTGTTCGCCGACCGGGTGCGTCGGCTCGTCGCCCCGGGCAAGGAGCATCCGGACGTGTGGTTCCACGTGCACGACACCGCCCACCGGCTCGGGATCCCGACCCACTGCACGCTGCTCTACGGCCACGTCGAGACCTACGAGGAGCGGATCGAGCACCTGCTCCGCCTGCGCGAGCAGCAGGACAGGACGGGCGGCTTCCTCGCCTTCATCCCGCTCGCCTTCCATCCTGCGAACACGGTCTTCGAGCGGCGCGGCTTCACCTTCCAGACCGGGGCGGCCGACCTGAAGATGCTCGCCGTCTCCCGGCTCGTGCTCGACAACATCCCGAACATCAAGGCCTACTGGATCTCGCTGACGATGCCGGTCGCGCAGGTCGCGCTGCACTTCGGCGCCAACGACGTGCAGGGCACGCTCGTCCGCGAGGAGATCTTCCGCGCCGCCGGCTCGACGCGCGGGCACCGAGCAGAAGCTGGAGGAGCTCGTCCGCACCGTCCAGGCGGCCGGCCGGATCCCCGTGCAGCGCGACACGCTCTACAACGAGCTGCGGCGGTGGTGACGATGGGCGACCGAGACGCGGCCGGCCGCAGGCAGCCATGGGAGGCGACGTGATCCGGCTCGGACGCATCTCCTACGCGAACATGGCGCCCGTCTTCTTCCGCGTCGAGGCCGAGTACGAGGAGGTGGCAGGCGTCCCGACCGAGCTCAACCGGCGCCTCGTCGCGGGCGAGATCGACGCGGCGCCGATCTCGTCGATCGAGTACGCCCGCCATGCCGACTCGCTGTTGCTGCTGCCGCGGCTCTGCGTCTCCTCCGAGGGAGCCGTCGACTCGATCCAGCTCGTCTCGAGGCTCCCGCTCGACGCGATCAGGTCGGTCGCCGTGACGCCCGAGTCGGCCACCTCGGTCGTCCTGACGAAGGTCCTGCTGCCGAACGCCGGCCACGTGCCGCTCGGCGAGCCGGCCGATGCGAAGCTCCTGATCGGGGATGCCGCGCTGAAGTCGGCCTTCGAGGATCCGACGCCCCACCACGACCTCGGCCGGCTCTGGCTCGAACGGACCGGACTGCCGATGGTCTTCGCCGTCTGGGCGGTGCCGGTGCCGCCACACCCCGGTCTCCTCGACCTGGAGGAGGCGCTCGTCGCCTCCCTGCGCGCGGCCCGCGCCGACCCGGAGGCGCTCGCCTTCGAGGCCTCGGAGGTCTACGGCTACCCGGCGGGCTTCCTCGCCCGCTACTTCGAGAAGTTGCGCTATCGCTTCGGCCCGCGCGAGCGCGCCGGCCTCTACACGTTCCTCGAGCTCGCCCGCGACGTCGGCGAGCTCGACGAGGTTCCCGAGCTCCGCTTCGTCACCGCGGGAGCGGTCGTTTGAGCGCTCTCGCCGACCGGCCCGCCGCGCCCGATCCAGAGCGGCATCCGGCCGGCGTCGCCGGGATCCTCGACAAGGCCCTCGACGGCGGACGCATCACCGACGCGGAGGCATTGGCGCTGCTCGCAGTCGCGCGACCTGGTCGCGGTCGGACGGGCGGCCAACGAGCTCCGCGGCCGCCGTACCGATCCCTCGCGGATCACGTTCATCGTCGACCGGAACGTCAACTACACGAACATCTGCGTCACCGACTGCGACTTCTGCGCCTTCTACCGCCGGCCGGGCGACCGCCGTGAGGGCTACCTCCTGCCGAAGCCGGTGATCTACAGGAAGATCGAGGAGACCCTCGCGCTCGGCGGCACCGGGCTCCTCCTGCAGGGCGGCCACCACCCCGACCTCGGGATCGACTTCTACGAGGACCTCTTCCGCTCGATCAAGGCGCGCTACCCGGTCCACCTGCACGCGCTGTCGCCGCCTGAGATCCAGCACATCTCGAGGCGTTCGCGCCTCTCGATCCCCGACACGCTTACCCGTTTGCGCGACGCCGGTCTCGACTCGATCCCCGGCGGCGGCGGCGAGATCCTCGTCGACCGCGTCCGGGAGGAGATCGCCCCGAAGAAGACGACCGCGGCCGAGTGGCTGAACGTGATGCGCCACGCCCACCGGCTCGGCCTCTCGACGACCGCGACGATGATGTACGGCCACGTCGAGACCGTCGCCGAGCGGGTCGAGCACCTGAGCCGGGTCCGCGACCTGCAGGACGAGACGCGCGGATTCCGCGCGTTCATCTCCTGGACGTTCCAGGACGACGGCAACCGTCTCGGGCAGAAGGTGCCGCGCGAGACGATGCCGACGTCGTTCGACTACCTGCTCACCCAGGCCGTCTCGCGGATCTACCTCGACAACGTCGACCACATCCAGTCGAGCTGGGTGACCCAGGGGATGAAGATCGGCCAGGTGGCGCTCGAGTTCGGCGCCGACGACCTCGGCTCGATCATGATGGAGGAGAACGTCGTCTCGGCCGCGGGCACGACCTATCGCGCCACGACCGACGACTTCGTCCGCACGATCCGTGGCCTCGGCAAGATCCCGGTGCAGCGGGACACGCTGTACCGCGACGTCCGCGTCTGGAACTAAGAGCAGCGCCGCAAGGTGCCGCTCCGAGCCGCTGCCCGGCTGCTGCTGCCGCACGGTCGGCTACCCTCGGTCGGGGTCATGCGCTCGGTTCTCGTGTCTGCGGCGGCGGCCGGCGCGCTTCTGGCGCCTCTCGCGGCCGCCCAGTCCCCGACGGCGCTGCTGCCAGGCGTCACGGTCGCTCAGTACAGCGAGCTGACGGCGCACGGGCCGGTCCACTACTCGGTGATCACGGCACCGGCGCCGACGGGGCTCGAGACGATCGGGCCCGTCCTCGCCGGCAACACGGTCACCGGCCCGCGCGCGACGCTGACCGCGCTCGAGCAGCAGGCCTCCGCGAACGCCGTCGTCGCCGGCGTCAACGGCGACTTCTTCACGAACGGCAGCAACGCTCCCTCTGGGATCGTCCTCGCGGGCGGCGCACTCGAGCGTGCGCCGACGCCGGCGAAGTCGTCGATCGGCTTCGACGCGAGCGGCGCGATGCACGTCGGCCGGATCAGCTTCAGCGGTACCTGGCAGGGAACCGGCCAGCGCCGGCCCCTCGCCGGGGTCAACGAGCAGCCACGGGCGAACCAGACCGTGCTCTTCACTCCGGCCTGGGGCGCGGCAACCCCGAACGTGCAGAACGGCGCGGCCGTCGTGCTCGAGCCGTTCCCCGCCGCGGCGGTCGACACCGACCTGACGGCGACGGTCTCGGCCGTCCCGGTGGGCGCGACCGCGATCCCGGCCGACGGCGCCGTTCTCGTCGCGACCGGGACGGAGGCGGCGAAGCTCCAGGCAGAGGCGCCGCAGGGCACCCCCGTGACGGTCCGGCTGATCCTCCCAGACCCCTGGGGCTCGGTCGTCTCGGCGCTCGGCGGCGGGCCGCTGCTCGTCAGGGGCGGCAAGCCGGTCTTCCAGACGGACGAAAACTTCGCCGCCCTCGACCTGACGACGCGCCAGCCGCGCGCGGCCGTCGGCCAGCTCGCGAACGGCGACGTCATTCTCGTCGCGGTCGACGGCGGGCGTCCCGGCTACAGCGTCGGCATGACGAACTACGAGCTCGCCCAGACGATGGCGGGCCTCGGCGCGGTCACCGCGGCCGGGCTCCAGTACGGCAGGTTCGTCACCGCCGCCTTCGACGGTCAGCTCCTCGACCGGCCAAGCCAGGCCGCCCAGGCGTCGGTGAAGGAGGCGCTGCTCGTCCAGTACGCGGGCGTCGACGTGCTGCCACCCTCGCTGCCCGTCGTCGACAAGGCCGACGCTGCCGCCGGGGAGGAGCTTGGCTACCGCCTGACGAGCCCGGCCCAGGTGACGGCCACCCTCGTCGGTCCGGACGGCGTTAGTCACGTCCTCGACGCGGGCAGCAGGCAGCCCGGCACCTACACGTTCAGCTGGACGGGCTTCAACGTCGAGGGCACCTGGCGCTTCGACGTCCAGGCGACAGACGCCGAGAACCGGGTCTCGAGCGCCGAGCAGACCTTCCAGTACGACCTGACCCTGTCGGGTCTGACCGTGCCCCAGACGGTCACGGCCGGAGATGGCATCCGGGTGGGCTTCACGCTCGCGCGACCGGCGTCGGCGACCCTTGCGATCTCGGCGGCCAACGGGACCGCGGTCGCGACGCTGCCGGCGGTCGAGCTCGCCGCCGGCACGCAGAGCCTCTCGTGGCAGGGGGTGCTCACAGGCGGGGCGACGGCTCCCCCCGGCGCCTACGTGGCGACCGTCACCGAGACGAGCCAGATCGGCAGCGAGTCGTCTCATGCCTCCTTCAGGGTCGACCGCTCGTAGCCGACCGGCCGCTCTCGTGCCGGGGGCGCCGGGGGAGCGTCACCCACGCTCGTGCTCCGACGACCTCAGACGGCCCAGCTCCTCGCCGTCGACCGGCTGGTCGACCAATCCCGACAGTCGTGGGCAGAGACGGGTGGTGACCCGGGGAGACAGCTCCGAGCCAGGGTGACCCTGGTACATTGGCTACGGGAGGTTCGTATGAGGGCAGACCGGCGTCTTTCGTTTTTGCTCGTGTCGCTCGTGTTTGCGGCGGCGATCGTCGTCCCGAACGCGCTCGCCAGGCGCTCGGCGGCGCCGCTCCCGCTGCCGACGCTGTACGTCCAATACACGGACCAGTGCTCGTTCACGGTCGTGAACGATGCCGGCCAGCCGGTCACCTCGATCGCGCCGGGTGAGTACGAGCTCGACGTCTCGACGCCGATCATGTTCAGGTTGCTCGCTCCGGGCGGGCCGTCGTCGAACCCGAACGACTTCACCGGCTGCAAGGGGTGGGTCCAGTTCCAGATGACGGGGCCGGGCGTGAACGTCTTCACGACGCTCGACAACGGCTGCAGCTCGGACAACGTGATCGGCACCTGGACGCTTCAGCCGAGCTCGACCTACACGCTCGAGGACCTGAACCAGCCAGCCGTCACGAAGATGACGATCACGACGCTCGCGGGCGGCACGCCGCAGCTGCCGACGCAGAGCCCGTACGACACGACGTCGGGGAAGGGCACGCTCTCGACGGACCTGATCGGATCGAGCGCGCCCATCCGCGGCACCCTCCAGGGCAAGCTCGCGGCGAACGGCAACCTGACGCTGACGATGAAGGGCAAGCCGGTCTCGAAGCTGCAGTCGGGGCGCTACACCTTCGCGATCTCCGATCGGGACAGGAATGGCGGCGTCACCCTGCAGGTGAACGTCAAGAATGTCGAGGCCACCCAGCTCTCCGGGCTCGCGTTCGTCGGCACGCAGAAGACGACGGTGCCGCTCTCGGCCGGTCGCTGGACCGTCTCCGCGCCAGGCGGCCGGGCCTACACGCTCACCGTTTCCTGACAGCAACCGCGGCCTGGCGGACGTGTCGCACGCCAGAGGCCCGGCCTGCGAGCCGTTTGCCTATTCTTTTCCTGACCATTGTGACCGCTCGAATCCGTGGCTATTCTCCGAATCGCTCGCCGTGATCTGGCACCGGTTTGGAAACGACGGCGCGTAGCAGTTCACTGCGAAGGACTTGACTGGAGGGTGATATGGCGAACGGCATCAAGATCAAGGTGAACGGGCTGACCCATGGGGTGCAGGCCAGCCTTGATACTCCGCTCCTTTACGTTCTGCACAACGAGCTCCACCTGCATGGCCCGCGCTTTGGTTGCGGCCTGGCGCAGTGTGGTGCCTGCTCGGTGCTCTTGAACGGCAAGGAGATCAGGTCGTGTGTGACGCCGGTTGCCGCGGTGGCCGGTCAGAGCATCACGACGCTGGAGGGCCTGCCGGCTCTCTGGGCGGCGCAGAGCGGCGGTACGTCTGCTGCGGCGCCGGCGCTGCATCCGTTGCAGCAGGCGTGGATCGATGTGCAGGTGCCGCATTGCGGCTACTGCCAGAACGGCATGATGATCCAGGCCGCCGACCTCTTGGCGACGACCAAGAACCCGTCCGAGGACCAGATCCGCACGGCGATGAACGGGCATCTCTGCCGTTGTGGGACCTATCCGAGAATCCTGACCGCGATCCAGAAGGCCGCGGTCAGTAATGGCGAAAGCAGGTGCATAGCGATGACCGAGGTCCTGAAAGAGAGAGTTCTCCCGCAAGTCGTTCGTCAAGGGCGGCGGGGTTGTCGTCGCCGGGCTCTCGCTGGCGGGAAAGGCGAGCGCCGCGGGCACGAGCGTGGTCGAAGCGACCGGGAACACGCCGTTCTCGCAGCGCACTCCGGCTGACTTCATCACCCTGGGCGATCCGAGGCTGACGCAGGTCGACACCTGGCTTGCGATCTCGCCGGCGAACAAGGTGATCGTCACTCACGGCGAGACCGAGTTCACCGGGGCTCCGACCGGCATCCTCATGCTCGTCGCGGAGGAACTGAACATCACCGACATGTCGATGATGGTGTACGCCCATCCCGAGTCCTGGCTGAACTCGATCGGCGGCGGCGGCGGCAGCGGCGCGATCGCGACCCGTTCGACCGTGGCCCGTGCGGCGGCCGCGCAGGCGTTGACACTGCTGCTGCAGGCGGCCTCGACCAAGCTGGGCGTGCCGGTCTCGGGTCTTTCGGCCTCGAACGGCGTGATCTCAGGCGGCGGCCAGCAGCTGAAGTACAGCGATCTGTACGGGGGTCAGAACTTCAACTTCGACCTGGCGACGCTGACGCCGGCGGTGACGACCACGACCGGCTACATCCCGGGGCAGGGCAACACCAAGCCGGTGAGCCAGTATCAGCTGGTCGGCCAGTTGGTCCACCGCATCGACATCCCCGCGAAGGTGGCGGGGACGTACACCTACATCCAGAACGTGCGCGTCCCGGGGATGGTGCACGCCCGCCGGGTCCGTCCGCGCGGCGCCGGCGCCAACGCCTCGCAGAATCACTACCCGCTCAGCGTCGACCCGACCTCGGTCGCCCACATCCCGGGCGTGCAGGTCGTCCAGATCGGCAACTTCCTGGCCGTCGTGGCTCCGAAGGAGTACGACGCGATCCAGGCCGCCGCTCAGCTCAAGGTGGTCTGGAAGGACGACCCGAAGTTCTCGGTCGGCTCGGGCAACTACTGGTCGTGGCTGCGCCAGTCGGGAGACACCAACACGACCAACCCGGCCCGCTGGACCGCCGACACGGGGGGCGTCCCCGCGGCGATGGCGTCGGCAGCGAAGACCGTCTCGGCGACGTACCGCTACCACTACAACACCTACGTGCCGATCGGGCCGCACTGCGCGATCGCCGACGTCCGCGTCGGCAACCCGAGCGATCCGACGCAGAACAGCGCGACGGTCTACTTCTGCGCGCAGGGGACGAACCCCGCCTCGGGTATGGGTGCCGGTGGTGGTTCGACGACGCCGATCAGCACGATCCTCGCGGCGCTGCCGAACTCGATCAACATCCCGCAGAACCAGGTCCGGCTGATCTGGTACGAGGGCTCCGGCTCGTACGGCGCCGGCCAGACTCCGCAGGCCCCCGAGGAGGCCGCGGTGATCTCTGCCACGATCGGCAAGCCGGTGCGGATGCAGTGGATGCGCTGGGACCAGACCGGCTGGGACAGCTGGGGCCCGTCGCAGATGTACGACGTCACTCTGGGCGCGAACTCGGCGGGAATGATCGTCGCTTCCGACTGGACGTCGTACGGACAGTCCGGCAGCACCCTCGACACCGACCAGGAGCTCCTCGGACAGGTGACCTGGCCGGCGGCGCCGCCTGCCGGCGGCCCGACGCCGTCGGACGGCGGCTCGACCGCAACCCCGTACGGGAACACGAACTACGGCTCTGCCTACCAGTTCCAGCGGCGGGTGCTGGCGAAGACGCAGCCGTTCTACAGCGGCTCGTTGAAGAGCACCGCGCTCCGGGCGCCGAACGCGCCGCAGTCGTACTTCGCAAGCGAGCAGATCGTCGACGAGCTCGCGCACGCGATGGGCATCGATCCGTACTCGTTCCGGAAGAGGAACATCGACGGGACGATCGACGATCGGGGCCCGCTGGCTCGCGGTCCTCGACGGGGCAGTGCAGGGGTCCGGATATACGCCGCGGGTGGCGAACTCGGTGGCTCAGACCGGGACGACCCGTACAGGTACCGGAATCGGCATGGGCACGTTCGGGAACTCGCAGTGCTGCACGGTGGCGGACGTCGAGGTGAACATGAAGACCGGCAAGATGGTCGCGAAGCACCTGACCATCGCCCAAAACAACGGGATCACGGTCAACCTCGACGGCGTCGGCAACCAGATGAGCGGAGCCGTCATTCAGGGGCTCTCCCGGGCGATGTGGGAGCAGGCAACCTGGAACACGGAGCGGGTCACGACCCTCGACTGGGTCACCTACCCGATCCTCCGCTTCATGGACGCTCCGACCGTGACGCTCGTCAACGTTCACCCAGGCATCTACACGACGGTCATCCCGGGTGACACGAGCCTGAACGTGTTCGCCGGCAACACGGCGGCACAGGCCG
The DNA here is from genome assembly GCA_963765345.1 of uncultured Actinomycetota bacterium. Lineage (GTDB taxonomy): Bacteria > Actinomycetota > Thermoleophilia > Gaiellales > Gaiellaceae > PALSA-600. Next base: position 63,945 of record CAVXWI010000017.1, read on the forward strand.
ACGGGTGGCTGCTGACCGGTTCGGGAGAACCGCCGACCTCGGCCGTCGGCTCGGCGGTGGCAAACGCCTTCTTCGACGCCACCGGCGCGCGAATCCGTCAGACGCCGATGACGGCCCGCGACCACCCGCGGAGTGCTCGAAGGACGCAGGCCTGCTGATCGCCTAAGCGGGCAGTCGCCGCGGCCCGGGGGAACCGGACAGGCTCCCCCGGGCCGCGGCCCGCTGAGGTCGCTCGATGAGCGTGCACCCGGCCGTGCCTCGCAACACGGACGGAACGCAGGAGCGATCACTCGACGGCCGGGGTGGAGCGCGTGTTGAAATGTGCTGCGGGTGGAAGCGCGCAGCGGAGACTCGACGAGGTTCCGGCTACTGGGGCTGCACGATCGTCGTCGCGTCGATCGTCAGCACCGGCGTCCTGCTCACCGCCTGCGGCGCGGCGAGTGAGCCGCTGAGGCCGTTGTCGTCGCTTGGGCACCTCCTGCCGGCGCCCAACCCCGGCAAGCTCGGGCCCGAGCTCGTGCCGATCCCGAACGCACCTCCCCTCGGGGTTCCGGCAGTCGACCGCACGAGTTGCGAAGGGCGAGGACGGGATCAAGTGCGAGCAGAACGAGCGACTCGCCTTCCACATCCACGTGCATCTGACGGCGTTCGTGGACGGCAAGCCGCGGCGGATCCCGGCCGGCATCGGAATCTGGCCGGTCCTGCAGGCCCAGAGCGGGCGCTACGGCCAGTTCGACGTCACGCAGGGGGAATGCCTCTCCTGGGTCGCGACGCACTTTCCGGACGGGATCATCCACGTCGAGGCGCCGTTCAAGCGCGGCTTCACGCTGGGTGAGTTCTTCGACGTCTGGGGCCAGCCGCTCGGACCCGACGTCGCCGGCTCAGCGCACGGGCAGGTCACCGCCATCGTCAACGGGAGCGTCTGGACAGCCAGCCCACGGTCGATCCCGCTGAAAGCGCACACGCAGATCCAACTCGAGGTAGGCAGACCGCTCGTCGCGCCCGAGAAGATCACGTTCCCCGGTGGCTACTGAACCCTGAGCGGTCGGGCCTCGAGGCAGCCGCAGAGCTCATCGCCGGAGGCACCGTCATTCGAGCGCGAGGCTGGGCTGAGTCTCCCTCGAGAGGCCATCCAGGCGGGTGCCTCCGCTGCTCTCGGGATGGGGATCGGCTCGCCCCCGGCAAGCGGATCGTGCGGATACCGCAAGCTTGATGGCGAGCGTACGACACCGCTCGCTCCTTCAACAGCTCCACCCGATCGACGCGCTCGCGAATCGCTCGATCGGCGATCAGCTACGATTTAATCGTGTCGAGCTGGGCTCGCCGGATCAGCTCCCTCGCCGCCGCCGGACTCGTGGTCGGGCTCGCCGGGACAGCAAAGGCCGCGATCCCGACCCTCTATGTGAACTACAACGCGTCGAACTGCACGTTCACGGTGACCAATGACGCCCACACGACGGTCACGACGCTCGCCCCCGGCAACTACCAGGTCGACATCTCGACGTTCGACCCGTGGGCTCTCGTCGGCAACAACGGGGCGTCGACCACCCTCCAGGACTGCGGCGGCTACGTCCAGTTCAGCCTGACCGGGCCGGGCGTGAGTCTGATGACGACGCTCGGCGAGGGTGACGTCTCGACCGAGCTCGACTCGGTGACGCTCCAGGCGGGCGGCACCTACACGATGGAGGACGCGAGTAACATCGCCGGTTCGAAGACGACCTTGGTCGTCTCGACGACCGGCTCGGCCGGGTCGGTCAGCGCCCCGTCCTCGTCGAGCAGCTCGTCGTCCTCGTCCGTCGGTGGTTCGTCGTCGAGTGGCTCGAAGTCCTCGGCCATCGGCACAACGATCCCCAGCGCCGCGCTGCGGGGGACGCTCGTCGGCGCCGTCGCGGCCAGCGGCAAGATCACGCTGACGATCAAGGGGAAGCCGGTCCAGGACCTGACCGCCGGACGCTACGCCTTCACGATCGTCGACCAGTCACGCTCGAGCGGCTTCACGCTCCAGGCGATCCACAGCGAGCCGATCACGGTCACAGGCGGGACGTTCGTCGGGAAGCACACGACCTCGATCACCCTGAACCGCGGTCAGTGGCTCTACTACGGCAGCTTCGTCGGCAAGAAGACGTACTTCATCGTCACCGCCTGAGCGACCCGTGGGCGCCGGGCGAGCCCGCCGTCGCTCGGGGTTCGACCGGTTTGGACGCCAACGACGGCGCCCGCGCAACCCTCGTGCTCTCGACGGCTGGGAGCTGGCCGTTCGCTCCCGGCTGCGCACGCCCGGTGGGACGCGGGCGCCGTCGGGGGCGCCGATCTCGCCGCCCGTGGCTCTTTGCGACCACGCGCTCGCTCGACAGCTTTGCCCGGGTACCTGCAAGCTTCTCGGAGCGCTCGCGCGGGCGACCGGCATCGCTGATCCCTGACGACTGCGTCCGAAGCACGGTTCGCTCAGCCAGGAGCCACCCGGTAGGCGCCGACGCGAACTGACGAACGGCGGTCGGAGCAACGGCTAGCCTCTGCGGATCACCTCGTTCATCGGCAACCACGGGCTCCTGGCTGTCTTCGTCCTGATGATGGTGGCCGCAGTGCTGCCGGCGGCGAGCGAGCTGACGATGCTCTACGGTGGCGCGCTCGCCTCAGGGGCGCTTGCCGGCGAGATCTCGCTCCTCGGGCATCACTTCGCCTCGGGGCTGCCGGCCTACCTCGCCGTCGTCGTCGCAGGCGTCGCCGGCAACGTCGTCGGCGCGGCGGGCGGATGGCTGATCGGTGTCCGCGGCGGCCAGCCGCTGCTCGATCGCTACGGGCGCTTCGCGCACATCACGCCGGCGCGGATCGCGCGGGCGGAGCGCTGGTTCGACCGCTTTGAGGGTGTCGCCGTGCCGCTCGGCTTCGCGACCCCGCTCATCCGCTCGTTCATCGCCATCCCTGCGGGCATCCTCGAGCTCGGGCTGCGGCGCTTCCTCGTCTCGGCGCTCGCCGGCATCATCGTCTTCTGCGCACTGATCGCCGGGATCGGCTGGGCGGTCGGCTTGAGCTGGAGCTCGGTGCACAGCGATCTCACCTACGTCGACGTCGCCGTCGCGGTGGTGGCCGTCCTGTTCGTCGCTTTTCTGCTGATCCGCCGCCGCCGGTCGATTAGCATGGCCGGTAGTGCGGATTCCACACGTTGACGTCAAGGCGCAGTACGCGCCCTTCGTCCCGGAGCTCTCAGCGGCTTTCGAGCGCGTACTCGCCTCCGGCCGCTTCATCTTCGGGCCCGAGGTCGAGGGGTTCGAGCGCGAGGCGGCCGACTTCCTCGGGGTCGAGCACGCGGTCGGAGTCGCCAACGGCACCGATGCGCTGGTGCTCGTTCTCGATGCCCTCGGGATCGGCGCCGGCGACGAAGTCGTCTGCCCCTCGTTCACGTTCTACGCGACCGCGGAGGCGATCGCTCGGGTCGGCGGCACGCCGGTGTTCGCCGACATCGACCCGAGCTCGCTCAACCTCGACCCGGGGGAGGTCGAGCGACGGCTGACGCCGCGGACGAAGGCGATCATGCCGGTGCACCTGTTCGGCCGGCCGGCCCCGGTCGAGGAGCTCCAGCAGTTCGGGTTGCCGGTGATCGAGGACGCCGCCCAGGCGTTCGGGTCCCCCGGGATCGCGACGAGCATTGCCTCGACTTTCAGCTTCTTCCCGACCAAGAACCTCTTCGCGTTCGGCGACGGCGGCCTCGTCGCCGCGAACGACGCCGAGCTCGCCGAGCGGATCCGGATGCTCCGCTTCCACGGCTCGCGTGACAAGAAAGACTTCGAGCTGATCGGCTACAACTCGCGGCTCGACGCGCTCCAGGCAGCACTGCTCCGCGTCCTCCTACCCCAGCTCGACGGCTGGAACGCGGCCAGGCGCGAGGCCGCCGCCCGCTATGCCGAGCTCGGGCTGGGCGACGTCGTCGAGCTGCCCGCCGACGAGCCCGGTCACGTCTACCACGTCTACTGCGTCCGCTCGTCCGAGCGCGACCGGCTGGCGGCGGCGCTCGCCGCCGCCGAGATCGGGTTCGCGACCTACTACGCCCCGCCGCTCCATCTGCAGCCGGCGCTCCGCTACCTCGGCTACGCGGCCGGGGACCTTCCCGAGACCGAGAGTGCGTCACGCGAGAACCTCTGCCTACCGATGTGGGCGGGGATCAGCGAGGAGCAGCAGGCCGAGGTCGTCGGCGTGCTCCGGCGCGCAGCGAGCGTCGTCGCGAGATGATCTCGCTTCCCGTCAGCCGGCACCGACTCTGGCAGGTCGCCGCCGACGCCGTGCTGATCGCGGCGGCCTGGTGGCTCGCGTTCTTCCTCCGCTTCGACCACGCGGTGCCGAGTTTCTACCGCGACCTGCTCTCGTGGCAGGTGTTCGCGATCGTGATCGGAATCAAGCTCGCGATCTTCGCGCTCTTCGGTTTCTACAACCGCTGGTGGCGTTACGTCTCGACCCGGGACATGTGGGGTGCGGCCCGCGGTGTCACCGCCGCCTGCCTCGTCGCCGACCTCGTCCTCTACGCGTTCCCGCCGGCGCACACCTCCCACCTGCCGCGCTCGATTGTCGCCCTCGACTATCTGCTGCTGCTGGCGTTCGTCGCCGGGACGCGGCTGCTCGCCCGCTCGCTGATCGAGCGCCCTGCCGGCGGCATCGTCGCGCGCGGCAAGGAGGTGCTCGTCGTCGGCGCGGGCGATGCCGGACAGCTGCTCGTCCGCGAGATGCAGCGCAACCGGCGCCTGGCCTATACGCCGGTCGGGTTTGTCGACGACGACGTGCGCAAGCGCAACCTTCGCATCCACGGCGTCCGTGTCCTCGGCACGACCGACGACCTCCACCGGCTGATCCGCGACTTCCGCCCCGACGAGGTGCTGATCGCGATGCCCTCAGCCCCCGGCGAGCTGCGCCGCAAGGTCGTCGAGGCGACCCGCGGCGAAGGGATCGCGGTCAAGACGCTGCCCGGGCTGCACGAGCTGATCGAGGGCGATCTCGATCTCGCCGGCCAGATCCGCCCGATCCAGGTCGAGGACGTGCTCGGCCGCGAACAGGTCGAGGTCGACCTGAAGGCGATCGCCGCCTACATCAAGGACCGCACCGTGCTAGTCACCGGCGGCGGCGGCTCGATCGGCTCCGAGCTCTGCCGGCAGGTCGCCCAGCTCGGCGCCTCGAAGCTCGTGCTCGTCGAGCAGGCCGAGTCGGCGCTCTACGAAATGCAGCGTGAGCTCGTCGACGAGCGGCACTTCACCGCGGTGATCCCGGTGCTCGCGGACTGCGGCGACGCAGCGAAGATGCGGCAGGTGTTCGAGCGCTACCCGCCCGAGGTCGTCTTCCACGCGGCCGCCTACAAGCACGTGCCCATGCTCGAGACGAACCCGCTGCAGGCGGTGACGAACAACGTGCTCGCGACGCGGGTGATCGTGCAGGTCTCCGTCGAGTTCGGCGTCGACCGGTTCGTCTTCATCTCGACCGATAAGGCGGCGAAGCCGCGCAACCTGCTCGGCCAGTCGAAGGCGGTCTGCGAGTGGATCGTCGAGTCGTTCGCGCAGCGCGACGACGTCCCGACCCGGTTCGTCGCGGTGCGCTTCGGCAACGTCCTCGGCTCGTCCGGGTCGGTGATCCCGATCTTCCGACGCCAGATCGAGCGCGGCGGCCCGCTGACGGTGACGAACGCCGAGATGACGCGCTACTTCATGACGATCCCGGAGGCCGCCTCGCTCGTGATCCAGTCAGGCGCCATGGGCGGCAAGGGCCAGGTCTACGTCCTGGACATGGGCCAGCCCGTCAAGATCCTCGACCTCGCCCGGCAGATGATCGAGCTCTCCGGCCGGACCGAGGCCGACATCAAGATCGAGTTCGTCGGCTCGCGGGCGGGCGAGAAGATGCACGAGGAGCTCTGGAACGACGGCGAGGAGATCGGTGAGACCTCCCACCCGAAGATCATGCGCGCCGCAAGCCCGCCGATCGAGGTGGCCTGGCTCGAGAGCGAGCTCGCCGAGCTCGAGGTGCTGGTCGCCCAGAACGACATGCTCGGCGTCACCGCGAAGCTCCGCCAGATGGTCGCCGAACCCCGCCGGGTCGGCTCGGCCGTCCTCGAAGACACGCTGCACTGAGCGCGAGGCGGCCGGCTCAGCCGGGAAGGGCAGCGAGCAGGAGGTCGAGAAGCGCCTGCGGCTCGCGGTGGATCCGGGCGGCTGTGCCCGGCTGCCCGCTTGGCGAGATCGAGCGCCCGTGGATCGGTCAGCGGGCGGAGCCGGCCCGCACGGATCAGCTCCTCGTCGACGCCCCCGAGCCGGCCGCCGAAGGTCGTGTAGACCGGGAACGCCGAGGGCAACGGCCTCGCGGTTCATCGTCCCGCCGGCGGAGACGACGAGGTCGGCGATCGCGATCAGGCTCTGGGCGTCGACGGCCCGGTCCGGGACGAGCACCGACGGCAGCTCGAGCGAACGGACGTAGTCGCGCTGCTCCACGGTTCGCGGCAGGACGACGGCGTGCACCTGCTCGAGCCGTCCAAGGTGGTGGAGCGTCTGCGGGAAGAGGGGGTTCGAGTGGCGGTGGTAGAGCGACACGTCGGGCGGTGGCCGCAGCACGACGAGCGTGCGTTCCGGGTCGACCCCGAGCGCCGAGGCAACCGACGGGACCGGCTCGAAGTCCGACAGGTAGTACTCCTCCTTCAGGCCCGGGTACTGGAGCAGCTTGGGTGGCCGGGCGCCGTAGCGGGCGAGGCGCTCGGCAGGCATCGAGTCGGGGACGACGACCTTTGTCGCGGCGCGGCAGCCGAGCTGGTGCTGCAGCCAGGCCCACTCGTAGTCGAACGTCGTCGCGCTCGGAATCCCGAGCCGGCGGGCCGTAAGCGTGAGCTCGTGCGAGCCGTGGGCGAGCGCGATGTCGAAGCCGCGGCCGCGCGCGAAGCGGTGGAGCGCGCTGAGCCGCGAGGTGAGCTGGCGCGCCTTGCGGGCTCGCGAGCGGCCGCCGTGGTGCCCGAGCGGTGTTGCCGTCATTCCGTGCTGGGCGATCAGCTCGAGGGTCTGCCCGTAGTCGCGGGCGGTGATCTCGACCTCGTCGCCGCGGGCCTCGAGCAGCGCCACGAGCGGCCGGAAGACGAGCGGGTGGGCGCTCGCGGTCATGTCGATCCAGACGCGCATCAGGGTCGCCCACGCGATCTTCGCCGCGGCGGTAGCCGGGCCGGGAGCCGGGCCGGGAGCCGCGCCGCCGCAACGTTCCGGTTCACCGGGGCAGCACCCGCCGCAGCGGCGCGGCGCGCCCGAAGCCGAGCCCTCGCTCCTCGTTGACGTGCAGGATCGAGTCGGTGTCCGAGCCTGTCTGGAACCGGCGCCCCGACCGTTCGTGCTCGCGGGTCAGCCCGGCGTCGCCGTCGATTTCCCCGCTCCTGGACGGTCGTGCAGGTGCCGTCCTCGTTCGCGCTCGGCCGGTCGCTCCGGAACCAGGTCGCTGATCGCGAACCGCCGCGCCCCCGAACCCCGTCGCCAGGGGCGGCGGTGCCCTTCGAATCGGGCCAGCGGTGGACAGGGTCGCCGACGTCGCGGCGAGCCGCCGGCGGTCGACGGGCCCGCACGCAACGACGATCCCGCAGATCCCGCACACGGAGTCCGAGTCTAGAGTCGCGCCGGGATCGGGGGTGACCCTGCGTCGCGCGGCTCGCGCAGCGCCGGCCCGAGGCGCACAGTCGGAGCGTTCGTCGAGGTCGTCGACGAACTGCGCCTCTCAGGCTGCCGAGGGCTCCGAGGCCGGCACGGGCTTGGGCGTGCGGAGCAAGAGCGCCTTTGCTGCGACCGAGGGCAGCCACCAGTTCCAGCGGCCGAGGATCGCCATCACCGACGGGACGAGGAGGATGCGGATGACGGTGGCGTCGAAGATGATCCCGGCGGCGAGCCCGATCCCGAACTGCTTGATGTCGAGGCCGGGGCTGGAGGAGAGGACGAGGAACGCGAACATCAGGATCAGCGCCGCGCTCGTCACGAGCTTCCCGGTCCGGGCGAGCCCGAGCGTGATCGCCTGGTTCGTATCGCCCGTCTCGTCGTAGGCCTCGCGCATCCGCGTCAGCATGAAGACCTCGTAGTCCATCGAGAGGCCGAACAGGAAGGCGAAGATCATCAACGGGATCCAGGGGATGATCGACTGGGTGGCGGCGACGTGCCAGAGGGTCTCCGAGCCGTGACCCCACTGGAAGATGATCACGATGATCCCGTAGGCGGCCGCGAGCGAGAGCAAATTCAGGACGGCGGCCTTCACCGCGAGGACGAGGGAGCGGAACGCTCGCGTCAGCAGGACCAGGGTCAGGATGAGGACGAAGGCGAGCACGTAGGGGAAGTTGGAGTAGACGGCGTCGACGAAGTCGCGGTCCTCGGCGGCGATGCCGCCGAGTGTTGCGTCGGTGCCCTTCAACGCGGCCCGGACCGCGTCGATCGTCGTCGACTGGACCTGGTTCGAGTCGCCGTCGGCCGCCGGGAAGGCCTCGACCAGGCTGTCGGCGCCCTTGCGCCACGCGGCCGGCGCGGTGACGCCGACGATGCCGGGGACGCGGCGAAGGGTCGTGACGATCGGCCCCGTCGGGGCGCCGTGCTCGACGAGGACGACGAACGGCTTCATCACGCCGGGCGAGAAGCCCGCGTCGGCGAGGACGGCGCGGCCGGCGATCGCATCGCCGCTCCCCGGCATGTCCTTCACCTGCGCCTCGTTCGGGTTGAGCTGCAGGCCGCAGTAGACGAGCACGCCGACGATCGCGAACCCCGTCAGGGCGATCGGCCACGGCCTGCGGGTGACCGTTCGCCCCCAGCGGCCCCAGACGCCGTCCTCGGGGTGCCCGGAGTCGACGAACCGCTTCGGCAGCACCCGCATGCTGTTGATCCGCAGGCCGAGAACCGTCAGCAGCGCCGGCAGGAGCGTGATCGCGGTGATCACGGAGACGGCAGGGATCAGCATGCCGCCGATCCCGATCGAGCGGAGGAACGGAAGCGGCAGCACGATCATCGACAGCAGCCCGACGGCCACGGTCGAGCCGGAGACGATCACCGAGCGGCCGGCGTGCGTCATCGTCTCGACGATCGCCGTCTCGACGTCCTTGCCGTCGCGCAGCTCGTCGCGGAAGCGGAAGATCATCAGGAGCGCGTAGTCGATCGCGACGCCGAGCCCGACGAGCGCGATCAGGAACTGGACGATGATCGAGACGTTCGTGATGTAGGTCAGGATCCAGACGAGCGTGAACGTGTTCAGGATCGAGGCGACGGCGACGGCAATCGGCATCAGGACGGCGGGCAGGGTGCCGAAGACGAAGAAGAGGATCACGAGGGCCCCGAGCCCTCCGATCAGCGCCTCCGTCAGCACGCTCGGACCGTTGCCGCCGCGAGGCCGCGGCTTCGAGCGGGCAGGAGTCCCGTCAGGTACGCCTGCACGCCCGGCGGGGTCTTCGCTTTCAGCGCGGCCCTGGCTTGGGTGAGATGCGTCGAGGAGGTGAAGTTCTCGTTCCCGGGCGGGTAGATCTCCGCGAAGGCGGTGTGCCCGTCCTTCGAGATGTAGGCGCGGCTGCCCGTCGTCCAGTACGAGGAGACGCGGGAGTCCTTGTTGACCGCGGCTGCGGCTGCGATCGCCTTGGCGATCCCGGTCTGCTTGGTGATGTCGCCTGTCGTGTGGAAGACGGCGACGAGCGGCGGCTGCTCGCCGGAGCCGAACTCGGCAAGCGTGCGCTGGTTCGCCTCGTAGGCGGAGTACCCCGGAATCGAGAAGCTCTGGTACCAGCGACTCGACACCGCCCCGGCGCGCATAGGCGCCAAACAGGGTCAGCGCGATCCAGATGCCGATCACGGCGCGGCGGCGCCGGACGATCAGGTGAGCCAGCCGCTCCAGCATGCCGGGGAGGATACCCCCTGGTCATGCGATGTCAAATCATTTATCATCTAACCAAATGGTGAAACCGACGACTCCGGCGCTCGAGCCGGTCGGGCGCCAGCTCGTCTTCACGGCGAAGTCGATGCGGGAGGCGTTCGAGGACGTCCTCGTCGCGGCGGGCGGCTCGCTGCCGAGCTGGATCGTGCTGAGCACGCTCGCCGAGGTCGGTTGCGTCAGCCAGGCGGCGCTCGCAAGCCACGTCCATCTCGAGGGGGCGACGATCACCCATCACATCGACCGGCTCGAGGCGGCCGGTCTCGTCACGCGCCAGCTCGATCCCGCCGACCGGCGTGTGCGCAAGCTCGAGTTGACGGAGGCCGGTGCCGAGCTGCACAGCCGGCTGCTCGCCGCCGCGATCGAGCTGCAGGTCGTGGTGCTGGCCGGGCTCTCGTCGGACGACCGGGCTGCCCTCGCCCGCTGCCTGGCGGTGATCCAGGCGAACCTGGCTGCGGCCGCGCAGTCGCCGCCGCCCGCTGCGTAGGGCCTCCGAGGACGCCGCTCCGCGCGAGCGACGAGCGCCGGCGCTCCGCGCGAGTTCGTCGCTTGGGCCGCTCGGCCTTCGCTGCCTCGCTGCGAGGGCATCGTCCGGCGACCGGCGCGGGTGGACTCGGTCTGGTCCGGCGAACGGCGAGCCGCGCCGCCGTCGCGTCGCTGGTAAAGCTTCGCCGATGAGCGTTCTCGGGATCGACCACGTGCAGGTCGCCGCTCCGGCCGGCTGCGAGGCCGCCGCCCGCGCCTTCTACGGCGTCGCGCTCGGGCTGGCGGAGCTGCCGAAGCCCGAGGCGATCCGAGCCCGCGGGGGCTGCTGGTTTCGCGCCGGGGCGCAGGAGCTTCACGTCGGCGTCGAGGAGCCGTTCACGCCCGCGGGCAAGGCACACCCGGGCTTCGTCGTCTCGGACCTCGACGCGGTCCGCGCGCGTCTTCGGGAGGCAGGCGTCGCCTACGAGGACGACGGTCGGATCGCCGGCGTCGACCGGCTCTTTCTCTTCGACCCGTTCGGCAATCGGCTGGAGCTTCGCGGTCGCGACCATGTATAAGTAGTCCTTATGGATACACGCCAGCTGACGGCCTTCTGCGCAGTCGTCGAGCGCCGGAGCTTCTCGCAGGCGGCCGAGCTGCTCGGTGTCACCCAGCCCGCGGTCAGCCTGCAGATCCGGGCACTGGAGAAGCGTCTCGGGACGCGGCTGCTCGACCGGTCGGGCCGGCGCGTCGAGCCGACCGAGGCCGGCCGGCGCCTCTACCGGGGGGCGCAGCGGCTGCTCGCGCTCGAGGAGCAGGTGATCGCCGAGGTCGCCGAGGACGCGACGGAGGAGCTCGCCGGCCGGTTCGAGATCGGGGCCTCGACCGGGCCCGGCGGGATCGTCCTCTCGCACCTCCTCTGCGAGTTCCAGGCGAGCCATCCCGAGCTGCACGTCGTCCTCTCGGTCTTCGACACGCAGACGATCGTCGACCGGGTCGCGACCCGCATGCTCGAGCTCGGCGTCGTCGGCGCCGCACGGCGCCATCGCGGTGTCGTCTTCGAGCCGTTCCTGCAGGACGAGGTGATCCTCGCCTGCCCGCCGGGTCACCGATTCGCCGGCACGACCGTCACGATCGAGGAGCTGCGGGGCGCCGACCTGATCGTGATGCAGGAGGGCGCCGGCGTCCGCCAGCTGATCGAGGACGAGCTTCAGCGAACCGGGAGGCGCCTGCGCGATCTCGACGTCAGGCTCGAGCTCGGCCTGCAGGAATCGGTCTCGAGCGCCGTCAAGGCAGGCTACGGGGTCACGTTCATCTCGCGCTCGTCGGTCGAGGCGGACCTCGCCGCGGGCACGATCGCCGAGGCGCGGGTCGAGGGACTCGAGTTGCGTCGCGAGATCTACCTCGTGCGCGCGAGCGGGCGCTCGGAGACGCGCGCTGCCCGTGCGTTCGTCGAGTTCGCCCGCGAGCGCCTGCCGTGATCGTCCGCTGGTCGCTCGCCGAGCTTCCCGCGGTCCTCGCCGAGCTCGGGGTCGAGTCGCCGTTTCTCGTCGCGAGCCCGCGGGCCCGCGACGTCGTCTCGCTGCCCCTCGCCGGCGTCTGGTCGGAGGTTCCCTCCGCGCGGATCGTCGTCCCGGCCGCAGCCGACGGGCTGCTTGCGGTCGGCGGCGGCTCGGCGATCGACACCGCCAAGGCGGCCTCGTCGGCGACCGGCCTGCCGGTCGTCTCGGTGCCGACGACCTACTCCGGCGCCGAATGGGCGACGAGCTTCGGGATCCGCGACGCGAGGCGGCGGCTCGTCGGCGGCGGCGGTGGTGCCCGGGTCACCGCGATCGTCTACGAGGTCTCGCTGACCTACGGACTGCCCTTGCCGGAGACGGTCGGTACCGCCCTGAACGCGCTCGCCCACTGCGCCGAGGCCCTCTACGGCGACCGGAGCGAGCGGAGCGATGCCTGCGCCGTCGCGGGCGCCGAGCTGATCGCGCGCTGGCTTCCGGCGGTCGCCGCCGCGCCGGGGGACAGCGCTGCCAGGGAGGGCCTGCTCCACGGCGCCGCCGCAGCAGGCGAGGCCCTCGCCCTGGCCGGGCTCGCGCTCGGCCACGCGCTCGCCCAGGCGCTCGGGGGCGCCTTCGGCCTGCCGCACGGGGCGATGAACGCGCTCACCCTGCCCGCCGCGCTTCGCTACAACACCGCGTTCGTCCCGGCAGCCGTGGCGCAGTTCGGCCACGCGATCGGCGCCGAGGACGATCCTGCCGCCAGGGTCGAGGAGCTCGCCCGGCTCGGGGGCTTCGAGCATCTCCGCGACTTCGGCGTTTCCGCGGCGGAGCTGCCTGCGGTCGCCGAGCTTGCAGCCGGGCGGATGGGGAACAGGCACAACCCGCATCCCGCCTCGCCTGCCGAGATCGAGGAGCTGCTCGCGGCGATCTACTGATAAGGAGTGCTAATCAGCTGGATTAGCCAGATCTGGTAGCGTAGGCGCCGTGACCGGCGTGGGCGACTTCGACGTGCTCGTGATCGGCAGCGGGGCCTCCGGCCTCGCCGCGGCGGTGTCGGCCGAGCGGGTCGGCGCACGTGTCGCCGTCGCGACGAAGGGCTCGCTGCAGGCAAACAACTCCTCGAAGGCCCAGGGCGGCATCCAGGCCGCCTTCGGGGCCGAGGACTCACCGGAGCAGCATGCCGAGGACGTCTGGCGCTCCTCGCACGAGACCGCCGACCGGCGGCTCGTCGAGCTGCTTGCCGGCGAGGCGCCGTCGGCGATCCACTGGCTCGAGGAGCTCGGGGTCGAGTTCACGCGCGAGAACGGCGGCTACCGGCTCGCACGGTGCGGCGGAGCCTCCCAGAAGCGGTTGCTCCAGGTCGGCGACCGGACCGGGCACGCGATCACGAAAGCCCTACGGGAGGCCTGGCAGGGCGGAACGGGGACGTCGTTCGAGCACGCTCCGCTGAAGAGCCTGGAGCCGACGGACGCCGGCTGGCGCGCGGTCTGCGGCGAGCACACGATCGAGGCCGGCACCGTCGTCCTCGCTGCCGGCGGGCGCTGCTACGCCGAGGCTCAAGTCCGCGGCGAGCTCTCGACCAACCACCCGAACGCGACCGGGGAGGTGACCGGCATCGCGCTCGAGCTCGGGGCCGAGGCCCGCGACCTCGATGCGCTCCAGTACCACCCGAACGGCGGCGCCTGGCCGGCGAACATGCAGGGCTACTCGATTCCCGAGACGACGCGTGCCTACGGTGCCGTCCTGCTGAACGCCGACGGCGAGGAGTTCACCGACTCGCTCGGGCCGCGCGACGTCGTCGCCCAGGCGATCGTCGAGGAAGTCGCGTCGGGCAAGGGGCTGCAGACGCCCGACGGCCGTCCCGCCGTCTACCTCGATACGACGCGGATCCCCGAGTCCGATGCGGCGATCTCGCTCCCGTACATGCTGCGCCGCTACCGCGCCGCCGGTGTCGACCCGCTCGCCGAGCCGATCCTCACCTATCCCGTCCTCCACTACCAAAACGGCGGGCTCGTGATCGACGCGAACGCCGAGACGACGGTTCAGGGCCTGTATGCCTGCGGCGAGATCGCCGGCGGCACGCACGGCCGCAACCGGATGATGGGTAACAGCCTGCTCGAATGCGCGGTCTTCGGCCGGCGCGCCGGCCGGGCTGCCGCCGCGACCGCGAGAGGATGAGTGCGAGATGAGCACCGCGACCGTTCCGGCGAGTGACCTGCAAGACGCAGTCGAGCAGGCTGCGGCCTACCTCTACGTCTGGGCGCTGAAGGACATCCCGCAGGACCTGCGCGACGCGCTCGCCGAGGCGCGCGACCGCGAGACGTCGGTGCCGGGCCGCCGTGTGCTCGAGACGATCCACCGGAACATCAGCATCGCCGACTCCGAGCGGAACCTCGTCTGTCAGGACACCGGCATCGCGGTCTACCACTGCCGGGTCGGCGAGGGGTTTCCCCTGCATCCGGCCCGGATCTACGAGGCCTTGCGCGACGGCACCGCCCGGGCGACGATCGAGCATCCGTTGCGGTCGAATGCCGTCCACACGATCACGCGGGAGAACACGGGGCCGAACATCGGCTACCGGCTGCCGATCGTCCACTGGGAGTTCGTTTCCGACTGGGACGGGCTCGACGTCAAGTGCGTGCCCAAGGGCTCGGGCAGCGAGAACATGAGCTTTCTGAAGATGTGCGTCCCGGCCGACGGCGTCAACGGGGTCAAGCGGTTCGTGCTCGAGTCGATCGTCGGTTCCGGCGGCAAGCCGTGCCCGCCCGGGATCGTCGGCGTCGGGATCGGCGGTTCGGCCGACTACGCGATGTACCTCGCCAAGGAGGCGATCATGCGGCCGATCGGGACGCGCAACCCCGACCCGCTCGTCGCGCAGCTCGAGGACGAGCTCTACGGGCTGCTCAACGAGACGGGGATCGGCCCGATGGGCCTCGGCGGCGATGTCACCGTCCTCCAGTGCCACATCGAGCACGCCGACACCCACATGACCCTGAACCCGGTCGCGGTCAACTACCAGTGCTGGGCCGCGCGCCGCGCGAGCGCCCACCTCGCCGCCGACGGCACGATCGCCTACGACCGGGAGGCCTGAGGTGCACCGGGCGACGCCGCACGAGGTTGCCGGCAGCGCAGGAGGGAGCACGCATGGCCGTCCATGAGGTGCGCTTCCCGATCAGCGATCCCGCCGAGATCCTCGCGCTGCACGCCGGCGACGAGGTGATCGTGCAGGGCCACATCATCGGCATCCGCGACCGAACGCAGATCCGGATCTTCGACGAGGGGGTCGAGCCGCCGCTCGACCTGGCCGGAGCCTTCCTGCTCCACACGGCGCCGAACGTCCGCAAGGTCGGGCCGGGCCGCTACGAGAAGCTCTGCATCGGCACGACGACGAGCGCCCGCATGGTTCGCTTCACCGAGCCGCTCGGCGCCCAGTACGGCGTACGGGCGATCTGCGGCAAGGGCGGCTTCCCCGACGAGGCGATCGAGCCGATGCAGCGTCTCGGGATGGTCTACTTCGCGATCGTCGGCGGGGCCGCCGCGCTCGAGACCACCCAGATCGAGGAGATCGAGGAGGTTGCCTGGGAGGAGCTGATGCCGGAGTGCCTGTGGAAGTTCCGCGTCAAGGACTTCGGGCCGCTCACCGTCGGCATCGACGCGCACGGGCACTCGCTCTACCACGACGTCCAGGCGGAAGCCCAGAAGCGACTGGAGGAGATCTTTGCCCGGTTCTAACGGATTCCACGACGGCTTCCTCGACCTGCCGGTCCGCGCGGGCAAGCCCCGCCTCGACGGGCTCACGCACGTGATCGACAAGGGCCTCAACCTGCGCGACATCGAGGGCCTCTTCGACACCGCCGGCGCCTTCGTCGACATCGTCAAGCTCGGCTGGGGGACGGCGTACATCACGAACAACCTCGAGAAGAAGATCGCCCTCTACCGCTCGTTCCAGACACCGGTCGTGTGCGGCGGCACGCTGTTCGAGGTCGTCTTCGCCCGCGACCGGGTCGACGACTTCAAGCGCTGGCTGGTCGAGCACCGCTTCGACCACGTCGAGATCTCCGACGGGACGCTCGAGATCCCGCGCGACCAGAAGCTCGAGCTGATCGCCGACTTCGCCCGCGACTTCACCGTTCTCTCCGAGGTGGGCTCGAAGGACGCCGACGTCGTCTACGCCCCCTACCAGTGGGTCGAGTGGATCAAGGAGGAGCTCGACGCCGGCGCCTGGAAGGTGATCACCGAGGGTCGAGAGGGCGGTACGGCCGGCATCTTCCGGCCGACCGGCGAGATGCGCACGGGCCTCGTCGACGAGATCGTCCACGAGGTCCCGGTCGCCGACCTGATCTTCGAGGCGCCGACAAAGTCGAGCCAGGCCTGGTTCGTCAAGCACTTCGGCCCGAACGTGAACCTCGGAAACATCCCGCCGGACGAGGTGATCCCGCTCGAGACGCTCCGCCTCGGGCTCCGCGGCGACACGTTGAAGGAGGTGCTGCTCGGTGGCGAGCCGGCCCCATCCTCCTGAGCTCGACTACGAGTCGATGCCCGCGGAGGCGATCCTGCGCGTGCTGCTCGAGACCTTCCCGGGCCGGGTCTCGCTCGCCTGCTCCTTCCAGAAGGAGGAGGCGGTCCTGCTCGACATGCTCTTCGGAATCGACCCGGACGCGCGCGTCTTCGCGCTCGACACGCACGTCCTCTTCCCCGAGACCTACGCCGTCTGGCGTGAGGTCGAGCGGCGCTACGGTGCGCGGATCGAGGTCTACGAGGGCCCGACGCTCGCGCGTCAGGCCGAGCTCCACGGCGAGGCGCTCTGGGAGCGTCAGCCGGACCTCTGCTGCGCGATCCGCAAGGTCGAGCCGCTCGGCCGCGCGCTCGGCGACCTCGACGCCTGGATCACGGGCCTGCGCCGGGACCAGTCGCCGACGAGGGCGGACGCGGCGAAGGTCGGCTGGGACGCCACCCACGAGCTCTGGAAGGCAAACCCGCTCGCCGACTGGGACGACGCCCGTTGCTACGCCTACCTGCGCGAGCGCGGCCTCCCCTACAACGAGCTGCACGACCGCGGCTACGCCTCGATCGGTTGCACGCACTGCACGCAGCCGGGCGCGGGCCGGGCGGGCCGCTGGGAGGGCAGCGCCAAGAGCGAGTGCGGGCTGCACACCGACTCAGCTGTTGCGGCCGGCGCCGCCTCCAAGGAGACGCGGACCGTGGCAGACGATCGTGCCTAGAGGCTTCGTCGTCTGGCTGACCGGCCTCTCGGCTGCCGGCAAGTCGACGATCGCGGGCCTCGTCGCCGCCGAGCTCGAGGCGCGCGGCGTCCTCGTCGACCGTCTCGACGGCGACGTCATCCGCACGCACCTCACGCGGGGCCTCGGCTTCTCGAAGGACGACCGCGACGCGAACATCGAGCGGATCGGCTGGGTCGCCTCGCGGCTCGCCCGTGCGGGGGCGGCGGTCGTCGTCTCGGCGATCTCGCCCTACGAGGAGGCGCGGCAGAAGGCACGCGCGCTCGCCGAGGAGCACGCGCCGTTCGTGCTCGTCCACGTCGCCACCCCGCTTGCCGAGTGCGAGCGCCGCGACCCGAAGGGCCTCTACGCGATGGCCCATGCCGGCGAGATCTCGGAGTTCACCGGTGTCTCGGACCCCTACGAGGAGCCGCTCGAACCGGAGCTTCGCCTCGCAGACGGAGGGTCGGACGCCCGAGGAGTCCGCCGCCGTCGTCTTCGCGAAGCTCGAGGAGCTCGGGCTCGTCGCCGACCGGGTGACGGCGTGAGCGTGACCGTCGAGCCCGTGCTGCTCTCGCACCTCGACGAGCTCGAGTCGGAGGCGATCCACATCATGCGCGAGGTCGCCGCCGAGCGCGAGCGCCCGGTGCTCCTCTTCTCCGGCGGCAAGGACTCGATCGTGCTCTTGCGGCTCGCCGAGAAGGCCTTCCGGCCGGGACGGTTCCCGTTCCCGGTGATGCACGTCGACACCGGTCACAACTTTCCGGAGGTGGTCGCCTACCGCGATCGCCGTGTCGCCGAGCTCGGCGAGCGGCTCGTCGTCGCGAGCGTGCAGGACTCGATCGACCGCGGCCGCGTCGTCGAGGAGACCGGCCCGCGCGCGTCGCGCAACCAGCTGCAGACGACGACCCTGCTCGACGCGATCTCCGAGCACGGCTTCGACGCGGCGATGGGCGGCGCCCGGCGCGATGAGGAGCGCTCGCGTGCGAAGGAGCGGATCTTCAGCTTCCGTGACGACTTCGGCCAGTGGAACCCGCGCCTGCAACGGCCCGAGGTCTGGAACCTCTACAACGGGCGGATCCGCAAGGGCGAGCACATCCGGGTCTTCCCGATCTCGAACTGGACGGAGCTCGATGTCTGGCAGTACATCGCCCGCGAGCAGCTCGAGCTGCCCTCGATCTACTTCGCGCACGAGCGCGACGTGTTTCGTCGCGACGGGATGATCTACGCCGTCTCCGAGTTCCTCGAGCGCCTTCCCGACGAGGAGGCGTTCTCGGCCTGGGTGCGGTTCAGGACGGTCGGCGACATGTCCTGTACCGGTGGGGTCGAGTCGCGCGCGGAGACGATCGACGAGGTCGTCACCGAGATCGCAGCGACGCGCGTCACCGAGCGCGGCGAGACGAGGGCCGACGACCGCGTCTCGGAGGCGGCGATGGAGGACCGCAAGCGCGGCGGCTACTTCTGATGGCGACGAGCGAGCAGATGATGGACAGCGAGCTCCTGCGGCTCGTCACCGCGGGCTCGGTCGATGACGGCAAGTCGACCCTGATCGGCCGCCTCCTCTACGACACGAAGCAGATCCTCGCCGACCAGCTCGCCCATATCGAGGAGACCTCCCTCCGGCGCGGCGACGGCTACGTCAACCTGGCCCTGCTCACCGACGGCCTGCGCGCCGAGCGAGAGCAGGGGATCACGATCGACGTCGCCTACCGCTCGTTCGTGACGCCTCGCCGGCGCTTCCAGCTCGCCGACGCACCCGGCCACGTCCAGTACACGCGGAACATGGTTACCGGCGCCTCGACCGCCGAGGTGGCGGTGATCCTCCTCGACGCGCGCAAGGGCATCGTCGAGCAGACGCGCCGGCACTCCTACATCGCCGCCACGCTCGCGATCCCGCACATCGTCTTCGCGGTCAACAAGATGGATCTCGTCGAGTTCTCGGCCGAGCGGTTCGCCGAGCTCGAGCTCGAGCTCGAGGCGCTTTCGGAGCGTCTTCGCCTCCACGACCCGCGCGCGATCCCGATGTCGGCGCTGCAGGGCTGCAACGTCGTCCTGCCCGGCAGCTCGATGCCGTGGTACGACGGCCCGACGCTGCTCGAGCACCTCGAGACGATCGAGATCGCCGCCGACCGGAACCTCGAAGACCGGCGCTTCGCCGTGCAGTGGGTGATCCGGCCCATGTCCGACACCCACCACGACTACCGCGGCTACGCCGGCGCGGTCGCCGGCGGCGTCTGGCGTCCCGGCGACGAGGTCGTCGTGCTCCCGTCGGGCCTCCGGACCCGCGTCGAGGCGATCGAGACCCTCGCCGGGCCGCTCGGGATCGCGATCCCGCCGCAGTCGGTGACGATCCGGCTCACCGACGACGTCGATGTCGGCCGCGGCGAGATGCTCGTCGACCCCGCCCGGCAGCCGATCGTCGCACGGAGCCTCACCGCCGAGCTCTGCTGGATGGGCGAGCGCCCACTCGAGCCCGGCGCCCGCCTGGCCGTCAAGCACACGACGCGCGCCTCGCGGGCAGCCGTCGACGAGCTCGTCTCGGTCGTCGACATGCACACCCTCGAGACGGTCCCGTCGCCCGAGCGGCTCGAGCTGAACGACCTCGGCGTCGTCAGGCTCCGTCTCGCCGAGCAGCTCGTCGTCGACCCGTACGAGCGCAACCGCGCCACAGGGGCGTTCATCCTGATCGACGAGGCCACGAACGACACGGTCGCCGCCGGCATGGTGCTCGAGGCCGAGTGACCGCGCGTACCGCCGACCCGTACCGCGACCTGACCGTGATCGACTCGCGCGCGCCGCGCTTCAACCAGGCGGTGATCGGGTCGCTCTCCCTGCTTGCCGCCGTCACCGGGTGGTGGTGGCTGCTCGCTCTGCTCGCCATCCAGCTCGCGGTCGGACTCGGCTTCGGGCGCCGCTACTGCCTGCCGTGCCTCGCGTACTTCGAGCTCGTCCAGCCGCGCTTCGGCGAGGGGCCGCTCGAGGACTCCCGGCCGCCGCGGGCCGCGAACATCGTCGGCCTCACGGTTCTCACCTGCGGGGCCTGCGCCGGCGCGGCGGGCTTCGCCGACCTCGGGCTCGCCCTCGCACTGCTCGTCGCCGTGCTCGCCCTGCTCGCCGCGGCCACCGGCTTCTGTACCGGTTGCGAGGCCTACAAGCTCGGCTGCCGCCTCAGCGGCAGGCCGTTCGTCTCCTGTCCGCTGCCACCACGTCCGGCAAGCGCTCGCCCCTGAGGCGGAGCCCAGCGGCCGGCAGGGCCGGCTGCTCGCCGACCGAAGGGGCGGCGGTGACCTGGCAGTTCTCCCTGGCGGGGCCCCTCGTCGCCATGACCGGCCTGAGGGGCGGCAGCCCGGTGGTCTGAACCGACATGTTCCCCGCCGCCGTCCTGCCCCGGGTGGCCGGCATCGCGTGCCGGCTCCGCTTGCAGCAGGTCTCGCCCCAGCAGGCCGCGTAACATCACCCGGGCCGTGGCCCGGGTGCTCTCGACCGCCTTCTGCGTCGCTCTCCTGGCCGCGACCGCCGTCGCGTTCGCCTTGACCGAGGGCGCCAAGACCGAGCTCAGCCCGATCTACCGGACGAAGATCACCAAGGTCTTCTCCCCGACCTGCAACCTCCGCTACTGCCGCACGAACGAGGCGAGCATCGTCTTCTGGATCCGCAAGCGGCAGCACATCCAGGCCTGGGTCGTGCACGACGGCGACCGGGTCGCGACCCTCGTCGCCGGCAAGACGTTCCCGAAGGGCCAGGTCGCCCTCGTCTTCCCCGGGGTCGGTGCCGACGGCGTCTCGATCCTCCCCGACGGCGTCTACCAGCCGGTGATCCGGCTGACGGGCGAGCACCGGACGATCACGCTCCCGAACCTGATCGAGCTCGACACGGTTCCCCCCGAGGTCGTGCGGTTCCCACATCGCGTCTATACGCATATCTCGCCCGACCACGACGGCCGCGACGACGTCTTTCGCGTCCACTACACGCTGAACGGGCCCGGGCACGGCGTCCTGCTCGTCAACGGCCGCCAGGCCGCGTTCACCCGCAGCCAGAAGATCCACGGGACGCTGAGCTGGAACGGGAAGATCGACGGGAGGCTGCAGCCTCCGGGGCGCTACGTGCTCGAGATCGCCGCCCAGGACGCCGCCGGCAACCGCTCGAAGCCGTTCCCGTTTGCCGTCGTTGCGATCCGCTACATCGCGCTCGGCCGCACGAACATCCAGGTTGCGCCGCGCCGCCGCTTCTCGGTCTTCGTGCTGACGGACGCGAAGGAGTTCAGCTGGCTCTTCGACCGGGGCCGCGGCACCCAGAGCGCTCACACGCTCACCCTGCGCGCGCCGCGGAAGGCCGGCACCTACCAGCTCTACGTCACCGAAGCGGGACACACCGCGCGAGCCACAGTGACCGTCGGATGAACGTCGACCTGGCGCGCCTCGGCGGCCTCGTCGGGGCGCTCGGGCTCGCGCTGCTGATCGTCGCGCCGTCGCGACGCCTGCGCGCGGGCGGGCTGGCCGCCTGGGCGCTCGGCTGCGGGCTCCTCGCGCTCACCCTTGCGCCGTCGGGGCATCAGCGCGCCTACGCCGCCGCGGCGGTCGTCGGTGTCGCCGCCGCGGTGGGCCTCGCCTGGTGCTTCCTGCGGGTGCCCTGGTCGCTCGCGGTCGCCGTCCTCGCCTGCGCCCCGGCGCGGATCCCGGTCACGGTCGGCTCGACGAGCGCCAACCTCCTCCTGCCCCTGTACGTCGTCGTCGCCGGCGCGGCGGTCGCGCTGGCCGCCGAGCTGCTGTTGCCCGAACGCGTCGCCCGACTGAAGGCCGGCCGAGGCTTCACCCCTCGGGGCCGCCACGCGGGCGAGGAGCCCGCGCTCGCGGTGGCGCCGGGGCGGGAGCGGCCGGTGCTCGGCCCGTTCGCCTGGCCCGCCGCGCTCCTGATCGGCTGGTCCGGCGTCTGCCTCCTCTGGTCGCCGGGGAGCTCCGGGACCCGCGACGGCGCCGTCTACCTGCTCTTCTACATGCTGCCGCTGGGGCTGATCGGCGTCGCGCTGGCGCGGCTCCCCTGGCGGCTCGACTCGGTCAAGGTGCTCTACGTTCAGCTGACCGCGATGGCGGTCGTCTTCGCCGGGATCGGGGTCGAGCAGTATCTGACGCGGAACATCTACTGGAACCCGAAGGTCAAGGTCGACAACGCGCTCGCGCCGGTCACCTGGTTCTACCGCGTCAACTCGATCTTCTACGACCCCTCGATCTACGGCCGCTTCCTGGTCGTCGCGATCCTCGCGAGCGTCACGCTCGTGCTCTTCGCCCCGGGGCCGATCGCCTGGCTGGCGGCGGCTGCTGCGGCGGCGACGACGATCGGGCTTCTGCCCTCGTTCTCGCAGTCGAGCTACTTCGCGCTCGCGGTCGGGATCGCCGCCGGGCTGATCGTGCTCTGGCGCCGCCGCGCGATCCTGCCGCTCGCGCTCGCCGCGCTCGTCCTGGTCGCCGTGCCGCTGGGAGTCCCTCAGCTGCGCCACCGCATTCTCGGCAAGGCCGGCCTTTCCTCGGCGACGAGCGGCCGCTCGACGCTCGTCTCGAGCGGGGCGGAGCTCGCGTTCCACCATCCCCTGATCGGCGTCGGCACCGGCGGCTTCGCCGACGCCTATGCCAAGGAGACGCACAAGGGCCGTCATGCATCGCACGACGCCGTGGTCACGGTGGCGGCAGAGACCGGCCTGCCGGGGCTCGCGGCGCTCGCTTGGCTCCTCGCGCTCGTCGTGACCGTGCCCTACCGCCGCAACCGCGGCACGACGCCGAGCGGACGCGCCCGGCTCGCTTTCGGTCTAGCCTTGCTCGCGATCGTGGTCCACAGCCTCTTCTACAACGCGCTGATCGAGGATCCCCTCTTCTGGGGGCTGATCGCCGTCTCGGCCGTGGCGTTGCGAGAGCAAGCGCCCGGATGATCGGCGGCTGGCAGCGAGCACTCGTCCTCGCTCCCCACACAGACGATGGCGAGTTCGGCTGCGGCGGGACGATGGCGCGGCTCGTCGAGGAGGGCGCCGAGGTCCGCTACGTCGCGTTCTCGATCGCGACCCGCTCGCTGCCCGAGGGCTTCGCGCCGGACACGCTCCGGCACGAGGTCGCCGCCGCGACGGCCGAGCTCGGGATTCCCGGCGAGCTCCTGACCGTCCACGACTTCGACGTGCGCACCTTCCCCGACCACCGACAGGAGATCCTCGAGCTTCTGATCGCGCTCTGGAACGAGTGGGAGCCCGACGTCGTCTTCCAGCCCTCGCTCCACGACATCCATCAGGACCACCAGGCGGTCGCCACCGAGGGGCTGCGCGCCTTCAAGCGGACGACGATCCTCGGGTACGAGATCCCCTGGAACAACCTCGACTTCGCCTACCAGGCCTACATCGGGCTCGAGCGGCGGCACCTCGAGCGGAAGTCGGCGGCGCTCGCGCGCTACGCCTCGCAGCAGCACCGGCGCTACGCCGACCCGGAGTACGTCTGGAGCCTCGCCCGCACGCACGGGATCAACGTGAACCGTGAGTACGCCGAGGTCTTCCAGGTCTACCGTGCGATCGGCTGAGGAGGAGGAGGACGGGGAGCCGGTTGGCTGCGGCCGGGGTTGACGTGCTCGATCAGCCGCGGCGCCGGGCCGCGCAGCCGCGGTGAGTCGTGGTGGTCGGCGGCGGTCAGGCCAACCGTGCCGGCGGGTGATCGGCGTGTTCGGCCCCGCGACCGCCGGGGTGAGGTAGCCTGACCGGTGTCTGCACATGACTCTTCGTGCATGTGTCGGGGTCGCCGTTTGCAGGTGTCGTTTCCTGGGTCGCCGCGCTGATGCGGCAGCCGGCGCTCTCGCTGTGATCGTTGGCGCGCGCTCGCCCGGGCCGGGTGCTCGCCCTCGCCAAGGTGGTGGCCCTGCTTCGGCGCCGCCGGCGGCCGGGCGTGTTTCGGCGCCCCCTGGCCGCCGAAGCCGGCCGTCGTCGCGGCTCGGGGCAGGCCGAGCGGGAAGGAGCGCCTCGTCCGGTGTCGAGGTCGGCGGGTGAGCGAGCCGGGCGGCCCGCTGCGCTCGGATGACGTTGCGCGCGCACCGCGCAAACGCCGAGCCCAGGTGATCGGGCGGGCGCTCGGCCGCGTCAGGCGCTCGATCGAGCGATTGCCGGCCCCGAAGCCGTGGTTGGTGCTCGCGGCCCTTGTCGTTGCCTGCTGGGCGGCGACGCTCGAGGTGGCGCGGATCGCGCAACACAACGGCTGGTTCTACTTCCATGGTGGCGATGCGACCTGGTACTACACCTCCGCCTGGGTACTCGGCCACGGCCACATCCCGCAGGGCTCGATCGGCTACGAGTACTCGCTGCTCCTGGCGCCGATCGCGCACCTCGCCGGGCCGAACATTCTCGTGGGGATGCCGTGGATCGTCGTCTTCAACGTTGTCGTTCTCGCCCCGATCGCGCTGATCAGCGTCTACGGGATCACCTGCATGATCGGCGGCCGCGGCTTCGGCTATCTCGCGTCGCTTCTCTGGGTCGTCTTCCCGCTTGCGGTCATTCCCTACTTTTCGGCCGGTTATCACGCCCGCTATGTCGATATCACGCTGCCGCCGGCACTCGGGTTGACCGCCCGAGGCGACTTCCCCTCGCTGGTCTTTCTGCTCGTCGCGACCTATTTCGGCCTGCGGTTCCTGGCGAGCCGGAACGATCTCGACGCGGTCGCGTCCGGGCTTGCCGTCGGGCTTGCGATCGCGATCAAGCCCTCGAATGCCCTGTTTCTGCCGGCGCCCGTGCTCGCGCTGGTCGTCGCCCGGCGGCCGCGCGGGCTGCCCCTGCTGGCCGTCGGCATGATCCCGTCGCTGCTTGGCCTCGCGGTCTGGAAATACCGCGGGCTCGGCTACCTGCCGGCGTTCTCGAACGGGCCCGGCGCGACTCTCGTCGGAGCGGTCTCGGCTTCCTCGTCGGTCCACCTTCACCTCAACCAGTACCTGCCGTTCAACTGGACTCAGCTCTCGCAAAACCTCGACGGCTTTCGCAGGTGGACCTGGAGCCGGCTCCTGATCGAGTTGGTGGCGGTCGCGGGGTTCGTCGGGCTCGCGCGGCGCTCGCTTCCCGCCGCCGCGCTCGCGGGCGCTTGGCTCGCCTCCTATCTGCTGATCAAGGGCAGTTCGCCCGTCGTCAACTTCGCCGACGGCACCTTTCTGACGCATCTGATCCCCGCCTTCCCGGCCTACTTCCTCCTCGCCGTCTCGTGTCTGCTCCTGATCCCGGGCGTTGGTCGGAGACCGGATCCGCAGGCTGCAAGCTCCGCCGCGGGAGCGACGTGGCAGCGACGGATCCCCGTCCTCGTTCTCGCGCTCGCGGCGACTGTCGGCGCCCTCGTGATCGCCGTCCTCCCGCCCCTGCAACGACCCGCTGCAGCCGAGATCACGAACGTCACCCTCTACATTCCGATCAACGGCTTCGCCCTTGCGGCGACGGTCGTCAGGCACACGGTCAGATTGAGCTGGCCGGCTCAGCGAACGTCAGGCAGCCGCGTCTGGTACGCGATCTTTCGCGATCGCCCAAACCGGCTGACCTGCACTCCCGTCCCGCACGCGGCGACAGCCTGCGACTACCCGGCCACAAACCTCGTCGGCTCCGTGCCGGGGACCCGCTCCTCCTGGGTTGACCATCCACCACCCGGCTCCTGGGTCTACCGGGTCTCGCTGACCGCGTCGCCAAGCAAACAGTTCATCGGCGACGACTACATCCTGCTCAGCAGCCCCACCCAGATCGTCGACACGAACGAGGCACTCGACCGTTTCGACGGGTCGCCGGGCGAGGACGCTCCTGGGTCGTAGCGGCCGGCCTCCTGTGTTCGAGCCTCGGATTGGTCGGGGGTAGACTCGCCCGAGGTGAGTG
>CAVXWI010000018.1:0-167865 GCA_963765345.1 uncultured Actinomycetota bacterium
CGAGCAGCTGGCCCGGTTGCAGGTTCACCCCGTGACCGCCAGTCCGGCGATACCAGCAAAACGCTCGTCCACGGCAGGCGATCGTAGCGCGGGGGCGAATCCCGCCGGGTGAGGCTCGAGCCGGCCAGCGAGCGCTACCTCGACTCGGCGGGGCTGTCCGCCTCGACCCGCCGCGCCTACGCGGCCGACCTGCGCGACTTCGCCGGGTGGTACGGCAACGGCGAACTCGAGCGGGTCGACGTGCGCGTGCTCGCCGACTACACGGCCGATCTCGGCCGGGCCCGTCCGGGCGGGAAGCTCGCGCCAGCGACGATCGCCCGGCGGCTCTCGGCGGTCCGCGGGCTCCTCCGCTTCTCGCTCGGCCCCGGCTCGGTGCCCGACGTCCCGCTCGCCCCGCGCCGCGGGCGGCGGCTGCCCGAGGTGCCGAAGACCGCGGAGGTCGAGGCGATGCTCGCGGCCGCGCTCGCCGGCGGCGACGCGCTCGCCCTCCGGAACCGGGCCCTGCTCGAGCTCGTCTACTCGGCGGGGCTTCGCAGCTCCGAGGCGGTCGGGCTCGACCTCGGCGACGTCGACTTCGAGCAGGAGCACGTCCACGTCCGCCACGGCAAGGGCGCCAAGGACCGGGTCGTGCCGCTCGGCGAGGAGGCTGCCCACTGGGTCGCGCGCTACCTGCGCGAGGCCCGACCGGCACTCGCCCGCGGGGCGACCGACGCGCTCTTCCTCTCGAGCCGCGGGCGCCGCCTCGACACCTCGACGCTGCGCCGGCTCGCTCCCCCACCCCCACCGCCTCCGCCACGCCTTCGCGACGCACCTGCTCGAGGGCGGGGCCGATCTGCGCGCGATCCAGGAGCTCCTCGGCCACTCCTCGCTCTCGACCACCCAGGTCTACAGCCACGTCAGCGCGAAGCGCCTGCGCCGGGTCTACGACCGCTCCCACCCGCGCTCGTAGGAGCCCCGTGGCGCCGGTCGAGGGAAGCAGGTCGTGACCGCGCCGGACCGCGAGGGCGACCCGAAGGGCCGCAGAGCGGCGACGCGGCGGCGGGAGACCCTCGCTCCGGGCCCGTGGACACCGAGCTCGAGGCGTTCCTCGCGCTCCTCGCCGCACGCCGCGCGGCCCGGACCGTCGAGGCCTACCGGCGCGACCTCGACCGGCTGCACGCCTACCTCGGCCGCGAGCTCCGGACGGCGAGCATCGAGGACCTCGAGCGCTACACCGCCGAGCTCCGGGCCCAGGGGCTCGCTCCGGCGACCCTCGCACGCCGCACGGCGGCCGCGCGGACGTTCTTCCGGCACCTCCAGCTGATCGGCGTGCGCGACCGACAACCCGGCGGCCGAGGTGGCGCTGCCCCGCCGGACCCGGCGCCTGCCGCGCACGCTCTCGGCGGGCGAGGTCGAGAGGCTGATCCAGGCCGCCGCCGGCACGACGCCGCGCGCGCTCAGAAACAGCGCGCTCGTCGAGCTCCTCTACGGCGCCGGGCTGCGGGTCTCGGAGGCGACCGGTCTCGGCAAGGGCGGCGTCGACCTCGACGACCGCGTCGTCCGCGTCCTCGGCAAGGGCGACAAGGAGCGGGTCGTCCCCGTCGGGCGCGAGGCCGTCGAGGCGCTCCGGCGCTACCTCGCCCGCGGGCGGCCGTTCCTCGACCGCAGGCACCGGCCGGAGCTGTTCCTGAACGCCAAGGGCGGCCCGCTCACGCGCTCCGGCGTCTTCCTGATCCTCCGCGGCCTCGCGGCGGCGGCCGGGCTCGAGCCCGGCCGGGTCCACCCGCACCTGCTGCGCCACTCCTTCGCCACCCACCTGCTCGAGGGCGGCGCCGACCTGCGCAGCGTCCAGGAGATGCTCGGCCACGCCGACCTGAGCACGACCGAGCTGTACACGCACGTTTCCGACCGGCGCCGGCGCGAGGCCTACTTCGCCGCGCACCCGCACGCGCGGCGGAAGAGCTGAGAGCTACCTCGCCGGGCCGACCTTGCGCCGCAGGGCCTGCGCGACCTTCGCGGCCGAGTCGCGCAGCTCGCGTCCGGCCGTCTCGTCCTCGGCCAGCGCCGAGAGGATCGCGATCGTGTCGCGCTGGCCCGAGCCGTTGCGCAGCGACACGACGGCCAGGCGGCGGACGGCGTCGTTGTCGTCGTGGGTGACGATCTCGTGCAGCGCCGGGCGAATGGCGTTGACGACGCCGGGGTGGTCGCGGGAGAGAAGCTCGAACGAGATCAGCGCCGAGCCGCGGCAGGCCGGGCTCGGGTCGTCGAGACCGCGCCGGAGCAGCTCGGTCTTCTGGCGGTAGCGGAACTGGCCGATCGCCCGGAAGGCGACCGCCCGCTCGCGGAAGTCCTGGGCGCGCGCCGACGCCTCGACCTCCTCGTCCCAGGTCGTCCGGAGCGCTGCGAGCTCGCGCTCCTCCCCGCGCTCGGCGAGCTCGGCGGCCTGCGCCGCTGCCTCGGCGAGCGTCACACGTCCGCCGGGGAGAGCGCCGGGGCACCGACGTAGCGTGCCGAGGGCCGGATCAGGCGCCCGGTGCGCCGCTGCTCGACGATGTGGGCCGACCAGCCCGCGACGCGGGCGCAGCCGAACATCGCCGGGTACATCGCCGGCGGGATCTCGGCGAGCTCGAGCACGACGGCGGCCCAGAACTCGACGTTCGTCTCGAGCACGCGGTCGGGCGACTTCTCGCGCAGCGCCGCGAGGGCGGCGCGCTCGAGGTTCTCCGCCGCCTCGACCCGCCGCGAGCCGAGCTCCTGTGCCGTGCGGCGGAGCACACGCGCCCGCGGGTCCTCGGCCCGGTAGACGCGGTGCCCGAAGCCCATGATCCGCTCGCCGCGGTCGAGCAGCCCGCGCACATAGGCGTCCGGGTCGTCGCTCGCCTCGACCTCGTCGAGCATCCGGAGCACCCGCGTCGGCGCGCCGCCGTGCAACGGGCCGGAGAGCGCCCCGACCGCCGAGGAGAGGGCGGCGGCGCAGTCGGCGCCGGTCGAGGCGGCGATCCGGGCGGTGAAGGTCGAGGAGTTCATCCCGTGCTCGGCCGCCGAGACCCAGTAGGTGTCGATCGCTTGCACGTGCCTGGGGTCGGCCTCGCCGCGCCAGCGGATCAGGAACTGGGCGGCGGCGTTGCCGCCGGCGGCGACGGCGGACTCGGGAACCGGCGCGGCCGAGCCGCGGGCCGCCTGCGCGACGATCGAGAGCGCCGCGGCCGAGAGGCGCGCGAGGTCGTCCCGCGCCGCCTCCGGCGAGATGTCGACGAGCTGGCGCAGCGCCCACTTGGGCCCGAGCGTCGCGAGCCCCGCCTGCAGGTCGGCCATCACCGACCCGCTCGCGTCCTGCAGCTCGATCGGCTCGGCCGGCGGCATCCCCGGCTCGAAGCGCCCGTCGACGAGCAGGCCCCAGACCTGCTCGAAGGGATAGCTGCCGACGAGGTCCTCGACATCGACGCCCCGGTAACGGAGCGCCGACCCCTCCCGGTCCGGCTCCGCGATCTCGGTCTCGAAGGCGATCACGCCCTCGAGCCCCGGCTGGAAGTCCTCCACGGGAAAAACGCTAGCGGAGCGCCGGGGGGCGGGCCCGGCAGAGAGTTGTCGGGCGGGGCCGGGTGGACAGTTGTCACCGGAGGAATCCCCCCGAGCGTAGAATCCGCGGCCCATGGCTCACCGCGTCACCCTCATCCCAGGCGACGGCACCGGCCCCGAGCTGACCGAGGCGACCCGGCGCGTGCTCGACGCGACGGGCGTCGAGCTCGAGTGGGACGTTCGGCCTGCCGGCGCGGACGTGATGGCCGAGCACGGCGGCAACCCGCTGCCCGAAGAGACGCTCGAGTCGATCCGCCGAAACGGCGTCGCGCTGAAGGGGCCGATCACGACGCCGATCGGCGAGGGTTTCCGCTCGGTCAACGTCGGGCTGCGGGTCGCGCTCGACCTCTACGCCCAGGTGCGGCCCTGCAAGACCTACGAGGGAGTGCGGACACGCTACGACGACGTCGACCTCGTGATCGTCCGCGAGACGACCGAGGACATCTACGCCGGGATCGAGTTCGAGCAGGGCACCCCCGAGGCCGAGGAGCTGATCGCCTGGCTGACCGCACACGGCGTCAGGCTCCCGCAGCCGGATTCGGGAATCTCGATCAAGCCGATCTCGATCACGGGCACCCGCCGCGTGTTCGAGTTCGCGTTCGACTACGCCCGCCGCCTCGGCCGGCGCAAGCTGACCGCCGTCCACAAGGCGAACATCATGAAGTTCACCGACGGCCTCTGGCTGCGCGTTGCGCGCGCCGTCGCCGAGGAGAACGACGACATCGAGTTCGAGGACCGGATCGCGGACAACATGTGCATGCAGCTCGTCCAGCGGCCCGGAGGAGTACGACGTCATGGTCCTGCCGAACCTCTACGGCGACATCATCTCCGACCTCGCCGCCGGCCTCGTCGGCGGTCTCGGGGTCGCGCCCGGTGCCAACTTCGGGCGCGGCGTCGCCGTCTTCGAGCCGACGCACGGCTCGGCGCCGAAGTACGCCGGCCAGAACAAGGTCAACCCGATCGCGCAGATGCTCTCCGGGATGTTGATGCTCCGCCACCTCGGCGAGATCGAGGCCGCCGACCGGCTCGAGGCGGCAATCGCCGAGCTGATCCGCGAGGGGACGAGTCTCACCTACGACATGAAGGCCTCACGGGACGACCCGACTGCGGTCGGCACGAGCGACGTGGCTGACGCGCTCGTCGCCAAGCTCCGCAGCGGTGTCGCTGCGTGAGCGCGCGGCCCAAGGTCACGATCGTCGGCGCCGGCAACGTCGGCGCCACCTGCGCCCAGGTGCTCGCCCGGCGCGACTACGCCGACGTCGTGCTCGTCGACGTCAAGGAGGGGCTGCCGCAGGGAAAGGCGCTCGACATCGCGCAGATGGGGGCGATCCTCGGCTTCGAGCCCCGCGTCACCGGCACGAACGGGTACGAGGACACGGCCGGCTCGGCGGTGGTCGTGATCACCGCCGGGGTGCCGCGCGGACCCGGGATGAGCCGGGACGACCTCGTCACGACCAACGAGAGGATCGTCGCAGCCGTCACCGAGCAGGCCCTCGCCCATTCACCCGAGGCGGTCCTCGTCGTCGTCTCGAACCCGCTCGACGCGATGTGTCACGTCGCGAAGGCCGTCTCGGGCCTGCCGCGCGAGCGCGTCCTCGGCATGGCCGGCATCCTCGACACCGCCCGCTTCTCGACGTTCGTCGCCTGGGAGACCGGCTCGTCGGTGAAGGACGTCCAGACGCTCGTCCTCGGCGGCCACGGCGACCAGATGGTCCCGCTCGTCAGCGCCACCCGCGTCGGCGGCGTCCCGCTCGCGGAGCTCGTCGACCCCAGCCGGATCGGCTCGCTGATCGAGCGGACCGCCAAGGGAGGCGGCGAGATCGTCGAGCTCCTCGGCACCTCCGCCTGGTACGCGCCCGGGGCGGCCGCGGCGACGATCGTCGACGCGATCGCGCTCGACGAGAAACGGGTCCTCCCCTGCGCGGCCCTGCTCGAGGGCGAGTACGGCCTCGCGGGCGTCTACGTCGGCGTGCCGGTTCGTCTCGGCGCCGGCGGGATCGAGGCGATCGTCGAGCTCAAGCTCTCGGCCGACGAGCGCTCGGCGCTGCAGGCCTCGGCGGCCGCCGTCGCCGAGGTGGTCGGCGTCCTCACGACTGCCCGAGCAACCTAAGAAGCCCCTAAGCCTCCCGTAGGCGCCCGGGACCGACCGTCTACAGTGATTCACATGGACGCTGTCGCCCCCAAGGCACGTCGCCCGTTCGTCCTGCGCATCTTGACGCCGAAGTTCGTGCTCGGGACCGGGCTGCTGCTCATCCTGCTCGTCGCGCTGCTCGCGCGGATGAGCTCCGGCGACTACATCTTCCTGCCCGACCGTGCGCACCCGGTCGGCGCCGCTCGTCCACGTCGCCGGCGGCCACGATCCCAGTAACGGCGGCGGCATCTACTTCGTCGACGTGATCGTCCGGCCGGCGACCGTGCTCGAGCAGCTCTTCGGCGGCCTGCACGCCGGCGCCGACCTCTACCCCGCCAACGAGATCGTCCCGCCGGGCGTCTCGACCTCGCAGGAGAATCAGGTCGACAGCTTCGAGATGGCGACCTCGCAGCAGATCGCGGCCGCGGTCGCGCTGCGCGAGCTCGGCAAGAAGGTGACGATCTCGCAGAGCGGCGCGCTCGTCGACGCCGTCCGGGCGGGGTATCCGGCCGACGGGAAGCTGGCGCCGACCGACGTGATCGTCGCGATCGACGGGAAGCCGGTCCGCTCGCCCGCCGGCGTCTCGGCGCTGATGGCCGGGAAGCGGGCCGGGACACGCTTCCGCTTCGC
Organism: uncultured Actinomycetota bacterium; assembly: GCA_963765345.1. Taxonomy (GTDB): domain Bacteria; phylum Actinomycetota; class Thermoleophilia; order Gaiellales; family Gaiellaceae; genus PALSA-600. The sequence goes on from CAVXWI010000018.1 coordinate 6,320, forward strand.
GATCCTGCACGACGGCAAGCGGCGGGTCGTGTTTCTCCGGACCGTGCCCGTCGAGCCCGGCTCGAGCCGTGGCGTCGTCGGGATCTACCTCGACCCGAGCCCGAACGAGACGATCCACCTGCCGATCCGCGTCTCGATCGACGCGCACGGCATCGGCGGCCCCTCGGCCGGGCTCGCCTTCGCGCTCGACGTGCTCCAGCAGCTCGGCCGCAACGTCGACCACGGCTACAAGATCGCCGCCACCGGCGAGATCTACCTGAACGGCCAGGTTGGCGCGATCGGCGGCATCAAGCAGAAAACGATCGGCGCGCGCGAGGCGGGTGTGGATGCTTTCCTCGTCCCGACGGCGAATGCGGCCATCGCCCGCAAGTACGCTGACGGCCTGCGGATCATCCCTGTGAACAGTTTTCAACAGGCGTTGCGCAAGCTGGCAACATTGCCCCCAAAGGGGTAGAAACCTGGGGATTTGGCCTGTCCGAAAGGGCCGGAAACTCCGCGTTTTCTCTTTAGGCAAGCACTTGATCGGCGGGCGCACATGCGTAGGATCGCTTCTCGTCGTCGAGCCCCCAACTGGAGCAAATGACCCCATCGAAGCCCACCTGCCAGGACTGCTACTTCCACCGCAACGGACTCTGCGCGCTCGCACTCGAGCGCCCCTGCCCCACCTTCCGGGCCGCCGAGCGGATCCTCGCTCCGCCGCCGCAGCCGAGGCTCGTGCCGCGGCCCGCAGCGGCCGGCGCCTACGGCTAGAGCTTCCCTCCCGGAGCCGTCAGCCGACGGCGGCGGCAAGGCGCGCGATGCCCTCGTCGATCTCCTCGGGCGAGACGTAGCTGTAGGCAAGCCGGATCGTGTTCTCGCCGCCGCCGAAGTCCGTGCCGAGCACGGCCGTGACGCCCTCGGCGCGGTCGAGCACCTCGTTTGCGTTCGTGCCCTCCGGCAGCTCGAGCCAGATGAAGTAGCCGCCCTGCGGCTGCGACCAGCGTGAGCCGGGCAGGTGCTTGGCGAGCGCCGCGAGCATCGCGTCGCGGCGGAGCCGCAGCAGGTCGTTCATCCGCTGCAGGTTCGGCTCGAAGCTGCCGCGACGGATGAACTCGTAGACGACGGCCTCGCCGAGCTGCACCGGCGAGATGTAGGTCGAGTTGGCGCGCAGCGTCATCGCCGCAGCGAGGTTCGGCGGCAGGATGAACCAGCCGACGCGGAGGCCGGGCGCGACCGTCTTCGAGAACGAGGAGGTGTAGACGACCGACTCGGAGCGCGAGCTCGAAGAGCGACGGCGGCGCCGAGCCCTCGAACCGGATCAGCCCGTAGGGGTCGTCCTCGAGCAGGGTGACACCCGCCGCGCGGGCGAGCTCGACGATCCGGCGCCGGCGCTCCTCGGGGATCGTCCGGCCGCTCGGGTTCTGGAAGGTCGGGATCAGGTAGACGAACGCGGGCTTCGCGTTTTCTGCGAGCGCCTGCTCGAGCTCGTCGGGGTCCAGGCCGTCGTCATCGAGGCGGAGCGGCACGACCTGGTAGCCCTGCTCGCGCAGGATCTTCAGCGGCCGGTCGTAGGTCGGCGACTCGACGAACACGAGCGGGGTCGAGGCGAAGTGCTCGGCGAGCAGGACGAACCCCTGCAGCGAGCCGTTCGTGATCACCACCTGGTCGGAGGGCACCTTGAACCACTCGCCGATCAGCTCGCGCAGGGGCTGGTAGCCCGCGCCGCTGCCGTACGAGAGGATCGTCTTGCCGTCGCGGCCGACGACCTCCCGGGCGCAGTCTGCGAGCTCCTCCTCGGCGAGGCACTCGGGCGCCGGCACACCGCGGGCGAGCGAGATCGGTTCCATGCGTCGAATCTAGCGGCTGCTGCCGCCGCGGCCCGTCCCGAACCGTCAGCCGAGCCGGGCGCTGACGAGCCCGGCGACCTCGGACGGGGTCGTCCCGACCGCGATCCCGACCGCCTCGAGCGCCTCCTTCTTCGCCTGGGCGGTCCCGGCCGAGCCCGAGACGATCGCGCCGGCATGGCCCATCGTCTTGCCCGCCGGCGCCGAGAACCCGGCGATGTAGGCGACCACCTGCTTCGACATCTGCTCGGCGACGTGCCGCGCCGCCTTCTCCTCCTCGTCGCCGCCGATCTCGCCGACGAGGACGACGAGCTCGGTCTCCGGGTCGGCCTCGAAGAGGTCGAGGATGTCGACGAAGCCCGAGCCGATCACGGGGTCACCACCGATGCCGACGATGGTCGAGTTGCCGACGCCGAGTCCTGCGAGCTCGGAGCCGATCTGGTAGGTCAGGGTGCCCGAGCGTGAGACGAGGCCGACCGGCCCGGCGGCGAACACCTCGGCCGGGATGATGCCGGCGTTCGCCTTGCCCGGCGAGAGGGCGCCCGGGCAGTTCGGGCCGATCAGACGCGCGCCGCGCGCCCGGACGTAGGCCCGCAGCCTCAGCGTGTCGTGCACCGGAATGTGCTCGGTGATGCAGATCACCGTCCCGATCCCGGCGTCGACTGCTTCGTAGACGGCGTCGGCGGCGAAGCGGGCCGGGACGAAGACGAGCGAGGTGTTGGCGCCGGTCTCGCCGACGGCGGCGGCGACGGTGCCGAAGACGGGGATCCCCTCGACGTCCTCTCCCGCCTTGCCCGGAGTGACGCCGGCGACGACGCTCGTGCCGTACGCGCGGTTGCGCAGGCCGTGGAAGCGGCCCTCGCTCCCGGTCAGGCCCTGGACGAGCAGGCGCGTCTCGCGGTCGACGAGGATCGCCATCAGGCGTGCCGCGCCCGCAGCGCGATGCGCTCGAGGGCGAAGACGTCCCCGTCGATCCGGTCGGCGAGCAGGAGGCGCGCCTCCGCGGCGGCCGGGCCGGCACAGCCCGTGCGCTCGAACCACGGCTCGAGCTCGACGGGCTGGTCGAGGACGACGACCTCCTCGACGACCAGGCCGGCAGCGGCGAGGAAGGCCCGCCACTGCGGCTCGTCGTAGTTGCGCACGTGCGAGGGATCGCGGAGCGCCTCGGCGCGCTCGAGCTGCTCGCCGCCATAGAGGGTGTCGACGACGACGACGCGCCGGGAGGCGACGCGGGCGAGTTCCGAGACGGCGGCGGCGGGATCGGCGAAGTGGTGGGCGGCGACGCGCGTCACGGCGAGGTCGAAGCTCGCGTCCGCGAAGGGGAGATCCTCGGCGGCGCAGATCACGTCCGGCGCCATCCCCGGCGCCGGGTCGCAGCTGACGACCTGGAGGCCCGCCTCGCGCAGCCGCCGGGCGACGTGGCCCCCGCCCGTCGCGACGTCGAGCGCGGTCGTGCACCCTTCCGCCCAGGCGCAGACCAGGTCGAGATCCGGCCCGGAGACGTGCGCGGCGCTCGTCCGGTAGAGCTCGGCCCGCTCGCTCCAGGGGTCGCTCATCAGGCGGCGAGCTCGACCGCGCGCCGGGCGGCGTCGAGCATGGTCGGCTCGAGGAAGAGGCCCTCGCGGCCCGCGTCGGCGAGGATGCGGCGGCCCTCGTCGGCGTTCGTCCCGTCGAGGCGGACGACGAGCGGGACGGCGAGGGCGATCTCGTCGAGGGCTGTCAGGATGCCGCGCGCGACCTCGTCACAGCGGGTGATGCCGCCGAAGATGTTGAAGAGGATCGAGCGCACGCCGGCGTCCCGGGCGATCACCTCGAGCGCCGCGACGACGCCCGCGGCCGAGCCGCCGCCGCCGAGGTCGCAGAAGTTGGCCGGCCGGCCGCCGGCGACCACGACCACGTCCACGGTCGCCATCGACAGCCCGGCGCCGTTGCCGAGGATCCCGACCGAGCCGTCCAGCTTCACGTAGATCACTCCCCGCTCCCGCGCGAAGGCCTCGAGCGGGTCGGCCGCCGAGGAGTCGCCGAGCGCCGCCAGCTCGGGCTGGCGCGGCAGTGCCGAGTCGTCGATCGTCACCTTCGCATCGAGCGCGCGCACCTCTCCCTCGGGCGTGACGATCAGCGGGTTGATCTCGCAGAGGGTCGCGTCGCACTCGACGAAGCAGCGGTAGAGACTCGCCGCGATCTGCTCGATCTGGGCTCGCTCGCCCGCGGCGGTGAGCACCGCGAGCAGCTCCCGCGCGTGATGCGGCTCGTAGCCCTCGAGCGGGTCGACGTGGACGCGGGCGAGCGCCTCGGGGCTCTCGGCGGCGACCTGCTCGATCTCGACCCCGCCGGCCGTCGTGAACATCAGCAGCGCCTGGGCGGCGCCGCGATCGAGTGTGACCGAGAGGTAGTACTCACGGGCGATCGTCGACGCGACCTCGAGCCAGAGCCGCTCGACCCGGTGGCCGCGGATGTCGAGACCGAGGATCTCCTCGGCCCGCTCGGCCGCCTCCTCGGGGCTGTCGGCCAGCTTCACGCCGCCGGCCTTGCCGCGCCCGCCCGTCAGCACCTGGGCCTTGACGACGACGGGACAGCCGAGCTCCTCTGCCGCCTGCCGCGCCTCGGCCGGCGTGACGGCGAGTCGTCCCGGCGAGACCGGAATCCCGTAGCGAGCGAGCAGCTCCTTGCCCTGGTGCTCGTAGAGGTCCACCGCTGCAATCTAGTCGCGGGGCGAACCGCCGTCGCCGCCGGACGTATCCTCCGGTGGGATGCCCTTCGCCGACCAGCTGACGCTCGCCCGCATCGCCTGCGCGCCGCTCGTCGTCGTCCTCTTCTCGGTCAGCTTCGCCGGGCACGACTACTGGGCGACGGCGGTCTTCTGCGCGGCGATGGCGACCGACTGGTTCGACGGCCGCATCGCCCGCCGGACCGGCCGGACGACGTCGTTCGGCTCGCTGCTCGACCCCGTCGCCGACAAGGTGCTCGTGCTCTCGACGCTGATCGTGCTGCTCAACAGCCGCGTCTTCCCGGCCTGGATGGTGGCCGCGATCGTCGCGCGCGAGCTGCTCGTGAGCGGGCTGCGGCTGGCGGCGATCGAGCGCGGCGTCGTCATCGCCGCCCGCGACCTCGGCAAGCTGAAGACCTGGTCGCAGGCACTCGCCGCCGCCGCGGGCGGCCTCGCCGCCGCGGGCGCCTGGAGCCGGAGCGTCTCCTGGTGGCTGCTCCTGCTCGCGCTCGCCCTCACCTGGGTCTCGGGGCTCGATTACGCGCGCTCGGCGCCGAGCGTCCTGCGTGGCCGCGCCGTGGCGCCGGGCTAGGGCTCCCCCACCGGAGCGAACCTGCGTCCGGCGGCCGAGCATGATCACTCGTCGGGGTTCAGCCTCCGCGCCGCGGCTGTCGAGACACTCAGCGTATGCGGCGCCCCCTTCCCGGCCTCTTCGCGCCGCCCTGCCTCGTGCGCGCCCGCTCCGCCGGCGCGCCGACCCCGGTCTAGACGGAGCACACCGTCTGGGTCCTCGGAGCCGCCGGCGCCATCGCGCCGGCGGCCTTCGGGCTCCCAGCTCCGGGCGGCGGGCCGCTAGGCTCGCTGCAGTGGACGCGATCGACCGGTCGACGATCTGGCCCTACGACCGGGCCGGCGAGCCGCGCGAGTTCTTCTACGCGCGCTACGGGCATCCAACCGGCGGCGGCCGCCGAGGCCCGGCTCGGCCAGCTCGAGGGGGGCGAGGCGCTCCTCTTCGCCTCCGGGATGGCGGCAGAGACCGCCGTCCTGCTCGCCCTCGCGCGCCCCGGGACGACGATCGCCCTGGCGGAGGGGGCCTACTTCGGCACCTCGGTGCTCCTGCGCTCGCTCGAGCCGTGGGGCCTGCGCTTCGTCGAGTACGACCAGACCGGCCCCCCGCCGGCAGGCGCCGAGATCGTCTGGGTCGAGGCGCCCGCGAACCCGGTGTTGACCGAGCCCGACTGGGAGTCGCTCGCGGCCCATCCCGGGCTCGTCGTCTGCGACGCGACCGTGTCGACCCCGGTCTACCTGCGCGCGCTCCGCCGGGGCGCCGACGTCGTCGTCCACTCGGCGACGAAGTTCCTGACGGGGAGTCACGACGCCCTCTGCGGCGCGGTGGTCACCGCCGACGCAGAGCGCGTCGAGGCGCTGCGCGGTGTCCGCTCGCGCACGGGGATGATCGCCTCGCCGCATGCCGCCGGCTCGCTGCTCGTCGGGCTCGACTCGCTCTCGCGCCGGATGGGCCGGATCACCGAGACGGCGAGCGAGCTCGCGCGCCGCCTCGCCGAGCATCCGGCGGTCGAGCTCGTCCGCTATCCCGGCTACTCCGGGCTGATCTCCTTCGACGTCGCCGACCCGCGGGCGGTCGAGACCGCGACGCGGCTGATCACGAACGCGACGAGCCTCGGCGGGGTCAACTCGACGATCGAGAGCCGCTATCGCTGGGAGGGCGAGCGCATCCCGCCCGGGCTGCTTCGCCTCTCGGTCGGCCTCGAGGAGGTCGACGAGCTCTGGGCCGATCTCGCCGGGGCGCTCGCCTGATGCACGCGACCGAGTACCTCACCTTCGAGACCCCGCACCGGCGCGACTACGTCAACATCACCGATCGCGTCGAGGCGTTCGTGCAGGCCTCCGGGATCCAGCACGGCCTCGTGCTCGTGAACCCGATGCACATCACGGCAGCCGTCTACGTGAACGACGCCGAGTCGGGCCTGATCGCCGACATCGACGACTGGCTCGAGCGGCTCGCCCCGCACGAGCCGGTCTCCGCCTACCGCCACAACCGCGGCGAGGACAACGCGGACGCCCACCTGAAGCGGCAGCTGATGGCGCACCAGGTCGTCCTGCCGATCACCGACGGGCGTCTCGACCTCGGTCCGTGGGAGCAGGTCTACTACGCCGAGTTCGACGGGCGCCGGCGCAAGCGGATCGTGCTGAAAGCAATCGGCGAATGACTGCGAACGCCCCGGTCGGCTCCCGCCCGCCGGCGGCGTAGGCTTCGCGCGTGGGTCTGCGCGGCAAGGTGGGCGCCTTCGCGCGAGGCGAGGTCTCGACCGCGGCTCTCGCGGCGTACGGCGCCGGTAACGTCGACGCCTACGACCTGCTCGAGCAGCTGCCCGAGGAGGGGCCGGCACGGCTTGCCGCCTGGTGTGCCTTCGTGCTCCAGAGCCACGCCGACAATCTGCTCGCCTCGGGCTCCTCGCCCGGCTTCTGCAACCAGGAGGCCTTCGAGGAGGCGCGCGCCCTCTACGAGCTCGCGGGCGGCTGGCTCGACCGCGCCCGCACTGCCCGCGCTCGCCCCGGCTCGAGCCTCGATGTCGTCGTCCCCCAGCCCTACCTGCGCCCGCACGGCCCGCAGGGAAGCGGCGAGGTCGCTGCGCTCCGGGCCACCGTCGAGACGGTCCAGTCCCGCCTCGGCGCCGATCTCGCCGGCTGCCGGAACGGGTCGACCGCCGAGCGGCTCCGGCCGACGCTCGCCGTGCTGCAGTCGGCGGTCGACGCGGCGTCCGGACTCGACGCCGGGCACGGCGCGAGCCCCGAGCTGAAGGTGGCGATCGCCCAGACGCTCCTCGCCGCACTCGACCGCGGCTTCCAGGCAGGCCAGCTCCTGGCGATGACGGAGCTCCTCGCGAAGCCCGCACCCGAGCCGGAATGCGCGCCCGCGCTCGGGTCGGCCACGCTCGCGCTCCTGCTGCCGGGCGACCCCGGCTTCGATCCGTGGTGCCTGACCGACCCACTGCAGCGGAAGCAGCGCGACGAGGACGGCGTCTCCGCCGGCCTGCTCGCGAGGTTCTGGGGCAGCGATCCCGAGCCGGCGAAGACGATCGCCCTGCAGTCGGAGGTTCTCGCCGCGATCGAGAACGGCGCCGCCGACTACCTGCCCGAAGGCACGTACGGCACGCTGGCCGAGATCGCCGAGCGCTGTCCCTGGCCCGGCGTCCTCCTCGCGGCGAGCGACCTGGCGATCGCCGGGGAGCAGATCGGCGCGGGTGAGCGGTTCGTGCTCGCGGCCGGCGGCGACGGCGGCGGCGAGTTCCGACGCGAGCTCGCCCGCCTGCCGGCGGCGCCATGACGGCGACGCAGCCCGTCCAGGCGCTCGAGCTCCTCGACTGGAAGCGGCGCGTGTTCGGGCTCTACGCCGAGATTCGCGCGGCCGCCGACCCGAAGTCCGCCTGGGAGCACTGGCGGGCTGCCCGCGACGAGCTCTTCCGCGGCCATCCCGCCTCGCCGATCCCGGCGGGCGGCCGCGCGGCGTTTCCCGGCATTCCCTACTTCCCGTACGACCCCGAGCTGCGCGTCCTCGCCGGCGTCTCGCCCGTCGAGGTCGCGAGCACGGAGATCGCGAGCAGTGGTGCGGCGGCGATCGCCTTCGACCGGCTCGCGACCGCGCGGTTCGAGCTCGCCGGCTCGCCGCAGACGCTCGAGCTCTACTGGCTCCGAGGCTACGGCGGCGGCCTCTTCCTCCCCTTCCGCGACGCGACCTCGGGCGGCGAGACCTACGGCGGCGGCCGCTACCTCTTCGACACGGTCAAGGGCGCCGACCTCGGCGGCGAAGGCGACCGCCTCCTGCTCGACTTCAACTTCGCCTACAACCCGTCCTGCAGCTACGACCCGGGCTGGGTCTGTCCGCTCGCCCCGCCCGCGAACCGACTCGGAGCCGCGATCAGGGCCGGCGAGCAGATGCCCGCCTGAAGCCGGAGGCGGGACTCGAACCCGCGGCCCATGACTTACAAGGTCATCGCTCTACCAGCTGAGCTACTCCGGCGTGCCCCGAATCCTAGCCGCGGTTTTCTCGTCAGCAAACAGGGCGACGTCGGCAGAAACGGGCGGCGGGGCCGGCGGGCCAACCGCGCCGGGTGTGCCCGGCCGCCCGGGGCGGGCGCTACGCCAGCACCTGGCGTTCGCGCTGGTGGTTGAGGATCTTGCGCTTGACGCGCTGCAGCGCATTGTCGATCGTCTTCGTGTCGCAGCCGAGCTCCTCGGCCATCGTCTCGTAGGAGCAGCCGTCGAGGTAGAGCCGAAGCGCGTCGGACTCGAGCGGGGAGAGCGTCGAGCCGAGGCAGCCGACGAGGCTCTGCAACTCCTCGGTCGAGATGACGCAGATGGCCGGGTCGTGGACGGCCGAGCCGGGCAGCGCGTCGCCGAGCGTGCAGTCGCCGTCGGGATCCTGGCCGGCGGGCGTGTGGCTGAACGAGATGTAGGTGTTCAGCGGCGAGTGCTTGAACCGCGTCGCCGTCTTGATCGCCGTGATGATCTGGCGGGTCACGCAGAGCTCCGCGAACGAGCGAAACGACGTCTCCTTGTCGGGACGGAAGTCGCGCACCGCCTTGTAGAGCCCGATCAGGCCCTCCTGGATCAGGTCGTCGTTGCCGCCACCGACGAGGAAGTACGCGCTCGCCTTCAGCCGGACGAACGGGGTGTAGCGGCGGATCAGCGCGTCGAGCGCGACGCTGCTGCCGTTGCGCGCCTTCAGGACGAGCTGCAGATCCTCAAGCTCTCGTTGAGCTTTCTGAGCGGTCTTTGCCGCGGTCGCCGTCTTGCCGATCACGCTTGAACCCCCATCCTGCGCCGTTTGTCCCAGGTCATCGACCAAAGAACCCTCACCCTTTAGTCGAGGTGAATCTAGCAGGGACCGTCTGAAAACACAAGCCCTTATTGCATTGGACCCGCGTGCAATGCTCTACTCGCCGCGGCGGAGCCGTTCGAGCTTGGCGCGCGTCTCCGCATCGACCCGATCGGCGAGGCCGCCGGGCGGGCGAGCCGCCGGCTCGGGCGGGCGGAGCTCGCGCAGGAAGGTCTGCGAGGAGAGGTTCGCCACCTGCCGCCCGGCCGTGTCGAGCACCGTCGCATCCGACGAGACGAGGAGCACCCGCTCCCGTAAGCGGCCCTGGGCGGCGAGCCGCTCGAGCAGCGTGTCGGCGTCGCGGGCGAACCTGACCGCGAGCGCGCCGACCTCGGCATCGTCGCCGACGCCGTCGAAGACGACGACGCCGCGGGCCCCGCGCGTCGCGACGAAGCTCGCGAGCGTGTCGACGAGCTCGCGCCTGCCGGCGAAACCGCTCGCGTGGAGCAGGTTGTAGCCGTCGAACAGGAAGAGCGTCGGGTCGGCCATCAGCCTGCGGCGCGTCGCTGGCGCCGGGCCTCGTAGAGGAGTACGGCGGCCGCGACGCTGACGTTGAGCGAGCCGACCTGGCCGGCGAGCGGGATCGAGACGAGCGCGTCGCAGCTCCGGCGGACGAGCGGCCGCAGCCCCTTGCCCTCGGCGCCGAAGACGAGCGCGACCCCGCCCGTGAGCTCCGTCTCCCACATCGCCTGCCCGGCCTCGCCGGCTGCGCCGTAGACCCAGAGGTCGGGCCCTTTCACCTCCTCGAGGTACCGGGCGAGGTTGGTGACGACCGCGATCGGCAGATGCTCGATCGCACCGGCCGAGGAGCGGGCGACGGCCGGCGTGACGACAGCGGCGCCGTGCGCGGGCACGACGACACCGGTGGCGCCGGCGCCCTCGGCGCTCCGGCAGACCGCGCCGAGGTTGCGGGGATCGGTGACACGGTCGAGCACCGCGAGCAGCGGCCGCTCGGCCGACGCGAGCGCGTAGGCGTCCGCGTACCGGTACGGCTCGACGCGGGCCAGCGCGCCCTGGTGGTCACGGGTGCCGGCGAGCTCGCTCAGCTCCCGCTCGGGCCTGACCTTCGGCCCGGCCTCGGCGAGCCAGTCCTCGGCGGCGACCGCACGCTCGGTCGCGTAGAGCTCGACGACCTCGCGCCGGCCGCGCAGCGCCTCGCGCACCGCCCGGCGCCCGTAGACGAGATCGGCGCTCACCGGCGGCGCACGAGCGTATAGCCGTCGGGCTCGTCGCGCAGCTCGAAGCCCGCGTCCTCGATCTCGCCCCGGAGCCGGTCGGCGAGCTCGAAGTCGCGCGCCGCGCGGGCGGCGAGGCGGCACTCCGCCAGCTCGACGACCTCGGGCGGCGCCGGCTCGGAGGCGGCGAGCGAGGCGAGCCCGAAGAGGCCGAGCGCGCGCACGAGCAGCTCGTGGTCGCGCCACTCGTGCAGCACGGCGAGCGCGGCGGGGGTGTTGAAGTCGTCGTCGAGCGCGACCGAGAAGCGCTCCCAGGCACCCGCCGGCGCCGCCTCCGACGGCCGGCGGAACACCTCCCGCAGCCCCTCGGCCTGCGCGGCCGCCTGCGCGACCGTCTCGTCGGAGAACTCGATCGGCTTGCGCCAGTGGCCGCCTAGGAAGAAGACGAGCGCCGTCTCGCGCCCGTCGCGGTCGAGGACGTCGCGGATCGAGCTGATGTTCCCCGCGGACTTCGACATCTTGCCGCCGCCGAACTGGAGGAGTCCGTTGTGGACCCAGATGTCGGCGAAGCCGTGCCCGAGCGCCCGCGACTGGGCGACCTCGTTCTCGTGGTGGGGGAAGACGAGGTCGAGCCCGCCGCCGTGAATCTCGAACCGGGACCCGAGCAGCTCCTCGGCCATCGCCGAGCACTCGATGTGCCAGCCGGGGCGGCCCTCCCCCCAGGGCGAGGGCCAGTGGGTGTCCTCGCCGGGCTTCGTCGCCTTCCAGAGGGCGAAGTCGCGCGGGTCCTCCTTGCGCGGATTCGGCTCCTTGTCCTCGACCTGGTCGGGGCGTTGTCCCGATAGCTGTCCATAGGCGGGGAACCGCTCGACGCGGAAGTAGACGTCGCCCTCGACCGGGTAGGCGAAGCCGCCCTCGACGAGCTTGCCGATGAACTCGACGATCCCCGGGATGTGCTCGGTCACCTTCGGCAGGTAGTCGGGCAGCCCGAGCCCGAGATCGCCGATGTCCTCCAGGTACCAGGCGGTGGCGCGCTCGGCGAGCTCGGCGCTCGCGCCGGGCGCCGCCTCGTAGATCTTGTCGTTGACGTCGGTGATGTTGTGGACGAACGTGACGTCGTACCCGGACGCGCGCAGCCAGGCGCGCAGCCACATGCCGATCACGAACGGCCGCGCGTTCCCGATGTGGGCGCGGGCATAGACGGTCGGGCCGCAGAAGTACATCCGGATCGGGCCCGGCGGCGGCGGCAGCTCGACGAGCGAGCGCGACGCGGTGTCATAGAGCCGCATCGACCCTCCGCAGCGTCTCGTCGCGCGGCAGCGCTGCGAGCACGGTCCACAGCTCCGGTCCGCTCTCGCGGCCTGTCAGCGCCCTGCGGACGGCACGAAGGTGGCCGCCGACTGCCTTCAGCTCGCGCACGATCGTCTTCGCGCTCGCGGCGTCGAGGTCGCCGGCCGCGCCGATACGGAGCTCCCGGAAGCGCTCGAGCGTCTCGCGCTCCTCCGGCAGCGACACGGCCGGTGGCTCGAGGATCGTTCGCGCGAGCGCGCCTGCCTCGTTCAGGTCGTGGGCGCCGCGCAGCGCCGGGACGACCGCGGGCGGCACCGCGAGCCGGTCGGCGAGCTCGTCGGCGGGCAGCTCGGCGAGCACGTCGACCGCGAGCGAGCGGATCCGTGCCAGGTCGAGATGGACGTCGTGGCGGGGGATGCCGAGCCCGTCGAGGTAGGCGCGCACCGCCTCGGCCGGGATGCCCTGCTCCCGCAGCCAGGCGATCGAGGCGCCGTCGGCGCGCTTCGAGATCTTCTTGCCGTCGGGTCCGAGCAGGAGCCCGTAGTGGATGTAGGCGGGCGGCTCGGCGCCGAGGGCAAGGCTGAGCGCGCGGTGGAGCTCCTCGTTCGGCCGGTGGTCGTTCCCGCGGATGACGTGGGTGATCGCGAAGTCGATGTCGTCGACGACGCTCGCGAGCTGGTAGGTCGCCGTCCCGTCCTCTCGGAGCAGCGTCGCGCCGAGGAAGCGGGCCGGCAGCCCGGCCGCCGCCTCGCGGTAGCGCGCCTGCCGCTCGCTCTGACGGATGGGGCCCTCGTCCCAGGCGATCCCGAGCCACTCGAGGTCGGCGAGGATCGCCGCCTCGCCGCCGGGGACGTTGCGGGCCGGGTCGGTGTCATCGATCCGCAGCAGCATCGCGCCGCCGAAGGCGCGGTTGATCACCGCTCCGAGCGCATTGCCGATGTGGAGCGAGCCGGTCGGGCTGGGCGCAAAGCGAACCTTCATCGCAATGAGTCTAGGCGGCGGTCCTCGGCGGCCGTGACGCCGGCCGAAAGCCGAATCGCTCCCGCGGGCAGCTGCACTAGGGTGGACGAGTGAAGCAGCTCCTGCTGGCCTGGTACGGCCGCCACGGGCGCGAGCTCCCGTGGCGGTCGACGCGCGATCCCTACGCGATCCTCGTCTCGGAGGTGATGCTGCAGCAGACCCAGGTCGAGCGCGTCGTCCCGCATTTCCGGCGCTGGCTCGAGCGCTGGCCGACGGTCGAGGCGCTCGCCTGCGCGAGCCCCGCCGAGGTGATCGTCGCCTGGCAGGGGCTCGGCTACAACCGTCGCGCCGTCAGCCTCCACCGTGCCGCCTGCGCCGTCGCCGAGCGGGGCTGGCCGGAGGATCTGACCGAGCTCCCCGGGATCGGGCCCTACACCGCTGCCGCGGTCGGCAACTTCGCCTTCGGCCGGAGCGTGCTTCCCGTCGACACGAACGTTCGCCGCGTCCAGGAGCGTACCGGCGAGGCCTTCGACGCCGACTGCGCCCAGGCGCTCTTCGACCTTGGTGCGCTCCTCTGCATCGCGCGGGTCCCCCGCTGTGGCGACTGCCCGCTCGCGGGCGTCTGCCCCTCGCAGGGCGAGCGGTACGAGCCACTCCGCCGCCAGGCCGCCTTCGCAGGCTCCTTCCGCGAGCGCCGCGCGCTCGCCCTGCGCGCCGTCGCCGCCGGGGCCGACCCTGACGACGAGGAAGCCGTCGCCGCGCTCGCCCGCGACGGGCTCGTCACCGTGGCGGCAGACGGCCGGGCGGCGCTGCCGACCCACCACCCGGCGGGCGGGAGCCTGTCGGCGGCCTGAAGCAGGGCAGCGGTCGCCTCAGCGCCGCTCGAGCAGCGCGACTGCCGACGCCGCGAGTCCCTCGCCGCGGCCCGTGAACCCGAGCCGGTCGGTGGTCGTCGCCCGAACGTTCACCTCGCCCTCCCCGACGGCCCTGGACAGGCGCCGGCGCATCTCCTCCCGGTGCAGTGCGATCCGTGGCTCCTCACCGACGAGGATGCAGTCGGCGTTGACGAGCCGCCAGCCCGCCGCCCGCACCTGGGCGTAGGCCTCCGAGAGCAGCGCGAGCGACGAGCTCCCGCGGAGCTCGTCGTCGCTCGAGGGGAAGAGCGTGCCGATGTCGCCGAGCCCGGCTGCGCCGAGCACGGCGTCGATCAGCGCGTGCGCGATCACGTCGCCGTCCGAGTGGCCGGCGAGCCCACGCGGGTGAGCGACCTCGACGCCGCCGAGGATGAGCGGTACGCCCTCGGCAAGGGCGTGCGCGTCGTAGCCCATCCCGATCCGGACCTCCGTCACGCGCGCAGGCTACCGCCGCGCGCCGGCGAGCAGTTCCTCGACGCGCCGCAGGTCGTCGCGCGTCGTCACCTTCAAGAGCCGCTCGTCACCGGGAACGACCCTCACGCGGCCCCCCGCCGCCTCGACCAGCGAGGCGCAGTCCGACCCCTCGCCGCCGACGGCCGCCCGGAGGACCGCCGCGACGAACGCCTGCGGGGTCTGCACCGCGACGAGCTCGTCCCGGGGCGGCGTCTCGATGACGACGCCGTCGCGCACCCGCTTGACCGTGTCGGCGACCGGCAGGCCCGGCACGGCGCCGTCGAACCCCGCCGCGATCGCGGCGAGCAGTGCCGGGACGATCTCGGGCGGCAGAACCGGCCGCGCCGCGTCGTGCACGAGCACGATCGCCGCCGTCTCGGGGACCTCGACGAGCCCGTTGCGGACGGAGGCCGAGCGGGTCGGTCCGCCGGTCACGCACGCGGCGACCTTGGTCGCGCCGATCTCCTCGGCGACGAGGATCGACGGCTCCTCCCACTCGGGCGGCGCGACGACGACGATCCCGTCGATCGCGGTGCTCTCGTCGAGCCGGCGGAGCGGCTCCGCAAGCAGGGGAAGACCGCCGAGGCGCGCAAACGCCTTCGGACGGTCATCCCCGAGCCGTTCTCCCCGCCCGGCGGCGACGAGGACGGCCCAGACGCTCACACTAGGCCGCGGCTGGCGTTTTCGGCTTCGCGGCGGCGGCAGCCGGACGTCTGGCCGGCGCACGCTTGGCGGCCGACTCCGGGCCGGTCAAGACACCCTCGAGCCACACGAGCGCGTCCTCTTCGGAGAGGTTCTTCGCGTACATCAGCTCGGAGGCGAGGATCTTCTTCGCCTTCACGTACATCTGCTTCTCGCCGGTCGAGAGGCCCTTCTCGCCGTCCCGAAGCGAGAGGTTCCGCACGACCTCTGCCGTCTCGAAGATGTCGCCGGTCTTCATCTTGTCGCGGTTGTGCTTGAAGCGCCGGTTCCAGTTCTTCGGCATCTCGGTCCCGCCGCTCGTCAGGTACTTGACGACCTTCTTGACCGCTTCCTCGTCGATCACCTTCCGCAACCCGACGCGCTCCGCGTTATCCGTCGGCACGTTGACCGTCATGTCGTTGTGGAGGATCTTGATCGTGAGGTATTCGCGCGTCTCGCCCAGGATCTCCCGACGCTCGCGCTTCACGATGGTGCCCGCACCGTGGTGCGGGTACACCACATTGTCCCCGACCTTGTACAAGCTGACTCCCTCTCCCGTAGCGTGAAAGCGCCGGCACCCATGAGGACTGCCGGCGAAGACCGTAGAGTTTACCAAAAATCCGCGGAAAAGTCGCATGTTTGCAGGGGTTTTGAAAATCCCTGCTCAGGCCGACTTCTGGCCGAGCGCGAGGCCGAGCGCCCCCGGCAACGAGTCGGCGACGAGGTCCGCCCGCTCGGTCCCGGCCGGTGCGAGCACCGCCGTGACGCCGAGCTTGCGGCACTCATCGACCCGGCGCGGCGCCTGCGTCGCGGCCCGTAGCCGGCCGGTCAGCCCGATCTCGCCGAAGGCCGCGAGCCGCTCGTGCACGGGTACGCCGCGGGCGGCCGAGGCGATCGCGAGCGCGATCCCGAGGTCGGCGCCCGGCTCGTCGATCCGCACGCCGCCCGCGACGTTGACGAAGACGTCGGCGCCACCGAGCGGCAGCCCGCCGTGCCTCGCCAGCACGGCGACGATCATCGCGAGCCGCTTGGGGTCGACACCGGTGCCGACCCGGCGTGGCAGCGCGAGATCGCTCGGCGCGACAAGCGACTGGATCTCGATCAGCAGCGGGCGCGTGCCCTCGAGCACGCAGGTGACGGCCGCCCCGACCTCGCCCGGCTCGCTGCGGCCGAAGACGGCCGAGGGGTCGGGCACGCCGACGAGCCCCGTGGCCGTCATCTCGAAGACGGCGATCTCGTTGGTCGAGCCGAACCGGTTCTTGGTGGCGCGGAGCACGCGGTAGGCCGTGTAGCGGTCACCTTCGAACTGGAGGACGCAGTCGACGAGGTGCTCGAGCACGCGCGGCCCGGCGACGGAGCCGTCCTTGGTGACGTGACCGACGAGAAACGTCGCGACGCCGGCCTCCTTCGCCACGCGCAGGATCCGTGCTGCCGCCTCTCGCACCTGCCCGACCGAGCCCGGCACCGAGCCGACCTCGGCGGAGTGAAGGGTCTGGACCGAGTCGATCACGCAGACGCCGGGCCGTTCGCGCTCGAGGGTGGCGCACACCGTGTCGAGCTCGGTCTCGGCGAGGATCTCGACCTCCTCGCAGCCGCCGAGCCGCGCCGCCCGCAGCTTCACCTGCGCGATCGACTCCTCCCCCGTGACGAGCAGTGCCCGCCGGTCGCCCGAGACCGCGCCGAGCGCCGAGAGGAGCAGCGTCGACTTGCCGACGCCCGGCTCGCCGCCGACGAGCACGAGCGACGCCGGCACGAGGCCGCCGCCGAGGACCCGGTCGAGCTCGCCGATCCCGGTCGGGATCCGGTCCGCCTCCTCGGCCTCGACGTCGACCAGGCGGAGCGGCGTCCGTGCGGCCGCCGAGGTGGTGCGGCGGGCGGGCGCCGTCTCCTCGACCATCGTCCCGAACGCGCCGCAGCCCGGGCAGCGGCCAAGCCACCGCCCGGTGACGGTGCCGCAGTCGCTGCACGCATGCTGGAGGAGGGCCGGCTTTGCCACGGCCGCCCACTGTACGCCCGGGCTCCGACGGCGCTCCGCCCGCGCGCGGCGGCGCGGGGCCTACGGACGCCCCGCCCCCACCGGAGCGGGTAGACAGGGGGATGCGGTACCGCCCACTCGGCGACAGCGGGATCGAGGTGTCCGAAATCGCGCTCGGCTCGTGGCTGACCTTCGGCGCCGGCGTCGGCGACGGGGCGGCGCGCGCCTGCGTCGAGGCGGCCTTCGCGGCGGGCATCAACGTCATCGACACGGCCAACGTGTACGCCCGCGGCGGCGCCGAGGAGTTCCTCGGCGAGGTGCTCGCCGGACGTAAGCGCAGCTCCGACATCCTCGCGACAAAGCTCTCCTTCTCGATGTCGGCCCGCGACCAGGGACTCTCGCGGGCCCAGATCCTGAAGCAGATCGACGCGTCGCTGCGCCGCGCGCGAAGCGACTACGTCGATCTCTACCAGTGCCATCGCTACGACGTCGAGACGCCGCTCGAGGAGACGATGGAGGCGCTCACCGAGGTCGTCCGCTCCGGCAAGGCGCGGCACGTCGGCTTCTCGGAGTGGAACTCGGAGCAGAACACGCGCGCTCTCGACCGTGTCGCCGGCGTCGAGAAGTTCGTCTCCTCCCAGCCCCAGTACTCGCTGCTCTGGCGCGAGCCCGAGCGCAAGGCGATCCCGCTCTGCGCGGCGAACGGCATCGCGCAGATCGTCTGGTCGCCGCTCGCCCAGGGTGTCCCGACGGGGAAGTGCCTGCCGGGGCGGCGGCCTCCCGAAGGCTCGCGGCTGGGCGACAAGCGGATGAACGGGTGGATGAGCCGCTACTCCGACGAGGTGCTCGTGCGCGTCCAGCGGCTGCGCGGGATCGTGGATCGGCGCGGGATCACGACCGCCAGCTCGCCCTCGCCTGGGTCTTGCGCGAGCCGAACGTCCCCTCGGCGATCATCGGCGCCTCACGGCCCGAGCAGATCCGCGAGAACGTCGGAGCCTCCGGGATCGCGCTCGACGCGGAGACGCTGGCCGAGATCGACGCCGCGCTCGAGGTCTGACCGGGCGAACCGGGCTACGCGGTCGGGTTGTGCTCGACGACGGTCGAGAGCGGCCGGAACCCGCCGTTCTCGTAGGCCCAGACGGTCGTCGCCTGGCCCGAGGGGCAGCAGTCGGGGTCTTTCTGCCCGTAGCTGAACTGCTTGACCGTGACCTGCCCCAGTGTGATCGAGGCCGCCTGGAGGATCGGGACGTGCACACCCGAGACCGTCGGCGCACGCGCAGTGAGAACGGCGACCGGCCGCGGGCCCGTGTTCCCGGCCTCGTAGACGACGACGGCGAACTCGAGCTGCCCTGCTGCCGTGCCGCCGGTGTTGCTGCAGCTGACCTGGAGCGCCGCCGCGGCCAGACCCGGTGCGAGCTCGCCGTAGACGACGTCGTGTCCGGCGGTGACTGCGACCCGCGGCACAGACCGCCAGCGCGTCGAACCGACTGTTGCGGTCCAGTCGTGCAGGGTGACCGCGTGGCCGGAGCCGCAGGCGGAGGCGGGCACCGATGCCTCCGCCCAGTCGGACTGCAGCAGCGAGGGAGGCGCCGCGGCGTTCACCGGAGCGGCGGCGAGGAGAGTCAGGGAGGCGAGAACCGCGAGCACGAGGCTCGCGGGAGAGGCGCGCCAGCGATGCATCCGCGCATAATCGCACGCTGCAGGCCGCTCCGGAACGAACGCGGCAGGCCAGACACGCGAGCACCGGCCCTGCCGGAAAGGGCGGTCACTCAGCCGCCGTCCGCGGAGGGCCCCGACGGGCCGCCCGTGCGGGACGACCTCGCCCAGATAAGGAGCACGAGGCCGACCGCGCCGATACCGACGATGAGCAGGATCGCGCCCAGCGCGTGAAGCACGGTTCCCGGCGCGCCCGGGCCGGCAACGGCGAAGATCATCCCCGGACCGCCTCGGGGGAGCGGCACGGGAAGCGGCACGAAGGGCACCCCGGGCGGCCCGCCGACCGCTGCGCCCGCGGCTGACCGCGACCCGACGAAGCCCGTCTGGGAGACCACCGCAACGAGCCCCGCGCAGACCACGAGGACGGCCAGCGCCGCCGCCAACAAGAGCAGCCGCCTCCGCCGGACCGGGGTCGTCGAGAGCGGGCTCGCGGGCGCTGCGACTGGCGGCGGGATCACGCCACGCTCGGCTGCCCAGGAGGCTGCGAACGTGCGCGGATCGAAGGCGGCATCCCCGAGCACATCCTCGGCCGTTGCCCCCTCCGCCTCGGCTTCCCGTAGGTCGGCCTCGAGGTCGGCCGCCATCTCGTTCGCGACCGGATCGGGCACGCGAAGACGCCGCCACTCGCGGCGGCATTCGTCGACAAACTCGTTCACGAGGCCACCTCCGCTTCGACGAGACCAAGGACGGCGTCGACGGCGTCACGCGCAGCACGCCACTCGGAAACACCGGCCGCGAGCGCGAGCTGGCCCGCCGCCGAGGCGCGGTAGTACTTGCGCGGCGGCCCGCCGTTGCTCGCCGCCCGGTAGGTCTCGACGAGCCCTTCACGCTCGAGCCGCCCGAGCAGGGGATAGATCGAGCCCTCGCCGACGATCGAGAGGCCGCGGGCGCGCAGGCGCTTCGTCATCTCGTAGCCGTAGGCGGGCCCCTCCTCCATCACGGCGAGGAGGCACAGGTCGAGCGTCCCGCGTAGGAGCTCCGTGCGGCGATGCTCGCCATTTGCCATGCGTCACAAGGTACCAGGCATTGCCATGCGCCGCAAGCTACCAGCGGGTACGTCTCGGAACGGGAGCCGGCGCCGACCTTCGGCGCCCCGGGCGTCAGCCCGCCGGGCGGGAAGCGCCGCCCGCGCCGTCGTCTAGCCTCAGGCGATGGCGCGCACCAAACTCCGGAGCCGCCGCGAGGTGATCGAGCGGATCCAGGCGCTTTCCCAGCCGCTCCGGATCGCGGTCGCACTCCTCCCCGAGGACGCCGAGAACCCGGCCGTCGTCGAGGCCGCCTGGCAGGCAGAGGGCCTCGGCGTGCTCCTCTGGGCGCTCGGCCTCGTCGAGCTCGAGCCGTTCGACCATCCATTCGACCCGGAATGGCTGCTCGCGACGCCGACGGCGCACGGGACGATGCGCGCCAAGGCAGAGATCGAGCACGCCCGCGAGGCGGCCCGGCTCTGGCACTGGCGCGTCCGCACCGACGCGCTGCGCGGCGGCGAGGCCGTCGAGCTGCCGGCGAGCTGGGACTCGTTCGAGCAGCTGATCGCCGTCGCGGCGATGCGAGGCTACGAGCGCGGGCTCCTCCCCTCGCCCCTCCGCGGCGACTTTCCGGCCTTCGGCACCGGCTACCGCGAGCTCTCGCCGGCCCAGCGCGCCGAGGTGCACTCGATCGCCTACGAGCGCCACCGGGCGCTCAACTGGATCTGCGGCGTGGGCCGCAACTGGGCCGAGACGCCGACCTCGACCTGAACCGGCAGCACGCGGGCAGACGTCCCTCGTCTGAGGGAGCCCGGGCGGGCGTCGCTGACGCGGGGGCCTGCCGCCCGGCGCTAGCTGGTCGTGTCGTCGGCCGGCTCGTCGGCGGCCGGCTCGTCCTTCGAGGCGGTCGCACCGACCTTCGCCGGCTCGCCGACCGTGACCGCGGACTCGGAGTCGATCGGCGGGATCACCTCGATATCGACCTCTTCCTCGTTCGCGCGCTTGACGACGATCGTCGAGCCGGGCTCGAGGCTGCGGCCGAGGACGAAGTCGGCGAGCGGGTCCTCGATCAGCCGCTGGATCGCACGGCGCAGCGGCCGCGCTCCCATCGCCGGGTCGTAGCCCTTCTCGACGAGCATCTCCTTCGCCTCGGGCGAGAGCTCGATCGTCACCTCGTGCTCGGCCATCTGCACCCGCAGGCGGTTCAGCATCAGGTCGACGATCTGGAGGATCTCCGTCCTTCGACAGCTTCGGGAAGACGATGATCTCGTCGATCCGGTTCAGGAGCTCGGGCCGGAACGCCTTCTTCAGGTCGCCCATGACGCGGCCCTTCATGTCCTCGTAGGAGAGGCCCTGCTCGTCGGAGAGGTTGAACCCGAGCGCCTGGTTCTTCGAGATCGAGGTCGAGCCGATGTTCGAGGTCATGATCACGATCACGTTGCGGAAGTCGACCTTCCGCCCCTGCGAGTCGGTCAGCTTCCCGTCCTCCAGGATCTGGAGGAGGATGTTGAAGACGTCGGGATGGGCCTTCTCGATCTCGTCGAAGAGGACGACGGAGTACGGCTTGCGCCGCACCGACTCGGTCAGCTGGCCGCCCTCGTCGTAGCCGATGTAGCCCGGAGGCGAGCCGACGAGCCGCGAGACCGCGTGCTTCTCCATGTACTCGGACATGTCGATCTGGATCATCGCCTCCTCGTCGCCGAAGAGGAACTCGGCGAGCGTGCGGGCGAGCTCGGTCTTGCCGACCCCCGAGGGGCCGAGGAAGATGAACGAGCCGGTCGGCCGCTTCGGGTCCTTGATCCCGGCGCGGGCGCGGCGGATCGCCTTCGAGACGGCGACGATCGCGGCGTCCTGGCCGATCACGCGCTTGTGCAGCTCCTCCTCCATGCGGATCAGCTTCTGCGACTCGGCCTCGGTCAGCTTGAAGACGGGGATGCCCGTCCACATCGAGACGATGTCGGCGATCTCGTCCTCGCCGATCTGCGGCTGCTCGGAGGGCTCCTGGTTGCGCCACTTCTCCTCCTGCTCGCGCTTCTTCTGCGTCAGCTTGCGCTCCTTGTCGCGCAGCGAGGCCGCCTTCTCGAACTCCTGGTTCTCGATCGCGTCCTCCTTGTCCTTGCGGACGCGGTCGATCTCCTCCTCGAGCTCGCGGTAGCGCGGCGGCGCGGTCATCGTCTTGATCCGCATCCGCGAGGCTGCCTCGTCGATCAGGTCGATCGCCTTGTCGGGCAGCTGCCGGTCCTGGATGTAGCGGTCGGCGAGGGTCGCCGCGGCGACCAGGGCGTCGTCGGTGATCTTGCAGCGGTGGTGGGCCTCGTAGCGGTCGCGCAGCCCGCGCAGGATCTGGACGGTGTCGTCGGTCGAGGGCTCCTCGACCCGGATCTGCTGGAAGCGCCGCTCGAGCGCCGCGTCCCGCTCGAGGTACTTGCGGTACTCGTCGAGCGTCGTCGCGCCGATCGTCTGCAGCTCGCCCCGGGCGAGGGCCGGCTTCAGGATCGAGGCGGCGTCGATCGCCCCCTCGGCCGCGCCGGCGCCGACGAGGTTGTGCAGCTCGTCGATGAAGAGGATGATGTCGCCGCGCTGGGTGATCTCCTTCATCACCTTCTTCAGGCGCTCCTCGAACTCGCCGCGGTACTTCGAGCCCGCGACCAGGGCGGCCAGGTCGAGCGTGTAGATCTGCTTGTTCTTCAGGATGTCGGGCACCTGGTTCGCGCTGATGCGCGCCGCAAGCCCCTCGACGACGGCCGTCTTGCCGACGCCGGGCTCGCCGATCAGCACCGGGTTGTTCTTCGTGCGGCGTGAGAGGATCTGCATCACGCGCTCGATCTCGGTCTGCCTCCCGACCACCGGGTCGAGCTTCCCCTCAGCCGCCAGCTTGGTCAGGTTCCGACCGAACTGGTCGAGCAGCTTCGAGCTCTTCGACTTCTCGCCCGCAGGCCCGCCCTGGGCCTGCCCGCGGCGGCCGGGCCCGGACAGCATGCGGATGATCTCGTTGCGGATCTTCTCGGCGTCGGCGTCGAAGTCGAGCAGGATGCGGGCCGCAACCCCCTCGTTCTCCCGGACGAGCCCGAGCAGGATGTGCTCGGTGCCGATGTAGTTGTGGCCGAGCGAGAGCGCCTCGCGGAGAGCGAGCTCGAGCACCTTCTTGGCGCGCGGCGTGAACGGGATCTGCCCGCTCGTCACCTCGTCGCCCTGGCCGACGATCCGCGCGACCTGCGCGCGCACCTCCTCGACCGTGATGTCGAGCGACTCGAGCACGCGCGCGGCAAGACCCTTCTTCCTCGCGCAGAAGCCCGAGCAGGATGTGCTCCGTCCCGATGTAGTTGTGCTTCAGCGCCCTGGCCTCGTCCTGTGCGAGAACGACGACCTGACGGGCTCGCTCCGTGAATCTCTCGAACACCTCGACCTCTCTGCCGGGGTAACCCGGCGCCTCCGATTGCCCTGATCCGAGGAACATCATGGTAGCCGCGCCGGAGGCTGTCCGGTCGGGCCTCGGCCCGGCTGCTCTGACTCGCACCAAGAATGATCGGCTGCGAGCGGCGGTTCCGTGAGCCTCGGAGCTACCGGGACTGCTCGCGCAGCGCCGGGAAGAGGATCACGTCACGGATCGAGTCCTTGCCGAGCAGGAGCATCGCCAGCCGGTCGATCCCCATCCCGAGGCCGCCTGTCGGCGGCATGCCGTAGGAGAGCGCCTCGACGTAGTCGGGGTCGCCGGGCTCGGCCTCGACGTTCCCGCCCGCCCCCTCGGCCGCCTGAAGCGCGAAACCGCTCGGCCTGCTCCTCGCGAGTCGTTGATCTCGGTGAAGGCGTTGCCGAGCTCCATCCCGCCCGCGTAGTACTCGAAGCGCTCGACCATCCCCTCCTCCTCCGCCGCCCGGGCGAAGGGCGAGAGCTCGACCGGGTAGTCGTGGAGGATCGTCGGCTGGATCAGGGTCGGCTCGACGAAGTGCGAGAGCGCGTGGTCGACGAGCTGGGCCCACGTGCGGTCGTGCGACGTCGTCGATGCCGCGCTCGCGCAGCGCCGCCCGGAGCGTCGGCCTCGTCGCGGATCCAGAGGCCGTGCTCGGCCAGCGCGTCGGCGAGCTTGACCCGGCGCCACGCTCGCGAGGTCGATCTCGTTCCCGCGGAAGCTGACGACAGTCCGCCCGAGCGTCTCCTCGGCGACCCGGGCGACGAGCCGCTCCATCCGGTCCATCGTGTCGCGGTAATCGGCGTAGGCCTCGTACCACTCGAGCATCGTGAACTCGGGGTTGTGCTTGTAGGAGACGCCCTCGTTGCGGAAGTCCTTGCCGAGCTCGTAGACGCGCTCGAGCCCGCCGACGATCAGCCGCTTCAGGTAGAGCTCGGTCGCGATCCGCAGGTAGAGGGTCTGGTCGAGCTCGTTGTGGTGGGTCGAGAAGGGACGGGCGAACGCGCCGCCGTAGCGCGGCTGGAGGATCGGCGTCTCGACCTCGATGAACCCCTCGTCGTCGAGCGTCCGGCGAATGCGCGGAGACGAGCGCGGGCCCGCAGGACGAACTCCTCGCGGGTCTCGGCGTTCATCATCAGGTCGAGGTAGCGGCGGCGCTGGCGCTGCTCGACGTCGGTCAGACCGTGGAACGTATCCGGGCAGCGGCGTCCTGATCGGGGCGAGCAGCTCGAGGGCCATGACGGCGAGCGACGGCTCGCCGCGGCGCGACTTCGCCGGGTAGCCGATGGCGCCGACGATGTCGCCGAGGTGGACGTCGACCTCGCCGGCGCGATCGGCGGAGCAGAGGAGCTGGATCCGGCCGGAGCGGTCGACGAGGTCGAGGAAGGTCAGCTTGCCGAGGTCGCGCCGGGCGAGGACGCGGCCGGCGAGGCGGCGTTCGCTCGCCGCCTCGGTGTCCGGGTCGAGCAACTCGGCCTCGGCGCGGACGGACGCGATCTCCGCCCGGCCGGGGAAGCGCTTCGGCTCGGTCATCGGCGGCAAGCCTAGACGGAGGCGTCTCGCCGCATCGCCCAGGCCGGCGGCCCGCCTTCGGGCGTCCGGCCCTCGCGGACGACCTCGAAGCCGCGGCTGGCGTAGAACGTCGACGTTGGCCTCGTTGTTGGTCAGGAGCGCGCACGGGACGCCGTCGCGCCGTGAGGCCTCGAAGCCGGGCCGCATCAGGGCGGTGCCGATCCCCGCGCGCCAGCGCGGCGGATCGACGCCGATCCCGGCGAGGTACCAGTGCGGCTCCGGGATGGCGGCGGCCCGCATCCCCTCGACCGCCCGCCCGTAGGCGAGGAAGCGCGAGGTCGCCTCGCGCACGCGGACCGGCGTCGCGACGAGCGCCCGCAGCATCGGCCCGACGTGGATCTGGGCACGTCCCGGCGGCAGCCACCGCGCGCAGCCCTCGATCGCCCCGGCCGTCACCCAGGCCTCGGCCTCGGTCACCTCGAAGTTGACCTGGAAGAGCCAGGGCAGGAGCGCCGCGCGCCGCTTGGGGTTCGGCACCACCCATTCCCAGGCCGGGTCGTCCTGGAAGGCGCGGGCGAGCATCGCACTCGCCTCCCCAACCTGACCGCCTGCCAGGCGAACGATCTCCACGAGGCGACCCTAACGTGCCCGGCCGGCAGCGACACAACCGGCCGCTCGCCCGCGGGCGGCGAGCCGGGCTACGCGGCCTTGATCTCGAGGATCTTGAACTTCAGCGATCCGCGGGGAGCGGCGACCTCGACGGTGTCGCCCTTCTTGCGGCCCATGATCGCCTTGCCGACGGGCGACTCGTTCGAGAGCTTGTTCTCGTCGGGGTTCGCCTCGGCGGAGCCGACGATGTGGTACTCGAACGTCTTGCCGGCCGCGATGTCCCGCAGCCGGACGGTCGAGCCGACCGAGACGCTGTCCTTCGAGATCTCCTTCTTGGTGATCACCCGCGCCGAGAGCAGCCGCTCCTCGAGCTGGGCGATCCGGTGCTCGAGCATCGCCTGCTCGTTCTTGGCGTCGTCGTACTCCGCGTTCTCGGCGATATCGCCGAACTCGCGCGCGACGCGGATCCGCTCGGCGACCTCCCGCCGCTTCTCGGTCTGCAGGTACTCGATCTCCTGACGGAGCTTGTCGTAGCCCTGCTGGGTAAGGATGACTTCCTTCAAAGCGCCTCCTGAGCGCTCCGGACGCGCGAGGTTCCCGGGCGTGAAGCGGGCGCCCATCGTAGCGACGGGAGCTTGCGCCCGCAAGGCCCCGCTACCATCGAGCGCGATGGAGGTCGATCTTCGCGAGCACTGGTCCCTCGGCGGCGTCGAGATCCCCGGCCGCCTCGTCCTCGCGCCGATGGCCGGCGTCAGCGTTCAGGCCTTCCGGCGGCAGGGTCGCCGCTACGGCGCCGGGCCTCGTCTGCTCGGAGATGGTCTCGGTGGCGGGGATCCAGCACCGCAACGAGCGCACGATGGGCTACCTCCGCGTCGCCGCCGACGAGCACCCGCTCGCGATCCAGATCTTCGGCTCCGACCCGGGCGCGATGGCGGAGGCCGCGCGCCTCGTCGCGGCCGCCGGCGCCGACATCGTCGACATCAACTTCGGCTGCCCGGTGCGCAAGGTGACCCGCACCGGCGCCGGCGCCTCGCTCCTCGACGACCCCGACCACGCCGCCAGGATCGTCGAGGCGGTCGCGGCGGCGACGAGCCTGCCGGTCTCGGTGAAGATGCGGCGGGGCACCGCGAACGGCTCGCGGGACTGCCTCGTCGTCGGGCCCCGCCTCGTCGCGCGCCGGCGCCGCGTCGCTCACCCTCCACCCGCGCTCGGCCCGGCAGATGTACACGGGCTACGCCGATCACCGTCTCACCGCCGAGCTCGTCTCGCTCGTCGATGTTCCCGTGATCGCCTCCGGCGACGTCACCTCGCGCGCCCGGGCCCAGGCGGTGCTCGCGACGACCGGCGCCGAGGCGGTCATGGTCGGCCGGGCCGCCCAGGGAAACCCGTGGACGCTCGCGCAGATCATGGGCGACGACGCCGAGCCGACCCGCGAGCAGGTCGTCGCCGAGCTCGTGCTCTTCATCCGCGAGACGGTGCGCGAGCTCGGCGAGCAGCGTGCCACCGGCTTCCTGAAGAAGTTCTACGGCTGGTACCTCGGGCGCGGGCGTTTCCCGAAGCCGTTCAAGCAGGAGCTCGTCACCCTGGCCACCGTCTCGGAGGTCGAGCTGCGCCTGCTCGCCGCCGCCCCGGGCGCCCGCGAGCTCGTCGACGAGCTGGCGGCGCAGACGGCGCCCGTCCAGGAGTTGCTGCTCGACGCGCTCCCGATCTCCGCCTACGGCGGCGGTTAGGCCGAACGAGGGCGCCGCGCGGGCGAGCAGCACGGCGTCGCTGGCGCCGCCGGAGCGCCGCCGGAACTGGTTGACGAGGTAGGCCTCCTCGGCGAAGCCGCGCTCCTGCAGGAGCGCGAGCGCCGGGGCGTTCGTCGGGAAGACCTCGGCCGCCAGCTTGTGGATGCCGTGACCGTCGGCCCAGGCGATCGCGTGGTCGAGCAGGGCCCGGCCGACTCCGCGCCTGCGCCAGTCGGGGTGGACGCCGAACCCGATCGCGGTCGGGTTCGGGTTGCCGAGCGCGAGGCTGAGCTCGCCGACGAGGCGACCGTCCGACTCGGCCAGGAAGGAGACGTTCAGGCCGGTCGCGAGCAGGTGACGGAAGCGGTCCCGGCGCTCGTCTCGCGAGATCT
This sequence comes from uncultured Actinomycetota bacterium, assembly GCA_963765345.1. GTDB lineage: Bacteria > Actinomycetota > Thermoleophilia > Gaiellales > Gaiellaceae > PALSA-600. The sequence goes on from CAVXWI010000018.1 coordinate 33,531, forward strand.
CCGAGACGAGCAGCTCCGGCTCGAAGCTCGCGATCAGGTCGGCGATCGCATCGGCATCGGCGGCCGTCGCCTGGCGGATCGTGACACTCGCCACAAGGGGAAGGCTAGCTGTTTCTCTCCCAGACGAGGCGAAGCCCCTGCAGCGTCAGCTCGGGGTCGACGACGGTGATCGTCCGCGAATGGGGGGCGATCAGGTCGGCGAGGCCGCCGGTCGCGATCACCGGCGCCTCGGGCGCCCCGAGCTCGTCGCGGATTCGCTCGACGATCGCGTCGACCTGGCCGGCGGCGCCGAAGACGAGGCCCGACTGCAGCGCCGAGACCGTCGTCTGCGAGATCACACGCTCGGGGGCGACGAACGGCACCTTGGGCAGCCGCGCCGCCCGCGCGAACAGCGCGTCCATCGAGATCTCGACGCCGGGGGCGAGGACACCGCCCGCGAACTCGCCGGCGGCCGAGACGACGTCGAAGTTGGTCGAGGTGCCGAAGTCGACGACGACGGACGGCGCCCCGTGGCGCTCGCGGGCGGCGACGGCGTTCGCGATCCGGTCCGGGCCGACCTCGCGCGGGTCGTCGTAGCGGATCGGCACACCGGTGGCGACGCCGGGCCCGAGCACGAGCAGGTCGACCCCTGCCCAGCGCTCGACGAACGCCTCGTACTCGCGCACGAGCTGCGGCACCGAGGAGCAGAGGACCGCCCCCGTCGACCGTCTCGAGGTCGACGAGGGAGCGGACGAGGACCGCGAGCTCGTCGCCCGTGTGGGTCGGGTTCGTGCCGACCCGAAAGCGCTCGACGAGCGTCTCGCCGTCGAAGAGGCCGAACGCGGTCTGCGTGTTGCCGGCGTCGATCGCGAGCAGCATCGGCGGGCGCCCGCGCGCCGGGGCTAGACGTCGTCGTCTTGCGGCCGGGGCTCGCTCATGCGCTTGGCGAGCTCCTCCGCCGTGAACGGCGGCTCGTCGCCGTCGCCGCGCAGCTCCTCGACCGTGACGTCGCCGGTCGTCAGCAGCTCGACCCGCGGAATCATCCGGGTCGGGCGGCTCTTGTCCCACACCCAGACGTCCTCGAGCTTCAGCTGGCAGAACGGGTAGGACGGCTGCGGCACGTACTTCATGTCGAGCTTGTTGCAGAGATAGGTGCCGTCCTGCGTCAGGACGCAGTAGCGGAAGAGCGAATAGACCGCGCTGTATTCGCGCTTGAGGCGGAGCTCGAGCTCGGCCTCATACTCGTCGAGCTCGTCGAGGTGGCTCACATCGACGATTGTAGCCTCGCGAACAAGGTCGAAACCAGCCCTTGCCCGGGAATCTCGAGATCGGGGGCGAGCTCCGCGAGCGGCTCGAGCACGAAGAGGCGGCCCGCCAGCTCGGGGTGCGGCACGGTCAGCCCCGGTTCGTCGATCGTCTCGGAGCCGAACACGAGCAGGTCGAGGTCGATCGTCCGCGGCCCGAAGCGGCGGCCGTCCCGCACGCGCCCGAGCTCCGCCTCGACCGCGAGCAGCCGCGCAAGCAGGTCGCCCGGCCGGCCCGCCCAGACGAGCTCGCAGACCGCGTTCAGGTAGCGCGGCTGGTCGGGGTCGCCCCACGGCTCGGTCTCGCGGATCGTCGAGAGCCTGCGCGCCTCGATCAGCGAGGCCGCGCGCCGGATCGCCGACTCGCGCTCGCCGAGGTTCGCTCCGAGCCCGACGTAGGCGACCGTCATCGCTCGACGGTCACCGCCGCGTACTCGACCTCGTTGCCGCCGGGGCTGACCTCCGGCTTGCGCACGCGCACGCGGACGTGCTCGGGCGCGAAGCGCTCGACGAGGTCGTCCGCGACGGCCGAGGCGAGCGCCTCGAGCAGCCGGAACTGCCCGTCTGCGACCTCGCGCACCGCCGCCGCGACCCGGCTGTAGTCGACCGCGCCCTCGATCCGGTCGTCCGCGCCGCGCTCCCCGACCTCGAGCTCGACGTCGTAGAGGAACAGCTGGCCGCGCTCCCGCTCGGCCTCGTGGACGCCGTGGTGGCCGAAGAGCGCGAGCCCCCGGAGCTCGACCTTCACGGCGCGTACACCGCCTGCGCGGCCCGCAGGGCCTCGACGTGGGCGCGGACGTCGTGGGCCCGGATCAGCGTCGCGCCGCGCTCGTAGGCGGCGACGGCGACGCCGACCGAGGCGTCGACCGTCCCGACCGTCGCCTGCGGGTCGCCGAGCAGCTTCCCGAGCGAGCTCTTGCGGGAGAAGCCGATCACGACCGGGCGGCCGAGCGCGACGAGCTCCGGCAGCCGGCGCACCAGCTCGAAGTTGTGGGCGACCGTCTTGCCGAAGCCGATGCCGGGGTCGAGACAGACGAGCTCCTCGCGGATCCCGGCCGAGACCGCGAACGCGAGCCGCTCCTCGAGGAACGCCTTCACCTCGGAGACGACGTCCACGTAGCGCGGGTCGGACTGCATCGTGCGCGGCGCACCGAGCATGTGCATCAGGCAGAGATAGCAGCCGGCGTCGGCGACGACGCCGGCGAGCTCGGGGTCGCCGCGGAGGGCGGTCACGTCGTTCACGAGCTCGGCCCCGAGCTCGAGCGCCCGGCGGGCGACCTCGCCCTTGGCGGTGTCGATCGAGACCGGCGAGCCTGCGAGCGCCGCGAGCACCGGCTCGACCCGCTCCAGCTCGACTCCGAGCGGAACACCCTCCGAGCCGGGCCGCGTCGACTCGCCGCCGACGTCGATGATCGCCGCACCCTCGTCGAGCATCCCGATCGCCGCGGTCGCAGCCGCCTCAGGGTGCAGGTGGACGCCGCCGTCGGAGAACGAGTCGGGCGTCACGTTGACCACCCCCATCACCGAGGGACGCGCGAAGCGCAGCTCGATCGCCTGCCTGCGGCTCATCAGGCGATTGTGCGTGACGAGACCTCCGCCGGGGCGCCTCCTCGGCGCCGCCTGCGAAACGGCCCGTTCGAGCCGGAACCTACGCGCCTTCGGGCTCGGGCGGCTGCATCGCCGAGCCCGGCAGCGGGAACGGCCGCGGCTTCGTCTGCGTGCGCGTCCGCGGCTTCGGCGTCGGCTCGGCCGGCGGCGGCGTCTTGTCCTCGGCCTCGAAGACCGCGTCCTCGGCCTCGCCGGCGAGCAGCCGCACGAACTGGTCCTTGTCGATCGTCTCGTGCTCGATCAGGATCTGCGAGATCCGGTGGAGCTCCTCCATGTGCTCCCTGAGCACCTTCAGGGCGAGGTCGTAGCCCTCCTCGATGATCCGCCGCACCTCGTCGTCGATCTCGCGGGCGACCTCCTCGGAGTAGTCGGGCTCGTGGCCCATCTCGCGGCCGAGGAACGGCATGTCGGCGTTGCGGCCGAGCACGCGCGGGCCGAGCTTGTCGCTCATGCCGTAGCGCATGACCATCCGCTTGGCGATGTCGGTCACCTTCTCGAGGTCGTTGGAGGCGCCGGTCGTCACCTCGTGGAAGACGAGGTCCTCGGCCGCCCGGCCCCCGAGCGTCATCGCGATCGTCTGGATCAGCGCGGACTTGCCCATGATGTAGCGGTCCTCGGTCGGGAGCGAGACCGTCAGCCCGAGCGCCTGGCCGCGCGAGACGATCGTGACCTTGTGCACCGGGTCTGTGTGCTCGAGGAAGTGGCCGACGAGCGCGTGGCCCATCTCGTGGTAGGCGGTGATCCGCTGCTCCTTCTCGGAGAGGAGCCGCGCCTTCTTCTCCGGCCCGGCGATCACCCGCATGACCCCCTCTTCGAGGTCGTCCTGGCCGATCACCTTCTTGCCGTGGCGGGCGGCGAGGAGCGCCGCCTCGTTGACGAGGTTCGCGAGATCGGCGCCGGTGAAGCCCGGGGTGCCGCCGGCGAGCGCGTCGAGATCGATCTCCGAGGCGAGCGGCTTCCCCTTCGAGTGCACCTCGAGGATCTTCTTCCGCCCGTTGCGGTCGGGCCGGTCGACGACGATCTGGCGGTCGAAGCGGCCCGGGCGCAGCAGCGCCGGATCGAGGATGTCGGGGCGGTTCGTGGCGGCGATCAGGATGATGTTGTCCTTCATCTCGAAGCCGTCCATCTCGACGAGCAGCTGGTTCAGCGTCTGCTCCCGCTCGTCGTGGCCGCCGCCGAGACCGGCGCCGCGGTGACGCCCGACGGCGTCGATCTCGTCCATGAACACGATGCAGGGCGAGGCCTGCTTCGCCTGCTCGAAGAGGTCGCGGACGCGCGAGGCGCCGACGCCGACGAACATCTCGACGAAGTCCGAGCCCGAGATCGAGAAGAACGGCACGCCCGCCTCGCCGGCGACCGCGCGCGCGAGCAGCGTCTTGCCGGTTCCCGGCGGCCCGTAGAGCAGCACCCCCTTCGGGATGCGCGCGCCGAGCGCCTGGAACTTCTTCGGGCTCTCGAGGAACTCCTTGATCTCCTGCAGCTCCTCGACCGCCTCGTCGACGCCGGCGACGTCCTTGAAGCCGATCTTCGGCGAGTCCGGCGCCATCCGCTTCGCGCGCGACTTGCCGAAGCTCATCACCTTCGAGCCGCCGCCCTGCATCTGGTTCATCAGGAAGATCCAGAAGCCGATCAGGAGCAGGATCGGCAGGAACGACGCGATCACCGACGTCCACGAGAAGCCGCCGACGCCCTTCGAGTCGAAGTTGATGCCCTTCCGCTCGAGCAGGTTCTGGAACTCGAGCGCGGCCTGGTCACTCGGGTAGTGGACGTTGACCGTCGTCTTGCCGTTCGTCTCGGTCGCCGTGATCGAGCGTTTGCTCGGATTGAAAACAACGAGCTCGAACTTCGGCGTCCCGGCCTTGACCGCGCTGATCAGCTGCGAGTAGTACTGGATGTTCGGCGCCGCGTGGCTCGGCTTCGACATCAGTGTGTTGCTCGCGAGCCAGACGACGGCGACGATCGCGAGAAGCGGAATGAGTGCGCTGCGGAAGAGGCGGCTCACAAAACTCTCCCTTCAGGGTACCGGAAGCCTTTTTCTTGAACGAAATTCTTTGCCGAAGCGCCTCAGACGCCCTCTGGCATCAGGTGGTCGTGAAGCACGCCGACATAGGGAAGGTTACGATAGCGCTCGGCGAAGTCGAGGCCGTAGCCGATCACGAACCGGTTCGGGATCTCGAAGCCGACGTAGCGGACGTCGACGTCGATCTCACGCCGCCCGGGCTTCGTCAGGAGCGAGCAGACGGCGAGGCTCGCCGGCTCGCGCGACTCGAGGTTGCGGACGAGGTAGGAGAGCGTCAGCCCGGAGTCGATGATGTCCTCGATCACGAGGACGTCCCGGCCCTCGATGTTGATGTCGAGGTCCTTCAGGATGCGGACGACGCCGGAGGAGTCGGTCGAGGCGCCGTAGCTCGAGATGGCCATGAAGTCGATCTCGCAGGGAACCCCGATCGTGCGCATCAGGTCGGCCATGAAGAAGACCGCGCCCTTCAGCACCCCGACGAGCAGGAGCTCGCGGCCGGCGTAGTCCGCCGTGATCTCCTCGCCGAGCTCGCGGATCCGCGTCTGCAGGCGCTCGGCGTCGATCAGGATCTCGCCGACGGCCTGCTCGAGCTCGGACTGGCTCACGCGCGCACCGCCTCGACGCCCTCGGCCTCGACGATCCCGGGGACGGCGACGACCTCGCCCCGGCGCACGACGAGCGGCCAGCCTTCACGGTCGGATCGCGGGATCTTGGCGTCGACGAACACGTCCTGGATCTTCTTCCTTCGCCCGGCGAGATGGTCGCCGGCCCTCCACCCGCGAACCATAAGGCCTGGGAGCTCGGAGCGGATGATCCAGCCGCCCCAGGTGACCTCGCCGCACAGCTCGACCGGCCCCTGCTCGAGCCAGAGGCGGTCGTGCTCGCGCACCGCTTGCAACCCGCCGCCGAGGTCGACGCGGCGCGAGGCCGCAGGCGCGTCGAGCAGCTCCGCGAGCACGGGCGGGAGCGTGCGCCGCGTCTCGAGCGCGCGCAGGAGGTTCTCCCTGGCGGCCGGATGGATCCGCGTCAACAGGGGGAGGATCTCGGTGCGGATCAGACCGCGGCTGGTGGCGGTGTTCGTCGAGTCGAGGCGGAAGACGACGCCGCGGCTCCGGCAGAAGGCCTCGGTCTCCTCGCGCCAGAGCGGCAGCAGCGGGCGAACGACGCCGTCCTCGCGGCGAGGCTTGATCCCGCGGGCATTCCCGCTCGAGACGAGCCGGAAGAGGATCGTCTCGACCTGGTCGCTCGCCGTATGGCCGGTCGCGCGCAGCCGCTCGGGCGCCTGCGCGTAGCGGAGGTCGCGGAGCGCCGCCTCCGAGAGCCCCACGCCGTTTGCCCTGACCACCTCCGCCCCGAGCACCTCGACGCAGAAGCGCGCGTCGGCCTCCGACTCGTCGCCGCGCCGCCCGTGGTCGACGTGGAGCGCGGAGACCCGGTAGCCGAGCTCGCCGAGTGCGAGCGTGAGGCAGGTCGAATCGGCCCCGCCCGAGACGAGGCAGACGACCTCGCCGCCGGGCTCGATCAGGTCGTGGCGGCGGATGTGCGCCTCGATCCGGGCGAGCACGTCCACGGCGGAAGTCTGCCTCAGAATCCCGGCGCCGTGAGCCAGCCCGCGAGCGCGTCGGCGACCGCCGCGAGCTCGTCGCCGCTGAACGGATAGGCCGTTGCGTACTCGACGAGCGGCATGTGCGCGCTCGGGAGGGAGCCCGCCTTCGCCTCGAGCGCGTAGGAGATCGGCAGGGAGTGGGCGACGACGAGGATCGCCGCCTCGGGGCGTCCGACGAGCTCGCGGAACGCCGCCACGTACCGCGAGAGGAGCGCCTGGCGGCTCTCGCCGCCGCCCGGCGGGGAGGCCGAGGAGGGTGCGGAGACCGCCCAGGCCCGGTACTCCTCGAGCGGCCTGCCCTCGTAGGCGCCGTAGAGGGGGTCGTTGAGTCCGGGCAGCACGAGCCGCGGAACCGAGCGGTCGCGGAGGATCTCGTCGGCCGTCGCGACGGTCCGCTCGAGCGCGCTCGTCACCGCGAGGTCGAGCGGGGTGTCGCGGAGCCGCTCGCCGAGGGCCCGCGCCTGGGCGACCCCGGCAGGGGTCAGGCCGACCGGCACGGAGGCCTCGCCGTTCATCAGCGCCCGCGCGCTGTAGACACTCTCGCCGTGCCGCACGAGGAGCGCCCGCTCCATCTCAGAAGAGGAGCGAGCGGTAGCGGCCGACGAGCTGCATGCCGATCGACTCGTAGAGCGCGATCGCGGCGAGGTTCTCGGTGCGGACAAAGAGCGTCACGCACGGCACCTGGTCGAGCAGGAGCCGGCAGAGGTCGCGCATGCCGCGGGCGCCGAGGCCGCGGCCACGATGCTCCGGGTCGACCCAGACCTGCTGGACCTGAGCGGCGGCGGGCGTCCAGGCCGACACCTCGGCCTTGAACAGCACCCCGCCCGCCTCGTCGAACCAGACCCAGGAGCGGCCGTCGGTGATCTGGGCGCGCGTCCGCCAGCGGAACGCCTCACGGTCGCGGAGAAGCGGGTCGACGCCGAGCTCGAGCTCGTGCGAGGCGGCGCAGACCGGGACGAGTCGGTCGAGGTCGGCGAGCGTCGCGGCGCGGAGGCCGGTCGCACCCGGCTCGGGCTGCCCCCAGATCGCGTAGACCGGCTGACCGGGGCGGTCGGCCCGCGGGGTCGCGAGGAGCGGCGCCGCCTCCTCCCAGAGCTCGGCGACGGCTTGCTCCTCGCCGATGATCATGCGCGAGTCGACCCCTGCGGCGGCGCGGGCGAAGGCGCCGCAGTTCTCGCCGGCGGGGACGAGATTCGCGCCGAGGTGGCAGAGGGCTGCGAGCGCGCCGCCGCCGCCCGGGAGCGCGAGGAAGCGGCCGTAGCCGCGCCGTGCCATGTCCTCGAGGAACACACGCTCGATCGGGTCACGTGCACAGAACTCGAGCACCTGCCCGATGCCGGGCTCGATCAGTCTCTCGGCCATCGATCGAGGAACTCTAGGCGTCTCGGCTCGCCCGCCCGGAAGCCGGCCCCCGGCCTGCTCGTCCGGTTCGGACGCCGTCTCGCCGTTCGAGGCCGTAGGCTTCGGCCGCGATGCCGATCCACGTCCGCGCCGAGCCGGGCGAGTACGCCGAGGCCGTTCTCTTGCCGGGCGACCCGCTGCGGGCCAAGTACATCGCCGAGACCTACTTCGACGACCCGGTCGCGCGCAACACCGAGCGCGGACTGCTCGGCTTCAGCGGGACGTGGAAGGGAAGGCCGGTCTCGGTGCAGGGGACGGGGATGGGCTGCCCGGGAGCGACGATCGTGTTCGAGGAGCTCGTCCAGCTCGGGTGCAAGAAGCTGATCCGCGTCGGCACCTGCGGCGGGCTCCAGGCGAGCCACTCCCTCGGCGACCTGATCGTGGCACTGAGCGCGGCGCCGGCCGACTCGACGGCGAGCCACCTCGTCGGCGGGGAGCCGCACTGCCCGACCGCGTCCTGGTCGCTCGTCCACGAGGCGGCGCACATCGCCAAGCACAGCGACCTGAAGCTCCACATCGGCCCGATCGTCTCCAGCGACCTCTTCTACAACCCCGACGAGGGCCAGTACGAGCGCTGGGCGGCCCGGGGCGTCCTCGCGGTCGAGATGGAGGCGGCGGCCCTCTTCACGGTCGCGGCGCTCCGCGGCGTCGAGGCGGCCTGCCTGATCACCGTCAGCGACATCGTCGTCGAGGGCGTCTTCACCCGGATCAGCGACGAGGAGATGAGGGCGGCCGTCGACCGGATGACGCAGCTCGCGCTCGACGTCGCCGTCGCCTCGACTTGACGCCCTCGCGGCCCGTCCGGACGGCAGGAGAGCTCGCGCTGCTCCGGTGAGCAGGCGGGGATGAGCGAGCAGGCGATCTTCCTCGTCAACCCGGCGAGCGCCAACGGGCGGACGGCGAAGCGCTGGCCGAAGCTGCAGGCCCGGGCGCGCGAGCTCGGACTCGACGGCGAGGCGCTCCTCTCGGAGCATCCCGGGCACCTGGTCGAGCTCGCGCGCCAGGCGGCGGGCGAGGGGCGTCTGATCGTCGTCGTCGGCGGTGACGGGACGTTGAACGAGGTCGTCAACGGGCTCGCCGGCAGCGCCGCGGAGGTGGCGATCCTCCCGAACGGCACGGGTCAGGACTTCGGACGCACGCACGGGATCCCGACCGGGTTCGACGAGGCCGTCGCGGTCGCCCTCGGCGCCTCGGCCCGCCCGGTCGACCTCGGGCGCGCGGTGTTTGCCGACGGCGCCGGGGCCGGCTCAGCCCGCGTGTTTGCGAACGTCGGCTCGGTCGGCATGAGCGGTGCGGTCGCCCGGCGGGCGAACTCGATGTCGAAGCGCCTCGGCGGCCGCACGGTCTTCTACTACGCGCTCGTGCGGGAGTTCCTGGCCTGGGAGAACACCGAGGTGACCGTCACGAGCGATGGCGGCGAGCGCCGCGGGAGGATGCACGACGTGATCGTCGCCAACGGCCGCTGGCACGGAGGCGGCATGAAGCTGGCGCCGGACGCCCACGCCGATGACGGGCTGTTCGATGTCGTCCTGATCGGCGATGTGACGAAGCTCGACTTCGTGACGACCTCACCGAAGCTCTACAGCGGCGGCCACGTCCACCACCCACGCGTCGACGTCCTGCGGAGCGCCACGGTCGCCGTCGAGGCGGCGGTGCCGCTACCGGTCGAGCTCGACGGCGAGGTGTCCGGGACGACCCCCGTGCGTTTCGAGGTCGAGCCGGGCGCTCTGCGGCTGCGCGCCCCCGGCTTGACGGCCTGAATCGATCAGTTCCGACGCGCGGAGCCGCATATCCGGGCGAGGAAAACCGAGCGAGGAGCCCGGCAGGGAACCCCGGATCGCTCCCGGGCCGCGCGTCCCTGGTTTTGCGCGTCCACGCGCGGGCCACCGTCAGCGCCCCGGGGGCGAGCGGCGCGCTCGGCCGGGCCGACCGAACGGCGAAGCCGCTCAGCTAGCTCGTCGGCTCGCCCGGGGCAGCTGCGGGCTTCGCCGCGTCCGTCTGGGCCCTCGTCGCGGGCGGGCGGCTCTTCGTCGCGCGGGCGCGAGTCCGGGTCGCGGGCTTGCGGCCCTGTGCCTCGATACCGGCGAGGCGCTTCTCGATCGCCGTCAGCCGCTCCTCGATCGAGTCGAGCCCACGCAGGATCCGATCGCCGCGCTCGCGGAGCTGGGTCGCGCTCTGGATCGCCGAGCGCGTCGCCTGGTTCTGGGTCAGTTTCTCGATCGTCGCCTCGCTGACCGTCTGGAGCTGCTGCAGCTGCGACATCACCGTCTTCTTGACCATCTGCGCCTTTCTGCCGGGTTCCAGCTGAAGGCTAACCGATTTGCGTCACCTGGACGGAGCGGCGAGCGGCCGGTCGGATCCCCTGTCCCCGCTCGGCCACGGGGCGGGGAGCATCCCGGGCCGGGCGTAGGCTCGGGGACGTGCCGATCATCGCCCATCTCGACCTCGACGCGTTCTTCGCCGCCGTCGAGGAGCTCGAGGATCCGGCCCTTCGTCGTCTGCCGCTCGTCGTCGGCGGCGACCCGAGCGGTCGCGGGGTGGTCGCGACGGCCAACTACACCGCGCGGCGCTTTGGCGTCGTCTCGGCGATGTCGTGCGCCGAGGCGCGGCGACGCTGCCCGGCGGCCGTCTTCGTCCGCCCGCGCCATACCCTCTACCGCGAGTATTCGCGCGAGGTCTGGTCGATCGTGCGGGAGATCGTTCCTACCGTCGAGCAGGCGGGGATCGACGAGGGCTACCTCGACCTGGGGGGCATCGCCCCGGTCTTCGACGACGCGCGCGCGGTCGCCGAGGCCGTCCGCGCCGTCGTGCGGGCGCGAACACGCCTCTCCTGCTCGCTCGGGGTCGCCACCTCCAAGGTCGTCGCCAAGGTCGCCTCCGACCGCCGCAAGCCCGGCGGCCTGACGGTCGTGCGCCCAGGGCGGGAGGCCGCCTTCCTTGCGCCCTTCCCGATCCGCGTGCTGCCCGGCGTCGGCCCGCGCGCGGAGGCGCGCCTGAACGCGGCCGGCATCGAGACGATCGGCGCCCTCGCCGACCTCGGCGAGGCGCAGCTGCGCGGCCTCCTGCCCGGGAAGGTCGGCCAGCTCGTGCGCGAGCGGGCGCGTGGCGTCGATCCACGGCCGCTCGAGGTCTCGTCCGAGCGCATCTCCATCTCGAACGAGGAGACGTTCGAGCGGGACGTCGGCGATGTCGAGCGGCTCCACGACGAGCTGCGCCGGATGGCGAGGCGACTCGCCGAGCACCTCGGCGAGCGCGAGCAGACGGCACGCACCGTGACGACGAAGCTGCGCTACCCGGACTTCGCGATTCGCACGCGCTCGAGCTCGCTCGAGGTCGGCACGAGCGACGGCGAGCGCATCGGCGAGCTCGCCTGCACGCTCCTCGACCGTGCCCTGCGCGACCGGCCGGGCCCGCTCCGGCTCGTCGGCGTCGGCGTCTCGGGGCTGACCGATCACGCCCAGCTCGAGCTCACGCTCTGACAGAGTGCAGGCCGTGGACGGCTTCGAGTTCGCAGCGCCCGTGCGGGTCCGCTTCGCCGAGACCGACGCGCAGGGCGTCGCCCACAACTCCAACTACCTCGTCTGGTTCGAGATCGCGCGCGTCGGCTTCCTGGAGGCCTTCGCGGGCGGCTACCAGCGCCTGCGTGACCAGGGGATCGAGTCCCTCGTGCTCGAGGCGCACGTCCGCTTCCGGGCTCCGGCCGTCTTCGACGACCGCCTGCTCGTGCACACCCGCTGCCACGACCTGCGGGGGGCGCGGTTCCGCTTCGAGTACCTGATCGAACGCGGGGAGATCGTGATCGCCGACGGCTGGACGGCGCACGCGACGGTCGACGCGGCCACGCTGCGCCCGACGCGGACGCCCGAGTGGCTCCGGGCCGCTATCGCAGGAACCGCAGCCCGGCCGAGCCGGGCGGCGGGTTCGACGCCGCCGGAGCCGCGGGCGTCTTAGCCGCTGGGGCGGCCGGTTTCGGCTTCGGCTTCGCCACCGGCTTCGGCTGCGGCCCGACCTCGACGAGCTCCGGCAAGGAGCGGTAGTTCGAGTACCAGGTCACGTTCGAGAGCAGCTTGCCGCCGGGGGCGTAGACGAGCCGCTGAACGGAGGTCGAGTACGCGGGCTCGCCGTACGACTCGATGACGCTCGTCCCCGGGGCGAGCGCTCGGTCGAGCGTGCGCTCGATCGGCATCGGCGCCGTCTGGACGAGCGGCGCGGTGTTGGTGACGATCCGCCGGTGCTGCGGGGTGCCGTAGAGCGTGACGACGAGCGAGGAGGGCCCGACGAAGGTCCGGAGGAGCAGCCAGTGGCCGGTGTCGTTGACGAACTTCAGGTCGATGTCCGGGTAGTCGACGGTCGCGTCCCTGCCGAGCGGGTAGTGCGAGATGTAGAGCGCGTGGTTCGTGCGGGCGGTGATCGGGAGACCGGCCACGAACGCCGCGTTGAAGACCGTCGTCGAGACCTGGCAGACCCCGCCGCCGAGCCCGGTCTGGAGCTCGCCGTTGATGATCACGGGCGCCTCCAGGAATCCCTTGGCGGCCGTCCGGTTGCCGGTCGCCCGGTTGAACGAGAAGGTCGACCCGGGCGCGATCAGCTTGCCGTTCAGCAGGTGCGCGACGAGCTCGACGTTGTGGATCCGGTTCGGCACGCCGCCGTAGACGGTCTCGTAGCTCGAGACGACGCCGGTGATCCCCATCGCCGCTGCCGCCGCAGTCGTCCTGCCGACGGTGACCTTCGTCGCGACGAGGCGGGCGACCCGGTCGGTCGGCGACTCGGCCGCGGCGAGCACCGCCGCCGCGGAGATCGGAACGTCGAGAGCGACCCCCGGCCGCTGCGGCACGACCGAGACCTGGTCGCCGGTGGCGGCGAAGTGGGCGCCGGAGGCGGGGCGGCCGACGATGCGGTTCAGCCTTGCGAAGTAGGCGTCGGCCGCAGCGCCGCCGAGGATGAGGCTCTGGCCGCCGCTGGCAGGAAGCTGGAGCATCGGCGCGAGCTCGCTCGGGGTGAGCACGAACCGCCGGTCGCCGAGCGCGAGCCTGACCGGCGCCGAGAGCGCCCGCGCGGCGCTCGCCCGAGCGCCGGCGAGATCCGCCGTCGTCACCGTCGGCTCATCGACGCTCGTCGGCAGCACGACCGGCTTGCTCCGCGAGAAGCCCGCGAGCGCAGCGACGACGATCTTGGCGGCGGTCTGGCGGTCGAGCACCTCGCCGGGCTGACCGGCAACGACCGTGACCCGGGCGCCGCGGCGCTCGAGGCGGGCCGGCCGGTCCGGCCGGTCGACCTTGGCCGCGATCAGGCCGATCTCGTAGTTGACCGCGGCCTGGTAGGAGCTGACCTGCGGCGTGACGTTGACCGGGTCGAAGTCGAGCTCGAGCCGCCGAAAGCCGCGCAGCACGTTCATGCCGCCGCCCGCCTCCGCCGCGGTCGTGACGGCCTTGCCCCAGTCGGGCTCGACGCTGAGCTCGGACGCACGCAGCGAGAAGCGCTGTGTGCCGGCGACGAAGACGATCGGAACGTTGTCGACGCGGGCGCTCATCCGCGCGAGCAGCCTCTGCGCCGCGACGGGGCTGAGACCGCCGACGTTGACGCCGTTGATCTTCGTGCCAGCGGCGATCGTGCTGAGCGAACCCGAGAAGGCGAACCCGACCGCGAGCACGACGGCGACGACGGCCGCGAGCGAGGCGACCAGGCCGAGATGCCGGTTGCGAACGGCGGGCGTGCCCCGGCGGTGGACCGCACCGGGAGAGGTGGAAGCACGCGCGCTCGAAGGTCGCCGAAGACTATCCGTCTTCGAGCCGACGATCGGGTGTACTTCGCCGTTCGATCGGGTGAATTTACCGGTTCGTTACTCGGTCGCCGGTGACCGGATCGGCAACTCGGAGCCAGGCTGATCGAGGCGGTCGAGCCGCTCGCTCGGGGCCGGCTCGCGGCGGGCGACCGCAACCGCACCGAGCACGACGCAGCCGAAGGCGACGAGTCGGAGTGCGCCGAGCAGCCCCGGCGGGGCGGTCTCGTGGTAGATCAGGAGCCCCGCGGCGATCGGGAGCGCGTTCGTGCAGAACGAGGAGAGCCCGGCGGTCGCGAGCGCCCGGCCGCGCTGGAACGAGAGCTGGATCAGCGTGAAGGCGAGTCCGTGGAAGGCCAAGACCGGGAGCGCAAAGAGGACGAGGGCACCGCCGTGCACCGCCTCCTTCGTCCCCACGTCGGCGGCCGCGTACATGACCCCGGCGGCGATGCCGAAGCCGGCGCCGGGCGCGAGGCGCGAGGCCGCTGGCCCGATCGAGATGCCCGCCACGACGCACGAGACGACGAACCAGCCGGCGACCGCGATCCAGGAGCCGGCGCTGCTCCCGCTCGTCCCGCCCGCGAGCGAGACCGAGAGGAGGACGAGCCCGACGACGGCGAGCCCGACGCCGATCCACTCGCGGCGCGGGAGCCGCGTGCCCTCTGCTCGCTGGGCGAGCACGGCGAGGAGTGCGAGGCCGCCGGCAGAGACGGCCTGGACGAGCGAGAGCGGCGCAAGCCGGAGCGCGACGATGTAGAGGGCCCAGCCGGCGATCCCGACGAGGAAGGCGATCAGCCAGCGTCGATGGCCGAAGAGGAGACCGAGCGACCGGACCGGATGGCTGATCGAGAGCGCCGGCAGCTGCGAGGTGATCGTGTGTTGCGCGACCCACGACCAGTTGAAGGCTGCCGCCGTCACGAGGGCGAGGATCAGCCCGAGAACGAGCGAGTCGTGGGGAAAGAGTCCCATCTGAGTAGATTTGCGGTATGGACTTCGAGCTTACAGGCGAGCAGCAGCTGATTCAGGAGACAGTACGGGCGTTCGTCGACGAGCGGATCCTGCCGGTCGCCGTCCAGAACGACATCGACCACCGGCTCGACATGTCGCTGATCGAGGGCATGGCGGAGCTCGGCATCCTCGGGATCGTCATTCCCGAGGACTACGGCGGCGCCGGCCTGGACTTCGTCGCCGAGGCGCTTGCCTGCGAGGAGATCGAGCGCGGCGAGGCGGCCTTTCGCACGCTGATCTCGGTCCACGTCGGGTTGAACTCCCTCTCGCTCCTCCGCTACGCCTCAGAGGCGCAGAAGCAGCGCTGGCTCGTCCCCCAGGCGCGCGGCACGAAGCTCGCCTGCTTCGGCCTGACCGAGCCCGGGGCCGGCTCCGACGTCGCCGCGATGCGCTCGACGGCGCGCCGCGAGGGCGACACCTACGTCCTCAACGGGCAGAAGAACTGGATCTCCTACGCGACCGTGGCCGACCACGCCCTCGTCTTCGCGAAGACCGACCCGGAGGCAGGGCACAAGGGGATCACGGCGTTCCTGCTCGAGCGCGGCATGCCCGGATTCTCGGCGCGGGACACCGAGCACAAGCTCGGCATCTGGGCCGGCTCGACCGGCGAGCTCTTCTTCGAGAACGTCGAGGTGCCGGCGGAGAACCGGATCGGCGCCGAGGGCCAGGGGTTCGAGGTGGCGATGTACTCGCTCGACCAGGGGCGCTTCACCGTCGCGGCGGGGGCCTGCGGCGTCATCCGCGCCTGCCTCGAGCGCTCGGTCGGCTACGCCCGCGAGCGCGAGACCTTCGGCGAGGAGATCGGCCGCTACCAGTTCGTCCAGGACATGATCGCGAAGATGGTGCTCGGCTACGAGACCTCGAAGCTGCTCGTGATGCAGGCGGCCTGGATGAAGAACGTCGAGAAGCGCTCGACGAGGGAGACCTCGCTGGCGAAGTGGCACGCGACCGAGTCGGCCTTCGAGGCCGCCCACCTCGCCGTGCAGGTGTTCGGCGCCTACGGCTACAGCGCCGAGGTCGGGATCGAGCGTTACTTCCGCAACGCGCGCGCGCCGATCATCTACGAGGGCACGACCCAGATCCACAAGCTGATGCAGGCAGAGCACGCACTCGGCTACCGCAGCCTGAACGGGTCGGGCGGCGAGGTCTCACCCATCTGCTCCTGGGCCCCGGCGCTCGCGCCGATCAACGCCCGCGGCTAGCCTGGCGCCAGGCCGGAGCTCCTACAGCTCGCCGTGCCAGTAGTCGACGGCGGCCGACCGGGGCACGAGGATCGCGACGTCGCCGTCGCCCGACCAGATGCCGACCTTGTCGCTGTCGGGATAGACGGAGAGCGAGGGCGACGATTTCGTCGAGAGCATCGCCAGGAGGACCCGCCCGCTCCCGCGGTTCGTCAGCTTGTGGGCTCCCGCGGGGCCCGGCGGGAAGCAGACGACGTCGCCGGGGTCGAGCTCCGTCTCGCCCTCGGGATCGCGGAGCGTCGGTCTGCCCGCGAGGACGATCGCCCACTCCTCGCTCGGGTACTCGTAGTGGTAGGGGCAAACGCTGACTCCCTCGGCGAGCTCGTACACGCTCAGGCCGAGTGCGCTCGCACCGACGAGGGGCCCGACGCGGACGTAGGGGACCTCGTAGCCGGGCGGGTCGCCCTCGTCCTGGCCGCGCGCGGCGTCGAACAGGTTGGCCACCTCGCTCATTCGCCCTCCCAGTAATCGACCGCATCCTCCTTGCGGAAGATCCCGCCCGGGGGCCGCACGCCGACCTTGCCGCTGTCGGGGTACTCAACGGCCTCGGGTGCGTGCGCGGCGGAGAGCAGCAGCACCCTCCCCGGCCCGCGCAGCTGGTGGGCGCCGCCGGGTCCGGTCGAAAAGCAGACGACGTCGCCCGCCTTCAGCACCCGCTCGCCGTCTGCGTCGCGCAGCGTCGGCGTCCCCTCGACCACGATCAGCCACTCCTCCATCCCGTGATGGAAGTGGAAGGGATACGTCCGCTCGCCGTCGGGAAGCTCGTAGAGGCAGCCGCCGATCTGGGTCGCCCCGATCACCTTGCCGACACGGGCGCCCTGCCACGTGTAGCCGGGACGATCCGAGGAATGGTCGAACGCGGGCGCGAAGATGTTCGTCCGGCGCACGCGCGGAAGCCTATGCGAGGCCGAGCGCCTCCGGCAGCTCGCGCAGGTCGTCCAACCGGGCCGACACCTCCGGGTGGCGGCCGTCGCGGTCGAGCAGGAACGCGCGCATCCCGACCCTGAGCGCGCCCTCGACGTCGTCGTGCAGCGTGTCGCCGACCATGGCCGCCTCGCCGGGGGCAACCTCGAGCAACGCGAGCACGGCATGGAAGATCGACTCGTGCGGCTTCGTCTTGCCGTGCGCGTGCGAGGTGAGCACCGCGTCGGCGACGAGATCGTGGTGGGCGACGAAGTCCGTCAGGTCGCGCGAGGAGTTCGAGAGGAGGCCGACCTTCAGGCCGCGCGACCTGAGCGCCTCGAGCGCGGGCCGGGCGTCGTCGTAGAGCTCGAAGTGCCCGGAGTGGAGCCAGCGGCGCTCCATCTCGACCGCGGCGCGGTAGGTGTCGCCCCGCCCTCCCATGCCGACGATGATCCGCTCAGTGAAGAGCACCCAGATCTCCTCGTCGTGGTCGAGCTCGGGGTGTCGCTCGACCTCGGCGAACGCTGCCGCGCGCGCCTCCTCGTAGCGGAGCGGATCGAGCTCGAGCCCGTAGCGGCGACCGAGCTCGCGGTAGCCCTCGGGGCCGAGATCGGGCCCGGGCCTCGCGATGGTGAAATCGACGTCGAAGACGACCGCGCGGAGCACGACCCCGAGCATAGAAGCGCCCGCGGGCCCCCGGCGGGCTCGGGGGAGAACCGGAGTTCTCCCCCGGCAGCGATCGGGGTGCCCAGATTCGAACTGGGGGCCTCTCCGACCCGAACGGAGCGCGCTACCAGGCTGCGCCACACCCCGGGGCGGCCCCATCGTACCGGGTTGGCGACCGCGCTCCGTTCATCACCTTGCCTCCTGGCCGCCTCGTCGATTATCGTTGGAGAGAGATGAGCAGGCTTCGGACACGGCAGGGCGCGTAGCGATGCCTGCCGCAGGAGACACTGGGGGAACGACAGGGCCCACCGACGCTTAGGCGCGGTGGGCCTTTTTCTTGCGACGACGAGAGGAGCGACATGGCGAATCACCTGACGCCGGACGAGCTGTCGAAGGAGGTCGGGATCGAGCGCGAAGAGGTCATTCGCATCTGCATCGAGGAGCACGTCCCGATCTACCAGGGCAAGATCGACAAGACGCTCTTCCAGGCGCACCTGACGGCGATCAACGCGCTGCCGCAGCAGCACTGACGGCGCGACGGTCGATCGCGGTCTAGCTCGCCGCCGCGCGCCTGCGGCGCCCCGCCGGCTTCGCCGGAGCCTTGCCGCCCTGGGCGGCGGCCACCGACGCGCGAAGCGCGTCCATCAGGTCGATGACCGGCGCGGTCTCGACCTCGGGCGGCGGCACCGCCAGCTCCTGCCCCTCGACCTTCGCGGCGAGCAGCTCTCGCAGCCGGGCCCGGTAGTCGCTCTTCAGCTCTGCCGGATCGAAGTCGCCGGCCAGCCCGGCGATGATCTGCTTGGCAAGGGTGAGCTCCTCCTCGCGCACGGCGGTCGCCGCGACGGGCTCATCGATCTCCGCCTGGCTCTTGACATCCTCGGCGAGGAAGAGCGTCTTGAGTGCGAGCGCCTGGCCCTTCGGGCGGATCAGACAGAGCTTCTCCTTGCCCGCGAGCACGAACGACCCGAGACCGACGACGCCGGACTCACGCATCGCCTCGCCGAGCAGGGCATAGGGACGCCGTTGCGCCTCGGTGGCGGCCGGGACGAGGTAGTAGGTGCGGTCGTAGTAGATCGGGTCGATCTCCGCCCCCGGGACGAACCGGCGGATCTCGATCGAGCGCGACGTGTCGAACGACTCGAGCGCCTCGAGCTCCGAGTCCTCGATCGGAACGAACTGCCCCTTCGCGACCTCCCAGCCTCGTACGATCTCGTCGGGGGCGAGATCGACCTCGTGCACCGGACACCAGCGCTTCTGCCGGATCGGCGTCAGGCACTCCCGGTGGAGCATCTTGAACTGCACATCCGACTGGCGCGCCGAGGGCGCCGTCGCCGGCGCGAGCCCGACCGGGATATTGACGAGCCCGAAGCTGATTGATCCGTTCCAGGTTGTGCGCATCGGTCACCCCGAAGTGTAGGCGGAAACACGCTTTCGCCCCGGCGCCGCCGGCTCCTGCCGCGGGCCTCTAGAGGATGCGGCGTGCCCCGTCGTAGGCGTCGGCGTAGGAGCCCGAGTCGAGACTCGAGACCTGCACATCGGTACCTGTGTGGGGGGCGTGGACGAACTCGCCGCCGCCGATGTAGATCCCGACGTGTCCGAGTCCGTCGAAAAAGACGATGTCACCGGGCTGGAGCTGGTCACGGGGGACCGGCACTCCCGCCGACCACATCGCGTAGGAGGAGTGCGGCAGCGAGACGCCGACCTGCTGGTAGGCGTACATCACGAGCCCCGAGCAGTCGAACCCGCTCGGCGAGGCACCGGCCCAGACGTAGGGCGTGCCGATGTAGGACATGGCGACGCCGACGACTCCCGAGTAGCCGGAGGGCGGCACGACGGTGGCTCCCTCCGGGGTCGCGGCGCTCGCGCCGACCGGGGCCGCGGCGAAGCTCTGCGTCGCCTGGGTCTGCGCCGCCGCGGCGACCGCGACCGCCGCGTGGGAGGCCTGCAGCGCCGCAGCCTGCTGGGCGGCCTGCTGGGCCGCAACGAGCTGGGCGACCTGGCCGTTCACGGAGGAGAGCAGCTGGCGCTCCTCACCGAGCCGAACCGCGATCGCCTGCCGCTCCTCGGCCCGTTGGGCGACGAGCCCCTCGACCTGCGTGTGCTCGGTCGCAAGCGCGAGGCGGCTGCGGAGGACGGCGCCCCTGAACCGCTCGACCTGGTCTGCCACCTGCGTGTCGATCGCCGAGACCCGGTCGGCGGTGTCGATTCGATTGAGGACGTCGGGGAGGGTCTGGGCGCCGAGGATCAGCTCGAGCGTCGAGGTCGAGCCCGCGCTATAGAGGTTGAGGAGGCGCGAGGCGATCGTGCGGCGGCTCGAGACGAGGTTCCGCTGCGCGATCAGGAGCTCCTTGCGGTTGAGGGCGATCGACTGCCGCACCTGCGCAAGCCGCAGATTGGCGAGGTTGACGAGCTCGTCCGAGCGGCCGAGGCTGACGTCGAGCTGATCGATCTGGGCGAGAACCTGGCTCGCCTCGGCCTCCTTGGCGGCGAGCGACGAGGCGGGTGGGGCGGCGTGGGCGGCGGGGACGAGCCCGGCTGCCGAGGTCGAGAGGAGACCGGCTCCGATCGCCAGCAGCAGGTATGGCACCAGCCCTCGTCTCGACTCCGCTCTCGAGAACCGGCGCCCCGGGGTTGGCCGGGACGTCACGAGGCCCGGGACGTTAGCAATCTGTATGGACGCAGGCAACCGGGAGCGGTCGTCGCGCCCGCAGAAACGGGGGCTCGAAGCGGTTGCCCGGCGCGGAAAATCGGCCTGGACTGTGGTACGTTCTTGCCCTTGCTCTGGCCGGTCAAGCGGGGAAGGGGGCTCTGGGGGCTCTGGTGGGTCGTGACGACCTGCTTCTGCCTGCTCGTGACGCCGGCCTCCGGGGCCGGCCCGTCGGCAACGCTCGCAAGCGTGCAGGCGGCTGACGCCCGGCTGGCCGCGAACGCCCGCGCCGCCGTCCTCGACCTCTACTCCCTCGATGCGAGGCTCGGCTCGGCGGAGATCCGGCTGACGGCTCTCCGGAGCGACGCGACGACGCTTCGCGCCGAGCGGGCGGTTCTCCGGCACGAGCTGCAGTTCGCCCGTCTCGACATCAGGCTCTCGCAGGCCCAGCTCGCCTCGCGGCTCCGCTTCATCTACGCGCAGGGCTCGACGAGCTCGCTCGACATCCTGATGGGGGCGAAGTCGCTCGGCGACGCCATGACCGACCTCGACGACCTGAACCGCGTCGCCGCCTCGAACGCGGAGGTGGTGCTCGAGGTGCGCACATCACAGCGCCACCTGACCCTCGTCGGCGAGACACTCGCCCAGCGCGAGCGCGAGCTGGCAGCGACGACCCTCGCCGCCTCGCAGACCGTCTCGCAGCTCGCCGGCGTCAGGGCCGCGCGCGCGGCCTACCTGGCCGGGCTCGAGCAGCAGCGCTCGCTCGACTCGGCGAAGATCGTGGAGCTCTCGGCGGAGGCCCAGGCGGCCGTCGCCCGCTCCGAGACGCTCGCCCCGCCGCCGACGCCGACTGTTCCTGCGCTGAGCGCGCCGGTCGCCGAGCCCGTCGCGATCACGACCCCTTCCGCCAGTACGCCGATCACGCGTCGCGTCGCCCGCCGCCAGCGGCAACGGCACGATCACCGTCATCGCGACCGGCTACGACCTGCCGGGCCACACCTCGACGGGGCTGCCCGTCGGGTGGGGCGTCGCCGCGGTCGACCCGTCGGTGATCCCGCTCGGCACCCACCTCGTGATTCCGGGGTACGGCGAGGCGGTCGCGGCCGACACCGGCCCCGCGATCGTCGGCTCGACGATCGACCTCTGGTTCCCGACCGAGGCGCAGGCCAACGCGTGGGGCCGGCGCACCGTCACGATCGACCTCCACTAGACTGACTCTGCTGTCCGACCGGAACGGCGTACGAGCGATCGAGTTGGCCGAGCCACAGGGATCCGCCGCACCTTCTTCGCCACGAGTCCTGCTCGTCGATGACAACGACCTGTACCGGCAGGGACTGCGTGTCCTGCTCGAAGCGGAGAAGGTCGACGTGGTCGGCGAGGCGCGGACCGGCGCCGAGGCCCTCGCCGAGATCGGGGCCGCCGCCCCCGAGGTCGTCGTCATGGATCTGAACATGCCGGGGATGAGCGGCGTCGAGGCGATCAGGCAGATGGCCGCGGTCGCGCCGCTGACCCGGGTGCTCGTCCTGACCGCGTCGCACGAGGACGGAGACGTGATGGACGCGATCATGTCGGGCGCCTGCGGCTACCTCGTCAAGGACTCCTCGATCGACCAGCTCCTGGCGGGGATCCGCGCCGCCGCGAACGGCGAGTCGTTGATCTCGCCCGCGATCGCCGGCAAGGTGCTGCAGCAGCTGCGGGCCGCCGGCTCCTCGCCGCCCGAGGACCCGACGCTCGCGGGCCTGACCGACCGCGAGATGCAGGTCCTGCGGCTGATCGCCAACGGCGAGGACAACGCGCAGATCGCCGCCGAGCTCCACATCAGCCCGAAGACGGTCAAGAACCACATCTCGAACATCCTGATGAAGCTGCAGATCGAGAACCGGATCCAGGCGGCGGTCCTCGCCGTCCGCTCCGGGCTCGCCTGAGCGGCGCTCCGACGGGCGGCCGACCGGGCCTTTCGGCAGAATCGAATCCCGGGATGCGCCGTCTCGCCCTCGTCGCCCTACTGCTCGTCGTTCCCGTCGGCCTCGCGGCGGCGAGCGCGGGCAGTCTGCAGAGCCGTCTCGCCCGGACGCTCGCGATCTCGGGGGTCCTCCCCGCGCGGTCGACCGCGATGGTCGTCTCGCTCCCGAGCGGGCGCGTCGTCTTCGCGCGGAATCCCGATCTGCCGCTCGAGCCGGCCTCGAACGAGAAGCTCGCGGTCACCTATGCGGCGCTCCTCAACCTCGGCCCCTCCTACCACTTCCCGACGGAGGTGCTCGGCGAGGGCCATCGCTCCGGGAGCACCTGGGAGGGGCGCCTGGTCCTGAAGGGCTTCGGTGACCCGACCCTGAGCTCGGCCGACCTCGGCCGGCTCGCGGCGATCCTCTGGCGCGAAGGCATCCGCCGCGTTACCGGCGGGATCCTCGGCGACGCCTCGGCCTTCGACTCCGAGCGGACGGCTCCCGGCTGGCTCCCGTCGTTCGCGAACGTCGAGTCACCGCCGCTCTCCGCGCTCATCGTCGATCGCGCCGACCGCGGCGGCTTCATCGTCGCCGACCCGCCGCTCGCGGCCGCAGCGCGCTTCGACCAGCTCCTGCACGCCCGGGGAATCACTGCGCGCGGTGCCAGCCTCGGCACGGCCGGCCCGCAGGCGGCGGTGCTCGCCACGATCGACTCCGCCCCGCTCTCGGAGATCATCGAGTTCATGGACCACTGGAGCGACAACTTCACCGCCGAGATGGTCCTGAAGGCGATCGGCTACAAGGTCGTCGGCCGCGGGACCACGGCCGCCGGGGCGGCGGTGACGCGCCTCGACCTCGCCGAGGCGGGCGTCCCGCTCACCGGCGTGCGCATCGTCGACGGCTCGGGGCTCTCCCGCCTCGATCGCATCACCGCACGCGAGCTGACGACCCTCCTCGTCACGATCTGGGACGACCCGTCGATCCGCCGGATCGTCCTTGCCTCCCTTCCCGTCGCCGGCGAGAGCGGCACGCTCGCCGACCGACTGGACGACACGCCCGGTCATGCGCTCGTGCGGGCGAAGACCGGGACGACCGACATCGCCTCGGCGCTCTCGGGCTACGTCGGGCGCCAGTTTGCGTTCGTCGCGATCGAGAACGGCGATCCGGTCGACTACACCGCTGCCCACTCGGCCGAGGACGGCGTCGCCGAGGCGCTCCTCGACGAGCTCCAGGCTGTCGGCGGTTCGGCCCGCCCGGCCGGCGCGGGCTGAGAGCCTGGGACGGCGTCCGCCCTCCGCCCATCGTCCGCAAGCCGAGGGATGGCCCGGGTCGGCGCCGCCGCGGCCTACCCGACGGGCTCGCTCCGGCCATCCCGGCGCGTGCGACGAGCGCCGTCGCGACGGACGGGCCGGGAGCGGGGCCGGGCATTGCGTTGCCGGGGTGGCGGGCGAACGGAAGCAGGCTGCACACCGTGGCGCCGGACGCGTCGCGCCGCCTCGATGCCGAGGATGATTCCTCCCGGCACCGCCAGGGCGAAGGCGAGCAGCAGGTAGAGGAAGCCGTTGACGAAGGCCTGATCGGCGGGGACGCCGAAACCGCCGAGAAAGCTGACGAAGAGCGACTCCCGGACGGCGAAGCCGTTGATCGTGAACGGAACCAGACCGACGAGGAAGAGCAGCGGACCCATGACGTAGAAGGGGCGAGGCGAGAGGTCGATCCCGGCGGCCCGGGCCGTGAGCCAGATCGCGAGCACGCGGACCGCCTGCACGGCGAGCGTCAGGGCGAAGGTTCCGACGAGGAGCCGCGGCCGGTCGCGGTAGCCGTGGAGCGCCTCGTAGGCATGGCGTAGCGGTCGCTCGAGCCGCGCCTTCCGGAGGGGTGGTACGAGCAACCTCAGCGGCCTGCGGGCCCGGCGCGAGAAGATCGCGACCGCGGCTGCGACCGCACCTGCGCCCAGCACAAGCTCGAGCCCGACCGTCCCCGAGACCGGGTCTCGCCCCGAGGCGAGCAGGAACCCCACCGCCGCGAGGACGAGCGTGGCGCAGCCGCCGAGCAGCCGCTCGAGCAGCACCGAGCCGGTCGCCGCGCTCCGCGCCGCGGGGTGGCGGCGGGAGGTCTCGAAGATCCGCATCGCGTCGCCGCCGATCCCGGTCGGCAGCACCTGGCCGACCGTCTGGGCGACGTAGGACGAGCGGACGAGCCACGGGAGCCCGTCGACGACCCCGCGAGCACGGAGCAGGAGCTGCCAGCGCCAGGCGAGCGGCACGATCACGACGATCACGATCACGACGGCGCCGAGGAACGGGGTGAGCCGCGCAGCCGAGAGCAGCGTCCAGGCCTCCCGGACGTTGACCTTCCAGGCCAGGTAGCCGAGGCACGCCCCGGTGACGATCACCGAGGCGCTGATGCGTCGCAGGAGGCCGGCCCGACCCCGGCCGCCCGCAGTCCTCACGGCCCGGCGACCGCCGCGAGCCCGAGCCGCGCCGGTGCCGCTTGCCGGCTCCGGATGACCTCGGTGAGCTGCTCGTCGAGGTCCGCGACGACGTGCTTGGGACGGAAGGAGCGGTCGGCCCGCCGGTAGGCCGCCTGCTGCAGGCGCCAGAGACGCGCGCGGTCGGCCGCGAGGAGACGGAGTGCCTCGGCGAGCGCGGCGGGGTCCGCCGGGGCGACGTAGACCGCGGCGTCGCCGAGCGCCTGACGCTGCGGCGGTGTGTCGGAGGTGACGATCGCCGTCCCCGCCGCGGCGCCCTGGAAGACCTTGCTCGGGACGACACGGCCGGCCTTCGGCGTGTCGCCGAAGATCCCGAGGCACACGTCGTGCGAGGCAACGAGGTAGGGCAGAGCCTCGGGCTCGACCCAGTCGATCCAGGTCACCCGGGGGTTCCGGGCGGCGGCGCGGCGGGTTGCGTCGGCATCCTGGCCGTCCCCGAGCACCGTCACGACGATCTCGTCGTCGGCCGCCAGAGCCGCGATCGCCTCGCCGATGAACGGCGCTCCCTGCAGCGGGGTGAAGCTCCCGAAGAAGACGACGCGAAGGACGGGGTCGGCCGAGCGCCGTGGCGGCCAGAACCAGGGCTCGGGCGTACCGACGGCGACCACGGTCGCCCGGCCGCGACTCTCGGCGGGCAGGAGCGCAAGGTGCTCGGGCGTGTCGACGACGATCACGTCTGCGGCGCGAAGGGCCGCCCGGTCCAGCCGCACGAGCGCGGCGAGGACGAGCCGGGCGCCCGAGCGGCGGTCGACGGCCGTGTCCTTCGCCGAGACGAGGTGGTCGAGCACGATCGGCGTGTCGGGGAACAGGCGCCGGGCCAGGTGGACGTCGAAGTGCCCCATGTAGCCGACGACGACGACGTCGACCGGCGGGAGGCGGCGTGCCCGGCGCCAGAGCCTCGCCCACGCGACGAGCAGCCTCGCCGCGAGGATCGGGAGCAGCCAGGGCTGGCGGAGCAGTCTCACGCGCGCCGCGGTCGAGATCCCGAGCGGCGCATTGCACTCGAGCACCTCGTTGCCGAGCGCGGCGAAACCGTCGATCAGCACGCGCACCGACTGGTAGTGACGAGCGTCATAGGTGCCGAAGAAGAGCACGCGTCGCGGCCCTGAGGCCGAGACGAGCGGCAGGACCGCCGGCTCGAGTGCAGGGGATCGCAGCGATCTTGACGGCGAGACCGCCATCCTGATCAGCAGATCGGCAGGAGGCGACGCCGACTTGAACCGCCCTCCCCCGGCTGAGAGGGGGAGGCCGGGCCCGCGGGCCTCGGGGCGGTCGCGGGCTAGGCGCCCGCGAGGAGCTCGAGGAGTGCGGCCTCGTCGAGGCGCGGCACCCCGGCCGCGTCTGCCTTGGCGAGCTTCGAGGCGCCCGGGCTCTCACCCACGATCACGGCGGTCGTCTTCTTCGAGACGCTGTCTGACACCTTGGCCCCGAGCGCCTCGAGCGCCGCCTTGGCTTCCTCGCGCGTGAAGCTCTCGAGCGTTCCCGTGACCACGTAGCTGTGTCCGCTCAGACGGCCCTCGACCGGTCGGTCTCCCTCGTCGGCGGCGAAGTGGAGCTCGATCGGCGGCCGGCGAAGCTCCTCGATCAGCGCCCGGTTGTCCTCGTCGGCGAACCAGTCCGAGATCGCCTCGGCGCGCTCCGGCCCGATCCCCTCGCACTCGACGAGCTCCTCGGGGCTCGCGGCGGCCAGACGGTCGACATCGCCGAAGTGCCGGGCGAGGTTCTGGGCGGTGACCCAGCCGACGTCGGGGATGTTGAGTCCGAACAGCACACGCCGGAACGGCATCGAGCGGCGGGCGGCGTCGATCGCGGCGATCGCGTTCGTGGCCGAGATCTCGCCGTAGCCGTCGAGCTCCATCAGCTGCTCCACCGTCAGCTTGTACAGGTCCGGCATCGAGCGGAGGAGCCCTTCGGCCCAGAGCCGCCGGACGAACTGCTCGCCGACACCGTCGATGTCGGCCGCGGCGCCGACCCAGTTGATCAGCGTCTCGAGCCCCCGAGACGGGCAGGCGCGGTTCGGGCAGCGGTGCATCGCCTCGCCCTCGGGCTTGACGACTGCGAACCCGCAGAGCGGGCAGTGGGTCGGCATCGCGAAGGGATGGGTCCCCGGGGCGTGCGGCCCCGCCGGGCCGACCACCTGCGGGATCACGTCGCCGGCCCGCTGCACGATCACGCGGTCACCGGCGCGGATCTCCTTGCGGTTGATGTCCTCCTCGTTGTGCAGCGTCGCGCGTGAGACGGTGACGCCGCCGACCTCGACCGGCTCGAGCACCGCCCACGGGTTGAGGGCGCCGGTGCGCCCGACCCGGATCGCGATCTGGAGCAGCGTCGTCTCGGCGGTCATCGGCGCCCACTTGTAGGCGCGCGCCCAGCGCGGGCGCGAGTGGAGCGCTCCGAGCAGCGCCTGCTGGGCGTAGTCGTCGACCTTGATCACGATCCCGTCGATCTCGTAGTCGAGCTCGAGGCGCCTGCGCTCCCAGAGCCTGCACGCCTCGGCGACAGCCTCGATCGACTCGAGCCGCTCGGCATAGGGGTTGGTCGGGAACCCGTGCGCGCGCAGCCAGGCCAGGGTCTCCCAGTGCGTGGCCAGCTCGAGCCCGTCGCGCCGACCGATCCCGTAGGCCCAGATCGCGAGCGGTCGTGACGCGGTGATCGCCGAGTCCTTCTGCCGCAGCGAGCCGGCGGCGGCATTGCGCGGGTTCGGGGCGAGCTTCTGCCCGGTGCCGACGAGCCGCTCGTTCAGCTCGCGGAACCCGGAGATGGGCAGGTACACCTCGCCGCGGACCTCGAGCAGCGCGGGCGCGTCGTCACCGATCATCCGCAGGGGCACGGTGGCGATCGTGCGGAGGTTGACGGTCAGGTCCTCCCCCTCGACGCCGTCGCCGCGGGTCGCTCCCCGGACGAGCAGGCCGTTCTCGTAGGTGAGGTTGATCGCCAGCCCGTCGATCTTCGGCTCGATCACGAACGCGATCGGCTCCTCGGAATCGAGGCGCCGGCGAACGTCGTCGGCCCACTTGCGGACGGCCTCGTCGGTCGTGACCTTGTCGAGCGAGCCCATCGGCTCGAGATGGCGGACCTTCGCGAACCGGTCGGAGGGCGGTGCGCCGACCCGCTGGGTCGGCGAGTCCGGCGTCACCAGCTCCGGCCGGGCCTGCTCGAGCGCGACGAGCTCGTCGTAGTTCACGTCGTACACGGCGTCCTCGACGCTCGGGGCGTCGAGGACGTGGTACTCGTAGCTCCAGCGCGTCAGGCGCTCGCGCAGCTCGGCCGCGCGGGTGGCCGGGCTAGAGCGCGCCAAGGAGATCCTCCGGACGGTCGACGACGACGTCGGCCTCGGAGAGCAGGCTGCGGTCGTGGACGCCGCCCCAGCTGACGCCGACCGCGGCCAGGCCGCCCGCGACGGCGGCCGCGATGTCGAAGGGCGAGTCGCCGACGTAGACGGCCTCGGCGGGTCGCGCGCCGAGGCGCGCGAGCGCGAGCAGGAGCGTGTCGGGCTCGGGCTTCTGACGCTTCGCCTCGTCCCCGCCGACGACGACGTCGAAGAGGGGCCCGATCGCGGTCGCGGCGAAGGCGAGCTCGACCGTCGCCCGTCGCTTCGCGGAGACGAGCCCGAGCCGGCGGCCCTGCGCCCTGAGCGCGAGGAGGACGCCCTCCATCCCGGGGAAGAGCTGCAGGCTCTCGTGCAGCGGCTCGTTATGGGCGCGATAGACGGAGACGAGCTCGTCGAGGTGCTCCTCGCCGCCGAACTCCCGCATCTGGGCCTCGAGCCCGGGCCCGCCGACCGTCGCCATCAACGTCGCGTCGGGGATCTCCCGCCCGAGCACCGTGCGCGTCGCATGCCGCATCGAGGCGAGGATGATCGGGCCGGAGTCGACGACGGTGCCGTCGAGATCGAAGAGGACGACCGGAAAGCGCACGCGAGCCCGATCGTAGCGTCGGCCTGCAGGCAGAAGCCGCCCCTGGGCGTCTCGCCGCCGCACGGCCGGGCGGCGAGTCAGCTCGGGCGCGCGTAGCCGACGCGCACCAGGTAGAGGCCGCAGGCCGCGGCGGTCGAGCCGGCCGCCGAGCGCGGCGCTCCCTGCAGGAGCTCCAGGACCTCGTCGGGCTCGCGCTCGAGCATCGTCCCGACGAGCGTCCGGACCATGTGGCGGAGGAACGAGTCGGCGGTGATCTCGAACTCGACGGCATCGCCCCGGTCATGCCAGCGGGCCTCCTCGACCGCGCGGACGAAGACCCCGTGCTGCGTGTCGGTGGGGGTGAAGGCGCGGAAGTCGCGCTCGCCGACGAGCATCGCCGCCGCGGCCTGCAGGCGCTGCAGGTCGAGCGGGCGGGGATGCCAGAGCGAGCGGTCGACCTCGAACGGCGAGCGTTCCTGGCGGCGCCAGATGCGGTAGCGGTAGGAGCGCGACACGGCCGAGTGGCGGGCGTTGAACCCGGCGGGCGCCTCCTCGACTCGGGCGACGGCGAGGTCCCGCGGCAGCACGGCGTTGAGCGCCTCGACGGCGCGGCCGGCCGGCGGCCCGCCCAGGACCTCGGCCGAGACGACGTTGGCGAGCGCGTGGACGCCGGTGTCGGTCCGGCCGGCGACCGAGATCCGCCCGGCCGTGGGAAAGACCGCCGCGAGCGCCTCGCCGAGGACGCCCTCGACCGTCCGCTCGCCGGGCTGGCGGGCGAAGCCGCGAAAGCGGGTGCCGTCGTAGGCGACGCGTTAGCTTCAGCTGCACCGTCAGGCGCCCCTGACCGCTCTTGTCAGGCTTGCCTTATGTTCTACTCTATTGCAATTCGATCGGTACACTCTATACATGGCCGACGCTCCGATCACGACCCAACACCAGGATTTCCTGCTCCAGCGCGTCCAGCCGGCGATGGTCGGGCTGATCGACGGCTCCCTCTCGACGCTCGCCCCGATCTTCGCGGTCGCGGTGGCGAGCCACAAGCCCTTCTACGCCTTCGTCGCCGGGCTCGCGACCTCGATCGGCGCCGGCATCTCGATGGCGTTCTCGGAGGGCCTCTCGGACACCGGCGAGCTCACCGGCCGCGGCAACCCGCTCATACGCGGCGGGATCACCGGTATCGGCACGCTGATCGGAGGCGTCCTCCACTCGCTGCCCTTCCTGATCCCGAGCTACCACGCGGCGTTGCTGACCGCCCTCGTCGTGGTCGCCTTCGAGCTCGTCGCGCTCGCCGCGCTACGCGCGCGTTTCTTCAGCACGAGCTTCACGACCTCACTCGCCGCGGTGACGCTGGCCGGCGTCGTGATCGTGCTCGTCAGCACCGGTCTCGGCGCCGTCGCCTGAGCGGTCGCTACGACGCGTCGGCGGCGGGGTCCGCGGCGGCTTCGGGCTCGTCGCCCTCGGGCGCGGTCTCTGCGTCCCCAGCCGCGGGTGTCGGCTCGAGCGCTGCCACGGCCTCTGACGCCGGCTCGGTCGCGGCCTCCGGCGCAGCGGCCTCCGGCTCCTCGTCGCTGCCGAGCTCGGCGGCCGGCTCGGGCTCCCCGGCCTCCGCGACAGGCTCGGCGGCCTCGGTGCCCGTCTCCTCGGGCTCGGCGGCCGGCTCGGCCGACGCCGAGCTCTCGCCGGGGCGCTTCCGCTCCTTGAAGACGAGCGGCGTGTCGACGAGCTCCAGGTAGACCATCTCGGCGGCGTCACCGGGCCTCGGCCCGATCCGGATGATCCGGAGGTAGCCCCCAGGCCGCTCGGCGTACCGCGGCCCGAGGTCGTCGAACAGCTTGTGGACGATGTCCTTGGAGCCGAGGAACGCCACGGCCTGCCGGCGGGCGTGCATGTCGCCGCGCCGCCCGAGCGTGATCATCTGCTCGGCGAGGGGCTTCACCGCCTTCGCCTTCGTGATCGTCGTCTTGATCCGCTCGTGCTCGATCAGCTCCGAGGCGAGGTTGGCGTAGAGCGCCCGGCGGTGAGCCGAGTCGCGGCCGAGCTTCTTGCCGGTGCGCTGGTGCCGCATCGCCGGTCTAGAGCTCCGAGCCCCCGTTGTCGCCGCGGAGGCGCAGGCCGTGCTGCCCGAGCGTCTCCTTGACCTCCTCGATCGACTTCTTGCCGAAGTTCGGGATCGAGGCCAGCTCGTTCTCGGTCTTCGTGACGAGGTCGCCGATCGTCTCGATCCCGACGCGCTTCAGGCAGTTGTAGGAGCGGACGCCGAGCTCGAGCTCCTCGATCGGGAAGTTCTCCATCCCGTGCGCGAGCGAGACGTCGACCATCGCCCCACCGTCGAGCGGCGTCGCCTCGACGCCGAAGCCCTCGATCTTGTCGAGGTCGGTGAAGATCGCGAGCTGGCGGATCAGGATCTCGGCCGCCTGCGCGATCGCGTCCTTCGGGTCGATCGAGCCGTTCGTCGTCACGTCGAGGATGAGCTTGTCGTAGTCGGTGCGCTGCCCGACGCGGGCGGCCTCGACGTCGTAGGCGACCCGGCGGATCGGCGAGAACATCGAGTCGACCGGGATGACGCCGATCGTATGGGCGTGCCCGCGGTTGCCCTCGGCCGGCACGTAGCCACGGCCGCGGCCGATCGTCAGCGTGATCTCGAGCCGTCCCTTCGACGAGATGTTCGCGATCTTGAGCTCCGGATTCAGGATCTCGAGGTCAGCGGGGCACTCGATGTCGGCGGCGGTCACCGTCCCCTCGCCCTTCGCGGTCAGCCTGACCTCGACCTCGGGCGACTCGCCGTGCAGCACGCAGACGAGCTCCTTCAGGTTGAGCAGGATGTCGGTCACGTCCTCACGGACGCCCGGCAGGGTCGTGAACTCGTGCGCGACACCCTCGAGCTTGACCGAGGTGACGGCGGCACCCTCGAGCGAGGAGAGGAGGACGCGGCGCAGCGAGTTGCCGAACGTGTAGCCGAAGCCGCGGTCGAGCGGCTCGATCACGAAGACCCCGCGGTGCTCCTTGACCTCCTCGTGGGTGATCTTCGGGACCTGGAAGTCCATCACAGTGGAGCGACTAGCCAATTTGATCCTTTCTGGTTGTTCTCGAGCAGGAGACGGCGAGCCGTCACTTGCTATAGAGCTCGACGATGAGCTGTTCGGAGACCGGGGTGTCGATCTCGTCGCGCTCGGGCCACTTCAGCACCTTGCCGGTCAGCCCCTCGTGGTCCGCCTGGAGCCACGGGGCGACGGCGGCGGTGAGATCGGTCGCGTCCCGGATCAGCGGCTCGGCGGACGAGCCGGACTTCAGCGTGACGACGTCGTCGGGCCGGACGCCGTAGCTCGGGATGTTGACCCGGCGTCCGTTGACGGCGAAGTGGCCGTGCCGGACGAGCTGGCGCGCCTGGGCACGCGAGGCGGCAAATCCGAGCCGGTAGACGACGTTGTCGAGGCGCGTCTCGAGCAGCCGCAGCAGGTTCTCGCCGGTGACGCCGCCCTGGCGGCTCGCCTTGACGTAGTAGATACGGAACTGGGTCTCGAGCAGGCCGTAGTAGCGACGCGCCTTCTGCTTCTCGCGCAGCTGGAGCAGGTACTCGGACTGCTTGATGCGGCCGCGGCCGTGCTCCCCGGGCGGGTAGCTGCGGCGCTCGACGGCGCACTTCTCGGTCAGGCAGCGCTCGCCCTTCAGAAAGAGCTTCATCCCTTCACGGCGGCACTGCTTGCACTTCGGGGAGCGGTCACGGGCCATCTAGACACGCCTCCGCTTCTTGGGCCGGACGCCGTTGTGAGCCTGGGGCGAGACGTCCTTGACGCCGAGGATCTCGAGGCCCGCCGCCTGGAGCGAGCGGATGGCCGTGTCACGGCCGCTGCCGGGGCCCTTGACGAAGACCTCGACCTTCTGGAGGCCGTGCTCCATGCCCTTGCGGGCGGCCGCGTCGGCGGTGACCTGGGCGGCGAACGGCGTCGACTTGCGCGAGCCCTTGAACCCGGCCGAGCCGGCCGACTCCCAGACGATCACGTTCCCCTGCGGGTCGGTCAGCGCGACGATCGTGTTGTTGAACGACGTCTTGATGTGCGCCTGGCCGATCGCGATGTTCTTGCGGACGCGCCGGCGCGCGCGGCCCCGCGTCGCAGCCTTCCTGGGCGGCGCCATTACTTCGCCTTCTTTCCGCGGCCGACGGTCTTCTTCGGGCCCTTCCGCGTGCGGGCGTTCGTCTTCGTCCGCTGCCCGTGCACCGGCAGGCCGCGGCGGTGCCGGATCCCGCGGTAGGCGCCGATCTCGGAGAGGCGCTTGATCGCCTGCGTGCGCTCGCGGCGCAGGTCGCCCTCGACCTGGTAGTGCTCGTCGATGTAGTCGCGGAGCTTCGCCACCTCGTCCTCGGTCAGGTCACGCACCTTCGTGTCCGGTGAGAGCCCGAGGGCGATGCAGATATCGTGCGCGCTCGGCTGGCCGAGCCCGTAGATGTAGGTCAGGCCGATCTCGAGCCGCTTTTGGTTCGGCAGGTTGACGCCGGCGATTCTGGCCATCGCCCGGCCTACCCCTGCCGCTGCTTGTGGCGGGGGTTCGAGCAGATGACGATCGTGCGGCCGTGCCGCTTGATCACGCGGCAGCGCTCACACATGGCTTTGACTGAGGGGCGGACTTTCATGATTTTTTATGAGCGGTGGCGGTAGGTGATTCGACCGCGGGTCAGGTCGTAAGGCGAGAGCTCCACCTTGACCTTGTCCCCGGGAAGGATGCGGATGTAGTGCTTGCGCATCTTTCCGGAGATCGTGGTCAGGACATCATGCCCTCCGTCGAGCTTGACGCGGAACATCGTGCTCGGCAGTGCCTCGGTGACCTCACCCTCGACCTCGATCTTCTCTTCCTTACTCGCCAATCGCCCTCGTCTCTACGAAGATTCCTTCCGTTGTCATCCACACAGACAAACACACGGCTTTCGCCGCGGGAAAGGTCATGGTACCAGGACCCCTGCGGGCCGAGTCAGCACGCGCGGGCCGTCCGCGGTGATCGCCACCGTGTGCTCGAAATGCGCCGTCAGCGAGCCGTCGTCGGTCGAAATCGACCAGCCGTCGTCGTGCAGATGAACGTCGGCTCCGCCGGCGGTGATCATCGGCTCGATCGCGATCGTCATCCCCTCGACGAGCTCGGGGCCGCGGTAGGAGGTGACGAAGTTCGGCACCTGCGGGTCCTCGTGGTAGGACTTGCCGACGCCGTGGCCGACGAGGCTGCGCACGACCGAGAAGCCCGCCTCCTCGACGACCAGCTGCACCGCGGCGGAGATGTCGCCGACGACGGCGTGCAGCTGGGCCGCCTCGATCCCCGCCTCGAGCGCCGCGCGGCAGGTGTCGAGCAGGCGCTGCGCCTCCGGCGAGATCTCGCCGACCGGGAAGGTCGCGGCGGAGTCGGCGATCATCCCGTCCTTCGTCACCCCGACGTCGAAGGAGATGATGTCGCCCTCCCGCGCGCGGTAGTCGCCGGGGATGCCGTGAACGATCAGCTCGTTCGGCGAGATGCACGTCGCCGCCGGGAAGCCCTTGTAGCCCTTCGAGGTCGGGACGCCGCCGTTGGCGGCGATGTAGTCGTCGGCGAGCCGGTCGAGCTCCGCCATCGTGATCCCCGGCTCGACCCGCTCGGCGAGCAGGGCGAGCGTGCCGGCAACGACCACGCCCGCGGCGGCCATCAGCTCGATCTCGTGCAGCGACTTGCGGACGATCATGCCGCGTCATCCTCCAGCTCGGCGAGGGCGCCGACGATCTCGGCGTAGACCTCGGGGATCGCCCGCTCCGCATGCAGGGGGACCAGCCTGCCGCTCAGCCGGTAGTGCTCGACGATCGGCTCGGTCTCGGCGTGGTAGGTGGCGAGCCTCCTCGCGATCACGTCGGGCGCGTCGTCGGGCCGGTTCTCGACGGCCGAGCGCGCGAGCAGCCGCTCGGTCGCGACCCCGTCGGGCAGGTCGAAGAAGAGGATCGCATCGAGCCGGCGCCCGATCTCGGCGAGCATCGCGTCGAGCTCGGCCGCCTGCACCTCGTTGCGCGGGAAGCCGTCGAGCACGAAGCCCCGGCGGGCGTCTGCCTCGGCGAGCCTGGCGCGGATCAGCGCGATCGTGATCCCGTCGGGCACGAGGTCGCCGCGCGCGAGCAGCGGCTCGACCTGCAGGCCGAGCTCGTTGCCGGCGGCGATCGCCTCCCGGAACATCTCGCCCGTCGAGACGTGCGGGATCGCGTAGTCGACCGCGATCCGCTTCGCCTGAGTCCCTTTCCCCGCCCCCTGCGGGCCCAGCACGAGCAGATTCACTATCTGAGAAAGCCTTCGTAGGACCGCATCATCATCTGGGACTCCATCTGGCGCATCGTGTCGAGCGCCACACCGACGACGATCAGCACCGAGGTGCCGCCGAGGGCGCGCGAGGTCGCCTGCGAGAAGTTGAACTCGTTGATGAAGATCGACGGGAACACGGCCACCGTCGCGAGGAACAACGAGCCCCAGAGGGTCAGGCGGGTCAGGACGCGGTCGAGGTACAGCGCCGTCGGCGGCCCGGGCCTGATCCCCGGGATGTAGCCGCCGTACTTGCGCAGCTCGTCTGCCTGGTCGACCGGGTTGAACGTCACCGCCGTGTAGAAGAAGGTGAAGACGATGATCAGGAGCGCCTCGACGATCAGGTAGGTCCACGTCCGTGGCGAGAAGTTCGCGTTGATGAAGTTCTGCGTGTTCGGCAGGAACTCGCCGAGCGTCTGCGGCAGCGCGAGCAGCGCGGCGGCGAAGATGACCGGGATGACACCGGCCATGTTCACGCGCAGCGGCATGTAGGTCGACTGGCCGCCCGACTGCCGCCGGCCGACCATCCGCTTCGCGTACTGGATCGGGATCCGCCGCTGCCCTTCCTGGACGAAGACGACCGAGACGACGACGCCGAGAGCGACGATCGGGAAGAAGAGCTTCTCGACCGGGGTGCCGTTCAGCCAGGCGCTGATCCCGGCCGGGGCCGAGGTGAGGATCGAGGCGAAGATCAGGATCGAAATGCCGTTGCCGATCCCGCGCTTGGTGATCTGCTCGCCCATCCACATCAGGAACGTGCAGCCCGCCGTCAGCGTCGTGACGATCAGCACGAGCCGGCCGGTGTCGAGCTGCAGCCCGCCGCTGCGGTGGAACAGGTAGGCATAGCCGGTCGCCTGGGCGGCTGCGAGCCCGACCGTGCCATAGCGCGTGTACTGCGTGATCTTCGCCTGGCCTGCCTCGCCCTCCCGCTTCAGCTGTTCGAGCGACGGCACCGCCACCGAGAGCAGCTGGATGACGATCGAGGCGGTGACGTAGGGCATGATCCCGAGCGCGAAGATCGAGAAGCGGGCAAGGGCGCCGCCGCTGAAGAGGCTGAGCAGCCCGAGGACGCCGCTGCCGAACAGGCTCGCGATCGCCGAGGAGTTGACCCCCGGGGCGGGGATCCAGGAGCCGAACCGGTAGACGGCGAGGATGAGCGCCGTGAACAGCACCCGGCGACGCAGTTCCGGCACCCGCCAGGCGTTCGCGAGCCAGGAGAGCACGCGCCTACGCTCCGCGCGAGAGGCTAGGCCTCATCGGGCCCGGCCTCCTCTGCCTCGGTCGCGGCACCTGCCTCGACCTCGGCCTCGTCGGGCTCCCTCTCGGCCGCCGGCTTGGCCGCCGCGCGGCGCTTCCGCCGCACCTTCGGCTCCTTCAGCAGGGTGAGCGTCCCTCCGGCGGCCTCGACCTTCTCGCGCGCGGTCGCCGAGGCGCCGTGGACGCTGACGGTCAGCTTCTTGGTCAGCTCGCCGACGCCGAGCAGCTTCACGTCCTTGCGGATCGACCGGATCAGACCCTTCGCCTTCAGCGACTCCGGCGTCACCTCCTCGCCCGCCTCGAAGCGATCGAGGTCGCGGATGTTCACGGGCTGGCTGTACGTCCGAAACGGGCCGATCGGCATCGCGTCGCGCGAGGTGTTGCCGCGCAGCTTCGGGATACGCATCGCGAGCGGCATCTGGCCGCCCTCGAAGCCCGCGCGCATCCGGTGCGAGCCGGCGCGCGACTTCTGGCCCTTGATCCCGCGCCCCGAATAGCGCCCCTTGCCGGAGCCGAGGCCGCGGCCGACGCGCTTGCGCTCCTGGCGCGGCTGCGCCGGGGTCAGATTCGAGAGGTTCAGCTGCTCCGGCATCTACGATCTCCTCCACCTTGATCAGGTGGCGCACCCTACGTAGCATGCCTGCCAGAGCGGGGGTCGCGTCGTGCTCCCGCGACTTGCCGATCCGGCCGAGGCCGAGCGCGCGCAGCGTGCCGCGGTGCCGCGGCGACTGCCCGATCGCACTGCCCGTCTGGGTGAGCCGAAGCCGGGTCACCTACGCCTCCGTATCCGCAGCGGCCGGCACGGGCGCTTCCTCGGGCGCCGCCGGCTCGACCGGGTCGCTCGCGGGGGCCGCGAGCTCCTTCGGAGCGCGGGGGAGCGGCAGAACGTCGCGGATGGCCTTGCCGCGGGCGAGCGCGACCTCCTCGGGGCGCCGCAGATCGCGCAGGGCCGACTCGGCGGCCTTCAGCATGTTGATCGGGTTCGTCGTCCCGAGCGACTTCGCGAGCACGTCGCGGATGCCGCCGAGCTCGAGCACGGCACGGACGCCGCCGCCGGCGATGACGCCGGTGCCGGGCGAGGCCGGGCGCAGCAGCACGCGCGCCGCGCCAAAGCGGCCGAGCACCTCGTGCGTGATCGTCTGTCCGTGCTTGGGCACGGAGAAGAGGTTCTTCTTCGCGTCGTCGACGGCCTTCGAGATCGCGAGCGGGACCTCGCGCGCCTTCCCGTAGCCGACACCGACCCGGTCGACCTCGTCGCCGATCACGACGAGCGCCGTGAACGAGAACCGCCGGCCGCCCTTGACGACCTTGGCGACGCGGTTGATCTCGACGACCCGTTCCTTCAACTCCCTCGATTCGGCGATGTCCACTGCCATCAGAAGCTCAGTCCTCCCTCGCGCGCACCCTCGGCGAGAGCCTTCACGCGTCCGTGGTACAGGTACCCGCCGCGATCGAAGACGACGGACTCGATTCCTTCCTTGCCGGCAGCCGCCGCCAGGGTCTTCCCGACCTCGCGTGCCTGGGCCGTCTTGTCGCCCTTGTGGCCGAGGCCGACCCAGCTTGCCGAGGCGATCGTCTTGCCCGCGTCGTCGTCGACGAGCTGGGCGAAGATGCCGCGATTCGAGCGGTAGACGGTGAGGCGCGGACGGGCGGCCGTGCCCGTGATCTTGCCGCGGACGCGACGGTGGCGGCGCAGACGCGCCTCGCGGACGCTGAGGGTGCTCATGCGCGCTTCCCGACCTTCCGTCTCACGTGCTCGCCCTCGTAGCGGATTCCCTTCCCCTTGTAGGGCTCGGGTGGCCTGACCTTGCGGATCTCGGCAGCGGTCTGACCGACGGCCTGCTTGTCGATCCCGCGCACGACGACCTGGGTGGGGGCCGGCACCTCGAACTCGATGCCCTGGCGCGGTGTGATGCTGACCGGGTGCGAGTAGCCGACCTGGAGCTCGAGGTTCGAGCCCGACATTGCGGCGCGGTAGCCGACGCCCTGGATCTCGAGCCGCTTCTCGAAGCCATTGGTGACGCCCTCGACCATGTTGGCGACGAGCGTCCGTGTGAGTCCGTGCAGCGCGCGGTCCGGGCCGCGGTCGGTCGGCCGCGAGACGAGGATCGTCCCCTCGTGCTGCTCGATCGCCATCCGCAGCGGCACCTCCTGGCGTAGCTCGCCCTTGGGACCGTGCACGGTGACGCGGCCCGGATCGACGGTGACGGTCACGCCGGCGGGTACGTCGATCGGTTGCCGGCCGATGCGGCTCACGAGGCGCTCCGGGCGCACGCAGGCGCAGGCCGCCTCGTCTCGAGGTGGGCGCCTGCGCTCGTCGTGTTGTCGTTGTTCGGCTGCATCGGTGCGCTACCAGACGAAGCAGATCACCTCGCCGCCGACGCCTTCGCGCTCGGCGGTGCGGCTCGTGATCACGCCCCGGGACGTGGACAGGATTGCAGTTCCCATGCCGCCCAGGACGCGCGGCAGCCGGTCCTTGCCGGCGTAGATGCGCCGGCCCGGCTTCGAGATGCGCTTCAGTCCCGTCAGCACCCGTTCGCGCCCGCGGCCGTACTTCAGCTCGATCACGAGCACCTTGTAGGGGCGCTCGTCCTGCTCGACTCGATAGTCGCGCACGTAGCCCTCCTCCTTGAGGATGCGGGCGATCTCCTCCTTCAGCTTGGAGCACGGCATCTCGACGGTCTCGTGCAGCGCCTTGTTGGCGTTGCGGATGCGGGTCAGCATGTCGGCGACAGGATCGGTCAGCATCGCTCGTCCCCTACCAGGAGCTCTTCGTCATGCCCGGGATAACGCCCTGGTGGGCGAGCTCGCGCAGGCAGATCCGGCAGAGGCCGAACTTCTTGAACACGGCACGAGGACGCCCGCACCGGTTGCAGCGGCTGTAGTTGCGCACCTTGTACTTGGCCGGGCGCGCCGCCTTGGCGATCATCGATTTCTTGGCCATCGGTCCCTTCTTCGTCCCTTCGGTTAGTCCTGGCGAGCCTCGGCCGCGATTGGCAGCCCCAGGCCGCGCAGGAGCGCTTCGGCCTGTTCGTCGGTCTCGGCAGTGGTCGTGATCGCGACGTCGAGGCCGCGGATTTCCTTGATCGAGTCGTAGTCGATCTCCGGGAAGATGATCTGCTCGCGCAGCCCGAGCGAGTAGTTGCCGCGCCCGTCGAACGAGGTCGGCGGCAGCCCGCGGAAGTCGCGAATGCGCGGGAGCGCGATCGAGATCAGCCGGTCGAGGAACTCCCACATCCGGTCGCCGCGCAGCGTGACGCGGGCCCCGATCGGCATGCCCTCGCGGATCTTGAACTGCGCGACCGACTTGCGCGCGCGCCGGAGCTGGGCGCGCTGTCCGGCGATGATGCTGAGCTCGTCCATCGC
The DNA here is from genome assembly GCA_963765345.1 of uncultured Actinomycetota bacterium. Lineage (GTDB taxonomy): Bacteria > Actinomycetota > Thermoleophilia > Gaiellales > Gaiellaceae > PALSA-600. The sequence continues at coordinate 72,946 of CAVXWI010000018.1, forward strand.
CGCATCGAGCACCTTCGCGTCGGTCTTCGCCTCGCCGACGCCCATGTTCAGCGTGATCTTCGCGACCGTCGGCGACTGCATGATCGATGACAGTCCGAGCTGCTCCTTGAGTGCGGGGCGAAGCTCGTCGTTGTAGCGCTGCTTCAGCCGCGGGACGTATGTCTCGGTCGTGGCCATCAGTCGATCTCCTGCCCGCAGCCCGCGCGCCGGCACACGCGGACCTTGATCGTCTCGCCGCCCTTGACCTCTTTGAACTGGTGGCCGATCCGGGTCGGCAGCTTGCAGGTCGGGCAGACGACCATCACGTTGTCGACCGGCACGAGCGTCGGCATCTCGATGATCCCGCCAGGGGACATCTGGGTGGCGCCCATGCGGCTCGTGTCACGGAGCGGCCGCGGCTTCGTGTGCCGCCGCGCGACGTTCAGGTTCTCGACGATGACGCGACCGGTACGGGGCTGCGCGTCGATCACGCGCCCCTGCTTGCCGCGGTCCTTGCCGGACAGCATCTGGACGAGGTCGCCCTTGTGGACCTTCATGCCGCGTCCTTTCGCCGGCAGAGCCGCGGTGCTTTCAGTGTGTGCATTGGCTTCTCCATACGTTGGCCAGGCTCCTCCCGAGGGCTAGAGCACCTCCGGCGCGAGCGAGACGATCTTCATGAAGTTCTTCTCGCGCAGCTCGCGGGCAACCGGCCCGAAGATGCGCGTTCCACGCGGATTGCGCTGGGCGTCGATGATCACGGCGGCGTTCTCGTCGAAGGCGATCAGCGTCCCGTCGTCGCGTCCGAACGGCTTCTTCGTCCGCACGACGACCGCCTTCACGACCTCGCCCTTCTTGATCGCACCCTGCGGTGCGGCCGCCTTGACGGTCGCCGTGATGATGTCCCCCACGCGCGCGTAGCGGCGGCGCGAGCCCCCGGCGACGCGGATGCAGAGGAGCTCGCGGGCCCCGGTGTTGTCGGCGACCTTCAGCCGTGTCTCTTGCTGGATCATGTCCTCGTTACTTCGCTTTCTCGACGATCTCGGCGAGCCGCCAGCACTTGGTCTTCGAGAGCGGTCGCGTCTCGACGATCCGGACGACGTCGCCGATCGCGGCGGCGTTCTGCTCGTCATGGGCGTGGAGCTTCCGGCTGCGGCGCACGACCTTCTTGTACTTGGCGTGGGCGCGAATGGTCTCGACCTTGACGACGATCGACTTGTCGCCCTTGTCGGAGACGACGACGCCGCGGCGCTCCTGCCGACGGCCCGGCACCGACTCTGCCTTTGCGGTCCGCGACGATCGGCTTGCGCTCCGGCGAAGCGGCCCGCGCCGGCTTGGCGTGCTTGTGCCGCTCGGTGCGGGGCAGGCGCTTGCGCTTCCTTCGCTCGGCAGGTGCCGGCTCGCTGGGCGCCTCGGCGGGACGCCGGTCACGGCGGCTTCGGCCTCCGCAGCAGGCTCGGCCGCCGCCTCGGGCTCCCCGGCCTCGGCTTGCGGCTCGGCGGCCGCCTCGGGCTCGACCTCGGCAGCAGGCTCGGCGGCCGCCGCAGGCTCAGGCTCGGCGCCCGCCTCGGCGACGGGCGCGGCTTCCTCGGCCTCCGCGACGTCGTCCTTGGCGCCAGGCCCGCTGGCCTCGGGCTTGCCGGCCTCGGGCTCGCTGGCCTCGGGCTCGCTCGCCTCGCGGCTCGGCTGCAGGCGCCTCGAGCTGCAGCCTCGGGCGCGCCGGCTTCCGCCGCCGGGGTCACCTCCGCCTCGTCGGGCGTCGTCTCGGTCGTCTCGTCGTCTGCCATCTCTCGCGTGCCTCTCCCTTCGCCGCGGCGCCTTAGCGCGCGGCCTTCGCTACCTGCTCGTGCTGGACCGTCAGGATCCGTGCGATCTCCTGCCGAGCGTGGCGCAGCCTGGTCGTGTTCTCGAGCGTCCCGGTCGCCGACTGGAACCGGAGCGTAAAGAGTTCTTTCCTCGTCTCGACGAGCCGCGTCGCGAGATCGTCGGCGCTCAGCCCGCGCAGGTCCCTAGCCCGCAAAGAGATCACCGCCTTCACGCCGGACGAACTTCGTCCGGATCGGGAGCTTCTGGCCCGCGAGGCGGAGCGCCTCCTTGGCGAGCGGCTCGGGGACTCCGGCGAGCTCGAACATGACACGGCCCGGCTTGATCACGGCGACCCAGCCCTCGGGTGAGCCTTTGCCCTTGCCCATCCGCGTCTCGAGCGGCTTCTTCGTGAACGACTTGTCGGGGAAGACGTTGATCCAGACCTTGCCGCCGCGCTTGATCTTGCGCGTCATCGCGATCCGGGCGGCCTCGATCTGGCGGTTCGTGATCCAGCCGTTCTCCAGCGCCTTGATCCCGTAATCGCCGAACTGGACCGTGAACTGTCCCTTGGCCTCGCCCCGGCGGCGGCCGCGGTGCATCTTCCGGTACTTGGTTCTCCGCGGCAGCAGCATCAGGCTTCACCCTCGTCGACCTTGGCCCCACCTGCTGCGGGCTCCGCCGCGGCGGGCTCCTCGGCAGCCGGCGCCTCGGCGGCCGGCGCCTCGGCGGCCGGCTTGCTCGCCTGCGCCGCTCGGTGCCCGCCGGCGAGCCGGCGCCGGGCGTGCCTCCGCCGGAGCGCTCGTGGCAGCCGGCTCGCCGGCGGGCTGCTCGGCAACGGCTGTCTCGACGACGGCTTCCGCCGGCGCCGCCGCTGTGGTCGGGGGTACCTCGACGACCGTCTCGGGCGCCGGGCTCTGCTCGGGCGCCTCGGTCGGGGTCGTCGCTGGCCGTGGCCTCCTCGCGCGGGGCGCCGCGGCGGGCGCCGCCGGGCCGCTGGCCGCGCTGGCCGGGCTTGCTCCGGCGCACCGGGCCGAGCCCCTCGCGATCCTGGTTGCGGCTGCGGCCGGCCTCCCGCGAGGCGCCGAGGCCCTCGCTGACGCCGCCACGGCGGCGGGCGGTGTCCTGCTCGCCGAGGCGCGTCTCCTTGCCGCCGCCGGGAACACCGCCGTAGCCGGCCGGCATGATCTCGCCCTTGTTGATCCAGACCTTGACGCCGATCCGCCCGGTCGGGGTGCGGGCCTCGGTGAAGCCGTAATCGATGTCGGCGCGGATCGTGTGCAGCGGGACGCGGCCCTCCGAGTACTGCTCGGAGCGGCTCATCTCCGAGCCGCCGAGGCGGCCCGAGCACTGCACCTTCACACCGGCGGCGCCCGAGCGGATCGCGCTCGCGAGCGACCGCTTCATCGCCCGGCGGAACGAGACCCGGTTCTGGAGCTGCTCGGCGATCGACTGGGCGACGAGCTTCGCGTCGAGCTCCGGGCGCTTGATCTCGTTGATGTTGATGTGGACGTTCTTGTGGGTGAGCGCATGCACCTCTTTGCGCAGCGCGTCGACCTCGACGCCCGACTTGCCGATCACGATGCCCGGCCTGGCCGTGTAGATGTCGATCGTGATCCGCTGCTTGTCCTTGCGGATCAGGATGTCCGACAGACCGGCGTGCGAGAGCTTCTTGACGATGTGCTCGCGGATCTTGATGTCCTCGAGCAGGGCGCCCGCGAACTCCTTCGAGCTGACCATCCAGTTCGACTTCCAGTCGTGGATGACGCCGACCCGCAGGCCGCCGGGATGCACCTTCTGGCCCATTACGCAGCCACCTCCTTCTTGCGGCGCGGCGCCTTCGCGCTGCGGCCGCGCCGGCCGCGCCGCTCTCACGGCGGCGGCGTCTCGAAGCTCCCTCGGGCCCGCTCTCGGCGGGAGCGACAGGCTCGGGCGCCAGCTCGAGCTTGATCGTGATGTGACAGGTCCGCTTCAGGATCTGGCTGACCCGGCCGCGCGCGCGCTGCTGCCAGCGCTTCGTCGTCGGGCCCTCGTCGACGAAGACCGCGGCGATCAGGAGGTCGTCGCCGTTCCAGCGCAGGTTCGGGTTCGACTCGGCGTTCGCAACGGCGCTGCGCAGCACCTTCTCGAGGTCGCGCGCGGCCGCCCGCGGTCATGAACGCGAGGATCGTGCGCGCCTCCGGCACCGTCCGCCCGCGGATGTGGTCGGCGACGAGCCGCGCCTTGCGGGGCGTCACGTGCACGAACTTCGCCGTCGCGCCGACGTAGGAGCGGGCGGCGGTCACCGCTTCACCTGGGTCTTCGAGTCGCCGGCGTGGCCGCGGAAGTGGCGCGTCGGCGCGAACTCGCCGAGCTTGTGGCCCACCATCTGCTCGGAGATGAAGACGGGCACGTGCTTGCGCCCGTCGTGGACCGCGATCGTGTGACCGACCATGTCGGGGAAGATCGTCGAGGAGCGCGACCAGGTGCGGATCATCTGCTTGCGGCCGCCCTCGTTCATGGCGACGATGCGCTGCAGGAGCCGCTCCTCCACGAAGGGCCCCTTCTTCGAGCTTCTGCTCAACGCTTCTCCTTCCCGCGGCGCCGGCCGCGGATGATGAGCTTGTCGGATTCCTTGTGCTTGCCGCGGGTGCGCTTGCCGAGCGTCGGGACGCCCCACGGCGTCACCGGGTGGCGTCCACCCTTCGACTTGCCCTCGCCGCCGCCGTGCGGATGGTCGACCGGGTTCATCGCCGAGCCGCGAACCGTCGGGCGCTTGCCGAGCCAGCGCGAGCGCCCCGCCTTGCCGCCCGTGATGTTGCCGTGATCGACGTTGCCGACCTGCCCGACGGTGCCCCGGCAGGTGAGGAGCACGCGGCGCATCTCGCCCGAGGGAAGGCGGAGGGTCGCGTAGCCCGCGTCCTTGGCGACGAGCTGGATGCCCGAGCCGGCCGAGCGGGCCAGCTGGCCACCGCGGCCGGGCTTCAGCTCGACGTTGTGGACGAGCGTCCCGGTCGGGATGTTCTCGAGCGGCAGCGCGTTGCCGGGCTTGATGTCGGCGCCCGGCGCCCGACTGCACCTCGGAGCCGACGCGAAGCCCGGCGGGAGCGAGAATGTATGCCTTGAAGCCGTCGCGGTAGTGCAGGAGTGCGATGCGCGCAGACCGGTTCGGGTCGTACTCGATCGCGGCCACCTTTGCCGGCACGCCGTCCTTCGTGCGCTTGAAGTCGATCACGCGGAAGCGGCGCTTGTGGCCGCCGCCCTGGTGGCGCGTCGTGATCCGGCCGTTGGCGTTGCGGCCGCCCTTCTTCGTCAGCTTCTCCGTCAGCGCCTTCTCGGGCTTCGACTTCGTGATCTCGGCGAAGTCGGAGACGGTCATGAAGCGGCGGCCGGGGCTCGTCGGCTTGAAGCGACGGACGGGCATCAGATCTGCGCTCCCTGGAAGACCTCGATCGTCTCGCCGGGCTTCAGCTGGACGATCGCCTTCTTCCAGCCCTGCTTGGTGCCCTTGATCAGCCCGCGCCGCTTCGGCTTCGGCTGCACCTTCAGCACGTTGACCCGGACGACGTGGACCTCGAACAGCTCCTCGATCGCCTGCCGGATCTGCGTCTTGTGCGCGTCGGGATGCACGCGGAAGGTGTAGGTCCCGTGCACCGAGGCGTGGTAGCTCTTCTCGGTCACGACCGGAGCGATGACGACCTGGCCCGCGTGCATCAGCGGGCCCTCGTCTCGAGGATCGGCAGCGCGGTCTCGCTGACGAGCAGCGAGCGCGCCCAGACGACGGCGGCGACCTCGAGCTCGGCGGGGCCGACGACGGCGACCCGCTCCAGGTTGCGGAACGACTTGCGCGGCCGCCACCTCCTCGTCGGTGACGACGACGAGCACCGGCGAGACGAGGCCGGAGCCCTCGATCAGGCTCCGCGCGCTCTTCGTCGAGGGCTCGGAGAAGCTCGGCGCGTCGAGGAGCGCGAGCGTGCCGGCGTCGGCGTGCGCGGCGAGAGCCGAGCGAAGGGCAGCCTTCGCCGCCTTGCGGTTCACCTTGACCGTCGAAGCTGCGCGGCACCTTGGCGAAGACGTGGCCGCCGCCGGTGAACTGGGCGGCGCGCGTCGTGCCGGCGCGGGCGCGGCCGGTGCCCTTCTGGCGCCAGGGCTTCGAACGGCCGCCGGAGACGAGACCGCGGCTCTTCGTCGCCATCGTGCCCGCCCGGTTGGCGTTCTGCTCGGCCCGCACCGCCTCGTGCACGAGGTGCGGCTTGATCTCGGCGCCGAACACGGCCGCCTCGAGCGAGACGTCCTTGCTCGTGCCGCCGGTCGCCGCGAGGAGGGGTGCCTTCGGGGCCGGCCATCAGCCGCGCACCTCGACGAGCCCGTTCTTCGGGCCGGGGATCGCGCCCTTGACGAGGAGCAGGCCGCGTTCGGGGTCGACGCTGTGGACTCTGAGCCCGAGCTGGGTGACCCGCTTGCCGCCCATCCGCCCGGCCATCTTCACGCCCTTGAAGACGCGCGAGGGGGTGGCGGAGGCGCCGACCGAGCCGGGTGCGCGGACGTTGTGGGAGCCGTGCGACCGCGGGCCGCTCGAGAAGTTGTGGCGCTTGATCGTGCCCTGGAAGCCCTTGCCGATGCCGATGCCCGCGACCTTGACCTCGTCGCCGGGCGCGAAGACCGAGACGGTGACCGTCTCGCCCTCGACGGCGCCGTCGAGGCCGCCGCGGAACTCGACGATCGTCCGGTGCGCGCCGACCCCGAACCGCTTCAGATGCCCGAGCTCGGGACGCGTCAGCTTCCGCTCCGCCACCGGCTCGAAGGCGAGCTGGACACCGTCGTAGCCGTCGACTGCCCGCCGTCCGGACCTGGACGACCGGGCAGGGGCCCGCCGCGATCACCGTCACAGGCGTCACCGCACCGGTCTCCGGGTCGAAGATCTGCGTCATGCCCAGCTTCTTGCCGAGGATGCCCTTCGCCATCAGAGCTTGATCTCGATGTCGATGCCGGCCGGAAGATCGAGCCGCATCAGCTGGTCGATCGTCTTCGGGGTCGGGCTGAGGATGTCGATCAGGCGCTTGTGGGTGCGAACCTCGAAGTGCTCCCGCGAGTCCTTGTCCTTGAAGGGGCTGCGGATCACGCAGTAGACGTTCTTCTCGGTCGGCAGGGGCACCGGTCCGGTGATCGTCGCACCGCTCCGCTGGGCGGTGTCGACGATCTGCTGGGCCGAGCGGTCGAGCTGCTGGTGGTCGTACCCCTTCAGCCGGATGCGGATCTTCCCCTGCGCCATGTCTCGTCTTCTCCCTCGCCTGCTACTTGATGATGTCCGTGACGACGCCGGCGCCGACCGTGCGGCCGCCCTCGCGGATCGCGAAGCGCAGCCCCTGGTCCATGGCGATCGGCTGGATCAGCTCGATCTTCATGTTCGTGTTGTCGCCCGGCATGACCATCTCCTGGCCCTCGGGCAGCCCGATCGAGCCGGTGACGTCGGTCGTGCGGAAGTAGAACTGGGGCCGGTAGTTGTTGAAGAACGGCGTGTGCCGGCCGCCCTCGTCCTTGGAGAGGACGTAGACCTCGGCGTTGAACTGGGTGTGCGGCGTGATCGAGCCGGGCTTCGCGAGCACCTGGCCGCGCTCGACCTCCTCGCGCTTGACCCCGCGGAGCAGCGCGCCCGCGTTGTCGCCGGCCTGCGCGAAGTCGAGCGTCTTCTGGAACATCTCGAGTCCGGTCACGACCGTCTTCTGCGGTCTCGGGGTGGATCCCGACGATCTCGACCTCGTTGCCGACCTCGCACTTGCCCTGCTCGATCCGGCCCGTGACGACGGTGCCGCGGCCGGTGATCGTGAACACGTCCTCGATCGGCATCAGGAACGGCTTGTCGACGTCGCGCGTCGGCTCGGGGATGTAGGTGTCGACCGCCTCCATCAGCTCGAGGATCTTCGGCGTCCACTCGGGGTCGCCCTCGAGCGCCTTCAGCGCCGAGACCTGCACCACCGGGATGTCGTCGCCGGGGAAGTCGTAGCGCGAGAGCAGCTCGCGGACCTCGAGCTCGACGAGCTCGAGCAGCTCGGGATCGTCGACCATGTCGGCCTTGTTGAGCGCGACGACGATCGCGGGCACCTCGACCTGGCGGGCCAGGAGGATGTGCTCGCGGGTCTGCGGCATCGGGCCGTCGGCGGCCGAGACGACGAGGATCGCGCCGTCCATCTGCGCGGCGCCGGTGATCATGTTCTTGATGTAGTCCGCGTGCCCCGGGCAGTCGACGTGCGCGTAGTGGCGGTTCGCCGTCTCGTACTCGACGTGCGCCGTGTTGATTGTGATGCCGCGGGCGCGCTCCTCGGGAGCGTTGTCGATCGACGCGAAGTCGCGGATGGTCGTGTTCGTGCCCTGATCGGCGAGCACCTTGGTGATCGCCGCGGTCAGCGTGGTCTTGCCGTGGTCGATATGCCCGATCGTGCCGACGTTGACGTGCGGCTTCGAGCGCTCGAACTTCTGCTTGCCCATTTCGTCTCGTTCCTCCGTTAGGCCTGGTTAGGAGCCGCCGCCGCCCTGCTCGGCGATATCGCTCGCGATTGACGGCGGCACGTCCTCGTACCGCTCGAAATGCATGCTGAAGTCTGCCCGACCCTGGGTCATCGAGCGGAGGTCGGTCGCGTACCCGAACATCTCCGCGAGCGGCACGATCGCCTTGACGGCCTGGACGTTCCCGACCGGGCTCATCGATTCGATCCGGCCGCGCCGGGAGTTGAGGTTCCCGATCACGTCGCCGAGGAAGTCGTCGGGCGTCGTCACCTCGACGGCCATCACCGGCTCGAGCAGCTTCGGCTTGGCGCGCTTCATCGCCTCCTTGAACGCGATCGAGCCGGCGATCTTGAAGGCCCGCTCGCTCGAGTCGACATCGTGGTAGGAGCCGTCGACCAGCTCGACCTTGACGTCGACGACCGGGTAGCCGGCGAGGATGCCGGAGCCCATCGCCTCCTTGATGCCCGCGTCGACGGCCGGGATGTACTCCTTCGGGATCTTGCCGCCGACGATCTTGTCGACGAACTCGTAGCCGGCGCCCGGCTCCTGCGGGCGTCAGGTTGATGACGGCGTCGCCGTACTGGCCCGAGCCGCCGGTCTGGCGGACGAACCGGCCCTGGATCTTCGCGACCGGCTGCGAGAGCGGTCTCGCGGTAGGCGACCTGCGGCCGGCCGACGTTCGCGTCGACGTTGAACTCGCGCTTCAGGCGGTCGACGGCGATGTCGAGGTGCAGCTCGCCCATGCCGGCGATCAGCGTCTGGCCGGTCTCCTCGTCCGAGGTGACCCGGAAGGTCGGGTCCTCCTCGACGAGCCGCGCGAGCCCCGTCGACGAGCTTGTCCTGGTCGGCCTTCGACTTCGGCTCGACCGCGACGGAGATGACCGGCTCGCGGAAGCTGATCGACTCGAGCACGATCGGGGCGTTCTCGGCCGAGAGCGTGTCGCCGGTCGTCGTCTGCTTCAGGCCGACGCCCGCCGCGATCTCGCCCGCGCCGACCTCGTCACGGTCCTCGCGGTGGTTCGCGTGCATCTGGAGGATGCGGCCGATCCGCTCGGTGCGGCCGGTCGTCGTGTTCAGCACCTTCTCGCCCGACTTGATCTTGCCGCTGTAGACGCGGAAGTAGGTGAGCTTGCCGACGTAGGGGTCGGACATGACCTTGAAGGCGAGCGCGGAGAAGGGCGCATCCAGGGAGGCGGCGCGCTCGATCTCGGCGTCGGTCTTCGGGTCGAGGCCGTGCACCGCCGGCACGTCGAGCGGGCTCGGCAGGTAGTCGATCACGGCGTCGAGGAGCGGCTGGACGCCCTTGTTCTTGAACGCGCTCCCGAGCAGCACCGGCGTGAGCTGGCCGGAGAGCGTGCCGGCGCGCAGGGCGCGCTTGATCTGGTCGACGGTCACCGAGCCCTCGTCCTCGATGTAGGCCTCGAGCACCTCGTCGTCGAAGTGCGAGATCGCGTCGATCAGCTGGTGGTGGTACTCGTGCGCCTGCTCGGCGAGCTCGGCCGGGATCTCGCCGACGTCGAACTGCTGCCCGAGGTCGTCCTTGTAGACGATCGCCTGCATCTCGACCAGGTCGACGGCGCCGCGGAAGTTCTCCTCCGAGCCGATCGGGAGCTGCACCGGCACCGGGTTCGCGCCGAGCCGCTCGCGCATCGAGGCGACGGCGGCGAAGAAGTTCGCGCCCGGTCCGGTCCATCTTGTTGATGAACGCGATGCGCGGCACCGTGTACTTGTCGGCCTGGCGCCAGACCGTCTCCGACTGGGGCTGGACGCCTGCGACCGAGTCGAAGACCGCGACGGCGCCGTCGAGGACGCGCAGGCTCCGCTCGACCTCGACCGTGAAGTCCACGTGCCCGGGCGTATCAATAATGTTGATCCGGTGGTCGCGCCACGTCGCCGTCGTCGCGGCAGAGGTGATCGTGATGCCGCGCTCCTGCTCCTGCGCCATCCAGTCCATCGTCGCCGCGCCCTCGTGCACCTCGCCCATCTTGTGGGTCCGGCCGGTGTAGTAGAGGATCCGCTCGGTCGTCGTCGTCTTGCCCGCATCGATGTGGGCCATGATCCCGATGTTCCGGACGCGATCCAGCGCGATTCGTGTCTCTGCAACAGCCACTGTGCGTCTCCCTCGAAACCTCTCTACCAGCGGTAGTGGGCGAAGGCCTTGTTGGCCTGCGCCATGCGATACATGTCGTCCTTGCGCTTGAACGCGCTCCCCTGCTGCTCGAGCGCGTCGAGGATCTCGCCGGCGAGCTTGTCCGCCATGTGCTTCTCGCGGCGCTCGCGCGAGTACGTCACGAGCCAGCGTAGCGCGAGCGTGCGCCCACGCCGCTGCGGCACCTCGACCGGAACCTGGTAGTTCGCGCCGCCGACGCGGCGGCTGCGCACCTCGAGCACCGGGGTGACCGTCTTGACGGCCTGCTCGAGCACCTCGGCCGGCGGGCGGCCGGTCTTGGCGCCGACCTTGTCGAGGGCGCCGTAGACGATCCCCTCGGCCGTCGACTTCTTCCCGTGCAGCATCACGCGGTTGATCAGCTGCGTCACGAGCAGGCTGTCGTACATCGGGTCGAGCGAGAGCGGGCGGGGCTGGATCTCTGCGCGGCGCGGCATCAGGCCCTCACGAGGTCTTCTTGGCGCCGTACTTCGAGCGGGCCTGCTTGCGGTCGGCGACGCCGGAGGCATCGAGCGCCGCCCGGATCACCTTGTAGCGGTAGCCCGGCAGGTCCTTGACGCGGCCGCCGCGGACGAGCACGACCGAGTGCTCCTGCAGGTTGTGACCCTCGCCCGGGATGTAGGTGCCGACCTCGATGCCGTTCGTCAGCCGGACGCGCGCGATCTTCCGCAGCGCCGAGTTCGGCTTCTTCGGGCGTCATCGTCGAGACGCGCGTGCAGACCCCGCGGCGCTGCGGAGCCCCCTGCAGCGCAGGCGTCTTCGTCTTCTCGCGCTTGGAGGTGCGCCCCTTGCGAATCAGTTGGTTGACAGTCGGCATCCTTTTTTCCTGGTCGTACTTCAGAGGTCGTCGCCGCCCTGGGCGGTGACGCGGGACAACCCGGCACGGGCCTTAACCGGTGCCGAACCAGCGACGAAGGGTAGCAGAGCAACGCTTCCCCGTGCCGTGCTCAAATCGCCGCAGCGACCTCGCCGGAAATCGCGGCAGGACTTGCAAGAATCGGCGCGCGCCAACGAGAGTGAGAAGTCGGGTACTGCGGACGTAGGGGGTTTCGGGACGGAGATGGGTGTTGCGCTCGGGGTTGTGGCTGGCGTGGCCGTCGTCGCCGTGCTCGCGGCGCTGGTCGTCGTCGTCCTGCGAACCCGCCGCTCGGTCGAGGGCCGGGTCGAGCGGCTCGTCGCCGGCCTCGGCTACGTCTCGGAGCTCGCCTCCTCGCTCGAGCCGGTCGAGGTGCTCGACCGCACGCTCGACGCGGTGATCGCGTTGCCCGGTGTCGACGCGGCGCTCATCGCCATCGCCGAGGGCGGCGGCGGCCCGACGACGCGGTCGGCCGGCCTGTCCGAGGACGAGATCGAGCGGACGCTCCTGCAGATGCCGAGCCACCCCGATCTGCGCGCGCTCGAGGTCGTCTACCGCTACCGCCTCGACGACGTCGACGAGACCTCGAAGCTGCCGCGGACGGCGCTGACGGTGGCGCTGCGCTCCGAGGGCGAGACGATCGGGTCGCTCGCGGCGATCAGCCGCGTCGCGTCCCGTCCGGCTTCTCCGAGGCGACCGAGAGGCGCCCTCGAGGGGCTCGCGCGCCGCGCCGGCCCGGCGATCTGGAACGCGCTCCGCTACGCCGAGGCGCGCGAGCTCGCGGAGCTCGACTCGCTCACCGGTCTGCACAACCGGCGGCTCTTCTACGAGTTCCTCGGCCGCGAGATCGCCCGCGCCCACCGCTACGAGCGGTTCGTCTCGGTGATCGTCTTCGACCTCGACGACTTCAAGCGGATCAACGATCGGATCGGCCACCTCGAAGGGGACGGCGTCCTCGTCGAGGTCGCCGACCGCGTCCGCACCGTCGTCCGCGCGACCGACATCGCCTGCCGGGTCGGCGGCGACGAGTTCGCGGTCATCCTGCCCGAGTCGAGCCGGGACGACGCCGAGCTGCTCGCCGACCGGATCGCGATCGCGATCCGCGGCCAGAAGATCCCGAAGATCGGCGCGCTGAAGATCTCGGCCGGCGTCGCCGAGCTCCGCGCCGAGGACACGGCCGCCGACCTCTTCAAGCGCGCCGACCACGCGCTCTACCGCGCCAAGAACGCCGGCAAGGCGCGGATCGTCGCGAGCTGAGCCGACCCGCGCCCGGCGGGCGTAGACTCGCGGGCCATGTGCCGGAACATCCGACCGCTGTACAACTTCGAGCCCCCGACGACGACCGGCGAGGTCGACGAGGCCGCCCGTCAGTACGTCCGCAAGGTGAGCGGCATGCAGAAGCCCTCCCGGGCAAACGCCGAGGCCTGCGAGCGCGCCACCGAGGCGATCGCACAGGTGACCCGCCAGCTCCTCGACGAGCTCGTCACCTCCGCCCCGCCCCGCGACCGCGCGGTCGAGGCGGCCCGCCGCCGCGCCCGCGCGGCCGAGCGGTTCGGGCACGTCGCCTGAGGCTGCCGTCGGCCCGGGAACGCGACGAGGCCGGGTCACCCCGGCCTCGTCGCAGCCCTCACTTCGAGCTCGTGCTAGTCGTCGACCTCGGGGAGCTCGCTCGGCTCGGGGGCGCCGCCCTCGAAGCCGGCGTCGAGATCGCCGTCGAAGGCGAGTGAGCCGCCGTCGGCGTCGATCTCCTCGAGCGCCTGGAGCAGAACGTCCTGCTGGTAGGCCTCGGGCGTGATCGGCTCGGTCGGGCCGATCTCGATCGCCCGGTAGCGGCGCAGGCCGGTCGCGGCCGGGATCAGCTTGCCGATGATCACGTTCTCCTTCAGCCCGAGCAGCCGGTCGATCTTCCCCTCGATCGAGGCGTCGGTCAGCACCTTCGTCGTCTCCTGGAAGGAGGCCGCCGAGAGGAACGACTCGGTCGCGAGCGAGGCCTTGGTGATCCCGAGGATCAGGGGCTCGAACGTCGCCGGCTCCTTCTTCTCGACCTTGACCCGGGCGTTCTCGCGCTCGAGCACGACCCGGTCGACGAGCTGGCCCGGCAGCAGGTCGGTGTCGCCGGCGCTCTCGACCCGGACCTTCTTCAGCATCTGCCGCACGATCAGCTCGATGTGCTTGTCGTGGATCTCGACGCCCTGGGACTTGTAGACCTTCTGCACCTCGGCGACGAGGTACAGCTCGGTCGGGGTCGAGCCCTTCAGCGCGAGCAGGTCGGCCGGGTTGCGCGAGCCCTCGTTGACGGCGTCGCCCGGCTCGACCACCTGTCCGTTCGCCACGAGCAGGCGCGTGCGCCGCGGCAGCTGGTACTCGATCGGGTCGGCGAGCTCGCCGCCGGGGCCGAGCTCGGTCGGGTGGATGACGACCTTCGGCCCACGCTCGGTCTGCTCGACCTCGATGCGGCCGCCGACCTCGGCGAGGGTGGCCGCCCCCTTCGGGTTGCGCGCCTCGAAGATCTCGACGACGCGCGGCAGGCCGTGGGTGATGTCGGCGCCCGCGACGCCGCCGGTGTGGAACGTCCGCATCGTCAGCTGCGTGCCCGGCTCGCCGATCGACTGCGCGGCGACGATGCCGATCGCGTCGCCGACCTCGCACATCTCGCCGGTGGCGAGGAAGATGCCGTAGCAGGCCTGGCAGACCCCCGCCTCCGCGCGGCACTTGACGACCGAGCGGACCGGGATCGCGATCTCGTTGCCGAGCTCCTCCTCGAGCTGCTCGAGCAGGGCGCTCGTGACGACCTGTCCCTGCTCGGCGAGCGCCGTCTTGCCCGGCTTGCCGTTCGCGAGCGGCTTGTAGACGCCCTCGGCGATCAGCCGGCCGAGCAGCGACTTGTTCAGCCCCTCGCTCGTGCGGATCGGCAGCTCGACCCACTCGTCGGTGCCGCAGTCGGCCTCGCGGACGATCACGTCCTGCGAGACGTCGACGAGGCGCCGGGTCAGGTAGCCCGAGTCGGCCGTGCGCAGCGCGGTGTCGGCGAGGCCCTTGCGGGCGCCGTGGGTCGAGATGAAGTACTCGAGCACCGAGAGGCCCTCCATGAAGTTGGCCTTGATCGGGCGCTCGATGATCTCGCCCTTCGGGTTCGCCATCAGGCCGCGCATGCCGGCGAGCTGCCGGATCTGCTTGAACGACCCGCGGGCGCCCGAGTTCGCCATCATGAACACCGGGTTCAGCTCGTCGAGGTTCGCCTGCATCGCGTCGGCGACCTTGTCGGTCGCCTCGTTCCAGATGTTGACGATCGTCTCGTGGCGCTCGTCCTCGGTGATCAGGCCGCGGTCGTACTGGGCGTGGACACCCTCGACCCGCTTCTCGTACTCGCCGAGGATCCGCTCCTTGTCGGGCGGGATGACGATGTCGTTCTTCGAGATCGTCACGCCGGCCTGGGTCGAGTAGTGGAACCCGAGCGTCTTGATCGTGTCGAGCACCGGTGCCAGCGTGTGCGCGCCGTAGCGATCCGAGAGCGCGAGCACGTAGCGGTCGGTGTCGGGCTTCGTCAGCGTCTGGTTGACGTACTCGAAGCCCTCGTCGAGCCCGTCGCTCGTCGCCGATCAGCTCGACGAGCTGGCGGTAGACGGCCGAGTTGAAGAGCACCCGGCCGGGCGTCGTCAGGTGGAGCTCGCCGCGGAAGCGGAACTCGATCGGGTCCTTCAGCGACGACGCTGTCGCCCTCGACCGCGAGCTCGACCTCGTCGGCGGAGTTGAACCGCTTCGGCCGCGGGTCGAGCGTCGCCGCGTCGGTCTTCGGCAGGTCGAGCGGCGAGTAGGTCAGCGAGTAGATGCCGAGGACCATGTCCTGCGTCGGCGTCGCGAGCGGCCGCCCCGATGCCGGCGAGAGGATGTTGTTCGACGACAGCATCAGGATGCGCGCCTCCGCCTGCGCCTCGGCCGAGAGCGGCAGGTGGACGGCCATCTGGTCGCCGTCGAAGTCGGCGTTGAAGGCGTGGCAGACGAGCGGGTGCACCTGGATCGCCTTGCCCTCGACGAGCACCGGCTCGAAGGCCTGGATGCCCAGGCGGTGGAGCGTCGGCGCGCGGTTCAGGAGCACCGGATGCTCGGCGATCACCTCTTCGAGGACGTCCCAGACCTCGGGCGTCATCGAGTCGACGTACTTCTTCGCCGCCTTGATGTTCTGCACCGACTTGCGCTCGACGAGCCGGCTCATGATGAACGGCTTGAACAGCTCGAGCGCCATCAGCTTCGGCAGCCCGCACTGGTGCAGCTTCAGGCTCGGGCCGGCGACGATCACCGACCGGCCCGAGTAGTCGACGCGCTTGCCGAGCAGGTTCTGGCGGAACCGGCCCTGCTTGCCCTTCAGCATGTCCGAGAGCGACTTCAGCGGGCGGTTGCCGGGGCCGGTGACCGCGCGGCCGCGACGGCCGTTGTCGAAGAGCGCGTCGACGGCCTCCTGCAGCATCCGCTTCTCGTTGTTGACGATGATCTCGGGCGCGCCGAGGTCGAGCAGCCTCTTCAGCCGGTTGTTGCGGTTGATCACGCGCCGGTAGAGGTCGTTCAGGTCGGAGGTCGCGAAGCGGCCGCCGTCGAGCTGGACCATCGGGCGGAGCTCCGGCGGGATCACCGGCACCGCCTCGAGGATCATCCACTCGGGCTTGTTCTCGGACTTGACGAAGGCCTGGCAGACCTTCAGCCGCTTGATCGCCCGCTGCTGCTTCTGACCCTTCGAGGTGCGGATCGTCTCGCGCAGCTGGAGCGACTCCTCGCCGAGGTCGAGGTCGCGGAGCAGGTCACGGATCGACTCGGCGCCCATGCCGCCCCGGAAGTAGACGCCGAAGCCGTAGGGCGAGCCGAACCGGTCCTTCAGCTCGCGGAAGAGCTGCTCGTCGTTGACGACCAGCTTCGGCTCGGCCTCGCGGAAGAGCTGCCAGGTCTGCTCGAGCCGGTTGACGGAGTCGACCGCGGCCTCGCGCGTGTCCTCGCGCCGCGACTCGATGTCGAGGTACATCTCGCGAACCTTCAGCGCCCACTGGATGAGCGAGTCGAGGTCCTCCTTCTGGATCTTGCCGTCGGTGCGCAGGCAGAGGTCGTTCGTCGAGCTCACGCACGTCGGTGTCGTCGCCGTAGGCGGCGAGCACGTCGCGGAGCAGGCCCGTTGCCGAGCTCGCGGGTCTTCTCGAGGTTCTTCGCGTCGACCGACGCGACGACCTCGGCGTCCTCGCCCTCGAGCGGGCTGCCGCCGAGGAGCGCCTCGAGGAGCCGGTTGATGTGCTTGGAGACCGCGCCCTTCTTCGAGCCGGTCGCGTTGTCCTGCTCCTCGCGCAGCCCGGCGAGCGCGGCGCGGATCTGCTCGGCCGCGGTCGCGACCTGCTCGAGCTCGCGCGGGGAGAGCTTGCGGTCCTCGCGGATCGCGGCGTTGCGGACGAGCTCGCGGATCTTCTTCGCGTCCTCGGTCGTGATCTGCGCGACGAGCTCGACGAAGAGGCCGCTGACGAGGCTGCGGGCCTCCTCGAGCGTCGGCAGGAGCTGCTCCTCGGCCCAGGCCGAGAGGCCGCGGGCCCAGAAGTCGTCGTCCTCGTCGAAGCCCTTGTCCTTGCCCTGGGCGAAGTAGGCGCGCCGGCGCGCGAGCCGCTGCTCGAGCGCCGCGAGTCCCTCGTCGCGATCGACGTAGATGCGCTCGACCTCGGCCTTGACCTTGTCCTCGAGGTCGTTCAGGTCCTTCGCGCGCGCCTCGGTGTCGACCGAGGTGATGATCGAGGCGGCGAAGTAGAGCACCTTCTCGAGCTCGCGCGGGGCGATGTCGAGCAGGTAGCCGATCCGGCTCGGCACGCCCTTGAAGAACCAGATGTGCGAGACCGGAGCGGCGAGGTCGATGTGCCCCATCCGCTCGCGGCGAACCTTCTGGCGGGTCACCTCGACGCCGCAGCGCTCGCAGATGATGCCCTTGTAGCGGACGCGCTTGTACTTGCCGCAGTAGCACTCCCAGTCCTTCGTCGGACCGAAGATGCGCTCGCAGAAGAGCCCGTCCCGCTCGGGCTTCAGCGTCCGGTAGTTGATGGTCTCCGGCTTGGTGACCTCGCCCGACGACCAGTCGCGGATCTGTTTGCTCGACGCGAGCCCGATGCGGATCGCGTCGAAATCGTTGATGTCGATCATTGCTGCCCTTTCCTAGTCGTCCAGATCCACGTCGATGTCGTCGAGGGCGCCGACGGGCGCGTCCTCGTCGTCGAGACTCGGCCCCAGGTCGAGCTCGACGAGCTCCGCGAGCGGCGCCTCGGCGGCGACCACCTCCGCGGGCTCCTCCTCGACCTCCTCCTCGGCCACCTCGGCGCCCGCCTCGGGCTCCTCGCCCTCCACGACGCCGGCCGCGACGCGCAGCGAGCCGGGCGAGAGGTCGATGCCGAGCTCCTCCGCGGCGCGGAGCAGCTCGTCGTCCTCCTCGCGCACCTCGACCTCGCCGCCGTCCTCGGAGATCACCTGGACGTCGAGCGCCAGGGACTGCATCTCCTTCAGGAGCACCTTGAACGACTCGGGGATCGACGGCTCGGCGATGTTCTCGCCCTTGACGATCGCCTCGTAGGCCTTGACCCGCCCGACCGTGTCGTCGGACTTGATCGTGAGCATCTCCTGGAGCGTGTAGGCCGCGCCGTAGGCCTCGAGCGCCCAGACCTCCATCTCGCCGAAGCGCTGCCCCCCGAACTGCGCCTTGCCACCGAGCGGCTGCTGGGTGACGAGCGAGTACGGCCCGGTCGAGCGAGCGTGGATCTTGTCGTCGACCAGGTGGAGCAGCTTCAGGATGTACATGTAGCCGACGGTCACCTTCTGCTCGAACGGCTCCCCGGTGCGCCCGTTGAAGAGCTGCACCTTGCCGGAGACGCGACGGCCGGCGGCCGCCTTCTTGTCGACGTCGAGCTTGATCGCGCCGTCGGCGTTCGACTCGGCCCAGGTCGCGAGCGCCGCGTCGACGTCCTCGACGGTCGCCCCGTCGAAGACGGGCGTCGCGACCGGCGTCGGCGTCGGCGCGTTGATGACGCGACTCGCGTTGCCGTTCATCACCTCGACGCCGTCGCCGACGAAGACGCCGTGCGCGGCAGCCCAGCCGAGATGCGTCTCGAGGATCTGGCCGATGTTCATCCGGCTCGGCACGCCGAGCGGGTTCAGGAGGATGTCGACCGAGCGGCCGTCCTCGAGGAACGGCATGTCCTCCTCGGGGACGATCTTCGAGATGACGCCCTTGTTGCCGTGGCGGCCGGCGAGCTTGTCGCCCTCGCTGATCTTGCGCTTCTTCGCGACGTAGACGCGCACGAGCTCGTTGACGCCCGGTGAGAGGTCGTCGCCCGTGTCGCGCGCGAACGTCTTCACGTCGATGACGACTCCGCCCTCGCCGTGGGGCACCTTCAGCGAGGTGTCGCGAACCTCGCGCGCCTTCTCCTTGAAGATCGCGCGGATCAGCTTCTCCTCCGCCGTCAGCTCGGTCTCGCCCTTCGGCGTCACCTTGCCGACGAGCAGGTCACCCGAGCCGACCTCGGCGCCGATGCGGACGATGCCGCGGTCGTCGAGGTTGCGGAGCGACTCCTCCGAGCGGTTCGGGATGTCGCGGGTGATCTCCTCGTCGCCGAGCTTCGTCGAGCGGGCGTCGATCTCGTACTCGTGAATGTGGATCGAGGTGAGCACCTCGTTCTTGACGAGCCGCTCCGAGAGCACGATCGCGTCCTCGAAGTTGTACCCCTCGAACGGCATGAACGCGACGAGCAGGTTCGCGCCGAGCGCGAGCTCGCCGTGGTCGGTCGAGGAGCCGTCCGCGAGCACCGAGCCGGCGACGACCTTGTCGCCGAGCCTGACGATCGGCTTGTGGTGGATGAGCGTGCCCTGGTTCGAGCGCATGAACTTGATCAGGTCGTACTCGTCCCGCGAGCCCTTGCCCTCGACGACGATTCTCGTCGCGTCGAGCTCGACGACCTCGCCGGGGCCCCTGGCCACGATCACGTCGCCCGAGTCGACGGCGGCCCGGTACTCGAGCCCCGTGCCGACGAGCGGCGCCTGCGGGATCATCAGCGGCACCGCCTGCCGCTGCATGTTCGCACCCATCAGGGCGCGGTTCGCGTCGTTGTGCTCGAGGAACGGGATCATCGCCGTCGCGACCGAGACGATCTGGGCCGGGGAGACGTCCATGAACTGGATCTCCTTCGGGTCGGCCATGACGGCCTCGCCCTCGCGGGAGCGGCAGAGCACGTGCTCGTGCAGGAACCTGCCCGTCTTCTCGTCGACCGGCTCGGAGGCCTGAGCGATCGTGTACTGCGCCTCCTCGGAGGCGTCGAGGGAGACGATCTCGTCGGTGACCCGGCCGCCCGTGACGCGGCGGTACGGCGTCTGGATGAAGCCGAACTGCGAGACGGTCGCCATCGAGGCGAGCGAGCCGATCAGGCCGATGTTCGGCCCTTCCGGCGTCTCGATCGGGCACATGCGCCCGTAGTGGGTCGGGTGGACGTCGCGCACCTCGATCGGCGCCCGCTCGCGCGTCAGCCCGCCGGCGCCGAGCGCCGAGAGCCGACGACGGTGGGTCAGCCCGTCGAGCGAGTTCGTCTGCTGCATGAACTGCGAGAGCTGCGAGGAGCCGAAGAACTCCTTCAGCGCGGCGACGACCGGACGGATGTTGATGATCGTCTGCGGCGTGATCGTGTCGACGTCCTCGGTCGTCATCCGCTCGCGCACGACGCGCTCCATGCGGTAGAGCCCGACCCGGAAGGCCTCCTGGATCAGCTCGCCGGTCGTGCGCAGGCGGCGGTTGCCGAAGTGCTCGTACTCGTCGAGCTCGGCCCGGATCGGGCCGCGATCGAGACCGAACGCGTCGGCGGCGAAGTCCTTCGAGTCCGCCGGCACGCCGATCATGTGGGGAAGCGCGACGAGCTTCTGGACGAGCGCGAGGATGTCCTGCG
This sequence comes from uncultured Actinomycetota bacterium, assembly GCA_963765345.1. Lineage (GTDB taxonomy): Bacteria > Actinomycetota > Thermoleophilia > Gaiellales > Gaiellaceae > PALSA-600. The sequence goes on from CAVXWI010000018.1 coordinate 93,170, forward strand.
TCGTCAGGACGCGGCAGTCCTCCGGCACGCCGAGCCCGAGCCGCTGGTTCAGCTTGTAGCGGCCGACCTTCGTCAGGTCGTAGCGCTTCGGGTCGAAGAAGAGCGAGCGCAGCAGGTTGCGCGCGTTGTCGAGCGTCGGCGGCTCGCCCGGGCGCTGCTTCTTGAAGACCTCGATCAGCGCCTCTTCCTCGCGCGTGGTCGTGTCCTTCTCGAGCGTTGCCTGGATGAAGTCGGAGTTGTCGAAGAGCGCGAGGATCGCCTCGTTCGAGCCCGTGTCGAGCTGGAACCCCGTGGTCGGGTCCTCGGCGGGCAGCGCGCGCAGCAGCGTCGTGATCGGCAGCTTGCGCTTGCGATCGATGCGCGCGTAGACGACACCCTTCTTGTCGATCTCGAGCTCGAGCCACGAGCCGCGGCTCGGCATCAGGTTCGCGGTGAAGACCTGCTTCGTCGGGTCCTTCGGCTCCATCAGGTAGGCGCCGGGGCTCCGGACGAGCTGCGTGACGATCACCCGCTCGGTGCCGTTGATGATGAACGTGCCCCACTCGGTCATCATCGGGAAGTCACCCATGAAGACCCGCTGCTCGCGGATCTCGCCGGTCTCCTTGTTGACGAAGCGGACCGTCATCGAGAGCGGGGCCTGGTAGGTCAGGTCCTTCTCACGGCACTCCTGGATTGAGAACTGGGGGATGCCGAACTCGTACTCGCCGAACTCGACGGCGAGCGAGCCGGTGTAATCCTCGATCGGCGAGATGTCGTCGATCGTCTCGCGGAGTCCTTCGCGGATGAACCAGTCGAAGGACTCACGCTGGATATCGATCAGGTTGGGGAGGTCAAGGACGTGCTTGAGACGGGAAAACGACTTGCGCGCGCGAGGCGCAGTGACCGTTTGGGCCAAGTGAGACAGCCTCCCTTAGACGTGCTCTGAATGAGGACCGGACCGGGGAAATCAAGGATGCAGCATGCGAAACCGCGGGCGTGCGGCGAACCTCCTATTCTAGCGGAGCAGACCCTCTAGCCGCAAGCCCGAAAGCCTGCAACGAGGGCCGGATCGCCGACTGCGACCAGGGTACCAGCCGAGGCAAGGTTCTCGCCGCACCCGGGCGGTTTTCGTGGCCCTGGCGCCGATGGGCGATGCCCTGGGGCTCAGCGCTGCGCGGTCGCGCGGATCGCGGAGCCGGTACCGTTGGCGCATGAGCCCCTCGCAGCCCGTCTCGGGCCCCGTCGCTCCCTCGCCCGCGGGTCGAGGGCGACCCCTTGTTCGGGAACGGCGGCAAGGCGTTCGATGAGGTCGAACACCTGGTCAGCGACGAGGATCCCGACACCGCTCTCTGCGGCGTCGATCAGGCCGGCGTCCCCTGGGATCAGGGCTGGCCGATCTGCGAGGCCTGCCAGGCGGTCGCCGACGGCCGGCTGAGCTGAGAGCCGCCGGGTCTCAGCCGGCCCGGCTCGCCAGGGCGGCGTGTGGCTGCGGCGGCGAGACGAGCAAGATCAGCGAGCCGACGTCGTGCTCGCTGAAGCCGTGTGCCCTGAGCAGGGTGACGTCCGCGGCCTGGGAGGGCTCCCGGCGAACGAAGATGTAGCCAAACCGTCGAGCGGTGCGCACGTCGGTGTCGTAGGCCGGGTGGTGGTGCATCGTGTAGTTGGTCGGCAGGGGCGGCAGTACGCGGCCCGGCCCGGTGGCCGCGAGGTGGCCGAGGTCGGCCTCGGAGACGATGATCCGCTCGCGCGTGTCGAAGGTGAGCCGGTAGGCGACCGAGTAGTCGGCGTAGGCGCGGTCGATGCCCGCCTGCCGGAGCACCCCGATCATCGGCCAGAGGTCGACTTCGCCGGGGTTGTACGGCGTCGCCCGGGCCGGCGTGCCGTGCCAGTCGAGCCAGCGAACGAGGCCCGCGACTGAGAGGAGCGAGGCCAGCCCGAGGACGAGGACCGCGCGCGGGATGCCGCCGGCAAGACTCGCGAAGACCAGCGCGAGCGCCGGCAGCAGGACGACGATGTAACGCGGTTCGCTGGTGTTCGAGGTGAGCGCGTCGGCCGCGTAGAGGAGCGGGTAGACGAGGATCACGAACGGAAAGAGCGACCGCGGCTGCTGCCGCCAACGCCAGGCGACAGAGACAAGGAGCGCCGCTGCGAGCAGATAGATCGCTGCCGAGACGGCCCGGCCCGCGACCCACTCGACCGTGAAGGGGACGCGGAGGCCGACGATCATCGGGAAGGTCGCGGCGACGTAGCCGTGCAAGCGATCGACGTAGGTGCCGGAGCCGCCGCGCGGCGAGAAGGACCACCAGTCGTGGCGGAGGTTCGAGAGCAGCCACGGCAGCGCCCCGAGGAGGAGGCCGGGGAGGCCGATGAAGGCGCGCGCCCAGACGGTCGGTCGGCGGAGCGTCAGCCACGCGACCGCGGGGATGATGATCGCGACCGTCTGCACCGACTCCCAGAAGGAGAGGCCGATCACGAGACCCATGAGCGCGATCCGGAGGTTGCTCGGGTCCTCGTCGAGCATGATCGTGAGCAGGAGGACGAGCGCAGAGTAGACGAGCCCGCCGCCGTAGAAACCGTTCCAGATCTCGACCCTCCAGACGGCGTAGACCGGCCAGATCAGCATCAGCAGGCCCGCGACGAGCCCGGGCACCGGACCGAGCGTGCGGCGACCGGTCCGCCAGACGACGGCGGCGGCGACGAAGCTCAGGGCGACCGGGACGATCCGCATCAGGGCGAGGTGCGTCCCGAAGAGCCAGAAGAGGGCAGCGACCAGGAAGACCTCCTGGGTGCCACCGTAGGACTGCCCCCAGAAGAAGGCGCTCACCTCGCCGTGGAGGACGTGGCGGGCCATCAAGCCCCAGGTCGCCTCGTCGGTGCCGAGGTGCCCGATCGACGAGAGGTAGATCCAGACGCGGAGACCGAGGCCGAGTGCGACGACGACCGCTGCGAGCGTGAGGAGCCTCCGGCGTTCGGTCGCTGCGGTCTCAACCCCCTCGTCCCGCCCGACCACGAGCGAGAGCCTAACGGCGAGTTAGACGGCGCTCGACGCCGGGGGTGGGGACCGGGAGCGGCGGGCGACGAGCACTGCGACCGGCCGCGAAAGCAGTCGGGGGCCGGAGACGGGTGCCTCCGGCCCCCGCATGCGAGCGGGCTACTTCAGCTCGACGGTGGCGCCGGCCTCCTCGAGCTGCGCCTTGACCGAGTCCGCCTCCTCCTGGTTCACGCCTTCCTTGACGGCGGCCGGGGCGCCGTCGACGAGGTCCTTGGCCTCCTTCAGGCCGAGGCCGGTGACCGCGCGCACGACCTTGATGACGCCGATCTTCGCCTGCACCGACGTTCGTGAGCATGACGTCGAAGGCCGTCTGTCTCCTCGGCCTCGGCCGGCGCCGCGGCGGCACCCGGAGCGGCGACCGCGACGGCCGCTGCCGCCGTGATGCCCCACTCGTCCTCGATCTTCTTCTTCAGCTCGACCAGCTCGAGGACGCTCATCGCGCCCAGCTGGTCGAAGACGGTGTCAACTGCCGTCATCGTTTGCCTCCTCGCTCTCTGAATCGGATTCCGTTACCTGAGCCTCGGCCTCGGCCGCCGGCTCCTCAGTCACTTCCTCGGCCTCGACGACCGGAGCCGCCGCAGCGGCCGGCTCGGCTGCCCGCCTCGTCAGCCTCGCCTGCGGGAGCCTCGCCGGCCTCCGGCGCCGGACTCCGCCTCGGCCTCGTCGCTGATGTCTCGGTCTGATCGGCTGACGCCTCGGTCGCGGCCGCGACCGCCGGCTCCCCGCCGTCGGCGGGCTCCTCTTCGGGCTCGGACGGCGCCGCGGCCTGCGCCCTCGCCGCCGAGCTGCTCGATGCGGGCGTCGATCAGCCCGACCAGGTTCTGCAGCGGGGCGTTGACGAGTCCGAGCAGGTTCTGCAGCGGCCCGATGATCGCACCGAGCACCTGCCCGCGGAGCACGTCGAACGGCGGCAGCTTCGCGAGCTCCTCGACGTCGGCGGCCGTGATCGTCTTGCCCTGCATCAGGCCGCCGCGGATCTCCAGGACCTTCGTCTCCTTGGCCGAGTCGGCCAGGGCCTTCGCGACCGCAACCATGTCGCCGTCGCTCTCGATGAACGCGATCGCCGAGGGGCCTTCGAGCAGCGCGAGGAGCGCGTCGGCCCCCGCCGCCTCGGCCGCCCGGCGGGTCAGCGTGTTCTTGACGACCGTGAACCGTGCTCCGTGCTCGATCAGCCTGCCGCGCAGGGCGTCGATCTGCGGCATCGTCAGCCCGCGGTAGTCGGCCACGATCAACGTGTCGACCTCCCGCAGCCTCGCCGTCAGCTCGTCGACGACGCGTTCCTTCTCGTTCTTGTCCATACCACCTCCCACTCAACACTTCGGCCCGCCGTGGGGCGAGCCGAGGGAGCTGGCAGGGCGTCTGTCGCCTCCGACCAGCGTGATCCGACCCGCCTCGGCTGGGTTTCCGCCCCGCGGGGCTACCAGCTGTCTCCGGCGCGCAAGGATGAACGCGATACCTAGGCCTCGACGGCCTCCAGCTCCTCGACGATCTCGCGGGTCCTCGACGGGTCGATGTGGATCCCGGGGCCCATCGTGCTCGCGAGCGTGATCTTCTTGATGTAGCGGCCCTTCGCGACCGCCGGCTTCGCGCGGACGATCTCGTCGATCAGCGCGGCGTAGTTCTCGACGAGCGCGCGCTCCTCGAAGCTCCGCTTGCCGATCGGGATGTGGACGTTGGCGCCGCGGTCGGTGCGGTACTCGAGCTTGCCGGCCTTCGCCTCGCGCACCGCCTTCGCGACGTCCATCGTGACGGTGCCGGTCTTCGGGTTCGGCATCAGGCCGCGCGGGCCGAGGACGCGGCCGAGCCGGCCGACGTTGCCCATCTGGTCGGGCGTCGCAATCGCCACGTCGAAGTCGGTGAACCCCTCCTCGACGCGCTTGGCGAGGTCGGCGGAGCCGACGACGTCGGCGCCGGCCTCCTCTGCCTCGCGGGCCTTCTCGCCCTCGGCGAAGACGGCCACGCGCGCCTCCCGGCCCGTGCCGTGCGGGAGCATCATCGTGCCGCGGAGCTGCTCCTCGGCATGGCGGACGTTGAGGCCGAGGTTCAGGTGCACCTCGATCGTCTCGTCGAACTTCGCCGCCTGGCTCGACTTCAGCAGCCGGACCGCCTCGACGGGCGAGTAGACGCGCTCGCGGTCGATCGCGCCGCGCGCGTCCTCGGTAGCGCTTGCCGTGCTGTGTCATCGTCGCTCGACCTCCACTTCGACGCCCATCGATCTCGCCGTTCCCGCGATCACCTTCATCGCCTGCTCGACCGAGCGCGCGTTCAGGTCGACGAGCTTGGCCTCGGCGATGCTGCGCAGCTGGGCGCGCGTCAGCCGGCCGACCTTGTTCCGGTTCGGCTCGGCCGAGCCCTTCTCGAGCCGCAGCGCCTCCTTGATCAGGACGGCTGCCGGCGGTGTCTTCGTGATGAAGGTGAAGCTGCGGTCCTCGTAGACCGTGATCTCGACGGGGGTGATGCGGCCGTTCTCCTGCGCGGTCTGCGCGTTGAACGCCTTGCAGAACTCCATGATGTTGACGCCGTGCTGGCCGAGCGCAGGGCCGACCGGCGGCGCCGGGTTCGCCTGCCCGCCGGGGATCTGCAGCTTGATCACGGTGAGGATCTTCTTCGCCATGGCTTCAGTCGAGCTTCTTCACCTGGTCGAACCCGAGCTCGACCGGGACCTGGCGCTCGAAGATGTCGACGAGCACCTTCAGCTTCTGCTGGTCCGGGTTGACGTCGACGATCTCGCCGTCGAAGTCCGAGAGCGGGCCCGCTCGTCACCTTCACCGACTCGCCCAGGGCGAACTCGACCTGCGCGCGCGGCCGGTCGGCCGTCGCGGCGCCGGTCTTCAGGATCCGGTCGACCTCGCCCTGCCCGAGCGGCACGGGCTTCGAGCCCGCGCCGACGAAGCCGGTCACACCCGGGGTGTTCTTGACGACCGTCCAGGCCTCGTCGCTCAGATCCATGTTGACGAGCACGTAGCCGGGCAGGACGCGCTTCTCGATCTGCACCTTCTGCCCGTCCTTCGTCTCGATCACCTGCTCGGTCGGGACGACGACGCGGCGGAAGCGGGGCCGCTGGCCCATCGACTCGATCCGGTGCTCGAGGTTGGCCTTGACCTTGTTCTCGTGGCCCGAGTAGGTGTTGACGACGTACCAGCGGAACATGGCTGCTACAGCAGGACCTTCTTCACGACCTCCGACCAGATCTGGTCGTTGATGTAGAGGTACGTGCCGACGATGATGCAGGCGACGATCACGACGACCGTCCCCTGGATGACCTGGTTCTGGCCGGGCCACTCGACCTTCTTCAGCTCGGCGATCGACTCGCGGACGAAGCGGAAGAGGTTCGAGATCGGGTTGCCGCCGCTCTTGGCCTCGGCTGCAGGCCGGCGCTCCGGCCGTCCCGCGCCGCGCCCGATGTCGGCTTCGCTCGCCATGGCTAGCGCGACTCCCGGTGCGGAGTGTGCGTGCCGCACCAGCGGCAGAACTTCCGGAACTCCACCCGGTCAGGCGTGTTCCGCTTCGACTTCGTCGTCTGGTAGTTGCGCCGCTTGCACTCGGTGCAGGCGAGCGTGATCGCAACTCTCACTCCGCTTTTGGCCATTGTCTCGCTCGCTCGAACTCTCCGGGCAGGCTAACGCACCGCCCCTGGACACGGGGAAGTCTAGCTGGACCCTACGGCGCCACGGGCCGAGTCGCGGCGATCCGCCCGAGGCGGCGCTCGCTCGCGGCGGAGCGAGCGGAGCTTCTCCGCGAGCTCGTCGGCGAACTCGTCGAGCTTGCTGCGGCGGGCGCGGACGAGCTCGAGCTGGCGCTCGACGAGCGGGATCGCCGCCTCGACGATCCGGGCGCGCTCCTCGTCGCTCTCGGTGTCGGCCCAGCGGTCGCGCAGGTCGGCGCGCGCCTGCCCGGTCTCGGCGAGCGCCGTCAGCTCCTCGAGCGAGAGCCCGAGCAGGTCGCGGAGCCGGACGAGCTCCTGCGAGCCGGCGAACGTCCGCCTCGCGAGTAGAGCCGGTGCGTTCCCTTGCTGCGGTCGGCGAGCGTCCCGAGCAGTCCGAGCTCCTCGTAGTAGCGAATCGTCCGCGTGGTGATGCCGACGCGCTCGGCGACCTCGCCGATCCGATAGCCGCGCTCGGCCGCGCCGGCCGTCATGACGCCTGGCTCGACGGGCTCGTAGACAGGGACGACGCGCGCGGCTGCGGCGCCTTCTCCTCCTCGTAGTGGTACTTGCCGCCGCGCAGGAGCGAGGCGACCGCGGCGACGAGGCAGGCGACGATCGCGAAGGAGAAGGCGTAGACGAGCGCGGTGTGGAACGGGCCGGCGATCAGGTGCGGGAAGAACCGCGAGCCGGTCAGCGTCCGCGACTCGGCCGGCGAGAGGGCGCCGAGGACGTGCGGGCCGAGCAGGTTCTTGACCGGGTTGTAGCCGAGGAAGGAGGCAAAGAGCGTCGCGACGGGCGGCAGGTTGGCGACCCTGGTCGCGTCGGCGGCCGGGACGCCGTGGGCGACGAGGCCGTTGTGCAGCGTCGCGGGGAGGCCGGTCGAGAGCCCGACGATCATCAGCGAGAAGAAGACCCCGATCGAGAGGACGGCCGCCGAGCTCGTGAACGTCGCGAGCATCCCCGCGCCGGCGCCGCGCTGCGACGGGCGGCAGGCTGTTCATCACCCCGGCGCTGTTGGGCGAGGTGAAGAGGCCCATGCCGACGCCGTTCATGAACAGGATCAGGGCGAACCAGACGTAGGAGAAGCTGACCGGCAGCACGATCAGGAGCGCGAAGCTCGCCGCCGCGATCAGCATCCCACCGGTCGCGAACGGCCGGGCGCCGAAGCGGTCGGAGAGATAGCCGGAGGCCGGGCCCGGCGATCAGGAGACCGCCGATCAGCGGCAGCATGTAGATGCCGGCCCAGAGCGGGGTCTGCGAGAACGAGTAGCCGTGCTCGGGCAGCCAGATCCCCTGCAGCCAGATGATCAGGATGAACTGGAGGCCGCCGCGGCCCATCGCGGCGAGGAGCGCGGCCAGGTTGCCGGCGCTGAAGGCGCGGATCCGGAAGAGGTCGAGGTGGAACATCGGCTCCTCGACGTGCGTCTCGATCACGCAGAACACGCGCGAGCAGGGCGAGCCCGCCGACCGAGCAGCGCGAGCACGAGCGGCGAGGTCCAGCCCATCGTGTGGCCGCCGTAGGGCTGGATCCCGTAGGTGATCCCGACCATGACCGCGATCAGCCCGAGCGCGAAGGTGACGTTCCCCCACCAGTCGATCCGGGCCTGCTTGCGCACGCCGATCTCGCGCAGGCTGTGGTACGACCAGACCGTCGCGAACGAGCCCGACCGGCACCGAGACGAGGAAGACGAGGCGCCACGTCGAGCGGCGCGAGCAGGCCGCCGATCACGAGCCCGAGGAACGAGCCGACGACCATCGCGATGCTGTTGATCCCGAGCGCGAGGCCGCGCTCGTCGGGCGGGAACGCGTCGGTGAGGATCGCGCTCGAGTTCGCGAAGACGAGCGCGCCGCCGACACCCTGGCCGACGCGCATCAGGATCAGCCAGAGCGCGCCCGGCGCTGCCCTGCATCCAGGTGACCGAGAGCAGGATCGAGAAGACGGTGAAGACGGCGAAGCCGAGGTTGAACATCCGCACCCGGCCGTAGATGTCGCCGAGCCGGCCGAGGCTGACGAGCAGCACGGCCATGACGACGAGGAAGCCGAGGATCAGCCAGAGCAGGTAGCTCGTGTTCCCCGGCTGGAGCGGGTCGACCCCGATGCCGCGGAAGATGTCCGGCAGCGCGATCAGGAGGATCGACGAGTTGATCATCGCCACCAGCATCCCGAGGGTGGTGTTCGAGAGCGCCACCCACTTGTAGTCGAGCTTCACGAGCTTCCTGCCTCCGCGCGTCTGATCTACTATTGACGTTAACGTTAACTTAGCAGCCGCGCGCGCAGCCGCGGTCGAGCAAAGGAGCCCGATGAAGATCCGCTGGTTCGGTCAGTCCGCCTTCCTCCTCACGCGGCGAACGGAGCGTCGCGATCGACCCGTTCGGCCCGTCGATGGCCGAGCTCACCTCCTCGCGCGGCATCGTCTTCGACTACCCGCCGATCGACGGCGTCGAGGCCGATCTGCTGCTGATCACCCACGAGCACGCCGACCACAACGCCGCCGAGGCGATCGGCGGCGCGCCCGTCGTGATCCGCTCGACCGCGGGGACGATCGACTCGCCGCTCGGTGACGTGGTCGCCGTCGCCTCCGAGCACGACGAGCTCGCGGGAACCGTTCGCGGCCCGAACACGATCTTTCGCTTCGAGCTCGACGGCCTGCGGGTGTGCCACCTCGGCGATTTCGGGCAAGCCGACGCTCCGGCCCGAGCAGGAGCAGGCAATCGGCCAGGTCGACCTGCTCTTCGTCCCGGTCGGCGGCGGGCCGACCGTCGGCGGCGAGAGCGCGGCGGCGATCGTTCGCACCCTCGGGGCGCGGCTCGTCGTCCCGATGCACTACCGCACCGAGGCTGTCAATTTCCTGGAGCCGCCGGACGCGTTTCTCGAGGCGCTCGGCGCCCCGGTCGAGCGAGTGGCCGGGAGCGAGGTCGAGCCGCAGCCACCGCTCGCGGGCGACGACGCGCGCGTCCTTCTTCTCGCCGCGCCGCGTCGCTGAGACCGAGCTCGCCGGACGCCGGTCGGCTCGGGGCGCGGCGGCTCGTGAGTAGCGGCGGGTGGGCTCGAACCACCGACCTCCGGGTTATGAGTCCGGCGCTCTAACCAGCTGAGCTACGCCGCCACAGCCTGGCCATCGTATCCGGTCGCCTGACTACGCTGGCCGGGTGAGCGAGGCCGAGCGATGCTGGCGCTGCGGTGCCTCGCTGGAGTGGCGCCACTCGACCTGGCAGTGCCCGCGGTGCCGCTGGAAGCTCGGCTGCTGCGAGGGCGAGCCGCAGACTGCGTGCGAGGCACCGCTGGCTAGTGTGGGCCAGTGGCCGCGGTCATCGAAGTCAGCGACCTGAGGCGCACGTACAGGACGAACACCGGCGTCGTCCGCCGGCGGCCGATCGAGGTCGAGGCGGTGCGCGGGATCTCGTTCTCGGTCGGCCAGGGCGAGCTCTTCGGCCTGCTCGGTCCGAACGGGGCGGGCAAGACGACCACGATCAAGATGCTGATCACGCTGCTGCTCCCGACCGGCGGCGAGGCCCGCGTGCTCGGACTCGACGTCGTCCGCTCCGCCCAGCAGGTGCGCCGCAGGATCGGCTACGTCTTCGGCGGCGACCGGGGCCTCTACGAGCGGCTCTCGGCCTACGACAACCTCCGCTACTTCGCCGAGCTCTACGGCGTCACCGGACGCCGCCAGCGCGAGCGGATCGCCGAGGTGGTCGAGCTCGTCGGGCTCTCGGGCCGGGAGCAGGAGCGCGTCGAGGGGTACTCGCGCGGGATGCGGCAGCGCCTGCACATCGCCCGCGGGATCATCCACGACCCGGAGGTCGTCTTCCTCGACGAGCCGACGATCGGCGTCGACCCCGTCGGTGCGCGGGCGCTCCGCTCGACGATCGCCGGCCTCGTCGGCGCCGGCAAGACCGTGCTGCTCACCACCCACTACATGTTCGAGGCAGACACGCTCTGCGACCGCGTCGCCGTGATCGCGCACGGGCGGCTCGTCGCCCAGGGGACGCCGCGCGAGCTGAAGAGCCACGTCGTCGACCGCACCGTCCTCGAGGTCGAGGTGTTCGGGATCGACGAGGCGATGTTGCGGCGGATGCGGACACTGCCCGGCGTCACCTCGGTGTCGGTCGAGGACCGCGACCAGGCGCAGGTTCTGACGATCCAGTCGCCGCACGGGCTCGAGCTGACCCCGACGCTCGTCGACTTCCTCGACGGCGCGCAGATCGGGCGGATCGCGGCGCGCGAGCCGACCCTCGAGGACGCGTACGTGGCGCTCGTGACCGAGGCCGAGGCGACGTAGCGATGCGTGGGTACCTCCGCATCGTCTGGGTGGGGCTCGTGCTGCGCGTTCGCGAGTTCAGCGTCTCCCGCTGGTTCCTCCTCATGTGCCTGTTGCAGCCGGTGATCTTCGCCTCGATCGCCTTCTACCTCTTCGAGGCGGGCGGCAAGACCGGGACCCTGCTCTATGCGGCCCTGGGCGCCGGGATGATGGGGATCTGGTCGTCGACCCTGTTCGGCTCCGGCGGCGCGCTGCAGTGGAACCGCTGGCAGGGAACGCTTCGAGCTCCTCGTCGCGGCGCCGCCGCCCTTCATCGTCGTGCTCCTGCCCCTGACCGTGGCGACGGCGGTCACGGGCGCCTACTCCCTGGCGGCAACGCTGATCTGGGGGCGGCTCTTCTTCGGGGTGCCGCTCCACCTCACCCACCCGCTCGCCTTCGTGCTCGCCGTCCCCGTGGCGATCCTCGCACTGGGGTTGATGGGCCTGCTGATGGCGTCGAGCTTCGTGCTCTACCGCCACGCGAACGCTCTCACGAACTTCCTCGAATACCCGGTCTGGATCGCGACCGGCCTCCTCTTCCCGATCGCGCTCCTCCCCGCCTGGGTCGCGCCGATCTCGTGGCTGCTCGCACCGACCTGGGGGATCGAGGCGATCCGTCACGCCGCCCTCGGCGGCGGCGCCGTCTGGTTCCCGATCGCGATGTGCGCGGCCGTCTCCGTCGCCTACTTCGTCCTCGCCGCGGTGTTCCTGCGGATCTTCGAGCGGGCGGCGCTGGCCCGGGCGACGCTGTCTCTGACCTGATGGCGACCAACGCGCGCGTCTTCTTCGTCGGCGGGCTGATCTCGTTTCGCGCCCTCTTCAACTGGATCAGCCCCTCGCTCTACATCCCGACGATGCTCGGCGCTCCGCTCTTCCAGATCCTCTTCTTCACCTACCTCGGCCGCTACGCCCAGGCCGGCGAGAGCGACGCGTTCTTCGTCGTCGGCAACGCGATCCAGGTCTGCGCGATGGCGGCGGTCTACGGGATGACGATGGCGGTCGCGAACGAGCGCCAGTACGGCACGCTCGGCCCGCTGCTCGCCTCGCCGGGCAACCGCGCCGCCATCTTCCTCGGCCGCGGCGTCCCTGTGCTCGTCAATGGGCTTGCGATCTCGGCGTTCGGATTTCTCGTCGGCGTCGTCTTCCTCGACTTCCGGCCGGCCGCGGGAGCGTGGCCCGCCCTCGCGGCCGTCGTCCTCGTCACGACGGCCTCCTGCACCGCCTTCGGGATGCTGCTCGGCTCGATCGGCCTCTACGGGCGCGACTTCTTCTTCGTCGCGAACCTCGCCTACTTCCTGATGCTGCTCTTCTGCGGCGTCAACGTCCCGCTCTCGGTGCTGCCCGGCTGGATGTCGGCGATCAGCCGCTGCCTGCCGCTCACGCACGGGATCGCCGCGGCCCGCGAGATCGCGGCCGGGGCGAGCCTCGGCAGCGTCGCGGGGCTGGTCTTGACCGAGCTCGCGATCGGCGCGGCCTGGGCCGCTGCAGGCTTTGCGCTCTTTCGCCTGCTCGAGCAGGCCTCGCGGCGGCGCGCGGTGCTCGATACGTTCTGAGCGCGTAAGATCGTCCGACGATGGCGACGGCGGACGTGAGCGACGTCCACCTGACAGGCCGCGAGCGCGAGGTACTGACGCTGCTCGCGCAGGGGCTGCAGCTGGACGAGATCGCGACCCGGCTCGGGATCGGCTCCGAGACTGTCCGCACGCACGTCCGCAAGGCCACCGACCGCCTCGGCGCAGCGAACAGGACGCACGCCGTCGCGATCGCGATCCGGCGCAAGCTGATCTGAGCGGCATGCGCGGTCTTGCGCTCGCTGTGCTCGCGATCGCCCTGCCGGCCGGGGCCGCGGGCGCGGCCGCCGGCACGGGCGCGCCGCCGACGATCGCCGGCTGCCCGGTCTTCCCGGCGACGAGCGTCTGGAACCAGCCCGTCAACACGCTGCCGGTGGCGAAGGACTCGGCGGCCCTGATCCAGTCGATCGGACTCGACGCGCCGGTGCATCCCGACTTCGGCTCGGGCCTCTACGACGGCCAGCGGATCGGCATCCCCTACGTGGTCGTCTCCGGGCAGCCTGACCCCGAAGGCGAAGCCGACGTTCGAGTACGCCGACGAGTCCGACCCGGGCCCCTACCCGATCCCGGCGAACGTGCCGATCGAGGGCGACCCACGGCCCGACGGCGGCGATCGCCACGCGCTGATCATCGACCGCGACAGCTGCACGCTCTACGAGCTCTACGCGCTGCAGAAGACCGCGCACGGCTGGAGCGCCGGCTCGGGGGCGATCTGGAACCTCCGCTCGAACGCGCTCCGGCCCGCCGGCTGGACGTCGGCCGACGCGGCCGGGCTACCGATCTTCCCCGGGCTCGCCCGCTACGACGAGGTCGCCGCCGGAGCGATCGACCACGCGCTGCGGTTCACGGCGCCCGAGACGCGCCGCGCCTACATCTACCCGGCCCGCCACTACGCGAGCTCGTCGACCGACCCGGCGCTCCCGCCGATGGGTCTCCGGGTGCGCCTGAAGGCGAGCTTCGACACGAGCGGGTTCCCGCCCCAGGCGCGCGTCATCCTGGCGGCGCTGAAGCGCTACGGGATGATCCTGGCCGACAACGGCTCGCCCTGGTACATCAGCGGCGCCCCCGACCCGCGCTGGTCGAACGACGACCTCCACAGCCTCGAGCCGGCTGACCGGCGCCGACTTCCAGGTGGTCGACACCTCGCACCTGCGCTCCTGAGGCGGGCTCGCCGTCGCGATCTCGGCGCTACGCCGTCGGGAGCTGCCGCCGGCAGGCGCGGGGCGAGCGCCGGCTGCAGCGTCACGACGAAGGTGGCCCCGCTGCCCGGGCGCCGATTCGACGGCGATCGTCCCACCCATCGCCTCGGTGAGCTGGCGGACGATCGCAAGCCCGAGGCCGCTTCCGACCGGCCGCTCCCGGCCGTACTTGTCGTAGAGGAAGAATCGGTCGAAGACGTGCGGAAGGTCGTCGAGCTCGAGGCCCGGGCCGGTGTCGGAGACGACGAGGCGCCGCGGCTCGGCGCGAACGGTGACCGTCCCCCCGAGCGGCGTCTCGCGCAGCGCGTTCTCGACCAGGTTCGAGGCGACCTGGATCAGGCGGTCATGGTCGCCCTCGACCCACGACTCGCCGCCCTCGGCCGCGAGCGAGACCTCGAACTCCCGGGCGGCCGCCTCGTGGCGGGCGGCCGCCTCGCGCGCCACCTCGCCCAGATCGACCGCCTCTCGCCGGACCGAGAACTCGCGCCGGTTCATGCGCGCGAGGTCGAGCAGGTCGCGAACGAGCCGCTCGAGCCGGCGCGCCTCGACGAGGATCGTGCGCGAGGCATCCTCGGCGCCGAACGCGCCCTCGGAGAGCCCCTCGGCGTAGCCGCGGATCGCGGTCAGCGGCGTCTTCAGCTCGTGGCTCACCGAGAGCAGGAAGTTCCGCTCGCTCTCGCGCGAGACCGCGAGCTGCTCGGCCATCTCGTTGAACGCCTGCGCGAGCGAGGCCAGCTCGCGGGCGCCCTCCTCGGGCAGCCGGCGTCGGCGTCTCGCCGGCCGCGAGCGCGTGGCTCGCCTCGGCGACCCGCCGAACCGGCCGGACGATCGAGCGCGCGACGAGGAACGACAGGCCGCGCCGCGAGCGCCGCGCCCGCGAGCGCCGGCGAGCAGGAGGTCGCCGAGGAACGGATGCCAGGCGGCGGAGTTCACGCTCGCCGGCCGCAGGAGCAGGAGGCCGCGGGCCGGGATCGTCCGGTAGGAGAAGATGTAGCGCTTGCCCTGGTAGGTCGTCGTGCCGTTCGAGGAGCGGTCGACGTCCGGCACGAGCCGCGCGAAGAAGGGCCGGGGATTGACGATCGCCAGCTCGCCGCCGGCGAGCAGCTGCGTCCCGTTGACGTAGCTGACCGATTCCCGGCGGGCGATCGCGATCCCGTCGGCCTGCCGGGCGAGCGCGCTGACCTGGGTCTGGTCGACCTGCTGGCGCGTCAGGACGGCGCCGATCGCGATCGTCAGCATCAGGGTCAGCGCGAGCGCGGACAGCGTCGCCGCGACGAGCCGGCCCCGCAGGGTCTTCAAACGCTGACCGCCTTGTAGCCGCTGCCGCGGAGCGTCCGGATCAGATCGGGCCGGCCGAGCTTGCGCCGGAGCTGGGCGACGTGAACGTCGACCGTGCGCGTCCCGCCCGGGTACGAGACCCCCCAGACACGGTCGAGGAGCACGTCGCGCGAGAGCACCGCACCCGGGTTTGCGAGGAAGTAGGCGAGCAGGTCGAACTCCTTCGCCGTCAGCTCGACCGGCTCGCCGGCGATCTTCACGTCGTGCGTCTCGCGGTTCAGGGAGACGTCGCCGAGCTCGAGCAGGTCGAGGTCGTTCTGCGGCTCGGACCGGCGCAGGATCGCCTTCATCCGCGCGACGAGCTCGCGGGGCGAGAAGGGCTTCGTCACGTAGTCGTCGGCGCCGACCTCGAGCCCGACGACGCGGTCCGGCTCCTCGTCGCGCGCGGTCAGCATCAGGATCGGCACCCGCGAGCGCGCGCGGATCTCGCGGCAGACGCTGAAGCCGTCCATGCCCGGGCAGCCCGACGTCGAGGATCACGATCCGGACCGGATGGCGGTCGAGCTCGACGAGCGCCTCCTCGCCGGAGCGCACCCAGACGACCATCCAGCCGTCGCGGGCCAGATAGCCGCGGACGAGCTCACCGACCGACGGCTCGTCCTCGACCAGAAGAACGTGGCCAGCCATGGCCGGAACTCTAGGTGGCCTCGACCCAGGCCTTCGAGACGTAGTAGCCGCCGGCGACCGCGAGCCCGAGCGTCGCGAGCCCACCGATCAGCTGGCGGATCGGTCGTCCCTGCCCGTTCGCCTGCCGGGCCTGCCGCGCCGCCTGGCGCGCGAGGATCGCCGCCACCAGCGGCGGGATCTGGACGTTGCAGCGTCGCCGCCGGGCCACCGTCGATCGACACGTGACGTCGCCTGCTCGAGCGGCCTGACCTGGGCGAGCGAGGCCGGCTGCCCCGTGATCGTGATCTTCGTCGCCGGCGAGACGTTGATCGTGACGATGCTGCCGTCGCGCTCCCGCAGCGTCAGCGAGCTCGGCGCCCACGGAGGTGACGCGGCCCCGATCGTAGGTCAGCGTGTGCGGCTGACCCTTGATCACGACGTTGATCTCGGCGTGCGACCACCCGGGCGGCAGGCTTGCCCGCAGCCCGAGGGCCGCTGCCGAGGCCGTCAGCACCAAGGCCGCGAAGAGAACTGTCACGGTCGAACCGGGCCTTGCGCACAGCTGAATGATCGGCCAACGCTGTCAGATCCGGCGTCTGTCCAACGTAAAGAGGACGTAAAACGGCGGCGCCAAGGAGAGACCATCGGTTCGGCGGCCAATTCGCACATTCGCTCAACCGAGGGAAACCCCGATCAGCCCCTCGCGACCGATACCGAGCGAAAGGCGGACGCCACATTCGCGTGAAGCAAGGAGGGAGCCGGGTCAACGTGAAGGGCACGAAGCAAGACGCCAGTTCTCTCGATGGGCAAAGCGGACGGCACCTCGCCGAGCGCTGGGACCTGCCCTACCGCGAGGCGCACACGCTTTCGATCGACCCCGCCGCGCTCGAGATCATCGACCGCGAGGAGTCGCGGCGGCTGCGCGTGCTGCCGGTCGAGTTCGGCCCGGACGGGCCGATCTTCGCGGTCGCCGAGCCGAGCGAGGAGCGCTTCGCCGCGGTCCGGGAGCTCGCCGGCGACAACGCCTCCTTCGTCGTCGTCGCCCGGGAGACCCTCGACGCGCTCCTGAACAGCAAGGTCTTCAGCGTCCCGACGGCGCCCCGCCGCCCGTCCCTGTTCCGCCGCCCGCCCGTCGGCGCGGCCCCGAGCCCCGACGCGCCGCCGCCGGTGCCCGCCGAGGCCGGCCCGACCGACGAGCAGCCGGCTGAGGCAGTCCTCAGGCGACCCGCGCCCGAGGCGGCCGAGCGCACGACGAGCAACCACCGCCGTCCGAGCCCGAGCGGCACCACGAGGAGGAGAGACACGTGGACGAGTCCGAGGCCGCGCCCGTCGAGCACCACGCGGGTTCCACCGAGGCGCTCGACAGCCTCCTGACCCAGATCGCGACCGGCACCGGCAACCTGCGGGCTCAGGTCGACCAGCTGAACGCGTCGCTCGAGACGGCGCAGGGCGAGCTTCGCGAGGCCAACGAGCAGCTCGCGGAAACGAGTCGCGTCGCCGAGGCCACACGAGGAGGTCGTCGCCGGCCTGAAGGCCCAGCACGACCAGATCGTCGCCGGCCTCAGGGGCGAGATCGAGCAGCTGCGGGCCGAGCTCGCGAAGAGCACCTCGCTCAACGAGGCGATGACCGGACGGCTCGAAGAGGTGGCGCGCGCGCTCATGCCCTCCGTCCCGGCCGAGACGACGGAGGGCTGAGCAGGATGGCACCGAGGGCGGCACGCGGCCTGCGCGAGGTCGGGGGCCGCGTCCCGATCGGGGCGCGGCTCGGGCGGTTCCTCGGCGTGCTCCGCGGCGAGGCCGGGATCGGCCTCGTCGAGGCCGTCATCGCGATGGCGCTCTTCCTGATCGCCTCGACGGCGCTCACCGACGTCCTCAGCTCGTCGGTCAACTCGCACGGCTTCACCTTCGGGCAGACGCTCGCGTCAGGAGGCAGCCGACGCCCAGATCGAGCTCGTCCGCGCCCTGCCCTACGACAGCGTCGGCACGGTCAGCGGCAACCCGCCCGGCTCGGTGGTCGCGAGCGAGTCGGCCACCGCCGTCGGCATCACCGGCCTGAACGCGACCGTCGCCACCTCGATCCACTACGTCGGCGACGGCATCCCCGGGGGCTACAACCAGCTGACGAACTACAAGCAGATCGTCGTCACGGTCACGCGCAACTCGGATTCGCGGCAGCTCGCCTCCGAGTCGACCTACATGGCGCCGCCGGCCCGGGCGCCCTACGGCGGCATCAACGAGGTCGCACTCGGGGTCACCGTCACCGACATCGGCGACAACGCAGCCCGTCCCCGGGGTGGGGATCGCCCTCGGAGGGGGCCCGAGCGCGCCGCGAAGCGACACGACCGACACGCAACGGCGGCGTGCTCTTCGCGGGCATGACCGCGAACACGACGAGCGGACCACAGCAGTACTACACCGTCGCCGCCGACCCCGCCGCCCGGCTACGCCGAGATGTTGACTGGACCGACGTCAGCGCAGCAGACGCGGACGTCACGCAGGCCTCGCTCAGCCCGGGCCAGCTGACGAACCTCGCCCTCCGCGTCTACCAGCCCGCGACGATCATCGTCAACCTGACGAGCGGCGGCTCGACGTACACCGGGTTCGGCGACGGTCACGCTCACGCCGCCCTCG
Source organism: uncultured Actinomycetota bacterium (assembly GCA_963765345.1). Classification (GTDB taxonomy): domain Bacteria; phylum Actinomycetota; class Thermoleophilia; order Gaiellales; family Gaiellaceae; genus PALSA-600. The sequence continues at coordinate 111,490 of CAVXWI010000018.1, forward strand.
ACCTACGGCGCTTCGCCGACCTCCTACGTGGTCACGGGCGGCTCGGCCTCGATCGCCAACCTGATCCCGAACGGCCAGTACTCGCTCTCGGCCTCGACGACGAGCGGGCTCGTCGCCTCGACCGTGACCCAGGCGGTCCCGACCGCCTACCCGCCCAACCTCACCTCGACCTTCAACCTCGACCTCGCAGCAGGCGACCGGGACACTGACTGTGAACGCGGTGAACGGCACCACCCCGATCGCCGGCGCGAACATCACCGTCACCGGCGGCCCGAATGGCGTCGACCTGACCGGGACGACAGACGCAAACGGCGTCGTCAACTTCCCGAGCATCCCGGCCGGCTCGGCCCCCTACACCGTCTCGGGCACCTACGGCGCGCAGAGCTTCTCGCAGTCCGGGGTCACCGTTCCCGTCAACGGCACGCAGAACGTCACCCTCGGCGTCGCGCGCCGGCTCGGTCACCGTGACCGCGGTGCCGGGGGCGACCCTGACGCTGACCGGGCCAAACGGGTTCTCGCAGGTCGAGACACTTGCCGACTGGGCTCGAGCGTCTACACCTTCACGAACGTCGGCAGCCGGCAGCGGCTACTCGGTCACGGCCGCCGACGGCAACGCCACGGCCCAGAAGAACGGCATCACCGTCAGTCACCGGCCACGACGTACTCGTGGACAGCGACACTCCAGGTCGGCACGATCAAGGTCACCGTCACCGACGGCACCAACCCGGTCCCGGACGCCGCCGTCACCCTGACCGGGCCGAACTCGCTCTCGGTGATCGGCGTCACCGACTCGAACGGCCAGTACAGCTTCACGAACATCGGCGCCGGGGCGAGCTGCAGCTGCTACTCCGTCAGCGTCAGCGACGGGCCTGCCTCGGCGCAGCAGACCGGGCTCAGTCGGTCACCGCTCGGGCGCGACGACGAACGTGACGCTGACGCTGCCGGTCGGGTCGATCCAGGCGACCGTCACCGTCGGCGGCACCCCGCTCGCCGGTGCCGCGGTCACGCTCACCGGGCCGAACTCCTACACGGCAAGCGGGACGACCAACTCGAGCGGCGTCTACACCTTCGCGAGCCTCGGCGCCGGCTCCGGCTACACGGTCTCCAGCGTCCGAAGGCTCCTCCTCGGCCCAGCAGACCGGCGTCTCGGTCAGCGCCGGCTCGACCACCAACGTCACCGTTGGCGATCCCGGTCGGCTCGGTCCAGGTGACCGTCGACGCCGGTTCCTCGGCGCTCGCGGGTGCCACGGTCAACCTGAGCGGGCCGAGCGGCTACTCGGCGGCGGCCGGGACGACGAACGGGAGTGGCGTCTATACGTTCACGAACGTCCCGGTCGGGAGCGGCTTCACCGCCTCGACGACAGGCGGAGCCGGCACGGCGGTGAAGACCGCGATCAGCGTCACGCGCTGGGAACCAGACCGCCGTCACCCTGACGATCCCGGTCGGCTCGATCAAGGCGACCGTCACCCTCGGCGGTAACCCGCTCGCGAACCAGACCGTCCAGCTGACCGGGCCGGGCTCGTTCTCGACGAGCGGCACGACGAGCGCAGCCGGCATCGTCATCTTCTCGAGCGTCCCGTCCGGCACCGGGATACACCGTCGCGACGACCGACGGCCAGACCGTCCAGCAGACGGGCGTGACGGTCGCAACCGGCGGCACGACGAACGTCAGCCTCAACATCCAGGCCGGCTCGCTCCAGGTCACGGTCAAGCTCCAGGGCGGGGCCACGGTGCAGGGAGCGACCGTGACGCTCGCGAAGCACGAACGGCGTCACCGCCGCCCCGGGCACCACGGCCGCGAACGGCACCTACACCTTCTCGAACCTGCCGACCGGGATCCGGGGCTACACGGTCACCGCGACCGACGGCGCGCGGCTCGGTGACCTCCGCAAGCCAGACGGTCAACAACCGCGCGACGACGAACGTCACCGTGACGCTCCCGATCGGCTCGATCCGGTCACCGTCAAGAACCAGGGCGGTACGGGCCTCCAGGGCGCGAGCCTGACCCTGTCGGGGCCGAACTCGTTCACGGCGAGCGGCACGACCGGTGTCGGGCGGCACGCTCACCTTCACGAACGTGCCGGCAGGGCTCGGGCTACTCGGTCGCGGCGACCGACGGCGCCGGCAGCGGCTCTGCCGCGAGCATCTCGGTCAGCTCCGGCTCGACCGACCCCGGCCAGCATCACGATCCAGACCGGGACGATCTCGGTGACGGTCAGCAGAGACGGCTCCGGTCTCTCGGGCGCGACCGATCACCCTCACCGGCTCGAACGGCTACTCGGCCTCGGGCACGACAGAGCGGCGCGGCGACGCCTCTCCTTCACGAACGTTCCGGCCGGCGGCGGCTACACCGTCGCGACGACGAACGGCGCCGCCACCGTCCAGCAGACCGGCGTCTCGGTCGCCTACGAGCCCGACGACCAACGTGACGCTGACGATCCCGGTCGGGACACTCGCGATCAAGGTCGAGAACTCGAGCCCCGGCAAGAGCCTGCGCGGCTGCAGGGGACGGTCACGGTGACCGTCACCGGCCCGAACTCGTTCTCGACGAGCGGCACGACGACGCGCGGGTGTCATCACATTCAACAACGACGTCCCGGCCGGCAGCGGCTACACGGCCACGGCCTCAGGCAGCGACGGCACCGCCTCGAACCTGACGGTCAACTCCGGCGCGACGACGACGAAGACCCTCTCGCAGAGCGGGAGCTGCTACGTGACCGCGGCTCCGGCAACGCGCAGGCCTCGCGAGCGAGGGCGGCTTCACCCTGATCGAGCTGCTCGTCGTCATGTTCATCACCGGGATCATCTTCACGGCGTTCTCGATCGTGATCAGCGAGACGATCTCGCACAGCGCGCAGATAACGAGCGAGAGCGTGCTCGAAGAACCAGGCCCGGACGGCGCTCAACCAGCTGACCAGCGACCTGCGCGAGGCGACCCCGCCGAGCACGAGCGCCACCTCGCCGTTCTTCACGACCGGCGGCGTGATGTCGCCGACGACGATCACCTTCTACGCACCCGACAGCTCCTACAGTACGGCGGCCCCGACGACCTACCACCTGCGCGAGATCTCCTACCAGCTCTCGAACGGCAACTTCCAGCGCGCCTCCGCGGTCAGCTCGAACACCAGCACGTCGTCGTCGTGGACGATCCCGGCGCTCGGGTCCTGGGTGACGCTCGTTCCCGGCGTCGTCAACTCGGTCACCTTCGTCTACTACGACGGCAACCAGCCGCCCGCCGTGACGACGAGCCCGGCGGCTGTCCGTACCGTCGTCGTCACCCTGAAGCTGCAGGTGCCGGGCACGACCCAGTCCCTGACCTATTCCTCGACCGCGACGCTGCGAGAGACGGCTCCGGGATGATCAGCCTCCGCCGCAGCCTCCGCGACGAGTCCGGTCAGACGATGGTCCTCGTCGTCTTCGCGATCGCCCTCCTGGCGACGATCGCGGTCTCGCTCACCGACGTCGTCACCGACGAGGCACAGTCGAGCGGGCACGCGGTCTCGAGCGACTCCGCCTACCAGGCTGCCGAGGCCGGCATCGACACCTACGCCTCGTATCTGCTCGACGACCAGCTCTACTTCCTGCACTACGTCGCCGAGGGCGAGTCGACGCGCGTGTCGGGGGCGGTCACTGGAGCCCTGGCACGGGCCCCCGCCGACGCCACCGCGTGGACGGGAGGCGTCACCTGGACCTACCCCTACGGCCAGGACAACTGGCGCGTGCTCGGGAACGGCTATGCCTACAACCTGGAGATCACCGGCCCGAGCGGCTCGGCCACCCCGCAACAGCAAGCGATCCAGATCGTCTCGACCGGCTGCCGCTGGGACGCGACCCAGAACGCCTGCGGCGCCGCAGCGAACAACGCGGAGCGCACGATCCAGACGCTGCTCGTGCCCTCGTCGGCCGCGAACTTCCAGATGATCGCCAACGCGTCGATCACCTACGGCCCCACCGCGACGACGAACGGGAAGATCTACTCGACCGGAACGGTCACCTATGACCCCGGCAGTACCGCGACCGCAAACATCTACTCGGAGGTCAACGTCATCGGCAACCCGAGCGGCGGCGCCACCGAATACAGCCCGACAACGACCCCGAACATCCGGAGCGTCCTGCCCAACCCGATCAACTTCTCCTCCTTCCTGACCTCGATCTCGGACATCCAGCGCGCGTCCCAGTCGGGCGGCGTCTTCCTGAACCAGGCCACACCGCCGGCCGCCTGGGAGGTCATCTTCCAGGGCAACGGGACGTTCACGGCCGCTCCCTGCAGCCAGGTCGGCACCTCGGACGTGGCAGAGATCGCGCCTACCTGCGGCGCCGCGACCACCTACAACGTGCCGTCGAACGGAGCGATCTACTCCAACGAGACGGTGATCATCGGCGGCACCGGGGCAAACTCCTCAACCGTCAACGGCCGCGTGACCGTCACCTCCAACAACAACATCGTCATCGGGAACAACATCAGCTACCAGCCCGGGACGAACTCGGTGCTCGGGCTCGTCGCCCTGAACAACATGATCGTCGCCTACTGGGCCCCGAACAACCTCTCCTGGAACGCGGCAACGATCGCGACGACCGGCCAGTGGACCGACACCTGCGGCGCGTTCTCCTCCTACGGCTGCGGCACGCACGGCACGATGACCTTCACCGGGTCGACAGCCACGAACGACGGCGGCTCGATGTCGATGTTCGGCACGCGGGTCTACAACTACGATCCGAACCTGCTCTGGCTTCTGCCGCCCTGGTTCCCGACCGTCGGCAAGCCCTACAACGTGCTGCTCCAGCGCGAGCTGCCGCCGCAGTAGGCCCCGGGCTGCGGGTCTTTGCACCCTGAGCGTGAATCAATCGTCCGGCGGCTCAAGCGTGGAGCCAGGAACGCCGATACGGGAGGGAATGGACCTCGACGGCCTCCTCCGGCGCATCTCCGGACTCGGCGCGAGCGACCTCCATCTGAAGCTCGGCCAGCCGCCGCTCGTCCGGATCGACGGGCAGATCCAGGCGCTTCCGGGCGAGGCGCCCCTGACCGACGACCAGCTCGAGCAGGTCGTCGAGACGGTGACGGCCTCCACCCCCGACCGCTACCAGGTCTTCGCCTCGAGCGGCGAGCTCGACATCGGCTACGAGGTCGCCGGCTCGCGCTACCGCGTCAACGCGTTCCGCCAGCGCGGATCGATCTCGGTCGTCTGCCGCGTCGTCCCCCGCGAGATCCCGAGCTTCGAGACGCTCCACATGCCGCCGGGCGTCCGCCGGCTCGCCGAGGAGCACCGCGGCCTCGTGCTCGTGACCGGCGCGACCGGCTCGGGCAAGTCGACCACGCTCGCGGCGATGATCGACTACATCAACCAGACCCGCAGGCAGCACATCATCACGATCGAGGACCCGATCGAGATGCTGCATCCGGACCGCGACAGCATCGTCAACCAGCGCGAGATCGGCATCGACACGGTCTCCTTCTCGCAGGCGCTTCGGCGCGCGCTCCGCCAGGACCCCGACGTGATCCTGATCGGCGAGCTGCGCGACTCGGAGACCGCGGAGACCGCGCTCCAGGCGGCAGAGTCGGGCCACCTCGTCTTCTCGACCCTCCACACGGTCGACTCGGTCGAGACGATCGGCCGCATGATCGAGTTCTTCCCGGCGGCGAAGCAGACGATGACCCGTGCGATCCTCGCGGGCGTCCTGAAAGGAGTCGTCAGCCAGCGCCTGCTGCCGATGCAGAACGGGGGCCGGGTCGCCGCGGTCGAGGTGATGGTCGTCAACGACCGCATCGCCGAGCTGATCCGCGAGAGCCGCGTCGACGAGATTCCTTCGGCGATTCGCGACGGCGCCTACTTCGACATGCAGACGCTCACGCAGGCCCTGATCGCGCTGACGGTCGACGGCCTCGTCGACCGCGAGACGGCGACGAACGCCGCCCCGAACGCCCACGACTTCCGGCTCGCCCTCAGCCACGCCGAGAAGACGATCGCGGCAGCGGCGGCCGAGCAGGCGCTCGGCTCGGAGCCGGTGACGGCTGAGGACCAGACTGCCTGGCCTGACCTCCTGCAGCCGCTCCCAGGGACTGCGCAGTGATGTGGCGGGCAACGATCGCCGGAGGACGACCGCTCTCAGCCGGACGATGAACGGGGCCTACGCCGCGCTCGTCTTCGTGCCCGGGCTCGCGATCGGAAGCTTCATCAACGTCGTCGCGGCGCGCGTTCCCGTCCACGTCTCGATCGTCGCGCCGGGCTCGAGCTGCCCGGCATGCGCACTCCGAGATCGCCTGGTATGACAACATCCCGGTGCTCTCGTTCCTGCTGCTCCGGGGCCGCTGCCGGGCTTGCGCCGAACCGATCGGGGTCAAGTACCCGCTGGTCGAGCTCGCGACAGCCGATCCTGATCTCATGCTGCGTGCTCGAGTTCGGCCTGACGGTGAACGCCGCCATCTCGGCCGTCTTCTGCGCGATCCTCGTCGCCCTGACGGTGACCGACCTCGAACGCCGGATCGTTCCGAACGTGCTCGTCCTGCCGGCGGCCGTCATCGTCCTCGTTGGGCGCACCGCGATCCAGCAGTCGCCCGTCTGGGCGATCGCCGCGTTCGGCGGCGCCCTGTTCCTGCTCGCCGCGGCGCTCGCCTACCCGGGCGGCCTCGGGATGGGGGACGTCAAGCTCGCCCTCCTGCTCGGCGCCGCCCTCGGCTCGGCGCTGCCGATCGCGTTGATGCTCGGGATGCTCGCCGCACTCGTTCCCGCGATCGTGCTCCTTGCCCGCCACGGCAGCCGGGCCCGCAAGATGGCGCTCCCGCTCGCGCCGTTCCTGGCCGCGGGTGCGATCGTCGCCCTCTTCGCCGGCCACCAGCTCCTCCACGCCTACCTGGGCCTCGCCTGAGCTCCGCCGGTGGGCAACGTCCATCCGATCGAGCGGCGGCACGAGCTCGGCCCCGACGGCGCCCCCGACCCCGAGGACGCCCTGGCCGGCGACGAGGAGGAAGGCGTGCTCGACGAGCAGGGCGAGGTGACAGCTCCCCCAGGCGGGTTCCGCCGGCGCGTCACCGACGTCGAGGAGGACGAGCTCGACGACCTCGACCGGGCCCGGCAGCTCGCCGAGAGCCACGGGCTGCCGCTCGTCGACCTGGCGGTGACGGGCGTCTCGCCCGATGCGACCAAGCTCGATCCCGCTCGCCGTGCTCGAACGGGTGGGAGCGATTCCCTACTCCGTCGACGAGAACTCGCTACGGATCGCGCTCACCGATCCCGACAACGTCCATGGGATCGACGAGCTGCGCCTGACCTCGCGGCTCCCGATCGAGTTCGCCGTCGCGCCGCTCGAGGACGTGCTGGTCGAGGTTCGACGCCTGAGCCGGGCTAACGTCGCCTTCGCAGCCGTCCTCGACGACGACACCTACCAGGAGATCGAGGACGAGACCGACGACCTCTCGGCCGACGACGGGATCTCGGAGGGGCCGATCGTCCGCCTCGTCAACTCGATCATCTTCCAGGCCGCCGAGGACGGGGCGAGCGACGTCCACTTCGAGCCGCAGGAGGACGCCCTGCTCGTCCGCTTCCGGGTCGACGGCGTGCTCGTGATCGCCCAGCGCATCCCGCGCCAGCTCGCGGTCGGCGTCGTCACGCGGCTGAAGGTGCTCGCGAAACTCGACATCGCCGAGCGGCGCAAGCCGCAGGACGGCCGCCTCAGCCTCGGGGCGGGCGCCGCCGGCAGGCTGCTCGACATCCGCGTCGCCACCCTGCCGACCGTCTACGGCGAGTCGGTGGTCATGCGTCTGCTCGACAAGTCCCGCAAGGCCCCGACGCTCGAGGAACTCGGGCTCTCGCGGGCGATGCACGAGCAGCTGACCGAGGTCGTCAAGAGCCCCACCGGCGCCCTGCTCGTCACGGGCCCGACCGGCTCCGGCAAGTCGACGACGCTCTATGCCTCGCTCGCCGGGATCAACAACCCGGAGATCAACGTGATCACCGTCGAGGACCCGGTCGAGTACCGGCTCGCGGGCATCAACCAGGTGCAGATCAACCAGCGCGCCGGCCTCACCTTCGCGACGGTGCTTCGCTCGATCCTCCGCTCGGACCCGGACGTGATCATGGTCGGCGAGATCCGGGACGTCGAGACGGCGAAGATCTCGATCGAGGCCGCCCTCACCGGCCACCTCGTCCTCTCGACGCTGCACACGAACGACGCCCCCGCGGCGCTGACGCGCCTCTCGGAGATGGGCGTCGAGCCGTTCCTGACCGCCTCGGCCGTCTCGGCCGTCCTTGCCCAGCGCCTGATGCGGAAGCTCTGCACGAGCTGCGCCGAGGTCTACGAGCCAAGCGATGAGCAGCTGCTCGCCGCCCGCGTCCCTCCCGAGGAGCTCGACCGTTTCCGGGGCGTCGAGTGGAAGCGCAGGTCGGGCTGCGTGCGCTGCAATAACACCGGCTACAAGGGCCGGATCGGCGTCTTTCAGTTCCTGCGGATGACGGAGAACCTCGCGAGCCTGGCGGCCCGGCGGGCAAACAAGGATGAGATCGAGGCGGCCGCGACCGCAGACGGCATGCGCACGCTCTGGCACGACGGGCTGGAGAAGATCGCGGCGGGGCTTACCTCGATCGAGGAACTCGCCCGCGTCGTCACATAGGCCGAACGAGGGATCTCTCCCCCAGGATGGGGGATGGCGTCGTAGAATTCCCCCGAACGAGGCTAGTGCGGCCCGCGAACCGTGCCGATGGCTCGGTCTGAGGTGAACCCTCACTTCACATTCGCCAAGAAGATCAGCCAAGGAGCCAAACTCACATGAACCTTCTGCAGAAGCGACTGCGCTCGGAAGAGGGTTTCACCCTCATCGAGCTCCTCGTCGTCATGATCATCATCGGCATCCTCGTTGCGATCGCCGTTCCGTCATACCTCGCGTTCCGTGGCACCGCCCAGGACACCGCCGGCAAGGCCGACGTCCGCGCCGCGGTTCCGGACGCCGAGGAGTACTTCTCCCAGAACAACGCCTACACTGGGATGAACACCGCCACGCTGACTGCACTCGACAGCGGCCTGTCGAAGCATGTTCAGATCACGAACGTGACCGCGAGCCACTACTGCCTCTCGGCAACTGGCCAGACGGGCAAGGTCTGGTACTACGCTGGCCCGGGCGGTGGCACCGCCGGCGGAGTGACTTCGGTCGCCGTTACGGGCTGCTAGATCCGCTTCACGGTGTGGCTGAGCGAGGGGGTGGCGCGCCTGCGGCGCGCCACCCCCTCGCCACGTCTTGCCAACCAAACGCCATATCCCTCCCGGGCTCCTCGATCCCTCGAGCTGACCTGCCAATGTCGCCGGGTGACGACGATCAGACATTGCGAGACGGCGGTCGCGTGGAGCCAGCTTCGGATCGCGACGCCCGGAGTGCTTGTCGCGACGCCCGGAGTGCTCGCCGGCCTCCTCGCCGCCTCTCATCCTCGGTCGCCCGCGTCGCTCCCGCGTAGCTCGACCAGTTCGAGGAACGCAATGGATTCATCATCCTGCCGCTCGATCCGAACGCCTTCGGTATCTCCCTGAAACGGGCGCCTCTGCGCCTCCTCGTGGCGCACAACCGTGAAGCGATCGCTGCCGCGACGATGGCGGCGGCCTGGCGGCGAGAGCGGCGAGAAGCGATCCGGTCCAGGACCAAGAGGGTCTGGCCGGGCCAGAGCCGGAACGGTGCGCTCTATTCTCTTGCTCCCCGCTCGCACGACGCCCCGCTCGCGGTGCACTGGAGCGCGGTGGGGCCGCGACACGTATCGCCTCTTGCTACGCGACGTCTCGCCCTTGCTAAGCGACGTCGCGTCGTCCTCTCTCGCTGAACGGGCCCGACCCGAGCGTCATGCCCGTTTCTCCTGATTGCGGGAGAGAGCGTGATCGACGGGGAGAGCCGGTGAATCGTCCGCTGACGATCCCGTCCTGGACGGCTGGCAACAGGCTCGGCGAGCCAACTGCGCTGCTCCGGAGCGGCACTCCGCGGGCACATGGTTGCGAACAAAGCGAGGACGGCGTCATTCCCGTGCTTCGCGGCCGCGTCGATCGCCCGTCGTCTCAAGCCCGGCCGCGCCAGGCCGATACCCAGAGGGTGATCGTCGAGTCCCGGCCCCGCTCGCATCGCCTAGCGGTCGCCATCCCGGCCCGGCTCGGCGTGCGCGCCTGGCTCGGCTGCCTGATGCTCGGATCGTTTCTCGTCCGAGGAATCGTCGCCGGCTCGGTCCGGACGCCGAGCTACTTCCCGGACGAGTACATCTACACCTCGCTGTCGCGATCGCTCGCGACGGCGGGGAGACCCCTCGTCCGCGGCGAGTCGGCCCACTTCCCCGCCCTGCTCGAGCCGCTCCTCGCCGCGCCGCTCTGGCTGGTCGGCTCGACCGCCACCGCCTACCGCCTCGTTCAGTTCGAGAACGCGCTCTTCATGTCCCTCGCGGCCATCCCCATCTACCTGCTCGCCCGGCGTCTCGGCCTCGGGACCCGCTACGCATTTGCGAGCGCAGCCTTCGCGCTCGCACTCCCCGACCTCGTCTTCTCGTCGTTCGTCCTCTCGGATCCACTCGCCTACCCGCTGGTCTTCTTCACCCTCTACGTCGGCGTGATCGCGCTGCAAGCGCCGAGCCGGCGCCAGCAACTGGCGTTTGTCGCGCTCGCTGGCCTCGCGACCTTCGCGCGGCTGCAGTACGTCGTCCTCGCCGCTGCCTTCATCGTCGCGGCCTTCCTGCTCGACCGACGCGCTGCTTGGCGCCTCCATCGGCTGCCGCTGGCGCTGTTCGGTGCGGCAGGGCTCGGGGTCGTGGCGCTCGGCCCGAGTCGCGTCCTCGGCTTCTACCGCGGCGTCGACTTCACTCACTTCGGCAGCAGCTTCCTCCGCTGGGCCGTCCTCGACCTGCTCTTCCTCGCGCTCGCTGGCGGGGTCGCGATCGTCCCGGGAGCTCTGCGTCGGCCTTCGCGGTTGCCGCGACCGGGGGGAGCGCGCGTTCGCGTTCCTCGTCGTCCCATTCGCACTCGCGCTGATGGTCGAGGCTGCGGTGTACGCCGGCAACGGCTCGGACCGCTTCAAGGAGCGGTACCTGTTCATGATCCTGCCGCTTCTGCCGATCGCTTTCGGCCTGTATCAACGGCGCCAGAGGCCCGGGCGTACCGCCGTCGCGGTGCTCGCGCTCGCGATCGCGATCGGAGCGACCCTGCTGCCGCTCGCCTCGTACGCACGAGGCGAGGGGTTCGACGACTCGCCGTTCCTCGGGGCGTACCTTGACCTCAGGTGGCACCTCGGGTCGCATCCAGCAGCGCTGCTCGTTGTCTGCCTGGCCTGGGTCGGCGCGATCCTGGCGATCGTTGCCTCGCGCGTGGTGTGGGGTGCCTGGCCTGTCCTCGCCTGGTCGCTCGCGCTCGCGGTGGCGCTCTCGGTCGGCGCGAGCCAGCTCGAGGCGAGGGTCTCGGCTCGGTCGATGGCCTTCGTCGCCGCGAACCCGTCCTGGGTCGATGCCGCTCACGTCGGGCCCGTCGCCGCGATCGAGACCGACAACGCTCCGGCCGTCGCCTTAATCGAGCAGCTCTTCTGGAACACCTCGATAACGCGTGAGCTCCTCGCCGGCGCCGATCCAGTGGCGACCGACCAGCTCCCTGTCGACACGCTCTCGATCGCGCAAAACGGTGGGCTCTTCGTCGTCAGCCCCGGCGCGGACCCGCAGCGTCCGGGGTCGGCCACCCCGCTTGAGACAGCGTTCATGTTCGAGGGCCTCGCGGTGTCGGCCCGCTTCGTCAACGCGGTCGAGGTAGCGCACTTCAGGTCGTTCTCGCTCTGGCGCCTAACCGGCCCCCCACGCCTACGGGTGTACGAGCCCGGGCGTTACGTCGACGGCTGGCTCGCCACACGCGGCGGGCTCGAGGTCTGGCCGGCCGGCACCCGGGGCGGCACCTTGACCTTCACGCTTTCGCTCCCGCGCACCCGACCGCACCCGGTGTCGATCCGCTTCGGCGCGAGACACTATCGGTTGACCCCCGGCGAGCGCCTCGACGTCCGCCTGCCGATCGCCGGACCGGGGCGCTGGTTGACAGTCTTCGCAGTCAGCTCGGGCGCGCGCCGCCTCGACGACGGCCGCGTGGTCGGCGTGCGCTCGAGCCTCCCGATCTTCGTCCCGGCACCCGCTCGACCGTGACCAGGCTGCGTCACTCGATCGAGGCTTGATGCAGCCGCTGACGGCTGCCGATAGTGACTGAGCGATGATGCCTCTTTCAATCGACGGACTCGTCCACGAGATGAAGGCTCTCGATGCGTCGGACCTCCACCTGACTGTCGACTCGAAGCCGATGGTGCGCCGGCGAGGCCAGCTCGAGGCGCTCGAGCAGCACGAGCCCCTGACGCCCGAGCTGACCCGGGACCTGCTCTACGAGATCCTCTCCACCGAGCAGCAGAAGGCCCTCGAGACGCGCCGCCACATCGACATGGCCTACTCGATCCCCGGGGTCGGGCGCCTCCGCGTCAACGTCTTCTTCCAGCGCTCGAACCTCGGCGCCGCCTTCCGGATGATCCCGACCGAGATCCGGCCGCTCGCGGAGCTCGGGCTGCCTCAGCACCTCGAGCAGCTCGCGACGAAGGCTCGCGGCCTCGTCCTCGTCACCGGCCCGACCGGGTCGGGCAAGTCGACGACCCTCGCGGCGATGATCGACTCGATCAACCGCTCACGCAGCGAGCACATCCTGACGATCGAGGATCCGATCGAGTTCCTGCACGCCCACCACTCCTGCATCGTCAACCAGCGCGAGGTCGGCTTCGATACCCCGTCCTTCTCCGAGGCGCTCCGGGCCGCGCTGCGGCAGGACCCGGACGTGATCCTCGTCGGCGAGATGCGCGACCTCGAGACGATCGCGACCGCCCTGACGGCGGCCGAGACCGGCCACCTCGTCTTCGCGACGCTGCACACCCAGAGCGCACCGCAGACGATCGACCGCGTCATCGACGTGTTCCCGGCCGAGCAGCAGGACCAGGTTCGCATTCAGCTCGCCGGCACCCTCCAGGGCGTCGTCTCCCAGAACCTCGTCCCGACCGCCGACCATCTCGGCCGCGTCGCCGCGCTGGAGATCCTCCTCCCGGACGACGCCGTCCGCAACCTGATCCGGCAGGGCAAGGTCGAGCAGATCTACTCCGTGATCCAGACGGGCACGAGCCGGGGCATGCAGACGATGGAGCAGTCGCTCGCCGATCTGATGCTCCGCGGCGTGATCACGCGCGACGCGGCTCTCGCCCGCACGACCCGTCCCGAGCAGCTCGAGTCGCTCCTCGCCCGCGGTGTCACCCTCAACGCCCCGCTGCAGCACGCGGGTGCCGGCCTCCGGCTGGCGGAGGGGTAGACGCGATGGTCGACCTGCACAAGGAGCTGAAGCTCTCCGACCTGATCCCGAAACTGCCCGAGCGCAAGAACCGGCCGGCGAAGGTTCAGCCGGCGAAGAAGCGGACGCTGCCGAACGAGCTCGTCGGACTGAAGATCGAGGCCGGCAGCCTGACCGCCGCGCACGTGATCAACAACGGCGGCAAGAAGCTCGCCCGTGTCGCGCACGCACCGCTTGCCCAGGGCATCGTCGCCGGCGGTGAGGTCCGCGACCCAGCCGCGCTCGCGACGGCTCTGAACGAGCTCTTCGAGGGCAGCGGGCTGCCGAGGCGCGGGGTCCGGCTCGGTCTCGCGAACACCCGGATCGGCGTTCGCGTGATCGACATCCCCGACATCTCGGACGCCAAGCAGCTCGAAAACGCGATCGGTTTCCGCGCCCACGAGATCCTCTCGGCTCCGCTCGAGGAGGCCGTGCTCGATCACCATGTCATCGAGACCGAGACGAACGACGAGGGCGAGACCACCTACAAGGTGCTGCTCGTGATCGCGTTCCGCGACTCCGTCGACCGCTACCTGGCGGCCACCGACGCCGCGAACCTCGAGGTTTCCGGCATCGACCTGGAGGCGTTCGCGCTCCTCCGCGCTGCGCTCGACCCGGCCGCACGCGAGGCGACCGCCGGCACCGCGACGGTCGCCGCCTCGATTGATTACGACCTGACGACGCTCGCCATCTCCGACGGGTCGACCTGCCAGTTCACCCGCGTGCTCGAGTGGGGCGCCGGGAACGTCGACCACGGTCTCGTCCGCACCCTGAAGGTGACGGCGGCCGAGGCGGCTGAGCTGCGGAGTAAGGTCTCGCTCGCGACTCCCCCGCAGAGCGGCTCCCCGACGGGCGCGCCGACCCCGCCCGACCCGGCCGACATCGTGCGCCACGAGCTGCAGACGCTCGCCCGGGAGCTCCAGTCGTCGATTCGCTTCTACGGCTCGCAGCCCGGGTCCCTCCCAGTCCGTGGGCTCGTCGTCTCGGGATCGCTCGCCGACATCCCCGGCTTCGCCGACCGGCTCGCGTCCTACCTCGGCCTGGCGGTCAATGCGGCAGACCCCTTCGCCCGGGTCGAGCTCGGCCCCGACGTGACCCGACCCACCAGCTCGAGCGGCCTGCTCGCCGCCGTCGGCCTCGGGATCGAGGACTGAGATGAGAGCCGTCAACCTCCTACCGGCCGACCGGCACGATGCGAAGAAGGGATCCGGCGCCGGATCGAACCAGAGGTCGATCCTCGTCGTCTGCGCCATCGCGAGCGTCGCGCTCATCGGCGGCCTCGTGTTCATGGTCTGTCAGTCGAACTCGTCGGTCAGCAACAAGCAGAAGCAGCTCGCAGCTCTCCAGGCGAAGGTCGCCGCCGGCTCGAGCCAGCTCGGCGCGGCAGCAACGGCGACCGATCGCCGGGCGACGGTGGCGGGCCTGGCCGGCGACCGGCTCGCCTGGGATCAGTTCCTCCAGACCTTCTCGAAGGTGCTGCCCGAGGACGTCTGGGTGACGAGCATCGCGGGGACGACAGCTGGGGCGGCCGCCACATTCGCAGCGGCCCAGGCAGCCGCCCAGGCCGCGGCGGCGCCGGTGACGACGACGGCGGGAACGACGACGACCACGCCGGCGACGACGACACCGCTGCCGAGCACGACGAGCTCCAACACCTTCACGATCTCGGGCGTCACCTACTCGCAGCCGTCGGTCGCCCGCGTCATGCGCCGACTCGGCTTCGTCCCGTGGCTCTCGGACGTGACGCTCGTCTCGAGCTCCCAGACGACCGTCGGCTCCGACACCCTCTATGCTTTCACGCTGAAGGCGAACCTCGTCTCGCCGCCGGTGGCGCCATGAACCGGGCGATCGACTTCTCGCCGGCCAAGATCGCCGCGCTCCTCGCCCTGACGTTCGTCGTCCTCGGTGCGGCCACCTGGCTGCTCCTGATCCAGCCGAAGCAGTCGACGGCCAACAACCTCGACTCGACGATCGCAGCGACACAGGCGCAGCTCGCGAAGCAGACCACGACCCGCACCCCGTCGGCGAAACCCACGCATAAGCACACCCTCTCTCAGACGGTGATCTCCGCCCGCGCCCTGCCGAACCTCGTTGCGATGCCGCAGATCCTGTTCCAGCTGAGCCGCATCGCGAACGAGGAGCACGTGACGCTCGTCTCGATCGCCCCGCTTGCGGCGGTGCCGTACGCGAACTACGAGGCGCTGCCGATCACCGTCACGCTCACAGGCAAGTTCTTCGGCGTCCAGGGCTTCCTGCAGCAGCTGCGAAACCAGGTTCGCAGCTCGAGCCAGGCCGGGCTCGCCGCAACCGGCCGGCTCTACGACGTCCTGGGCGTCACGCTCAACGCGGTCACGCCGGCGCCAAAGGTCTCCGCGACCCTGACGCTCGACGCCTTCAACTACACGGGCTTCGGGTTCGCGACCCCTGGCGGGCAGACGACGACGAGCGGGACCCCGACGTCGGTGCCGTGATGGCGCGCGAAGGCGAACGGAAAGGCGCCCCGCCAGAGCGACGACGCCGGGGCCGGCGAAGAAGCGCAGCCAGCTGATCGTGATCGCCGTCGGTGGCGTCCTTCTGGTCGCGCTGGTCGGCTACCAGCTCCCGGGACTCCTCGGCTCGTCATCGCCGAGCGGGACCGCCAACGCGGCCACGATCCCGCCGCCCGCCGTGCCCGTCGCGAAACCGGCCGGCCGGAACGGCTCGTCCTCGCCAGTGCCCGCGTGGATCCGCGCGATCGGCTGAGCGCGACGTCTTCGTGCCCCAGGTGGTGCTCGTCGGCGCAGCCGGCGGCGCCTCGGCAACGCACTGCGGCCGCGACGCCGACCCCTCCGCCGGTTCGGGCAACCGGCTGGGTCGTCAAGGATCCCTTCGTCCCCCAGGTGACGCTCCCGGCGGGCGGCGACACAGACCATGACCACGACCGACGCCGATCACCCGCCGTGTTGCACCCGTGCCGAGCGCGCAGAGCGGCGGCTACATCGTCGTCCTCGCAGGTGATCCCGGGCGGCGGTGGCGCCAGCGAGAAGGCGGCCGCCCATGACGTCGTCGCCGCGAAGAACGCGGGACTCCGGGACGTCGCCGCCGACGAAGCCGTGCCCGGCACGACCCGAATGGGCACCCACTTCACCGTCTACACGGGCCCGTACCCGTCAGCCGCAATGGCGCAGCCGGAGCTCGTTCGCGCACTCCGCAACGGCTACCCGACCGCCCACACCCAGCGTCTCCCGGCCAGCTCGGGAAAGGGGTTCTGACCGATGACCACGTACAGCTACTCCGCGATCAACGCCCAGGGCATCGAGCTGAGGGGCGAGCTCCACGCCCCCGACCTCGAGTCGGCGCGCGACCTGCTCCGCCAGCGCGGGCTGCTCCCGAGCAAGGTCGCCGCGACCCGGAAGCGGCTCGCAGCGACGTCGGGCATGTTCAAGAAGGTCGACGCGAAGGCGCTCCAGATCTTCTCGCGCCAGTTCGCCACCCTGATCGAATCCGGCGTGAGCGTCGTCACCTCGCTCTCGATCCTCCAGGACCAGACGGTCGACAAGAACCTCACCGCGGTGATCGGCGCGGTCCGGACGGACGTCGAGTCCGGGATGATCCTCTCGAAGGCGCTCTGCCCAGCACCCGGCGGTCTTCAACCGGCTCTACGTCTCGATGGTCGAGGCGGGTGAGGCGTCGGGAACGCTCGACCGCGTCCTCGACCGGCTCGCCATCCAGATCGAGAAGACGATGCAGATCAAGCGTCGCGTCCGGGGAGCGATGATCTACCCGATCGTCGTCATGACCTTCGCCTCCCTCGTGCTGATCGGGATGCTCCTCTTCCTCGTCCCGGTGTTCGCGAACATCTTCTCCCAGCTCAACGGTCACCTTCCCACCCTGACCCAGATCGTCGTCGACTTCTCGAACGCGCTGCGCTCGTACTGGTTCATCATCTTCCCGCTGCTGGCGGCGATCGGCTTCGGCCTCCGCCGCTGGAAGCGGACCGAGCACGGCCGGCAGAAGTGGGACACCTTCAAGCTCCGCATCCCGATGAAGATCGGCGACGTCGTCCTGAAGGTGACGATGGCCCGGTTCTCGCGCACGCTCGCAACCCTCGTCGGCTCCGGCGTCGACATCGTCAAGGCGCTCGAGATCACCGGCAACACCTCCGGCAACTGGGTGGTCGAGCAGGCGCTCGCCGAGGTGCGGGTGAAGGTGCACGAGGGCGTCCCGATCGCCGAGCAGCTGATCGAGAACCCGGTCTTCCCGCCGATGGTCAGCCAGATGATCAAGATCGGCGAGGAGACGGGCGAGCTCGAGAAGATGCTCGGGAAGATCGCCGACTTCTACGAGGACGAGGTCGAGACCTCGATCAACGCGCTCACCTCGATCATCGAGCCGCTGACGATGATCGGCGTCGGCGTCATGGTCGGCATCATCGTCATCGCGATGTACCTGCCGATGTTCAAGATGCTGACCCTCGTCAACCAGCAGCAGTAACCCGAACCCCGAGCAGCAGCCGGTCGCGGCCCGAGCGAGAGCGGCCGCGTCGGAGGAGACGGAGACGGCCGGGCTCGCAGGCGAGATCGAGCCGGAACGGGCCGAGGCTCAGCGGGGGGCGTCGGCCGCCGGCGTGCGGTGCAGGGCCTGGATCTCCGCGCCGTAGAGCTCATAGCTGCCGCGGCCTGCCCGCTTCGCCTTGTGCATCGCCGTGTGGGCGTTCTCGAGCAGCGCGTCCGGGCTCGAGCCTGACTCGGCGATCGCGATCCCGAGGCTGGCCGAGAGCGACCCCTTGGTCGTCTCGAGACCCGAGACGGCCGCGAGGATCCGGCCGGCGACGACGAGCGCGTGCTCCTCGCTTGCGAGGTTCTCGACGATCAGCCCGAACTGGTCGCCGCCGAGGCGGGCGACGGTGTCGCTGCCGCGCAGGTTCTCCTCGAGCAGCGGGGTCAGCTCCTTCAGCAGCTCGTCGCCCCCGGAGTGCCCGATCGCGCGGTTGACCGACTTGAAGTCGTCGAGGCCGACCAGCATCACCGCCACCGCCTCGCCCGGGCGCTTCAGACGAGCGACCGCCTGGCGCATCCGATCGAGGAAGAGCGCGCGGTTCGGGAGCCCGGTCAGGGAGTCGTAGAACGCCTGCCGCGCGAGCTCCTCTTGGAGCGCGTGCCGCTCGGTCGTGTCTCGGGCGATGCCCTCGATCCCGGTCGGCGTCTGCCCGTCCCGCACAAGGCGGCTCGAGGCCTCGATGAAGACCTGGCGGCCGTCCTTGGTCAGGATCCCGAGCTCGGTCGTCCCGTCCTGGCCGTCGAGGAGCCGGTCGAGCATCTTGCCGGCCCGCTCGGCGTCACTCTCGGCGACGATGTCGATCAGCCGCTGGCCGACGAGCTCGGCCGGCGTGAAGCCCGTGATCTGCTCGGCAGCCGGGTTGACCGAGGTGACGGTACCGGTCAGGTCGAGCCTGAAGATCAGGTCGTTGGAGCGCTCGAACAGGTCGCTGTAGCGCTGCTCCATCCACTGGCGGGCCTCCTCGGCCTCGCGGCGCGGCGTGATGTCCTCGGTCTGCGAGACGGCGTAGAGCGGCGAGCCGGCGGCATCCCTCAGCATCGTGCTCGTGATCGACACCCAGACGATACGCGTGTCGCGGCGCAGGTACCGGAGCTCGGCCCTCGTCGAGTCCGAGTTGCCGTCGATCAGGCGGCGCCAGTTGTCGCGGGCGGCCCGCTCGTCGTCCGGATGGGTGAGGTCGAACATGTTCAGCCCGACGAGCTCGGACGCCGCGAAGCCGAGCAGCCGGCAGAGCGCCTCGTTGGCCTCGAGGCAGCGTCCCACCGGGCTGACAACCGACATGCCGATCGGCGCGTTGCTGAACGCCGCCTCGAAGCGCGAGCTGCCGCCCGGCCGCGGGGCGGCGGGTTCGTCAGCAGGCTCGATGCACTCGGCCGTCAACGGCGCCATTTGGGGATTCATCGGCAGCGGCGCTCCGTCCCTGAAGACAGGTGCCCCCGGACGGAGGCCGAGGACGCTCTCAGCGGCCGAGGATCGCGAGCGCGCGGAGCGGCACGCGAGCGAGCCCGTGCTGCTTGCTCGGATCCGGCAGCTCGCCGTCGAGCATGCCGCGGATCGACACCCAGAGGAGCTTCGAGCGGGCCACCTGCCACGAGGCGCGCGGCCAGCGATCGAGCGCCTTCTTCAGCTTCCAGGAGGCGCGGTGCAGCGGCGCGAGCTCCCGGTCGACGGCCTCCTCGTAGGAATGGAGCGAGGCGACCTTCCCGGCCAGCAGGTCGAGCACCGCCACGGTCGCGAGCCGGGCCGAGACGAAGCATTCGTACATGCCGTCACCCGAGACCGGGTCGATCAGCCCGGCCGCGTCGCCGACGAGGAGGTGACGCTCACCGGCGATGCGCGTACCAGGCCGCCGCAGCGGCAGCCGATGGCCGCGGAGTGCATCGAGCGCTCCGGGGTCGAGGCCATGCGCCTCACAGGCGCGCCGGAGGTGCTCGCGCAGCTTCGGCCCTTCGCTTTGCCAGCCGCCGACGCCGACATTCGCGTGGTCGCCCTTGGGGAAGACCCACGCATACCCGCCCGGGATGTCGGCCAGCTCGAGCACGAGCCGGTGGGCGTAGCGGTCCTGCGACAGGATCGGGTACTTGACGTTTCCTTCGTAGGCGACCCCGTAGACGACTCCTGCCCCGAGCCCGACCGCCTTGGCGGTGACACCGTTCGCGCCGTCGGCCCCGATGAGCGCGTCCGCGGTGACGCGCTCGCCCGAGACAACGACCGTGTTCTCGGGCTCGATCGCGACCCGTGCACCCTCGCGGACCTCGACACCCTGCTCGCGCGCGGCGTCGAGCAGGAACGCGTCGAGCCGGCGGCGCTGGGTCATCCAGACGAGCGGCTCGACCGTCCGGTGCACGACCGCCGCCCGGTAGCGGAAACGGAGCTCGACCTCGTTGATCCACTCCTCGACGACAGGGGTCGGATCGACCGGACACTGGCGGACCGCGCGCATCGTCATCCCGCCGCCGCAGGGCTTGTCGCGCGGGAAGGTCGCCTTGTCGGCGAGCAGCACGGAGGCTCCCTGCTCGGCGAGCCGGTAGGCCGTTGTCGATCCGGCCGGCCCACCACCGACGACGATCGCGTCGTAGCGCTTCACGAGGTGGAGGCTACAATGCCGCGCACCCCCGGGGGTGTGCCCGAGCGGCCAAAGGGAACGGGCTGTAAACCCGTCGGCTCAGCCTACGGAGGTTCGAATCCTCCCGCCCCCATCGAGCAAGACGGACCGGCTTCTCGCAGGTTGCAGCGACTTCCGGTCGATCGAGTCGGGGGTCGCCGCAACCGCGCTGTGAAGCGTCGGAGTCGCAAAAGGGCTGCTCCCCGAGCGGGCCACTCGCCTCCGGCGCCTCGAAATCCGTGAACCAACCCGCCCCGAACAGCGCTCGGTGCTCGGATCCCCTGGGGTGGCGGCAACGGTGCGGCCTGTGGCCTGTCACGCGGACGAACCCGCGACATCGCCTCAACTCACCCGTAACCTCGCGGGCCCGCGTTCCCGAGCCCTGGCCCACGCCAGCGCTGCCCTGCATCAGTCGGATCGTGCCCGTCGACGGGTTTCGTCAGTGTCCGTGTACGCGCTGATAAAGGAGCGTCGTCGCGGCGAGGAGCTGGGCCTTGGTCACCGTTGCTGTGGATCCGGGATTCCAGCCCGCACCGATGAGGTAGGCGTAGTCGCCGTCGGCGAAGACGATGTTAATGCCGCCTTGGTCTCCGAACCCTCGCGCGCCCGGGGGGCCCGAGACGGGGAACGGGGTCGCGAGATCGTTGTAGAGGGTCAGATACTTCCGCGCTGCGGCGGGCGAGCCGAGCTGCACGACCATGCTGAGCCCGTCGGTGTCGCGAGCCTGCCAGTGCAGGTGCTCGAAGATGCCGCCTGCGAAGCCGTCCTTCCGCAGCAGGGCTGCGTCAAACAACGCCCCTGGCGGCTCAGTAAGAGCCCACTGCTCGGGGCTGCGGACAACCACCACTCGACCCTGCGGCCTCAGCCCGAGAAAGTCGCCCGCATGCAGGACTCGCGCCGTCAACGGCACACTCGAACCCGTCGGGCTTGCCGACCCGACCGAACTTCCGACCGCGACGACCGCAGCGATCACGGTGGCGCTCACGGCGACCTGCACGATCGACACCCTCATGACGCCCCCTCCGATCCGACCGGGCGCACCATCTCATTTTTCCGCGAGCTGTGTCAATCATTGGCAGGTCGCTCTCGCTCAACCGAGGCGATCGCGCTGTCGTCTCTCCTTGCTCGCGAATTCGCTTCTCCTTGCTCGCGAATTCGCCTTCGACGTGGGCGCTTCGCCGCGCGCTCACGCCGCCGCTACGCCGTTCGCGGAGCCGGCGCAGAGCAGGTGAGACGGCGGGCCACGGAACAACCGAGCAGGCACCCTGGCAACCGCCTCGCCGGCGATCGGTCACCCGCGGGTCCGAACCGTTTGCGCACCGTCGGCGAACTACTCCGTCCAGTCAGCCAGCCGACGAGGGACAGCTCGCCTGTTCGCGCCCGACCGCCTCAGGCCGCCCGTCCCCCGTCTCTCGTCCCAGCTTCCGGCTTGCCCGGAGCGCTTCGCCAACCTTGACCTGATCAGCGGGCCGCGCCGTCGCGGTCGAAAGGAGAGTTCATGGGAGCCAGCCTGCTCAGCCCAACCCACCTGATCGTCCTCGCGGTGGTCGGCCTCCTCTTGTTCGGGGCCAAGCGTCTGCCCGAGGTCGGCCGTTCACTCGGCACGGGACTACGGGAGTTCAAGACCACGGTGAGCGGCCTCGACGGCATCGCCGGACCGGCCGAGAGCCTCGATGCCGGCACCGAGGTCCACGACCCAGCGCTCCCCGAGTAAACAGCCGCCTGGGACTCCCTGGCTCGACCACCCGCCAGCGCCGCGTGACCTCGCCGCTCGGTGCCGTCACCCGCCGAGTCGGTTGATCACGGTGTTGAGGTCGTCTCCGAACTCGGCCCTCGGGCAGCTGACCCTCGGGCGAAGCGTCCAAATGTGACCCAGAACGTTGCGACGGCCACGACGGTCGCTGCGACCGGCGGGCCGCCCCCCGATCATCTCGAGCGGCGCGGTACCGTCGTGCCCGAGCGGTGATGCGGGAACGGGATCAGGCCGGGCGTGGTGCTCCGGGACCGGAGGGCAGTCTGGGTCGTCGCTGTCCCTCAGACGGAGTAATTGCGGTGCGAACGGTCGAACTACCCGTTCCGGGGGACGACAACCTGCCCGGCGCGGGTGATCGTTCGACAAATGGTTGTGGCCGCCGAGAACGTCGTCGAGCTCGTCCCCGCCGATCGGCTGACCCGCTTCGGGAGCCGCGAGCGCCTGCTCGTCGATCTCGGCGCGGCGATGCGGCCCGAGGGAACACCGAAGGTGCTCGCGCTGTTCGCGCTCACCGGGTTCCGCGAGTGCGTCGCGAGCCTCGGGCGGCCGGGAAGCCAGGCGCTCCTCGGCAGGCTGTCGAGCCGGCTCGAGCATGTGGTCGGCCCGGCCGGGAGCTGCTACTGGCCGCGGGAGGACGAGTTCGCGCTGCTTTGCGACGCGGGAACCCCAGGGCTCGACTCGCTGCTCGATCGCGCAGCGGCCGCCCTCTCCGACCGCAGCGGCGCCGTTGCCGTCACCGCCGCCTGCGGGGCAGTCGCCGTCCCCGAGGAGGCCGGTGATCCGCTCGGCGCGCTCCAGCTCGCCGACGCGCGCCTCAGCGACGCCCAGCCCGGCCGCGAGCCGCGCGGCCGTCGCCAGACCTTCGCCGCCGTCCGGCGCCACGAGTCAGATGCCTCCGAAGGCGCCAACGGTGCCGACGGCCCCTCGGCCGAGCCGCTGAAGGCACTTCAGGCGGAGATGGTCGAGGCATCGGCGAGCCGGATGCGCATCTGGCGGGTCGACCAGCTGCTCGACATCGCCCGCACGCTGACGGAGCTCGCGGACGCGGCCCGGATCGACGACGGCCAGACGGGCGGCCTGCAGGGCCAGCCGCGTGACGCCCCACGCATTCCCCTGCTCCTGAAGGAGCTCAGCCTGAAGCTCGCAGCGCTCCGCGCGCTCGGCGGGCCGGAGATCCCGGGCCTCTGCAGTCTCGTCGAGGATGCCAGCCCTCGGGCCGGCAACACGAGCGCGAAGGTGATCGCGGCGCTCGACGAGATCGGCGCCGTCCTCACGGCCGCGTAGCCGGCCCCGAGCGAGCAGTCGCAGCCACTGGCGGGCCCTCGGCCGACTCAGCCGCGGGCCGAGCGAAGCGCCCGCCGGGCCCGCCGCGACTCGTTCAGGTTCCGGTCGGCGACGGCGAGCGCGGCGATCGGGTCGTCGGCGCCCTCGGGGAGCACGACGATCCCGAAGGGCGTGCGGATCGAATTGATCGCGCCCTCGCGGCGCAGCGAGATCGCAGCGACGGCGAGAATCGGGGTCGCCTCGTCGAGCGTCAGCTCGCAGTGGACACAGAACTCGCGGCGGCGCGGCACGAAGCAGGCCCCCGCCCTGCCGACCGTCCGCGCGAGGTCGTCGGCGAGCCGCGCGATCACCTCGTCGCCCCTCGCCACGCCGTGGAGCTTGTCGAACTCCTCGATGCCGTCGAGCCCGAAGACGGCGACGACACTCGGCCGGCTCGCCGGGTCGACCGCGCGGCCAAGATGGGCCAAGAGCGCGCCGCGGCTCCCGAAGCCGGTGACGGGGTCGGCGACGAGCGGCTCGGTTCGGAGGTCCGGTCCCACTGAGGGTATGTCGAAGCCGCGAGTGGGTTCCGGCAATCACTCGAACGAGTGACTCCGACCGGGAGGGCCGTCCGAGCGGACGCTGCGAACCGCTCGCCAAGCGGGTTTGCGCCCGCGACGGGATAGGCTCGGCGGTGTGAGGATCGCCGTCTGCCGCCCCCAACAGCCGTTCGTGCGCGGCGGGGCCGAGATCTTCACCGACGAGCTCGCGGGCGAGCTCCGCGCCCGCGGCCATGACGCGGACGTGGTCACCGTCCCCTTCCAGACGTGGCCGAACGAGAAGATCCTGACGAGCGGCGTCATGTGGCGGTTCGTCGACCTGCTGCCCGACGGGGCGACGCCGGCGGACCTCGTCATCGCGACGAAGTTCCCCTCCTACCTCGTCGAGCACCCGAACAAGGTCGTCTGGCTCGTCCATCAGTTCCGGCAGGCCTACGAGCTCGACGGCACCGAGTTCGGCCAGCTCGGCGACTCGGACGCCGACCGCGAGATCAGGGAGCGGATCACCGCCGCCGACCGCGCCGCACTCGGGAGCGCACGCCGGATCTTCGCCACCTCGCCCAATGTCGCCGGCCGGCTCCACCGCTCGATCGGCCTCGAGGCGGAGGTCCTGCCCCACCCCCCGCAGGAGCTCGCCTATCGCTGCGACGGCTACGAGCCGTTCGTGCTCTCGGTCGGCCGGCTCGACTCGCTGAAACGGATCGACCTGCTCCTGCAGGCGGTGGCGCTCGAGCCCGCACTCGAGGTGGTCGTCGTCGGGGACGGTCCGGACCGCCGGCGCCTCGAGCAGCTCGCGGGCGAGCTCGGCGCTCGCCGGGCGCGTGCGCTTCGCCGGCCGCGTCGACGAGCAGACGCTGACCGACCTCTACGCGACCTGCCGTGCCGTCTACTACGCGCCGGTCGACGAGGACTTCGGCATGGTCCCGATCGAGGCCTACCGCGCCGGCAAGCCGGTCGTGACCACCACCGATGCCGGCGGGCCGCTCGACTTCGTGCGGGCCGGCGAGACCGGCTGGGTGACCGAGGCGACCCCGCCGGCACTCGCGGCGGTGTTCGCGGAGCTCCTCGCCGGCGAGGAGACGGCGCGCCGTTACGGCGAGGCGGGCCGGCCGGCCGCGGCGGCGATCACCTGGGACACCGCGATCGCACGCCTGCTCGGCTGAGCTACGTGCGGCGCTGGAGCCAGTAGAAGACGCCGAGTGGCGAGCTGTCGAGGATCGCGAGCCGGTAGCGCGGCCGCAGCCAGAGGGCGAGAGCGACGGCGGCGACGACCGCGACCGGCAGGCAGATCCACGCGAGCGAGGTGAGCAGCAGGAGCGGGTAGGTGAGGAGGAGGACGATGCCGAGGAACGCGAGCGGGATCGACACCCACGGCGTGAAGAACGCGACCATCCGGATCTGGTCTTTGAGCCCTCTCACGGGTCGGATCCTAGTTCGAGGAACCCCGCCTCGAGCCGCCGCTGGCTTTCCTCCTCCTCGGCGAGGACGCGCAGGAGCGCCCAGGCGAAGGCGATCGAGATGATGCTCGTCTGTTCGGCGTTCATCAGGATCCCGGCGAGGTTCTGGTCGCGCACCGGCGAGAGCCCCCAGAGCCGCGGCGCCTCGGCGTAGAACGCGTAGAACGGATGCGTCGCGAAGATGTAGGCAAGTGAGAGCCAGGGCGCGGTGATGAAGGCGATCCCGAGGTAGGCGAGCGTGCCGAGCGGCTCGAGCCGGCGCGGCTCTCCGAGCACCGGCCACCAGAAGACGAGCCCGGCGGCGAGGAGCAGCGCGTGCTCGAGGGTGAGCGGCCAGCCGCGGCGGAGCGCCCAGTCGTAGAACGGCGCCAGATGGACGCCGTACCAGATGACGAGCCAGAAGAGCAGCGCGACCGCCGGGCGGGTCAGCCATGCGAGCGGCCGACCGCCCGCGGCGGCAAGGCCGCGGCGCATCGAGGGGGTCAGCCCGAGGATCAGGAGCGGCGGTCCCCAGTCGGCGATCAGCGCGTTCTGGAGCAGGTGGGCGAGGAGCAGGTAGTGGGCCGAGAGCGTCTCGAGCGGCGAGTTCACCGGCAGCGGCGACGAGCGCGAGGCCGAGGCGAAGACGGCAACGCGGTCCGGGCCCGGGCGCTCGGCCCGGGCGCACGGCGCACCGCGCGGACGTAGAGAACGGCGGCGACCGCGACGAGAACGAGGAAGAGCGGCTCGAAGCTGAAGCGGTAGGGGCCGCTCACGTCAGGCCGGCTGCTCGCGGCCGAGCCGCGGCGACACGGCGCGCCGGAGCCGCAGCTCCGGAACGAGCACGGTCGCCGCGAACGTCCCGACGACGAGCAGCTGCTCGACGATCATCACGAGCCCGGCGAGCTGCTGGTCGCGCAGCGGCGAGAGCCCGAAGACACGGTCGGCCTGGCCGGCGTAGGCGGGATAGAGCGCGATCGGGCTGAAGATCAGGACGTCCGCGATCACGGTCCCGAGCGCGAGCAGCGCCAGTGCGAGCGCGAGCCGGCGCCCGCGCGAGAGGCGGCCGGTGCGCGCCGGATCGATGAGCAGTGCCCAGACGAGGAAGCCCGCGGCGAGGAAGCTCGCGTGCTCGAGGTCGTGGACGGTCTGGTGCCTGGCCGCGTAGTCGTAGGCCGCCGGGATGTGCCAGGCGCCGAAGGCGACCGCCCAGACGGCCAGCGCGACCCACGGCCGCAGCAGCCAGGCGAGGGCCCGGCGCAGCCGGCGGGCGCGACCGAAGGCACGCAGGGCCGGCTCGGGGACGGCGAAGAAGAGCAGCGGCCCGCGCAGCGAGAGCGAGGATCAGCGCGGGAGCCGCGTCGGCGATCAGGACGTGCTGGAGCATGTGCGCCGAGAGCAGGTAGCGGTCGCCGAGCTCGTCGAGCGGCGAGACGAGCGGCAGCACGAGCAGCGCGAGCCCGGCCGCGAAGAGCGCGGCGCGCCGCCAGGAGGCGTGGTCGCGGCGGCCGCGCCGGCGCAGGCGCAGGAAGCCCTGCACGAAGCAGACGACCGCGACCGCGGCGAGCGCCATCACGAGCGGCTCCGCCGTCCACGGCGACAGGAGGCCGGGCGGGTTCACGTTCGCAGGTCATCCTAGACCACTGCCTCGTCGCCTCCGGCGGCTCGGCAGCTTCCCGCATTCACAGGCTCTTCGCAGGGCTTTCCGAAAGGCCGTTGCTTCACTCGGAGGATGAGAAAGGAGGCAACCGTATGAACGGAAGGCGAACCTCAGTGGCCGCCGCGGCCGCCGCACTCACGCTCCTCGCGGGGAGCGGAGCGGCGATCGCCGCGACGCAGTCGACCTCGCATCACGCGAGGGGAACGGTTCGGCACGCGACCAACCAGGGAACGACGACGACCACGTCGACCAGCACGACCTCGGGCAGCAGCCCGAGCGGTCACCAGTGTCCGAACATGCCGGGCTCGAGCTCGAGCTCCGGCTCCGCCACGAGCTCCTAGCACCCTGCACCAGGGCGGCGCCTGCCGGGCACCACACCCGGCGGGCGCCGCCCTGCCCGGTCTCGATCGCGGTCGGCAGCAGGGCACCCGCGCCGACGAAGGGCGCTCTCCGCGAAGGCACAGGCCGCTCACAGCAGGCCCTGAGCAGGCGGCTGGATGCTTGCGGGAACAACGAACGAAGGAGATCCCGATGCCAGCCCACAGCCCAGTTCCCGCCCGCCGCTCCCCCACCCGGCGCCGCTCGATCCGCCGCCGCGCCTGCCTGGCACTCGCGACCGGGCTCGCCGCCGCCGCCGTCGCGGCGCAGACGGCGCTCGCCGGCGCGGCGAGCGCGGTCAGCGCGAACTGGTCCGGCTACGCGGTCACCGGGACGACGTTTCGGAGCGTCAGCGGCAGCTGGGTCGCAGCCGGCCGCGAGCTGCACGAGCTCGACGGCGACCACGACCGCGTCGGCCTTCTGGGTCGGACTCGGCGGCGACAGCTCCTCCTCGCAGGCCCTCGAGCAGACCGGGACCGAGGCCGACTGCCTCGCGGCCGGCACCGTTCGCTACTCCGCCTGGTACGAGCTCGTGCCGGCCTCGTCGGTCCGGGTCAAGCTGGCGGTGGCGGCGGGCGACCGGATCGCCGGCTCGGTCCGGGCGAGCGGCCGGAGCGTCACCGTCAAGCTCCGCAACCTGACGACCGGCAGCTCGTTCCGAAAGACGCTGAGCATGGCCGCCCCGGATACCTCCTCGGCCGAGTGGATCGCCGAGGCTCCGGCCACGTCGAACCCCGGCGGCGAGAAGATCCTGCCCCTGACCGACTTCGGCACCGTGCGACTTCACGAGCGCGACCGCGACCGCGAGCGGCGGCGACGCGGGCACCGTCGCCGACCCCGCCTGGTCGGCGACCCGCATCGTGCTCCGCTCGGGCAGCCGTGGCGGCGGCCCCGGCCCCTTCGGGCCGTTTGCCTCCGACACGGTCAGCAGCGCCGAGGCGATCCCGACCACGCTGCTCGCCGGCGGCGCCGCCTTCGCGGTGACGTGGCGGCGCGTCTCCAGCGGCCCGGTGGCAGCATCGCCTGAACCCGCTCGGCGCCGGCGGCAGCGAGGGAGCGGCGCCGAGCCGAACGCGACCGGATCTGGCGGCCGCGCCCGACATCGCCCGTGCCGCCCACCCGATTCACAGGAACCTCACAAGCCGAGCGCTCTCGTTCTCAGCAAACCCACAGGTGTCGGTGAGACGATGAGGCCGATGACGAGCCCGCTCAACACCCTCAGCACGGGCGGCGAAGATCCTCGTCGTCGACGACGAGCCGTCGATCGTCGACGCCGTCGCGACGGCGCTCCGCTACGAGGGCTTCGACGTCGAGGAGGCGGTCAGCGGCCGCGATGCCCTCTCGACCGCGATCAGCTTCGAGCCCGACCTGATCGTCCTCGACTGGATGCTCCCCGACATCGACGGGCTCGAGGTCGGCAAGCGTCTGCGGGAACGCGGCTTCAGGACCGCGATCCTGTTCCTCACCGCCAAGGGCGGCGTCGAGAACAAGGTCGAGGCGCTGCGCGCGGGCGGCGACGACTACGTCACGAAGCCGTTCAGCCTCGCCGAGATCGTCGCCCGCGTGCAGGCGATCCTCCGGCGCACCGCCGGCGACCTGCCCGGCGACGTCCTCCGCTTCGGCGACCTCGTCCTCGACGAGGGCCGCCACGAGGTCTTCCGCGCCGAGACGCGGATCGAGCTGACGGCGACCGAGTTCAACCTCCTCCGCTTCTTCCTGCTCAACCCGCGCCGCGTGCTCTCGAAGGGCCAGATCCTCCAGCACGTCTGGCGCTACGACTTCGGCGGCAACACGAACGTCGTCGAGACCTACGTCAGCTACCTGCGCCGCAAGCTCGACGCCGCCGGGCCGCCGCTGATCCGGACCGTGCGCCAGGCGGGGTACATGCTCGAAGCCGAGCCGCGCTAGCCCGTGCTCGGGCGGCTCTCGCTGCGCGCCCGGCTGCTCCTCGGGGTGGTCGCGCTGACGGCGGTCGGCCTGATCGCCGCGGACGTCGCCACCTACACGTCGCTGCAGCTCGTTCCTGATCGACCGCGTCGACAGCACCCTCAACTCGACCCACGTCGGGGTCGACGATGCCCTCTTCCCGGGCACGGCCCAGGGCCGGCCCCGCCCGGGCCGAACGGGGGCCTGCAGGGCCTGTTCAACTCGATTCCCGGCTACTGCGTCGAGCTGCGCAACCTGCACGAACGCGTGCTCGAACAGGGCTGCATCCCCGAGTTCGGCGAGTCGACGGCGGCGCCGGGGCCGAAGCTGCCCGCCGAGATCGCGCTGCCCGCCACACCGAACACGGCCGACGGCGACCGCGTCACCTGCCTGACCGTCCCGGCGACGAGCGGCGGCGAGCGCTACCGCGTCCGCGCCTCGATCGAGGCTCACGCGCCGGGGCACATCCTGCTGATCGCGGCGCCGCTCGCCGGCGTCGACAGCACCCTGCACCGGCTGCTCGCGATCGAGCTGCTCGTGACGGCGATCGTGCTCGCGGCGATCACCGGGCTCGGGCTCTGGGTCGTCCGGATCGGGCTCCGACCGCTCGACGCGATGGGCAAGACGGCCGCGGCGATCGCCGCCGGCGATCTCTCCCGGCGCGTCGCAGCCCGAGGACGAGCGCACCGAGGTCGGCCGGCTCGGGCTCGCCCTCAACCGGATGCTCGCGCACATCGAGGCCGCGGTCACCGAGCGCGACCGCTCGCTGCGGGCGCTCGAAGCGTCCGAGAGCAAGCTGCGCCGCTTCGTCGCCGACGCCTCGCACGAGCTGCGGACGCCGCTCGCCGCCGTCCGCGCCTACGCCGAGCTCTTCACCCGCGGTGCGGCCAGCCGGCCCGACGACCTCGAGCGGTCGATGAAGGGCATCAGCCGCGAGTCGGAGCGGATGAGCGTCCTCGTCGAGGACCTCCTGCTGCTCGCGCACCTCGACGAGGGCCGGCCGCTCGCGCGCGAGCCGGTGCCGCTCGACGCCGTCGTCGCCGAGGCGGTCGAGCCGGCGAGGATGCTCGAGCCGCGAGCGCCCGATCGAGGCGGAGCTCGTGCCGTGCACGATCGCCGGCGACCGCGACCGCCTCCGCCAGGTCGTCGACAACCTGCTCGCGAACGTCCGCGCGCACACGCCGGCCGCAGCCGCGATCCGCGTGACGCTCGCACGCGAGGGTCCCAGCGCCGTGCTGACGATCGCCGACTCGGGCCCCGGCATGGACGCCGAGACCCAGGCCCACGTCTTCGAGCGCTTCTACCGTGCCGACCCGTCGCGTGCCCGCGCGAGCGGCGGCGCCGGCCTCGGCCTCGCGATCGTCGCTGCCGTCGTCGCGGCCCACGACGGCCAGGTCGAGGTCGAGTCGCGGGCGGGCGTCGGCACGACCTTCAAGGTCACGCTGCCGCTCGCCGAGCCCGGGTAGCGGGCCCGCTCAGGCGGGGGTACGGCTGGCCCTGCGCACGGGGCGCTCCGGCTCCCGCGCCGGGTCGGCCGGTAGCGAGATCCAGACGTCCGTGCCGGGCGAGACCGCCGAGACGCCCGCCTCGCCGCCATGGGACCGCGCGATCGTGTCGACGATCGCGAGCCCGAGCCCGCTGCCTGACCGCGGCCGCGCCTCGTCGGCGCGGCTGAAGCGGTCGAACGCCCGCGCGGTGAAGCCCGCCGGGAAGCCGCGCCCCTCGTCGAGGACGTGCAGCTCGACCGCGTCCGGGAGGCGGCGTCGCCGTCAGGGTGACCGTTCCCGCGCCGTGCACGAGCGCATTGTCGACCAGGTTCCCGACCGCCTGCTCGACCCGCTTGGGGTCGGCCTCGAAGCCGATGTCGTCGTCGAGCTCGACGACGACCGCGCGCCCCTGCTCCTCGGCCCGGGCCGAGAAGCGCGCGGCGACCGCGGCGAGGACCTGCCGCGCCGAGACCTCCGCCGGATTGATCGGGACGGCCCCCTGGTCGGCGCGCGCGATCAGGAGCAGGTCGGCGGCGAGCGCGGTCAGCCGTTCGGTCTCCTCGGCGGCCGAGCGCAACGCATCCTCGAGCTCCTCGCGCGAGCGCGGGTGGCGCAGCGCCAGCTCGAGCTCGGTGCGGAGCAGGGCGAGCGGCGTGCGCAGCTCATGGCTCGCGTCGGCGACGAAGCGGCGCTCGTGCTCGAACGCCGTCTTCGAGCCGCTCGAGCATGTCGTTCAGCGTCTCGGCGAGCCGCGAGACCTCGTCGCGGGCAGGCGGGACGGGCAGCCGGCTTCCCGGCGTCTGCGCCGAGATCGCGCTCGCCTTCCGGCGCATCGCCTCGACCGGCCGGAGCGCCGCCCCCGCGAGCAGGTAGCCGGCGATCGTCGCGAGGAGCAGCGCGAGCGGCGAGCCGAGCAGCAGCTCCCGCCGGAGCCGGTCGAGCGACTCGTCCCGCACGCCGAGCGAGCTCGCGAGCACGAGCGCCCCCTGCCGGCCGCCCGAGGCGAGCGGAACGGCGAGCAGCCGCCAGTGCCCGGAGCGCCCGGGGATCGACGAGGTCTCGCGCAACGACCGCGCCGCCCCGATCAGCGCCACCTGCGCCGGCGAGAGGAGCGGCGGCACACCGCCCGGATCGGAGTCGACGACCACCCCGTGCCGGTTGAGCACCTGGGCGAAGCTGACGCCGCTGCCGCCGTCACGGTCGAGCAGCGAGCGGCCCGCGGTCGAGGCGCAGCGTCGCCTCGGTCGCCTGGGCAAGCAGGTTCTGGTCGGTCGTGTGCAGAAGCGTCGAGCTGACGCGTACGTAGACGAACGCGCCGAGCGCGGCCAGCACGGCCGCCATCGCGAGCGCGAACGGAAGCGTCAGCCGGATCCGGATCGGGAGCCGGCTGAAGCCTCGACCAGCCGGTAGCCGACGCCCCGCACGGTCTCGAGCGAGCTGCGCCCGAACGGGCGATCGATCTTCTCGCGCAGGTAGCGGACATAGACGTCGACGACGTTCGAATGGCTCTCGAAGGCGATGTCCCAGGCGGCATCGAGGAGCTGCACCCGCGAGAGCGCCTCGCCCGGCCGCCGCATGAACACCTCGAGCAGCACGAACTCCTTCGCGGTCAGCCCGAGCTCGCTGGCACCGCGCCAGGCCCGGTGGGTGGCGGGATCGAGCCGGAGGTCGCCGACGCGGAGCTCGGTCGGACGCTCGGCCGGGGCACGCCGCGCGAGCGCCCGCAGCCGCGCGAGCAGCTCGCTGAAGGCGAACGGCTTGACGAGGTAGTCGTCGGCGCCCTTGTCGAGACCCGCGACGCGGTCCTCGAGCGCATCGCGCGCGGTCAGCATCAGCACCGGCGTCCAGACACCCCGCGTCCGCAGCTCGCCGCAGGTCGTGAAGCCGTCCATCCCCGGAAGCATGACGTCCAGGACGATCACGTCGTAGGGCGTCGCGCGCGCCATCCACAGCGCATCCTCGCCGCTCGGGCGCGAGGTCGGCCGGATGACCCTCCTCGCCGAGCCCGCGCACGAGCAGCCTGCCGAGCTTCGGCTCGTCCTCGACGACCAGGATGCGCATCGACCCCGATCCTCGCCGCTCGAGATGAGCGCCGGATGAGGAGGCGCTCATGTCGCTCTCATCGCCTGCTGCTGCACTGGTCGGCATGCCGGCCAGTGACCTCCGCCCCGGCCGGGTAGCGCAGACCGACTCGCCCGGCCGCCGCTTCCTCGGCGGCGCGGTCGGCAACAACCGGCTCACCTCGCTGCTCGGGGTCATCCTGCTCGTCGGGCTCGCGGTCGAGGGGGCGACGATCCCGTCGCTCAGCTCGCTCCTCTCGGTGCACATCTTCGTCGGCATGCTGCTGCTCGGCCCGGTGGCGCTGAAGCTGGCGAGCACGGGCTACCGCGTCGCCCGTTACTACGCGGGCGGCCGCGAGTACGTCCGGCTCGGGCCGCCGCTGCCGCTGATGCGCTTCGTCGTCGCCCCCGTGCTCGTGCTCTCGACCCTCGTCCTGTTCGGCAGCGGCGTTGCGCTCCTCGCCGTCCCCCATCGCGGCGCCATCCTCGGCCTGCACAAGGCGAGCTTCATCGTCTTCTTCGGCGCGATGACGATCCACGTTCTCAGCTACACACCCCGCGCGCTCCGCCACACCCTCGCCGACCTGGGCGGGAGACTGCCTGGAGGCAACCGGCTTCGCCTGACGCTCGCGGTCGCAGCCCTCGCGGCCGGCGTCATGATCGCGATCCTCACCTACCCGCTCGCACACGCCTGGTTCCACGCCCACGTGTTCGCGCGCGGCGGCTGAGCCGCCGGACGACATCGCTCCCGAACGATTCTCGTCGGGCTGATCGGCGGCTCACTCCGCCGCCGCCGGCGCGAGCCAGGCCGCCGCGATCCCGCGGACCTGCAGCGACACCCGGCTTCCCGGCTCCGGCGCCGCCGGGCCCGGGCAGCCGGGCGAGCACCTCGAAGCCGGGCCGTGTCGCCGGGCGGCGGCCCCCAGGCCGGCTCGTCGAGCCGGACGCTGACGAGGACGTCGTGGCCGTGGAACTCGCGCCGCGTCACGATCCCGCGCGGAGCCGCGCCGTCACCACCGGCGAGGTCGATCTGCTCCGGCCGGACGAGCACGCCGACCGCGCACGGCTCGGCGGCGCGGCAGGCCGAGCTCGACCGAGATCTCGCCGAGCACCGACCGGACGACGCCGTGCTCGAGCCGGCCGAGCAGCAGGTTCCCGTGGCCGACGAATCGCGCCACCTCGCCGTTGACCGGCCGCGTGTAGACGACGGCGGGCTCGTCGCACTGGACGATCGTCCCGCGCTGCAGGACGGCGACGCGGTCGGCGATCGAGAGGGCCTCGTCCTGGTCGTGGGTGACGAGGATCGCCGTCGCACCGGCCTTCGCGAGCACCTCGACGACCTCCCGCCGCATGCTCGTGCGCAGCTCGACGTCGAGCGAGGAGAACGGCTCGTCGAGCAGCACGAGCGTCGGGCGGGCCGCGAGGGCCCGGGCGAGCGCGACGCGCTGGCGCTCGCCGCCCGAGAGGTGGTGGGGCAGCCGCGCCTCGAAGCCGGCCGAGCCCGACCAGCTCGAGCAGCTCGCCGACCCGGGCGTCGATTCCGGCCCGACCGCCGTGCTTGCCGGCCCGCAGCCCGAACGCGACGTTCCCCGCCACCGTCAGGTGCGGGAAGAGCGCCCCCTCCTGCGGGCACGTAGCCGATCCGCCGTCGCTCCGGGCGGCACGAAGGTGCGCGGGCCGTCGACGACGCGCCCGCGCGAGCGAGATCGTGCCGCCGTCCGCCCGCTCGAAGCCGGCGATCAGGCGAAGGAGCGTCGTCTTGCCGCTGCCCGAGGCGCCGAGGATCGCCGTCAGCGCGCCTTCGGCGACCTCGAGCGAGACGCCGTCGAGCACCGTCCGGCCGCCGAACGACTTGCGGAGGCCGTCGATCGAGACGGAGGCCGCGGTGCGCCGTCATTCGGCCCTCCGGCCGGCGATCCGCTCGAACCGGCGGCCGAGCACGAGCCCGGGCAGCATCGCGACGAGCAGCAGCGCGAGCGCGTAGGGGGCCGCGGCACCGTAGGAGAAGTCGTTCGTGAAGCTCCAGAAGCCGGTCGCGAGCGTGTTGACGCCCGTCGGGTGGAGGATCAGCGTCGCCGTCAGCTCGGTCGAGGCGCTGATGAAGACGAGCGAGAAGCCGGCGACGAGGCTGGGCGCGAGCACCGGCAGGGTGATCCGCCGCAGCACCGAGAGCCGGCCGTGGCCGAGCGAGCGGCCGACCTCCTCGAGCCCGAGCGGCGCCTGCGCCACCCCCGCCCGCACGGCGACGAGCGCGAGCGGGAAGAACATGACCGCGTAGGCGACGACGAGCTCGAAGCTCGAGAGGTAGAGGTTCGGCACGTAGCGGATCGTGAAGTAGACGAACGAGAGCGCGACGACGATCCCGGGCAGCGCCTGGACGATGTAGGTCGAGCGCTCCATCGCGACGGTCGTCCGGCTGCGGTAGCGGTCGGCGAGGAGCGCGATCGGGATCGCGGCGACCGTCGCGAGCGCCGCCGCGAGCCCGCTGTAGTCGGCGGTATGGAGCGCCGCCTCGGCGATCGAGATCGGCGGGAACGTCGACGAGGTGCCCTGCGACGAACCAGTAGCCGAGCGCGTACACCGGCAGCCCGATCGCGAGCCACGAGGAGCGCCGCGAGCGCAAGCGCAACCGGTGCCGCCAGCCGGCCGAGCCGGACGCGGCTCGGCGGCCGCGAGAGCTGTCCGCGCCGCGCGGCGCCGAGCCGCCCGCGCCCGGCCGCCTCGCCGGCGAGCAGGATCAGCCCGAGCCCGACGAGGACGAGCGAGAGCGCGCAGCCGATCGTGCGCCGAGTAGCCGCGCTGGTACTCGGTGTAGATCTCGGTCGTGAAGGTCTGGAAGCCGAGGATCTCGAACGTGCCGAACTCGGCGAGCAGGATCAGCGCGACGAGCAGCGAGCCGCCGACGAGCGCCGGCCGGATCTGGTGGAACGTCACCCTGGAGAACGTGCGCAGCCGGCCGAGCCCGAGGCCGCGCGCGACGTCCTCGAGCGCCGGGTCGGACGTGCGCAGCGCCGCCGCGACCGGCAGGTAGACGAGCGGGTAGCTGCCGAGCGACATCACGAGCACCGAGCCCCAGTAGCCCCGGACGCCGGGCAGGACCGAGATCCAGCTGTAGGCCGAGGACGAAGTCGGGGACGGCGAGCGGCAGGACGAGCACGATCGCGAAGAAGCGGCGGAAGCGAAGGTCGGTCCGCTCGACGCACCACGCGACCGCGACGCCGAGCACCGCGCAGACGAGGGTGACGGCGACGGTGAGCCTGACCGTGTTCCAGAGCAGGGTCAGCGTCAGCGACCGGAAGATCAGCGGCTGCAGCGTCGACCAGCCGACGTGGGCCGCCTGCCCGAGCAGAAACACGAGCGGCAAGAGCACGAGCACGACCACCGTCACGCCGGCCCCGAGCAGGCTCGGAGGAACGGGCGGCCCCTCGGCGTCGCGCCGCTGGGGCTGCGGCAGCGCCAGGTCCGGGGTGCTCGTCATCTCGCGATCGGGCGGTCCACCCGACCCTCTTCTACAGCAGGCTCGCCTCGCGCAACAGGTTGATCGCGACCGAGCCGTCGCCGAGCTGGCGGATCGTGATCGGGTCCGGCCGCAGCGAGGAGAACGGCACGAGCGGCTTGGCGGTGACCACGCCCGAGCCGAGCGGGTACTCGTAGCTCTCGCTGTGGGCGAGGATCTCCTGCCCGGCGCGGCTGACGAGGAAGGCGACGAACCGCTGCGCCGCCGATTTGTGCGTGCTCGAGGCGAGGATGCCCGCGCCGGAGACGTCGATCACGTACCCGGGGTCGCCCGGCGAGAAGAAGTGCTCGGCCGAGTGGATGTGCTTGCTGCCGATCTCGTCACGGAGGCGGTACCAGTAGTAGTGGTTGATCACCCCGAGCTCCGCCTGGCCGCTGTTGACCTCCGCCACGAGCGTCTCGTTGTCGGGATAGATCCGGCTGCCGGCGTTGTTCCGCAGCGCCCTCGAGCCACTTGACCGCGCGCGCCTGCCCGTAGCGCGCCGCGACGGCGGTGACGATCGGCTGGAAGTCGGTCTCGGTCGGGGCGAGCGCGAGCTTGCCCCTCCACTTCGGGTCGGCGAGGGCGAGGACCGAGGTCGGGAGCTGCGAGCGCCGCAGATCGTTCGTGTTGTAGACCAGCGTGCTGACCCGCGCCGAGATCGCCGCCCAGTTCCTGGTCGGCGAGCTGTACTTGGCCGAGGTCTGCGCCAGCGTCGAGGAATCGATCCTCGCGAGCAGGCCGCGCTCGCCGAGCGCCACGAGCGGCGGCGAGTTCTCCGTCAGGAAGACGTCGGCCGGCGACCGCGGGCCCTCTGCGATGATCTGGGAGGCGAGCACACCCTCGTCATCGGAGCGGACGACGACGTGAATGCCGGTCTTCTTCTCGAACGCCGAGACGAGCGCGCCAACCGTCTCCGGATGCTGCCCGCTGTAGACGGTGAGCGTCTTGCTGTTGCCCTTCCCCGAGCCCGAGACCGCCGCGACCGCCGCGACGACCGCGATCACGGCGACGACAGGAGCCGCAAATGCCAGAACTCGGCGCACGCAAATCAGCCTTTCGTCGAGACGGCGCCGATTCCGGCCACCGTGGTTGTAAGGGACACCTTACACCAGTGATCGCAGGACTCGCCTCGCGAGTTCGCACCCGGCCGCCCCTGCTGCCCGGCCGTGCCACCCCCTAGGGCCCTGATCAGGCGGCCGGGGCCGCTCCTCGCCGCGGGGATCGTCACCCACCGCGAGCGACGACCGGTCGACCTCGAGCTCGCACGCGCCCAGTGGACCGCCTACGTCGCCGCCCTCGCGGCGGCCGGCTTCGAGCCCGTCGAGGTCGACCCGGCCGATGAGTGTCCCGACTCGGTCTTCGTCGAGGACACGCTCGTCGTCTACCGCGGCCTCGCCGTCGTGACGCGCCCCGCGCCGGCCTCGCGCCGGCCCGAGGCCGCCGCGGCCGAGACGGCCGCCCGCGCCCTCGGCTACCCGGTCGAGCGGATCAAGGCGCCAGCCACGCTCGAGGGAGGCGACGTCCTCGCTGTCGGCGAGGACGTCTACGTCGGCACCGGCGGACGAACGAACCGGGCGGGCGCCCGGGCGCTCCGCGACCTGCTCGCGCCGCTCGGCGCACGCGTCATCGAGGTTCCGGTCGCCGGTGTCCTGCATCTGAAGTCCGCGGTGACCGCGCTGCCCGACGGGACGATCGTCGGCCACCCACCGCAGGTACCCGGCGCCGAGCTCTACCCGGGCCTCCTCGCGGTGCCGGAGGCCACGGGCGCCCAGGTCGCGATCCTCGACGAGCGGCGCGTGCTCGTCTCGGCCGACTGCCCACGCAGCGCGGAGCTCTTTGCCGCGCGCGGCTTCGAGGCGCTCACGGTCGAGATCGGCGAGTTCCAGAAGCTCGAGGGCTGCGTCACCTGCCTCTCCGTCCTCAACGTTTGACGTAGAGCAGATCGAGGAACACGCTCGCCCGCCCGCCGGTGTAGCGGTCGACGAACTCCTGCCGGATCCTGCCCTGGTCGGCCTGGAGCCGCGCGAGCAGGGCAGCGACGTCGTCGCCCGGCTCGAGCAGCCCGAACTCGCTCAGGAAGACGCCGTCGCCGCGCTGGAGCGTGCCGCCGCGCGTGAGGATCGAGTTCCCGTGCGGAATCGTCGTGACGGCGCCGCTGGGCGTGAGCACGTCGACGAGCTCGGCGAAGCTGACGTCGTTCGTGATCTGGATCACCTTCTTCTCGTCGTTGCCGAAGACCCGGAAGAACCCGCGCGGGAAACCCTCCTCGCTCCCGTCGGGGAAGACGAGCTCCGCGAAGCTCGGCAGCGAGGGCGGCAGTGGCTCGTAGGTCTCGACGGCATTGAAGGGCTCGGTGAAGCCGTAGTCGTGCACGAGGAGCATCCCGCCCGGCACGAGCAGATCGGCGATCCCGCCGACGAGCTCGACGCAGGCGGGGGAGCGGGCGGCCAGCATGCCGGGCGGCAGGTCGACTCCCTCGGAGCCCGTGAGCGGCACGGCGCCGATCCGGACGGTCCAGCGCCCGCCGGCGGCACGGCAGGCGGCGACAGCCTCGAACGGGCGTCCGTCACCATCGGCGAAGTAAGCCCGCCACGGCATGTCGTCGAGGAGCTCGTTCAGGATGACGAAGTCGAACCGCTCGCTGTTTGCCCGGACGAACTGGTTCGCCTCGGCGTGAACGAGCCCGAGATTGATCGCCACCTCGTCGGACGCGGTGATCAACGCGACGAGGCTCGGCCGCTCGGGCGGCCCGCCGGAACCGACGCCCGCCGCAGGTCCCAGGACGACGCGGTCGAAGACCCCCTCCCGGTCCTCCCGCTCCGCCGCGCCTGGAGCGCAGCGCGCGAGTACTCGACCGCGAGGTAGTCGACCCGTTCGAGCCGTGAGCCGCCCGCACCGCGCGCCGCCCAGAGCGCGAGCAGGAACTTGCGCGCGAAGACGCAGTTGTTCGCGCCGATCTCGAGCACGCGGATCTGACGCCTGCCGATGGCGTCGGCAACACCTGCGACCAGCCGGGCAACCGCGGTCGAGTGGGTGCCGCCCGCCGCCTCGGTCGCGAAGGCGATCTGCCCTGCGACCGTGTCGTAGTAGAGCGAGTTGACCTCGTCCTTGCTCAGCCAGGCGTCCACGATCCGGACGCCACGCTAACCCAGTCGCGCATCGCGGTCGACCATGCCCGCGGGGCCGGCGCCGTCGGCCCGGCGCTCCGTCAGGTCTTGCGGGCGAGCAATGTCCGCGCGGCGCTCTCGACCTGGGCGGCATCGAAGGGGTAGAGGAAGAGCGCCCGCTCGTAGCCGGCGCGGTCGATCAGATACGCGGCGCCCGTATGGATGATGTTGCGGACGGTCACCCCCGCGATCGTCTTCTTGGACACTCCGACACCGACGTAGTAGCTCCTCCAGACCCGCGCGAGCTCGGCGTAGGTCCCGGTGCCCCAACGCCAGCCGGGCCCGAGGCGCCAGTGGACTGCATCGAGACGGAAGTTGGCGGCCGAGTCGCCCCACGGGTCGACGCTGACCGAGACGATCGTCGGGGCGTTCGGGCCGAGCTGCGACGCGGCCTGCGTCAGCACACTCGCCTCCCGCGGGCAGAAGTTACGGCAGAGCGGGTCGATGAACGTGACGATCACCGGGTGACCGCGGAGGGACGGCAAGCGACACACGTTGGCCATCCTGGTCGAGCAGCGAGAACGCCGGGGCACGCCGGGCTCCCGCCGGCCAGGTCTGGACGGGCGAGGTGGAGCCGCTCGCGACGCCCGGGGAGTGCGAGCGCGACACCAGTGCGATTCCCGCTCCGGCGGCGATCCCGATCGCGAGCGCGACGACCCAGAACATCCACCGCAAGCGGTGGACGGCGGGGCGCTTGCTGGGCTCTGCGAGGGCTGGCGGTTGCGCTGACATGATGACGGCGGGGTGCGCCCGCCCCTGACGATAGCGCGGCCGAGCTCTCGCTCGGCGAGTGGGCGGCGGGCGCCGGGCCGCGACGCTCGAGGAGGCCCGGCGCCCAGAGCGATCAGGAGGTCCCGCAGGGCTCGAAGAGACCGAAGGCAACGTCACATGTCAGGTGGGAGCTGCAGCGAGGGCGCCGGGCGAGGGAACCCGGGAAACGAGCTAACCTAGGCGCGCTTGCCCTCTTAGCTCAGTTGGTAGAGCACCTCCATGGTAAGGAGGGGGTCGACGGTTCGAGTCCGTCAGAGGGCTCTGCAAAATCCCCGGAAATCGGGGCTTTCGTCGTTCAGATCGACTTGCGGTTGATCGCACGTGCGGTGGGTGTGGAGCACGTTGTGGAGCAGTCAGGATCTTGGATCGTCGCGAAAGTCGCCAAAACGGCCTTCTTTCGTTTGCTGTTCAGGCAAGTGTTGCGGCCGTGGAAACTGGCTGGTGTGCGACTCTTCAGCACTGGGCAGCCAATTTGTCTAATCGGTGCAGCTCGATGCGCTCGACTGGATCGATCGCAGTTGCTGACTGCCTTCTCATCCACCGCTCGGGACCTTACGCTTGTCAGCAGATGCGCCTGTTTCTACTCTTCGCTTTACCCAGTCGAGCCGCAGCGGACGGTGATGCTTGAAGACTTCGTCGACCCTGTTGGAGTCCGGATTGACTGGACGGCAGAACTGGAGGGTGCGCTGGCCGCCGCGCTCGCGGCCGCGCGTCAGATGACCAGCGTCGATCCTCCGCCTAGACATCATCCGGACGCCGCACGAGCATTGTCCGCGACGGCATCGTGGCGTTCGCGTTCCAGCCTCGAGATGAGACCGCGGAAGCAGTCGGCGCTCCTGGCTCTTGCGAGGAGACTCTCCATGTCGATGGACGAGCCGGTTGAAGCCGTGTCTCTTCCTGGCAGCTCCTACCGTGAGAACGCAAGCACGCCCCGCCGCCGCGTGGCCCTCTGGATCTTCCCGCGGACGAGGCGTTCCGCTTCCACCAAAGACGATCGAGTTGCTCAACGACATCTTCAGCCGGAGTTCCCGGCTGCGAAAGCTCGCCCTGTTCGAAGGCAACCAGATTCGCACCCACTTCTACGACCGCGCGTGTCCGACTTCCAGGCGGCCGGGGTCGACGAAGTCGCTCGTTTCTGGATCGACCGGTTTCTCGACGCCTCAGCTCAGCATCAGCGACGAGGCCGGAACGCAAACCATGCTCGCACAACAATAACTCGCGAGTCTCCGAGGCTCGACCTCACATCCGCCCAGCGCGAGCAGCTTCAGGCCGCAGCGATCGCCGTCCGAACCATGCCGCGCAACCGATGAGGCTTGGAGCAGTTCGGCAACGCAGATGCTCTTCAGACGATCCTGCGCTCCAGTTCTTGCGGAAGCGCCAAACGACGAGTCGCGCCGCTCGATCTTCGGGTTCGAGCGCCAGCTCTTCGAGGATTCGCTCCGCACACGCATCTTCCGGCTTGACGGAGGGGCTGACCGTCTACTCGCCCCTCGAGGAGGTAGGGAACACCGTCCAGGTTGTCCGCGAGCGTGCCGGCACGGAAGCCAAGATGGCCCCCGGCGGCGAACGCTCGCGAGCGTCTCCGCGTCGAAGGCACAGTGGTCCCCGACCGCATGAGCAAGCGACGTGCCTGAGCATTCCCAACTCCCTCCGCGCGCCGACGTCGAGGCGATCTATCGCGAGCGCCTACCATTACTCGAAGCACTCGCAAACAACCTTACAGCGCGAGGTCGGGGCCCAGCTCGACGGTGTGCCGCACATCGACCGCATCGCCTTTCGCGCGAAGGCGCCCGACAGCTACATCGTGAAAGTCTACGACCGGCGCATCGATCCCCCCTACGCCGCACCACTCCTCGAAGTCGAAGATCAGGTAGCCGGGCGGGTCACCGTCTTCTTTCTCGACGACGTTGATGTCGTCCTGGGGCGCCTGCGCCGCCTCTTCGGCGAGGTCGAGCTCGCGGAACGGAGACCGGAGAAGGTGACCGAGTTCGACTACGAAGGCTTCCACGCCGTCTACAACATCCCGCCCCACTGCAAATCCTCAAACTGGACGATCGAGATGACCTCCCAGCAACCTCCGAACTCCAGGGCGGACGCTCTTCCAGCACGCCTGGGCCGAGCCACAGCACGACATCGCATACAAGCCGACCGTCGAACTGACCTTCGAAGAACGGAGGGAAGTTGCCTGGGTCGCAGCGAGCTCCTGGGGTGCCGACCACGCATACAGCCGTCTCTGGAAACAGGTCGCCGAGCGCACGACGGCAACCGACTGACGGAGACGCTATTGGCGTGACCCGTAGCTGCCGGGCAGGCGGTAGTCGATCGGGTCTGTCCGGCGATCGGCGTTGCGAATGATGTTGCGGGTACCCCGTCTTTCACCTGTCGAAGGGTCGATCCCCGGGCGACGACGCAACCGCTTCGGCGATGAGCTTGCCCTTTTTCACCGGCCATCCCTTGACGGAGTTCGCAACCCCGGTCGCCTTCGGCTTGGTGGTCATCGCTTCAATCGTCGCGCATGGGCGACAGCTGTCAAGCACCGCCTGCGTCCATCCGTGGACGAGACCCGGAGGCCGACGACGTGCGGAACTCGGGCGGTTGAGTGTCCGGCAACTTCCGGGCTCGCCCTCATGCCGCCGAGGAAGCCCGCCGCGGGCGCTCCTTCGCGCTCGTGGTTGCGGAAGCAGAGGCTGGAGACTTGGCCCTCACGCAAGATGCCATGTTCCGGGCAAGCGAAGTCTTCGCGATCCACGAACCAGGTGGCGCCGAAAATCCGCGATCTCGCTAAATCCGTAAGCAACCCTACTCACGCCAAGCTGGGTCGGTGAGGGCGAATCGGGGTGGAGGGCACCGAGGCGTGCGTGCGTCGACCAGTAGGCCATGGAGGAGAGGAGATTGGCCTCTTCCGGTGCGAACCGGTCGAAACCAGTCCGGAGTTTCGTGAGCTCCGGGACTAGATCAGACGGTAGGGCACCGTCGTAGAGTGTTGGGTCGATAGGCGTGGCGTCCGGAAGACGGTATTGGCGCGGGTCGAGCTCGATGGCGAGGTAGATCCCGCGCTGCCGCGCAGCGAGTAGTTCGCGAACGTACCAGCGGACGCGGAGTTTTCCGTCGTCTGGCCGGTATCCGACGTCCTTCGCCCGCAGGAGGCCGCGTAGGCCGCCGTAGGGAAGCGTGGCCCGTGAGCAGGCGCCGGCGTTTGCGACGATCAGGAAGTCGGCGGACTGAGCGGAGGGCGGGCGGCCGCAGTCCAGCCCTGGAACGATTCGAGTCCTAGGTTGTCGTAGACGCCGCCGTCGGCGAGGGAGAGCACGTCGGGCGCGTCCCGCAACCCGAGCCCTGCCGTCAGCAAGGACGCCGGCGGGAAGAACGCCGGCATCGCCGCGGACGCGGCCGCAGCGAACCCGACGCTGACCGAGGGCGGCGCGCGACATAGCCGAAGTCGAAGCTGCCGATGAAGTCGCGACATATACGGAAGGCGCGCCCAGTCACGAGGCCCGTCGTCGTCAGGATGACCTGCGGCCAGGGCGGCAGAGCGGCAACCTCGGTCGTGCGATAGAGGTTGTCCTGGAGGATCTCACCGAGGACCACACCGCGCCCGACGCGTCGACCGCGTAGCCGGGCTGCCGCGGCGCGGAGGAGCCACTCGTTACGCAGGTTCTTGCTCGGTGATGATGGCTCGGAGCGGGTCATCGACCTGGCGCAGGAAGGCGACGTCGTCGAACCGTCGGCGGCAACGTCGTTGGCCCGATCGGCGAACGCGGCGGCGGCGATCGAGCCACCGGAGAGGCCGAGATGGCGACGACATCCGCGAGGAGTCCGGCCTCTGCCAGGTAGCGGAGGACGCCGAGCGCGTAGAAGCTGGCGCGGAAGCCGCCGCCCGAGAAGCAGACGCCGATCGCGCGGCCTCATCTCCACCTATCCACCAGCGTTGCCCAAGTCGATGTTGGCGACCCGGTAGCTCGGGT
The DNA here is from genome assembly GCA_963765345.1 of uncultured Actinomycetota bacterium. Taxonomy (GTDB): domain Bacteria; phylum Actinomycetota; class Thermoleophilia; order Gaiellales; family Gaiellaceae; genus PALSA-600. Next base: position 155,898 of record CAVXWI010000018.1, read on the forward strand.
CGTAGACGACCGCGATCGTGACGGGCGCGAGGCTCGCGTCGCTTGTCTGGAAGCGGTAGGCGCGGAGGTCGCGGTCGCGGAGCGTCCGCCGCATCGGGTTCGTCGCCTGGATGAGGACGAGTGGCTGGGGTAGGTCGGCGTCCGGGTCGGCGGCGACGTCACGGGTGGTGGCGATGTCGGTCGGGCTGGGCGCTCGGCCGCCCGAGCGGTGGGCGGCTCAGCTGCCGAGGAAGGCGTAGCGGCCCTCGCTAGCCTCGTGAACGCGGGCGATGGCCCGATCGATCGCCTCGCGGTCGGGGATGAAGAGACGTCGCCGGTGGTTGGCCCGTGGTCCGGGGCCGCCTGCGCCGACGACCACGAGCGCACCGGCGCCCCTTCCTCGAAGCCAGACAGTGGCCCGCGCGCGTAGCCGGGAAGCGGCGCGCTCGCGCTCGATCTGCCGTCCGCGCGGCAGCGGCGAGCCAGACTGTCATGCCGCTTCCTCGTGAGCGTGGCAGTCGGGCTCAGAACGTCGATGTGACCTTCGCGGTAGTGGTCGGAGATCGGAAGTCGAAGAATTATCCAGTTGGCCTCGATCGGCGGGTAAGCGGTCAAGCCAGTTCGCCCGGACGATGGTCCGTGCGGCGATTGCCGCGAGTTCGGTTGCCTCGAAGCCCGCGCCGGCGAAGGCCCGGGTGGTGATAGCTCATTGGCGTTACCGTGCTCCTCTCCCCCCTCTGGCGGGCGGAATCTCGCCGTGCTCCGCGCCGATGAAGCAGTCGAGGCACGGCCCGTTCGTGACGAAGATCTCGCCGCCGTAGCTCGCTGGTCAGGCCAGCGAGAGCCACGGTCGTCCCCGCCCCCCGGCAGGTGGTCCGACAGAAGTCGGGCGACGCTTTGCGATCCGGTCGTGTCCACGACAACGGTCGCTCCGCGCGTCAGCTCGTTCGGCACCTCCTCCTCGTTCAGCGAGGAGGTGGCCGAACAGCGTTTGGTGGACGCGGACGTCGATGAATGGATTGAGGGCGCGGCAGCGGTCGCCGAGCGCTTCGGTCTTCTCGTTGCCGGCTTCGATTGCGTCAAGCGAGTGGCGGACTGTGTTGTTTACGTCGTAGATGTCGAGGTCGACGATGTCGAGCAATCCGACGCCCGCCTTTGCGAGTTCGAGCGCGAGCGGCGCGCCGATCCAACCGGCGCCGACGACGACCACGCGGGCGGCCTCGAGGCCTCCAAGCTTGAGGATGCGTCGTTGTCGCTCAGCTGGCGATAGAGCGCCTGTGGCGGATGAAGTGCGTGACCTCTGGCGGCCGCGCGCGCTCCTGGCGCACCTCGGCGAATACCCACGTCCTGCTGAACTTCGTTCCGGGCAGGTGCCGCTCGAGGAAGGTGATCCCGAGCTGGCGCCGAGACGAAGCTGAAGATTTCTCCGTTCTTTCAGCGCGCGCTTCAGGCGGCGCTCCAGAGTGGCGTCGACGGCAAAGGTCGCGTTGAGAAGGTCGTGCGCTCGGCGCGCGCCCTGGCACAACGTCGTGTAGGGCTACCCAGCGCCCCTCGACGGTGCTCGGCGGCGGCAGGAAACGTGCGACGCACTCGCAGTCGGCGCGCCGACGCCTCGTTGGCGGCGACGAGGACGCGGAGGCGCGCCTTTTCGCCGTGGGCGAGCGTCATGTCGCCGCGACGTGGCAAGATCGGGTGCGAGAGGAACGGCTCGGGGACGAGCGTGACGAGCGGGCGCACTAGCGAGACCGCGCCGAGATCGGCCGGCCATGTTCGCCTCTCCCTTGGCGGATCGCCTCGACTCCGGCCGCGGAGTCGGCGAGCAGACGGCGCAGGTTCTTCCCGACGAGCTGACCCGCTGAGCGCGACGGATGCCAATCGTTCTGCGGGGATCTTCCAGCAGGAGTAGTTCAGCCCGACAGGGTGCTGGTGGCGATCGAGGAGCGGCGCATCGCCGGTGATCGCTCGGCGCGAAGTACGGATGGCCGTGCGAGTACTGGACTGTCGCTGGTGACGGGCTCGCCTCGGAAGACGAGCCCGCCGGACGACGCGGACGAACAGGCGGCTGGATCTTCGTCCTCTAGCGATTTCGACTTCGAGCGCGTGGCGGGTGAACTCGTCGAGCTCCCACTGCAGGACGCCCGGGTTCGCGCTCGAACCACGGCTCGGTAGCCGTAGCGCTCACGCGGCGTCCTTCCGCGGCGTCGCGTGGTGCCCCGGGCGGCGGCACCGCCGGCGGGACGCTGCGCTTGCCACCACCGCCGCCGCCATCGTCGCCATCGTCCCAGCCGTACCGTGTAGCGCAGGCGCGTCGTCAGCGAGGAGGCGCGCCGTGGCCGGCCTCGACCTTGAGCTGCATCGTCGCCTTCGACGAGGTCTGAGAGCACGTTGTCGGGCCCCGACCTGCTCGTTGTAGATCTTGAGCATGTCCTCGTGCGGATGATCGTGCTTCGAGTCGGGGCCGACCGAGATGATCATGTCCTCGGGATCGATCAGCTTGAGCGCCTTGTAGGTAGGGCTCCGCGTTTGTCCTTCGAGTCCTTGACGAATGTGCGCGAGCCGTGGTGCGAGGGTACAAGTTCTGGGCCTTCAGCACCTCGACGCCGGGCCTCGTCCTCGCGTCCCTGTAGTAACCGACGACGCGTTCCCACAGGGCTTGTTCGAGTCGCCGGTCAAGATCACCGAGTAGCCGGCGTAGGAGACCTTCAGGACGATGCAGTTCTCGTGGACGAGGCGCTTCATCTCGGCCTCGTCGATATCCTCCTTTCGGTCGATGTAACCCCGGCGGTGAGAAGCAGCGAACCGATACATCGCCGTCGTCGGCCGAAGTGTGGCGGAACACCGAGCGCGACCCCTTCTACGATGCTCTCCTGTTCCTCTGGGTGCTCGTCGACGACGCGCTCGAAATCCGCGATAGTCCCCGGCGACCGTTGAAGCTTCTGCGCGTGCTGAGGCAGCCACAGCTCGACCACTTGGTAGCGGTCGTAGAGCTCGCCGATGCCCGTGATGTTTGTCGTGCGCGTGCGTGATAGACGAGCACGTCGAGACGCTTGCGGCCGTCGTCGCCCTCGGGGAGGACGTCGTCGAGCAGCTCGAAGAGGTCGATCCCCTGGCCGGGGCAGCGGTACACGTCCACGAGCATGCACCCGCTCTCCGGCATTTTGATCTAGCGTCGCGTCGCGCGCTGACATCGACGAATGTGAACTTCGAAGTCAGCCAATCCCGTCCCTTTCGTGGTAGCCTCGTGCGGACGTTTGCGTTAGTGTTCTTGTTCGGTGATGGTGCGGTTGACCGGCTGCGGTAACGGTCGACTCGAAGTTCCGGAGTCGCTCTGGGAAGGCCGGGCTGACACCAACCAACTCTCCGAGTTTGCTGCGTGGCCGGCGGCGGTGGCCAAGCGCGGGCGCGGGCCGCGGCGGCGAGGCGCGAGTGGCTCCTGTAGCCATCTCAGCGAGCGAGGGGCCCAGAAAACTCCGCACGCGCCGCCAACTGCGCTGAGCAGCAGAAACGTAACTCAAGTTGTCCTGGCCGTCCCTACCGTGCTAGGAAAGGCAGAGAGAAACTGTCAGCTGAGTGCCCCCACCCGGCCCTCTGACGTCGTTGCCGTCCCTACTCGGGTAGGAACAGATGTCTCCGAGCCGAGATATTTTTCCTGCTCACAAGCGTGTCCGAATAAAAAACACCCCACGCGAGTCGCGCGGCGGTTGTCATGACAGCCAGTGCTCCCAAAACTTGGGTCTGGGCCAGCGTCAGGCGGTGGCCTCGTCCGCCGCGGGCGCCGCCACCCGGGCCGCCGGAGGAGGGTCTGCTCAGGCTTCCCTTGGCGGTCAGTTCGGGTGTGTGCAGGCCGATGTTGAACGTCGCCGCGAACCCCTCGTGGATGCTTGCCGGTGATGGGCACGATGTTGCTCGCGCGGTCGGAGCTCTCGAGGACGGTGTCGTTCTCGTCCGTGGTCGGTCCTTTGCGGGGAGCGGTGTTGTACGGGGCGGCGCCGGTGAGCACTCTGTCGTTGTCGGCGTCGGAGAAGAAGATCTGGGTTGTGTAGCCCGCGATCGTCGCGCCGCTGCTCGCGAGCTTTCGCACGCGGACGTGGATGTGAATCGCGCGGCTCCGTGTACCAGCCCGGCCAGATCGTCTCGAAGCTCACCTGACCGGCAACCGGGGCCAGCGTTCGACCCCGCGTCCTTACCGGTGATCTGGTAGCCGCGAGGAAGTTTCGCCGCGCGTGTCGCCGCCGGATGTGCCGCCGCCGGCCTGCTGCGAGTTCTCGTCCGAGTACAGGCCGTGCGCGTTCGCATGCCAGATGTCGACCGCAACGCCGTTCAGCGGCCTGCAACTGTCGCTGAGGTCGAAGACGTTGATCGTGAGCTTCAGCGGCACGCCCGCCTGGGCGATGCCCGGTGAGTCGTCGCCGACGCCGTGTTGGCGCGAACGTCCGAGCGCCGCAGCATCGTGTTCACCCAGTAGGGGCCCTCGGTCAGCTCCGGCGTCAGCGTCGCGCACGTGGTGGCGGCCACGGCGGTCGCCGGGCCCAGGAACCGCGCCAGCCACTCGGGCAGGACGAGATAGGCCGCCCCGGCGGCGCCGGCGCTGCGCACCAGCTGCCGGCGCGTCAAGTGTCGTTCGAATTCGCATGATCGGTCTCCCGTTCGTAGCTCAGAGGAAGGAAAGGTCGAGATCGGGGAGCGCTATCTCGGGTTGGAGGTGGAGATCGAACTCCATCGTTGCCGTGTTGGTGAAGACGTTCTGACGAAGCCAGCGACGCTGGGGGGCGGTCATGTCGAACTCGCCCCAGGGGAAGGTGAGCAAGCCGACCGCCTCGATCGCCGAGGCGGAGACGCAATCCCCAGCGGGATCGTCACCCGCCTGGGGGTGCCGTGGACGGTCAACAGGCCGTGGCGGGAACGCGTACGACCTGGCCGGTCAGGGCGCTCGCCGGTAGCTCCAGGGGGCTTGAGAGCGTGAAGCTTGCCCGCGGATACCGATCGCTCTGCAACCCAATCGTGTGGATACGTTGGTCGCGCATCGATCGATCGCTCTTCAGCGTGCTCGACATTGGCCGCAAACGAGGCTGCCGTCATCGTCGGCGCACCTTTGCTCTCGGTGAGGGTCGCTCCGCCGGTGAGCGCCGAGGTGCTTGCCCCACGGCGTCGTCCGCGGGAAACCAGAGCTTCTCGCGGACGCGGTAGCCGGCCTCACCCGGTTGCGACCCGCCAGCGCGTGGCGAGTGAAGCGCCCGAGACCGGTGAGCTCGCCGTCGAAGCGGTCAAGGAAAACGGCTTCGGAGACGAGGTCGGGAAGACGACGAAAATAGACCACCCCGAGCGCCACCCCAAGAGCCGCGGCGACGCCGACACCGATTGCGAGCACCTTCGCGGGCCGCTCTCTTCGCGGCTATCCAGGCAGACGACGCATCCCGCTCAGATCCTTCCCGCCGGAAAGGACATCCCGATCGGCACCACATCCCCGAGCTCCCCTGATAGCACCCACCCGCGTGCCGCCACACGCAAGCGGCATGCCAACGGTCGTCGGGCGAAGCAGCGTCGTGCCGCCGGCGAGCACCGCCAGAGCTCCGTTCCGGCCCTCAGCGCTCTCAAGTGACTCGTTCAAGACCACTCGGCCACGATCGACTCGCCGCCGCTTGGAATCTACTGTGACACAGGCGTGAGTTTGCTGTCGCTTCTGCGGTCGCGCACAAGGGTGCGACTAGCGTGTATGACCATATGGAGGGTGATGTCCGACGCGCGGGGTTAAGCCATGGTCGGTCCCCGACCTGGTCGGCAAGTTGTCCCGTGCGACTTGTCCTTGCGCGGCGCCCACAGTTACCTCTTCCCCTAGGCTCCGATGGCGGTTGCCTCGTCGCTCGTGGACGACAGGGCGCTGCTAGCGGCCGCCGGGTGGGGGTCACGGCGCTGGAGGTGGTGTTCGGTTACCTGCTCGCGCTCGGGCTGGCGCTCGTGGTCGCCGTGACCCTTTTGACTTTTCGCCGGCCCTGCGGCGGGCTTTCCTGCCGGTTGCTCGTGCTCTGAGACCGTCCCGACCCCGCGCAGGCCGTAATTATCGGATACGGCGCTGAGCAGACGAAACGCGGCGAGGCGTCCCACTGGTTCCTACCGTGGTAGGAACTCCCCCTCACCGCTCCGACGCGAGAAGAACCCTATTCGACGCAGACAGATTCCCCTGCCGACGAGCACGTCCTTGAAGAAAAGCACCCCACGGGGTCCGGAGACCAAGACCGGGGGTGAGTGGATCACGCTCGTCTAGCGGTTCGCCCCGTATTTCAGGTCGGGTGAGCGCTGCGATGATGTCGGCCACCTCGGTGCGGGGGTAATCGGGCTGGACATCGACGAAGCGCACCACGCGATCGTGGTCGGCGATGAGCACGGGGGCCGGGGCAGGCGGACTGCGCCCTCGGCGTTGACCTTCGTCAGGTCAATATCGAGCTTGCGCTGGGCGCGTGCGTGCCGACAACCCGTCCGGTTCGAAATATGCGTTCGGCAGGAAGAATGCTCGAAGCGCGGCTAAAGGCGCTCCTACCGCGGTAGGAGGGGACGCATTTCCCGGCATGGTCTTCTTGAGTCCTGGGGAGGAACGCAGGGCGAGAAAATTCCGCCCTGTTCAACCGTTCGTTCTTACTGCGGTAGGAGCGTGGTAGGTCGTGCGCCAAGATCATCTCGCTGACCTCAACGCCGCAATCCGACTCAGGCCGACTTTTAGCACTCCACGTGAACGCAGACGGCCACCGCGAAACCGAGAGGGCCTGCGAGGGAGGATCGTCTCCCGACGCGCAGCCCCGGACAAGCGAACTTACCCTGGCCCGGTTTCCCGTTCTCGTTCATCGCGCGCCTTGACGGGTGACTGCTCGTGTTTCGGCATTGTCCGCGCAGGTTGGGCAAGGCCAAGAGGTTTTTTCGCGTAGATGCTCAAAGGTGTAGATGCCGGTTGAGTGTCCGTCGCTCCAGTGGAAGCGGATTGCGCAGCCTTTCCATCGCGTCGATCGAGAGCGGACGGACATCGTTGCTGATCGATTCCTCGCGAAGCCGTCTGGCCCCTGAGAGCTCGTCGATGCAGAGTGCGCACCTACAGCCGACACGCAGCGCATGGCCGGTGTAGATGCTCTCGTGCCCGCCTTCCAGAGAATCCGCACCGTCTCGGATGGTTGGCTCATCTCCGCGCGATCTCCGGGTCGATCGGTCGATACTCCACCCATGGCCAGCGTGCTGACCTGCGCTGCGAGGTTCTCGGCGACGCGAATGAACGCGCGGGCGCTCAGCGACTCGGGCCTGGAGTGGACGATCGGGTTGCCCTCGTCGGAGGTCGGCGCGGATATCGGTCGAGAGCGGGATCTCGCCCAGGAAGGGGATCCCGCTTGCCGCCGCGAACCGGCGGGCGCCGCCGCTGCCGCGAAGATCTCCTCGCGCGGCCGCAGTGTGGGCACTCGAAGCCGCTCATGTTCTCGACCAAGCCGAGCACCGGCGTGCGCAGCGTAGTGAACATGGAGATGGCTTTGTCGGCCAGATCTGAACGCGAGATCACTGCGGGGTCGAGGACGACCGCCGCGCCGGCGAGCCGGATCTTCGGCAGAGGCTCAACTGGACATCGCCGGCGCCGGGAGGCAGATTCGACGAGCAGGTAGTCGAGTTCGCCCCATTCAACGCCACCGAGGAACTTGTCGACCAGGTTCGGAGAGCATCGGCCCGCGCCAGATCGAGGCCTCTCCTCCTACCGCAACAGCCTCATCTTACCACCTACGCCGAGCAGACGACGGGAACGATCGTGCGGGTTGCGAGGGGGGCGGGGTCGTGGCGCCCATGATGGTGGGAATGCACGGCCCGTAGACATCGGCGTCCATCAAGCCGACCCTGGCGCCCAGCTTCGCCAGCGCGATCGCGAGATTTGCGTCTGACGGTTGACTTCCCCACACCGCCCTTTCCGCTGGCGACGGGAACGATATTCTTGACCAGCGGGATCAGCTCGTCCTTTTGCCGCCATCGAGCGCCGCGGAACCTTTGAGCTGCATCTCGACCTCGACGTTTGTCACGCCCGGCAGGAGAGCACCGCCCGCTGGCGCTCCTCCTTCATCCTGCTCGCGGACGGACAGGCCGGAGTGGTGAGCTCGATCGCGAACGAAGCTGCTTAGACCGTCGATGGGAACGACCTTGACGAAGCCGAGCGTGACCATGTCCCGACCCACGTCCGGATCCCTGACCTGGGAGAGAGCCGCATGGATCTCCTCCGGCCCGACCGTCGACTCGCTCCCGCTCCCTGCCTCACCTCGCTGACCTCAGCACGTTGATCAGGGGCGCAGGGTGTCCAAACTCCTGTTCGCCCCAAAAACGGCTTAGTGCCTCGGCTGGCCTGGAGTTCTCGGCACCCGCACACCGACTTACCAGCCCCCAAGCAGAGAGCGCCAGCGTCGCCCGACGGCAGCCGCATGATGCCGCGCTCAACGTCGACCCGCGAAGCTCAAATGCGCATTGAGGCAATCGAGATCTGCGCATCTCCCCTTAGCCAACGGAGCCTTCCATCTGGATCTCGATGAGGCGGTTCATCTCGATCGCGTACTCGAGCGGGAGCTCTTTGACGATCGGTTCGACGAAGCCGGCGACGACCATCGCGGAGGCCTGCGACTCCGACAGCCCGCGTGACATGAGGTAGAAGAGCTGTTCGTCGCCGATCTTCGAGACGGTCGCCTCGTGGCCGATGTCGACCTCGTTCTCGTCGATGTCGATGTAGGGGTAGGTGTCGGAGCGTGAGTCTTCGTCGAGGATGAGCGCGTCGCAGACGACCTTCGACCTCGCGTTCTTCGCGCCCTTCGCGACCTGGAGCAGGCCGCGGTAGCCGGCGCGGCCGCCGTCCTTGGAGATCGACTTCGAGCGTGATCAGCGAGGTGGTGTTCGGGGCGACGTGGACGATCTTGCCGCCGGCGTCCTGGTGCTGGCCGGCGCCGGCGAAGGCGATCGAGAGCACCTCGCCGTGGGCGCGCTCGGCCGAGCAGCCAGATGGCCGGGTACTTCATCGTCAGCTTCGAGCCGAGGTTGCCGTCGACCCACTCCATCGTCGCGTCCTCGTAGGCGACCGCGCGCTTGGTGACGAGGTTGTAGACGTTGTTGGACCAGTTCTGGATCGTCGTGTAGCGGCAGCGGCCGCCCTTCTTGACCACGATCTCGACGACCGCCGAGTGGAGCGAGTCGCTCGAGTAGATCGGGGCGGTGCAGCCCTCGACGTAGTGCACATAGGCGCCCTCGTCGACCAGGATCATCGTGCGCTCGAACTGGCCCATGTTCTCGGCGTTGATCCGGAAGTAGGCCTGGAGCGGCAGCTCGATCTTCACGCCCTTCGGGACGTAGATGAACGAGCCGCCCGACCAGACGGCGGTGTTCAAGCGCCGCGAACTTGTTGTCGTTCGAGGGGATGATCGTCCCGAAGTACTGCTTGACGAGCTCCTCGTGCTCGCGCAGCCCGAGTCCATGTCGAGGAAGAGCACGCCCTGCGCGGTCAGCTTCTCCTGAAGGTGGTGGTAGACGACCTCGGACTCGTACTGGGCGCCGACCCCGGCGAGGTACTTCTTCTCGGCCTCCGGGATGCCGAGCTTGTCCCAGGTGTCCTTGATGTCCGCCGGGAGATCCTCCCACGACTCGGCCTGCTTCTCGGTCGGCTTGATGTAGTAGTAGATGTTGTCGAAGTCGATCCCGGAGAGATCGCCGCCCCAGTCCGGCATCGGCCGCGCGAAGAAATAGTCGAGCGCCTGGTGGCGCACCTTCCGCATCCAGTCCGGCTCCTGCTTGTGCTCCGCGATCGCCTCGACGACCTCGTGCGAGATCCCACGGCCCGACTTGAAGAAGTAGTCCTTCGCCTCGTCCGGGTTCGAGAACCCGTACTTGGTCCCGTAGTCCGAGCCGATCCCCTGAACGATCTCGGTCTCTGTCAGCGCCATCACAAACCTCCCACGTCCAAACGTGATCCGAAACAGCGAAGAGCCCGTCCTCTGCGCAAAAGACTCTCCGGCGCACCAGACATGTCCGCGAGGCGAACGCCCCCGACTCTCGACTAGTCGAGCTTCCGTACCGAAAAGAGTTGGCCCTGCGCGTCGAACTCTGTTTGCCTCAGTCCCTCATCTCGCGCGCCATAGGGCGCGTCGATGTCGTTTGGGCCTCGGCCGGCGTCCTGGCACGCAGGGCCAGTCTCAACCATCCTACTCCCCATTCAGCCGACCCCGCCCAAAGATCGGGAATGGAAGAGAACCTCTAGAAAGAAGCCGAGCCCTCCGTTGGGCGCATGGTCAAGCTAGTAGCTCTTTCGGAGCGCCCGGCCGGTCCTGGCCGACCCCGCAGAGGGGGGAGCGAGGAGCCCACGCTTGTCCAGCCGCCTGGCGGGGTGCCTGTATTTGGATTGTGTCGCCGAGCTGGAAAATTTGCTTGAGGTTGGAACGATGGTGCCGGCCGACCTACCGTGGTAGGACATGAGGCTGTGACGGTCGAGAAGCTGTCTCTCGTTTGAACCGGAGTTGGCTGCTAGAGGTACACGCGGCGGCAGCCGAGGCAACCGGTCGGAGCCTGTCAGCGTTCGTGGCCGAGGCCGTCGAGCAGACAGCTCCAGCCAGTTCCGGCCGGCGTCCGACTCGGCAGAGTGGGAGTCCGAGCACGGCGCGATCAGCGACAAAGAGCGAGAGCGGTGAGGTCGCGCTGGCCGGAGTGACGCTCGACACGGGGGCGTTGATCGCCGCCGAGCGCAACGATCGCGGCTCTGGGCGTTCTGGGGAGACACAGTTGCCCTCGGCATCGTCCCCGTGCACTCCGGCAGCTGGGCTTGCCCAAGCCTGGCGCGGCTCTACGCCTAGGCCCGGCTCGCGAAGCTCGAAAACGCCTGCTTGGATTTTGACCCGCTCGACGAAGAAACTGGCGAAGACAAACGGCACGGCAAGACCAAGACTGCCGACATCGTCGACGCCACCGTGGTCGCAAGCGCCGCCAGCCGTGGCGACGCGATCCTGACCAGCGATCCCCGCGACCTGCGCCACTAGCTCACAGACCCCAGGGGCGTCACGATCATCAGGCTCTGAAGCCCTGCCCCTACCCCTCCTCCTACCCGGGTAGGAAGGCAGCCCCACAGCCAACCACTTTTCCGCTGCTCAACCGCGTAATCCGAATAACGGCTCCCCACACGCATCCCGATTCGTCTCGCTGCCGTCGCCTCAAACTCCAGGCAGGGACTGACCCCAACCTTCTCGTCGGTCATATGTCCGTGCGGGTGCCGAGAACTCGATTTCGGGTGCTGAGCCGGCGGGAGCGGGCTTCGGGCGGGCCGTTTGGTCGCCGGCCTGGCTTGGGTTGTGTCGGGCCCGGTGATCGTGGCAGCGTCAGCCTGTAGCTTCCTCGGTTGTGGCGGGTCGGTCGCGGGGTCTGAGGCTCTCGTTTGCGTACTGCGTGCTGCGGCGGCTGCTGGAGTTGGTCGTCTTGTGGTCGCGGTCGGAGCGGGAGAAGGAGATCGAGATCTCTGCTTCGGCGTCACCAGCTTCAGAGATTGGAGCGGCAGGTTGGACGCCCGCAGCTGCGGCCGGCTGACCGAGCGCTCCTGGCCGCGTTCAGTCGGGTACTGCCGCGACGGGCGTGGGGGTCGTTCTTCGTCACGAGCCAGCGACGCTTCTGCGTTGGCACCGGGAACTGGTGGGCGCGCCGCTGCACGCAACCCTGGGCCGATCTCCGGGCCTGCCCCTGCTACGACGGGCGAGGTTCAGGAGCTGGTGCTGGGCCTTGCCCGGGAGAACCCGAGCTGCGGGGGTACCGGCGGATCGAGGGCGAGCTCGTCGGCCTCGGCGTCAAGGTCGCGGCGAGCACCGTCTGCAGGATCCTGAAGGATGCCGGGATCGAAGCCTGCGCCTAGGAGGCTCTAGGCGACCTGGGCGGCAGTTTCTGCGGCAGCAGGCTGCGAGCATCCTTGAGCGCGACTTCCTCACCGTCGACACGGTCGTTTGCAAGCGACTGTATGTCT
>CAVXWI010000019.1:0-175741 GCA_963765345.1 uncultured Actinomycetota bacterium
CCCGAAACGGTGGATCCGGGCTTAGGAGCTTGCACTGCCGTTGGCGGTAACCGCAATCGCCGCACAACATGATGGAGGCACGCAAGAGTTCGCTGACCAGCGATCGAACGCGACGAGGGCATTGAAGAAATGGGCTCGTTTAGAGACATCCATCGTTGTCGTTGGGCTCCTGGCCCATTTCGTCGCCGTCGGCATCGGTCATCCCGGACGTCTGGATTGTCTCGCCGGGAGGACACGCTGCATCGTTCTCGTTGTAGGGAGGGCCTCCCTGAGTCGTTGTCGTCCCGGGAGTGGTAACCGGAGTCGTGGTTGTCGGGAAGGTGATTGTTCCGGGCGTGGTCGTCGTTTTCGGAGTTGTCTTCGCTGCTGTGACGATCAAGGTCCCTTTGAGCGCGTTTGAGCCTTGGCTAGCAGCCGTCAAACCGTAGGAGTAGCGAGCAGCATCGGCTAAGTCGACGACGAGATCCGTTGTGGTTCCCGGCGCGACCTCCGGCGTCGACTTTCCCGCGATGGTGAACCGGTAACTGGTCTTGGCGCCGTTGTGGATGTCGAAGCTGACGGTGCCGATCTCGATCGTCGATCGTGAAAGTGCTGCCCGCTGCGCGGTGATATCGACGTTGATCGTCCGTTCGGCCATCATCGCCGTCGAGAGGAACGCCGCGAGATCATCGATCTGGTCGCTGGAGAGGGCGCCCTTGTACGCCGGCATCCGCGCCGCGTACCTCGCAGCCGCGGCCCTCGTCATCACGCTTGCGCCACCATCCGCTATCGCCTTCTCGACCGTCGCCTCCGGCAGAAGAAGCGTGTCGAGGTCTGGACCTACGGTCCCATTGGCCTTCGCGGCGGCGAGCGTATGACACCCCGCACAGGTCAAAGCAAAAAGAGCCTTGTCAACACGAACGTTTCCGAACGGGGCCGTCGCGGTGGTTCGAACCGTCGTATCCGCCGCACCCACGATGCCACCGAGCGCCAATGCTGCCGTGGCAACGGCTACAACGGCGAGCCCAATGCTCGCGATTCGACATCGTCTTGGTGACCCGGTCACGGAAGAATGACTCCGCCGCGTCGCTGCATCAAGCCGTCCATCATTCAACGTGCCCTACCCCCCGTTCTAGCGGAACGTCCTACTGCCACCCGGACTCGTTCACCTATCCTGAATCGCGGCGGCCGTCGCCGTCGACAAGCGGTCGTGATCGTACATACCCGCACAACCGCATGGCCTACAGCTGCGGCCGCGTCGGCTGTCGCGACCTTCTTTCGCTGCCGCGGTGGCGATGACGAGTGCGGCGGCCGGGTGGACCCACCAGAGGCCCCAGACGGCGTTGAGGCAAGCAGGCCGACGAGGAGTGCGACGAAGAGGTAGGCGCGCGTACTTGGCCGGTGCAGATTGGGCGGGATGGCGCGGGCGCTCGCGCCTTGACTGCATTCGGCAGCTCCCGTAGCCTCGTCGCGTGCCGAGCAGAGTCTTGTGCCTGTCCGGGCCTGATGGGGCGCTGATGCGTGAGGTCGCACGGGGTGTCGCCGAGAGGCTCGGGTTTGTCTTGGTTGACGAGGAGATCATTCTTCGGGCGGCGGCCGAAGGGGGCGTCGAGCCAGACGCGGTGGCAGATGTCGAGAGGCGCCGCTCTTTCATGGAGCGTGCGTTTGCGACGGCCGCGTCGGGTAGCACGGGCGTCACGTTCGCCGGTGGGTTGGACAGCTACTACACGGGTAGCTTGGGGTCGCCTCAGGCTAGCGAGGAGTTGCGCGGGCTTATCCGCGCCGCGATCGAAGAGAGCGCTGAGCGCGGCAGTGTGGTGATCGTGGCCCATGCGGCGTCGCATGCGCTCGCGTCACGTCCAGACGTCCTTCGCGTGCTGGTCACCGCCTCGTCATCAATCCGCGAGGCGCGTGTCGCCTCCGAGCGGGATCTGAATGAAAAGGACGCCGCACGTGCGGTGGATACGTCCGACGCGGCGAGAGCCGACTACCTGAAGCGGTTCTACGGCGCCAAGAGCGAACTGCCCACGCAGTACGACGTTGTCGTGAACACCGACCGGTTGTCGCCTGACAAGGCCGTCTCGCTCGTCGCGCACGCGGCGACCAACTGAAGGAAGTATCGCTCTCGGCGCGGCGACCGAAGCCCGCACCTTCCTTGTCGAGTCGAAGAGCGCAGGCGTTAGCTGCCAAAATACCCAACGAAGCGATGTCTGCTTTTGGTCGGGTGCTGGACGGGAAACGCCGTGATTCCGGTGAAGAAAGCGAGACGGTCTGCCGATCTCAAAGGAACGGTCCGGTACGTCGCAACGTCGCGGTACCGAGCCGAGGGTTGCCCACTGCGCCCGAAGCGCTGGAACATGCCGGCGACCTTGTCTGCGATGCGAACGACGAGGGGATACGCTGCGAGGCGATGAGGTCGCTCGGCGCGGAGCGACGGGCCTTCTGGGCGCCATCGAGCCAAGAAGGCGTACGAGCTCCATCGCGTAACCGAGCCAGTTCTTGCCCTCGTGCTGGTGGAGTCGAGGGCGACTGGTGAGTACAGACCGAGGAGGTATGTGTGACGACCGACAAATCGGGGCGTACGAGCGTGGGCATCCTGCTCTGGCGCAGCCGGGACGGTCGCCTGGAGGTGCTCCTCGCCCATCCAGGCGGCCCCTTGTGGGTCAAGAAGGACTTCGGCCACTGGACGATCCCCAAGGGCGAGATGGAGCCGGGTGAGGAGTTCGTGGCGGTGGCTCGGCGAGAGTTCGCGGAAGAAACCGGACACGAAGCCCCCGACCGCCCGCTGATCGATCTCGGACAGATCACCCAGAAGTCGGGCAAACTCGTGCTGGGGTGGGCAGCCGAGGGAGACCTCGACCCGTCGTCCGCCGTGAGCAACACCTTCGACATGGAATGGCCGCCCCATTCTGGCGTCGTCCAACAATTCCCTGAGATCGACCGTGTCGAATGGTTCGATCTCGGCGAGGCACGCCGAAGGCTGAAGCCAGCGCAGGCTCCCTTCCTCGATCGCCTTCACGCAGCCGTTCGCCAGCATCCAGGAGGTATGCGGCTCGAGCCGTCCTAGCTCCACTTCCGAAGTGCCTGGAAGCAGGGCTGTTTATTGCTCTCGGCTCGCGCTGAGGCCCTACCTCGATGAGGGTCGCCGTCACCGACGTCGCGCAGGTGCGCGGCCGGCCGCTCAGCTGGTTTTGGGCGGCACCCATTTGCACCACGTGCGACCGCTGATCTCCAAGACAACAGGGACGCCCGCGATCGTTCCATCACGCCAGCCCGTCCAACGACCTGCGGTCGTTCAGATCGATGATCATGCCCTCGCGTGCCAGTACCGGTCGGGGCCGGTCGGGCCGGCTGAGCGCTCGGGCGCGATCCTCGAGCGACTTGAGAGCACGGTCCGAACGGTCCGGGTCGTGATGGAAGAGCACAAGGCCGCCGGCATCGACAGCTGCGCAAAAAGCGACAGCGGCGTCGATGCTCGAATGACCCCACCCGATCCTCGCCGCGTACTCCTCCTCGGTGTACTGGGCATCGTGGAGAACCACGTCGGCGCCGTGGGCGAGCGCGCCGCCCGAGATCCAGGAGAGGGACCTCGCTTCGATGCCGGCGAGAGCCGGCTCGTGATCCGGCAGGTAGGCGAGGCTCGAGCCGCCGGTCTCGAGCCGATAGCCGAGCGTGGGCCCCGGATGGAGCACGAGATCGGAGAAGAGCGAGATGCCGTCGCGTTGCCACGGTTCCGCGGGCAGATCGTGGAACGTGACGCGAGCAGGGACGTCGCGCAGGTCGAGCGGGAAGAGCGGCGGCGAGAACGCGCGCAGGATGCGCTCCCGCAACGGCAAGACCGGCGAGCGTGGCCCCCAAATGTCCAGCGACACTGCCCCGTCCCACAGCGGGGCGAAGAACCGCAGACCTTCGAGATGGTCGAGATGAAGGTGCGTCAGGAACAGGTGAATCCGCCGTGTCCCGCGTTCGAGGAGGTCGCGGCCAAGTTCCCGGATCCCCGTGCCGGCGTCGAGCACGAGCGCCTCCTCGTCTCCCACCATCACCTCGACGCACGAGGTGTTTCCGCCAAACTCGACCGTCGCTGGGCCCGGAGCTGGCAGCGAGCCTCGACATCCCCAGATCTTCACGCGCACCGACATCACTGCTCGCCGCGCCAGAAGATCACGACGATGCCGACGAACTCGTCGGTACGCGCGAATAGCGGAAAGGCTGTCGACTCGATCTCCCGCTCGACCCCGTCTGCGCTCGTGACGAGATATCGAAGATGGGAGGCGCGGCGCTCGTCGAACGCGATCCGGGCCGGCCGACGCTCCGGTGGGAGCGGCGCCGACGTGAGCGTGCGCGGCTCGAACGCGCCGACCCAGTCATCCAGCGGCGTCTCCCCCGCTTCCGAGAAGCGCCGACCGACAACCGACTCCGCCGCCTCGTTGTAGAAGACGAGATACCCACGCGCGTCGGCGATCAGCGTCGGCGTGGCCAGGCTTGACGCGAACTCACGCGCGAGGATCAAGACGAGATGCTTCTGCCGGTCGCAGCGTCCACTCGGGCTCACCCGGGCGACCTTACAAGCCCTGCTACCGCAAAAGCGGGTCACGCGGGCACCGACAGGCTCGACAGGGTCAGGCATGCCAGACTCCAGGCCAACCTCTTGGTGAGTCTGGTGAGCGCAGCAGGCGGCGCGCACGGGAATCGCGACCTCCGTCTCAGGTCGGAAACCGCTCAAAGCGACCCTCTCCCCTACGCCCTCCATCCGCTCATGGATCGCGCCCAGGAGGTCGGCGGTTCGAGCCCGCCTGGCTCCACTTCTGAAGGCCTGGAAGCGGCGACGGGCGACGAGCTTCGAGGGAATCGACGTGATCGAACGTACGCCGATTTGATCTCCGGGTACGAGCCGCTATGAGCTCGCGGGTTTGACGAGGCCTGCGTCGTAGGCGGCGATGACAGCCTGGACACGGTCGCGGACGCCGAGCTTCCGCAAGACGTTCGAGACGTGCGTCTTCACGGTCGTCTCACTAACGACGAGTCTCGCCGCGATCTCGGCGTTGGAGAGGCCGCTGGCCAGGAGCTGGAGGATCTCGGCTTCGCGACCGGTCAGTGAGCCGACCGCAGCCGTTTCGTTCACCGGCGGGTCGGTAGGCGGCGAGAAGCGCGTGAGCAGTCGCTCGATCGCTGTCGGGCCGAGGAGGGCGTTCCCGCTTGCGACGACGCGTATCGCGTCGACGAGCTCAGCGGGATGCACGTCCTTCAAGAGGAACCCACTGGCTCCGGCTCGGACGGCTCCGTAGACGTATTCGTCAAGGTCGAACGTTGTCAGCACGAGGACACGCGTGCGGCTGCCGGAGGCGACGATCTGCTTCGTGGCCTCGATGCCATCGAGGTTCGGCATTCGAATGTCGAGGAGGATCACATCCGGTTCGAGTTCCTCGACGAGGGCTACGGCTCGCGCGCCGTCTTCGGCTTCGCCCACGACCTCCAGGTCCGGCCTGCCCTCGATGATCAATCGAAACCCGCTGCGAACGAGCGCCTGGTCGTCGGCGATCGCGACCCGGATGCTCAACTGCCCTCGTCAATAGGGATCTCTGCCGTGACGCCGAAACCTCCCCCGAGGCTGCGCCGGCGGTAAGGGCGCCGCCGAGAAGCGCAAGCCGCTCACGCATCCCGATCAGGCCGTTTCCGCCCTGATCGGTGTTCCCGAGACCGACTCCGTCGTCGCGGATCTCAAGCTCGAGGCTGTCGCTGTAGCGGATCCGAACCCACACATGCTTGGCAGCGGCGTGCTTGAGACTGTTCGTGAGCGCCTCTTGCACGATCCGGAACGCGGACAGCTCGACTGCCGCCGACAGCGGTCGCGGCGCGCCCTCGACCTCGAGCGAGACCTGAAGGCCCGTCGCGCGAATCTGGTCGACGAGGCGGTCGAGCTGGTCGAGGCCGGGTTGGGGTTCGTATTCGGCCGAGTCCTGGAGGATCCCGAGCACGCGGCGGAGGTCGGCGAGCGCGGCGCGCGCAGCCCTGTTGATCGCGCGGATCGGCTCCCGCGCGCTGGCCGGATCCCGCTCGAACGCGTCGTCAGCGGCCCCTGATTGAACGACGATCACGCTCAATGCGTGAGCGACGATGTCGTGGAGCTCGCGGGCAATCCGCGCTTGCTCTTCCGCCGCAGCGCGTCTCGACTCGCTTTCACGCTCCCGCTCGAGCCGGTCGGCCTTCTCCTCGATCTCGCGGACATAGGCGCGGCGAGAGCCAATGCTGTCACCTAGAAGCGCAGCCGCGACCAGGAAGACGACCCGAGCGGCGCTGGCACCGAACCCGAGCTTGCCGGCTGCGAGCACCGCGATCGCGACGGCCAGGATCGCGGCGATCCCGATCGCGCGATCGGCGCGCCGCTCTCGTAGAGAGCTGAGCGTATAGAGGGCGACGCCGAGCGGTAGCGGCACCTCCCAGACGCCCAGGGCGATCATCGCGAGCGATGCAGCCGTGACGGCCACAACCACCGCGACCGGGTAGCGGCGGCGAACAACGAGCGGCGCTACCTCGGCGACGCTCAGCACAACCGCCGCCGCCTGATGGTGCGCGTGCTCGACCGCAGCGCCGATCTCGATCACAAGGAGGAGTCCGACGATCGAGAGATCGACGAGCCACGGGTGACGGTGGAGCCAGCTCCAGATCATCGTCGCGGCCCCACCGTAACCCGTCTAGCTGTCATGTGCAGTCTGCTGCTAGGCGTCGCGGCGCACGAGCAGCACCGCCGCCGCTCCGATCACCAGGGCGCAGTAGCCGACTAGCAGCAACCCGCCCCAGAGCGGGGAGAGGGCGTGCACCCCCTGGTGCAGCGAGAACAGCTGACGACCCGCCTCGCTCGGCAGGTACTTGCTGATCGAGTCGTTCCAGCTCGCCGGCAGGATGTCCAAGCAGCGGCGGGATGACAAAGAAGATCCCCGCGAACGACGGCAATCCCGGCCGGCCGTGCTCCTCACGATCGCGCCGATCCCGAGCGCAAAGACCGCCACCAACGTCACGTAGAGCGCGCCCCCGAGGAGCGACCGCGCCACACCAGGGGCCGAGAAGGGGACTGCAGGATGTGATCCTGCGACAGGATCGCCTGGCTCGCGAAGAACCCGATCAGCACCGTCGGCACCATCACGACGAACGAGACGACCGCGATCACCCCGAGCTTCGCCCAGAGCACCGGTAGCCGCTTGGGCACAGCGATCAAGGTCGAGCGGATCATCCCGGTCGAGTACTCACCGGTGATCAGGAGCACGCCGAGCACCGCGATCGCGAGCTGGGCGATATTGACGCCGGCAAGCGCGATGTCGAGCGGATGCCGGCCCGCGCGGTCGGACGCCGACATGTGCGCCCAGTGCGACCCGGTCACCGCAGCGAAGACAATTGGGAGAGCGATCGTGAGCAACACTCCCACCCCAAGCGACCAGAGCGTCGAGCGAAGCGAGACGAACTTCGTCCACTCCGACAGAACGACGCGCGCTTGCGTAACGCGTCCCCGCTCCTTCAGCCGGGGAACGGCTACCGAAACAGCTGCGCTGCTCATGCCGCCAGCTCCACGTTCTCCGCAGGAGCTGGACTCTCGACCGACTTGTATTCGACCGAGTCGCGTGTCATCTCCATGAATGCCTCCTCCAGCGACGCCTGGATCGGCGTCAGCTCATGCAGAACAATCTTGTTCGAGGCCGCGATCTCGCCGATCTGCTCCGCGGACAACCCCTCGATCTCAAGAACACTCGACTCGCTGCTCACGACCGAGACATGAGGACCGAGGAACGAGCTCACGAAGGCGCGTCGCCTCCGGTGAACCGACCCGCACTCGTGAGCCGGACGCCTTGCGGACGAAATCGTCGACGCTCATGTCGGCGATCAACCTGCCCCTGCCGATCACGATCAGGTGATCAGCCGTCAGCGCCATCTCGCTCATCAGATGCGACGAGACGAAAACCGTCCGGCCCTCTGAGGCCAGCTGCTTGAGCAGGCTGCGGATCCAGTGCACACCTTCGGGATCGAGGCCGTTGGCCGGCTCGTCGAGCATGACGGTGGCCGGATCGCCCAGGAGCGCCGCAGCGATCCCGAGTCTCTGCCCCATCCCGAGCGAAAACTGCCCCGCCCGCTTGCGAGCGGCATCGTGCAGACCGACGAGATCAACCACCTCGTCGACACGGCGACGGGGAATCCCGTGGGTCTGCGCCAAGGCGAGCAGATGGTTGTAGGCCGACCGGCCCGTATGAACCGAGCGCGCCTCAAGCAACGCCCCGACTTCGTGCAGCGGCGCCGGATGGTCGCGGTAATGCTTACCGTTCACCAGCACCTCTCCCGCCGTCGGAGCATCCAGTCCAACGATCAGCCTCATCGTCGTTGACTTCCCGGAGCCATTCGGACCGAGGAAACCGGTCACCATGCCCGGACGAACCGCAAACGAGATCCCGTCCACAGCGCGCTTCTCGCCGTAATCCTTCGTCAATACCTCTGCTTTGATCATGCACTCGACGGTATTCGCCCCGGCCGGCCGTCGCCTCGGCCACAAGAACGAACTTCGTCTCCTCCAAAGGGACGAACCGACGATCAGAAGGTTTCCTCGGAGCTGCAGGAAGCGCCGTCGAGTCGGCCTCGCGGGTGATGACATGGTCGGCGGCCTTCCGAACTTATCGCACCTACGAAGTCGGTGGTTCGAGCCCGACGACGTTCGAGAAAGAGCCCGCGCCTGTGGCCCTCCCTGTCAGGCAGTCCGCCCCTCGGTCTCGTTGGCCGCGTCTTGGTGAGTGACGTGGCGAGTACAGCCTCAGGTTCGTGCCGACGATTCGGGCGCGGTTGGGCAACGGGAACCGCGCGCACGGGACGCAACCCGAGGGCCGCACCCAAATGCGCCGAAGCGGCTGCCCTCCACGCCGGCGGCACGGGGCCGCTCGGCGAGGTGATGGTGGAGGCTGCGGCTCACCCGGACACCGCGACCCCCACCGGTGATTCGGCGCTGAAGATCAGGTTGTTCTTGACGCCGGTCCCGTTGAGGCTCGCCTCCCCGAGCGTGCCTGTGGATGGCACGGCATTCTGGCTCCAGGTGGTCCAGTAGATGTGCTGCGCGCCGACAGCGACTCTGGTCGGCCAGGCGCCCGCGTCCTTGACGAAGGTCTGGTCGACACCGGCCCCGGCAAGCGTCGCGCGTCCGATCGAGGCAGAGTTGTGGTTGACCCAGTAGATGTACTGCCCGTTGATCGCCATCCCCTCCGGTGAGCTGGCCCCCGTGATAAAGCTCTGGTTGACGCCGCTCCCGTTGACGTTCGCCCGCCCGATCGTGCCGGAGCCGTTGTTCGACCAGTAGATGTACCGACCGTCGACCACGACCCCGTCGGGCGAGCTCGCGCCCGTGATGAAGCTCTGGTTGACGTGAGTCCCGTTCAGGCTCGCTCGCCCCACCGTCCCCGTCCCGAAGTTGCTCCAGTAGACGTAGTTGCCGTAGACCGCGACCCCGTAGGCCGTGTTCGTCGGGATGAACGCCTCGTTGACGCCGGTGCCGTTGAGGTTCGACCGCGCGATCGAACCGTTACACGAGCCACTCTCCGTGCATCCGTTCGCGTTGGCCCAGTAGATGTGCTGGCCGTCGACGACAACGTCGCTCGGGCCGTTGGCGCCCTTGACGAAGGTCTGGTCGCACGTGCGGTGCCGTCGAGGTTCGCCTTCCCGATCGTGTTGCTGCTGATATTGGCCCATAGAGCTGCCCACCCGCCGCGCCCGCCGGCGGTACCGCGAACGAGGCGACCGCCAATCCGACCATCAGCGCGACCGTGACCGGACGCATCCGAGAGCTGTTGACGGCAGCCAACCGAGCGATCTTCACCATGATGACCTCCTGATCGTGCAGCGAACTCACGCCGCGAACGTACCCTGAGGGCGTCACAGCAACGTCACAACGAACCTGACCCGGAGCACACCTCGACCTGCCCCGAAACCGTCCGAGGGGAAGTGCTGGGCGGAACGAACCCTGGATCTACCGGTGGCACCGTCCGAGGGCCGCTCCCGCCGCCCTGGCCGAAGCTCGGCACCGGATAGCATCGTCACGTGGATCCGGCGCTGGACCTGCCGTCGAGCTTCAGACTGGACGGACGGGTCGCAGTCGTCGTCGGCGGCACCGGAGTGCTCTGCGGTCGGATGGCCCAGGCGCTCAGCGAAGCAGGCGCTCGAACCGTGATCGTCGGTCGTGATCGGGCAAAGGCAGAGACCGCAATCGAGCGGCGGCCGCCGGGTCGAGGCGAGCTGACGTTCGAGCACTGCGACGTCACGAGCCGGCAAGAGCTCCGGAGCCTGGTGGCGCGTGTTCTCGCCTCGCACGGACGGATCGACGTCCTGATCAACGGCGCCGGCGTCAACTCCGCGACACCGTTCCTGGAGATCGCCGACGAGGAGATCGAACGGATGGTCGCGGTCAACCAGCTCGCCGTGATGCGCGCCTGCCAGGAGTTCGGCCGGTACTTCGTCGAGCGAGCCGGCACGTCGGGTGAGGGCGCGAGCATCATCAACGTCGGGAGCGCCTCCGGCCTCACTCCGCTGTCACAGGTCTTCACCTACTCGATGACGAAGGCCGCGGTTCACAATCTGACGAAGAACCTGGCGCGAGAATGGGGGCCTCTCGGTATCCGCTGCAACGTGCTCGTTCCCGGGTTCTTCCCGGCGGAGCAAAACCGGGAGATCTTGACCCCCGGTCGGGTCGCGAAGATCCTCGGCCATACACCGCTCGCACGTTTCGGTGACGCTGACGAGCTGGCGGGCGCGACGCTGCTTCTCGCCAGCGACGCGGGGCGGTTCATCACCGGCGCCGAGATCGTGATCGACGGCGGCTTCAGCGCGATGACAATCTGAGGGCGACGAGATGGCCGCGGGATTCCTGAGCGACGACTTCCTGCTCTCCGGTGAGACCGCCCGCCTGCTGTTCCACGAGGTCGCCGAACACGCTCCCATCGTCGATCTTCACAACCACCTCTCCCCGGTGGACATCGCGGGCGATCGTGTCTACGAGACGCTGTCGGATCTCTGGCTGGCCGACGACCACTACAAGTGGAGAGCGATGCGCCTCGCCGGGGTCGACGAGCGACTCGTCACGGGCGATGCCGATCCCTGGGACAGGTTCTCCGCCTGGGCCGCCACGGTGCCGCGGCTGCTCCGCAACCCGCTGTACGTCTGGTCGCACCTCGAGCTTCGGCGGGTCTTCGGGATCGATCTCGAGCTCAGCCCGGCGACGGCGCGCGAGATCTGGGAGGAGGCAAATCGGCAGTTGCCGGGCTGGTCGACCCAGACGCTCCTCGCCCACTTCGACGTGAGAGCGGTTGCAACCACCGACGACCCGGGCGACGACCTCGCAGCCCACCGGCGGCTCGCCGAGGAGGCCGGCGGGCCCCGCGTGACGATGATCCCCACGTTCCGTCCCGACGGCGCGCATCGGCTGCTCGGCGATCCGTCCGCCTGGAACGCGTGGATCGATCGCCTCGAGACGGCGACCGGGACAGCGGTCGCTGACCTGCCCTCCCTGCTCGACGCGCTCACACGCTCGTTCGCCCGGTTTTCCGGACTGGGCGGACGCGCGAGCGATCACGGCCTCGAGTCCCTCCCTGACCTTCCCCGTGACGCCGCCCTCGCCGACGCGGTGATTCGCCGGGCGCGGGCCGGCGGCGCGGCGGCGCCGCTCGAGCGTCACTCGGTCACGCTCGAAGTCCTCGGCCTCGCCGCCCAACTCGCCTGCGCAGACGAGTCCGTGCTGCAGCTGCACCTCGGGCCGTTCCGCGACGTGTCGCCGCGACTCCTCGCACAGGTCGGGCGAGATGCCGGCGCCGACGTCATCGGTGACGAGCGCCAAGCGCCAGGCCTCGCCCGGTTCCTCGGCGGGCTCGAGCGCGACGAGACCCTGCCGCGCACCGTCCTCTACAACCTCAACCCCGCGGACAACGCCCTGTTCGCCGCGATGGCAGGCGCCTTCGCACGCCCCGGGGTCGGCTCGCTCGTGCAGTGGGGACCGCCGTGGTGGTTCAACGACCACGAGCAGGGCCTGCGGCGGCAGCTCGACGACCTCTCGCAGATCGGCCAGCTCGCCGGCTTCATCGGCATGCAGACGGACTCGCGCTCGATCCTCTCGATGACGCGTCATGAGCTCTTCCGGCGCGTCCTCTGCGACGCCGTCGGTCGCGATGTCGACGAGGGCCGCATTCCGGCGGACCTCGACTGGTGCTCGACGGTGGTGCGTGACCTCTGCGTCGACAACGCCGTGCGCTACTTCGCGCTGCCTGCCGACTGGATCGACTGATCGTGCCCGACCGGATCGTCGTCATGGGCGTCGCCGGGTCGGGAAAGTCGACCGTCGCCGCCGAGCTGGCCGCGCGGCGTGGCATCCCGTTCATCGACGCGGACGCGCTCCATGGTGCCGCCAGCCGCGAGAAGATGGCCTCGGGCTCGCCGCTTTCCGACGACGACCGCTGGCCGTGGCTCGCGGCGCTTCGCCAGGCGATGCGCGCCGAGCACCACGCCGTGGTCGCCTGCTCGGCGCTGAAGCGCGACTACCGGGACGCACTCCGTGGTGCCGGCGACGTCCGCTTCGTCGATCTCGCCGTGGAACGCGACGAGGTCGTCCGGCGTCTCGCCGCGCGCAGGGGCCACTTCATGCCGACGACGATGGTCGACAGCCAGTTCGCGGCACTCGAAGCGCCGTCGACCGACGAGATCGACGTCGTCTCGGTCGATGCGAGCGGTGAGACGGCGTCGGTCGTCGATCGCATCGAAGCGGCACTGGAAACACTTCCCGTCGGCACCGCGACGGCACCGCTCCGGAGCGTCGGCGGCCCCGCAGCGTCGATCTCGAGCGACGAGCTGCGCCTGATCGTGGACGAGATCGCGACAGCTGACGTGCTCGCCGCCGGCGCACGGCGAGTGCTGCTCGTTCCGCCCGACCTGACCCGGTTGCATTCGCGGGCCGGCGAGATCACCGGCCTGCTGTTCGAACGGCTCTGCGCCTCCGGCTGCGAGGTCGCCGTCCTCCCCGCGCTCGGCACCCATGCGGCGCTGACACCCCACGAGGCGAACCTGCTCTTCGGGGACCGGATCCCTTTCGCTCGCATTCGCAAGCACCGGTGGCGCGAAGGACTCGTGCGGCTCGGCGAGATCAGCGCCGACGAGATCTCGGCGGTGTCGGCCGGGCGGATGGCGGCCCCGATCCCGGTCGAGGTCGATCAGCTCCTCCTCGCCCCCTGGGACCTGGTCGTGTCGATCGGTCAGGTCGTCCCGCACGAGGTGATCGGGATGGCCAACTTCACCAAGAACCTCGTCATCGGGCTCGGCGGGGCCCTCACGATCCACCGCAGTCACTTTCTCGGCGCCGTCTGCGACATGGAGACGATCATGGGCAACGCGCACAGTCCGGTCCGCGACGTGGTCGACGCCGCATTCGACCGGTTCCTGGCGCCCCGGATCCCGGTGCTCTGGGTCCTGACGGTGACGCAGGACACGCCCGAAGGCGTCGTGCACCGCGGGGTCTTCGTCGGCCGCGGCCGCTCCGGTGAGTCCGGCGGGGCCGCCTATGACGCGGCCGCCGACCTCTCAGCCCGTTGCAACATCGAGGTCGTCTCGACGCCTGCTCGGCCGCGTGACGTGCTGGCTCGACCCCGACGAGTTCACGACGACCTGGGTCGCGAACAAGGCGGTGTACCGCACGCGGATGGCTCTCGCCGACGGCGGCGACCTCGTCGTGCTCGCACCCGGGGTCTCCCGTTTCGGCGAGGACGCCACCATCGATGCGCTCATCCGCCGCCACGGCTACCGCGGCACCCCGGCCGCTCTCGCCGCCGTGGAGCACGATCCCGAGCTCGCCGAGAACCTCGGCGTCGCGGCGCACCTCATTCACGGCAGCAGCGAGGGTCGCTTCCGCATCGTCTACTGCACCGACCCCACGACCGGTGGCCTCACCCGCGAGGAGGTCGAGGGCGTCGGCTACGCCTGGCGCTCCCTCCCTGCCGAGCTCGATCAACTCGGCGTCACGAGCGGCACGGCGACCGGCCCGCGTGAGGATCGTGAGGGCGCGCCATTCATCCACATCGCGAACCCCGCCCTCGGTCTCTGGGCGGCGCGGACACGATCCGCTGCGACCTAGGAGCCGTCCACGATCAGGTGGGCCGCCGAGATCGGATCGTCTCGCTCGACGTACCGGTCCTCGCTCGGCATCCATCGGGTCTCCCAGACGGTGCGCGACTCCTCACCGTCCCGGGCGACTCCTCGCGCGAGCCGAAGCCGGCGTGGAGCCTCCACCCAGATGCGCAGGTCGTAGGCCTCCCGAAAGAGCTGGTGCAGAGCGCAGACCCCTTCGACGACGATGACGCCCTGCGGCAGGATGACACGGGCCGTCGCCAGCGGCCTCCGCAGCTGCCAGGAATACGCGTGGTACTCGGCCGGTTCGGCCTGCAGGATCGGCTCGAAGACCTCGGCGCGTAGCCGAGCGAGGTCGAACCCCGTCCCGTCCCAGAACTCGTCGGTGGCGACGACCTGCGCGCGCGGGGATCGAGCGGGCGAGTGTCGTCTTTCCCGAGCCGCCACGACCGCCGATCCCCACGAGCAGAAACCCGCGGCCGGCTCGAGGCGGCCGGGGAGAGAGCGGCGACCCGCTCGAGAACCGGCCCTACGTCCATCACCGGGCACCGTACCCGCCCTCTCGCAACCGCCACGACCGCAGCTCCCGTCGGAGCACGTGCTTGCGTGCCGCTGCCGTGGTCGTCGCCGATTCGGCCCGCGACGGCGAGGGCTTCCGCTGGTCGGGCGCGCCCCTCGCGGGACAGCCAGCCTCCGACCCGTCGCCATTGGCGGCGGGTACAACTTCGCGTGCCTGGTCCCGGGCGCGAACGAGAGAGGCGCCGGCGTGGTCGACGTGTTCGACACGATGTGGTTCGGTGACGCCAACTTCCCGCTCAGCGAGGAGGTGTTCGAGACGCTTCTCGCCGGTGGTCGCAACCATGTCGTGGTCATGCCGACGACCATGCGGAAGGCTCAGGTCGCGCCGGGCCACGACTATGCCCAGTACGACACCCGACTGAGCCGTGCGAACGCCACCTGGCGCAACGTCGACCCCGGTCAGCTCGCCGAGCAGGTCGTGAGCGCCCGCACGAAGTGGGAGTTCGATACGCCGTGGGTCTTCTGCAACGAGATCTCGCACTCGCAGTGGCGTGCTTCCGCGAACGAGGAGTACCGCATCTGGACGACAGCGTTCGCGCAGGCACTTGCCGGCGCCGGGCTCGTCCCCGTCCTGTACTCACCGGTGCCGCGTCCGCTCAGCGAGGGTGACAAGTGGTCGGCGCTCGCCTCGGCAGGCTACGTCGCGATCGAGGCCTATCTCGACCCGACGAGCATTCGTTCCGCGTCCGATGCCGCGGACTACTGCCGGACGCAGTACGCGTCGATCGTCTCGCACTACCAAGCGCAAGGAGTGCCGGTCGACCGCTGCGTGCTGGTCGAGCACTACGCGCAGACGGCGGACGGTCTCGGGCGCGGACGCGGCGGGCTCGCGCTGGCCGACTGGCTGGACGTGATCGCCGCTCGGGTCGCCGGGGCCCGCGCGGCCGGATTCAGCCTCCTCGCCAGCTACGCCTGGGGCTACAACCAGATGGCGGTCGCCGACAGCGAGATCGTCGCAACCGCCCGGGCCTACGTCGAAGCCACCGCCTGAGATCGGGCCGGCTGCCGCGCCGCGTGTGCCGGGCCGATCCGTGTGTCGGAGCCGAGCCGCGGTTTCCGACACGTCCTTCCGGCGCGCCGACTACGGTGGCCTGGTGGATCCGCTCGACGGTCTGAATCCCGAACAGCGCCGTGCCGCCGAGGCGGTGCGCGGCCCCGTCTGCATCCTCGCCGGGGCCGGAACCGGCAAGACGACGACGATCACGCGGCGCATCGCCCAGCAGGTCGCCTCCGGAGCGTTCGACCCGACCCAGATCATGGCGGTCACGTTCACCGACAAGGCGGGGGGCGAGCTGCGCGCGCGGCTCGCCGCGCTCGGCGTGACGCGGCGTGCGCGCGGGCACGTTCCACGCCGCCGCGCTGCGCCAGCTGCGACACTTCGCGCCCGGACGAGCTCGGTCGCATCCTGCCGTCGAAGGCGCTGCTGCTCCGCCAGATCGGCAACCGGCTGCGCGCTCCCTTCAAGTTCCGGCCGGCAGGCGACCTTGCCGCCGAGATCGAGTGGGCGAAGAACCGCCGCATCGGCCCCGAGCCTACCTCGACGCCGCCGGTCGATCGGGAGCCGCCGATCCCGATCGACCTGATGGCGCAGGTCTACGGCGAGTACGAGCGACGCAAGCAGGCCGACGGGCTTCTCGACTTCGAGGACCTGCTCGAGCGGGCGGTGCGCCTGTTCGAGAGACGACGCACGCACGGCGTCGACCTTCCGCGCGCAGTACCGCGCGTTCACCGTCGACGAGTATCAAGACGTCAATCTTCTGCAGCAGACCTTGCTCGAGCACTGGCTCGGCGACCGCGACGATCTCTGCGTCGTCGGCGACGACTACCAGTCGATCTACGCCTTCACCGGCGCCGGGCCCGAGCACCTGCTCGGCGTCCCGACGCGCTTTCCCGACGCGACGGTCGTCCGGCTCGAGGAGAACTACCGCTCGACGCCGGAGGTGCTCGCGCTTGCGAATCGCCTCGTCCCCGAGGCTGGCCGGCGCCGAGAAGGTGCTGCGTCCGACGCGCGCTCGGCCGGGCCGGAGCCGGTCGTGGCGGCATTCCCGTCGCCCGCCGCCGAGGCGGCGGCGATCGTCGAGGCGATCCGCGCAGGCGGAGGTCCCGCTCGAAGAGGTCGCGATCCTCTGCCGCACCAACGCCCGCCTGACCGACTTCGAGGAGGCGCTGCACGAGGCGGGTCTCCCTTTCAGGGCTCGTCGCTACTCGATCGCGATGCGGCACGGCGTCTCGTGCGCCGGCTCGGGCAGGGTGGCAACGGCGAGGCTGCGGACGTGGTGCGCGCCGCCGCCCTCGACGCCGGCTGGCTCGAGGAGCTGCCGGACAAGCTCGGCGACCGAGAGCTCGTCCGTCAGACCGACCTCGCGACGGCTCGTGGCACTGGCGGCCGCCTTCGCGGGCGACGCCGCGCGCATTCGTCTGCCGAGCTGCGGCGGCGCTTCGATCCCGGCGGCGACGGCGCCCGCGGCGTCCATCTCCTGACCCTGCACCGGGCAAAGGGGCTCGAGTTCGAGACGGTCTTCCTGCCGCGCCTCGAGGAGAAGGAGCTCCCGGCGCGCCAGGCGCGGACTCCGGAGGAGATCGCCGAGGAGCGCCGGCTGCTCTACGTCGGGATGACGCGAGCAAGCGCAGGCTCTGGCTCAGCTGGTCGGGGAACCGCTCGCGGTTCCTGGCCGAGCTCGGGTACGCGCAGAGACCCGGGGAGCCGCGGCCGGCGAGGAACGGGCGCACCTGGACGCCGGCCGGCGAGCGCCTCCGGGCCTGGCGGCTCGAGCGTGCGCGCCAGGACGGCGTTCCCGCCTACGTCGTCTTCCACGACGACGTGCTGCACGCGATCGCCGACGCCAAGCCAAGCTCGCTCGGCGAGCTGTCGCAGATCGCCGGTGTCGGTCCGACGAAGCTCGAGCGCTACGGTAGCGCCGTCCTGGCCGTGCTCTGAAGCGAGCCCGAGAATCCCGTTTCCTCGACGAGCCGGCCTGCCGGGGCTGCCCGATCGTCCGCTGCGGCGGCCGAGCCGATCACGAACGAGCACCGCAGAGAAGCAGCGACCGAGCGTCGACGCCGCGAGGCTGGGAGGGCCGACGACGATCTGGCCGCGGAGCCCGAGACGGGTCACCGGCCCGCGTCGAAACTCGTCGCCCGGCCCTGTAGATTGGTGTTCCGCCCGCGTCGGACCCGGGGCCGACGGCGGCCGGGAAACACGCAGGATGGCCGACCGATGCCGATCGCGTGTTTCCTGGTGTGAGAAAGTGTGGCGGCCATTCGCGTCGCGCGTTGCCCCGTCGGAAAAACCGCCGCCCGCCTCCGAAGAACTGAGGACGTCTGTCCAGCTCCGATGCCCCGTCACCACCGCCGGCCGCGCCTCCGGACCCGGCCGAGCTTCTCCGCAGCCGGAGCTATCTCGTCCTGCTCGCGTTCGGCGCGATCGTGGGTGTCGTCGTCGCGGTCGTCGCGTACTTCTTCCTCAAGGCCGTCGGGGAGGTTCAGCATTACGTCTTCGCAACGCTCCCGGATGAGCTCGGGTTCAGCTCGCAGCCGGCCTGGTGGCCGCTGCCGTGGCTCGCGCTGGCGGGGTTGCTCGTTGGTCTGACGATTCGCTATCTGCCGGGGACGGCCGGACACAAGCCGGCCGAGGGGTTCAAGACGGGCGGGCCGGTCCGTCCGATCGAGCTGCCCGGCATCGTGCTCGCGTCCTTCGCCACCCTGTGTCTCGGCGTTGTGCTCGGGCCGGAGGCGCCGCTGATCGCGATCGGTAGCGGCATCGGCGTGCTGGCCGTGCATCTGGTCAAGCGCGACGCCCCCGCGATGGCCAGCGTCGTCGTCGGTGCTGCCGGCAGCTTTGCCGCGATCAGCACGCTCCTCGGCTCCCCGATCGTTGGCGCGTTCCTGCTGATGGAGGCGTCCGGAATCGGCGGCGCCCTGATGGGGGTCGTGCTCGTGCCAGGGTTGCTCGCGGCCGGCATCGGCGCGCTCATCTTCGTCGGGTTGGACTCCTGGACCGGTTTCGGCACGTTCTCCCTGACCGTCCCGAACATCCCGTCGTTCGGCAGCCCCGACGGTGCCGAGTTCCTCTGGGCCGTCGGCATCGGTCTCGCCGCCGCCGTGCTCGGCGCCGGGATCCGCCGGTTGGCCCTCCTCCTGCAGCCGATCGTCGAGCGGCGAATGGTGCTGTTGACCCCGGTGGTCGGCCTGGCGGTCGCGGGGCTCGCGATCGCGTTCGTCGAAGGGACGGGCAGGAGTTCGTCCTTCGTCCTCTTCTCCGGGCAGGATCAGCTCGCCCCCTTGATCAGCAGCGCCGCCGGCTGGTCGGTGTGGGCACTCGTGCTGCTGATCGCGTGCAAGGGGCTCGCCTATGGTGCCTCGCTCAGCAGCTTTCGAGGCGGCCCCGTCTTCCCGTCGCTCTTCCTCGGCGCAGCCGGCGGCATCGCCCTTTCCCACGCCCCCGGCCTGCCGATGATCGCCGGAGTCGGCATGGGCATCGGCGCCATGAGCGTGTCGATGCTCGGCCTGCCCCTCACCTCCGTCCTCCTCGCCAGCCTCTTTCTCGAGGCCGATGCCGTCCACCTGATGCCGCTGATCATCGTCGCCGTCGTCGTCGCCTACGTCACCTCCGCACGGCTCCTCCCGCGCACGAGCTCGGCCGCGGCCCCGGCGCCGGCGGCCTCGCCGGGCTGAGCGGCTGCGAACAGGCGCGGGTCACGATCGCGAAAGCATCCGTATCGTGATCACCGATTGTCGACAGGCTCGGCTGGGCTGATGAGCGATCAGGCGTCGATTACAATCCTCGAAGGCACGGGCCGAACGACCGGCGCTCGTGCCCTCCATCCGGGCGCCGACCCCGGTCGTCGCTGCGCCGCGCACCAGGCACCAAGCGAGAATGGCGCAGATGGCCGCCGTGACCCCCAGCCCGAGCGAGACGCCGCGAGCCGCTCGCATCGTCGACCGGGAAGCTCCCCTCCCGAGCCGACGGGTCGCTCCTCTCGCGGCGGCCCGGCCGCGATGAGCGCAGCCGACGAGCTCGGGCGCCTCCAGGCGGGAAGCTACGAGCGGGCAGCGGGCGCGATCCGTCGCTCCTGGCCCCCGGAGGCGGCGATGACTCCGGCCCAGCTGGAGGCGTATCTGCTCGATCGGCGCTACTGCGTCCTCGCAACGACGACGAAGCGAGACCGGGCCCAGGCACGACCCGTGGCGTTCATCGTCGTCGGGGCGACCTTCTGGTTTGCCACCGTGACTGGCGCCCGGCTCCGCAATCTGAGGCGGACGGCGTGGGCCTCGATCGTCGTGGCCGACGGCGATGGCGGCTGCCATCGAGCGGTCGTTGCAGACGGCCCGGCGGTCATCGTCGCGCAGCCGCCCGAGTCGCTGCTCGCCGTCTGGGACGAACGCCATGGCTCGCGAGCGGAGTGGGCAGCGGCGTGGTTCACGGTCGAGGCCGAACGCCTCTTCTCCTACCGCGGCGCGGAGGCTCCCGACTGAGGCGACGGGCCCGTTTCGGCACGCATCTGCTCGGCAGCGCACGAAGGGCGCTCGCGACGCGAACGAGGAACGCGCGGCGGCCCCGACCTCTCCGGTCCCACCGCTTCGCCGGCTTGCCTGCCCTCGACGAGCTGGCCGCGAGCGTCGCACGGGTCCGTCGCCCACCCTCACCGCGTCGCCGCTACGGAGCGCTACTCGCGCTAGCTGAGGCGGGCGGCCGCCTTCAGGTCGCTCGCAGCCCACTTGCCGAGTTGGAGCGCTCGCGGCAGTGTCCCGCTGCCGTAGATGTAGGCAGAGACGAGCGTCGTCCCGTCGACGAAGGTGACGTCGCTCACGGGTTTCCCGGAGACGATCCCGACCCCGGTGAGCTCGAAGCCGGGCGAGGGAACGCCGGCAACGCCGGCCTGCGCATGGAACGTCCGGTAGGCACTCGCGAGGTCGAGCCCGTGGAAGTCGCTGACCGCGAGCGCATGCGACGGGAACACCTCGAGGTCGACGTTGTAGGTGTAGCCGTCGCTCGGTGAGGCGAGACCGATGTTGCAGCGGGCGGAGTGCGCGGCCGCGTTCGCGTTCAGTTTGTAGGTGTAGTTCGCCATCCCGACCGGGAGCCAGGCGGGCAGGCGGACGTGCGGCGGGCCGAGCGGGGAGCAGAGGCTCTTCCCGGGCAGCGCCCCGCCCTGCGCCGCACCGGCGAAGCCCATCGCGAGCGCGAGCACGCCGAGAACGGCCGCCTGTCGCTGCCAGCCGCGCCGCTGCCGTCGCACCATCCGGACACCCCTTTCGTCACCTCAGGCCGAAACGAACGAGCCGACGCTAGCCGCCTCGACCCGCCGCGGCAAGGGACGCTGCGAGCCGCTGGAGCCTCGCCGCAGCGGCGGCGCGTTCGCCGCGGCCGCGGCGAGCGGGCATCATGTGCCGCGACGAGTGACGGACGCCGATCACCACACCGTCTACCTGACACGAGCGCTCGCGGCGCTGAGCCCGCAGGGGCGGGCCCGTGTCGACGAGCTCCTCGAGCAGCTCGCCCAGGCAGCCGGCGGGCACGAGTGGCTCGTCAGCTTCGCGACGCTCCGCGAACACGAGGCGGACTCGGGGCAGACGGACACGCCGCCGGAATCCGAGCCGGCCCGGAACCTGACCGACGAGGAGCTCGACCGGCTGACCTCCGGCCTGCTCACGATCAGGGACACCGAGCCACTTGACGACGTCGCCGACTGGGCAAACGCCGTCCTCGCGCTGCTCACCGATACGCGCAACCGCGGCTTCATCGGCTAGCGCGCTCACGTCGCCAACCGGACCGAGGGCCCGAAGGGACATGACGAGGGCAGCTCGCCCGCCGCCTGCCAGCGGCCGGGAGGATTCGCCTGGGCGAGCCCTCCCGGGAACGGCCGGCGGCGTCCGCACTTAGTGGGTCGCCGCCTCCTCGCCTGCGAGCAGGCCGATCGCGACGAGATCGCTCGGGTGCACCCAGGCGTCGGCGAGATGGAAGCCGCCGGCGGACTGGATCGCCCCGCGGAGCGGGATCGCCCAGCGGTGCTCGATCAGCGCGACCGCGGCGGCCGAGCCGTTCGGGATCGCGTCATCGACGTACCAGATGTTCTCGTCGAGGATGTGGCCGTCCTCCGCCGCTGCGGCGCCGAGCACCGCGCCGGCCTCCATGCTCTCCTCGTCGCCACCGAAGCCGAAGCCGATCAGGGCGCCGGCCATCGCGCCGAACTCCTCGGCCTCCTCCGGCGTCAGGTCCGAGATGTGGAGCCGCTCGAGGTTGCCGTCATCGTCCTTTCTCACCACGATCGCGTCGATCAGGCGCACAACATCGCTCTCGCGCAGGCGGTCGAGCTCCGCGCGAATCTGTCCCTTGAACTCGGGTTCGTCGAACCCGATCACAAGCATCTGAACTGGTCCCAGCGGCATCTCGGTCTCCTCTCGATCAGCTCTCGTCGATGAGCTTCTGCTTGGCGGCGGCGAACTCCTCGTCGGTCAGGGCGCCCTGGTCGTTCAAACCTTTCAGCTCGACGAGCTGGCTCGCGAGGTCACTCTGCGCCGGCGCCGGGCCCGCCTCCACCGGCCGTGCGTGCTGCCGGGCCTCGAGCTGCGCATCCTGGTCGGACTCTGCCGCCTGCTCGCTGGCCTCGTTCGTCGCGGCGCGCTCCCCGGCCTTCGCCCCCAGGTACGCCGTGCCGCCGACCATGGCGGCAGCCATCAGCGGTCTCCGTCTTCGCAGCACCTCGTCCTCCTTGTCGTCATCCCCCGTCGCCCCCGGCCCCGCGCCGCCCGACCGAGCCTACGCTATACGACCGCACAGCTCCCGGCGAGACCGCGACCGGGGCCGCACGTGGCCGGGCGCAGGCCGCCCATCCGGGCGCTTCCCTACGCTCAGGCGACAGTGGCCCCTCCGGACATGGTCGAGCGCTGGATCTCGCGGTTCCTGCGGCGGCCGCTCTCCGTCCGCAACGCCGCCCGCGTGATCGTCACCGCAACGGCGGCCGTCGTCATCTTCGGCGGCATCCTGATGCGGCTGATCGACCCGAGCGAGTACGGCAACGTCTGGGTCGGGATGTGGTGGTCGCTCCAGACCGTGACCACGGTCGGCTACGGCGACGTGACGCCGCGCAATCCCTCGGGCCGGATCGTCGCCGCGGTCGTCATGCTCGAGGGGATCGCGTTTCTCGCGATCATCACCGCCGCGATCACCTCGACGTTCGTGACCCGGGCGAGCCGGGAGCTCCAGGCGGCCCGCGCCGAGGAGACGCGCGATACCTCGGGCGTCGATGCACGGCTCGACGAGCTCTCGGCGAAGCTCGACCGGATCGAGCAGGCGCTCGGGCAGCGCGACGGTCAGGCCTGAGCCGTCGCGGGCCCGCGCTGCCGCCGCTCCCAGAGGGTGGCGTTGACAACCGCGCTGAGGACGACGATCCGGCTCGCGACGAACAGCCCGACGAGGAGCGCCGAGGCCACCCCGAGGGCGCCGTAGGTCCCCTGCTTGCTCTCCAGCCACGGTGCGAGCACGTACACGGTGCCGAGGTGGAAGAGCTCGATGCCGACCCCGAAGAGGACGGCGCCGGGTACGAGCTCGACCCAGGAGGCGCCGCGGTGCGGAAGCCCCGCCGAGAGGACGAGCCAGATGACGACGAACGGGACGACGGTCAGGACGGTCGCGAGCAGGCCGATCCCGGAGGCGCGCTCCCGGACGAAGGTCGAGAAGATGCTCGCGGCGAAGAAGCAGAGGATCAGGCCCAGGAACAGGAACGTCGAGCCGACGGTCGGCTTCGGCGCGGCCGCGCGAACGTCCGCCCAGACGAGCCGGTGAGCGCCGATCAGGACGCGGAGGACGCTGCGCGTCGCGACGAGGAGGATCGGGATCCCGATCAGCAGGGCGTACCAGCGGTTGGCGCCGCCCGCCGTGGTGGCGACCGAGTTCGAGACGACCCCGGCGAGCCCCATCTTGCGGGCCGCCTGCTGCGGCGTGTCGGACGCGGCCTGCGAGAGCAGGCCGAACCCGGCAACGAGCACGAGCGCAAACGGCAGGAGCCAGATGAACATCCGGTAGGCGAGCGCCCCGGCGATGATGCCGCCGCCCACCTCGACGTCACGGTCGACCATCTCGAAGACCGCGTCGACCGAGGAGTGGCTGCCGCGCTCGGCCTGCGCCCGCCCCGCGAGCGCCTTGCTCCGCGCCTCGACCGCGGCGATCATCAGCGCCCGTCTGCCCGCCGGGGTCTGCGCCAGCTCCGTGTCGGCGGTCGCCTCGCCCGCGCCGCCTCCGGCCGCACCGTCGGCGGCTCCCGCCGCCTCCGGCTCGGCGGGCGGCTCGCGCTGCTCGGGGTTGCTCTCCTCGACCGACTCCACCACGTCTCTCCGCGTCCACGAGGGAGGATACGGCGGCCGGCCTCAGCCGGGGGAACGCCGCTCTAGACTCGCGCGATGCCCGAGCTCGCCTGGCTGGCGATCCTCTCGGCGTTCTGGCCGACGCTCGTCGTCGTCGACGCGCTCGCCTTCCAGACGCCGAAGCCGGAGCGGATCCTGCTCGCCTTCCTGGCCGGCGGCCTCATCTCGACGATCTCGATCGGCACACTCGTCGTCCTCCAGCTGCAGGACACCGCCATCGTCACGAGCTCGAAGTCGACGACCGACCCGGCGCTCAACATCACGATCGGGGCGCTCGCGCTGCTCGCCGCCTACGTCCTCGCCCGCGTCCGCGACCTGCCGCTCCGGCGCCACAAGCCCGCGAGCACCCC
The DNA here is from genome assembly GCA_963765345.1 of uncultured Actinomycetota bacterium. Taxonomy (GTDB): domain Bacteria; phylum Actinomycetota; class Thermoleophilia; order Gaiellales; family Gaiellaceae; genus PALSA-600. The sequence continues at coordinate 24,396 of CAVXWI010000019.1, forward strand.
GAAGCGGTCGCCGTTTGCGACGCGGGCGATCGAGAGCGGCGCCCCGCTCGCGTTCGTCGCCGGCGTTCTGCTCAACATCGTCCCCGGCGTCTTCCCGATCATCGCGCTGAAGAACCTGGCCGAGCTCGACTACTCGACCGTCGAGACGGTCGCGGTCCTCCTCGGCTTCTACGTCATCACCTTCGCGTTCGTCGAGATCCCGATCATGAGCTTCGTCGTCGCGCCCGCGTGGACGCGGGCCCGCGTCGACCAGTTCAACCGGTGGCTCGGAGCCAACCAGCGCCGAGTCGTCATCTGGGCGCTCGTGATCGGCGGCGTCTACCTGATCGGGCGGGGCCTCTTCCAGCTCCTCTGAACTCACGAGAGCTCGAGCGTCTCGCCCGGCTCGAGGATCCGGACCGCGACGTCCGGCGCGAGCTCGGCGGCGCGACGGCGGAACTCCTCGGCCGGCCGCGCGGCCGGGTCGGCACGCTCGTGCAGCGGTCGCAGCGTGCCCCAGTGGATCGGCACCGCCAGGCGCGGCCGCAGCAGTCGCGCCGCCTCCGCCGCGCGCCCGGGGTCGAGGTGGCCGGGCCCGAGGCGCGCACCCCAGCCGGCCACCGGCAGGAGGGCGAGGTCGAGGCCGGGAGCGAGCTCGCCCATCCCGGCGAAGAGGTCGGTGTCGCCGGCGAAGTAGATGCGGCGCGAGCCCGTCACGAGGAACCCGATCGCGGCGCCGTCCCGGTCGAACGGCCCGCGCCTGCCGTCATGTTCGGCCGGGGTCGCTCGCACCTCGAGCGGCCCCAGCGAGACGCGGGCGCCGACGTCGAGCTCGCTGACCGCGGCGAAGCGGCGGAGCCGCCTCGCGACCCCGCGCGGGCAGACGACCGGGACGGAGCGGTCGAGCCGTCGCAGGGTCGGCAGGTCGAGGTGATCCCAGTGGGCATGCGAGACGAGGATCCCGTCGAGCGCTCCGGGGTCGAGGGGACCGGGGACGATGCGGCGGAGGTGGAAGAGGCGGCGGCGGAGAACCGGATCGGTGAGGAGGCGGACGCCGTCGAGCTCGATCAGGACGGTCGCGTGCCCGCAGTAGGTGACCTGCCCGCCGCTCAAACGGGAGCGCCACCGTCGCGGTAGGCCTCCTGGCCGAGGTCGGCGAGCCAGCGCCGCAGCCACCGGTGCATCTCCCCCGGTCCGACGACCGTCTCCCCGGGCCGAGCGAAGCCGCTCGGCACGAACGCGAAGGGGAACGACTGCTCGCCGCCGAGACCGCCGTGGGAGCCGACGAGCTCCTCGAACGCCGCCACCTCCTCCGTCTCGACCCAGTAGGTCGAGTTGATCATCAGGTCGCCGCAGTGGGCGAACGCGTCGGTGCGCGCGACGTGCTTCGCGGCATTCGGCCCGTACGGGGCAAGCGGATCCTCGCCCTCGACGCGGCCACCGTCGAGGTAGTTCGTCCCCGCCGCCCCGAGCACGACCGCCCCCGCTTCCGCCGAGCGGACGAGCAGGAACCCGACGCCTGGATGGTCGCGGAGCGTCGGGATCAGTAGGGGGTAGCGCTCGTCGATCCACTCGCGGGTCGCCCGGCCGGGCTCGCGCGGGAAGAACACGAGGCCGAGGCAGCCCGAGGCCAGCACGACGACCTCGGGGGGCTCGCCCTCGTCGGCGCCGTCCGCGCCTCGCTTGCCACGCGGCCGGCGGCCGGCGGCGAGGTCGACGGCGCCGTCGACCGTCTTGCGGCGCGTCGCCGTCCGCACCGAGCTCGCGAGGACGCCCGTGCCGGCCGACACCTCGGTCAGGGAGGCGCCGAGGTACATCAGTCCCTCGTCGCCCTGGCTCGCCGAGCGGACGCTGTCGGCCGAGGTCGCCTTGGTGACGAGGTCGCGCAGGCTCTCGCCGTAGCGGTCGCGGAAGGTCGCGCCCTGCGTCTGGCCGTGGTCCGAGAGGACGACGAGGCGTACCGGCCGCGGCGCATCCTCGGCGGCGTGCTCGATCCGCGCGAACTGGCGGTCGAGCTTGCGGAGGACCTTCAGCGTCTCGGGGCGCTCGATCCCGGAATGGTGGGCGACCTCGTCGTAGCCGGTGAAGGTCGTGTAGAGCACCGGCCGGCCGGCGTAGATGTCGCCGATCACCGCCGCGACCTGGAGGTCGCGCTGGACGACGGTCGTCCAGGCGCGCACGAACGCGTAGGCGAGGCCCCGGTGCACGCGCGGGCGCACATCGCGGCGCCGCTGCTGGGCCGCCTGCCAGAGCTCGCTGACGATGTCGGCGAGCACGAGCGAGATCGTCCGGGTGAGGTTGTAGGGGTTGGCGAAGTACGCGAAGTAGTCGCCGCCGAGCCGCCCGGGGCGGTCGCGGATCAGCACCGTGCTCATCGTCAGCAGGCTGTGCGGCGCATCGCCGGAGTACATGTTCGCCCGGCTTGCCCCGTCGGCGTGGAGGAGCCCGCGTCCGTCGGAGATGCGCCGCTCGATCGCGGTGACGTCCCGCGGCCTCGACGAGCTGACCTCCCTCCCCGCCTCCTTGTCCCACCAGCGGAAGGCCGGGATGTCCTCGTTGGTGCCGTGCAGGAGCCCGGTCTGGGCGGCACCGGTCTGGGAGGACCAGTCGCACTCCCAGCGGAACAGGTGGTGGGAGCCGTCGGCGAGCCAGCGCGCCATCGTCGGCGCGTTCCCGTCCCGCAGCGCCCGCATCAGCACCCCGTGCGAGAGCCCGTCGATCTCGAGGAAGTAGAGCGCCGGTACCTCCGAGGCGGCGGCCCCGCCGCGTCGCGCCTCGCGTCGGATCACGTTGCGAAAGTAGAAGTCGTCGTCGTCGATCGCGAGCAGCGAGGTCGCGGCCGTGTTGACCGCGGTGATCGCGATCGCGACCACGACCCCGGTCGCGACGCTGTCGAGCGTCACCCCGGGGGCGATCTCCGCGACCACCCAGACGACGGCGCCGTTCAGGACGAGGACGCCGAGGCCGAGCGTCAGCACGGTGATCGGCAGGGCAAAGCGGATCACGAGCGGCCAGACGAGCGCGTTCAGGAGACCGATCAGGGCGGCCGCCGCGAGCGCGTCGGCGAAGGAGCTCACCTCGAAGCCGTCGAGGAGCGCGCTGAAGAGCAGGAGCGTCGTGCCGGTCACGAGCCAGATGACGATGACGCGCACGACCACCGCGCGACCGTGGAGCCTCCGCATCGGCGACATCCTCACACACGCGCCTCCGCGCGAGCCGGGACCGGCGTCCCGGCGTCGCCGGTCGGGCCGCCTGACCGTTTAGGCTCTGGCCAGTGAGCGTGGCGACCGGAGGCGCGGAGACCGCCGCGGGCCCGACCGGCTCGCGCGGCCACCGGTTCGCGAAGGTCGCCGCCTGGATCGCCGGCATCGCGATCTTCTGCGTGATCCTGCAGCTGCTCGGGTTCGACATCAAGGGGTGGTTCGCGAGCCTCTGGCAGCAGATCAAGTCGATTCCGAAGGGCTACCTGATCGCCGGCCTCCTCCTCCAGACCGGCCAGACCCTCTTCACGGGCGCCTCGTACTTCGGGATCCTCCACGCCGCCTACCCGGACGAGGTGAGGCTACGGCCGATCCTCGCCGCCTACGCCGTCGGGGTCGCCGGCAACAGCTTCCTGCCCGCGAATCTCGGCACGCTCGTGACGCTGCTGATGTTCGTCGCGATCATCCCGACGGCGACCTTCGGGGGCGCCGTCGCCGCCTACCTCGTCCAGAAGATCTTCTTCGTCGCCGCCGGCACCTTCGTCTACCTCTATCTCTTCCTCTCGGTGCCCGCGACCTTCGACGTCAGCTTCGGCCGCGAGCACCATCACCCGGCGGCCACCCTCGCCGTCGTCCTCGGCGGCGTCTGCCTGCTCGTGCTCGTCGCCCGCATCTTCTGGCGCCAAGTCAAGAAGCTCTGGCTCCAGGCCAAGCAGGGCGGCGCGATCCTCTCGCAGCCGAGCCGGTACCTCTCGCGGGTCGCGCTGCCCTCGTTCATCGGCTACTGCCTCGGTCTCGGCGTGGTCGCGGTCTTCCTCGCCGCCTTCGCCATCCCGGTCACCTTCGACTCGATCATGTGGGTGGTCGGCTCGGGGTCGCTCGCGAACGTCGCCGTCGTTCACCCCCGGCGCGATCGGGGTGACGCAGGCGACGAACGCGCTCGCGCTGAAGACGTGCTGCGACGTCCCGAACCAGACCGCGATTGCCTACTCGACCGCCCAGCAACTGATCACCTCGGCGTGGAACGTCGTCCTCGCGATCGCCCTCGTCGTCTGGGTCTTCGGCTGGCGCGGCGGCAAGGAGCTCGTCGGCGGCGCCTACACCGAGGCGAAGGCAAAGGCGGCCGAGATGAAGCGCGATCGGAAGCACAAAGGGAGCCAAGCGGCGACCGGCGGCGGAGCGCCGCCGGAGTAGGCGAGGCCGTGGCCGACGCGGGCGAACCGGCGCGAAGCCGGCTGATCCTTCGGCTGATCGCGCTCGAGCGCATCGTCCGTGGGCTGCTCCTGGTCGCGGCGGGCGTCTACCTCCTGACCCACCTGACGAGCGACTTCGGCCGGCTCGCCGAGCGGATCATGCGTGCGGTCGAGCTCGACCCGCGCCGGCCGTTCCTGCACCGGATCGTCGCCTACCTGCACGACCTGCCCGCCTCGGAGCTCCGCGTCGCCGGCCTCGCGGCGATCGCCTACGGGGCGATCGAGCTCGTCGAGGGCACCGGCCTCTGGCTCGGCAAGCTCTGGGCCGAGTTCCTGACCGTGATCTCGACCTCGCTCCTGCTCCCCTACGAGCTCTACGAGCTCGTCCACCGTCCGACCGTCTGGAAGGCGGGCGGTATCGTCGTCAACATCGCCATCGTCGCCTACCTCGTCGTCATGCTCAGGCGGCGCCTGCGAGCGAGGGCAGCGTGATCGCGTTCCTGAAGAAGCTCGCGACGGTGCTCGTCGACGCGGTGCGCGCGTTCTTCGCCGACGGCTGCCAGCAGCAGGCCGCCGGGATCGCCTACCGGCTGCTCTTCTCGATTGCCCCGCTCGCGATCGTGCTCGTCTCGATCTTCGGGCTCGTGCTCCAGGACGACGCCGTCCGCCATGACGTCGTCAACACGATCGTCGACGCGCTGCCCGTCTCGAAGAGCGGCCAGCAGGACGTCGAGAACGCGATCACCGCGATCGCCACCCCGGCGAGCGCCGCCGGCCTGATCAGCCTGCTCATCTTCGCCTGGGCGGCGACCGGCGTCATGACCTCGCTCCGCCAGGGGCTCGAGCGGGCGATGGGCGTCAGGGAGTCGCGGCCGATGGCACGCGGCAAGCTGATCGACGTCTGCCTGATCGTCGGCGCCGCGGTGCTCGTGCTCGTCACGGCCGGGCTGACGCTGGCCGGCGGCTTCCTCCAGCACGCCTCGGGCAGCGTCGCGTCGGTGACCGACCTGCCGGCGAGCGACCTCGCCGGCGGCCTGCTCCGGCTCGCCACCTTCCTGCTCTCGGTCGGGGTCGTGCTCCTGATCTACCGCTTCGTCCCCGCCCGCGGCCTCCGTCTGCGCGACGGCCTCGCGGGCGCCATCGTGACCGCTCTCCTCCTCCAGCTGATCTCGTACCTCTCGGGTGTGATCTACGACCGGACGACCAGGCTCAGCGTCATCTACGGCACCCTGACCTCCGCCCTCGTCTTCCTCTACTCGATCTACCTCTACACCTCGGCGCTCCTGCTCGGCGCCGAGGTCGCGACCGCCTGGTCGAAGCCGCCCGGGAACGGCCCCCACGTGCCGATCGAGTCCCAGGTCAGGCGGGCCTTCCTCGGCCTCTTCGTCAAGCAGAAGCCGCCGGCGAGCGAACAGCCTGCCGAGGCCGGCCGGGCGCCCGCCGGCCGCGACCCCTGACCCGACGCGGCTCCGCCGGCACGAGACTCGGACGCGTGCAGGAGCCGAGGGCGGTGACGACGCCGGCCGGCCGGACGCTCACCGTGCGCGAGGGCGGCGATCCCGGCGGCGTGCCGGTGCTCGTCCACTGGGGGACGCCCGGCTCGAGTCTCCTCTACGAGCCGCACCTGCGGGACGCCGCCGAGCGCGGGATCAGGCTCTTCTCCTACGACCGGCCCGGGTACGGCGCCTCGACCCGCAGCCCGGGCCGGACGGTCGCCGACTGCGCCGCCGACGTCATCGCCGTCTGCGACAGCCTCGGGGTCGAGCGACTCTGCGTCTGGGGGCTCTCGGGCGGGGGGCCGCACGCGCTCGCGACCGCCGCGCTCCTCCGGATCGGGTCGCCGCCGCCGCGGCACTCGCCTCGGTCGCGCCCGTTTGACGCCGAAGGGCTCGACTTCAGCGCCGGGATGGGCGAGGAGACGGTCGTCGCGTTCGCGGCCACCGTCGCCGGGGAGGAGCCCCACCGGGCCGTGCACGAGCGCGAGGTCGCAGCCCTGAAGGCGGCGACGCCGGAGCTCCTGGTCGAGACCTGGAGCACGCTCCTCGGACCGGCCGACCGGGCCGCCCTCACGGGCCGGCTCGCCGAGTTCCTGCTCGAGCTGAGCCTCGCCGGGATCGAGCCGAGCTCGGACGGCTGGTTCGACGACGAGGCGGCCTTCACGGCTCCCTGGGGCTTCGATCTCGCCTCGATCCGCGTGCCGGTGCTCGTCTGCCAAGGCGAGCAGGACAGGTTCGTCCCCTTCGGCCACGGCGCCTGGCTCGCCGAGCACGTCGCCGGGGCCGAGGCTTGGCTCACCGCCGAGGACGGACACCTGACCCTGATCGAGACGACGGCCCCCAGGGTGCACGCCTGGCTGCTCGACCGCTACGCGCCCTAGCCGCGCCGGGCGCTGCCGCCGCCGGCGCCGGGCTGCCGGAGCTCAGCTCGAATCGAGCGAGCCGATGAACCAGGCGACCGATGGGGCGACGAGCTCGTGGAGGGCATAGGCGAGCGCCGCCCCGGCGAACCCGGAACCGGCCACCTCCCGCGCCGCCCGGTCGAAGCCGGCGGCGAGCGCGCCGTCGATCGTCGAGGTCGTCCAGCGGATCCTGGTCGTCCCCGCCTGCGGGACGAAGGAGAGGACGAGCTCCTCGCGGGAGGTGTGCAGGTGGCAGGCGGCACCGGCGAGGGCGGCGAGGGCGAAGCGCTGGACGGCGCCGTCGAGGCCGCCGCCGCTGAAGGCCGGCCGGCTCGTGCAGGGATCGGCAAGGTGCGGCTCGCCGAAGGAGAGCGCGCCGAGCGCGAGCTCGAGCGCGATCAGCGCCGTCGCCGCGATGCCGAGCAGGGCGAGCGCGAGGTTGCCGCGGCGGGTGTTCACCCTGCCGCCGCCCGCCGGACGGCGAGGATCGGGACGAGCGCGAGCGCCGAGAAGAGCGCCGAGAGCAGGAACGACGAGCGGAAGCTGCGCGTGATCGCGTCCGCGAGCGCGGCGACGAGCGAGTTGCGAACCCCGCGCAGCTGCGGGTCGCTCGCCGCCCCCAGCCGGTTGAAGGGGCCGGCGAGATCGGGCACCTTGCCCTTCGGCGTCTGCGCGAGCACGTCGCGCAGCGCCAGCGCGATCGGCACCTTCTGGCGGATCGGGGCGTCGCCGTCGAGCGCGACGCGCGTCGCCCCGAGCAGGGCGTTTCGGCCGCCCTGCTCGAGGGAGTGCGAGAGCAGCGGCGCGACGAGCGCCAGGGCGACGACGAGCCCGGCGTGGCGGGCACCGACCGTGATCGTGCCGTCGTGGACGAGGCCGTCGTCCGGTCGCACCGCCCGCCGGGTCAGCACCGGCACGGCCAGGCCGAGACCGGCGCCACAGAGCGCCAGGGCGGCCGCGGCGATCGCGCTGCTCGTCGCGGGCAGGAGCGCCAGGGCTGCGAGCCCGGCGGTGAGGAGGAGGGCTCCGGCCGCGGCTGCGCGGCGGGCCGAGAGCGCGGCCGCAAGCGGCCTCGCGACGAGCGCGGCGAGCGGCAGCGAGCTGACGACGATAGCGCCCTCGATCGGCGTCAGCCCCCAGACGGTGATCACGAGCAGGACGGCGAGGAAGAGCGCGCCGACCAGGGCCCCGAAGACGAGCGCCAGGGCAAGGTTCGGGCCGAGCCGCCTGCGCTCGCCGCGGCCGACCTCGGGCTGGACGTGCGACTCGAAGGCCGCGACGAGCGCGAAGAGAGCGACCGGTGCCTGAAAGGCAAAGATCGCCCGCCAGTCGAAGAGCTCGGTCAGCAGGCCCCCGAGCGCCGGACCGAGCGCGGCGCCGAACGTCCCGGCGGCCGTCCAGATCGCGAGCCCGCGCGAGCGCGAGCCCTGCAGCGCCGCGAGCAGGGCGAGCGAGCCGGCGAGGAGCATCGCAGCCCCGGCCCCCTGCAGGCAGCGGCAGACGATCAGAGCGGGCAGGCTCCAGGAGGCGGCGGCGCCGACCGACGCGGCGAGGAAGAGGAGGAGGCCGGCGCGGCTCAGCCACGCCACCTCGAGCCGGCGTAGCAGCGGCACGAGCAGGAAGGCGCCCGCGGCGACGACGAGGTTGTAGGCGGTGATCACCCAGGAGACACCGACGATCGAGGTGTTGAAGGCGCCGTAGAGCTGCGGCAGGGCGAGGACGACGATCGAGGAGTCGGCGAAGGCGACCGCGACCCCGACGGCGACGGCGGCGCTGAGGAGGCGGCGGTCGGCTCGCAGGCTCATCGTCACGCTGTCCCGGAAGCCTGCCCGACGGTCGCGAGTCGGCGGCGAGGCCGCTTCGGCTCCGCGCCCGCCGGACGGCGGTCTCGCCACCGGAACCTGGAAGGATGTCCTCTGCGGGCCGGCATGTTCGTCTCTAAGACGACAACCCGACGCAGGAGGACGCGATGAAGTACATGCTCTTGATCTATCAGGGTTCGACGCCGACGCCCGCCGACCCCGAGGGGTGGGCGCGGCTCCCGGACGACGAGAAGCGGCGGATCCCCGGCGACTACCAGGCCGTCAGCCAGACAGCGGGGGTCACCCCGGGCCTCTGGATGCAGCCGCCGGAGGCGGCGACGACGGTGCGCGTCGCCGACGGCAAGACGCTCGTCACCGACGGGCCCTACCTCGCGGTCAAGGAGGCCCTCGGCGGGTACCTCGTCTACGAGGCAGACGACCTCGACTCCGCGCTCGAGCTCGCGGCCCGCATCCCGGCGGCGCGGCTCGGCGGGGCGGTCGAGGTCCGGCCGATCAAGGAGTACTAGGATCGTCGAGCAGGTCTTCCGCGACGAGTGGGGACACGTCCTCGCCGCCCTGATCGGTTTCCTCGGTGAGTTCGATCTCGCCGAGGAGGCCGCAGCGGAGGCGTTCGCGATCGCGGCCGAGCGTTGGCCCCGGACCGGCGTGCCGCGGAACCCGCGGGCCTGGCTCCTGACGACCGCGCGGAACCGCGCGATCGACCGGATCCGCCGCGAGCAGACGCTCGCCGCGAAGACCCGCCTGCTCGAAGCCGACCAGGTGAACGAGGAGGAACTGGCGGACGTGACGATCCCGGACGAGCGGCTCGAGCTGATCTTCACCTGCTGCCATCCGGCGCTCGCCCTCGAGGCCCAGGTCGCCCTGACCCTGCGGACGCTCGGCGGCCTCTCGACCGAGGAGATCGCCCGCGCCTTCCTCGTCCCCGAGCCGACGATGGCGAAGCGCCTCGTCCGGGCAAAGGCGAAGATCAAGGCGGCCGGGATCCCGTTCCGCGTCCCGCCGCCGCACCTGCTCCCCGACCGGCTCGCGGCCGTGCTCGCGGTCAGCTACCTGATCTTCAACGAGGGCTACGGCGGCCGCGGCGACCTCGCGGCCGAGGCGATCCGGCTCGCGCGGGCACTCGCGGAGCTGATGCCCGACGAGCCCGAGGTGCAGGGCCTCCTCGCGCTGATGCTGCTCACCGATGCCCGGCGGGAGGCGCGCTTCAGCGACGGCGCGGTCGTCCTGCTTGCAGAGCAGGACCGGAGGCTCTGGGACGCGGCGGGGCTCGCGGCCGGGCGCGCTGCCCTCGCCCGCGCGCGCGCGCTCGCGCTCGCGGGTCGCGGCGAGTACGTCCTCCAGGCGGAGATCGCCGCGCGCCACCTCGACGACCCGCCCGACTGGCCGACGCTCGCCAGGCTCTACGGCGAGCTCGCCCGCCTGACCGGTTCGCCCGTCGTCGAGCTGAACCGGATCGTCGCGGTCGCCGAGGGCGGCGAGCCGGGAACGGCGCTGGCGCTGCTCGAGCAGCTCGAGCTCGACGACTACCACTATCTCCACGCGACGCGCGCGGAGCTCCTGCGCCGCGAGGGCCGGCCCGGCGAGGCCCGTACCGCGCTCGCGCGGGCGCTCGAGCTCGTCCACTCGGACGCCGAGCGGCGCCTGCTGCTGCGGCGGCTCGCCGAGCTCGAGACCGCGGTCGGGCCGCCGCTCGCGGGCGGCGACCAGCGGCGGCAGGAATAGCGTCGCCCCCGGGGCGTTTTAACTTGTGTCAGCAAGTAAAGGAGTTCCTGTGAAGCACGGCATCCATCCTGAGCTGCAGCTCGCGCTCGTCGGCTGTTCGTCCTGCGGGTCGAGCTTCGTCACGCATTCGACGGCAGGCGACCTGACGGTCGAGCGCTGCTCGGAATGCCACCCGGCCTACACCGGCAGGGAGGCGGCCGTCGGCAGCGGCAGCCGGATCGAGCGCTTCGAGCGCCGGTTCGCGCGCGCCGGCCGTTCCTGAGGCGGGAATAGGCGCGGCACTTCAGAAGTTGAAGCTACTATGTTTGTCGTAGCTTCTACCGGAAGGGTGATCGCATCGTGAGTTCGCTGCTCCTCGTCCCGCTCGAAGACCTCGTGGTCTTCCCCAACATGACTGTCACCATCTCCGTCGAGGTCGGCGACGAGAAGCAGGTTCTGCTCGTCCCGCAACACGACGGTTCGTACGCGAAGGTCGGCACGGTCGCCGACGTCGGCGAGCGTGTCCGCCTGCCCGGTGGCGGGCGGGCGGTGCAGCTGACCGGCCTGCACCGCGCCGAGCTCGGGGCCGCACATACCGACCCGCAGGGCAACCTCCGGGTCGAGGTGGTCGAGCGCCCCGACGAGGAGCCGCCCGGGATCAAGACCCGGGAGCTCGAGCGCGAGTACCGCGCCACCGTCGAGGAGATCCTCGAGCTGCGGGGCGACGACGGTCGCGTCTCGCAGTTCCTGCGTGCGATCCGCGAGACCGGCGCCCTCGCCGACACCGTCGCCTACGCACCCGACGTCTCCTTCGACCAGAGGATCGAGCTGCTGGAGACCCTCGACGTCGTCGCCCGGCTCGAGCTGGCCCTGCGTCTGCAGCGCGAGCGGCTCGCCGAGCTGCAGGTCCGCCGGCGGATCCGCGACGACGTCGAGGAGGGCGCCGCCAAGCAACAGCGCGAGTACGTGCTGCGCAAGCAGCTCGAGTCGATCCGGAAGGAGCTCGGCGAGGACGACGCGTCGGTCGCCGGCGACTACCGCACGAAGATCGCCGAGGCGGGCATGCCCGACTCGGTCCGGGAGCAGGCCGAGCGGGAGGCCGCGCGCCTCGAGCGGCTCGGCGAGTCGAGCGGCGAGTCCTCGATGATCCGCACGTACCTCGACTGGCTGCTCGCGATCCCGTGGTCGAAGCGCTCCGAGGAGCGGCTCGACCCGGCCTACGCGCGGGAGGTGCTCGACGCCGACCACGCCGGGCTCGAGGACGTCAAGGACCGCATCGTCGAGTACCTGGCCGTGCGCAAGCTCCGCCAGGAGCGCGGTATCGCCGAGGACAAGCGCTCCGGCGCGATCCTGACGCTGATCGGCCCGCCCGGGACCGGCAAGACGTCGGTCGGCGAGTCGATCGCTCGCGCGCTCAACCGCGAGTTCGTCCGCATGTCGCTCGGCGGCGTCCACGACGAGGCCGAGATCCGCGGGCACCGCCGCACCTACATCGGCGCGCTGCCGGGCCGACTCGTGCGCGCCCTGCGCGATGCCGGGACGATGAACCCGGTCATCCTGCTCGACGAGGTCGACAAGGTCGGCTCCGACTGGCGGGGCGATCCCTCGGCGGCCCTGCTCGAGGTGCTCGACCCGGCCCAGAACCACTCGTTCCGCGATCACTACCTCGACGTCGAGCTCGACCTGTCCGAGGTCGTGTTCCTCGCGACCGGGAACGTCGCCGACACGATCCCGGGCCCGCTCCTCGACCGCATGGAGGTCATTCGCTTCGACGGCTACACCGCCGACGAGAAGGTCGCGATCGCCCGCGGCTACCTGTGGCCGCGCCAGCGGGAGCGCGCCGGCCTGCTCGAGGACGAGGTCACGATCGACGACGCCAGCCTGCAGCTCGTCGTCTCCCAGTACACCCGGGAGGCCGGTGTCCGCCAGCTCGAGCGCGAGCTCGGCAAGGCGCTCCGGAAGACGGCGACGAAGCTCGCGAGCGGCACCCTGAGCGCCCCGATCGCGATCGACGAGCCAGCCCTGCGGGACGCCCTCGGCAAGCAGCGGTTCTTCCAGGAGTCGGCGGAGCGCACGGCGGTCGCCGGCGTCGCGACGGGGCTCGCGGTGACCGGCACGGGCGGCGACGTCCTCTTCGTCGAGGCGACCCGCATGCACGGCAACGAGGGTCTCGTCCTCACCGGCCAGCTCGGCGACGTGATGAAGGAGTCGGCCAGGATCGCGCTCTCGTTCGTCCACTCGCACGCGGCCGACCTCGGCCTCGACGAGGAGACCTTCGACGGCTCGAGCTTCCACGTGCACGTCCCCGCCGGAGCGATCCCGAAGGACGGCCCGAGTGCCGGGATCACGATGACGACCGCGCTCGCCTCGCTGCTTACCGGCCGCCCGGTGAAGCACACGGTCGGCATGACCGGCGAGGTGACGCTGCAGGGTCGCGTGCTCCCGATCGGCGGGCTGAAGCAGAAGGCGCTGGCCGCGCACGCGGCCGGGCTGACCGACGTGATCATCCCGGAGCGCAACCGGGCCGACCTCGAGGACATCCCCGCGGATGTCCGCGCGGAGCTCAACTTCCACCCGGTGATGACCCTGGCCGAGGTACTCGAGCTGGCGCTCGAGCCGGTCCGCTCCGGGGCCGAGACGCATGCGGTGTCGTAGCTGCACACCGCTCCCCGAGGAGGTCCGCCGGGCGGCGGGCCTCCTCGAGCGCCGCTGGACGGTCTCGATCCTCGTGGCCTCGAACGAGGGAGCCGTCCGCTTCAACGAGTTCCTGCAGATGCTCGGCCCGGTGCCCCCGGCCACGCTCGCCAGCCGGCTCGTCGAGCTCGAGCGGGCCGGCGTGCTCGAGCGTGGCGTCGTCGATGGCCGCCCGCCGCGGGTCGAGTACCGCCTGACCCCGCGGGGCCGCCGGCTCGGCACGGTGATCGCGGCGCTGCAGCACTACGCCCTGGCCGAGTAGCGCGGTAGCCTCTCGAGCCGGCGCCTTCGCGCAAGGGAGGGCAAGCTCGAGTGCAACGGCAGTCAGGAAACCGCGGCAGTGCGCGCGCCCGCGCCGCCATCCCGCTCCTCGTCCTGGCCGCGGCAGGGATCGGCTCGGGGCTCGCGCTCGGCTCGGACCGGGACAGCGCGCGATCTGACGGTGACCGGGCCCGGTGGCTCGACGACCATCGTCACCACCCCGCCGTTCAGCACCACGGTTCCCGGCCCCTCGATTGCCTCGACGCTGACTGCGGCCCCCTCGACCGTCGTCGTCGGCGCGCCGATCACCCTGACGATCGGCGTCGAGGACGCTAACGTCGCGACGCCGAGCGTCACCGAGTACGTCAAGGGGCTCGACCAGAACTTCACCGTGCAGTCGGCGACGAGCAGCCAGGGCGCGTGCACGACCGGCGGCGCGCAGCTCGAGTGCCCACTGACGAACCTCGCCCCGGGCGGCCAGGTCGGCGCGACGGTCGTCGCCGTTCCGACCACCGTCGGCACCTTCCAGCTCAGCGCCGTTGCGACGCCTTACGGCCCGGCCTCGCCGAGCGTCTCGGTCACCGTTCTCGCCGCCACCGCCGACCTCGGCGTGAGCCTCCCCACGAGCACGCTCGGCCCGAGGGTCGGCCACACCGTCAGGATCGGCGTCACCGTCGCAAACGTCGGCCCGCTCGCCGCGACCGGCGCGGTGCTGAGGATCGCCGTCCCGCCCGAGACCCGCCTCCTCGCCGCGGTCGCGACGGCGGGCAGCTGCAGCGGCACCCCCCGGGCCTGCCAGCTCGGCAGCCTCGGCGTCGACGGACGCGACCTCGTCGTCGTGACGCTCCTCGCGACGAGACCGGGAACGGGTCGCCTCGTCGCGACCGTGAGCGGCCGGGTCGCCGACCCCGTGCAGACGAACAACGCGAGCTCGGAGACGATCGCGGTGCCGAAACCGCCCGCCGCGAAGGGTCGGGCCGGGCGCCGCAGCCCGGCGCCTGCCTGAGCCGCGGCGTTATCGTGCCGAGGTGGCCGTGATCACCGGACACGACGAGCGGCTCCTGATCGGCGGCGACTGGCTCGAGGCCGGCGAGGGCGGGCGGTTCGCCGTCACCGACCCGGCGACGGGCGAGGCCGTCGGCTCCGTCGCCGACGCCGGCGCCGCCGACGTCAAGGCGGCCATCGACGCCGCCGCGGCAGCGCTCGGGCCCTGGCGGTCGCTCGCCGCGATCGAGCGCGCCCGGATCCTCCGCCGCTCGGCCGACCTGATGCGGGAGCGGCAGGAGTCGATCGCCGCCGTCATGACCGCCGAGCAGGGCAAGCCGCTCGCCGAGGCGGCCGGCGAGGTCGAGTACGCCGCCGGCTTCTTCGAGTGGTTCGCCGGCGAGGCCGAGCGCGTCTACGGACAGGTCGTCCCCGCCCAGAACCCGCGGAACCGCGTGCTCGTGCTGCGCCAGCCCGTCGGCGTCACGGCTGCGATCACGCCCTGGAACTTCCCCGCCGCGATGATGACCCGCAAGCTCGGCCCGGCGCTCGCGGCCGGCTGCACGAGCATCGTCAAGCCGGCGGGCGCGACCCCCCTGACCGCCGCCCTCGTCCTCCGCACGATCGAGGACGCCGGCTGCCCGCCGGGTGTCGTCAACCTGATCACCTCCCGCTCCTCGGCCCTGGTCGCCGAGACCCTGTTCGCCGACCGCCGCGTGCGCAAGGTCTCCTTCACCGGCTCGACCGAGGTCGGCAAGGAGCTGATCCGCCTCTCGGCCGGCCAGGTGAAGCGGCTCTCGCTCGAGCTCGGCGGGCACGCGCCGTACATCATCTTCGACGACGCGCCGCTCGAGGAGGCGGTCGACGGGCTGATCGCTTCGAAGTTCCGCAACGCCGGCCAGACCTGCGTCTGCGCCAACCGGGCATTCGTCCAGAGCGGGGTCTACGAGGACGTGCTCGCGCTGCTTGCCGAGAAGGTCCGCGACCTGACCGTCGGCCCGGGCGACCGGCCCGGGGTGACGATCGGCCCCCTGATCGACGAGCGCGCCCTCGACAAGGTCGCCGAGCACGTCGAGGATGCAGTCGCCCACGGCGCCCGCCTGCTCGCGGGGGGCGCCCGGCTCGAGGGCGGCGACCTCGCGCGGGGTGCCTTCTACGCCCCGACCGTGCTCGCCGACCTGACGGGCGAGATGCTGATCTCGCGCGAGGAGACGTTCGGCCCGGTCGCCGCGGTGGCGCGCTTCGACACCGAGGACGAGGTGGTCGAGCTCGCGAACGACACGGTCTTCGGGCTCGCCGCGTACTTTCACACGCGCGACTACGCGCGCCTCCTGCGCGTCGCCGAGCGGCTCGAATACGGCATCGTCGGCGCCAACTCGGGGCTGATCAGCGCCGCGAACGTCCCGTTCGGGGGCGTCAAGGAGTCGGGCTACGGGCGCGAGGGCGGCGACTTCGGCATCGACGAGTACCTCGACGTCAAGTACGTGCTGATCGCCGGCGTCGAGCCGCCGCGCTAGCGGCAGGCGGCGCTAGCTGCGGCCGTCGAAGCGGAGGAGGATCGGCATGTCGTGCGCGTAGTCGGTGGGCTTGAAGCCCTGCGCGTAGACGACGTGCGCCCGGTCATCGGGGCTGTAGACGAAGAGGATCGAGCTGTGCTCGACCTGGTAGTCGGCGCTCCCCGACACCTTGATCGCCGTCGGGATGCCGGCCTCGTGCTCGACCTCGCCGATCTGGGCGAGCGTCCCGCGCACACCGACGAACGCGCGGCTGTAGTGGTCGAGCCAGCGCCGGAGGACCGGGCCCGTGTCACGCACCGGGTCGACGGTGACGAAGACGACCGCGATCCGCCGGCGGATCGCCGCCGGCTGGAGCCGCACGGCGTAGGAGAGGTCGCTCATCGTCGCCGGGCAGGCGTCGGGGCAGTGCGTGTAGCCGAAGAAGAGGTAGGTCAGCTTGCCGCGGGTCGCCGCGGCGAAGTCATAGGGCTTGCCTGCCGTGTCGGTCAGCGTGAAGCTCGGCTTCAGCGGCAGCGGCTCGGGGATCAGCCCACGGAGCCCGTCCGACGCCCCCTGGCTCGCCTGCGTGCTGGCGGCGGTCGAGCCGGGGTGGGCGGAGGAGCCGCAGCCGGCGAGAAGCGCCGCGGCGCCGACGGCCGCAACGGTGCCGACGGCACGCCGTAGGGGCCTGCCCCCGGACCACCTCGCTTGCCTCACGCAGCCGAAGTATGCCGAAGCGTGTTTCTCGCCGAGCCGGAGCGGGCACCCGACGGGCCCGCTTGGCGTTCAGCCGCGGCGGACGCCGAAGTCCGTCGTGATCACCGTGACGTCGAGCCCCTTGAAGGCGCCCGGGGCGTGCGGGGCGCTCACCGAGGCGATCCCGATCTGGCGCCAGCTCGGGTCGAGGATGTTCGCGCGGTGGTCGGGGCTCGCCATCCACGCGCGCATCCCCTGGGTCGCCGTCGCCGGCCCGGACGTCCAGAAGAGGTTCTCGCCGACCGACCAGTACTCGTCGTTCGCCTGCGGGTAGTAGGCGCGAATCCGCCGCCAGAACGGTGTCCCGTTCGAGGAGCTGTGGGCGAAGTAGCCCAGCGCGACCATCTCGCGGGTGTGCTGCAGCGCCGCCGCGTCGAGGGCCGGGCTCTCGGCCAGCGGCACGAGGCCATGCTCGGCGCGGATCTGGTTCAGCTGGGTCAGCACGCCGAGATCGAGCGTCGAGACCTGGACCTTGCCGATCGCGCCGGCCGGGAGCGGCAGGAGTGTCGCTGTGCAGGCGAGCACAGCAATGAGCACGGCAAGAGCCGACCCGGGGCGACGAGCCATGCAGGAGGGATCGGCGCCGATGCCCCCCGGCGTCGATCGCTCGATCGGGGGAGCGCCGCGGCCGGCTCAGCCCGGCTGCGGCGAGCCCGTCCGGCCCGATAACGAAATACACCGAGCCGGTGGCGCTTTCGTCCACCGCCTCCACTGACCTTTCGCCCCAGGCCTTGCGGCCCTCCGCGTCGTGCCCTCAGAAACGGCTTCGACCTACTCGCGCTCCGTGCTCGGTGCAGGCGGCACACTAGTCGGCGGCGACGGGCTCACACAAGGGCGCGCGCCCACGAAAATCGCGCTGCGAGCGCGAAAATCGCGGTCGCTCAGAGGGCGCTCGGACCGGGGCCGCCGCCGGAGCCGGAGCCGCCCCGCCGCCCCGAAGCCGCCGCCGAAGCCGCCACCGAAACCGCCGCCACCGAAGCCCCCCGGGCTCTGCCCCTTTGCCCAGCTGACCGTGAAGCCGGCCCCGGCGCTCCGCAGTGCGCCCGGCGTCGCCTGGGCCGGGGACGACTCGGCGCCGTAGCGCCCGAAGCCGCCGCCGCCGTCCTCGAGCTGGAGAGCGGTCGTCGTCCAGTCCGGATCGGAGATCGTCCCCGTGTGCCCGTCACTGGTCGCGCTCGCCTGCGAGAAACCGACCGTGTCGAAGTCGGTCAGCGCGGTCAGCCGGCAGGTGTTCTTGCTCGAGCAGATCGAGGGGGCCTCGGCGATCCACTCGGCCGAGGAGGTGTCGGGAGCCGCCATGCGAAGGACGCGCACGAAGCTCGTCCCGCGGGTGCGGTCGCGCAGTCTGACCGTGACGCTGTTGCCGCCGACGGCGACCGAGGCGCTGATCCGGTCGCCGGGCCTGACGACGAGGTGGATCGTGTGCGAGGCGGCCGGGACGAGCTCGTACCAGGCGAAGTAGCTCGCGGCGCCGGCCGCCGTGCAGTCGGCCTCGGTGCCGAGCTGCTCGAGCGCCGTCGAGGACTGGGAGTTGCCGCCGAGGCCGACCCAGAAGGCCGCGGCGGTCGGGCGGCCGCTCGTCTCCGCCGGCCCGCACCGCGCGGCCGGCTGCACCCAGGTGCCCGAGGCCGCCGAGAACGAGGCGGAGGCGCCACCGAACGCGACGACCGGCGAGGAAGCGACGTAGCCGGCCCAGTTCGAGCTGACGTCGGTGACGACGCTCGTCGAGCCCGCCGCCGTGGCGGCCAGGGCCCCGGCGAGCAGGAAGCCTGCGACGACGCCGGCGAGGCAGCTCCTCCGCACAGGAGCTATTCCACCCCGCACGTCTTGGAGGGAGCTGTGGAGAGCCTGAGAGCCGTCTAAGAAGACGAGGCTCCTAGTCGACGAGCGCGCCGCAGAGCCCGGCGAGCTCGCGGTCGCGCTCGGTGATCGCGCCGGCGCGTATGCGTCCAGAAGCGCAGCGTGACGTTGCGGTAGGAGATCGCGATCGCGGGATGGTGGTTCTCGCGCTCGGCGATGCGCGCGACGGCGTTCACGAAGGCGATCGCCGCCGGGAAGCTTTCGAGCTCGAATGTCCGCTCGAGCGCGCCATCGGCCTCCCGCCAGCCGGACGGCAGGCTCATGGCGCGACCCGGGGGCGGGCCGCCAGGGCCGCCACCAGCTGCGGGGCCGCCGCCGAGGTCGAGACCGGTCGCCGAGGTGATCGGCGTGCCGCGGAAGCAGCCGATCAGGTAGGGGAAGTCGAGCGTGGCGTCGTAGTGGTACATCCGCACCTCCTTGCCGTCCCAGTCGACGGTACTTGTCCGGCCGTGGCAGGCGTCGAGCTCGGCGCTCGAGACGAGCCGACCGCCGGGGTCGTATTCGACGTAGATCCCGAAGCCGTCGAGCGCCCAGCCGATCAGATGCGTCCTCCGCGAGAGCGCCGAGTCGCGCCAGCACGGCGAGAGGCCGTGGAAGTGGTACTGGCCGCTCACCTGCGGGTGCCCGCCGCAGGCGTCCTGGAGCTCGTGCGCCTCGGCGTCGCGGCCGAGGGCGTCGAAGGCGCTGTAGAGCGGGACACCGAGGGTGCTGATCCCGATCGTGCCGCCGACGCACGCCGGTGAGGCGGCGAGCGTCGGCTGCGCGGGCAGCGAGACCGACAGGGTGTAGGGCCTGATGCTGTTCGGGTTGCGGTCGTAGGCGTAGGCGGGGTCGCTGGCGGCGATCGGGAAGACGCCGGTCGGCGAGGCGGGCAGCCCGTTGCCGCTGAGCAGCCGCCGGGAGCCGACGATCCGCTCGCTGAAGCGGGAGCGGAAGTGCGACCGTGCCGCGGACGTGGATCTTCTTGGTCGAGTTCCAGCTCGTCGCCCCGAGCCACGGGCCGTCGGCCTGGGCGCCCTGCCCGCTGAAGGTCTGCTGGCAGGAGTCGACGTAGCCGAGCTTCGGCGCCGTCGAGATCTTGCCGTCGCCGAGCGGCAAGCTGCTCGGGTCGACCGCGGCGAGAGCGCCCGCGGCGAGGGCCGCGAGCAGGGTGAGAGCAGCCGCGAAGCCGGCGATCCGCACGTCGCGGCAGTCTGGCACAGCGTCCCGGGTTTGCCGCCCGCTCCGCTCGGGCATGCCCGGGTGCACTAGTGTCCGGCTCTGTTCGCTCGTCGCCGTCCGGCCGCGGCCGGCGGGGGAGGGAGGTGACGGGAATGCTTCGGATCTGCGACCACCCTGACTGCACCACCCTGACCCTGGCTGGCTACTGCCCGCGCCACGAGCCGCCGCAGACGAAGGTGCGCTTCCCGCGTGGCCGGCCCTTCCCGCACGCCGCGACGCCGGATCCGCCGGGGTCGCAGCCGCCGCGGCGCCGCTGACCGGCGGATATGCCCAGGCCCGGGCCGTATCCTTCGGGGGTGGTACGTAGCGCCCTGGCCGCAGCGGGTGCCGCGCGCCTCCTCGCCGGGCTCCAGCTCGCGAGCGAGCTCGGCGGACGGCGACGCTCGCCGGCGGGCCGGTCGCGACCGTCGGCGCCAGCGTGATCGGCACCGCGGCCGCCGGCAAGCAGCTGAGCGGGGCTCTCGGGAAGCTGGGCCGGGTTCGGCGCGATCACCTACCGCTTCCAGTGGTACCGCTGCAACGCGGCCGGCGCCGACTGCCTCTCGATCCGCGGCGCGACCTCGCCGACCTACACGCTCGTCGACGCAGCGACGTCGGCAAGACGCTCGGCCTGACCGTCTACGCGACCGACTCGACCGGGACGGCGGCGGCCTACGCGAGCCTCGTCGGCCCGATCGCGCCGAGCGCGGCCGCTGCTCGAGTCGACGGCGCAGCCGGTCGTCACCGGCCCGCCCGTCGTCGGCAAGGCGATCCAGGTGACGACCGGGACGTGGAGCCCGGTGCCGGCGGGCTCTCCTACCCTGGGAGCGCTGCAACGCGAACGGCCGCGCCTGCGCCGCGATCGCCGGCGCGACCGCGAGCGCCTACACGGTCGCGCGCGCCGACCTCGGCCACGCGCTGCTCGCGCTCGTCCAGGCGACGAACGGCGACGACGATCCAGAACGCCTTCAGCACCGCGACCCCGGCCGTCGTCGGCCGCTCGGTGCACGGGCCCGGCGCTCGACGATCGGCCCGGCGGTCGACGGGCTACGCGATCGAGGGCTCGCAGCTCATCGCGCGCGACCGGGCATCTGGCAGGGCGTCGGCCCGGTGCTCTTCGCCTTCCGGTGGTACCGCTGCGACGCCGTCGGCGGCGCACTGCCGCGCTGATCCCGGGCGCGACCGCAGCGACCTACACGACCGACGCCGAAGGACGCGGCGACACGATCGGGCTGACGCTGCGCGCGACCGACTCGACCGGGCACGGCGCGTCGCCTACGCGAGCCTCGTCGGCCCGGTCGCCGCCGCCGAGCGCGCCGCTCGACGCGCGACGACGCCGCCGACGATCTCGGGCACCGCCCGGGTCGGCGGCACCCTGACGCGCCGACTACGGGACGTGGTCGACGACGCCGAGCGGCTACACCTACGCCTGGCTGCGCTGCAACCGCAACGGGCGGCTCTGCTCGCCGATCGCCGGGCGCGACCGGCGCCACCTACACGCCGACCGCCGCCGACCGGGGCCACACGCTCGTGGTCGCGGTCGCCGCGACCGCCGCCGGGGCCAGCCAGGCGGCGCTGTCGGCGCGCGACGGCGCCGATCGTCGGCTGACCCGCCCCGACGCCGGCGTTATCGTCTGGCCGGTGGCCCGACGGCACCCGGCCGCGCCAGGCGTCTCGCGCTCGCCGCCGTCTGCGCGGTCGCTCTTCCTGACGTTCCTCGACAACACGATCGTCAGCGTCGCGCTCGCCAACATGCAGACCTCGCTGCGCGCCGGCGTCGCGAGCCTGCAGTGGATCGTCGACGGCTACATGCTCGCGTTCGCCGGCGCTGATGCTGACCGGCGGCACGCTCGGCGACCTCCTCGGCCGCAAGAAGGTGCTGCTCGCCGGCGTCGCGCTCTTCTGCGCCGGCGTCGCTCGTCTCGGCGCTCGCCCACAGCATCGCACCTGCTGATCGCCGGCCGCGTCGTCATGGGCGTCGGCGCGGCCGCCTGCGAGCCGGGGACGCTCTCGCTGATCCGGCAGCTCTACCCGGACGCGCCGCGAGCGCGCGCGGGCGCTCGGGATCTGGACGGCGGTCTCGGGCGTCTCGCTCGCCGTCGGCCCGGTGCTCGGCGGCGTCCTCGTCGGCGCTCGTCCGGCTGGCGCGGCATCTTCTGGTTCAACCTCGTCTTCGGGCTGCGCGCGCTCGCTCGCGGCCGCCTGGACGCTCGCCCGAGAGCGCCGACCCCGAGGGCCGCTGGCTCGACGTGCCCGGGCCTCGCTCGCGGGCGCCGTCGCCGTGACGGCGCTCACCTTCGCGGTGATCGAGGGCGAGAGCGCCGGCTTCCGCACCTGGTGGATCGTCGTCCTCTTCGCGGCCGCCGCCGCCGCGCTCGTCGCGTTCGTCGTGATCGAGCGGCGCGAGCCCGCGACCCGGTCGCTGCCGCTCGAGTTCTTCCGCCTGCCCGACCTTCAGCGCCGCGAACGCCGTCGCCTTCGCGACGAGCTTCGGGCTCTTCGCCGTCTTCTTCTTCACCGCCCTCTACCTGCAGGTCGTCGCCCACTTCTCCGGCTGGAAGATCGCGCTCCAGTTCGTCGCGATGGCGGTGGCGATGGTCGTCGCCGGGCTCCTCTCGGGCAGCTGGACGGCCCGCCGCGGGCCGCGCGTGCCGATGGTCGTCGGCTGCCTTGCTCGCCGGCGGCGGCATGTTCGCCGTCGACGCGCTGCTGAAGCCGACGGTCGCGGTCGGGCCGCTCGCCGCCGCCCTCGCCCTCGTCGGCTTCGGGCTCGGCCTGGCGCTCGTCGCCGTCACCGCGGCGGTGCTCGCGATCGTGCCGGCCGAGCGCTCGGGCATGGCCGCCTCGACGGTGAACACGAGCCGCCAGCTCGGCGGCGTGCTCGCGGTCGCGATCCTCGGCGCGGTCGATCAACGGCGGCCTGATCGAGCGAGCTCGGCTCGAAGCTCTCGGCGCTCGGCGTCCCGGCGCTCTTCCGCAGCGCTCATCATCCACGCGGTCACGCGCGGCGGCCTGCCCGCCAACGCCGCCGCGGCCGCTGCCGCGAACCCGCTGGCCGCGGCCGCCGCGGTGGCCGACCCGGGCCTGCTCGGCAAGGTGCTCGACGCGGCGACGAGCGCCTTCGGCGACGGCGCTCCACGCCGCGCTCGTCGATCGCCGGCGCGATCGCTGCTCGCGGGCGCCGTCGTCTCGCTCGTCGCCGACCGGCGGCGCGCGAGCCGGCGGCCTGAGCGGCGCGGCGACGCTCGCCGCGATCCGGCGGACGGCCACCTCGAGCAGCGCCGAGCGAGGTGCCGAAGTTGAGCCGCGCGAACCCGTGCCCTGGCTCGCCGAAGCGCGGGCCCCGGGCTGAGCGCGACCCGGCCGCGCTCGAGGAAGGCGGCGGCCGGATCGTCGCCGAGCCCGAGCGCGCGGCAGTCGAGCCAGGCGAGGTAGCCGGCCTGCGGCGGCAGGTAGCCGACCTGCGGCAGGTGCTCGGCGAGCAGCTCGCGCGAGCGCGCGCCGGTTGCGGTCGAGGTGCGCGAGCGAGCGCGTCGAGCCACTCGGCGCCGTGCTCGAAGGCCGCGACCGAGGCGAGCACGCCGAGGTGGCCGACGTGGTAGCGCCGAGGTGCTCGGGCAGGCGCTCGGCCAGCCGGGCCTCCATCGCGCTCCGAGGCGGTGACGATCAGCGCGCACTTGAGCCCGGCGATGTTCCAGCCCTTCGAGCGCCGAGCAGAGCGCGACGCCGTGCTCGGCGGCCTCGCCGCCGAGCGAGAGGTAGGGGACGTGGACGGCGCCCGGCATCGTCAGCGGCGCGTGGACCTCGTCGGAGATCGACGGTGACGCCGTGCTCGGCCGCGAGCGCCGCGACCGCCTCGAGCTCGTCCGCGGCCGAACGAGCGTCCCGGTCGGGTTGTGCGGGTGGCAGAGCAGGTAGACGCGCGCGCCGCCCGCGAACGCGCGCTCGAGCGCGTCGAGGTCGAGCCGCCAGCCGTCCTCGCCCGCCTGCAGCGGCGCCTCGACGACGCGCCGCCCGCGTCGCGTCGTGACGCTGAAGAACGGCGGGTAGACGGGCGGGTTGACGACGACCCCGTCGCCCGGCTCGGTCAGCGCGCGCAGGAGCTCGCCGACCGCCGGACATCACGTCGGCGACGAGCCGGACGCCGGCCGGGTCGACCTCCCAGCCGAAGCGCTCGGCCGGCGAACCCCGCGAACGCCTCGCCGAGCCGGCCCGGCATCGCATAGCCCGTGTCGTCGCGCGCGACCGCCTCTGCGAGCGCCTCGCGGATCGGCAGCGCGAGGGCGAAGTCCATCTCGGCGACGAACGCCGGCAGCACGTCCGGCGTCGTACCTCGTCCACTTGGCGCTGCGGCGGGAGCGGAGCAGCTCGAGCGAGACGTCGTCGAACGGGTCGGCTCGCCCGCCGGGGCGGCGGCTGCCCGCTCAGACACGGGCGGTGATCGTGATCCCGCCGCGCGCCTTCTGCTCGAGCTCGACCGAGACCCGGTCGGCGTCGAGTCCGAGCGCCGCGGCGACGTCGTCGCGGATCCGGACGGCCAGCGCCTCGCAGAAGACGCCCTCGTTGCGAAACGCGTTCAGGTAGAGCTTCAGCGACTTCGACTCGAGGCAGAGCGCGTCCGGCCGGTAGCCGATCGTCAGCCGGTAGAGGTCGGGCTGGCCCGTGATCGGGCAGACCGCGGTCAGCTCGTCGCTGCGCAGCTCGACCGCGGCGACGCCGGGGTTCGCGAAGCGTCTCGAGACCCGCGTAGCGCTCGTTGCCGGGGTGGCCGAGCGCCACGAACTCGGTCGAGCGGGACGTCGTCGCCACGGCCATAGAGTAGAGGTTTCGCACCGGGCTACCATGACCGCGATGGTCCGCTCGCTCGCCGCCTTCCTGCTCGCCGCCGCGGTCGCGGCGGGCGCCGCGAGCGCCGCCGGGCCCGCGGTCAAAGCAGACAGCCGCCGGCACGGCGGCGGCGAAGGGCTCGCTGCTGACGCTCCACGATCTCGGCACAGGGCTGGACCGCGACGGCGACCAGGGCGAGCGGGCTCGACGTCACCTGCAGCGGCCACGTGCCGAGCGGCAAGGGGATCGTCCAGACCGGGCACGCCTCCTCGCCGACCTTCGCCGGCGGCAAGGTCGGGCCGTTCATCGTCCAGGTGACGAGCGTGTACGCGACCGGGGCCGAGGCGAGCGCCTACTGGAGGCGCGCGGTCACCGCGGGCCTCGTCAACTGCGCGCGCCAGTCGCTGCAGACGATCACCGCCAAGGGGATCAAGGTCAAGATGCTCTCGCAGGGCGCGCTGCCGCTGGCGAAGGTCGCGCCGCTCGCGGCCGCCTACCGGGTCGTCGCCACCCTCACCTCCACGGCCCAGAAGAACCTGAAGACCTACGTCGACTGGATCCTCGTCGGCCAGGGGAAGGCGCTGACCGAGATCATGATCAGCTCCTTCCAGGTCGTTCCCGCCGACTTCGAGCACGCGCTCGCGCTGATCGCCGACGAAGCGGATGAGCGGCCAGCGGCAGCGCCGCGAAGGCGACGCCGCCGACCGCCTGAGCCGATCGCGGCCGACGGCTGAATGCGGCGGCCGGCAAACCCCGGCCGGTGCTAATTTTGATGCATGCCGCTGATGCACGACTACGGGCTTCCCGCGACGGCGATCTGCCCCGGCTGCGGGACGATGGTCGTTCTCCCGGCCGAGCCGATCTTCCCCGACTCGCCGCCCGCGATCTGCGCCACCTGCGACACGCGAGGTGCCGGACTACCGGCGCCAGTCGTACGACCCCGCGACCGCCTCGCCGTTCCAGCCGGCGCCGCATACGGCCAACCTGGTCCGGCCGACGCCGCAGCCCGTCCCGGAGCCGATCGAGAACAAGCGCCTCTCGCGCGCGGCACTCTTCCGCTCGCTCGGCGGCGTCATCGCCGAGCGCGGCGCCGAGGCGATCGAGAACGCCAAGGGCAACCTCGGCGGCTGACGGCCGCCGCCGCTGGGTGAGCCGGGTCTGATCGGCGGCCGCGCCGCCCGCTACTCGAGCAGCCCCGCGAGCGCTCCCGGCGCGAGCGGCTCGCGCGCCGCGATCAGCGCTGGTCGCCCCGTCGACCTTGCCCCAGACGTCGACGAGCAGGAACCCGCGCGGCCGGCCCGCCTCGTCGAGGTAGGCGACGGCCCCCTGCCGCAACGGCTCGACCCACTCGGCGACCGTCGCCAGGCGCGAGTCGACCTCGCCGACGGCCTCGTAGCCGAGCTCGAACAGGTCGGAGTAGAAGAAGGGCAGGTGGTGGTAGGGCACGCCGGCGCCCGCCATGTTGGCCCCGACCGCGCGGCCATGGCTGTTGGCCTGGTCCTCGTGCTCGACCCTGAGCGAGCCCCCGAGCAGCGGCGCCGGGAACCGGCGCGACGTCGCCTGCCGCGTACACGTCCCCGGTCTCGCCGGTCGCGGCCGTACTCGTCGACGACGATCCCGTCCGAGACGGGCAGGCCGGCGGCAGCCGCGAGCTCCGTCCGCGGCTCGACCCCGAGCCCCGCGACGACGGCGTCGGCGGCGAGACGAGCGCCGCTTGCGAGCGCGACGGCGAACCGCTCCCCCTCGGACTCGACCCCGGCGACGAGCTCGCCGGGCAGCACCTCGACGCCGTGGCCGCGGTAGAGCTCCGTCACCGACGCCGCGAGCTCGGCCGGGAAGAGGCGCGCGCCGATGCCCGCCTCGGGGAAGACGAGCGTCACCCGGCAGCCGGCGCCGCGGAGCGCGGCCGCGAGCTCCGAGCCGATGAAGCCGCCGCCGAGCACGACGAAGTCGGCCAGACGGTCGGCGAGGGCGCGGAGGCGGCGGTAGTCCGGCAGCTCACGGAAGTAGACGACCTCGGCGCCGGCGTCGCCCGGCAGGCGCCGCGGCCGGCCGCCCGTCGCGAGGAGCAGCTGCTCGTAGCCGTGGCTCTCGCCACGCTCGTCGTCGACACGCCGCCCGGCCAGGTCGAGCGCGACGACCCGGCGGCCGAGGTGGAGCTCGACGCCGAGCTCGGCCGTCCCGCGCCAGATCGTCTCCTCCGCCTTCCCCTGCCAGAGGGCCTTCGAGAGCGGCGGGCGGCTGTAGGGCGGGTCGGGCTCCTCGGAGATCAGGCCGATCGACCCCTCGGCGTCGTGGTCGCGGATCCCCCGGCAGGCCGCGTCCGCGGTCATGCCGCCGCCGACGATCAGGTACCGGTAGTCGGGCATCTCGCTCCCCTCGCTCGCTCGTTACCACCATTCAATACGACGCCGACCGTGCTGGCTCCGCGGCGCCTGCTCCGACTTCAGCTCGGCGCGGCAGCTGCCGACAACGAGGGAAATGAGGATATCGCTGAGAGAGCGCCTTCCGGTGGCGCTTGCCCTCGGCAGCGCCGCCGCCGTGCTGCCCGCAGCCATCGAGCTGGCCGTCGGCGAGACGACGGCCTCGATCCCGGCCACTGTCGACGCCTTCGCCGTCGGCATGCCCGTCCTCGGGGCGGCGATCGTCTGCGACGTCGACGACGCCCTCATCGCCTCGCGCGTCGACCGGAGGGCCTGCAGCTCGGAGCGAGCGCTCGCACCGCTGCCCGCCTCGCCGGGCACCGCCTTCGCAACCCGCTGCGCCGGCGCGCTCGAGCACGTGCTCGCGCGCGAGGCCGCGCCCGCCAAGCGACCGCCGAGTCCGGCTCCAGCCCCCGCCCGAACCCCGGCACGGAAGTCCGTGCCCGCGAGGGCCTGAGGTGCGGACCGGCCAGCTCTCCCACGCCCGGGCCGCCCTCGCTCTCTCGGGTCTCGAGGCGCTCACCTCGAGCGAGGACATCTTCCGCGTGCTGACCGCCCAGACGCCCGTCGGCATCTTCGTCGCCGGGGCGACCGGCGCGTACGAATACGTGAACCAGCGCTGGTGCGAGCTGACCGGGCTCGCTGCCGCCCAGGCCCCCGGCGACGGCTGGCGGGCCGCGCTCCACCCGGAGGACGCCACCCGGGTGACGGGCGAGTGGACACGCGCCATCACCGCCGGCTCCGACTCGGTCTGCGAGTACCGCTTCCTGCGCGGCGACGGGTCGATCTCATGGGTCGAGAGCCACGCGGCCGCCCTCCACAACGACGCCGGCCAGGCGGTCGGCTGGGTTGGCACCTGCCTCGATCTGACCGATCGCAAGGCGGCCGAGGCGGCCGTCGTCGCCGCCAGCGAGCGCTTCCGGGTCGCCTTCGACAACGCGCCGATCGGGATGGGGCTCGTCACCCCCGACGGCACCTGGCTCCAGGTCAACGGCGCCTTCTGCCGCCTGCTCGGGTACAGCGAGCACGAGCTGCTGGGGCTGAACCTCGCCGACCTGACGGTGCCCGGCGACGCGACGGTTCAGGTCGACGAGGCGGAGGAGCGGCGGCACGAGACCCGGTACCTCGCCGCCGACGGCACCCCGCTCTGGGTGGCCGCGAGCACGACCCTCGTCCGCGGCATCCAGGGCGAGCCGCGCTACTACGTGCTCCAGGTCGAGGACATCTCCGACCGCAAGCAGACCGAGCGCGAGCTGCGCCGGCTGGCCGACCACGACTCCCTGACGGGCCTCCTCAACCGGCGCGGGTTCATGGAGGGACTCCGCCGCGAGCTGCGGCGCATGGAGCGCAAGGGCGAGTACGGGGCTCTGCTCCTGCTCGACCTCGACAACTTCAAGCTCGTCAACGACACCGGCGGCCACCTCGTCGGCGACCAGGTGCTCTGCGCAACCGCGGACGTCCTCCGGCGCCGGCTGCGCGCCACCGACGTGATCGGCCGCCTCGGCGGCGACGAGTTCGCCGCGCTCGTCCTGAACGTGACCGCCCGGCAGGCGAACGAGATCGCCGCCGAGACGACCGAGACGCTGCGGACGATGACGGTCAGCGCCGGCCAGCTCACCGTCCAGGTGGCAGCCTCGATCGGTGTCGTCGCGATCGAGGAGCTGCGCGAGGACAGCGAGGAGGACCTGCTCGCCGCGGCGGACCGGGCGATGTACCGCGTCAAGAGCCGGCGCCGCCCGACCGCCTGAGCGGGGCCGCTGCCGTCCGGCACGTGCCCGCCGTCGACGACGCCGCGCTCGTCTAGCCGTGGCTGCACGACCTCGAGCACGCGAGCTTCCTCCTCGCCGGCCTGCTCGTCTGGGCGCAGCTGGTCGACCCCGCGAGCCGCCGGCGGCTGTCGGACAAGGACCAAGGCGGCGTTTGCCGGCTCTCTCCTGCTCGGCCAGGCGCTCTGCGACGTGCTCTTCCTGACCCGGCGCGCTCTACCCTTTCTACGCCGTGCCAGCCGAGCCGCCTCTTCGGGCTCTCGCCGCTCGCCGACCAGCAGCACGCCGCACTCGTGATGATGGGCGAGCGGTTCCTGACGCTCGCGGTTTGCGCTCCTGCCTGCTCGGCCGCCCGCTCCGCCGTCACGGCCGCCTGCCGCCGCTCGGTCGGCTCGACCCGCAGGCTAGGCTGCCGGCTCGAGCGGGCCCAGCGGGAAACCCCGGCGTCTGCAGGGAGGTGCCGTCGGCGAGCAGCGAGAGGGCCTCGTAGGGCCGCAGCGTCGCCGTCCAGGCGGGCCCCCGCTCGCCCATCGCGAACGCCGCGGTCGCATAGGCATCGGCCGTGGCGAGATCCTCGCCGGCGATCGTCACCGAGAGGAGCCCCACCGGCGGCCGGCCGGTGTGCGGATCGACGATGTGGTCGCCGCGGACGTAGGCGCCCGAGGTCGCGAGCGCGAGGTCGTTCGCCTCGACGACCGCCGCGATCAGCTCGCGGTGCTCGGGATGCTGGATGCCGGTCCGCCAGGCCGGCTCCGGCAGGGCCGCCCCGCGGGTGCGGATGTCGCCGGCGGCGTTGATCGAGTAGTTGCCGATCGCGGCCGCCTCGAGCAGCTCGCCGCCGCGGTCGACCGACCAGCCCTTGACGAGCCCGGAGGGGTCGACCGCGAGCAGGGAGGCGTAGCGGGCGTCGAAGAACCCGTCCGTCTCCTCGCGCAGCTCGTCGCAGCGGGCGAGCACCTCCCGGACGTCGGCGTGGCAGTCGGCGAGGGCGAGCTCGCCGCTGTTCAGGCGGCTGATCTCGCTGCCCGGCTTGTAGGTCGAGAAGCGCTCGTCGACCTCGCGGAACCAGTCGAAGAGCCGCTCGAGCGTCCCCGGGGCGCAGTCGTCGCGCAGGTCGACGACGATCGGCATGCCCATGATCTGCTCGACCCGGCGATGGCCGGGGAGCCCGCTCACGGCGAGCCTCGGCGCGCCCGCGCTAGGGCGTCTCGGCCTTGAGGAGCGCGGCCTGGAGCGAGGCGCGCCAGGCGACGGTCGTGTGCGTCGCCCCGGCGATGTTGATCAGCTTCGTCCCCGCCGAGGCCTGGTACTGGAGCGTCTCGCCCTGCAGGAGCGGCAGCGCCTGCTGGTTGATGTAGATCGAGCGCGTCGTGTGGTTCGGGAAGATCGGCCAGGCGACGCTGTTGATCTTGATCGACACGACCGGCTTGCCGGTCGAGCCGGTCGTCTCGGTCTTCGTCACCTTCAGCTGCACCTCCATGAAGCCCCACCGGTGGCACTTGACGACCGGCCCGTCGACCGTGACGTTCGTGACGACCTTCTTCGCCTCGCGTGTCTCGGACTTCGTGCTGCGGGCCAGCGCCAGGGCATCGCCAACCTGGCTGAACAGCACGGCGGAGCAGAAAACGGCGGTCAACGACGAGCGCAGCACAGCTACAAAAAGCTTACAGCGCGAAGCGCTCGACGTGCAGGTGGTTGCGCGCGACGCTCGCGTTGCGGAGATTCGGGACGATGTAGTCGATCATCGCAACCGGGCCGCAGATGTAGACGTCCCGCTCGGCGATGTCGGGGACGAGCTCCCTCAGGTGCGCCGGCGAGAGCAGGTGGCGGCCCTCCGGGCTCGCGTGGTCGCCGACGATGTAGTCGACCTTGACGCCCGGTCCGCGCGACGATCTCCTCGAGCTCGGGCGCCGAAGACGATGTCGCTGTCGGAGACGACGCGGTAGAGCGCGACGACGTCGCCGTCCATCTGCTCGAGCAGGGCCCGCACCGGGGTGATCCCGATCCCGCCGGCGATCAGGAGCGCCTTGTCGAGCGTGCGGCTGTCGGCGGTGAAGACGCCGAAGGGCCCCTCGGCGAAGACCCGCGTCCCGACCGGGATCCGCCCGAACCTGGCGCTGTGGTCGCCGAGGTTCTTGACCGTGATCCGGAACGAGTTGCCCTTCGGCGCCTCCGAGAGCGAGTAGGGGTGCTGCGTGTACCAGAAGCCCTTCGTGAAGAAGCGCCAGAAGAAGAACTGGCCCGCCTTCGCGTGCAGCTTGTCGAGGTTGCGGCCGCTGATCCGCAGCGAGACGACCCCGGGCGCCTCCTGGACCACCTCGGTCACCCGCATGCCGAAGCGGAACGTGTTGATGATCGGCCGGGCGAGCCGGTACCAGAGGACGAGCGCGAGCGCGCCCGCGTAGAGGCGCGCGCCAGTAGTCGGCGGCCGTCAGGTTGAGCGTGGAGGTCGTTGCCGTCCGGGATCATGTGGAACCACGCGAGCGCGATCCCGGCGTAGGCGGTGAAGTGGACCGCATACCACCACTCGTAGGAGAGCTTGCGCCGGACGACGACGAGCGAGGTGACGAGCACGACGACGAGCAGGGAGGTGCCGACCGTCGCCGTGATGATCCCGGGGTACGGCGAGGTCGCCGGCTTGGCGCACGACGAGGCTGAGACAGCTGCGAGCCGTGCGCTGCCGCCGGCCGGGGCCGAGGCGTGCTGCGGGAGCGTCAGCCAGTTCCAGTACTCCTGGAACCAGGAGTTGCCGTCGATCTTGGCGTAGCCCCAGACCGAGAAGACGACGTGGGCGAGCGCGAGGTAGATCACCGCGTGGCCGTTCCAGCGATGCCAGACCGTCAGCCGGTCGAAGCCGACGATCCGCTCGAGGAACGGCAGCCGCGCGAGCAGGAGCACCTCGATCAGCGCCAGGTAGCCGGCGAGGAACGCCGTCAGGCGGCCGAGGCTGAGCAGGGCGTCGTCGAAGCTGTGCCAGTGGTAGCCGACCCCGTCCTCGCCGCCCGAGGCCCAGATGTAGAGGAGGACGATGCCGTTCCCGACGGTGAAGGCGAGCAGCAGGACCGAGACGACGCGCTTGTGCAGCTCGTCCCGCTGGCGTGCATCGGCCGGGCCGACCGGTGCATGGAGGGCGATCGCCTGGGAGCTTGACTCGGTCATGGATGCAAGCTCGACGGCTTCGGCCACGAGCCGGGGACAGCGAAGCATAGTTTCCTCCTGTCGCCAAGGTCCGCCGAAGCCGCGAAGATGGTCGCGTCATGGCTGGTCCCCCACGCTACGAGGAGCCGTACGGGCCCTACGGCCCGCTGCGCCGCGACGTCCGCCTGCTCGGGAGCCTGCTCGGCCGGGTGCTCGTCGAGCAGGAGGGCGAGGCGTTCCTCGCCGCCGAGGAGCGCATCCGGGCGAGCGCGCGCCGCTCGCGCGAGATCGGCGACCCCGCCTTCGTCCGGGAGGCGGTGCGCGAGCTGCCGCCCTCGGCGCAGGCCGGGATGCTGCGGGCGTTCGCGACCTACTTCCAGCTCGCGAACACCGCCGAGCAGCACCACCGCATCCGGCGGCGGCGCGAGCAGGCGGCGAGGTCGGAGACGCCGCGCGAGTCGCTCGACGAGGCGTTCGCGCGGCTCGCCGGGCTGCCGCGCAGAGCTCGTGCGCGAGCGCCTCGCGCACGTCTCGCTCGAGCTCGTCCTGACCGCGCATCCGACCGAGGCGACGCGACGGACGATGCTGCGGGCGCACGTCCGGATCGCGGGGCTGCTGACCCGCCTCGACGACCCCGACCTGACGCAGGCGGAGCGGGCCGAGCTCGAGGCGAGCTCGCCGAGGAGATCACGATCTTCTGGCAGACCGACGAGGTGCGCAGCGAGCGGCCGCGCGTCGGCGACGAGATCCGGCACGGGCTCTGGTTCTTCGAGGAGAGCCTGTTCGACGCCGGCGAGCGGCTGCTCCGCGACTACCAGGCAGCTCGCGCCCGGGGCACCCGTGCCGCTCTCGTTCGGCAGCTGGATCGGCGGCGACCTCGACGGCAACCCGGAGGTCGGCCGGGCGACGATCCTGGAGGCGCTCGAGCGGGCGCGCGAGGCGGCGCTCGCGCGCTACCGCGCCGACGTGCGGGAGCTCGCGATCGCGCTCGCGCCGAGCAGCTCGCTCGTCGGCGTCTCGGCGGAGCTGCAGGCCTCGATCGCCCGCGACGAGCGGGAGTGCCCGCCTGCGATCGACGCGCCGGTGCAGATGACGAGCGCGAGGCCTACCGGCGGAAGCTCTCGTTCATGTGGTGGCGGCTCGGCAACGACGGCTACGCCCGCCCCGAGGAGCTGCTCGCCGACATCGGCGTCATCCGGCGCAGCCTGGAGGCAAACCGCGGCGAGCGGATCGCGGGCGGCGCGCTCGCCGCGCTCGAGCGGCGCGTCGAGCTCTTCGGCTTCCACCTCGCGAAGCTCGATGTGCGGCTGCACGCGACGCGAGGTGCGCGCGCCGACCGAGCGGACGCGCGGGGTGTTCGAGGCGGTCGCACTCGCGCGCGCGCCGCCACGGCGAGCGGGCGCTCGACACGGTGATCGTCTCGGCGACCAGCGAGCCCGGCCGACGTGCTCGGCGTGCTCGACCTGACCGACGAGCCGGTCGCGGTCGTCCCGCTGTTCGAGACGATCGCCGACCTCGAGCGGCGCGCGGCGACCGTGCGCGCGCTGCTCGCCGACCGCCGCTACGGCGCCCGCGTCGCCGAGCGCGGCGGCCGGCTCGAGGTGATGGTCGGCTACTCCGACTCGGGCAAGGACGGCGGCTACCTCGCGGCGCAGTGGGCGATCTACCGCGCGCAGGAGGCGCTCGCCGCCGTCGCCCGCGAGGCCGGGATCGAGCTGACGATCTTCCACGGCCGCGGCGGCAGCGCCGGGCGCGGCGGCGGGCCGACCCACGCCGCGATCCTCGCCCAGGCGCCCGGCCACCCGCCGGGCCGGCTGAAGCTGACCGAGCAGGGCGAGACGATCTCGTTCAAGTACGGGCTGCCCGGGATCGCCTACCGCAACCTCGAGGCGGCGCTCGCCGGGACGGTGCTGAGCGCCTTCCCCGAGATCGTCGGGCGCGCGCCCGACGCCGGCCGAGCGGGCGCTGCTCGACCGGCTCTCGCGGCCTCGCCGAGCGGCCTACCGCTCGCTCGTCTGGGCGAGCCCGGGCTTCGTCGACTTCTTCCGCGCGTTCACGCCGGTCGACGAGCTCGCGCTGCTCGAGATCGGCTCGCGGCCCGCCCGCCGGCCCGACGGCGCCGACTACCTCGGCGCGCTGCGCGCGATCCCCTGGGTCTTCGCCTGGACGCAGAACCGGACGCTGCTCCCCGCCTGGTACGGCTGCGGGACGGCGCTTCGCCGCGGCGGAGCTCGGCGAGCTGCAGGCGCTCTACCGCGAGCTGCCGTTCTTCCGCTCGCTCGTCGACAACCTCGAGATGACGCTCGCGAAGTCGAGCCTCGAGGTCGCCGCGCGAGTACCTCGAGCTCGTCGCCGGACGAGCTCGAGCCCGGGCCGCTTCTTCGCCCGGATCGCCGCCGAGCACGAGCGGACGGTCGCCGCCGTGCTCGCGATCGTCGGCGAGGAGCGCGCTGCTCGAGCGGAGCCCGGTCGTCCGCCGCTCGATCGGGATCCGGAACCCCTACGTCGACCCGATGAACGCGATCCAGGTCGAGCTGCTGCGCCGCTACCGCGCCGGCGACGAGTCGGCCCGGCTGCCGCTCGGCCGCTCGATCGCCGGGATCGCCGCCGCGCTCCGCAACACCGGCTGAGCAAACGCCACCCGACGCTTGCCGCGGCGTCGCCGGAACCGCGAGAATGCGGGGATGGGGGACGCAGCGACGGGCGGGCTGGCCGCGGGAACGGCGCTCGAGGGGCTCCCGGCCGCGGACGAGATCGGCGCGCGGGCCAGCGGCGAGAACTTCTCGGTCGCCTCGATCCTGCTCGGGCGCGAGACCCGGGTCCACCTGCTGGCGATCTACGGCTACGCCCGGCTCGTCGACGAGATCGGCGACGCCGTCCCCGGCGACCGGCTCGCCCTGCTCGACGCGTTCGAGGCCGACCTCGCGCGGGTCTTCGACGGGCCGGGCCCCCCGCTCAACCCGGTCCTGCGGCTGCTCCAGCCGACCGTGGCCAGCCTGCAGCTACCCGCGCCGGCCCTTCGAGCGGCTGATCGAGGCCAACCGCCGCGACCAGGAGCACGTCGCCTACGCGCACCTACGAGGAGCTGCTCGCCTACTGCGACCTCTCGGCCAACCCGGTCGGCGAGCTCGTCCTGCACGTCTTCGGGGCCGCGAGCCCCGACCGGATCGCGCTCTCCGACCGCGTCTGCACCGCACTCCAGCTCGCCGAGCACTGGCAGGACGTCGCCGAGGACTACCGGGCCGGCCGCGTCTACCTCCCCGCCGAGGATCTCGAGCGCTTCGGCGTCGCCCCGGCCGAGCTCGCGCGGCGACGTGACGGCGCCGCGCTCCGGCGGCTGCTCGCCTTCGAGGTCGCGCGCGCCCGCGGGCTCCTCGACGAGGGCGCGCCGCTCGTCGGCCGCTGCGCGGGCGGGCACGGATCGCCGTCGCCGGCTACGTCGGCGGCGGCCGGGCCGCGCTCGCGGCGATCGACGCGGCCGGCTACGACGTCCTCGCGGGCCCGCCGCGGGCCGGCCGCGCGCGGCGGGCAGGCGCGACGCTCACGACCGTACCTCCGGCGCCGATGAGCCTGACCGAGATCGACCAGGCCTACGAGCACTGCCGCCGCATCGCCCGCGACGTCGCGGCTCGAGCTTCTACGCCGGCATGCGGCTGCTGCCGGCCGACCGGCGCGCCGCGCTCTTCGCGATCTACGCGCTCGCGCGCCGGATCGACGACATCGCCGACGGCCCGCTCGCCGCCGGCGGAGAAGCTCGCCGCGCTCGCAGCCGTGCGGGCCGCGGCTGGCCGAGCCGCCGTCCGACCCGGTCCTGCTCGCGGTCGCCGACGCCGCCGGCCGCTTCCCGATCCCGCTCGCGGCCTTCGGCGACCTGATCGACGGCGCCGAGATGGACGTCCGCGGCGACGAGCTACGCGACCTTCGCCGAGCTCGAGCGCTACTGCCGCCGCGTCGCCGGCTCGATCGGCCGCCTCTCGCTCGGCGTCTTCGACTGCTCCGACCGCGTCAGCGGCGACGCGCTCGCCGACGACCTCGGCGTCGCGCTCCAGATCGGCAACATCCTGCGCGACGTCGGCGAGGACGCCGCCGCCGGGCGCGTCTACCTCCCGGCCGAGGATCTCGAGCGCTTCGGCTGCGAGGCCGGTCGGCGGCGGCTTCGGCGGGCCGGTCGAGCTCGTGATCGCCTTCGAGGCCGAGCGCGGCCTCGATTGGCTCCGGCGGGGGCTCGAGCTCGTGCCGCTGCTCGACCGCCGCAGCGCCTCCTGCGTGCTCGCGATGGCCGGCAAGTACCGGCGGCTGCTCGAGCGGATCGCCGCCGAGCCGGCGCTCGTCCTGCGCGGGCGGCTGTCGCTGCGACCCTGGGAGAAGGGGCTCGTGCTCGCGCGCAGCCTGGCCGGGGCGGGCGCATGAGCGGGCGGGTCGCGGTCGTCGGCGGCGGCCTCGCCGGCCTCGCGGCCGCGATCGACTGCGCCGACGGCGGCGCCGCCGTGACGCTCTACGAGGCGCGCTCGCGCCTCGGCGGCGCGACGTTCTCGTTCGAGCGAAACGGCCTCTGGCTCGACAACGGCCAGCACGTCGCGCTGCGCTGCTGCACGCCTACCTCGGCTTCCTGCGGCGGCTCGGGGTCGAGCACCTGCTGCCGCTCCAGCGCCGGCTGCACGTGCCGGTGCTGCGCGAGGGCAGCCGGCCGGCGCTGATCGCCCGGACCGGCCTCCCCACGCCGCTCCATCTCGCCCGGACGCTCGCTCCTCTACTCGCCGCTCTCGCCTGCGCGAGCGGCTCGCGGCCGCGCGCGCCGCGCGCGCGCTCGGCAAGCTCGACCCCGACGACCCGAGCGCTCGACGAGCAGACCTTCGCCGACTGGCTGCGCGCGCACGGGCAGTCCGAGAACGCGATCGCGGCGCTCTGGAACCTGATCGCGCTGCCGACGCTGAACCTGCCCGCCGACCAGGCGTCGCTCTCGGCCGCGGTCAAGGTCTTCCGCACCGGCCTGCTCGACTCGGCGGCGGCGTGCGACATCGGCGTCCCGGCCGTGCCGTTCCGGCGGCTCCACGCCGAGCCGGCCGCGGCGGCGCTCGAGCCGCGCGGGCGGCGCAGATCCGGCTCGGCACGCCGCGTGCGCGCGGTGACGGCCGAGCGCCGGCTCGCTGCTCGACGGCGAGAGCACCGACGAGGCCGACGCGGTCATCCTCGCCGTCCCGCACGAGGCGCGCGCCGGCGCTCGCCCCGCCCGCGGCGCTCGACGGCGACGCGCTCGCCGGGCTCGGCGCGAGCCCGATCGTCAACCTGCACGTCCACTACGACCGGCGCGTGCTCGACGAGCCGCTCGCCGCGGCGCTCGACTCGCCGGTGCAGTGGCTCTTCGACCGGACCGCGGCCGCCGGGGCGAGCGAGGGCCAGCTGGTCGCCGTCTCGCTCTCG
The DNA here is from genome assembly GCA_963765345.1 of uncultured Actinomycetota bacterium. GTDB lineage: Bacteria > Actinomycetota > Thermoleophilia > Gaiellales > Gaiellaceae > PALSA-600. The sequence continues at coordinate 61,516 of CAVXWI010000019.1, forward strand.
CACGCCGTCGGCGAGATCGGCGCCTCGGTCGCGGAGCTGCGCGAGCGCTACCTGCCCGCGCTCGAACGGCTGCTGCCCGCGGCCCGCGGCGCCGAGGTGCTCGACTTCGCCGTCACCCACGAGCCGCGCGCGACCTTCCGGGCCGCTCCCGGCACGCGCCGGCTGCGGCCCGGGACGCGGACGCCCGTGCCCGGCCTCTACCTCGCCGGCGCCTGGACGGACACCGGCTGGCCGGCGACGATGGAGGGCGCCGTCCGCAGCGGCCTCACCGCGGCGCAGGCGGCGCTCGCCTCGCTCGGAGGGCCGCGGGATGAGCGTCACGGCCGACCGCGCCCTCGACGCCGCCCACGCCGCGCTGACGACGCGCGCGCGCGGCCACCTGCTCTCGCTGCAGCAGCCCGGCGGCTGCTGGAAGGGCGAGCTCGAGACGAACGTGACGATCGACGCCGAGGACCTCTTCCTGCGCCACTTCCTCGGGCTCGCTCGACCGAGCGCGAGCCGCGCCGACCGCGCACGCTGGATCCGCAGCCGCCAGCGCCCCGACGGCTCCTGGGCGACCTACTACGGCGGCCCGGGCGACCTCTCGACGACCGTCGAGGCCTACGTCGCGCTGCGCCTCGCCGGCGACCCGCGCCGACGCCGCGCACATGGCGCGGGCGGCCGCGTTCATCCGCGACGCCGGCGGCGTCGAGGCGACGCGGGTGTTCACGCGCATGTGGCTGTCGCTGCTCGGCCTCTGGTCGTGGGCCGACGTGCCGACGCTGCCGCCCGAGCAGATCCTGCTGCCGCCGCGGGCGCCGCTCTCGGTCTACTCGTTCGGCTGCTGGGCGCGCCAGACGATCGTCGCGCTCTCGGTCGTGACCGCGCTCGCGCCCGCCGCGCGCCGTCCGGTTCGCGGATCGACGAGCTGCGCGACCGGCGGCCAGCCGCGCCGCCCCGGCCGACGACGTCTGGGGGCGGGCGTTCGTCGCTCTTCGACCGGGCCGCCCACATCTACGGCCGCCATCCCGTCGGCCGCCTCCGCCGGCGCGCGCTCCGGACGGCCGAGCGCTGGATCGTCGAGCGCCAGGAGCGCGACGGCTCCTGGGGCGGCATCCAGCCGCCCTGGGTGTGGTCGATCATCGCCCTGCACGCGCTCGGCTACCCGCTCGACCACCCCGTGCTCGAGCGCGGCGCTCGCCGGCCTCGACACCTTCACGATCGACGACGACGAGGGCCGCCGGATCGAGGCCTGCCAGTCGCCGGTCTGGGACACCGCCCTCGCGGTGATCGCGCTGCTCGACGCGGGCGTCGAGCCCGGCAGCGACGCGATCGCGCGCGCGTGCGCGTGGCTCGTCGGCCCAGGAGGTCGGCACGCGCGGGCGACTGGGCGGTCCGCCGGCCCGGGCTCGCGCCCGGCGGCTTCCCGTTCGAGTTCGCGAACGAGCAACTACCCCGACGTCGACGACACGGCGGTCGTCGTGCTCGCCCTCCGCCGCGCCGGCCACGACTCCCGCGGGGCGGTCGGGCGCGCGCTCGACTGGATGCTCGGGATGCAGAGCCGCTCCGGCGGCTTGGGGCGCCTTCGACGTCGACAACACGAGCCGCCTCGCCGCGAAGCTCGCCGTTCTGCGACTTCGGCGCCGTCACCGACCCGCCGAGCGCCGACGTGACCGCACACGTGCTCGAGACGCTCGCCTACGAGGGCCTCGCCGGCGAGCCGGCGGCGCGGGCGCGCGCTCGACTGGCTGCTGCGCCAGCAGGAGCGGGACGGCTCCTGGTTCGGCCGCTGGGGCGCGAACTACCTCTACGGCACCGGCGCCGTGCTGCCGGCGCTCGCCGCCTGCGGCCTCGACGGCCACGAGAGCGTCGCGGCGGCGGTCGAGTGGCTCGAGGCGTCCAGAACCCGGGCGGCGGCTTCGGCGAGGACCTGCGCTCCTACCGCGACCGCAGCTGGAGCGGCCGCGGCGCCTCGACCGCCTCGCAGACCGCCTGGGCGCTCCTCGGCGCTGCACGCGGCGGGAGCCGGCGAGGGCGAGGCCGCGGCGCGCGCCGTCGCGCTGGCTCGTCGAGACCCAGCGCCCGGACGGCGGCTGGGACGAGCCGTTCTACACCGGCACCGGCTTCCCGGGCGACTTCTACCTCAACTACCACCTCTACCGCGACGTCTTCCCGGTGATGGCGCTCGGCCGGGTGCTCGGACAGGCTCGGTGAGCGAGGCGCTCCTGATCCTCGCGCCGCTCCGCATCGAGCGGCTCGCGCTCGGGACGCCGCCCGGCTCCGCTGTCCTGCGCACCGGGATGGGGCCGCGGCGGGCCCGCATCGCCGCCGCCCGCGCGCTCGCCCACGGCGCGCCCGCCGTCGCGGTCGCCGGCCTCTGTGCCGGGGTCGACCCGGCTCTGCGAGCCGGCGATGTCGTCTGCGCGAGCGAGCTCGTCGCCGAGGGCGGCGTTCGCGTCGAGGTGCCGGGCAGCAGCTCCTCGCCGCGGCGCTTCGGCGGCGCGGCCTCCGCGTCCACGTCGGCGCGCTCGCGTCGGCCGGCCGGATCCTCGCGCCCGGCGGAGCGCCGGCGAGCTCGACGGGCGTCGCGCTCGCGGTCGACATGGAGTCGGCCTGGCTCGCGGCCGGCGCCGGCGGCCGGCCGTTCGCGGTCGTGCCGCGTCGTCGCCGACGCCGCCGGGCGCTCGCTGGCCGACCCGCGGCTGGCGCTCGAGGGGCTGCGGGCCCTTCGGAGCCTGCGCCGTACGGGCCCGGCGCTCGCCGAGTGGGCGGCCGCGGCCGGAGCCGAGGCAGGCCCCGGTCGCGCCGGGGCGTGGCCCTCCGCGGCCGACGCCGAGGAGCGTGCCGCCCCGAGCGAGCCGCCCCGCCGCCGGCTCGCGCAGGAGCCCGCGCGCTGATGGACGGCCTCGGACGGTCGGCGGGGCGGCGGGCCTGCCCGGCGGCGGGCGCGGTCACGTACGCTGCCGGCAGGTGCGATGAGCGTTCCGCTTCGTCAGAGCCTGACCGTCGGCCGCTACCTGCTCGCCCGGCGGCTCCGCCGTGACGACAAGTTTCCGCTGCTCGTCGAGCTCGAGCCGCTCTTCCAGTGCAACCTCGCCTGCTCGTTCTGCGGCAAGATCCAGTACCCCGAGCACATCCTGAAGAAGCGGATGCCGGTCGACGCAGGCGCTCGCGGCGATCGAGGAGAGCGGCGCGCCGATGGTCTCGATCGCGGGCGGCGAGCCGCTCGTCCATCCGGAGGTGCACGTGATCGCGCGCGAGCTCGTCAAGCGCAAGAAGTTCGTCTACCTCTGCACGAACGGGATCCTGATGCAGAAGAAGCTCGACCTCTTCGAGCCGTCGCCCTACTTCGCCTGGGTCGTCCACCTCGACGGGATGCGCGAGCGCCACGACGAGTTCGTCGAGCGCGAGGGCACCTTCGACAAGGCGGTCGACGGCGATCCGCGAGGCGCAGGCGCCGCGGCTTCCGCGTGAACACGAACACGACCTTCCTGACGACCGACACGCCGAAGACGGTGCGGGACGTGCTCGACTTCCTGAACGACGAGCTGAAGGTCGACCAGATGATGATCTCGCCCGCCTACGCCTACGAGAAGGCGCCCGACCAGGAGCACTTCCCCGGCGTCGCCCAGGCGCGGCGGCTCTTCTGCGAGGCCTTCGCCGACGGCCGGCGCAAGCGCTGGCGGCTGAACCACACCCCGCTCTTCCTCGACTTCCTCGAGGGCAAGGTCGACTTCCAGTGCACGCCCTGGGGCATCCCGAGCTACTCGGTCTTCGGCTGGCAGCGGCCCTGCTACCTGATGGCCGACGGCTACACGGATACCTACCAGGAGCTGATCGAGACGACCGACTGGTCGAAGTACGGCCGCGGCAACGACCCGCGCTGCGACAACTGCATGGCCCACTGCGGCTACGAGCCGACCGCCGTGCTCGCGGCGACGACGTCGGTCCGCCAGGCGCTGCGGGCGATCGTCGCCCCGCGCTGAGCCAGCTGCGCCGCCGCCCGGCGGCCGACCGCAGGGCGAGACCGACGGGCGCGTCAGCGGGGCGAGGTACTCGCTCCCGTCCTGCGTCCTGTCGCGGCCGGGTTGGCGAGGACCCGCCCGACCGTATTCCGGTGTCCGTGTGCCGGGGCCGCGGCCCCGAGCGCTACCGCTCAGCGGGGCGAGGAGGGCCGCCGTCGCGACGGCGACGCCGGCGAGAGGGCGAGCCCGCTGCCGAGGAGGGGGACCGACCCGTCCCGACCGCCCGGCCAAGGCCGGGAGAGCGGGCCGCTCACCGCCGCGGCGAGCGCGCGAGCCGGGGTGCGGCGAGGCCGCTTCGCCGGTGCGAGCAGGTCGGCGACGACCGCCTCGACCGGGCGGAAGCTCCCGTCCGCCTCGAACGAGTTGAGGAAGCGGAACTGCGGCCGGCGGCGGCCGCCCGCGAGGTGCGGCGGACAGGCGGCGCCCCGGTCGCTGTCGAACCAGACCGGCTCGACGCCGAGCGAGCGAAGGCGCCGGACGTCACGAAGCTGCCCGGACGGCCCCGCTCGCCAGGTGATGACGAGGCCGCTCCCCTCGCGCGCAATCGCCCCGAGCCGGGCGCGCAGCAGGCGGGTGCTGCCACCGAGGAAACGCGCCCGCGTCTCCGGGTCCTCGAAATCGAGATGGACGAAGTCGAGCTGCTCGGCGAGGAAGTGACCGACGGGCCGCTTGCCGGCTCCGGCCGTTCCGATCAGAAGGATCGAGGGAGCCAAGCGGCCGCGCCGCCGACCGCGGAGAAAACCGGGATGCATGCGCTCGACTGGCATCCGCTTCGCCTACCAGGACGCTACCAAGAGTTCGCCGGCGCGTCAGTGCCCGCGCCGCGGCGGCGAGGGCCGCGAGCCGGAGACCCGGCGCCGTCCGAAACGACGTGTTCGCGGGCGCCTTCAGGTGTCACAATCAGGCTCTGTGGCCTCCGAGTTCTCCGACCCCGCCTGGTGGCCGAAGCCGCCGCCGAAGCCGCCGAGCTCCGTCTCGACGATGGCGATCCTGCTCGGGACGATCGTGCCGGTCGTCGCGGTCGCCGCCGTCCTGATCGCGCTCTTCGTCCACAGGGCCCACCACCCCGCCGCCGTGGCAGGCCGCTCGGCCGCCGCCTTCCAGTCCTGCCTGAAAAACCAGGGCGTGCTGACCCCGTCGGCCGAGACGAACGACGCCATGCTCCGCCAGGCGGCGCTCGCCTGCCGGAGCCATCTGCCCGCGCTCGCGCCGGGCGGCGACCGCGCCGCCGCCGCGCAGCAGGCGCTCCAGCAGTGCCTGCAGGCCGCGACCCAGCACTTCCGCAGCGGCTTCGTCCCCGGCCGCTTCGGGGGCGGCGGCGGCGCCCGCCAGAGCTACGAGTCGGCGACCGCGCTCTGCCGCGCCCAGGCCTTCGCCGAGCCCGGGGGCGGCGGCCAAACCGCGACGGCCCCGACGGCGATCGCCTGAGCCCGGCGGGCAGCCGGCGCGCTACTCGGTCGGCTCGAGGGCCCGCGCCCAGCGCTCGTCGATCCGGCGGGCCTTCCAGATCGCGACCGAGCAGATCCAGGTGAAGAAGAAGAGCCCGACGACGCCGTAGCCGAGCTTCTCGAAGTCGAGCGCATCGACCCAGCTCCACACGCCCCCCGAGAGCCCGAAGCGGCCGCTGGCGAGCTGGAGCAGCTCGACCGAGCCGATCGCGAGGGCGACCGTGACCGAAAGCGAGGTGACGGTGATGTTGTAGTAGACCTTGCGCACCGGGTTCGAGAACGCCCAGCCGTAGGCCTGGCTCATGAACGCCCCGTCGGCCGTGTCCATCAGCGACATCCCCGCGGCGAAGAGGATCGGCAGCGAGAGCACCGCCAGGAAGGGCACGGCGTGGCTCGCGACACCCGCCGCGAGCGCGAGCAGGCCGACCTCCGTCGCGGTGTCGAAGCCGAGCCCGAAGAGGACGCCGAGCGGGTACATGTGCCAGGACTTCGAGATCAGCCGGAAGAAGCGGCCGAGGAAGAACCGGTTCATGAAGCCCCGGTCGTGCAGGCGGTCCTCGAGCGTCTGCTCGTCGTACTCGCCGCGCCCGATCCCGCGGTAGATCCGGACGATGTCGAGCAGCACGAGCAGGTTGAGGATGCCGATGATCCAGAGGAACGTGCCCGAGACCCCGGCGCCGATCGTCGCGCCGTAGTTCTGGAACGACGGCACCCGCTCCTTGATCGCGCTGGCGGCGACCGCGAGCCCGGCCGCGAGCGAGAAGACGATCGTCGAGTGCCCGAGCGAGAAGAAGAACCCCGTCCCGAGTGGGCGTTTCCCCTGCGCGAGCAGCTTCCGCGTCGCGTTGTCGATCGCCGCGATGTGGTCGGCGTCGAACGCGTGCCGCAGTCCGAACGTATAGGCGAGCACACCGAGCCCGGCCAGTGCCGGGTAGCGGCCCGAGTAGTAGAGAAAGAGCCCCCAGCCGACGAGGTGCAGCGCGAGGACGGCGCCGGCGAGCCCGCCGAGGCGGAGCCGTTCGGGCTGGGAGAGCTTGCGGTCTGGGCGCGACATCGTCGTCTCCTCCGTGACTCTAGGGAACGGTCGACTCGCGCGTCATTCGCCGGGCCTGCGGATTCGGTTCGGCCCGGCGCCCCCGCGGCTCGCGGTCCGAACCGATCGCGCGGACCGGGCGAACCAGCGGGACGACCGAGGAGGAGCGATGCACGCAACGCACGACGCAACGCAGGCCCACGACCACCGGCACCGCACCCGCCAGTCACGGGCATGCCGGTCACCATCACCATCACGACGCGGGCGAGGTGCGCGCCCAGCCGGTCGTGCTCGAGCTCGGCCAGGGGATCGGTGCGCTCGTCGTCCGTACGGATCCCGCCCTGGGCGGGATCGAGGTCGAGATCAGCCCGGCCGGCAGCGACGGCGAGCGCCAGCACAAGCAGGTGCTCGAGCGTGCCCTCGGCCCGGAGACCGCGCACGTGCTCATCTACGACAACCTCGCCGCCGGCGACTACACCCTCTGGCTCGACGGGGTCGCGGTCGAGCGCGGCGTTCGCGTGCGGGACGGCGAGGTCGCCGAGCTCGACTGGCGAGCGCCCGGCCCGGGCCCGACCGAACCGCTTGCTCGTCCCGGACGAACAAGCGGCGTCGAACCGTCTCACCGATCAACGATCAACGAGAGGAGCCCTCTGACATGACCACCATCAACCGGCTCTCGTTTCTGAAGACGGCCGGGGTCGCGACGGGTGCGGCGGCGATCTCTGCCTCGCCGGCCCTCGCGGCCGCAATCGAGCCCGGCGCCGTCGAGACGGCGCCGAGCGGCCCCGTCCCGCGCGAGCCGATCGTCGCCGTCATCCGCGACCCCGGCCGCGGCCAGATCACCGTTCTCTCCGGCCAGACCGAGCGGACCTACACAGACCGGGTGCTCGTCAACCGGCTCCTGAAGGCCGCGGCCAGCAACCACGGCAAGCGGCAGGGGGTGGCGTAGATGTCCTCCCACCGCGAAGCGCCCGAGATCTCGAAGGACCCGGTCGCCGATAACGCCGACGTCTATGCGTTCGTGAGTCCCAACGCGGCCGACACCGTCACGATCATCTCGAACTTCGTGCCGCTGCAGAGTCCCGCGGGCGGCCCGAACTTCTTCGAGTTCGGCGACGACGTCCTCTACTCGATCTACATCGACAACGATGGCGACGCCAAGCCCGACATCGAGTACCAGTTCCAGTTCTCGACGACCGTCGCGAACCCGGACACCTTCCTCTACAACACGGGCCCGATCGGCTCGCTGACCGACGCGAACTGGAACCGACGCCAGTCCTACTCCGTCACCCGCATCGATGCCCGCGGCGGACATCACGGCAAGCCTCTCGCCGGGGCCCAGCCCGGCCCGGCCTTCCCGCCCGGCAAAACGCAGGCGGGGCTGCTCGGCGCCGACCTGGCCTGTCCGCCGTGCAACATCGGCCCGCGGTCGACCCCGAACTACGAGCAGAACCTCGGCGGACCGGCGGTGCACACGCTCGCCAGCGGCGAGAAGGTGTTCTGCGGTCAGCGCAACGACCCGTTCTACGTCGACCTCGGCTCGATCTTCGACCTGGGCGCCCTGCGGCCGTTCAACGAAGCGCACCTGATCCCGCTGCCGACCGCCAACGGCGTCGACGGCACGGCGGCGCTGAACGTCCACTCGATCGCGATCCAGATCCCGATCACGATGCTCACGCGCGACGGCCAGAAGCCGTCGAGCATCACGAGTGCGAACGCCGTCCTCGGCATCTGGAGCGCCGCCAGCCGGCGGACGGTCCGGCTGCACGGGAGCGGGCAGGGCGGCTCGGTCGAGTCGGGGCCCTGGGTCCAGGTCTCCCGCCTGGGCAACCCGCTCTTCAACGAGGTGATCGTGCCGATGGGCAAGAAGGACGAATGGAACGGCGAGAACCCGGCCGGCGACGCGGAGTACCTGGCCGACGTCCAGCAGCCCGAGCTCGCCCGCCTGCTCCCGGTCCTCTATCCCGGGGCGACGTTCGCGAACCTGAAGGGACTGAACGGCACCGCGCGGGCCGACCTCGTCGCGATCCTCCTGACCGGGCTGCCGACCGGCGTCATCACCGGGTTCCAGAACTCGACCGGCTCGACCTACGCCGACATGCTCCGGCTGAACGTGTTCGTCCAGCCGACGACGGGGACGCCGAGCCCCTACGGGCTGCTCGGCGGTGATCTGGCCGGGTTCCCGAACGGCCGCAGGGTGGCCGACGACGTCGTCGCGATCGAGCTGCGGGCGATCGCCGGCGTCACCTACCCGCTCATCGACAAGACGTACTCCCCGGACACGGCGGCCGGCGAAGCTGACCGACGGGACGGCGCCGGGCCCGAATCGCTACCTGAGCGTCTTCCCGTACGTCGGCACACCCCACGACGGCTACGACACCCCGTCGATGTAAGGCGGCCCTGCGGGTCGCGCCGGCCTGCGGCCGGCGCGACCCGCGTCGCTCTCAGTCCTCCTGCAGCCAGTGCAGTCGGCGGCGGAGGCGACGCTGCTCGTCTGAGGTAAGCGACCAGTCCGGCAGCACCGCCCACACCTCGGCCGGGCGGCCAGCGCGCGACCAGGTGCGGATCCGGTGCCGGTCGGCCGCCGCCGACGCCCGGATCGCCCGCCGCCAAGCCGGGTGCTGCCCCGGCGCGAGCCGCCGCATCACCGAGCCGCGGCGAAGCAGCCGGCGGTAGTCATCGGCGAGATCGGCATCGTCGAACGTCTCGTACACGCTGCGGGCACAAACTATGCCGAGCGCGTGCCCCGCTCCCTCCCGCGAGCGCGCCGGGCGGGCGCGTTTCATCGACCTCCACTAGCGTTGGCTCCGTGCAGGGCCGGATTGCCAGCGGATCACTCGCGGAGGCCTCGGCCGCGCCTGCGCGCGGCGAGCGCACCGTCGAGCTCGTCGCCACCGCCGGCCTTGTCGTCGAGCAGATCCTCAGCGGGCGGCTGAGCGGCCCGGCCGACTACCTGCAGGACCACGACGAATGGGTCGTCCTCCTCGCCGGCGGAGCCCGCCTGCTCCTCGACGGGGTCGAGCACCGGCTCGCCGCTGGCGACTGGCTGCTGATCCCCGCCGGCTGCCCGCACACGCTGCTCGAGACCGAGGCCGGGACGAGCTGGCTCGGCGTGCACACCCCGCGGGCGGGTTAGGCAGGGTAGGCCGCCGCCGGCTCCGCCTGCAGGGGCACGAGCTCGAACCGCTCGACGTCGACGAGGCCGCGGTCGGTGATCTTCAGGGTCGGGATCACCGAGAGCGAGAGGAACGCGAGCATCTGCACAGGCTGCGGGAAGTCGACCCCGAGCGAGCGGACGGCGGCGGCGAGCTCGCGGCTCGCGGCGAGCACCTCGGCCAGCGGTCGGTCGGAGAGCAGGCCCGCGACCGGGAGCGGCAGCTCGGCGAGCACACGATCGCCGTCGGCGACGACGAGCCCGCCGCCAAGCTCGCGCAGCCGTCGCACCGCGCCGAGCATCGAGGCGTCGTCGGCGCCGACGACGATCAGGTTGTGTGCGTCGTGGGCGACGGTCGAGCCGAGCGCGCCGCGGCGAAGGCCGAAGCCGCGGACGAAGCCGAGCCCGATCCGGCCGGTCTCGAGGTGGCGTTCGCAGACGGCGACCTTGGCGAGGTCGCGGGCCGGGTCGGCGATCGCGAGCCCGTCCCGGGCCGTCAGCTCGTCGACGAGCGCCGCCGTGATGATCTGGTCGGGGACGAGCCCGATCACGCGCGCCTTGCCGCCGCGCCACGGGACCGCCAGATCGGCCGGCTCGAGCCGGCCGACGTGGACCGTGCGCTTCACCCACTCCGGCACCGACGACCGGCGCGATCTCGCCGATCGGCCGGCCGCGCTTCAGGACGCGCTCGGGCAGAAACGAGACGAGGTCGTCGAGAAAGAGGACGTCGGCCCGGCGGCCGGGCGCGATCGCCCCGAGGTGGTTGAGGCCGTGGTAGGTGGCCGGGTTCAGGCTCGCGAGCACGATCGCGTCCTCGGCGGCGACGCCGAGGGCGACCGCGTCGCGAACGACCGCGTTGATGTGACCGTCGTCGGCGACGTGCTCGGGCTCGCGATCGTCGGTGCAGAACGCCAGCCGGCCCGGCCCGTACTCGGCGACGAGCGGGACGAGCGCCTTCAGGTTGCGCGCGCTCGAGCCCTCGCGGATCAGCAGCCAGAGCCCGGCGCGCAGGCGCTCGCGCCCTTCCTCGAGCGTCGCGGCCTCGTGGTCGGACTCGATCCCGGCCGCGGCGTAGGCGTTCAGCTCCCGTCCGCTCAGACCGGGGGCGTGACCGTCGACGTGCCGAGCGAGCCTGAGCTTCGCGAGCTCGCTCTCCTCGCCCGTGTAGACGCCGGGGAAGTTCATCATCTCCGCGAGCCCGAGCACGTGCGTCCGCCGCAGCAGCCCCTCGAGGTCGCCGGTCGAGAGCGCTCGGCGCGGCGACTCGAACCGCGAGGCGGGAACGCAGGAGGAGGCCATGAAGTAGACGTCGAGCGGGAGCCCGGCGGCCGCGTCGAGCAGCCAGTGGACGCCGTCGGTGCCGAGAACGTTCGCGATCTCGTGCGGATCGGCGACGACCGCGGTCGTCCCGAGTGGCAGCACGAGCCGCGCGAACTCGTCGATCAGGAGCTTCGAGCTCTCGATATGCAGGTGCGGGTCGACGAAGCCCGGGACGAGGTAGCGACCCCCGGCATCGATCGTCTCGCGGCCCTCGTAGGCGCCGAGCCCCGCGACGACCCCGTCGACGATCGCGACGTCGAGGTCAAGCCACTCCTTCGTGAAGACGCAGAGCACACGGCCGCCGCGGAGCACAATGTCGGCCGGCTCCGCGCCACGAGCGACGGCGAGCCTCCTCGCGAGATCGACCTCGGGCACGCAGCCGATGATCGCAGGTTCGACGGTATCGTTGGCCCGCTCCGATGGCGTCGACCAGCTAGGCAGCGGCGGGAGCCGCACGAGACCCATGCACATCCGGATCGAGCGGCGCCTCGCCCAGCCACGCTGGCTCTCGGTCGTCGTTCCGATCGGCTCGCTCCTCGTCGCCTTCGCGATCGCCGGGGTCGTGCTCCTCCTGACCGGCCACGATCCGCTCAGCACCTACCGCCAGCTCTTCGAGGCCGCGTTCATCCAGCCTGGCGCCCTCGGCCAGACCCTCGTCACCACCACCCCGCTCGCGTTCACCGGGCTCGCGGCGGCAGCCGCCTTCCGGATGCGCCTCTTCAACATCGGGGCCGAGGGACAGCTCTACGTCGGTGCGATCACGGGGTCGGCAGCGGGTCTCTACTTCGGCGGCCGGGGTGGCGCCTCGGCCGGGGTGATCGCGGCGATGGTCGCCTGCGGCTGCCTCGGCGGCGCCCTCTGGGCGTTGATCCCGGGCGTCCTGCGGGCGTTCTTCCGGACGAGCGAGATCATCACCTCCCTGATGCTCAACTACGTCGCCGGCTACCTGCTCACGTACCTGATCTTCCAGACCGAGTCCTACTGGCGCCAGACGACGGGCTTCAACGCCGCCGTCTTCCCGACCGCCAAGACGCTGCCTGCCTCGGCGGTCTGGCCGGCGTGGACGATCAACCTCCAGGGCGGCATCGCCGTCCCGCTCGGCCTGCTGATCGCCTGCGTCATCGCCTGCGGCCTCTGGTTGCTCTACCAGCGAACCCGCTTCGGCTTCGAGGTGCAGGTGCTCGCCGACTCGGAGCGGGCCGCGCGCTACGGCGGCGTCCGCGTCCGCCGGAAGATCCTCGCCGTGATGGCGATCTCCGGCGGCATCGCCGGCATCGGCGGCGCGAGCCAGGTCGGCGACTTCAGCCATTCACTCGACGGCGACCCGAACGGACTCCAGAAGCTCGGCTACGGCTACACCGGCATCGTCGTCGCCGCGCTCGCCCGCTACAACCCGTTCGCGACGCTGCTCGTCGCGTTCCTGATCGGCGGGCTCGAGAACGCCGGCAACACGCTTCAGGGCCCGGGCTTCCCGGCCGGCCTCGTTGGCGTGCTCGAGGGGATCATCCTCTTCTGTGCGCTCGGCGGCGAGCTCCTGATCCGAAACCGCGTTCGGATCTCCCTCCCGGGCCGCGGCGGCGCACCGGCGGAGGCGGCGCGGTGAGCCTGCTCTTCGCCGGCGGCATCAACCACGGGCTGCTCGTCGTCGTCGTCGCCTCGGGGATCGCCTACGGAACGCCGCTCCTCTACGGAGCCCTGGGCGAGCTGCTCGCCGAGCGCTCCGGCGTGCTCAACCTCGGGGTCGAGGGGATGATGCTCGTCGGCGCCGTGATGGGCTTCTGGAGCGTCCAGCGCTTCCATCCCGACACCGGGATCGCCCTCCTGGCCGCGATGGCCGTCGCCGCGCTCGCGGGGGCCGCGATGGCGTCGATCCACGCGTTCCTCGTGATCACCCTGCGCGCGAGCCAGATCGTCTCCGGCCTCGCGCTGACGATCTTCGCCGGCGCCGCCGGCCTGTCGTCCTACCTCGGCAACGACCTCAACCTCGCCGACGAGCCGGCCTTGCACACCTTCAACCCGCTCTTTCCCGGCTCCTGGCAGCGCTGGCCGATCGTCGGGCCGATCGTCTTCGGGCAGAACCTCCTCGTCTACGCCTCCTGGCTGCTCGTGCCGGCGATCGCCTACTACCTCTCGCGCACGCGGTTCGGCCTCAACGTGCGGGCGGTCGGCGAGTCCCCGGCGGCCGCCGACGCGATGGGGATCAACGTCGCGGCGTACCGCTACGCGCACACGATCGCCGGCGGCGCGCTGGCCGGGATCGCGGGCGCCACGTTCACGCTCGCGATCAACCCGCTCTGGGTCGACGGGATCACGGGCGGCGCGGGCTGGATCGCGATCGCGCTCGTGATCTTCGCCTTCTGGCGGCCGGAGCTCTGCCTTCTCGGCGCGTACTTCTTCGGCGCCCTGCAGGCGCTCGCGCCGGAGCTGCAGGCTCGCCAGATCAGCCTCGGCCCGACCGTGCTCTGGACGAACGCCCTCCCCTACCTCGCGACGATCGTCGTGCTCGTCATCGTTTCGGCCGGCAACACGAAGCGCCGGCTCGGCGCGCCTGCCGCCCTCGGCCGCCCCTACACCCGGGAGGAGCGCTGAGCTTTCAGCGAAGGCCGACGGTCTCGCCGTCGGCGTCGAGGTCGATCCGCTTTGCCGCGGCGTCCGCGGGCAGGCCCGGCATCGTCTGGATGTCGCCGCAGATCGCGACGACCCAGCCGGCGCCGGTGTAGGGGCGTAGCTCGCGCACCGGCAGGGTGAACCCGGTCGGCGCTCCGACGCGCCCGGAGTCGTGCGAGAGCGAGAGGTGCGTCTTCGCCATACAGATCGGCGTCCGGCCGAGACCGGCGGCCTCGAGGCGATCCGCCTGCGCGCGCGCTGCCGGCGAGAGCTCGATGCCCGCGGCGCCGTAGGCGCGGGTGGCGATCGCCTCGATCTTCCGCTCGATCGGGTCGTCGAGCGGGTAGAGGAACTCCGGCTCGGGGACCGTCGCCGCGGCTGCCGCGACGACCGTCTCGGCGAGCTCGGCGGCGCCCTCGCCGCCACGCTCGAAGCCGTCGTTGACGGCGACGCCCGCGACGGGCAGCTCGGCGGCGAGCCGGCGGGCCGCGTCGAGATCGGCCTCGCTGTCCCGCCCGAACCGGTTGATCGCGACGACGCACGGAAGGCCGAAGGCCTGGACGACCGCGAGCGAGGCGCGCAGGTTTGCGAACCCACGCTCGATCGCCCCGACGCCGCCGCCCTCGTCGTCGCCGCCGTGGTGGCGGAGCGCCTGCACCGTCGCGACGAGCACGACGAGGCTCGGCGCGAAGCCGCCCAGCCGGCAGACGATGTCGACGAACTTCTCGAAGCCCATGTCGGCGCCGAAGCCGCTCTCGGTGACGACCCAGTCGGCGAGCTTCAACCCGAGCAGGTCGGCGACGAGCGAGTTGTTGCCGTGCGCGATGTTCGCGAACGGGCCGCAGTGGACGAGGGCCGGCTGCCCCTCGAGCGTCTGGACGAGGTTCGGCTTCAGCGCCTGTTTGAGGAGAACGGCCATCGAGCCGGCGGCGCCGATCTGCTCGGCGGTCACGGGCACGCCCGCGAAGGTCTGTCCAATCGTGATCGCGCCGAGCCGGGCCCGCAGGTCGTCGAGGTCGCGGCTGACCGCGACGATCGCCATCACTTCCGAGGCGGCGGTGATGTCGAAGCCGGTCTCGCGCGGATAGCCGTTCGCGCGGCCGCCGAGGCCGACGACGACCTGGCGCAGCGCGCGGTCGTCCATGTCGAGGCAGCGGCGCCAGCTGACCGAGTGCGGGTCGATGCCGAGCTCGTTTCCCTGCAGGAGGTGGGTGTCGAGGAGCGCGGCGAGCAGGTTGTTGGCGGCGCCGATCGCGTGGATGTCGCCGGTGAAGTGGAGGTTGATCTCCTCCATTGGCACGACCTGGGCGCGCCCACCGCCGGTGCCGCCGCCCTTCAGGCCAAAGACCGGGCCGAGCGACGGCTCGCGCAGGCAGAGGATCGGCTTCTCGCCGATATAGCCGAGCCCTTGGGCGAGCGAGATCGAGGTCGTCGTCTTGCCCTCGCCGAACCTCGTCGGCGTCATCGAGGTGACCGAGATGATCCGGCCGTCGGGCACGCCGGCGAGGCGCTCGATCGCCGAGAGCTCGATCTTCGCCGCGCGCGGGCCGTAGGCCAGCCACCTCGGCCGGCTCGAGGCCGAGCGAGAGGGCAAGCTCGGCTGCCGGGCGCAGCTCCTGTGAGGGCACCGTCTCCATGGGCGCATCATGACGCGCGGCGATGCGGGCCAGCGTCCGAGCCGTCGGGCCGGGTCGCCGGCCCCCGTCCGGCGTCGCGGCGCGTGGCTAGGCTTGGGCGCCACAAAGGCGAAGGGAGGCTTCGGTGGAGAGCGAATCGATCGGCGGCTGGCTGGCCGCCCTGGCCTCGTCCGCGCCGGCGCCGGGCGGCGGGGCGGCCGCGGCGCTCCAGGCGGCGACGGCAGCCGCCCTCGTCGAGATGGTCTGCAACCTGACGGTCGGCAGGCCCGCCTATGCCGAGCACGACGTGACGGTGACGGCTCTCCGTGACCGCGCGGCCGCCCTGCGCGCCGATGCGACCGGGCTCGCCGCCGAGGACGCGGCCGCCTTCACGGCGGTGATCGCCGCCTACCGGCTCCCGCGCGAGACCGAGGCGGAGTCGCAGGAACGGGGCGCCGCCGTGCAGGCGGCGCTCACGCTCGCCGCCGACGTGCCGCGGCGCACCGCGCTCGCCGCCGCCGAGGTGCTCGACCTCGCCGAGCAGCTGACCCCGATCGGCAACCTCAACGTCATCGCCGACGCCGCCGCCGCCGCCGCCTCGGCCCGCGCCGCCCTGCAGACCGCCCTCATCAACATCGACGCCAACCTGGCCTCGCTCACCGATCCCGGCCTGCGGGCCGAGCTCGACGCCGCCGTCGCCGCGATCGCGAGCGACCTCGGGCGGGCCGATGCGATCGTCGCACGCGTTCGGGAGCGGATGGCCGGATGACCCTGCTCGACGGACGGCCGCTCGCTGCCGAGATCCGCGCCCGAGCCGAGGAGGCGGCGGCCGCCGGGCGGCAGCCCTTGCTGGCCGCGCTCGTCGCGGCCGACGACCCCGCGACCGCGTGGTACCTCGACTCGATCGGCAAGGCGGCGGCCGCGCTCGGGGTCGGGCTGCTCGAGGAGCGGGTGCCGGACGGCGAGGCAGCCAGCGTGCTCGAGCGGCTCGGCGCCCTCTCGGGCGACGCCGAGATCGACGGGGTCATCTGCCTGACACCGCTGCCGGCGGGGCTGACGCTCGCCGAGGCCGGCGAGCGGATCGACCCCCGCAAGGACGTCGACGGCGCGAACCCCGAGAGCCTCGGCCGGCTCGCAGCAGGCCTCCCGGCCTTCGCCCCCGCGACCGCGCAGGCGGTGCTCGAGCTCCTCCGCTGGGCCGGCCCGCCGCTCGCGGGCGCCGAGGCGGTCGTCGTCGGCCGCTCGACGGTCGTCGGGAAGCCGCTCGCGCTTCTCCTCCTAGCCGAGCACGCGACGGTGACCGTCTGCCACACGCGTACGCGTGATCTCGCCGCGGTGACGCGGCGGGCCGAGGTGCTCGTTGCCGCCGCTGGACAGGCGCACCTGATCGGCCCCGCCCACGTTGCGCCGGGCGCTGTCGTGATCGACGTCGGCACCAACGAGGCACCGGGCGGTGGACTGGTCGGCGACGTCGATACCGAGGCGGTCGAGGCGATCGCCGGGCTCATCACCCCCGTTCCCGGCGGTGTCGGCCCCGTGACGACGGCAGTCCTCCTCCGTAACGTCGTCACGTCCGCGCGCCTCCGCCCCCGATGACAACGATGCCGCGAGCCGACGGCCGAGGGCCGGGGCGTCCCGGTGGTGGCGCGCTGAGGTGAACGGACGCGGCCCGGAGCCGCTCTGGCGGCCCTCGGCGGCCGTCGTCGAGGCTGCCCGGCTCACCGACTACTGCCGGTTCCTGCAGGCGACGCGGGGGCTCGAGTTTCCCGGGTACGCCGAGCTCTGGGACTGGTCGGTACGCGAGCTCGAGGCGTTCTGGGCCTCGCTCTGGGAGTACTTCGGCGTCCGGGCGTCACGGGGCTACGATGCGGTGCTGGCCGACCGGGCGATGCCGGGGGCCCGCTGGTTCCCCGGGGCCCAGCTCTCCTACGCCGAGCACGTCTTCGCCGGCAAGGACGACGCCGCGGTCGCGCTCGTCCACGCCTCGGAGCTGCGGCCGCTCGCCGAGACGACATGGGCCGAGCTCCGCGAGCAGACCGCCGCCGCCGCTACCGGGCTGGCCGACCTCGGCGTCGGGCCCGGCGACCGGGTCGTCGCCTACCTCCCGAACATCGCCGAGACGGTCACCGCCTTCCTCGCCTGCGCGTCGCTCGGCGCCGTCTGGTCCTCCTGCTCCCCCGATTTCGGCGTTCGCGCCGTCGTCGACCGCTTTGCGCAGATCGAGCCGAAGGTGCTGCTCGCGGTCGACGGCTACCGCTACGGCGGGCGCGACTTCGACCGGATCGAGGCGATCGAGCGGATCCGCGCCGGGCTCCCGACGGTCGCCCACACGGTCCTCGTGCCCTACCTGCGCGAGGAGGCTGCGCTCCGGGGCACCCGGACGTGGCCGAGCCTTCTTGGGGACGCCGGCGCACTTCGCTTCGAGCAGCTCCCGTTCGACCACCCGCTCTGGGTGCTGCACTCGTCGGGCACGACGGGCTTGCCGAAGGCGATCGTGCACGGTCAGGGCGGGATCCTGCTCGAGCACCTAAAAACCCTCAACCTCCATTTCGACGCGAAGCCGGGCGAGCGGCTCTTCTGGTACTCGACGACGGGCTGGATGATGTGGAACCTGCTCGTCGGCGGCCTGCTGACCGAGGCGCCGATCGTGCTCTACGACGGCTCCGCGGGCCACCCCGACCTCGGCGTTCTCTGGGATCTCGCCGCGGCCGCCCGGATCAACTGCTTCGGGACGAGCGCCGCATACCTCGCCGCCTGCCGGAAGGCAGGGCTGGAGCCGGCCGCGGGACGTGACCTCTCGCACCTGCGCAGCGTCGGCTCAACCGGCTCGCCGCTTGCGCCGGAGGGGTTCCGCTGGGTCAGCGACGCCGTCGGTGCCGACACGTGGCTGTTCTCGATGAGCGGCGGCACCGACGTCTGTACCGCCTTCGTCGGCGGCGTGCCGACGCTGCCGGTCTACGAGGGCGAGCTGCAGGCCCGCGCGCTCGGCGCCGCGGTCGAGGCGTTCGACGAGGCAGGCCGCCCCCTGCTCGACCGGGTCGGCGAGCTCGTCCTGACCGAGCCGCTGCCCTCGATGCCGCTCTTCTTCTGGGGTGACGCGGACGGCTCCCGCTACCGCGAGAGCTACTTCGGAATGTTCCCGGGCGTCTGGCGCCACGGCGACTGGATCGAGATCACCTCACGCGGCACCGCGATCATCACGGGGCGTTCCGACTCGACGATCAACCGCGGCGGCGTCCGCATCGGCACGAGCGAGATCTACCGGTCGGTGACGGCTCTGCCCGACGTCAGCGACGCCCTCGTGCTCGACCTGCCGCGGCCCGGTCAGGCCGGCTCGATCGTGCTCTTCGTCGTCCTGCGCGACGGTGTCCTGCTCGACGAGCAGCTGATCGCGACGATCAGGGCAATCCTGCGTGAGGATTGCTCACCGCGGCACGTCCCCGACGAGGTGCATCAGGTCGGCCAGGTGCCGCGCACCCTCTCGGGGAAGCTGCTCGAGCTGCCGGTCAAGCGGATCCTGCTCGGCGCCGACCCGGCGAGCGCCGTCAGCCGCGAAGCGCTCGCGAACCCCGAGGCGCTCGACTACTTCATCGAGCTGGCCGCCGGCAGCGGGCCGGAGCGCTAGCGACTGAGCCAGGCACCGTGACGAGCCTCGAGGCACGACTCGCGGGGGACGGGGCGAGCCCCGAGCCGGGTCTCATCGCTGCCGCTCCGAGAGCTCGCCGGGAGCGAGGCCCTCGCGGGCGCGGCTACCGGGGCCACGCAGGCAATCCCGTCACGCTCACCCAGCGGCGAATCCGCGGGCGCGCCCGCCCAGCCCCGATGCGGTGTGGTCGCTGACCCTGTGGCCCGCACTCGGGGCGCCCGAGTGATGCCCGGGCATCGAGCCGACGCGCGGCGAGTTATCATCGCGCACTGCCGTCGCGAGACGGGTCTCGCCCCAGCTACAGGAGGAGCAACCGTGATCGGTGTCAACGTGACCTTCACCTACGACGGCACGTTTGATCGCTCGCGCGTGCTCGATGTCGCCGACCACGCCCGGGCGATGTTCGAAGGCATGCCCGGCCTTCGCTTCAAGTTCTTCACCTACGACGAGGAGCAGCAGCGTGCGACGAACTTCTATGTTTGGGAGTCGAAGGACGCAGCGCTCACGTTCTTCTCCGACGAGCTGCGAGAGCGTGTGACTGATCTCTACGGGGTCGGGCCGACGATCGAGTTCGTCGAGATTGCGCAGATCGTCGACAACTCGGGTTCGTAGGCTCGCCGGATCACCGCTTCGACGAATCGCCACGCGGCGATCGTGACGGTCGGGGCGCGACCCGGAGTCCGGCAGGCGTCTGTTGCGTCCTTTGCGTCCTTGCCGCGCTCCTCGTCATTGGCGTCGGGTTCAACGGCGCCAGCTTCCTCGCCTTCGAGCTCGGTGCCAACTCACTCGTCATGCCGACGCTCGCGCTCGGCGCGCTTCTCGGCCATCCCGTCGGCATCTACCTGCTCCCGGCCGTGGAAGCGCAGCCACCGCTCTAACGCACGCGTCCCGAACTGGCCTGAGTGTTCCCGGCCACGGCCGGCTGCGTGGAACGACGTGCCGCACACGAGGCGAGGGACCTCTGCCGGGCGACGGGGCGAAGTCTGAGACGACGGCGCGCCACCGGGTGGCTTTGCGCCGGTCGAAAGTGCGCCACCGGCCGGTAGGTCCCGCCGTGTCCGCACGTCACCGTGTCAGAACTGCCTGAGTTCACGGGCCCCTTCAGGGGTAAACAGCAGTACCGGCTTCGGGTTCCGGACGTTAGAACGAATCAAGCGCGATCGAGGTGAGCGCGCCGTTCGTACAGGAGATGATGACGACGTCGCCGACCTTGAAAGCGTTCGTGCTCGGTGAGCCCGCGCCGATCTGGCAGGTGAGCGTGCCGACGGTGATCGAGTTCGAGGTGAGCGCGGTCACAGGGGCGTTCATCGAGGTCACGGTCCCAGTCGTGGTCGTCGTCCCGGTCGTCGTGGTCGTCGTCCCGGTCGTCGTGGTCGTCGTCCGGACGTGGTGGTCGTCGTCCCGGACGTAGTCGTCGTCCCGCTGGTCGTCGTCGTGCCGGTCGTCGTCGTGCCGGTCGTCGTCGTGCCGGTCGTCGTCGTCGTGCCGGTCGTCGTGGTCGTCGTCCCAGTCGTGCTCGTCGGATCGTTGTGCCTCAGCACGTAGAGAAAGCCGTTCAGGCAGTACATCCTCGCCGCGTTTCCGAACTGGAAGCCGCTCGTGGCTGGCGAGCCAGCGCCGATCTGGCACGTAAGCGTGCCGACGGTGATCGAGCTTGAGCTGAGCGCGGTCAAGGTGCCGTCGGCCTCCTTCACGTTCTCGGGGAGGGCAGTGGTGGTCGTGGTGGTGGAAGCCGAGGTCGTTGGCGGCGGCGCATCGTCGTGCGTCAGAACGTAGAGGGCACCCTTCAGGCAGTACATCCGGACCGCGTTTCCGACTTGGAAGCCACTCGTACTCGGCGAGGCGGAGCCGATCTCGCAGGTCAGCGACGCTGGCCCATCGTTCCCACTGGACCCGGTGAAGGTGAGCGAGCTCGGGCCGAGCGCCCGGATCACGCCGCTAATCCCGTGTAGTCCCGCGTCTCGTCGTCGTCGGGGTCGGGGGTGGCAGGGGCGGCGCATCGCCCCGCCGGCACGGCCGTCTTGGGCACGTCGCTCCGGCCTGCGTGTCGATGCGAAATCGAGCGCCGAGTTCGCTTCGCTTCGACGGCCATCGCGTCAGGTGTCTTCCGAGTGAGCGCGCTTCGCCTCTTCCTCCATACGTTCGAGACGCGTGTAGTAGTCCGGAAACTCGTTCAAGTGTGCGAGAGCGATCTTCCCCGTCACAACAGGGTCGCTGTCGGTTACGTTCGTCGATAGGTCGTGGAGGCCGTGTTCCAACTCAACGTCCATTCCCATCCGAAACTGGTCGACATCGAACGGAGCCGAGTCCCATTCGATGCCGATCTTCTCGCCGATGCGCCTTGCCTCATCGACCGTGAAGCCCGTTCGGTCAGTCATCGCGGCTCCTCCTCGTTTCCCTGGCAACTCAATGCTACGCCGCGACCCGACGAGAGAAGGCTCCTCCGCGCCGAGCGTTCCTCGAAAGGACGCCTGACGCAGGGAGAGCTGGTCCCGTGGCCCTGCACGGCTCTCGAGCTTCCTGGAGGGCCTAGCACCATCCTTCCTAGGACAATCGGTTTGCCTCGAGCTACGCGAAGGCCCGCCTTGCAGCGGGCTTCGTTGTCTCGCCCGGCTTCGAACCTGCTGCTCGGATGACGGTTCGGGGTGGCGTCGGTTTGGTGGATGCGCGGGTTTCTCTGGGCTCACGCGGCGTCGCTGTTCGAGGGTGTCGTCCCGAGGCTCGCGACCGCCGGCGACTTCGCGCGTCCGCCGCAGCCGGCGCCGAGCAGACCGAGAGCTCGCAAGCCCCGCGGCGAGCAGACACGCCTCGTTGCGCGAGAGGCGACGTACCGCCTTCGGCAGAGCCGCAGTCATCAGACCGTCACGATGAGCTGCGTCGCGAAGAACGAGCAGGTCGTGCCGGGCGTCGCCTTGTAGCTCGTGAAGACGAAGTTGATCCCCGGGTTGAGCGTGACTGCGTAGGTGCCGCTTCCGACAGCGACCTTGCCCGAGGTCAGGCCGCTGAGACCCCAGGCCTGATCATCCGACGGGGCGATCTGCGTCGCCCCGGTGACGGAGAAGGCCATCAGGCAGCCTCCACCGGTGACACTCGACGTGAAGTTCGAACTGACAGTGACGGTCACGGTCGTCGCGCTCACAACCGACACCTCGAGCCCTGACATTCCCGCAGCCCCGGCCGAGTCCATCGTGTAGCTCGTCGCGGTTTCCGTGAACGGGCCGGACCCCGTGGCGCTCATGACGGTAGCCCCGGGTCCCGCCGGACCCGTCGCGCCGGTCGGCCCTGTGTCTCCCGCCGGGCCGGGCGGGCCCGTAGTACCCGTATCGCCCTTGGGACCGGCAGGCCCCGTCGCACCCGTCTCGCCTTTCGCGCCTGTCGCGCCATCAGGCCCCCGAGCTCCCGTGTCGCCCTTCGCACCGTCAGGCCCTTGGCTTCCCTGAGGACCTGGAGGGCCCTCCTGCCCTTTCGGGCCTTCGGAGCCATTCGCGCCCTCCGGTCCCGCAGGCCCCCTGATGCTCCACGAGAGCTTCTTCGCGCCCTTGCAGCGCACCATGTTCAGATCGCCGGACGTCGCCTCGTTACCGTTCGTGTGGGGCTCAACGCACGCAGTGATGACGCCGTCGTGGACGCCCGGCGTTCGGGTGTTGCTGGCTCCGGCGATAGCGGCAACAACCGCGAACAAACCGATTCCAGCGACCGCCAGCAGCTTTGTCGATGGTGGCTTCATCCGAGCTCCCTCCCTGTTTCCTCCCCGGGGGCGGAGGATCCGCTCCTCGGGTTTGCTTGCGCGAAGCTCGCCAGGAGGCTGCCCAAATCGAACGTTTCACCACGATCAACAGCGATCGACGCAACTGGCAGGCAACCGTCCGCCCCAACCCCTCCGGCACCGCTTCGCGATCTTGTCGAGTGGATCATCCCACGACCCCGCCATTCTCGCCACTACGGCCACGCGCCACCGATCGGCATCGTTGGTCGCCGAGAGCCGCGGACAACGGAAATGACCCGAGCAGAGGGTCGAGCGGGACGATGCGTCATTCCTCGTCGTCGAGGTCTACCTCCCAGGTCTGTCAGGGCGATCGCACATTCGCCGCTTCTACCCCACGTCTTCTTCTTCGTCCTTGTCATGTCGCCAGTTGCCCCGGTACCAACGCACTCCGTGAAGCGATACGCTCGCGCCCAGATGCCGTTCGTTCGCCGCCATTGGTAGGCCATAGCGACCTCCAGCCCCGGTTGTGCGGGCGAAGAGGCCGGCGTGCCTGGCGTTCCCTCGAGCTCTGGGAGTTGGCCGGCCGCCCCTGCAGCGAGGAGGACTGATGCCGTCTCTGACGCGGACGATCGACTGGGACGGGTACGACATCATCGCCATCGACCAGACGCTCCTCCCCCATCGCGAAACGGTGCTTCGCCTGCACGAGGTCGACGAGGTGGCGGAGGCGATCCGGTCGCTCCGAATCCGCGGAGCAATGTGCCTCGGCGTCGCCGGAGGCCTCAGTCTTGCGCTCGCGATCGTCCGCGCACAAGAGCGCGGCGAAGACCCTCTGCGAGCGGCGGAAGCAGCGGCGGCATCGATCGCCGTCACCCGGCCCACGGCACAGAACCTGTTCTGGGGCATCAACCACGTCCGGCAGGCGCTCGAGCGGGGCGCGGATGCGGCCGTCGCCGCCGCAGCAGCGCTCGTGGAGGCCGACATCGCATCGAATCACTCAATCGCCGAGCTGGCCGCCGACTATGTCGAACACTCGCTCTTCCCCGGGTCAAGCGAGGAGCTGACAGTGCTCACGCATTGCAATGCCGGCGCCCTCGCCGGCGTCGAGGTCGGCACCGCGCTGGGCGTCATCGGCGCCCTCAACGCGCGAGGACGCGTCGCACACGCGATTGCCTGCGAGACGCGCCCCCTGCTCCAGGGAGCGCGTCTCACCTCCTACGAGCTGCTCGCGATGGAGATCCCGTGCTCCCTCATCGTCGACTCCGCAGCAGCCGGTCTGCTGCTCCGGCGACAGATCGACCTCGTCGTTGTCGGTGCCGACCGGATTGCCGCCAACGGCGACGTCGCCAACAAGGTTGGCACGCTCTCCCATGCCCTCGCCGCCGATCGCGTCGGAATACCGTTCATCGTCGCGGCGCCGGAAGCCACGATCGACGGAACGTGCGCCTCGGGCGACATGATCCCCATCGAAGAGCGCCACGAGGACGAAATCCTCGGATTCGGTGGCGTCCTGGTAGCGCCAGCCGGAATGCGCGCGCTCAATCCTGCCTTCGACGTCACTCCCGCCGACCTCGTAACCGCCATCGTCACCGAACGCCGCGTGATCCAACTGGCCAACGGCGAACGGCCGCTGGCCTCGCGGCGCATCGCCGTCGACTGAACGCCTTCGCCGCCGAGACACGAGCAAGCGGCGTGTCGCGGCCGGTCTCGGTTCGCCAGGTTCCGGGCGGCGTCCCCGTCTTGCGTGACGCGGGCGGCGTAGGAACGTCGGTCGCGCGAAACTCCGTCCAGGGCTGTGGAAGACGCGAAGGCCCCCGGCTTGGGTGGCGCGCTCGAAATCGTCGCGAAGCCGTTCATTTCAAACGACCGGGTAGCGACGTGCCTGAACCCGGCATACGGCCTTCGGCAACGGCGTTAACCCACTTGCCTCTTCTCGAAACCACTCGGAAGGAGCTTCAAGTGGCTCTTGGCCCAGGTTCCGCAGCCCCGGAAAGCGAGCTCGAGCGTCTGATCATCGATCTGGCGGCATCAGGCAAGCTGGTGTTCGTCTTCGGCGTCGGATGGCACACGACACACCTGGTGGGCACGACGCAGCCGGTGTTCCGCGGCCCTCGCGAACGGAGGTGGTGGCACGTCGAACTCGGCGACGAGGAGAGCAAGTGGATGATGGCTATTCGGGTCGACGAGATCGCCCGCGTGCGGTTCGTGCGCGAACCGAACCCGTTTCCTCACTTTCCCGGCCAAGAGTCGCTGATCGTCTGCTTCATCGGGCCGGGCGATGACAGCGTGCTCGGCTGTTACCTCGCCGATCTCTATGACGGGCGAACGCTTCGCGAAGACAGGCTCACTGCCTTCGAGATGCTGCGAGAGCGGTATGGGAATCGCGACGAGTCCCGGGTCGAGGGCGGCGCACTACGCCCGCTCACCGCGGCCGCATGATCGACGGGCGGCAGGACACCTGCCTGCACCGGCGAGTTTGTCACTGGCGACTGAACGTCGTCGGTGAGACCGAGGGCTTCAGGGCGTTTGCGAACCGGTGGAGATTCTGCTGAGGGCGTTCAGCGCTCGTGTCGCCCCAATGAGGCCGAGAATGGTCGCGAGGAGCATCACGAATACGGGGATGACCATGTTCGAGACGAGCGGGGAGGCGTTAGCGCCGACCGGACGGTCTTCGAAAAACCACGGTGCAGCTCGTGCGAGCGATCCCCACCAAAGGGCGGTCGCGATCGTCATCACGATCATCGCGGCGCTGACCGCGGCGCCAAGCCAGACCTCGAAGACGAAGCAGCCTCGTCGGCAGCGACAGGCGGCGGGCGGTGGCCGCAGCCGCCGCTGCCCATCCGAATAGGCACCCGGCGAGGAGGATGATCCACGCAACGAACGCCGCGCTATAGGCCGCGTCGCGGCCGTTGCGTGCTCCGGCCGTGAGCGAGTGCGCCCATCTAGCAAGCCCGAATGTCGCCGCGGCCGTTACCAGGCTCAGCATTGCCGCCCGAATGATCGGCCGCCGGACCTCTTTCCAGCCGCCTTGCCGGATGAATGCCGCTAGACGTGGGAGGAACACCGCAACCCCGGCCAGGACGAGCGCCGAACCGATCCCGGCGGCTACGAACAAGACGTCGAAGGCAGCCGCAGGTACCCCCTGCCTTGCGGCCGGCGTCACGGCCTTCCAATGCTCGGATGCCTTCACAACACCAAAGCCGCCGAGCACGAACAGCATCCAGGAGTAGAGCACCAGCAAGGCCCCCTCACGAGCACGCTCGCGCGGCGGAAGCGCGCCCAGGCCAAGCACCCGTATCCGCTCAATGACGCCCGCGCGAACGACATCGAGCCGGACGCGCCACGAGATCCGCGCATCACCGTCGAGCTCTTCGATCAAGCTCGCAAGCTCGTCACCGTATCGGGCACGCCACGCCGAGGGATAGATTCGGAGGAGCCTCATGCGACACGCCAGCTGCTTGTGACTCCGGGTCTCACCCGAGCCCGCAACCTCGCCGTCCCCTCCTCAACGATCGTTCGCAACTCGGTCAGCGTTGCCTCCAGCACCGCCGATCCCTCCGCGGTGAGGCGGTACGGACGAGCGCGCCCCATCGAGGCGACCGCTTCGATCAACCCGCGTTCCTCGAGACGACTGATCGCGCCATACAACGTCCCCGGGCCAAGCCGGACGCCGGCGAACTCCTCAATATCGAGCAGCAACGCATATCCGTGCTTCGGACCCGAAGCAAGGCTCGTCAAAATCAGGACAGGCGGATCGTTTTCCCGCCCACGCCCTAGCGTGCTCTTGGCCCGAACAGGCATCACGGCGAGAATACTACGTTGCACGTACTAACGCAAGACGTACTAGACAATCGCACGGCGAGGTCGATGGACGGAACGCTGGGCCGGATATCGACCTCGGATACCACTTCGCGAACGCTTCTGGTCCTGGGGATATGCCACGAAAGCGGCAGTCGCCGTGCTCGCGCACGGCCTCGGGTCAGGTGGAACTTCGCCGAGGCAAGGGATCGCCCGCGCGCGGGCTGCGTCCTCGCCACGCTGTTCCATCCGGGCCTCCTGGTGCTCGGGGTGTCGATGCCACCCAGTTCCAAGGAGATCCCGGATGAAGCCGGAGACCGTCGAGGTCTGGCCGCTCTCCCCAGATGCCGGATCAGTCGCCTGGGCCAGAGTTCCGCAACGCCATAGGATTGCGCCGTGCCGTTCACGCTCAGAAACATCAAGGAGAATCTGGAGGACATCGGCCCGAGGTTCGACGGCGCGCCGGACCTGGAGTTCCGCGCGGCGACCAAGGCACTCGAGCTCGAGAAGTCCGCCCTGAGCTACCAGCGCGTCCCGCCCGGCTATCGCTTTCCATACGGCCACACGCACATGAAGCAAGAGGAGGTGTACGTGGTTCTGCGCGGGAGCGGGCGGATGAAGGTCGACGACGAGATCGTCGAGCTCAAAGAGTGGGACGCGGTGCGCGTCCCGCCCGGCACGTGGCGAGGCTACGAGGCCGGGCCACAGGGCCTCGAGATCCTCGTCATCGGCGCGCCTAACCTCGGCGAGGATCCGCGCGAGGACGTCGATGGCCAGCGCGACTGGTGGACTGACGAGCCGAGTTGTCGGGACGTGTGATCGTCTCGTCGCAGCGCCAGCCCGCGCTCGACATCGAAGCCGTGACCTCGACTGGGCCGGCGGCCGGGAATGTCCCTCAATGTCGTTGGCCCGGGACCGGGATACCGCGAGCTGACTGCGACCGAGGTCGTACGATCGGTGTTCAACGGGAAGGAGCACGGATGGCTGCGAGCCTTGATCCGATCTGCTGACGGCATCTGGCGTTGGACGGCGCGTCACCCCGAGTGGCGCTTCATCCCGACGCCGAAGCCGCTGCTCGACCTTCACCCCGAGCGCGTGCTCGTCACCCACGGCGCCCCCGTCCTCGGCGACGCACGCGCGAAGCTCGCCTCCGCGCCGCGCTCGAAGCCGTGGAACCGCCGCAGCACCGCGTCCGCCTGACTAAACCCTGGCGTGCAGACGGTCATCTGCGCCAGTGTGTCGGAGTACGCCCCGAAGGCGCCGTCCGACCTACCTCTCGCCGGGTTCTCGCTGGTCAACCGGACGCTCTTTAGGATGTCAGGCGACTTGGTGAGCTTCATCGCGCGAACCGCGTCCGTCGCCCCGGTGCGATGGGCTTGAAGCCATGCTGATCTACTCGATGAGCGTCTCGGTGGACGGCTTTATCGCCGACCGCGAGGGCGCGTTCGGGTGGTCGGTCCCCGACGAGGAGCAGTTTCGCTTCCACGTCGCGCAAACACGAGAGCTCGGCGGCCATCTCTGCGGCCGCAGGCTTTACGAGACCATGCTGCCGTGGGAGACGGATCCGTCGATGCGCGAGAACGAGCTCGGGGCCGCATTCGCCGAGGTCTGGTGCGCTATTCCGAAGGTCGTCTTCAGCCGTACGCTCGACAGCGTTCAGGGCAACGCCCGGCTCGCCAAGGCGCCCGTGGCCGAGGAGGTCGCTGCGGCGCTCGACGCGACGGACAAGGACGTCTCGATCGGCGGCGCCGGCCTGGCCGCGGCAGCGATCGAGCTGGGACTCGTCGACGAGCTGCGCATGTTCCGCAATCCGGTCGTCGTCGGTGGCGGCACGCCCTTCCTGCCGCCGGTCACCCGACACGCTCGGCTCGATCTGGTCGAGACAAGGACGTTCGGCTCGCGCGTGATCTACGAGCGCTACGGACGCGCCCGCGATGAGTCGGACTGACGCCGCCGTCCGAGTTCTCAGCGTCGGCTGACGATCAGAACCCCAAGGTTCGGGTGAACCCCAAGGTTCAGGCCGCGGACGCCCTTCAGGAGGCGCCGTAGCGTGGGTCGAGTGACCCCGCGCCGCGCGACCGGCTTGTGGCAGTAGCCGTCGCGAACCCCGGAGGCGGTATGGAGCTCGGCTGCGCCGGTGTTTCGGCAGCATTGGCCTGCGCCAGCGACGCGGCTATGAGGACGCCTGACGCGTCATCGCATCATGATGCTACGATGCGCAGGTGAGAAAGGTGCGGACGACAGTCACGATTGACGAGGCGGTGCTGAGAGCCGTGAAGATTCGAGCCGCTCGCCTTGGCCGGGGTGACAGCGAGGTGATCGAGGAGTCTCTACGGCGTGATCTCGGACTCGATCTGCTCGAGCGGCTCTGGGCGAAGAACGAGCTGTCAGAGGAGGCTGCCGTCGCGCTTGCCGTCGAGGCGCAACACAAGACGCGCAAGGCCTCTGGCTGAGATTCCGTGCGGGCGGTTCTCGACGCGAATGTGATCATCTCCGGGCTCCTCTCACCGTCGGGAAACGCTGCTCGGCTCTTGCGGGCATGGGAGCGGGGCGACTACGACCTCATCGTCTCCGTCACGCTACTGGCCGAACTGGAACGTACGCTCGCCTATCCGAAGCTTCGCCGCCGCATCTCCGAGGAGGATGGTCGTACGTTCCTGGACTGGCTCGCCGAGTCGGCGACGTCTGCGAATGATCCGGAGACTCCGCCGGACGTCCGCTCGGCCGACCCAGGAGATGACTACGTGATCGCGCTTGCCGCCTCTCGAGTGGCGATTCTCGTCAGCGGCGACAAACATCTCCTCGAGCTGGCCGACGAAATCCCTGTCTTCACGCCGGCCGCTTTTCTCGATCTCCTCTCGGGGCCAGACGCGGACACCGGGAGCTGAGGCAACCCCTCGCCGGGCTCAGGCATCGGAACCGGCTGGCATCAGTGTCCTCGTCTCAGCGTGAAACGACGAGACGAGGAGTCGGTCCGCGACGTTCCTGTCGGCGTCATCTCGATCTGGAGAGGTAGCCGTCAGCCGGCGCCAAGCTCGCGGGCGATCACCAGTCGCTGGATCTCGTCTGTCCCCTCGCCGATCGTCAGGATCTTCGCGTCGCGGTAGAACCGGCAGACGGGGTATTCCTCGATGTAGCCGTAGCCGCCATGGATCTGGACGGCTTCGTCGGCGGCACGCAGCGCGACGAGGCCCGACTTCAGCTTCGCCTGGGCGGCGGCGAGCACGAACGGGCGCCCTGCGTCCTTGAGAAGCGCCGCCTTGTAGGTGAGAAGACGCGCCGCTTCGATCTCCGTCGACATGTCCGCAAGCTTCGCCTGGATCGCCTGGAAGCGTGCGATCGGCTGGCCGAATGCATGGCGCGCGCGTGCGTAGCGGAGCGACTCGTCGAACGCCCCCTGTGCGAGCCCGACCGCCATCGCGGCAATCCCGATCCGGCCGATGTCGAGAACGGCGAAGAACTGACGCAGCCCGGCGCCGCGCTCTCCGAGCAGGTTGGCCTCCGGGACGCGGCAGTCGCTAAAGGTCAGAGGGCGCGTGTCGGAGGCATGCCAGCCCATCTTCCGATACGGCTCGCCGGTTTCGTAGCCGGGCGTGCCGTTCGGGACGAGCAGATTCGAAATTTCCCGCACCCCGTCGGACTCGCCCGTGATCGCGGTGATCGAGACGAGGCCGGAGATGTCCGTGCCGGCGTTCGTGATGAACTGCTTCGCGCCCTCGACCAGCCACTCCCCGTCCACGAGGGTCGCGCGCGTGCGCGTGTTCGCGGCATCCGATCCCGCCTCGGGCTCGGTCAGGCCAAACGCGGCGAGTCGCGCACCTGAGGTCAGGAGCGGCAGCCACTCGGCCTTCTGCTCCTCCGTCCCGAACAGGTAGATCGGCTGCGTCCCGAGTGAGGTGTGGGCGCACAGGGTGATCGCCACGGAGGAGTCGACCCGTGCGAGCTCCTCGACGACGAGTGCGTAGGCGAGCGTGTCGGAGCCGGCGCCGCCGTAGGCCTCCGGGAACGGGATCCCCATCCAGCCGAGCTCGCCGAGCTTGCGGACGATCTGGTACGGGAAGGCTTTCGTCCGATCGAGCTCGGCGGCGACCGGTGCGATCTCGCGCTCGGCGAACTCACGGACGGTCGCACGAAGCGCCTCGTGCTCTTCGGGGAGATCGAAGACCACGAGCCAAACCTACCCGACCGGCCGCTCAGCCGCGCCAGAGCGGCGGCCGGCGCTCGAGGAAGGCCCGCAGGCCCTCCTGCCCTTCCTCGCTCGTGCGCAGCCCGGCGATGAGCCGGGCGGCGTCGCCCGCGGCCGGCGGCTCCCGGGCGATCCGCTTCGCGATCCGCACCGCCTCCGGGCCGCCGCCGAGGATCTCGTCGAGGACGCGCTCGACCCCCGCAGCAAGGTCGTCGACGACCTCGCTGACAAGCCCGAGTCGGAGCGCCCGCTCAGCCTCGAAGCGCTCGCCGGTGACGAACAGCGCCCGGGCGGGCCCGGTGCCGATCCGGGCGACGACGTACGGCGAGACGACGGCGGGGGCGATGCCGAGCTTGACCTCGCTGAAGCCGAAGCGGGCACTGCGCTCGGCGACGACGACGTCGCAGCAGGCGAGCAGACCGCAGGCGCCGCCGAGGCAGTCGCCCTGGACGCCGGCGACAACGGGCGCCGGGCAGCCGTCGACGGCCGCAAGCAAGGCCTGCCACGCCCGCGCGTCGGCGAGACGCTGCTCGGCCGGCTGCTCGAGAGCGGCACGCATCTCCGCGACGTCGGCGCCGGCCGAGAACGTCGGCCCGGCGCCGCGCAGGACGACGGCATGGGCCTCGCCGGCCGCCACGAACTGCTCCGTCAGCGCCGCCAGGAGCTCCCGATCGAGGGCGTTTCGCTTCTCGGCGCGCTCCAGCGTCAGGCGCAGGAGCGGCCCATCATGCTCGATCGCGAGCGCGGCCACTGCGTCACTCTTCCAGCTCGACGAGCACCGCGCCACGCACGACGGCGTCCCCCTCGGCCGCGTGGACTGCCCGCACCCTCCCGGCGCGCGGAGCCGTGAGCGGCATCTCCATCTTCATCGCCTCGACGATCACGAGCGGATCGCGGGCGCGCACCTGCTCGCCGGGAGCGACGAGGACCCTGATCACCGTCCCCGGCATCGGCGCGACCACCTCGTCGGCGATCTCGGCGCCGCCGTGAACGTGTTCAGGGTCGTCGACCTGCGGCGGCGATGCCACGACCGGCGGCGGCAGGTTGAGCCGAAAGGGAGCGCGCCACGGCGCCGGGGCGAGCACGAGGGGGGCCGGCGAGAGCGGCGGATAGCGCGTGAGGAAGTCGGTGGTCGTGTCGCCCGCCGCGAACGCCGCGTGCGCGAGCAGCCAGCGCAGAAACGGGAGGTTCGTGACGAGGCCCGCGACGTCGGTCGCCGCGAGCGCCTCGCGGAGCGCTTCGATCGCGGCCTGTCGCGTCGGTCCGAAGGCGACGAGCTTCGCGATCAGCGGGTCGTAGCGGGTCCCGATCGTGTCGCCCTCCCCCGCACCGGCGTCGACCCGGACCGAGGCGGGGAGCCTCAGGCGGTCAATCCGCCCGGACTGCGGCAGGAAGGTTCGCGGATCCTCGGCGTAGAGGCGCACCTCGATCGCATGGCCCGCAGGCGCCGCCCCCGCCGAGACCGGCTCGCCGACGGCGATCCGGATCTGGTCGGCGACGAGGTCTCTGCCGGTGACGAGCTCGGTAACCGGGTGCTCGACCTGGATGCGGGCGTTCAGCTCGAGGAAGAGGATCTCGCCGCCCGAGACGAGAAACTCGGCCGTGCCGGCGCCCCGGTAGCCGATCGCCCGCGCGAAGCGCTCCGCGTAGTCGTAGAGCCGCAGCCGGAGCGGCTCGTCGATGCCCGGCGAGGGCGACTCCTCGAGCAGCTTCTGGTGGCGGCGCTGGATCGAGCACTCGCGCTCGCCGAGGGCGAGGACGGTGCCGTGGTCATCGGCGAGCAACTGCACCTCGACGTGCCGGGCGTGCTCGACAAACCGCTCACAGAAAACCGTCTCGTCGCCGAAGGCCGCACCCGCCTCCCGCCGGGCCGCGGCCAGCGCCTGCTCCAGCTCCGAGCGGGAGCGAACGACGCGCATGCCGCGGCCGCCGCCCCCGGCCGCGGCCTTGACGAGCAGCGGCAGCCCGATCATGGCGGGCTCGCCGGTCTCGACGACGGGCACGCCGGCCCGGCGCGCGATCCGCTTCGCCTCGACCTTGTCACCGCCGGCACGGAGCGCGGCCGGCGGCGGGCCGACCCAGACGAGCCCGGCCGCCAGGACGGCCTCGGCGAACTCGGCGCTCTCGGCGAGGAACCCGTAGCCGGGGTGCACGGCGTCGGCCCCCGCCGCAAGGGCCGCTCGCACCTGCTCGCCCGCGTCGAGATAGCTCGCGATCGGCACGGCCGCGTCGGCCTGGCGTACGTGCAGCGAGCCGGCGTCGTCCGGCTCGTAGACGGCGACCGCGGCGAGTTCGAGCCGACGGCAGGTCGCGAACACCCGCACCGCGATCTCGCCCCGGTTCGCAACGAGCAGCCTCCCGATCGCGCCGGGCGGGCTCACATGCGGAAGATGCCGAACCGCGTCTCGGCGATCGGTGCCTCGAGGGCGGCGGAGATCCCGAGCGCGAGCACCCGGCGCGTGTCGAGCGGGTCGACGATGCCGTCGTCCCAGAGCCGGGCCGTCGAGTAGTAGGCGCTGCCCTCGGTCTCGTACTTGGCCCGGATCTCGTCGGCGTCCGCGTCGCCGATCGTCGTCAGCACCGTCGCCGCCTGCTCGCCGCCCATCACCGAGATGCGGGCGTTCGGCCACATCCAGAGCTGGCGCGGGCCGTAGGCCCGACCGCACATCGCGTAGTTGCCGGCGCCGAACGAGCCGCCGACGACGACGGTGAACTTCGGCACCTCGGCGCACGCGACCGCCATCACGAGCTTCGCCCCGTCGCGCGCGATCCCACCCGCCTCGTACTCCTGCCCGACCATGAACCCCGTGATGTTCTGCAGGAAGAGCAGCGGTACCCGCCGCTCGCAGGCGAGCTCGATGAAGTGCGCCCCCTTCTGCGACGACTCGGCAAAGAGGACGCCGTTGTTGGCGAGGATCGCGACCGGGTAGCCCTCGATGCGCGCGAAACCGCAAACGAGCGTCTCGCCGTAGCGCTCCTTGAACTCGGCGAGGCGCGAGCCGTCGACGATCCGGGCGATCAGATCCCGCGGGTCGACCTGTGTCCGGTGGTCATCGGGGATCAGGCCGTAGAGCTCGGCCGGGTCGGCGGCCGGCGGCTCGGGCTCGGCAACCGGCCAGGGCGGCGTCGGCGATGCCCCGTGGAGGTTCGCGACGATCTGGCGGGTGATCGCGAGCGCGTGCTCGTCGGAGGTCGCGTAGTGGTCGGCGACGCCCGAGCGGCGCGTGTGGACGTCCGCGCCGCCGAGCTCCTCGACCGTGACGTCCGCGCCGGTCGCGGCCTTGACCAGGGCGGGGCCGCCGATGAAGATCGAACCGGTGCCGCGCACGATCACCGTCTCGTCGGCCATCGCCGGCACGTAGGCGCCGCCGGCAGCGCAGAAGCCCATCACGACGGCGATCTGCGCGATTCCCTTCGCCGACATCCGCGCCTGGTTGTAGAAGATCCGCCCGAAGTGCTCGCGGTCGGGGAAGACGTCCGCCTGCAGGGGCAGGTAGGCACCGCCGGAGTCGACGAGGTAGAGGCAGGGCAGCCGGTTCTGCTCGGCGATCTCCTGGGCGCGCAGGTGCTTCTTGATCGTCAGCGGCAGGTAGGAGCCCCCCTTGACGGTGGCATCGTTGGCGACGATCACGCAGCGGCGCCCCTCGACGACGCCGATCCCGGTCACGATCCCGGCCGAGGGAGCCTCGCCCTCGCCGACGTCGAGGCCCGCGAGCGCGGAGAGCTCCAGGAAGGCGCTCCCCGGGTCGACGAGCCGGTCGATCCGCTCACGGGCGTGCAGCTTGCCCCGCGCCCGGTGCCGCTCGAGCGCCGAGGCGCTGCCGCCCCGCGCGACGATGGCCGTGCGGTCGCGCAGCTCGGCGACGAGCGCCTCCATCCGTCCGCGGCGGCGCACGAACTCGGCTGCGGTCGGGTCGATCTGTGAGCTGAGCGCGACCATCGCGTTGGCGCCACCGTATACCCGCCGAACTACGCTGGTGGCGATGGCCGCCCGCCTGCCAGCCAGCGCCCGGATCCGTGAGGTCGGGCCCCGCGACGGCTTCCAGAACGAGCCCGAGCTCGTCCCGACCGCAGACAAGCTCCGCCTGATCGAGCTGCTCGGGCGCTCCGGCCTGCGGCGGATCGAGGTGACCTCGCTCGTCCGGGCCGACGTCGTCCCCCAGCTCGCCGATGCCGAGGAGGTGCTCGCCTCCCTCGCGCTCCCGCCGGGCGTCGAGGCGGCCGTGCTCGTGCCGAACGAGCGCGGGCTCGACCGCGCCCTCGCCTTCAGGGACAGGCTGCACCAGGTGAGCGGCGTCGTCTCCGCCTCGGAGACACACAACCGGCGGAACGTCAACCGGTCCGTCGCCGAGTCGCTGGCCGAGCTCGAGCGGGTGATCGCCGCGACCCGATCGGCAGGACTGCGCGCCGGGGCGGTGATCAGCGTCAGCTTCGGCTGCCCCTACGAGGGCCCCGTCCCGCCCGAGCGGGTGTACGAGATCGCCGGCCGGCTCGCCGTGGCCGGTGCCGAGGAGATCGGGTTCGGCGACACGACCGGGATGGCCAACCCTCGCTCGGTCGGCGGCTTCTTCGGCGGGGCCCGCGAGGCGCTCGGCCCCGGGCTGGAGCTGACCGCCCACTTCCACAACACCCGTGGCCAGGGGCTCGCGAACGTGCTCGCCGCGCTCGAGGCGGGCTGCGAATCCTTCGAGTCGAGCTTCGGGGAGATCGGGGGCTGCCCGGTACCGCGCGGGCGCGACCGGCAACATCGCCACCGAGGACCTCGTCTCGATGCTCGACGAGATGGGGATCGAGACGGGGGTCGACCTCGAGCTGCTCCTCGCGGCCGCCCGCGAGCTTGCCACGACCCTCGGTCGGCCGCTCGGCTCGCACACGCTCGTCGCCGGGCCCGTCTCCTGGGCCCCGACGGCCGACCCGTAGCCCGGGCCAGGAGGTCAGTGGTCCGTGACCAGCGAGCGCACCTGGCAGCGCCAGTCGGGCGGCGCCGGCTCGACCGCCGAGCGGCCGTGGTTGGCGATCTCGATCGTCACCGAGCGGCGGCCGACGTTGCCGCCGGTGTCGCTCGCGGCGACCGAGATGCGGTAGCGGCCGTTTGCGAGCAACGAGGTGTCGATCGGCCCGTTCCCGAGCTGGAAGCGGTAGCGACCGGCGCGACCCCAGTTGAAGCGGCCGCTCTCGGCGGCGAAGTTCTGGATCGTCCCGGGTGCGTAAACGGCGCAGAAGTCCGCGGCCGGGGGCTCGGTCTCACGGAAGTCGGCCACGACGCCCCCCATGACGCGGTGCCCGTCGGCCGCGACGATCTGCCAGGTGACGAGCGCCGGCGAGACCGGCATGCGCCGCCAGACGCCCGGCCCCGGCATCGCCGGCTGGTCTTGAGCACGGGCGACCGCCTCGATCTGGCCGTGCAGGTCGGTGGGCGAGAGCCGACGGCCTGCCGGCGTCGCGAAGGAGATCGCGAGCACCTTCGGGCTCGTCCGGTCGACGTACGGCGTCAGGTGCCCCGGGGCGAGCGGGTTGACGACGCAGCGGCCCCGCAGCTCGCTCAGGTGCACATGCTCCCACGGCTCGAAGATCGTGCCGAGCACGGTCCGCGAGACGGTCACGTGCTCGCCGACCTTCACCCAGGGGTGGACGTGGATGTACTGGAAGCGGCGATCGTGCGAGTCCTTCGTGATGATCTCGTCGCCGATGATCTCGAAGACGGTGCCCGAGGCGACCGGGTAGACGCGATTGCCGGTCCAGGCAGCGATGTCGACGCCGTTGTGGAAGGAGAAGACGCCCTCGTGGCTGCCGAAGACGACGGTGCGCGGATCGCCGAAGTACCCGCGGATCGGATGCTGGCGGTGGAAGGGCTTGAGCGGCCACGGGTAGGGCTCCAGCCGCGAGTCGGCGACGCTGCAACGCGCGTCGAGCCGTAGCCAGATGCCACCGCCCCTGCCGGGCGAGGCGTGGGCGAAGGCAGCCAGCGCCAGCATGACCCCGGTGAGGCCGGCCAGCGGCAGCACGGCAACGAACGTCCGACCGACCCGCACCGGCCCACGATATGAGGGGCCGGTTGAGATGCGATGAACGCACCGCGTAGGCCGTGTGAGCGTTTCGGGCTCGGCGGCGCCGCGGCGGACGGTCAGGCGGTGCGCCGCCGCAAGGTGGCGGCGGCGAGCACGAGCGCGACGACCGTCGCACCGATGGTGACCGCGACGTCGAGCACGAAGCGGGCCCCGTAGGGGCCGCCGGCGGCGACACGGGCGAGGGCGTCGTAGGCGTAGGTCAGCGGCAGGAGGGCGGAGACCACGCGCAGCCAGTCGGCCATCGCGCTCCGCTCGACGAAGAGACCGCAGAGGAGGAGCTGCGGCAGGACGATCGCCGGCATGAACTGCACGGCCTGGAACTCGGAGGTGGCGAAGGCGCTGACGAGCAGCCCGAGAGCCATCCCGAGCAGCGCGTTCCCGACGGCGAGAGCGGCGACGGCCCACTCCGGCCCGTGCACGTCGAGGCCGAGGAGCCCGAACGCGATGACCGAGACGATGGTCGCCTGCACCGCGGCGAGCAGGCCGAAGGCAAGCCCGTACCCGCCGAGCAGGTCGAGCTTCTCGATCGGCATCGTCATCAGGCGCTCGAGCGTTCCCGAGGTCCGCTCGCGCAGCATCGTCACGGAGGTGATCAGGAACATCGAGATGAACGGGAAGAGCCCGAGGAGCGGCGCGCCGATCTTCTGGAAGATCGCCGGGTTCCCCGCGAACATCGCCCGCAGGAGCCCCTCGAGCACGCAGGGGACGGCAAGGACGAGGACGAGCGACCTCGGATCGCGACGCAGCTGCGCGAGCACCCGGGCGGCGGTCGCGGCGGTGTTCACCGGCCGCCGCCGCGGCCGGCGGCTCGCGGCGCTCGGCCTCGAGGCGGAGGAAGACCTCGTCGAGCGAGCTCGCTCCCGCGCGGGCGCGGAGCTCCGCCGGCGTCCCGGCGGCGATCAGCGCACCCTCCCGGAGCAGGAGCAGGTCGTCGCACCGCTCGGCCTCGTCCATCACGTGGCTCGAGACGAGCAGCGTCGCCCCCTCGTCGGTGAGCCGATGGAAGAGCTGCCAGAGGTCGCGGCGGAGCAGCGGGTCGAGCCCGACCGTCGGCTCGTCCAGCACGAGCAGCTCGGGGTTGGCGAGGAGCGCGACCGCGAGCGAGACGCGGGCCCGCTGGCCGCCCGACAGCCTCGAGACGACCCGGCCAGCCTCCGGGCGGAGCGAGACGGTATCGATCACCTCGTCGCAGCGGGCGGGCCCGAGCCGGTAGAGCCGGCCGAAGTAGCGAAGGTTCTCGCGGACCGAGAGGTCGGCGTAGACCGACGGCGCCTGGGTCATGTAGCCGACCCGGCGCCGCAACGAGGCCGTCCCGGCCGGCTCGCCGAGCACGGTCACGTCACCGCCCGCAACCTGCTGGACGCCGACGATGGCGCGCAGGAGCGTCGACTTGCCGCCGCCGCTCGGCCCGAGCAGCCCGGTGACGCTGCCGGCGCGGACCTCGAGTGAGAGATGCTCGATGACCCGGTTGCCGCCGCGCATGACGGTGAGCTCGTGGACCGCGATCGCGGCCCCGTCCGAACCCGCGCTCACCGCGGCTCGCGACGGCCGGATGCGCAAAGCCGGCCCGCCTGGCGTCTGCCCCGGCGTCGAGCCGCGCGGACGCGCCAGGCCTGCCCGGCCGCGATCGGAGCGGTGCGGCAACAGGCCTCGGCGGCTGCGGTGCGGAACTCGCAGGTCGGGTCCGGGCGAGCCGGCGACGCCGCCGACGATCGTCATCTCGCTCTCGCCGAGGCCGTCAGCGGCCGACTGCCGCCGACTGCTCGAGCGCCGGCGTGTAGCGCCCGGAGCGGGCGGCGCCGTTCAGCCTCGCCCGCTGCAGATAGGCGCTCTTGGCGGCCTCGACGTTCTCCGGCCTGCCGCTCCACGCCGCGAGCGCGGGCGCCTGGAGCGCCCGCCCGAACGAGAACGAGAGCGGCCAGGGGTGCGGGCCGAGCCGGTTCATCGCGTCCAGATGGGCCGTCGCATCCTCGTCGGACTGGCCGCCCGAGAGGAAGCAGATCCCCGGTACCGCCGCGGGGACGTGCCGGTAGAGGCATTCGAGCGTCCGCTCGGCGACCTCCTCGACGCCGGCCCGATCGCTCGCCTCGTACCCCGAGAGCACCATGTTCGGCTTCAGCAGGGTGCC
Organism: uncultured Actinomycetota bacterium; assembly: GCA_963765345.1. Lineage (GTDB taxonomy): Bacteria > Actinomycetota > Thermoleophilia > Gaiellales > Gaiellaceae > PALSA-600. The sequence goes on from CAVXWI010000019.1 coordinate 100,230, forward strand.
GCGGAGCTCGACGCGCTGGTCGTGCAGCTCGGTGTAGAGCCCCTGCAGGGCGCGGCCGGTGGCCTTCTCGCTCGCCGCGATCGAGTGGTCGCCGTCCATCAGCACCTCGGGCTCGACGATCGGCACGAGACCCGCCTCCTGCGCGAGAGCCGCGTAACGGGCGAGCGCGTGCGCGTTCACCCAGACGCAGGCCTCGCTCGGGCGGCCCTCGCCGATCGAGTAGGTGGCGCGCCACTTCGAGAAGCGCGCTCCGAGCCCGCGGTACTCGGCGAACCGCTCCCGCAGCCCGTCGAGCCCCTCCGTCACCGTCTCGCCGGGGGCGAGAGCGAGGGCCTTTGCGCCGCGGTCGACCTTGATCCCGGTGATGATCCCCCGCGCGGCGAGCAGCTCCGGAAAGGGCGTCCCGTCCGCCGCCGTCTGGCGGATCGTCTCATCGAACATGATCACGCCGCTGATGAACTCCTCGGCACCGGGGGTGGTGAAGAGCAGGTCGCGGTAGGCGCGGCGCGACTCCGTGGACGACTCGACCCCGATCGCGGCGAACCGCTTGGCGATCGTCCCGCCGCTCTCGTCCGCGGCCAGAATTCCCTTGCCATCCGCGACGAGCGCGCGAGCCGTCGTTTGCAGGTCGGTCATGCCGCCACCCTAGCTCGCCGGCGAACCGCCCGGCGCCTTCCGGCCGCCCCCGGCGGGCGGCCGTCCGTCGCTCTCGTCGTAGTGATGCAGGAAGATCTCCTCGAGCGACGGCTCCCGGCTCGTCAGCGTCACGACCGGCTGGTCGGCGAGGGCGGCGAGCAGCGGCTGGATCGCGCCGCTCACCTCGAAGGTGAGCGCATTCGCCCCGGCGGGGGCGCTCCGGACGCCCGGAATCGCCGCGAGCGCAGGCGCCGGGCCGGCAAAGGTGACCTCGACCGTGTGCGTCGAGAGGTGGCGAAGCTCGGCCAGCGTTCCCTCGTCGACGAGCCGGCCCTGCCGGAGGATGCCGATGCGGTCGCAGAGCGCCTCGACCTCGCTGAGGATGTGCGAGGAGAGGAACACCGTCTGCCCGCGCTGCTTGGCCTCCTGGACCGTCTCCCGGAAGGCCACCTCCATCAGCGGGTCGAGCCCGCTCGTCGGCTCGTCGAGGATCAGCAGGTCGGCCCTGCTCGCGAACGCCGCGACGAGCTGCACCTTCTGGCGGTTGCCCTTCGAGAGCGCCCGCACCTTCTTGTCGAGCTCGAGCCGGAAGCGCTCGACGAGAACGTCGCGGTAGGCGACGTCGGTCCCGCCGCGCAGCCGCGCGAGATAGGCGAGAGTCTCGGCGCCGGTCAGGGCCGGCCAGAGGAACGGCTCGCCGGCGACGTAGCCGACCCGCCGGTGCGCGGCGACCGGCTCGCGCCAGGCGTCGATCCCGAAGAGCTCGGCGCGGCCATCGCTCGGGCGGTGCAGGCCGAGCAGCAGGCGGATCGTCGTCGTCTTCCCCGCCCCGTTCGGGCCGAGGTAGCCGTACACCTCGCCCGGCGCGACCGCGAGATCGAGCGCCTCGAGGGCGAGGGTCGACCCGTAGCGCTTGCCGAGCCCCTCGGTGCGGATCGCGTCCACGCGCCGACAGCATCGCGGATTCGCCGCTCGCGCCGCAGCCCGACGGCGGCAGGGTCCCCACGGTCGCCTGCCGGGCGGCGAGCGACGGCCAACCGGGTCGCCGGGCCGCGCTCGCTCGCCCGTGGCATGATCGACACCGCGCCTGCGAACGGAAGCGCCGGCCGGAGGGGAGAGGCAGGATGAGCAGAGTCATCGTCGGGGTCGACGGCTCCGAGGGATCGATCACGGCGCTCCAGTTCGCCGTCGCGGAGGCGCGGCTCCGTGGCACGGAGCTGCTCGCGGTGAACGCGTGGCATATTCCGCCCGGGGTCTACGGCTCGGGCTGGGCGCCGACCCCGCTCGACCTCGACGAGTACCGGAAGCTCGCGCAGAAGGCGCTCGAGGCGAGCCTCGTCGACGCGGGCATCACCGACGCCGGCGTCGCCGTCACGCCCGTCCTCCGCGAGGGCCAGCCGGCCGACGTCCTTTGTGTCGAGGCAGGGATCGACGACCTTCTCGTCGTCGGCTCGCGCGGCCTCGGCGGGTTCCGCGGCCTCCTGCTCGGATCGGTGAGCCAGCAGGTCGTCCACCACGCGCCCTGTCCGGTCGTGATCGTGCCGACCCCAGCGAAGCCCGGCGACGCCGACCGGTAGCCGCCCGGCGGCGGCCGGGAGGCGCCGGGAGCGTCGCGAGCGGCTCGGCCGTCGCCACACCGACTGCGGCCCGTCGTCGGCCGCCAACGCGTCGGCGACCGGAGGGCAGCGGCCGGGTTACTCTCCACGACGTCGTGCGCCCGTCCGCGAGCCGGCGAGGCCTGAGCCGCGCCGGCGCGGCCGCTCAGGTGGTACGGAGGCCGTGCAGGCGAACCGCGAGGATGATCTGCGTCAGGCCGTGGATCATCGCGGTCACCCCGATCCAGGCGAGCAGCAGGATCGTCTTGTGGCCGAAGTCGCCGGCGGCCCAGAAGGCAAGGCCGATCTCGGCGATGCCGAGGAGCAGGCCGAGCCAGAGCGGCTCGAGCACGCCGGCGAGCGCGGCGACGATCGTGAACATGCCGCGCAGGAGGACGTAGAAGGCGAAGATCGCCGCCAACGCGTTGAACGTGTTGCCCGGATGGACGAACGCGACGATCCCGATCGCGGCGAAGAGGAGCATGAGGACGATCCGGCCGACCCGCCACCACCCGTGCGCGGACGGGATCCCGATCAGCTCCTCGATCGCGGCGGCGATGCAGACGACCCCGAGCAGGATCGAGATGGCGTTGACGCTCGTGTAGTCGAAGCGGAAGAGGATCAGCGAGAAGAGGATCCACAGCGTCCCGGTGACGGCGAAGAGCCACCAGAACCCGGCTGCGGCAGCGGCGGTTGCATCCGGGCGTTCGTCGATCTCCATCACACCCTCCTCGTCGGTCGCGCTTGGCAGGTCGAGGCGATTCTAAGACACTTCATGACCGAGCAGCCCTCCGGGCAGTCGGAGCGGCGCCCTCAGCCGCCGCCCCCGGCGTCGGGATCGAGCCTTCGCTCGTTGGGGTCGGGTGCCGCCCCGTCGGGTGCCTCCGCCTCGAGCTCCGCCTTGACCTCGGCGAGCTCGCGTAGCGCCGTCTCGCCGACCTCGGGGTAGTGAGGGTCGAGCTCGATCAGCGCATTCACGATCACCGCCGAGGCGGCGATGCGCGCGAACCACTTGTGGTCTGCCGGGATGACGTGCCAGGGCGCCCAGGCGGTGCTCGTGTGGGTGAGCATCTCCGAGAACGCCTGCTGGTAGTCGTTCCAGAAGCGGCGCTCGCGCACGTCGCTGGCCGAGAACTTCCAGTTCTTCTCCGGCACGTCGATCCGGCGCAGGAAGCGGCTCCGCTGCTCCTCCCGCGACAGATTGAGGAACAGCTTGACGACGCGGATGCCGTTGTCGTTCGAGGTAGCGCTCCCAGTCGTTGATCTCGCGGTAGCGCCGTTTCCAGACGTGCCTGCCCTTCGCCGCGGGAGGCAGCTTCTCGCGGTCGAGCAGCTCCGGGTGCACGCGGACGACGAGCACCTCCTCATAGTGCGAGCGGTTGAAGATCCCGATCTCGCCGCGGGCCGGCAGCCGGCGGGCATAGCGCCAGAGGTAGTCGTGGTCGAGCTCCTCAGTCGAGGGAACCTTGAAGCTCGTGACCCGGACGCCCTGCGGGTTGACGCCGCTCATGACGTGGCGGATCGTCCCGTCCTTGCCAGCCCGCGTCAAGCGACTGCAGGACGACAAGCAGCCCGTATGTCCCCTGGGCGGCGAGGCGTGCCTGGTAGTCGGCGAGGAGCTCGACGGCCTCGGCGAGGAGCTCCACCCCGTCCTCCTTGTCGACGAACTCGGCGCGGTAGCCGGGATCGAAGTCGTCGGCGAGCGTGACCTTCGTGCCCGGTGGAACGCGCAACGGCTTGACGAACCCGGCGATCCGTCGTGCCTGCTTCTTGTCGGCCGCCATCGATCGGTGCCTGCCCGGCGGCCGCGACCGTGCTAGCGGCCGGCGAGCCGGCCGAGCATGCCGATGCCGGCGCGGCCGGGTGACCGCAGCACGCCGGCCAGCTCGCGCAGGAGCAGCTCACCCTCCTGCTCGACGGCGTCCGTCGTTCGCTTCGCGGCCGAGTCGACCGTCTCGCGGGCCGCCGCCTGGGCGAAGCGCCCGGCCGCCTGCCGCATCGCGAGCTCGCCGGCCAGCTGCTCTGCCCGCAGCCGCTCGAGTCGGGCGGCGTCGCCGGCCGGGTCGAAGCGGCCGAGCAGCTTCGAGAGCTTGCCCGCCTGGAGCAGCACCGCGGCAAGGATGCCCCAGGCGGCGGCGGCAACAAGCGAGGCGGCCCAGGCCGAGAGGACGAACTCGAGCGCCTTCACCGTCGCCGCGGTCAGCGCCGCGAACGCCATCAGCGCTGCTGCCGCTCCCGCCGCGAGGGCGGCGACCTCGGTCGCCCGCTCGCGCCGCGACGCGGCGTGCTCGCACTGGTTCAGCTCGATCTCGGTGCGCAGCAGCGAGGTCAGCTCGTGCGCGAGCTGACCGAGCAGCTCCGCCGAGGTTGCCTCGGCCGCAGCCCCGGCCCCGGGCCGTTGGCGCTCGCCGCGACCGGCGCCGCCGGTTCGGGCGCCTCGGGACCGTGCTCCTCGGGGTCGGTGGACATCGCGGCTGCCTCCCGGGCGAGGTTACCTGGGTTTTTTCTCCTTGCCGAATTGCGAGACGAGGATGGCGACCACGGTGACGAGGTAGAGCTGGCCCGTGAGCGCCTCGATCACGGCGAACGTCCTCCCCACCTGCCCGGCCGGCGAGTAGTCGCCGTACCCGACCGTCGTCATCGTGATGAAGCTGAAGTAGAGGAGGAGCGGCCGCGTCGGCGTCGTCCCCTGCGCGAAGAACTGCTTGTGGCTGATCGCGGCGATCGTCGCGTAGACGAAGACGAAGAAGATCCCGAGGAGCACGTAGATGCTGATCGCGCCGCTGACCGACTGGGAGTTGATCTCCCGCTGGCGCATGACGCCGCGGGCGATCACGAACATCGTGCCGACCGTCAGCACGGCCGAGTAGATCGAGACGGTCGCGCCGAGGGCGCGCCCGTGCCCGACCTCGATCTCGACGAAGGCGAGCACGGCAGAGACGATGAGTGCGAGGGCGGCGCCGTTGCGCTCGATCTCGCGCGCCGACGTCCAGAGCGCGATCGCGAAGATCAGCCCCTGCAGGATCAGGACGACCGCCGTCGCCCAGGGCACGGTCGGCGCGGTGTCGGCGAAGACGAAGAGCACGACGATCAGCGCGAGCACCGTGCCGTAGCTGTGGGAGTCCTTCAGCTGCGGCAGCCGCTCGCGGGGCGCGAAGGAATGCCGAGAGTGGTTCGACCGGGTCGCCATCCTGCTCACACGCTGCCACGGCGGCCGCTTCTCTCCGAGCCGTGGCCGCGCCCTGCGCTCGCGGGCAATCCTATGCCACCCGCTCCCGTGGCGCCTAGGCGCGATGATTGGCGCGATGACCGACGAGACACCGCGCACCCTGCACCTGCTGCGGCACGCGAAGTCGAGTCGGGACGATCCGGCGCTCGCCGATCGCGACCGGCCGCTCGCACCGCGGGGCCTGCGAAACGCGGCCGTCCTCGCCGAGACGCTGTCCCGAGCCCGCTTCGCTCCCGAGCTCGTCCTCTGCTCGCCGGCGCTCCGCACCCGCGAGACGCTCGCGGCGATCGCGCCCGCGCTCGCGAGCGCCCCGGAGATCCGCTTCGAGGAGCGCCTCTACGGCGCCGCTGCCGAGGAGCTCGTCGCGGTGCTCCGGAGCGTGCCCGACCCGATCGGCTCGGTGCTTCTGATCGGCCACAACCCCGGCCTGGAGGAGCTCGGCGACCTGCTCGACCCGGGCGCCGCGCCGGAGCCGCTCCCGACCTGCGCGCTACTCGCCTTCGAGCTGGCAGGACGATTCGGCGGGATCGGCGAGGGCCGCGGCCGGCTCCTCGCCCGCACCGTCCCCCGCTAGCGCCCGCCGCAGAGCTCGCCCACGGATCCCCGACCGGCGGCTTCTCCCTCGACGCCGTTCGGCGCGGCCTCGCGGCGGTCGCCCCGGGGCCCACTGACCGCCGGTCTCCCGATCCTCCTCGCGGCCTCGTTGCCTGGAAGCAACTACCCTGTCGTCGAAGCGAAGGAAAGGAGCAACGATGTCGACGGGTCCGGAGAAGGAGCTCGAAGTACGACGAGCTCGAGGAGCAGGTCGGTGTCCCGAGCGGGCGCTCGGCGTCGGAGAAGCTGGCCCACCCGACGGTCAAGCAACGGGCAGCACGCGGCAAGGACGCCCGCACGAACTGCCCGCGGACGAGCTTCGCCGCGCTCGACCCGCCCAAGCGCGACCCGGTTGCACTGCTCGAGGCGCAGGCGCCCTCGCGCGTGCCCGAGCTCGTCCCGATTCGCTACGGCCGAATGCTCGTCTCGCCGTTCGCATTCTTCCGCGGTGGCGCCGCGATCATGGCGCACGACATCGCGAGCGCTCCCCGGACCGATCTGGCGGCGCAGCTCTGCGGCGACGCCCACCTCGCGAACTTCGGCGGCTTCGCCTCGCCCGAGCGCGACCTCGTCTTCGACCTGAACGATTTCGACGAGACGCTCGCCGGCCCGTTCGAGTGGGACCTGAAGCGCCTCGCGGCGAGCTTCGAGGTCGCGGGCCGCGATCGCAACTTCTCCGACGCCGAGCGCCGCGAGGCCGTCCTCAACACCGTCGGCTCCTACCGTCTGGCGATGCGCCAGTTCGCGGAGATGACCAACATGGACGTCTGGTACGCGCATGCGAGCGCCGGCGATCTCGAGGCGCGGATCCGCGCGACCGGCGACACCACCCAGCTGAAGACCTTCACGCGGACGACGGCGAAGGCGCGGACGCGCGACAGCATGACGGCGTTCGAGAAGCTCACCCATATCGTCGACGGGCAGCCGCGCATCCGCGCAGAGCCGCCGCTGATCGTGCCGATCGACGATCTCTTCGAGGGTGTCGCCGACCGCGAGGCGGTCGAGGCGATCGTCCGCTCCGTCTTCCGCGACTACCGCCGGACACTCCAGGACGACCGCCGGCACCTGCTCGAGCAGTTCGAGTTCGTCGACCTCGCCCGCAAGGTGGTCGGCGTCGGCAGCGTCGGCACGCGTTGCTGGATCGTGCTCCTGCTCGGCCGCGACAACAGCGATCCCCTCTTCATCCAGGTCAAGGAGGCGCAGGAGTCGGTGCTCGAGCCCCACCTGCACCGGAGCCACTACGCCAATCACGGCCAGCGGGTCGTCGCCGGCCAGCGGCTGATGCAGACGCTCAGCGACATCTTCCTCGGTTGGCATCGGATGACCGGGCTCGACGGCAGCGAGCGCGACTTCTACTGCCGCCAGCTCTGGGACTGGAAGATCTCGGTCAACCTCGAGACGATCCTCCAGCGCGGGCTCGTCATGTACGGACAGGTGTGCGGCTGGACGCTCGCGCGGGCGCACGCCCGCTCGGGCGACCGGATCGCGATCGCCGAGTACCTCGGCAAGGGCGCGGTCGTCGACAATGCGCTCGCCGACTTCGCCGTTGCCTACGCCGACCAGAACGAGCGCGATTTCCAGGCGCTCGAGCGCGCGGCCCGCGACGGCAGGATCACGGTCGAGGAAGGGCTCTAGCGCCGGAGCGGGTCGGGCCGCGGGGTGCGAGTGGTCAGGCTCTCAGGGCGATCTTCTTGGCCTGCTCGAACTCGGCCTCGCTGATCGCACCCTGCTCGCGCAGCGCCGCGAGCTGCGAGAGCTCCTCGGCGGTCGAGCGGCCGCCGCCCGCGTGGCGGTGCTCGTGCTGGCGGGCCGAGGCGGTGACGCGGTGCGCCGCCCCGCTGACCGACGCCGCCACCCGCGCGCCCATCCTGTGCTCGCTCGGCACGAGCCCCGCCTGCGGGAACTCGCCGAGGGTCTGCTTGCGCAGCGCGGCGATGCCGGCGGCGAAGAGCGCCCCGAGCAGGAGGACTCCCCACCACGTCTGGAGCGCGTGCGTGCCGCCCCAGAGCACGACGAGGAGGTAGACGAAGGCAGCAGTCCCCCACGTCAGCTCGGGCCGGGTGTTGAGCGCCGGGGCGAGCCAGTGGCGGAATGCCGTCGCCGGGTGCGACGGGCCGGCGACGAGCGTGCCGGCGACCGTGACGAGCCCGTAGAGAATCGTCTCCAGACCGATCTGACCGAGGATCGCGGTGGCGACCAGCCAGATGTGCTGGCTCGGCACGCGGTACTCGGGCTGGGTCAGCGAGTTGACGACGTAGTCGCCGAAGACCTTGCGGGCGACGAGTAGGAGCAGGCCGACGATGACGAGCCCCCAGCCGATATGGGCGAGCGTCGTGCGGCGGCTGCCGCGGGCGAGGTAGAGCGCCGCTCCGTAGAGGGCGAGCACGAGCACGAGCAGCCAGACGCTCAGCACCTTGACCGAGCGGACGCCGTCCTGGGCGAGCGCGAGCTGATCCGATTTCATGATCGTGATCATCCCGGCGTTCGCCGGCAGCCGGTCGAGCGCGCTCGCAGGCACGCCGAGCGCGGCCCCGAGCTGCCTCAGGAGCTCGGTGACGTTGAGCGTGACGACGCCGTTACCGGTCGAGATCCCGTAGCCCGTCTTGTTCTTCGAGCACGTTGACGAGCTTCTCGTGGGCGAGATCGCTCGCCTGCACGAACAGCTGCTGGAAGCGGGGCTGCGAGAACATGAACTCGACGGCCTTCGTCGCCGGTTCCTGCAGCGCCGCGGCCGCCGGCCCGGCGAGCTGCTTCAGGCTCTTCGGAAACAGCTTCTCCAGCTGCTGGGCGACGTTGACGTTGCTGTAGAGCTCGTTGACGATCTCGGTCGAGAGGGAGTTGCGGACGGCGGGCTCCTGGATGATCTGAACGCTGGCCCGATGCCAGGCGTTGTTGTCGAGCATCTGCCGCTGTACCCAGGTGGTCAGGGTCGCGACGACGGCGAGCACCGACGCCAGCACGACGAGTGTCCAGACGAGCGTGCGCCGACGCCCGGAGAGCGGCGCGGGAGCCGCGGCCGAAGCCGACGGCGCCGCCGGCACGCCCGTCGTGGGCGCCTCAGTCACTGCCGGGGCTCACGCGAGCGCGCCGTCATCGTGCGAGCATCATCCCAGCTTCGCCCCGCCGCTTGCGCCAGCAGGATCCCGAGCTCCGGCCTCGCGGTCACCCTCATTCGCCGGTCTCGGGCGTGAACGTCGGGGCGTAGGCCTCGGCCATCAACGGGCTCGAGAGGACGAAGTCGGCCGTCGCCCGGTTGCAGGCGATCGGGATGTTGTAGACGACGGCGATCCGCAGCAGCGCCTTGACGTCGACGTCGTGGGGGTGCGGGGCGAGCGGGTCCCAGAAGAAGATGACGGCGTCGATGCGCCCCTCGGCGATCGCCGCCCCGACCTGCTGGTCGCCGCCGAGCGGGCCGCTGAGGAAGCGGTTGACGGGCAGGGCGAGCTCGTCGGAGATCAGGCCGCCGGTCGTGCCCGTCGCGTAGAGGTCGTGGTCGGCGAGCGTGCCGCGGTTGAACCGCGCCCAGGCGAGCAGGTCCGACTTGCGGTTGTCGTGCGCGATCAGCGCGATCCGCTTGCGGGCGGGGACGCGATCGGCAGGGGTCAGACGCGGGCTCTCCTCGGCCGAGACCATCCCCGTCCATGCTAGGGCTTGGCCGCCGGGCCCCGGCGGCGTTGCGGCCGCTCAGGCGACGACGCTGACGTAGGTCTTCGGGCCGTGGGCGGTCGGCTCGAAGAACCACTTTCCGGCGCTGAGCGTGACCGTCTTCGAGCTGATGCCGACCCTCGCCGCGGCGCTGAGCACGAGCGGGCTCTTCGACCCCTCGCCGACGAGCAGGCCGGCCTTGGCTGCGTGATCGGCGACCCTGATCGTGTAGCGCCCTGCCTTCAGCGACTTGACGTTCTTGCCGTCGAAGACCAGCGTCGGCTTGCCCGAGACGCTGACCGACACCTCGACGGTGCCGACCAGCGTCGGCGAGCCCGACGAGCCGGCCGGGCTGGAGCCGCCGGAGCTGGCGCCGCCCGAGGTCGACCCGGCCGAGGTCGACCCGGCCGAGGTCGAGCCGCCGGCTGACGAGCCGCCCGAGCTCGCTCCGGAGGTCGCGGAGGTCTGGAAGGTGAGCGACGCGCCGATCCCCGGATCCGAGACCGTGTAGCTCGAGCTCGTCTGGAAGCTGAACGGGCCGAAGGTGGTCGGGAGGTCGATCCCCATGCCAGTGCTGTTCAGGTTGTTCGCGGGGATCGAGACGCCCGGGCCGCTCATCGTGAACTTGGGGCTGGTGTCGTAGTTGTTGTTGTCGTAGACGAGCACCTGATAGGAGCCCGCCGGAATCGTCGAGCCGGCGTTGACGGCTGTCCCGTCGCTCAGGCTGACCTGGATCGAGGTCGGCGAGGTGTAGAAGACGTTGATCGTCGTCCCGGCGGCAGCCGCGGACGTGGCGAGGAGCCCCGTCGCTGCAGCGAGCGCTCCACACGCGCCGAGGAGCGCGAGGAGGCGCCCGCGTTGGCTACCTGAGTGCCCGCGCATCGGTTTCGTTGTAGCAGGCGAAGGTCAGAGGTGGGTAAAGGCGGCTCAGTGGTGGCCGCCCGCGAGCTGCACGGCCTTGACGACGAGGAGGATGACGGCGAGCGCCAGGTAGCCGTACATCAGGTACATGACGAAGCTCCGTGTCCTCGACCAGGGAGGCTTGCCGAGGAGGGCGAGCGGCGGCATCGTCCAGGTCTCCCGCCGCGGCCCGCCGCTCCGCTGCCGGCGGCGCCTGCGGCCGCCCCAGGAACGTGAGCACGCCGAAGCCGACGCAGCCCGCGGCGAGCAGCCCGAACAGGACGACGAGCAGCAGGGTGACGTTGATCGAGGGAAAGACGGTCGTCACGACGAGGATCGCCGAGAGCGCGAAGAGCACGCCGGTGATCAGCGTCGCGAGGACGTTCAGCCACGGCTTGTTCACCCAGGGGCCGAGCACCTCCTTGTCGTTGCAGAGCAGGAGCAGGAACACGCTCGCGCTCGGCAGGAGGACGCCGGCCAGCGCCTGGACGGCCAGCGTGATCACGCCGAGCGGCGCCCCCGGGATGAGCACGATCGCCGCCGCGAGCACGACGATCGCCGTGTAGCTGCCGTAGAAGAACTTCGCCTCCCGGGGCGGCCGGTGGAGCGAGTGGCGGAGCCCGAAGAGGTCACCGAAGGCGTACGAGGTCGCGAGCGTGACCGCCCCGGCGCCGATGATCGACGCGTTCAGGAGGATGACGGCGAAGAGGACCGCGGGGATGTGCCCGAGGGTGTGCTCGAGCCCTCTCGCCACCTCGAGCGCGTTCGTGTAGTGGCCGTGGTAGGGCGTACCGTTGAAGGCGGACGCCGTCGTCAGCATCAGGAGCGCGGCGCCGACGACGACGACGAACGTGCCGATCACGGTGTCGACCCGCTCGTAGTTGATCCACCGGGTGGTGATGCGCTTGTCGACGATGTTCGACTGCTGGAAGAAGAGCTGCCAGGGGGCGACGGTCGTGCCGACGATCGCGACGACAAGGAGCACCGAGGTCGAGGAGAGCCCGCCGGCGATCCCGGGAACGACGAAGTCGCGGGCGACCGTGCCCGCGTGGGCGTGCGCGTAGAAGGCGAGCGGGACGATGAGCAGGTTGCCGGCGACGAAGACGAACATCAGCCGCTCCCACTTCTCGAAGCTGCCGGTCATCGTCATCCCGATCAGCACGACGGCGGCGATCGGCACGGTCAGGTACTTGCTGAGCCCGAAGTAGGTGAGGGCGAGGTCGATGCCGATGAACTCGGTCACGATCGTCAGGAAGTTGAGGACGAAGAGGTCGATCACCGAGAAGGACCCCCAGAAGCGCCCGAAGCGCTCGAGAATCAACCTCGCGTGGCCGACGCCGGTGACGGCACCGAGCCGAACGACCATCTCCTGGTTGACGATCAGAACCGGGATCAGGAGGACGAGCACCCAGAGCAGGCTCGTGCCGTAGTTCTGCCCCGCCTGCGCGTAGGTCGAGACGCCGCCGGCGTCGTTGTCGCCGACCATGACGATCAGGCCGGGGCCCATCACCGCGAGCAGCACGACCAGGCGGCCCCGCCACGAGCCCTGCGGGGCGACGTCGTCGAGCCGGATCGTTCCGAGCGCGCCCTTGATGTCGCCGACGTGGGCCTCGTCGAGGACGGGCGGGGCGCTCGGCTGCTCGAACTCGTTCGCCTCGGCGTCCTCGACCAGGTCGACCAGGGTCCCGCCCTCCTCCCCGTCCGGCGGCCCGCCGGCGGCCGGGGCATTCCCGGCCGGGGTGCGCGGCTGGTTCTCGCTCAGGTCGGGCGGGGCGACCGGACCCGGCGGGCCTTGTCCCTTCTCCTCTGCCATCTCCACCTCCCTCCGGCAACGAGTGTGCGTCCGTACGAACCGCACGCCCCGGAGGTCGGCGGGCTAGGCGGGCTGCGCTGGCCGGCCGGCGGCGAGGGCGCGCACGCTTGTACTTCCTGAGCAATCAGCGTCCAACGACACCTCGACGTGTCTCTCGTGAGCACCAGCCATGCTGGCAGGCTAGCAAGGTCCGCCGCGACCGGCCCGGCGAGCCCGGCTACTCGTTGCTGAGCGCGTTCACCCGGCGACGCCAGTCGTCCGGGATCATCAGCTCGAGCAGGTCGTCGACGGTGACGATCCCGAGGATCGCCCCCGCGGAATCGACCACCGGTGCGATCGTCAGGTCGTAGTCGGCCATCTTCGTCGCGATCTCGGAGAGGTCGTCGTCGGGGTCGAAGGTCAGCGGGCTCGGCGACTTCGCGTCGGCAAGCAGCGCGGTCGCCGGCTGCTTCAGCAGCATCACGACCGAGACGACGCCGCTCAGATGCCCGGCGGAGTCGAGGGCAAAGACGGTGGTGATCGTCTCCTCGGGCAGCTTCGTCCGGCGCAGCTTGTCGAGCGCCTCGGTGACCGTCTTCGTCTCGACGAGCGCGACGAAGTCGGGGTTCATCAGGCCGCCGGCGGTCGCCGGGTTGTAACCGAGGAGCGAGCGCACCTTCCGCTGCTGGCGCCAGGGAAGCAGCTTCAGGACGGGCTCGCGCCGGTCCTGGTCGAGCTCGCCGAGCAGGTCGGCGGCATCGTCTGCCTCCATGGTCGCGAGGACGTTCGCTGCCTGCTGGTCGGAGCGCTCGCGTAGAAACTCGACCTGGTGCTCGGAGTCGAGCTCCTCGAAGACGTCGGCCTCGAGCTCCCGGTCGGCCCCGACCGCGCCGATGATCTCCTCCCCCTCCTCGTGCGACGCCGCCTCGACGAGGTCGGCGATCTGGGCCGGATGGAGCTTCGCGAGCCTCCCGAACGCCATCCGCATCCGCGCCGTCGGGACGTGCCCGACGAAGGGCTCGACGCTCGCCCAGTCGAGAAACGGGCGGACGGTCGCCCGCCGCCGCAGCACCCGCGGCAGCCAGCGCCGGAACAGGAGCCGAAACCCGGTCTCGACGCCGACGAGCCGCCACCAACCCTCGACCTGGCCGAGCACCAGGTCATCTGCCCGGACGAGCCGGGCGCCGACGACATTGATCAGGTGGCGCCCGAGCAGGTCCTGGCGCAGGAGCACCTCGCCCTCGCGACGCTCGAAGCGCCCGAGGTTCAGCTTCTGGCCGCGCAGCTGGACCAGTCCGGACTCGAGCGCGATGATCCGGTCGGCGGGCACGAACACCTCGCGGTCGCCGATCCGCGCCTTGAGGCCGCTCACCGGCGGGTAGCCCCCGTCGGCAAGCCGGACGATCAGGTCGTCGACCCGCCCGAACCGCTCGCCGGCACGATCGACGAGGCGGCTTCCGACGAGCGAGGAAAAGTTGACGAGCGGAATCTCCACTCAGGCCGAAGCTTAGGCGACGGAGCGGCCGCGGCCACGAAGAGTTCACGAACTCGCCGGCCGTCCGCGTCCGGACAGGCCGGCCGTCGCTACTTGCGGGCGTAGGCGGCCGCCTGCTCGCCGACCAGGGAGACGAGGTCGCCGAGCGCGATGTTGACGTCGAGGACGTGCAGGCCGAGGATCGGGTCCTGGAGCCGCCCGAGCGTCGGCCGCTTGTCGCCGCTGCCGCCGGGCCGGCTGATCTGGAGCCAGGTCGCGTCGCCGGAGGTCTCGCAGCGGGCCGTGAACTCGTGCGGGAAGGCCACCCAGGGGGTGCTGACCGAGATCGTGTTCCCGCGGCAGGAAGGTCAGGGCGAGCGAGGGCAGGTAGGGCTCGAGGTAGGCGGTCCCGCCGGCGGGCGAGGCCGGGTTGACGCACATGATCTGGAGGCTCGGCGAGAGCCGCCGCGGCGCCAGCAGGCCGACGCCCTCGTCGGAGCTCGTCCGGCCGAACTGGCTGTTCGGGGGCGGCTTCGAGGTGAAGCTCGAGTAGGCGACGACGCAGCCTGTCTCGCGGGCGGAGGTACAGGCGGGAATGTGGTCGAAGTCGCCGCCGAGCGTGCCGCCCTTGCGGACGGTGACGTTGCCGCCGAGCAGGAGCGCCGAGACGAGGCGGCTGCGGACAGCCGGGGCATTGTCCACCTCCTGCTGGAGCAGCCTGATCAGGATCGTCGCGCCCTGGGAGTGGCCGATGAAGACGATGCCGCGCCCGTGGTTGTAGTGGGCGAGGTAGTCGCGGAAGGCGGCGAGCACGCTGCCGTAGGCGACGAGTGCGTGCGGGAGGGTGATCGAGCGCGGATGGGCGAGCGCGTTCAGCGTGATCTGGCGGTAGACGGGCGCGTAGACGCGGCACACCCCGGAGAAGCGGGAGGCCTGCGCGATCGCGACCTCCTCCTGGCGAAACCCGACTGCGAGGTCGGCGTTGACCGTCGGCTCGTCGCTGATCGTCGGGTAGACGTAGAAGCAGTCGACCCGCGGATGCGCCGCCGGCGCGCTCTGCTCGACCCGGGTGGCGCCGTTCGCCTCGACGAGCGTCGCCGCCTGGTCGGTGAGGCAGGGGTTGTCGGCGAGGTCCGGCCGACAGAGCCAGGTCGTCCCCCAGCGGTCGGTCGCGGAGGCCGCGGGCGGCGACGCGGTCGAGGCCGGCGCCTGCTTGTGCGAGCTGCCGCAGCCGGCCAGCCCGACCGCGGCCCCGACGAGGGCGACGGCGACGAGGAGGGGCGGCACGATGTGAGCCGGACGGACCATCGATCTCCGCTACCACGCTAGCGCGCGCGAATCGCCAGCCGTCCGGCCGGCTGCCCTGCCGCCTTCGCCGTGCCGGCGGATCGACGCACGCCCGGCACGGCAACGCTACGTTCCCGGGATGAGTCGCGCGGGCAGGGGCGGCGAGAGGCCCGGGCAGGCGGCGGTGTCCGCCGGGCGGGGCGGAAAGCTGGCCCGGCCGGCCGATGTCGAGCGCTAGCGCCGCTCCGGCGCGCAGCGGCGGCGCGCTCGGCCCGGCCCGCGCCCTTGCGGCCCGCAGCTTCGCCGACGCGAAGGTCCGCACGCTCGGATTCGCCTACCTGTTCGCGGTCTACGCCTACATCCAGCCGTTCGGGTATCGGCGGGCCTACCCGACGGCCGCGAGCCGGCTCCTCTTCGCGAGGAGCTTCGCCAGCAACAAGGGGCTGCGCCTCTTCTACGGCGAGCCGCACGACGTCGCCACGATCAGCGGGTACACCGCCTGGCGCGTCGGTGGGACGCTCGCGATCGCGGCCGCGATCTACGGGCTCCTCGCCGCGGTGCGTGCGTACCGGGCCGAGGAGGACACGGGCCGGCTCGAGCTCGTGCTCGCCGGCCCGCTCGGACGGAGAGCCGCCTTCGCCGCGCAGCTCGTCGCGATCGGCCTTGGCGTGCTCGTCCTCTGGGGCGCCGAGCTCGCCGGGTTCGTCGTCGCGGGGCTGCCGGTGGGTGGCTCGGCCTACCTCGCGCTCGCGACGGCCTCGGTCGCCTGCGTCTTCGCCGGCGTCGGCGCGGTCGCCAGCCAGCTTGCACCGACGCGCCGGGTCGCGCTCGAGCTCGGCGGCGTGGTCGTCGCCGCGAGCCTGCTCCTGCGAGCGGTCGCCGACACCTCGGGGACGGCCGGCTGGCTGCGCTGGCTGACCCCGCTCGGCTGGGCCGAGGAGCTGCGGCCCTTCGGCGGCGCCGAGCCGGCAGTGCTCGCGCTCCCGCTCCTCGCCAGCGTCGCGCTCCTGCTCGGCGCGGCCGTGATCGGCGCCGGCCGGGATCTCGGGAGCGGCCTCCTGAGCGCCCGCGATACCTCGGCGCCGCACCTCCACCTGCTTTCCTCGCCGACCGCGCAGGCGCTGCGCGCGTCGCGCGGCAGCCTGCTCGCCTGGCTCGCCGGCATCGGCGTCTTCGCCTTCGTCCTCGGCCTCATCTCGCAGGGCATCTCCGCCGCCGGCATCTCGAAGAGCCTGCAGGAGCAGATCGCGAAGCTCGGCGCCGGCTCGATCCTCACCCCGGTCGGCTACCTCGGCTTCGTCTTCCTGTTCTTCGTCCTGGCGCTCAGCGTCTTCGCCTGCGCTCAGGTCGGCGCCGCCCACCGCGACGAGTCGGATCAGCAGCTCGAGACCGAGCTCTCGCTGCCGGTCTCGCGCACGAGCTGGCTCGGCGGCAGGCTCGCCCTCGCCGCCACCGCCGCCGCCGTCCTGTCGCTCGCCGCCGGGCTCTTCGCCTGGGCAGGAGCGGCGTCGGTCGGTGTCCAGCTATCGCTCGCGCGGCTGGCCGGCGCCGGCGCCAACTGCCTGCCGGTCGCGCTGCTCTTCCTCGGCGTCGCGGCGCTCGCCTACGGGATCGCGCCTCGTGCGAGCGCCGGCGTCTCCTACGGGCTCGTCACCGCCGCGTTCCTCTGGCAGACCGTCGGGTCGCTCGTCGGCGCGCCCGGCTGGCTCGTCGACGTGACGCCGTTTGCCCACGTCGGGCTCGTCCCCGCGGCGCCGTTCCGCGCGGGCGCCGCTGCGGCGATGACCGCAATCGGGCTCCTCGCCGGGGTGGGCGCGCTCGCGGCCTTCCGTCGACGTGACCCTGCAGGGCTCCTAGCCGGTCGGCGACCCTCAGGCGTCTTCGAGCGCCGGCCGCGGCGGGCGGCGCGGAGCGGCGCCGTCGTGCTCGATCGCGAGGCGGGGCAGCCGGCGGTCGAGCCAGCCGGGGAAGTACCAGGCCCGGGCGCCGAGCAGCTCGAGGACGGCCGGCAGCAGGATGCAGCGGATCACGAGCGCGTCGAGGAAGACGGCGGTCGCGAGCCCGAGTCCGAAGAGCTGGATCACCCGCTCGCCGCCGAAGATGAACGACGCGAAGACGGCGACCATCACCGCGGCCGCGGCGGTGATCACCCGGCCCGTCTCGGTGACGCCCCTGCGGATGGCGTCATGGGCGTCATGGCTCCGGCCCCATTCCTCGTGGATCCGCGAGACGAGGAAGACCTCGTAGTCCATCGAGAGCCCGAAGACGATCGCGAACATCAGCACCGGCACGAAGGCGTCGATCGGGCCTGCGGAGATCCCTGGCAGCCAGCCGAACTGGAAGCAGGCGACGACGACCCCGAGCGAGGCGCCGATCGAGAGCAGGTTCATCAGCGCTGCCTGGAGGGGGATCAGGAGCGAGCGGAAGACGACGAGCAGCAGCAGCGCCGAGAGGCCGACGACGACGCCGATGAACAGCCAGAGCTTGCTCGCGAGGACGCTCGAGAAGTCGATGAAGGTCGCGGTCGCGCCCCCGACGAACACCTTGGCGCCCGTTGCCTGCTCGAGCGGTGGGATGACGGTTCCACGCAGACGCTCGACGAGAGCGCTGGTCGCACTGCTCTGCGGCGAGGAGTCGGGATAGGCGCTGATCGTCGCGACCGTGCCGTCGGGGCTGAGCCGCGGCGGCGCGACCGAGGCGACATCAGGCGTCTCACGGACCGCGGTCGCGAGCCGCCCGAGGACGGCCGCACCACCGTGCCTGGGCACCTCGACGACGAGCGAGAGCGGCCCGTTGAACCCGGGGCCGAACCCCGCCGCAAGCAGGTCGAAGGCGCGGCGCGTCGTGAACGAGGTCGGGTCGTTCCCCTGGTCGCTCGAGCCGAGGCGCAGGGAGAGCGCCGGCGCCGCGAGGATGAGCATCACGAGCGTCGCGCCCACGGCCGCCACCGCCGGGTGGCGCTGGATCAGCGCGATCCAGCGGGCCCAGAACCCCGGCCGCGCCGTCTTGTCACGGCGGCGCAGCCGCCGCGCGAGCCGGCCGGGCTCGCCGACCCGGCGGCCGAAGAAGGTGAGCAGAGCCGGCAGGAGCGTGACCGACGCCGCCAGGACGAGCAGGACGGCGATGGAGGCGGCGATCGCGAGCCCGTAGAGGAAGCTGACGCCCAGGGCGAACATCCCGAGCAGCGCGATCACGACCGTCGCCCCCGCGAAGAGGACGGCGCGGCCCGCGGTGTCCATCGCGAGCGCGACGGCCTCGTGCACCTGGCCGCCGTTCTCGCTGTAGGCCTCGCGGAAGCGCGTCAGGATGAAGAGCGCGTAGTCGATCCCGACCCCGAGCCCGATCATCGCGGCGAGCTCGAGCGAGAAGTTCGGCATGTCGAGCCCGTGCGAGACGACGCCGACGAGGGCGATCCCGGTTCCGAGCCCGAAGAGCGCGGTCACGATCGGCAGGCCCATCGCGAGGAAGGAGCCGAAGCTGATCAGCAGGACGATGATCGCGGCAAGCAGCCCGATCGCGGTCGTCGACGCGGGTCGGGCGAACTCGATCTGCTCGACCGCCTGGCCGCCGAGCTCGACCTGGAGCTGCGAGGAGCGGATCGCCTCGGCCGTCGCCACGACCCGCTTGATCGCTCCGGTCGGCAACTGGTTTGCCCGCTCGTCGAAGAGGACGGTCGCGAAGGCCGTCCTGCCGTCGCGCGAGACGCGGTCGCCGCTGCCCGGCTCGTAGGGGCTGACGACCCCGGTCACGTGTGGCAGCGCCGCGACGCGGGCGAGCATCGCCGAGACGGCCCGGCGGGTCGCTGCGTCGGAGACCGTGCCCGAGCGGGTGTGGAAGACGATCTGGTCGGCGTCGCCTGCCTGGGCCGGGAAGGCGCTCCGGAGGAGGTCGGCGGCCTGCTGGGAGCCGGTGTTCCCGAGGCTGAAGTTCGTCGCATACCGGCTGCCGATCACCTGCCAGCCGCCACCGACACCGAGCAGGACGACGACCCAGCCGAGCACGACCAACCGGCGGTGAACCGAGCAAAAGCGGGCGAGCGCGAGCACTGCCTCGACCGTAGCATAAAAACGGAACAGCGCTCCGCTTTTGCTACCGTTCGCTGGTGGCCGAGCGAGTGAGACGGGAGCCCGGCTCCAGACGCGACGCGCAGCGCAACCACCTCCTGCTCGTCGAGGCTGCACGCGAGGTGTTCGCCGAGCGCGGGGTCGAGGCCCAGGTCGACGAGATCGCCGGCCGTGCCGGGCTCGGCACCGGCACCTTCTACCGGCACTTTCCGACCCGCGAGGCGCTCGTCGAGGCGATCGTCGCCGAGCGGGTGGGCGAGTTCCTCGCGCTCGGCGAGTCGGCCCTCGCCGAGCCCGACGCCTGGGCTGGGCTCGTCGGCTTCCTCGAGTCGACGCTCGAGCTGCAGCGCGGCGACCGCGTCCTGAAGGAGATCTTCGTGCGCTATCCGCCGGCCGAGGGGCCGCTCACCGAGACCCGGCAGCAGATCCGCGAGCTCTTCGAGCAGCTACTCGCCCGGGCCCACGCGCAGGGGGTGCTGCGGGCGGACTTCGGCCTGCCGGACCTCGCGCTCGTCCTCTGGTCGTTCGCGCCCGTGATCGACGCGACCGAGGCGGCGGCGCCGACCGCCTGGCGCCGGCACCTGCACTGGCTCCTCGACGGCCTTCGCCCGGCGGCGGCGACGCCGCAGAGCGAGCCCGCGCTCGACGACGCGCAGCTCGCGGAGGCGATGGGCTGCCTGCGCCGACACCGCTTCCAGCGGGCGCTTCACCCCGGCGGAACCGGCCCGAAGCTGCCGTGACGCGGGCCGGCGGCAACGGTGCGAGGCAGGCCGGCCGGTGCTGATCCGCCTGCTTGGCGTCTACCTGCGCCCCTACCGGCGCCAGGTCGCCGTCGTCGTCGGCCTGCTCGTCGTCCAGACCGCGGGCAACCTCTACCTGCCGAACCTGAACGCCGACATCATCAACAACGGCGTCGTCAAGGGAAACATCCACTACATCTGGACGACGGGCCTGCTGATGCTGGCGATCACACTCGTGGTCGGCGTCGTCGCGGTGACCGCGGTCTACTGGGCCTCGCGCGTCGCGATGGGCGCGGGTGCCGACCTCCGGGGCGCGGTCTTCTCCCGGGTTCAGTCCTTCTCGGCGCGCGAGATGAACCGCTTCGGGACGCCGTCGCTGATCACGCGCAACACGAACGACGTCCAGCAGATCCAGCTCTTCCTGCAGGTGGCGCTCACGGTCATGGTCGTCACGCCGATCACCTGCATCGGCGGCGTCATCCTCGCGGTCAGGGAGAGCCCGGAGCTGTCGCTGCTGCTGATCGTCACGGTCCCGCTGCTCGCACTGCTGATCGGCGTGCTCTTCGTCATCGTCGTGCCCCGCTTCCGGTCAATGCAGGCCAAGATCGACCGGATCAACCAGGTGCTCCGCGAACAGATCACGGGCGTCCGGGTGATCCGGGCCTTCGTCCGCACCGGATCGGAACGGGAGCGGTTCGGCAAGGCAAACGCCGACCTGACCGCGACCACCCTCTACGTCAACCGGGTGTTCGCGGCCGCGCTCCCGGTCGTGATGGTCATCTTCAACCTCTCGAGCGTCGCCGTTCTCTGGTTCGGCGGCCATCTGGTGCGCGACGGCTCGCTGCCGATCGGCAACCTGACCGCGTTCCTCACCTACAACCTGCAGATCCTGCTCGCCGTGATGATGGCGGTGATGGTCGTGATCCTGCTGCCGCGGGCGGTCGCGAGCAGCGAGCGGATCGAGCAGGTGCTCGCGACGGCGCCCTCGGTGGCCGACCCGCCCCTGGCGAAGCGGCCGGCGCTCGTGAACGGGCTCGTCCAGTTCGAGGCCGTGACGTTCGGATACCCGGGGAGCGAGCTGCCGGTGCTCAGCGACCTCGCCTTCTCGTTCCCGCCCGGGGCGACGAGCGCGATCATCGGCGGCACGGGGAGCGGCAAGACGACGGTGCTCGGGCTGATCCCGCGCTTCTTCGATGCGAGCGGCGGACGCGTCCTCGTCAACGGCCTCGACGTGCGCGAGCAGGAGCTCGAGCAGCTCTGGGGCTCGATCGCGCTCGTTCCCCAGACGGCGTTCCTGTTCGCAGGGTCCGTCGCGAGCAACCTGCGGCTCGGGCGTCCCGAGGCGACCGAGCTGGAGCTCTGGCGGGCGCTCGAGGTCGCCCAGGCCCGCGACTTCGTCGCCGCGATGCCCGGCCAGCTCGACGCGCCGATCGACCAGGGAGGGACGAACGTCTCCGGCGGGCAGCGCCAGCGCCTCTCGATCGCGCGGGCGCTCGTCAAGCGGCCGCGGCTCTACCTCTTCGACGACTGCTTCTCGGCACTCGACGCGGGAACCGACGCGCGCCTGCGTGCGGCGCTGAAGACAGAGACGCGGGAGGCCTCGGTCGTCATCGTCGCCCAGCGGGTCTCGACGATCATGCACGCCGACCAGATCGTCGTCCTCGACGAGGGCGTCGTCGCCGGGATCGGAACGCACGCCGAGCTGCTGCTCGGCTGCGAGCCCTATCGCGAGATCGTCGTCTCGCAGCTCGGCGAGGAGGCGGCCGCCGCATGATGGGGCCGGGCCGTGGGCGCGGCTTCGGGCCCGGGCCGCCTGCCGGGCGGAGCAAGGACCTGCGCGGTACTCTGCGCCGGCTGCTCGCCCGGCTCGCCCCCGAGCGGGCGCAGCTCCTGCTCGCGCTCGCGATGGGGGTGGCCTCGGTCGGCTTCGTCGTCGCGGGCCCGAAGATCCTCGGGGACGCGACGAACATCCTCTTCGAAGGGGTCGTCGGCAAGCTGCTTCCAGCCGGGACGACGAAGGAGGAAGCGGTCGCGCGGCTGCGGGCCGAGGGGCACGGGCAGCTCGCGCACCTGGTCTCCCACCTGCACGTCACGCCCGGCACAGGCGTCGACATGGCCCTGCTCGGCCGTGTGCTCGGGCTGGCGGCGCTCGTCTACCTCCTCTCCGCCTTCTTCAGCTTCGGCCAGGGCTACGTGATGGCGGGCGTCGCCCAGCGCACGATGTTCGGGCTGCGACGCGACGTCGAGGAGAAGCTCGCCCGGCTGCCGCTGCGCTACTTCGACAGCCATTCCCACGGCGACATCCTGAGCCGGGTCTCGAACGACATCGACAACCTGACGACGACGCTCCAGCAGGGCCTGAGCCAGCTCCTGACCTCGTTCCTGACGATCGTCGCCGTGCTCGGGGTGATGTTCTGGATCTCGCCGCTGCTCGCGGCGATCTCGCTGCTCACGGTGCCCCTCGCGCTCTTCGTCACCTTCCTCGTCGCGCGGCGCTCGCAGGTCCAGTTCACCGCGCAGTGGGCGCGGACGGGGAGCCTGAACGGCCTCGTCGAAGAGACCCACACCGGGCACACGCTCGTGCAGCTCTACGGCCGCCGTGAGGCGACGGTCGACGAGTTCCACCGCCAGAACCGCGAGCTCTACGAGTCGAGCTTCCGGGCCCAGTTCCTCTCCGGGACGATCCAGCCGGCGCTGCAGTTCCTGGCCAACCTCAACTACGTCGCGATCGCTGTGATCGGCGGCTACTTCGTCACCACCGGCGCGATGTCGCTCGGTGACGTCCAGGCGTTCATCCAGTACTCGCGCCAGTTCACGATGCCGCTGACGCAGATCGCGAGCCAGATGAATCTGCTCCAGTCGGGCCTCGCCTCGGCCGAGCGCGTCTTCGAGTTCCTCGACGCTGCCGAGGAGCCCGCCGACGGCCCCGCACAGGGGACCGGCGAGCGCTCGGGCCCGGCCGGGCGCGTCTCGCTCGAACACGTCTCGTTCCGCTACGAGCCGGACGAGCCGCTGATCGAGGATTTCAGCCTCGAGGTGGCGCCGGGCCAGACCGTCGCGATCGTCGGCCCGACCGGAGCCGGCAAGACGACGATCGTCAACCTGCTCGTCCGCTTCTACGACATCGACGCCGGCCGGATCGTCCTCGACGGGGTCGACTACCGCGATCTGACCCGGGAGGAGGTGCGCCGCTCCTTCGGCATGGTCCTCCAGGACACCTGGCTCTTCGCCGGAACGATCCGCGACAACATCGCCTACGGCAAGGAGGGCGCGACCGAGGAGGAGATCATGGCCGCCGCCCAGGCCGCCTACGTCGACCACTTCGTCCGGACCCTCCCGGACGGCTACGCGACGGTGCTCGACGAGGACGCGGCGAACATCTCCTCGGGGCAGAGGCAGCTGATGACGATCGCGCGTGCCTTCCTTGCCGATCCGCCGATCCTGATCCTCGACGAGGCGACA
Source organism: uncultured Actinomycetota bacterium (assembly GCA_963765345.1). Taxonomy (GTDB): domain Bacteria; phylum Actinomycetota; class Thermoleophilia; order Gaiellales; family Gaiellaceae; genus PALSA-600. The sequence goes on from CAVXWI010000019.1 coordinate 123,648, forward strand.
AGCAACGTCGACACCCGCACCGAGGTGCATATCCAGCAGGCGATGACGCACCTGCGGCAGGGGCGGACGAGCTTCGTGATCGCGCACCGGCTCTCGACGATCCGTGATGCCGACACGATCGTCGTCATGGACGGCGGCCAGATCGTCGAGCAGGGCCGCCACGCCGACCTACTCGGCCGCGAGGGCCTCTACCGCTCACTCTACGAGAGCCAGTTCGCCGAGGTGGTCGACACGGCGCTCCTCGCCTGAGCAGCTGACGCTGGGCGGCGCCGGCCGGCAGGCTAGGCTTGCCGGGCAGTGCGGCAAAACCGCTCGATCCCCTCGGCCGCGGTCGTCCCCGTCCTGATCTACCCGGACGTGCGTGAGGCCGTCGCCTGGCTCGAGGGCGCCTTCGGTTTCGCCGAGCGCGTGCGGATCGGCGACAACCACCGCTCGCAGCTCCGGGCCGGCGAGGGCGCGGTGATCGTCGGCGATGTGCGTCACGACCGCCGGCCTCCCCGCGCCGGCGAGACGACCCATTCGGTGCTCGTGCGGGTCGAGGACGTCGAGAGCCACTGTGCCCGCGCGCGCGCACACGGCGCCGAGATCCTCGAGGAGCCGACCGACTTCGACTACGGCGAGCGCCAGTACACCGCCGCCGACCCGGCCGGTCACCGGTGGACCTTCTCCCAGACCCTCGCCGACGTCGACCCGGCGAGCTGGGGCGGCGAGCTCCTCGCCACCGACTGAGCGCCGCAGCCTCGCCGCGACCCCCGCGATCACCCGAACGGTGCGGCCGTCCGTCTCGCCGCTCGGCGTCGCGAGCTCGATCCCGCCGAGGGCGCAGGCGGCGGCGACGTCGAATCTCGGCCTGTGCCGGGCCACGACGGCGCCCCGCTCGCTCGGACCGACGCAGGGGTGCTAGCGGTGGGGTCGGCCGGGCGGGCCGGCGCCGGTCGAAGACGCCCTGCGTCCCGTCGCGGGAGTGCCGCGCCGGGCTTGCCCGGAGCCGGCAGCGGATCTCGCTGTCTGCACCAGCCGGCCAGGGTGGCGGGCTCGGCTCCGACACGACCCTGCCGCCGGAGGGACGCCAGTGGTCGAGTCCGTAGAGCAGCTGGGCAAGCAGAGCCTGCGTGCCTCCCGGCACGATCGCGTGTCTCGCGGCTACCACCGGACCGTCCTCAGATCCGCCCCCGAGACCGAGGCCCAAGCGACCCGCAGGTTTCCGTAGCAGATCGCCTTGGCGCCGAGGCGCAGGCGTATGCCCCAGGCGGTCAGGGCCAGTAGGCAGGTCCGGGCGATCAGCCGCAGGGCGAGGCCGAGCATCTGCTACCGCCCCGCTCCGGCTGCGTTCGAACGAGGACTCCGGCCCTGATGCGACTCGTCGGCGCTCATGGCTGACGACTACCCATCCGGGCGGTGGTTGAATCCCGTTCCCGCGCGGGTCGTCTACCTCAGCGCGGCTGGTCGCATCCGCGACGCACCGAGCCTCCGGCGATGCCCGAGCGGCCCGCCGGGCGCGGGTCTCGGCGATCGCGTCAGGCAAGAGACGCCGAGGTGGGAACCGGCCCGCTGGCCGCAGTCGCGACGTTGGCTACCGCGTGCGGTTCGAATCGCCAGTCGGCGCTGTCGCTCGAGAAGCCGGCGACTGGCGCTCGTCGTCGACGCGGGTCAGGATCTGTTGCCGCTCCACGCGCCGCCCGAACGGGCGCCGTGCCAAGACGAGGGCGCGGAACCCCAGGGATCGCGCTGGGGTCGCTGCCGGCGCAGGTCCGGTGCTAGTGCTTCTTCTCGCGCTTGTGGTGGCCCTGGTCCTCGATCGCCTGCTCGAGCTGGCGCTTCTGTGCCTTCTTCGCCTTCTTGCGCAACTTCTTCTTCAGCGAGCGATCGCCCATGCCACCTCCTCAGACGAGAGGGACCGTTCGAGGTTGGCGGCGGTGATCGCCCGCCCGGCCAGGTGTGGTCGGTACGAGCAGGCGAAGGCTCAAAGCGCCGCCTGCACCCGGGTGAGTGGCAGGAAGGCGATGTTCCCGATCGCCCGCAGGCCTCTGATCGTGTTGTAGGCGTAGACGACGCCTGGCGCCTCGATCTCGTCGGCGACGATGGCGCGCGGCGCCGCGGCGAGCAGGGCCTTCCTGCCGCTCGAGAGCTGCAGGGCATAGACCCGTCGCCAGACCGAGAAGACGGCGATGCCGGTACTCAGGTCGAGGTTGGCCGCGCCGGCCGGGACCGGCCAGCTCCTGACCAAGGCGCCGGTGCGCGCGTTGTAGATCTCGACGGTCTGCTTCCCCGTCAGCACGGCGAGGTCGTCCCCATGGAGGGCGACCTCCTTGACGGCGCTCGGCCTGATCGTCTGGAGGACGGCGCCGGTTGCCGAGTAGATCGCGACCGAGCCGTCCTTGCGGACGACGGCGATCCGGCCCGAGTCTGCCGACTCGGCGGTCAGCGTCGAGGCCCCGGACGCCGCGGGAGCAAGACGGACTCCGCTGACCCGCCGCAGCGCCGCCACCCTGACCGTGCCGGTCGCGGTCGTGCTCCAGGTGTTGACGGCGAGCACGGTGCCGGAGCCGACGAGCCCGCCGATCCAGGTCCCCTTGAGCGGCCCGCCGCCGGTGTCGCCCGTGCGCGTCGCCGTGAGCAGCCGAATCCTGCCTGACCCGGAGGCCGTCGCGGTGAAGAGGGAGTCGTCGCTCTCGCTGTTGCCGGTCAGGTTGCGGATCCAGGCGACGCGCGCTCCTGCGACCGCGACCGCATTGATCCGCTGCCCCGTCGACTCGTCGGAGCCGCAACTGCCTGTCTTCGGGCCGCTGACGAGCGCTCCGGCGCGGGTGGAGGTGTTCCAGGTGAAGAGCTTGAAACAGTTCGTCGGGGCGAACGCCTGGGTCGCATACACGACCCGGGAACCGTCCATGGCGAGCGCCGTCACCCAGCCGGCGACGTTCTTGACGACGGGAGTCGACCTGGCCGCTCCGTCGGCCCCGCTCGCACCGAGCGTGGAGACAAGCGACAGGGAGACGGCGAGTCCGCCGAGGGCGATGCACGACCTGCCCACGATCTCCTACATCCTACGCCGGGCGGCGCTGCAACTCGCCGGCGGACCTCTGAGGCTGCGAGGGCCCGCCCTTGGACGGGCCCTCGCACCGGCGGGTGCCGCTCGCCTCAGCGGGTGCTCCGACCCCCTCCGGCTCGTATCGGTCGCCGCCCCGGGCCGACGCAAGTGACTCCGAAGGGTGAAACGGCGACGGCGGCCGCCTTGCTCGCCGGTGCCCGACCCGAGAACGATCCGCCGCGAGCTCGGCGATCGGGCCGCACGGGGCCACGCTCCGGTCGTCTCGAGAGCCGGGCCCTCGCTCGGCCCTGTCTCCTTGCCGCCGGCGCGCGGCCCGGCCGCCTCAGATCGGTTCGGTGATGGAGGGGCTCTGCGAGGTCTCAGCCTGGAGGCCGCGCTTCAGCCCAACGACCGCGACGACGGCCGCGACCGCCATGACGACGCCCATTGCCATGAACACGCTGTGAATCGCGTCGGCGAAGTCGAGCCGGACGAACTGGGGAATCGGACCACTGTGCCCACCTCCTGCCGACTGCGAGAGCTTCGCGGCCTCGGCGGCCGCCTGTGAGGGACTGAGGCCCTGGCTGATCAGCGAGGCGGTCGTGTGTGAGCGCATCTCGTTGACGAGGATCGTGCCGAGAATCGCGATCCCGAGGCTCGCGGAGTAGTTCCGGATCGTCTGGGTGATGCCCGTCGCCTCGCCGTACGAGAGCGTCGAGGCCCGGTTGACCGCGTCGGTCGTGGCCGGCCCGAGCATGAAGCCCATGCCGGCGCCGGCGAGGACGATGTACCACTGCTGCGAGCCGAAGCTGAGGTCGGTCACCTTCGAGGCCCAGAGCTCGAAGCCGACCGCGGCGAGCACACAGCCGAGCACGACGGGCCGCTTCGCCCCGACCCGGTCGAGCATGCGGCCCCCGATCTGCGCCGCGACGACGAAACCGAGGAAGAAGAACAGCAGCACGATGCCGGCCTGTGACGCCGTCTTGCCGAGGCTGATCTGCGCGTAGACGCTGGCGAAGAAGAACACGGGAATGAAGACGAGCATCGAGATCGCGAGCACCACGTTCTCGACCGAGAAGGCGCGGATCCGGAAGATCCTCACCTCCATCAGCGGCGAGGACGTGCGCAGCTCGACGAACACGAAGACCACCAGGAGCACGACCCCGAGGGCGATGCAGCCCCAGATGGCGGGATTGCTCCAGCCCCACACCGACGACTGCTGGAACCCGAAGATGCTCAGCGCGACGCCGCTCGCGATCAGGAACAGGCCCCGGAAGTCGATCGGGGCCGCCTTGTAGACGGTCTTCGGCTTCGCGATCGCGGTCAGGGCGAGCGCGATCAGCGCGACCGGGATGTTGACCCAGAAGATCGCACGCCAGGTCCACTGGGTGAGGAAGCCGCCCAGGATCGGGCCGATTGCGGTCAGCCCGCCCGCGATCCCGAAGAAGAGCGCGAGCGCGCGGCCGCGCGAGTGGAACGGAAACGTCTGGACGACGATTGCGAGAGCCGCGGGGAACATGAGCGCCCCGCCGGCGCCCTGGAGCGCCCGGAACCCGACGATCCAGGCCTCGGCGATGCTCCCGGTCGGCGTCAGCCCGCAGAACGCCGACGCGGTCGCGAAGACGATGACCCCGATCACGACCATCTTCGTGTGCCCCTTCGTGTCGGCGAGCCGGCCGCCGAAGGCGAAGAGCGCGGCCAGCGTCAGCAGGTAGGAGTTGACCACCCACTGCACCCCGGTACTCGTCAGGCCGAGGTTCCGCTGGATCTGTGGGACCGCGATCGAGACGATCGTCTGGTCGATGAAGGTCATCGAGACGGCGAAGATCATCGCCGCGAGGACGAGCGTCCGTGCCCCGCTAACTGCCTCGCCGGTTCCGTTCTGCGCCATCGGACCCCTCCGCTCTGACCGCCTCTGCCAGCCGGCGAGGAGAGGGCGGCTACGCGTCCGCCCGACCCGCCCGCCGGCGTGAGATTACCTCAGCGTCCGCACGGCCGTGGGCACCTCGGCCCGGCGCGGGTAGCCTCCTTACCGTGGCGGCTCCTGCCAGTCCCTCGCTGTCGGCGGCCCAGCTCGCGAGGCTTGCCGAGCTCGGCGAGGAGCGCGCCGCGGCGGTCGGCGACGTGCTCTTCCGGGTCGGCGATCACCGGTATCCGTTCATCGCGATTCGCGCAGGCGAGGTGGCGATCCTCGACGAGGCGGGCAACGAGATCGTCCGCCACGGCGCCGCGGGCTTTCTCGGCGAGATGAACCTCCTCTCCGGGCAGACCGTCTTCCTGACCGCGATCGTGACCAAGCCGCTCCGCTACATCGCCGTCGACCGCGACGCGCTCCGGCCGCTCCTCTTCGAGGACGGCCCCCTCAGCGACGTCCTGCTCTCGACCTTCATCGCCCGGCGCGAGGCGCTGCAGCGCTACGACGGCATCGGCCTCGAAATCATCGGACCCCGCTCCTCCGAGGCGACGACCCGGATGGTCGAGTACGCGCGGAGCAACCGCCTGCCCTACACGTGGCGCGACCCCGAGCGCGCCGACGACCGGTCGGCCGCCGCGCTGATCGCCGGGCTCGACGCCGCGAGCCTGCCGCTCGTCCGGCTCCCCGGCGAGGTCGAGCTGCGCGGCCCGACGACCGGCCAGGTCTCACGTGCGCTCGGAATCGGCCGCGAGCTCGCGCCACGCGAGGAGGTCGACCTGGTCGTCGTCGGCGGCGGTCCCGCGGGTCTCGCCGCCGCGGTCTACGGGGCGTCGGAAGGGCTCGCGACGCTCGTCGTCGAGGGCACCGCGCTCGGCGGGCAGGCGGGGACATCACGGCGGATCGAGAACTACCTGGGCTTCCCGGCCGGAATCTCCGGCGCCGAGCTGACGAGCCGAGCGGTCGTGCAGGCCCGCAAGTTCAACGCGCGGACCGCAACGCCCTACCGGGCCCTCTCGCTCGAGCCCGGTGGCGACCGCCACGTGGTGCACCTCGAGGAGGACCACGAGATCGCGGCGCGCGCCGTGCTGCTCGCAACGGGCGCCCAGTACCGGCGCCTCCCCGTCGCAGGACTCGGCGACTACGAAGGGATCAGCATCTTCTACGCGGCCGGGCCGCCCGAGGGGCAGCTCTGCGGCGCCTCACGGGTCGGCGTGGTCGGCGGCGGCAACTCGGCCGGGCAGGCGGCAGTCTGGCTCGCCCGCGGCGGGGCCCTGGTCACGCTACTCCACCGCCGCGACGACCTGCGCGAGACGATGTCGGACTACCTGGTCCACGAGCTCGAGCGCTACGGCGTCGCGGTTCGCGATCGGAGCGAGATCGCCGCGCTCCACGGCGACGGCGGCCAGCTCGACTCCGTCACGCTGAAGACCGGCGACCGGCTCTCGTTCTCGTTCCTCTTCCTCTTCCTCGGTGCCCTGCCGTGCACCGACTGGCTCGGCGACGTGGTCGGACGCGACGAGAAGGGCTTCATCCTCACCGGCGCTCACGCCGAGGCGGACTCCCTGCTCGAGACGAGCCTCGCCGGCGTCTTCGCAGCCGGCGACGTGCGCTCGGGCTCGACCAAGCGGTGCGCGACGGCGGTCGGTGAAGGGGCGATGGCCGTGCAGTTCGTGCACGGCCATCTCGCCGGGACGCCGCGCCCCAACGCCGGACAAGCGCCGTCGGGCGATGCCGTAGCCGGGCTCAGCGCGCGCCCGGCTACCTAGACGCGCTCGGCTGTCGGGCCGAAGCGCGAACCCGACCTGGCGCTGCCGGGTTCGACCGCCGCGGCCGGCGTCGCCGGCGCTCCTTCCCTACGCGGCCTGGGCTGGCGGCCCTTGTGCGCTCTCGTCGTCGAGGCCCGCGAGGACGACGGCGAGCTGCGCGAGGGCCTCGTCCTCGAGTTCGCGGACTCGGTCCCGACTGATCGACAGCCTCTTCGCGATCTCCTCGATGCTCGTCGGCGTTTCGCCGTTGAGCCCGAATCGCTGCTCGACGATCGAACGGCCCGGCTGCGGGAGTTCCCGGACCGCGTCGCGGACGCGTTCGTCACGAAGCACCGCCTCGACGTCCTCGAGCGGATCCGTGGCGGCAGGATCGGCGATGAGATCACCGAACTCGGCGTCGCCCTCGAACCCGACGGCTGCGTTGAGTGAGACCGAGGCGTCGCCGCGATCGAGCACGGCGCTGACGCGCGCGAGCGGGATCTCGGTCGCCTCGGCGAGCTCGGCGCGCGTCGGCTGACGCCCGAGCCGCTCGGCGAGCACCGTACGGGCACGGTCGAGCGTGCGCAGCTCGTCGTGGACGTGAATCGGCACGCGAATCGTGCTCGACTGGTTCGCGACCGCGCGCTGGCACGCCTGCCGGATCCACCAGGTCGAATAGGTGGAGAACTTGAAGCCTCGACGCCAGTCGAACTTCTCGACGGCCCGGTTGAGACCGATCGTCCCCTCCTGGATCAGATCGAGGAGCGGCATGCCCGGACGCTGGTAGCGCTCGCGCGATCGAGACGACGAGCCGGAGGTTCGCGTTGATCATCCGCTCCTTCGCCGCCCTGTCGCCGCGCTCGATCCGCTTCGCGAGCGCTACCTCTTCGCTCGCGCTGAGCAGGCGATAGCGGGAGGCGCGCTCCAGGAAGAGCCCCAAGGTATCCGCAGCCAGAGGCGTCGCGTCTGCGACGTGCAGCGACTCGCCGTCGCTCCGACTCGACTCGATGATCTCGACCCCGCGCTCCTCGAGTTCCGCGCGCAGCGCAGCCAACTGCTCCTCGTCGATGTCGCCGTGGGCAGTCATCGCGTCGAGGTCGGCAGACTCGATGCTGCCGCCGTCCTCGATCCCCGCGAGGTAGGCCTCGAGCTCTGGGTTGTCGTGAAACGTGGCCACGTGAGCCCTTTCGATCGATACTCTCGTTTCGCAGAGCGGGCGTCGCGTCTCGCGGCCCCGCCGTCGTTCTGACGGGCGGAGCAAGCTGACAAGCAAGGGACACTGCGTGCCGTGACCAGACCGGACGCGACGTGCGCTGCCCCTCTATTATGCCATTTGTAAGCCGTGTAGTGGCTGCTGAGGCGGCCGGTTGAAACGCTGCCGGCGGGCCGGTGCGGCGCCGGAACGACCGACGCGGAGCCGCGCAAGCGTCCCGCGACGGTCAGCCCGCCACGGCCGCGTCGGTCAGAGCGTCGATTCCGTTCAGGCGGGCCGCGAGGTCTGTCGCTGAGCCCGTAACGGGCGGCGAGTGCCCGCGGCGAGAGGTAGCTGAGCTTGGTCTGGTCACCGTCTGCCCAGACGAGAACCTTCAGCGGCAGATCGAGCGCAGCCAGCGGCGCCGCCTCCATCACCGGAGTGCCGGCCACGGGGCTTCCGAAGACGACGACCTTCGTCTCTCGGAGCTCGAGCCCGCTTGCCTCGGCCTCGCCGCTGTGATCGATGACCGCGAAGCGTTTCAGCCCCTTCGCCGCTATCAGCGCCGAGAGGCGGGTGACCGCATCCTCGACGCTGCCAGGACTCAGCTTCGTCGTGATCCCCTCGACTTCGGTCATTCCGTCGGCTCCTCTCCGCTGCCGTCGCCCTGCCGGCCGTACTCCTGATCGGTGACATGAGCGCCCCACGTCGCGCTTCGGTCTTCGTCGTCGACCTGGAGCAGCGCGAGATGCGTCATGAACCGCGTCGCAGACGCGCCGTGCCAGTGCTCCTCGCCCGGCTCGAAGAAGACGCGATCGCCGGGGCGGATGACCTCGACCGGGCCGCCGCGGCGCTGCGCGAGGCCGATCCCCTCGAGGACGTAGATCGTCTGGCCGTTCGGGTGTGTATGCCACGCGGTGCGGCCGCCCGGAGCGAAGTGGACACGGCTCGCGCTCAGGCGCGAGGAGCCCGACGGCGTCGCGACCGCATCGACATAGACCGTGCCGGTGAACCACTCGCTCGGTCCGGCCATCGTCTCGAGCGTGTTCCTGGTGATCTCCACCATTCGCCTCCTGATTCGGCTCGGTCGGGGGCTGGTGCAGGCCACACCGACCCTCGCCCTCCGGCGAGCATGACGGAGCAGCCTTCGCCGGCTGCGGGCCGACCTGACGCCGGCGATGAACAGGGACTTCACGGCCCGACCATGGACTCGATCCTCCCGCCTCGGCTCGCTGCTGCAAGGACGCAGGCGAAGCCTACGTCTTCTGCAGCCCGACCCGGAGCCGACGACCACGGCGCGCGGTTTTCGACCCAGGGTATTGCCGTGCCCCGGCGTGATCCGTTCCGCCGGATCCGAGCTGGCCGCGCGACGCCTCGTCTCGGCGGGCAAGCCTAGATGCCGATCAACGCCGCGACTTCGCCGGCGGCGACGGCCGGTCGGGCGACGGCGTCCAGTCGCCATGAGCGCTCCGTGGCGCCACTGTCCGGGCGGCCCGGCCCCGCTCGGCGGACTCGCCCGATTGCAGCGCGGCCTCAGCCGGAGCCGACGCGAGCACCCCCAGGTGATCGCGCGCCGCGCCGATCCGCTGGGTCGTCGGCCCCGACGACATGCCCGAAGCCTACAAACATTGCGGCAGGGACAACGCGAACACGGACGCTCGCCGTGAGAACTCGATCTGACAGTTCGGGCCGAACTCGCCGCTGACCGCTCCTGTTGACGGGCCCGGCTCCGGGTTCACAGCGAAGCCACAGCCGCCTGGCATCTGGATCCCAGGGGCGGTTGGGAGCCTGTGGTTCCTACCCGAACAGACAAGGAGCAAGCCGATGTCCCTTACCGCCGTCCTCGTCCTCAACATCTTCCTCGACATCCTCATCTTCGGCCTCCTGGCCCTCGTCATGCGCACCCCGTTCCTGCTCGGCCGGAGGACGCGCCTCGCCGTAGGCTTTTCCCGGCCCGCGGCCGAGGCGCGAGCTTCCGAACAGGCTGGAGCGCGGATCGTCGACTCGGGTCTGGCCCGCGCCCGTCGCCAGGAGTTGCAGGCGGCCGGAGCCGTCGAACGCCCTCGCCGACAGATCGGCGAGGCCGGGGTCGGTGGCTGAGGTCCGAGCAGCTCGAGCAGTTCGAGCCCACCCACCCCAGCCACCCCACCGGCACCGACCCCGCCCGGATCGTCATTCGGCTCGCCGGCCGACGCCTTCCGCGTCAGGGCGGCGACCAGACCCGTGATCCCGGCTCGATTTTTGCGGGCGGGATCGAGGTCTGCGAAGCTGGCCGGGTGGAGCGGACGACGAGCGGAAGAAACGTCGTGGTCGGGCTGGTCGTGACGACCGGCCGGATCGGAGGCTCGATGGGCCGGCTGGTTGTCCTGCCGGCACGGGTAGCAGGGCGCTCGCCGCTCGCGAGACCGTTCCGGGGACGCGCCGAGCGTCTGGCCGAGACCGGTCGGAGCGCCGAGGTGGACGCGCGTCGCCGGCTCGAGACCGTCGCCGGCGAGGTGCTCGCGACGCCCGAGACGAGGCAGGTGGTCGACGGGATGTTCGCCGGGGCGCTGCCGGAGCTGGTGGCGCGGTCGCTGATCGAGCATCGCGTCGTCGAGCGGGTCGTCGACGAGGCGCTCGCGAGCCCCGAGCCGGAAGGGCAGATCGTGTCGGCGGCGGAGGGTGCGCAGACGGACACGCTCGTTGCGCAGGTCCTTGCGAACCCGAGGCTGGAACGGCTGCTGAGCGATGCCCTCGAAAGCCGGTTGACGCTCGAGCTCACCGACAAGATCATGCAGAGCGACGCCTTCCACCATGCGCTCACGCGCGTGCTCTCCGGGCCCGAGGTCCGTGCCGCGATCAGCGGGCAGTCGAGGTCGTTTGCCACCGAGATCGCGGCGACTCTCCGTGACCGGCTCGTTCGGCTCGACGATGTCGCCGAACGCGGGCCCCGCCGCCTGTTTCGCCGGCCGCCACGTCCCGAGGCCGCGGCCGGAGGCCGCGTCGAGGGTCCCCGAGGCTGGCATCGCGACCCGCGGGGTGGCGCTCGCGGTCGACGCTGCCCTTCTGGCGATCATCTTCCTGACCGGCACAGCGGTGCTCGATCTCGTCGTCTCGCTCTTCTGGAAGCCCCGGCCGGCCGCTCTGGTTGGGGGCGTCATGGCGGCGGCGTGGCTCCTCCTCGAGGTCGCCTACTTCGTCGGCTTCTGGTCGACGGCCGGGCAGACGCCCGGGATGCGACTGCTGCACCTCCGCGTCCAAAACGGCGCAGGCTCCACGCCGGGTGTCGGGCACTCGCTACTGCGCCTCGCCGGGCTCGCGCTCTCGATCCTCCTCCTGTTCACCGGCTTCCTGCCTGCGCTGATCGACGACCGGCGGCGCGCCCTGCAGGACTTCCTCGCCGGGACAGTCGTCGTCTACGACGAGGACGCTACGCCCGGCTAACGTACGGGCGGGTACGGCCCTCACAGCGCGCGCAGTCTGGCAGCGCTCGGGCAGGAACGGCCCTCGACAACCGGGCTCGAGCGGCGGCGGCGATCGCGGACTGCGGCTGAACGCGGTATTTCGACTAATCGTGTTCCGCCACCGCCCGACCGGGTACGACTCAATCGCATATCCTTGCTGGGCGGAGCGAAAGGAGGTACCAGGATGAGGCCAGCGGCTTCTCCGGCATCGAGGCAGAGCCCGGTGCTCACTCGTGATCCCCGCGTGGCGCTGTGGAGAAGAGAGAACGTTCGGCACGCCCGCGCGATCGTGTTCGACGCAACCCGCAGCTGCTGTGAGGGCGACACCGCGATCGTGACCCTGGACGCGCCGATCAGCCGGGCCGACATTCAAGCAGCGTTCGACGAGATCGACGAGAAGTACCACCTCGTCGGGATCGAGCTCCACTTCGAACGCCGCGACGGCGCGCTGAGGGCGATCTTCGAGCCAACCGAACCCTGAGCCGACCGATCAGTCCCGGCTGACGTTTCGGCTCGCCCGCCCGAGCGGACGTTGCCGCGGCCCGGCGAGGAGCGGCGTCGAGCAAATCCCGATCTCGGACCAGCGAGGCGGTAAGGCTGCCGGGCGACCGCGGGGCGCCGAGCAGCGACTGCCGGGGGATGCCGTCCCTGTGGCGACGGCGGTTCCGGACTCGAACCCCCATCAGCCGGAGCCCGACCCAGCGTCGCTGGCCCAAGAGAGCGAGGGCAACCAGCCACGCACGCGCGAACCGGAGCTGCTCGCTCGCCGGCCGTGAGAGAACGACTCTAGGCGGCCAGACCGGCGAGCTCACGCATCGCCGCGAGTCGTAACAGCGCCTGGCGCTCGAGTTGGCGGATCCGCTCGCGGGTGAGGTCGAGTTCGAGGCCGATCGCGTCGAGCGTCTGCGGCTCGCCGTCGAAACCGAAACGCAGCTCCAGGATCCGCCGCTCGCGCCCGGGAAGCGCGTCGAGCGCCTTGCGAATCGTCTCGCTGCGCAGTGAGTGCTCTGCTTGGTCGAACGGGTCGGGCGCCTCGCGGTCGGCGAACAGGTCGCCGAGCTCGCCGCCGTCGTCCTCACCGACCTTCTGATTGAGCGACACCGATGCGGTGGCGACAGCGAGCGCCTCCTCGACGTGCTGGATGGGCAGGCCGGTCGCCTTCGCAAGCTCTTCGTTGGTTGGCTCGCGTCCGAGTTCCCGTTCGAGCCGCCGAGCGGCTTGAGCAAGCTTCTGCCGACGCTCGCCGACGTGCACGGGGACGCGGATCGTGTTTGCGTGATTGGCGACTGCACGCTGCACCGCCTGGCGGATCCACCAGGTGGCATAGGTCGAGAACTTGTATCCCCGTCGCCAGTCGAACTTGACGACGGCGCGGTCGAGGCCGAAGGTCGCCTCCTGGATCAGGTCGAGGAACGGGACCCCGAGACCGCGATAGCGTTTTGCGATCGAGACGACGAGTCGCAGGTTCGACTCGATCATCTGGTGCTTCGCGGCCACGTCACCCCGCTCGACCCTCTTGGCGAGGGCGACCTCCTGTGCGGGGGTCAGGAGCTTGTGCCGTCCGATCTCGGCCAGGAAGAGCTGAAGACCGTCGCCGACTCCCGGAGACTGATCGGGCTCATGGACGACCTCGTCGGCCTCGGCGGGAGCCTTCTCCTCGGGGGGCGCCTCGCGCACCTCGAGCCCGATCCGGTCGAGCTCGCGGGTGAGGTCCTCGACGTCGGAGTCGCCGAGCTCGTGCTCGACCGCGAACGCTTCGAGCTCGGCCGGTTCGATCCAGCCGCGCTCCTCCCCCGTTTCGAGCAACGGCTTCGCGGCTTCGCTCTCGAGCAACTCCGTTAACTGGTTCTGCGTCACCTGTGTCTGCACCCTCTTCTCACGTGCCGTGAACTGCTTTGGACGACCTGAACGCTCGCCAGGTTAGATCGAGCTCCAGAGCCGATCAGGCAGGTGAACGTTGGTTGGTCAGCTCGTAGCTGACATTTCGCTGGTTCGGGGCCTTCCGGCCCATTCGTTCTGATCAGAAACCTCCGCCTGAGCGGGCTGGCAGCGACGGGGCTAACTGGGCGTCTCGCAAGAACCCTTGGCCAGAGCCTCAGAGGCTACTCAAGAACGCCTCTCCCGGGAGCTGACGCTGCCCGCTGTCTGCTCGGGAGCCGGATCGTCGAGGGGGAGAGCCGAGACGATTCAGCGGTCCGTGGAACGGTCGATGGCCCGCAGCGCAAGCTCCTCGTCCACCTCTCCTGAGAGGCCGCTGACGCCGACCGCCCCGACCCGCACCTCGCCTTCGAAGACGGCGACGCCGCCGAGGAAGAACGTGAAGAACGGATCGAAGCTCGCGCGCTCGACCGCATCGTCGCGCACCTTCTCGGCAAGCTCACGCGTCGTCCGGGCATCCGAGCGGGCCGCAGAATACGCCTTCCTCTGCGCGTTCAGGCGTGTGTCAGGCGCCGCACCGTCCATCGTCGCCGCGGCGACGAGCTCCCCGTGGTCATCGGCGACGAACACCGACACCGGCCCGGGCGCCTCCGAGACGACAGCCTGCGACGATCGCAAGTGCACGCGAGAGCTTCATGCCGCCATTCTTGCGGATTCGACGACCCGACCGTTCAGACCCGCGGTCGGCGTCTGACCGGGATCTGGCGCGCTCGAGCGGCGCGGGACGAGTCGAGCGGGAGGCACCGAGCGCGTCGGTGTCTCCGGCAGACAACCCACGCCGCCCTCCGGGCGACTACGTCGGCCTGGGTTCGCGTCGCCGGCGGCACGGATGCCAGCGTCGCCTCCTCACGTGTCGAGCGGCAGCCGCTGCAGCAGGTCGTCCACGCGCGCGAAGCCGCCCTTCGCTCCTTCCTCGACGCCGTACTGCATCGTCGCGTCGCGCTCCTCGGTCGTGGCGAAGCGCATCGTCTGCGTCAGCTTCGTCCGGTCGCCCAGATCCTCGAACTCGAGCGTCTGCAGGTGGTTCAGGAACGTCTGCACGAGCCGCTCGGGCGCATCGACCTCGCGGAACTCGCCCTCGACGACGCCGAAGGCGGTGCGGAAGCGATACGTGCCGCCGGGCCGGACGTCCATCTCCTCGACGACAGTGCCGTCGCCCCACCACTCCGGGATCAGCTTCGGGTCGGTCCAGACGGAGAAGACGTGGCTGCGCGGCGCGTCGAAGACCCGTTCGATGCGGATCTCGAGCTCGCTCGGGGTGGTGACGGTGGTGGTGTTCATCGGTCTCCTTTCGTGCGTTCGACGACCTGACCAAGCGGTCGAGCCGTTGCAGCCGCGTGCTGGTGCCCTCGCAAGCCTGGGCGCGAGATGCATTCACCCCTACCGGGCCGAGACCCACGGTGACGACCGTCGCCGCGCCAGGGCCGGGGAGGATCCGCGGGGAGGGGTTGGCTCGGGTGCCTCTCCTCCGCCCGCGCGGGCGATCGTGATTCAGCACGTCTCGGGGCTGGGTCAAAAGACGGTCCGGCACGCGTGACGCTAGGCGCGGCGCGCGATCCTGTCGGCTTCGCGGCGCGACGAGCAGCCCTGCATGTCGACGATCTTGCCGTCGCGGAAGGTGAGCACCTGGTAGCGGACCTGACGGCGGCCGTCGGTACCCATCCACTCGCTCGACCCGATGATCGTGTCCTCGCCGACCTGCGTGAACTCGGGTCGGACCTGCAGACGATTCTCGGCTCGTTTCTTGATCTGGTGTCTCATCACGCTAGCGCCTCGCCCGGTCCGTGACATGCGGGCGTGTGCTTCCACCACAGGTGCCCGTGTGAGACGCCACGCCATTCAGAGTCGTCTGCCATCAGGGCGGCGAACGGCTCTGGATTCCCCTCGTTGAGTGCGTCCGTTGCCGCGCGTAAGCTGGTCGATCATGCGACGCCTCCTATCCGTGATAGGGGTTCGTGACCGGGAACACCGATGCGCCATGCCCCACGGTGATCGACCCGACCCCGCCGGGAGGCACGATGGCGCTGACGACGTAGGCACCACGGCCATTGGGGTTCGCGTAGGTGGTCGTCGAGTCGTCCCCTTCCGGACACGTGATCTTCACGAACACGTGCCGATCGAGCACGACGCGGCCGGATGGGTCGTGGAGCTTCCACGCGACCGTGACGCGAGTGCCGGGCGGGCCGGGTTGGACGGTCCCGGTCAGCGTCGCTTTGACCCCAGCCGTGGCGCCCGCGCCACTCGCGAGCACACCGCCAACTGCAAAAACAACGACACCGATCAGCGAGCGACGCATCATCCAGAACGAAATCCTAGCCGCCGACAGCACCGGCAATCCGGTCAGCTCACGTCGTTTCACGCTCACCGACGCTCGCTCGGCCTGGAGACGTTGCTGCCGCTTCAGACCGACGCTTTCGAATGTGTCAGCGAGCTGCCGCCGAGTTCGCGCGACGGATGAGACGAGCGACTCAGGCACCTGTCGGATAAATGTGGCTCCATGGTGAGGCCCGCCGCCATCGGGGTGATCGTTTCCGACCTCGGGCGTGCGATGGCCTTCTACAGCCGGTTCGGCCTCGAGTTCCCGGACGATCCCGACGCGATCGCGCACGGGCACGTCGAGGCGCCACTGCCGGGCGGGGATGCGCTTCCTGCTCGACACCGAGGAGTCGATCCGTTCTTTCGATCCGGGCTGGACGGCCCCTTCGGGCGGCCAACGGGTCGCGCTTGCGATGAGTTACGACTCGGCGCGAGAGGTCGATGCCGCTTACCGTGAGCTGGTCGCGAGTGGGAGCGAAGGCCACAGGGAGCCTTGGGATGCGTTCTGGGGGCAGCGCTACGCGCAGGTGAGGGATCCAGATGGCAACGTCGTCGATCTCTTCGCGTCACTGAAGACGTGAGTCCTCGACACGAGCCTCGATCGCTCAGGCGCCCCCAGCTCGAGGCGAGCCTCCGACGAGTGGGGCGCCGGAGAAGCGGGCCGGGATGAGGCCACGCCTCGGGCGCCGCATCATCCTTCCGCTGAGGACGACGCCTTCCGGCGAGAATGCAGAAGGCGAGGCTGCCTGCCGTACATTGCGGTTCGTGAAGGCAGCAGTCTGCACGAGGTACGGCCCACCCGAAGTCGTTCGGATCACCGAGGTGGACAAACCGGAACCACGCGAGAACGAGTTGCTCGTCAGGGTCGAGGCGACGACGGTGAATCGCACGGACTGCGGCTACCGGGCGGCCAGGCCCTTCATCCTGAGGTTCTTCACCGGGCTGAGGAGCCCGGGGCCGGGAAGACGGGTCTGGGGGACCGAGTTCGCCGGGTCAGTCGAGGCGGTCGGCAGCAGCGTCACCGCCTTCGCCGTGGGCGACAGGGTGTTCGGGTATCTCGAGGGCCCGTTCGGCGCACATGCCGAATACCTGACGACCCGCGAAGACGCGTCGGTCGCGACCATGTCGGCGGCCACGACCTTCGAGGAGGCCGCCGCCAGCACCGAAGGCTCCCACTACGCGCTCGCGAACATCCGGGCGGCGAAGATCGTCAGCGGCCAGGACGTCCTCGTCAACGGCGGCACCGGGGCGATCGGCTCGGCCGCGGTCCAGCTCCTGAGGAACCTGGGAGCGACGGTGACCGTGGTCTGCAGCACCGAACACGTGGCACTGGTCGAACGCCTTGGCGCCGACAGGGTCATTGACTACCGGGTCGCGGACTTCACGCAGGAAGACCGGAGCTACGACGTCGTCTTCGACGCGGCCGGCAAGAGCTCGTTCGGTCGCTGCAAGCGAGTGCTGAAGCCAAGAGGGATCTACCTCTCAACCGAACTCGGACCATTCCCGCAAAACCCGATCCTGGCACTCATCACCCCGTTCGCGGGGGGCAAGAAGGTCCTGTTCCCGATTCCGAAGCATGACCAGGCAATGGTGAGGTACATCAAGGGATTGGTCGAGTCGAGGGCCTTCACACCAGTCATCGACCGGCGTTTCCCACTTGACGAGATCGTCGACGCCTACCGGTATGCCGAAACGGGCCAGAAGATCGGCAACGTCATCATCAGCGTGACCGGGCTCAGCTCCGGCTCCAGCCGCGAACCAGACGGGAACGGCGGCGGCGGATCCGCGGGACCGAGCGGATCACACGCTCGATCTCGTGATGCAGCCCACGACGCGCTACCTCGTCCCAGACGATCGCGACTGCTTCGCCGTCTGCCGTCGGCTACGCGGGCCGGTCGGCGTCCCGATGAAGTGACCCTGCCGTCTCGGCCCGATGCTGTTGACCTGCTCCGCGGCGCGCAAGGTCCGACACCAGGGGCGCCTCGACGGCGGCGGCGGCGGCGAACGCGACGTGTCGTTAGCGGAGACCGACGAACTGAACGACGAGCTCGACGCCGCCTATCAGGCCAAGCACGGTCGCCGCTGCCCGACGATCGTTTATCGTCGCACCCGGAGCACGGGCAGCGACGCTCAGACTCACCCCACATTAGGAAGGAGAGGTCATGGACAAGCGCACACTCGGACAGAGTCTGGAGGTCTCGGCGACCGGGCTCGGTTGCATGGGCATGAGCCAGTCGTTCCCGCCGTTCCCGCCGCGCGAGGAGATGGTCTCG
Source organism: uncultured Actinomycetota bacterium (assembly GCA_963765345.1). GTDB lineage: Bacteria > Actinomycetota > Thermoleophilia > Gaiellales > Gaiellaceae > PALSA-600. The sequence goes on from CAVXWI010000019.1 coordinate 141,498, forward strand.
CTGATCCGGACGGCGGTCGACCGAGGCGTCACGTTCTTCGACACCGCGCAGGTGTACGGGCCGTTCACCAACGAGGCGCTCGTCGGCGAGGCGCTCGAACCGGTCCGCGACCAGGTCGTGATCGCGACCAAATTCGGCTTCGAGCTCTCGACAGGCGAGTCGACCGGCGTCGACAGCCGTCCGGAGACGATCAGGCGGAGCGTCGACGAGTCGCTGGGGCGGCTCCGTACCGACCGGATCGACCTCCTGTACCAGCACCGAGTTGATCCGAACGTCCCGATCGAGGACGTCGCAGGCACCGTCAAGGAACTCATCGAGCAGGGCAAGGTCAGGCACTTCGGCCTCTCCGAGGCCGGTGTGCAGACACTCCGCCGCGCGCACGCCGTCCAGCCGGTGACCGCGCTTCAGAGCGAGTACTCGCTCTGGTGGCGAGAACCGGAGGAGGCGATCCTGCCGACGCTCGAGGAGCTCGAGATCGGCTTCGTCCCGTTCAGCCCGCTCGGGAAGGGCTTCCTGACCGGCAAGATCGACGAGACGACGACGTTCGAGAGCGGCGACTTCCGCAACACGGTGCCACGCTTCACGGACCCGGAGGCGCGGACGGCCAACCGAGCATTCGTCGACCTGCTGGCGCGGATCGCCGAGCGAACGAACGCCACGCCCGCGCAGATTGCGCTCGCCTGGTTGCTCGCGCAGCGGCCGTGGATCGTGCCGATCCCCGGCACCACGAAGCTGCACCGTCTCGAGGAGAACATCGCCGCAGCTCAGATCGAGCTCACACCCGACGACCTGCGCGAGATCGAGTCGACGCAGATCGAGGCGCAAGGCGCCCGGTATTCGGAAGCCAACCAGCGGATGATCGATCGTTGAGGTGCCCAACTCTCAGGGCAACTCGGGACGCGTCGCGCCGTCGGAGCAAGTCAGCTAGCGGCGGGCTCCGTCGAGAGCTCTTCGGCGTCGATCCAGAGGTTCGCCGCGGTCCGATACTCGATCCGAGTCACTCGTGCACGTCGGATCGTCGATCGGTCGCATGTGACTTCGATCTCGTCGCCTTCGTTGGGGAGCGACCCCTGGAACGTGCAGGACGCGTCGATGAAACCGGCGCCTCGCGTCAACCGCACCGCGTAGACCTCGGGCTCTTCCACGGTCTGATCCTAGACCTCGGAGTGCGCTGCTACGGCGTGATTTCGGCCGCATCGATGTGGCGGTCGGGACCGTCCGGGTCCACGTGGGTGACGCGGGCCTTGAAGAGCTTGCCGGTGATGTTTTGACGGACGTCGATGACGTCCCCCGGTTCGGGGAGATCGCCGGCGTAGGTGCAGAACCCGTCGAGCTCGTGGCCTTCGGCTCGCACTGTCCACACGGGCGGAAGATCTGCCATCGGCCCGATGCTACGCGGACGGGGCAGCTGGGGAGCCGTCAGCGAGCACGCGACAGGACATTCGCCTCCGCCTGACCACTCGAGGGCTCACGACTTCAAGGGGAGGGCAAATGGCGCAGCCCAGACCGGGCCAGCGCGGTTTACTATCTTCTCGGCATGGCCAGTTACGCAGCTGACATCAAGCCGCTCTTTCGCGAACGCGACCGCGGCTCGATGCTCAGCCACTTCGACCTCTGGTCGTTCGACGACGTCGTGCAGAACAAGGACGCCATCCTCGATCGGCTCGCTGACGGGGACATGCCCTGCGATGGCCCTTGGCCGGCTGAGCGGGTCGAGATCTTCCGTAACTGGGTCGCAGCCGGCACCCCTGCGTAGCCCATGCCGGAGTTGAGGAGGCGCGTTCGCCGGCGGCGTCGTCTCGGTGAAGCGCGCCCGAGCGCACGATCGATCACGTCGTACAACGATCGCGGCTTCCGTGCTTCAGCGCACGTACTCCTTGTCGACAGGCGACGGTCAGACAACCGCGCTCACTGTCGAGGAGGCAGGCGCGGGCCGAGCGTTCCTCCTGCTCCACGGGGGCGCCGGGCCCGCCTCGATGCGGGTCCTTGCCGCTCGCTTGGCCGAGAGCGTTCCGGCGCGCTCGCTCGCGCCGACCCATCCGGGGTTCGCGCTGACCGACCGGCCCGAGGAGCTCGCAAGCATCGCGGACCTCGCCCGTCTCTATGCCGCCCTCCTCGAGCGGCTCGTCCTCGAGGATGTCACCGTCGTCGGAAACTCGATCGGGGGGTGGATCGCCGCCGAGCTCGCCCTCCTCCAGCCGCGCGCTCTCAGTCGGTTGATCCTGATCGACGCCGTCGGAATCGACGTTTCCGGCCATCCGGTCACAGACGTCGCCGGCTTGTCGGTCCCGGAGATCATGAAGCTCTCGTTCCACGACCCGGCGCCGTTTCTGCGGGATCCATCGACGCTCTCCGCAGAACAACAGGCTGCGCTCGTCGCCAACCAGCGTGCGCTTGCGGCATATGCCCCCTCGATGACCGATTCCACGCTCGCGAAACGACTCGGAGCCCTCGCGATCCCGACATGTGTTCTCTGGGGAAGGAGCGACGGGATCGTCGACGTCGAGTACGGCCGCGCGTATGCCGAGGCGATCCGTGGTGCCCGATTTGAGGTGCTGGAAGGAACGGGTCATATGCCGCAGTTGGAGACGCCCGATCTGGTCATCGAGGCCATCGCCGCGGAGCTCGGGGCCACGGCAGCGACGAAGGACGCCGGCACCGAACGACCGAGGCTCGCGTCGGCGGTCGTCCCTCGCGCGGCGGAACCCCGCCTGGCTACCCGATCGAGTTGCACACCGCTCAGCCACCCGACAGCGCGGAAGGGACCTCGACGTCCAGGAGCTTCGCGAGTTTCCGGTCGAGCTCGATTCCGACCTCGTCGATCCGGGGGCCCCCGAGGCTCGAGAACTGCGTGCTTGGCTGGTCGACGCTGCAGGAGCTCCTGCACCTCGCCGAGCGAGATGTCCGGAACCGCCTCTTCGTAGGCCCGCTGAAAGACACGGACGCCGGACACGGCAGGGTGAACGGACGCCGAACACGCCAACGGTGAGACGGCGAACCCGTAGGTCGCGTCGGTCACTGCGGTGGCGCTCTTGCCCCTGGAGAGCGGCTCGCGCGAGCGCCGCGATGTCGGCATTGGTGTTCGCGTGCCCGGCGCCCCAGCCGCCTTCGGGTGACTCGGTCAGCAGCACCCAGATGCGCTGTGCCAGGCTCGGGTCGCCGGCCGCGGCGACGACAATTTCTGTGAGCTCCTTGACGACGCCGAGTTGCCTGTCACGGTCGAGCACGCCGACTGGAGTGAGCACCTGGACTCGGACGTAGTTGCTGTCGCCGGCGACGTTGGAGATCGCGCTTGCGTCCATGTCGTGGATGAACGCCGCGGTGCCGTTCGCGAAGAGCGGCAGGTCGGGGACCTGCTCCCAGCGCATGGCTGCCCCGCCAGGTCGCGCGCGACTGCGTGCGAATCGGGGAAGGTTCCCGCCGCGGCGTACACGTCGATCATTGGCATCAGTCGCCGTCCTTGAGGAAGGTGTGAATGTCGGCCGCGAACTGGGTGTGGTGCTGGAAGAGAAAGCCGTGCGCCGAGTCATCAGCGGCCGGCGCGCGACGAGCTACGCGATACGGCGAGCAAGTTGCGTACGCGACTTGACGTCGAGTTTGCGGAAGACCTTGCGGAGGTGATACTCGACCGTGCTCGGGCTGATGAACAGCTGGGCAGCGATCTCCCTGTTGGTGTGCCCGTGCGCGACGAGGCGCGAGATCTGCGCTTCCTGGGGCGTGAGCTCGCCGAGCGTCTCCACGGTCCGTTTGCGGGCGCGCTCGCCCGTCGCCAACAGCTCGCGTTCGGCGCGTCGCGCGAATGCCTCGGCGCCCATGCTGGTGAACGCCTCGAAGCGCGGTGCGGAAATGCGTGCGGGCGTCCAGGCGGCGACGTTCGCGGCGCAGCCACTCCCCGTACAGAAGGTGGGTCCGGGCGAGCTCGAGTCGCACACGGGTGCCGGAGAGGTGGGCGAGCGACTGGCGGTACAGACTCTCGGCGGTCTCGCCCTCGCTCGCGAGGGCCCGCACGCGCGCTTCGATCCCAGCCGCCCATCCGGAGCTGATCACGTGGGTACGTTCCGAGAGCCACTCGAGGGCGTACTCGAGCAACCCTCTGTCCGTGGTCCTGGCCGCCGCCTCGGCCAGTTCGGGCACCAGCAGCGATCCGTAGCCGATCGGATCGGGTTGCAACGCCTCCCAGGCTGCATCGCGTGCGGCTTCATGCCGGCCGAGGCCGTTGTTCAGCACCGATCTCGCGTAGTTGTTGGAGGTCCATCGCCGTGAGGCCGCCTCAACGGCGGTCGCTTCGATCAATGCAGACGCTTGCGCCTCGTCGCCGCGCCAGGCGGCGAGAATCATCGGGGCGTTCACGAGCGCTGGCGTTCCAGTCGCCTCGGCGATCAGGCGTGCTTCGTCGATCATCAGCGTCGCAGCGGTCAACTCGCCGGCGAGCATGTGGCTCCTCGCCAGGAAGCTCAGCGCAAACTGCAGGTGCGCGAGCGCGCCCGTCTCGCGAGCGACCTGCACCTGGCGGGCGGCGAGGAGATGCAAGGCCTCGTCGTCCCACATCTCGAGTGCAACGATGTTGCTGTTTCTCTCGCTGGAGAGCGAGAGCGATCGGCCGACATCCTCGCCGGAGAAGTCCGTCGCGAGCAGAAGGTCGAGAGCCCGAGCGAATGTCGGCGCCGCGGCCGCGTAGCCCTCGGTCAGGCGGATGGCGAAGGCGTCGAGCAGCACGTCGACCGTCCGTGGCGGAACGGCGCCAGGTGGCGCCGCCCGCGCGGCGGCCGCGACCGCCGCTGGGCCGCCGACGACGTCAACGTCGCTGGCCATGGCGCCCCCGAGCGCCTCGAGGTACGCCTCGCGGGCGAGCTCGGGGTCGAGTGGCTCGAGACGGCTCGCAGCGCTCAGAAACAGGCGGCCGGCGTCGCCGCTGCGCCGCTGCTCCAAGGCGATCTGGGCGCGCAAGAGGTCGACTCGGGCGCCTCCGAGCTCGTCGAGCACACCGACCTCGAGGCCTTCCAACAGCCCGAGCGCAGCCTCCAGATCGCCGGCATCGCGCTTCGCCGCGGCGGCCGCCAGCAGACGCTGCGCGCGGCGCGTGGGCTCCGGTGTGAGCGCGGCGGCGCGCTCGAGGAAGGCGGCGACAGCCGCCAGTCCGCCGCGCGCCTGCGCCCGTCCAGCCGAACGCTCGAGCTCGGCGGCGACGTCGTCGTCGGGCATGGACGCCGCCTGCGCCCGATGCCACGCACGGCGATCAGGGTCGATCAGCGGGTCGGTGGCTTCGGCCAAGACGCGGTGAACAGCGCGGCGCTCCTTCAGCCCGACTGCGCGATAGACAGCCGAGCGAACCAGTGGATGACGGAAAACCACCCGGGGACTCAGCTCCAACAGCCCTTCTGCTTCGACCGTTTCCGCGACCGCTGCGGGAATTCCGAGCTGCTGGGCCGCCCGCCAAACGAGCGCCGTGTCGCCGGCCGGATCGGCTGCCGCGAGGAGCAACAGGCGTCGCGCGTCGCCTGGAAGATTGGCCAGCCTCCGCCTGAAGCTCTCCTCGATGCTCGCGGACAACGGCACCGCCGCCGGCAGACCGAACCCGCCTGCGAGCTGTGTCGGTGTCAGGCCGCGCGGCAACTCCAACAGCGCGAGCGGGTTCCCGCGTGTCTCGGCGACGATCCGATCGAGCACGTGCTCATCCAGGCGGGCCGGCAGGACCGACTCCAAGAAGTGCCCGTGCGTCTCGCCGCCCCAGGGGCTCGACGCGGAGCTCCGGCAAACCGGCGAACGCGTCGCCGAGCTCGCGTGCGGCGAACACGAGCGCGATCTTCTCCGCCAGGAGCCGGCGCGCCACGAACGCGAGCACGCGTGCAGAGGCGAGGTCGAGCCACTGTGCGTCATCGACAACGCAGAGGAGCGGCCGCTCTTCTGCGGCCTCCGACAGCAGATTGAGGACCGCGAGCCCGACGAGAAACGGGTTCGGAGGCCGCCCGGCGCTCAGGCCCAGCGCGACTTCCACCGCTTCTCGCTGGGGTGCCGGTAGGTGCTCGATCAGGTCGAGGCTCGGCGAGCACAGCTGCTGGAGCGCCGCGAAGGCAAGCTCCATCTCCCCTTCCACCCCGACCGCGCGGGCGACTCGGAAGTCCGGCGCCGCCTCGACCGCGTATTCGAGCAGCGCGGTCTTGCCGACTCCCGGCTCGCCGTACACCGCCAACACGGCGCCTTCGCCGTCTCGCGCACCCTCAAGCACGCGGTCGATCACGTCGCGCTCACGCTGACGGCCGCGCAGCTTCGCGCCAGGTGCCCTCGTGACCATCCCGTCAGCATGACACCGGGATACGGACTACGGGTTTCCGGGATTCGATCGGACCGTGCGGCGGCCACGATGACGCTCTCATGCGAAACCCCCGTGGAGACAAAGGAGGCAGACGATGACGAGCGAGCTGGTGTCTGGACCGCCGACGATTGCGCCTTGGTGCTGATCGACTACCAGCACGAGATGTTCGAGGTCATTCGGTCGGAGCCGAGCGCCGACCTGGTCGAGCTACACGTGCGGCTGTTGGCGAAGACCGCGAAGGCGTTCGAGATGCCGATCGTGCTCTCGACAGTCGGTGTCGGATACGGCTTCAACGGGCCGACGTTGCCCTCGATCCTCTCCGAGCTCGACGGCATCGAGCCGATCGACCGGTCGTCGATGAACGCGTTCGAGGACCAGGCCTTCCGCGCGGCGGTGGAGGCAACCGGCCGCAAGCGATTGATCATCGGCGGGCTCCACACCGAGATCTGCCTGACGTTCGCAACCGTCGAGGCGCTCAAGACCGGGTATGAGGTGTTGTACGTCACCGACGCCGTCGGTGGGCGATCGCAAATCGCGCACCACACAGGCATCGAGAGACTCGCGCACGCCGGGGCAGTTCCGACGACGGCACTCGCGGTCACCACCGAGCTCTTCCGCGACTGGGCCGGGCCGCTCGCCCAGCCGGCCCTCGACGTCATCTACTGGTACTTCACCGAGGTCCCGAAGCACACCGGCGAGGTGGGCGTTGCGGAGGCGGAGAAGCGCGCCGCTGCAGCGCGGCCGGCCGTGGCCACCACGATCAGCACGTGAACGAAGCCGCCACACGGAACCTCCCCGATTACGCGCCGGTCCCGCGATCGGCGCTCGGCCCCGCGCTGAACGAGCAGGGCTACTACGTCGGCCGCGTCGAGCGGAACCTCTACTGGGTCACCGACGGCACCTACCAGTCGGCGTTCCTGACGACGCCGGACGGTGTCGTGCTGCTCGACGCCCCGCCGACGATCGGCAACAACATCCAGCGGGCGGTCGACGAGATCGCTTCTGCAAACGGCCTGAGCAACAGGGTCACCCACCTCATCTACTCCCACCACCATGCCGACCACGCCGGCGCCTCGTCCCTGTTCGGCAAGGACGTCTCGCGGATCGGACACGAGGAGACGCGGCGGCTCCTGCTTCGCGACGACGATCCGGCCAGGCCACCGAACGAGGAGACGTTCCAGGACCGCCGTACCCTGGAGATCGGCGGAGAGCGGATCGACCTGGCCTGGCACGGCCCCAACCACTCGCCCGACAACATCCTCATCCACCTCCCCGACCACGACACGCTGATGCTGATCGACGTCGTCAACCCGGGCTGGGCGCCGATCTACATCTCGAACCTGACCGAGGACATCCCCGGCTACATCGAAGCGCCCGCGAACGCGCTCGCCTACCCGTGGAGGCACTTCATCGGCGGGCACAACGGCCGGCTCGGCACCCGCGACGACGTGAGGCTGCACCAGCAGTACATGGCCGACATCGCAGACAGCTCGAGGAAGGCGATCGACACCATCGACCCCACGCAGCTACTTCGAGAAGTACGGCGAGAACACCTGGGCGGCGCTGAAGGGCTACCTGGACGAAGTCACCGCCACCGCCGCCGCACCCGTGATCGAGAAGTACACCGGAGTGATCGCCGCCGCCGACGTGTTCACGGAGAGCACGACGTTCTGGGTGATGGAGTCGATCCGGCTCGACCTCGGCTACGGCTCGTGGGTGCATCCCTGATGACCGGCACGAGGACCAAGGAGGACACATGTCTTTAGCGAACCCACGCGACCCGATCGGCGACCACCTACTGACGCCGCAGAACGCGGCCATGGTGCTGATCGACTACCAGCCCTCGCAGTTCGCCGGAGTCCAGTCGATGGATCGCGACCTCCTCCTGCAAGAACATCATCTCGACCGTGAAGACCGCGAAGGCATTCGACCTGCCGATCGTCCATTCGACGATCAACGTCGCAACGGGACGCGGACAGCCGACCGTGCCGGAGCTCGCCGAACTGCTCGACGGACGATCCTCCAGTCGACCGGACGACCACCAATGCGTGGGAGGACGCGGACTTCCTCGCCGCGGTGCGGGCCACCGGCCGACGCAAGCTGATCGTCTGTGCTCTGTGGACCGAGATCTGCTTGGCGTTCCCCGCCCTCGACGCGCTGAGGGAGGGTTACGACGTCTATCCCGTCGTCGACGCGATCGGTGGCACGAGCGAGGAGGCCCATCGCGCCGGCCTCGAGCGCGTCGTCCAGGCGGGCGCGCAGCCGATCACCTGGATCGCCCTCGCCGTCGAGCTCCAGCGCGACTGGGCGCGCGAGGATACGGTGGCGGATGTCATCGAGATCGTGCTCACCGAAAGGCTGCTAGAAGGCATGACGGCTGCGCGCCGTCGCCGATCCTCAGGCGCGCGAGTTTCTTCGGAACGCCGACCCGATTCTCGCGCGGCTGATCGACGCGCGGCCGGACTTCCGTCCTCGAGCCTGGATGGACGAGCTTCCTCCGCTCGATGCCTTCGGGACGCTCATCTTCCAGGTCGCGGGCCAACAGCTCTCGGTCCGGTCGACGCGGGCGATCATCTCGCACCTACAGGAGCGATTCGGGGGCCAGCTCCCAACGCCGGCCGAGCTGCTCGCGGCTGATCCGCAGGTGCTCCGCGACAGCGGCTTCTCGGCCCGCAAGGGCGAGACGTTGCGTGCGCTCGCGGAGAGGTTCGTCGACGGACGCCTGAGCGACGAGGCGCTCGGCGCGCATGACCGACGAGGAGGTCGAGGCAAGCCTGACCGAGGTGTCCGGAATCGGGCTGTGGACCGCGCGCGGGTTCCTGCTCGTGGCCCTCAACCGGCCCGACGTCTTTCTCTCGGGCGACCTCGCGCTCCGGCGGGCGATCCAACGAGCGTACGGCTTCGACCACGTTCCGACCGAAGACGAAGTGGCTCAGGTGTCGGATCGCTGGCGGCCGTATCGGAGCCTCGCGGTGAGCTACCTGTTCGCGTCCGAATACGACCGGGCAACCGTGACCGACTCGGTGGGAATCATCGGCGCCGGGCGGCTCGGGCAGGCGATGGCGCGGACCGCGCTGCGCGCCGGCCGGCGCGTCGTGATCGCCAACAGCCGCGGCCCGGAATCGCTGGCGGCGGTCGTCTCAGAGCTCGGCGTCGGCGTGTCGGCCGGAACGGCGGCGCAGGCATCGGCGGCCGGCATCGTCGTCATCGCAGTGCCGTGGGGCCGCGTCCAGGAGGCCGTTCAGGGCATCGACTGGGATGGGCAGGTGGTGATCGACGCGACCAACGACTGGGTTGCCGACGACCTGAACGGGAGAACGTCGAGCGAGCTCGTCGCCGATCTCGTCGCGGGGGCGCGCCTCGTGAAGGCCGCCAATACGCTGGGCGCCGAAGTGCTCGGCTCGGACCCGCACGAGGCAGGCGGCCGACGCGTGATCTTCATATCCGGGGACGACGCCGACTCGAAAGCGAGCGTCGCCGCGCTGTTCGAGGAGGCGGGGTTCGCCCCGATCGACGTCGGCGAGCTGGCGACTGGCGGCGCGATGCAGCAGATCCACCACCCGCTCGCCGGCCTCAACCTGATCCGACTCTGAGGGAGCTTCGCCCGTTGGCCGTCGACAGAGAGCTGACGCCGGCGCAGGCCGGAGACCGGCTCGCCTTACGCGAGCTGATCGACGCCTATGCGCACTGCGCCGATCGGCGCGACGCCGAGGGTCAGAAGGCCCTCTTCACCGCCGACACCCGCTTCGAGGTCTACATGGACGGCGAGGGCAGCGAGCCAACCTACGTGCTCGACGGACGAGAGGCGCTCACGCCGGTGTTCGCCGATCTGAACCGCTACGAGGCGACGACGCACTTCAACGGGCAGAGCACCGTCTCGATCGAGGGCGACCGCGCCACAGGCGAGACCTACACGATCGCCCACCACCTTTTCTCCGAAGCCGGCGAACGCAGGATCATGATCGCGTCGCTCCGGTACCTCGACACCTTCGCCAAGATCGACGGTAGTTGGTATTTCGCCGAGCGGAAGCTCCTCCTCGACTGGAGCGAGACGCGGCCGTCGCCGCCGGGGACCTGACCCCGGTCGACACGGTGTGTCGGCGTCGGCGCCACCGCGGTCAGGGAGGAATGAACGTGTCCGACAACGCCATCGGTCGCGACCAGCAACGGCTTCATCCTCACTCGCGCTGCAGCGAACGAACACCGAACAACCTGCTCGAGACCGACATCCCGGGTGTGCTCGCCGCCGGTGACGTCCGCTCCGGCTCGACCAAACGCCGCGCCCACTCGGCCGGTCAGGTACCTGGATCGATCTTGAGAACCGGGGCGGTTGTGCCGAGACGGGCCGCCCACCACTCGACGGGAACGAGTCGCAACGCGAGCTCGAGCGTGCCGCGGTCGAGGTCCTCGGCAAGTTGGGCGATCGCCACGAGCCGCTCGGCAAGCTGTTCGTCGTCGATCGCTCCTTCGATCTGGACCGCCGGATGGCTCCGGCTGACTCGCTGTCGGGGATCGTCGTCTGACGGGTCGATGTTGTCGAGGAGGCTCCCGAGCCAAGCCAGGTCGCTCGCGAGCTCGACGTGTCGGTCGATTACCTCGGCGTAGAGATCGGTGCTGAGCATCACCCCGGCCCAGCGTCCGAGGACCTCGTCGTTGTGAATCACGATTTGGGTCACTGACTCGTGGAGGCGTCTGCGGCGATCCGGCTCGCCGACAACCTTCCGGGCGGCAGCGGTCAGCCGCTCGGTGTCGCGGACCGTCTGCGCCCCGGCGTCGATCGACGCAGCGCTCGAAGTTGTCGGGAGGCATGAGCCCCGCCAGCTCGAGCAGCCCGGTCCAGATCCCGCGCGCGTCACGTACGAGCTGCAACATGACGTACTGGGCCAGCACGCTCCAGCGCTGACGCCGCCGGCGCTCGACGGCTTCGTTGACGAGCGCGACCGTGATCACCACGACGAGGACGCTCAAGGCAAGCCCTGCGAGCAGACCGTTTCGGTCCCAAAAACGCTGCGCAACTGCGTCGGAGACGATCCCCGCAATGAGCAGCAGCACCGCCACCGCGGCGGCCACGCGCGTTTCCCACAGATACGAGTTGTGACTGATTTCGAACGCCGCGGACCGGCCATGCGGCACGAGCTTACGCCTGCGGCCGCGCGGCCCGGTCGAAGGCCCGAGTTCGTCCCGATGTGCCGTCAGGTCTCTTGCGGGCCCGGGAGAGGGATCCGGCCAAGGTTCCCGAGCCCGCGACCCATCTCAGCCGCGAGCGCCAGGACACCTCGGGCGGCCCCTTCGACCGACGACCTGTTCGGGCTAGCCGCTCCGTCCGGCCGCAAGTTACAAGACGCCCTCCGTCAGCGCTTCACGGCGGAGCGGCGTGAACTGCTCTTCGCCGGAGCAGCGGGCTTGGTCGCGTCGATGATCTCCGCGCCACTCACGGCTTTTGCCAACGAAGACGCCGCCCGCTTCGCGCTCGCCTTGTCAGCAAAGGGACCGCTCTGCAACAGCTTCTCGCCGTTCCTGTTCAGCACCACGAAGCGATACCTCTCGCCGCTCGCGCGAATCTCCATCTTGCCGGCCATCTGTTGTCCTCTCGTCGTCATCGGATTGCGGGAAGAACTATCTCGGTCGAACCACGACCGTCGAATCAGACGCTGCCGTCAGCCGCTCGCACGGCTAGCGCTTGGTGGCTTCTTGCGGCCGCGGTGGCTGCTCGTGGCCCGGTGGGAGTTCGTCGGTGCCTTCGGTGTCGTAGACGTAACCGACTCCGTGACTCCCTCTGACCAGCCGGACACGTGTGATGCGGCGGCCCTTCTCATCAGCCTGATAGACGCGCCGCATCACCCAATCGTGAAAGTCGGCCGGACTGATACCAAGCTCGCTGAGCCTCCCCTCGATCTCCTCGGCCCGCTTGCTCGTAATCGCCATGTAAGCATCCTGCTCCGAGAGGCGGATGGAGCCGCAACCATCCCCGGGAAAACAGGTGCCGAATCAGTCCTGCTGGTCGAAGTCGCGAGCCATGACACTCGACGGGATTTTGCGATGGACGGTACCGGGCTCGGGCTGTGGTTAGCCGCCAAAGCGGGCCAGTTGCGGGCAAAGAAGCTGGAGCACGGACGGAAACCTCTTGTGCATCCGGTTCAGGCACTGCACAGGCCCATTGGCCCGATCGATCGTTGTCGGACGCCCTGTCCAGCGCAAATCCGAGTATCGACCCGGCTCATCATGCGGACACGAGTTCGGGTACGCGCCTGTGGCGAGGCCGTGTCCGAAGCCCATCACGGCCGATCGCTCGAAGCGTTCGGACAAGGTGCTGGGCTGGCCGATCTCGATGCGTCGCGTTCGGACTGGCTCGCCGGCCCGGAGCCGCGTTAACGTCGCGCGAGGCGACGACCGCTCGGTGTGTCGGATGGCGTGTAGTTGAGCTGGTAGTAGTGATAGAGGGTTGATTCGTCCTCTTGGCTGAGTGCTTCCCCTTGGAGTTCGATGTTGGGCGCGTTCTTGACGAGGCTCTTCGATACGGAGACCTGCAAGTCGTTGGGTCCGAGGACCATTTCGGTCAGCGGAACAAACGTCAGGTGACGCCCGAACAAGCCTTCCTTGACTGTGGCGAACTGAGGTTGGTCGGTTTCAACATCGAAGTAGACGTCCTCGAGCTTCCCGATTCTCTCGCCGTCGCTGTCGATCAAGTCCTTTCCGTGCCACTCGCTGAAATCGCGCAGTGCGACGGTCGGTTCGACGTGCTCCTCGACCGGCTCCGCTTCCGGCGTCGGCTCTCTGATGGTCTCGTTGGTGTCCAGCTCGTTGTCCTTGCCTTCCATGTGATGCTCCATTTCTCGTTTGTAGGACGCGCGGTCTCACCGTCGGGTTTGATACTGAACGGAGACGATCGAAGTGCCGTTTGATGGAGCGTAGCCGTCGACAATCCACAGTAAATCTGCGCGCCTGCCGGTGGGCGCCCGGATCCTCGAGTCTTGATCACTGGCGATTGAGCCCACGGCGGTCCCGCCGCGCGGCATCGCGTCCCGCTGCGAGGCTGTCAGCGTCAGGTGCAGCCCGCGGCAGAGCGTCTTGAACGCTGCTCCGTTAGGCCGCAGAGGCCGCTGTTGCGGGCTCGATGATCAGCCCGAACGCTCGCCAACGCGTCGGGCCCTGGTTAGTGCCGCTTGTCGAAAGGGGCCGAACGTTCGCCACCTGCAGCCACCTGTGGTCGATTTGGCTCGCTCAGCGTGAGTACGTATGTGGCTGCGACGAGCTGTGGTTTCGCCCCAGAGAGGTCGTCGCAAAGGTTTCGCCTCCAGAGAGGTCGTCGTAAAGCTCGGCGTCACAGCTCATGGTGCCAGCTTCGAGGCGCGCACTCCCTGATAGCCCGGTCCTTCCGGCGCGCCGATCGGCGAGCGGGCTCTAGCGGCGCAGCGACTCGACCAGGGTCGCGACGTCTTCACGACCGTCTGCCTGGAGGCCGGCGACAACTCCGTCGACATTGGCGTCGCTCTGGTTCTGGCTCATCTTGAACTTGGCCTCGACGCGCCCGATCACAACTTCGACGCCGACGATGCCTCGAAGCTGGCCGTCGTGGAAGGCCGTCGGTGCGTCGTCGACGTTCCAGGGGTGGGAGCGGCTCGCCTCCTGCCTCTCGGTAAGGCGCCTGACCACGTCGTCGACCCAGGAGGGATCGTCGTGAACCAGAAGGTCGCCGTAGACATGTGCGGTGGTGTAGTTCCATGTCGGGACGACGCGGCCGTGCTCTCGTTTGCTCGGATACCAGCTCGGGCTGACGTAGGCCTCGTTCCCGTGCGCGATGACGAGCGCCTGTCCGATCGGAGCAAGCTTCCATTGATCGTTCTTGCGAGCGACGTGCCCGATCAGCGCCCCGGCGTGCCCGCGCTCCGGCGCGAAGACGAGCGGCAGGAACGTGGCGACGATGCCCTGCTCGGTCACCGTGACGAGGTCGGCGGTCTCGATCTCGTGCAGGAAACGCGCCGCCATCTCCTCGCCAACTGCGAAATGCGCGGGGATGTACGCGAGAGTGATGCTAACGCCGGGCGAGCGTCGTCCGGCGACACGGGGTGGTCTCAGAGCGACCCAAGTACGACCGCCTGGGGTCCGGCGCTTTTCGTCACCTGCCCGCCTCGGCGCCAAGTGGTGCTCTGCGGCGTCGCCGGTCGAGTCCTCGAATCCGCGGTTAGGCGGAGACGAGGTCATGGACCTGAGTGAGACGGAAGCGGTTTCCGGAGGGGTCACGGAAACCCGCGTCGATCCCATACGGTCGCTCCTCAGGCTCCTCGGTGAACTCGACACCGCGCCCCTTCAACTCGTCGTACGAGGCACGACAGTCGTCGGTCGTGAGAAAGACCGTACCGGCGAACCCCTTGCCCATCAGCGTTCGTACCTGCTCGGCGGTCTCGACGTCCATAACGGGGAGACCGGGGACCGCCATCAGCACGACAGCGATATCTTCCTGGCCGACCGGCCCGACGGTGAGCCAGCGGAAGTTGCCCATCTCGGGCAGGGTCACGTCCGCACGGACTTCGAAGCCGAGCTTCTCGGTGTAGAAGGCGAGGGCCTCGTCCTGGTCGTGCACCCAGATTTGAGCGGTAGCGATTCTGATCACGGTTCCTCCTGACTCGTTGTGCCGCCACCCTAGGCGGCAGTCGGACCGCTGTCTTCTCCGGATGTGCTGTGTTGAGGACGGCCGTATGCGCGCCAGACACAGCCCGGGACGACTGCATACGCGCGGGCGGGCGGAAACGCAGCCCGATACCTCTCGGGGAGAGACCGAAGGCCCGCGTAAAGCTGCTCGTGAACGAGCCGACGCTCGCCAAACCAACAGCGAAGCAGATGTCAGCCACAGATCGATCGGTCGTCCGCAGCAGGGCCGCCGCCCGCTCGAGCCGGCGAGTGAGAAGATATGCGTGCGGCGACTCACCGAAGGCGCGTCGGAACTCACGGCTGAAGTGAGCACGAGAGAGGCCCGCAGCGTACGCGAGATCGTCGACGCCCAGCGGCTCCGCGTAGCGCCGATCGGCCAGATCCTTCGCCCGCAGCAAGTGCCTGACGGACGGAACGAACGGCATCCCGCGAGGTTAGCGGTCGGGTTTTCCAGTCGCGGCCACGACGAGACGATCGACGCGCGCGATCCGGGCAAGCCGGAGTCGAGCGAATCGGGAGGATGGGCGGTGCCGGGCTCGCGCCATGGCCGCGGTTCGCCGCTCGCGCCCGCTTGTCGCGACGGGACAGATGACGATCAGCGACGCTGGAGCCGCACCGTTTGCTCTAGCCCTTTCCTGGCCCAACCCCTTGGCAGGCTCTGATCAGGGTGACGAAGATCTTCTTCGCGAGAGCGTGCGCCTTCACGACCTCGGTGACGACGTGGCCGGGGAGGTGAACGACGTGGGATGGCGTCGTGACCGTGACGATGGCGTGTTTCGCCCCTAGGACGCCGCCTTCGACGGTCTTGTTCGGCGCGGTAATGGTGACGATAGTCGTCGTCGTCCCGGCGGTGATCGTCTGGGTCGTGCCGGGCTGGGTCACCGTCACCGGCTGACGGTCGACCGTCTCGCCTGGAGCGGTCTGGGTAACGGTCGGGAGGGTGACCGTCTGCTCAGGGAGCGTCACCGTCGTCGTCTGCCCCGGGGGTACGGTCACGACCGTCGTCGTCCCGGGTGTCGTCACCGTGATCGCAGGAAGACTGATCGTGATCGTCACCGGCTGGGTGACCGTGGTCCCGGGCAGCATGACCGTCGTTCCCGACTCGGTCTCCGTGATCGTCGTCGGCATGGTGACGGTAGTCGTTCTCACCGACGTCGACGTGATCCCGCCGCCGGTCGGAATCGCGCAGCCGTTAGCGAGCACCTCCGCGCCCGTGAAGCCGCTGTACAAGGTGTCCATGTTCAAGCCCGGGTAAAACGACTGCGTCGTTGCCCCGTTCTCGAAGTAATAGAAGGGCGGGATGATGTCGTTGGGATGGTTTTCGTGGCCGCTCGGCCCGACGATGCCGCTCGCATCCGGCGAAATCACCTCCCACTTTTGCATGAAGGTGCCCTCACCGGTGTGGCAGATCGTGATCGCGCCCGTCGCCGGCGTCCCATTGCCATTCGATCCCGCCAACACAAGAGCGGAACCGAACCCCAGACACGTGACGCTTGCAAGCGCCACCGACACAATGAAGCGGCGCACGGAAGGGGAACGCTAGCCATTGCCAACGACGACGACATCACCCGTTCGGGCACATCTCTCCTACGGACGCTGCTGTCCATCGGCCTTCGTCGCCAGCAACGAAGCTCTCGAGCGGAGGCAGGAGTGCGGGGTTTCCCGCACGACGCGGACGACGCCGGAGAAGAGCAAGCTTCATGCCGAGCGCGGCTCTCAGGCAGCTCGGTACGGCAATCACTAACGGCGTCAAATCGGGAGTTCCGGGCGACCGAAGCTCCTCAGGCTCGCGGGCTGCATGCGAGACGCACCGGCGGCGTCGAAGCGACGCCTTTCGCCGGAGAGCCCTTCTCGGCACTGACACGATTCCGACACGAACGTCCAGAGGATGCGTCCCAGGCCTTTCAGCGGCAGCTCATGAGCGCGGCGCTACACAGCCCGCGTATTCGTGCCAGGCGTGCAATACCGGCACCGGCCAAATTGTTCGCACGTGCTGCGCCGATGTTCAGCGGTGATGAGCTGGGATGGTCATCGGTGTTGTGCTGGTTTTGGCGGCCGCATCTGCGGGGGCGGTGGCGGCCGGTGCGGTCGCGGCGGTGGTGCGGTGCCGCCGAGGGAGGCTTCGAGCCGTTCGAGCAGGCGGGCAAGCGCGTCCGCCTCCGGCGGGGACAGGTTTGTCAGCAGCCCTGCGAGTTGTTCCCGGAGCATGATTTGAGCCGAGCGCAGCGTCTGTTCCCCCCGCCCGGTCAAGCCCAGCGGCTGGCGCCGGCGGTCGTCGGCGTGGCGCTGGCGCTCGAGGAGGCCGGCCTTCTCGAGCGCCGCGAGGAGCTGCGAGACGGCGGCCGGCGAGACGGCGGTGCGGCGGGCGAGCTCGGCGCCGACGACGTCGCCCTCGTCGACCGCCTGTAGGGCGAGATATTGGGCGACGGTCAGCGGCGGCTCGTGCCCCGCCAGGAGCCGCTCGATCCAGCGGCTGACCAGCGGCGCCGTGCGGACGAGCGCCTCGGCCGCTTGGCGGCGCCTGTCTCGATCTCGTGGGCGTGGCATTAGTTAAGTTTGATTTACTGTTAAGGATGCTTTTCGACAGAATCGTAGCCGCAGCCGGGCAGGCATGGCCGCCCTTCGTGCTCGTCGCCGGGCTTCTGCCTGATCGGTGCCGTCGCCGCCGCCGACGGGTTGTTCGAGGCGATCGGGATACGGCTTGCGCGTACGCCGCTTCGGCCTCGCGCGTTTCTTGTGGCGCTGCTTGCCCTCGTCGCCATCGTGACCGCGGTCCTCAACCTGGACACCTCGGTCGTGTTCCTGACGCCCGTGCTGGTGCACGCCGCTCGTAGACGCCAGCTTGACGAGCGACCGTTCCTCTACGGCTCGGTCTTCATGGCCAACTCGGCCTCGCTCTTGCTGCCCGGCTCCAACCTGACCAACCTGCTCGTGCTCAGACACGACCCGAACAACGGTGCAGCCTTCGCCATACGGATGCTTCCCGCCTGGCTCATCGCCTGCACGCTGACCGCCGCCTTCCTGACACTCGCCTACCGGCTCGAAGACGGCGCCCACGACGAGCGCACACCACCCCCACTCCGACTCGGCCTCGGCACCGCCGCCACTCTCATGGCGGCCGCGCTCATGCTCGTCCTCCCGAACGCCGCGCTGCCCGTTCTCGCACTCGGACTCGCAGCGACCGCGCTGCGGCGCCTCCGCCCTCGACTCGACCTGCGCGCGCTCACCCTCCTGTTCGCGATCACGATCGGGCTCGGCACGATCGCGCGCATCTGGACCGGGCCCGCGCAGCTGCTCGCCGCGAGCGGACGCCCCGCGACTGCGGCGATCGCGGCCGTCGGCTCGCTACTCGTCAACAACCTGCCCGCGGCAGTGCTCTTCTCGGCGCAGTCGCCGCCGCACCCGCGGGCGCTCCTGCTCGGGCTCGACCTCGGCCCCAACCTCGCCATCACCGGCTCGCTTTCAGCCCTCCTCTGGCTCCAAGCCGCGCGCACCGTCAACGCCAACACCTCGATCGCGACCTACACCAAACTCGGCGCGCTTCTCGCACCACTCACACTCGTCGGGACCCTCGCCGCGCTCACGCTCCACATACCCGCGATCTGAGACGTCTGCTTCGGGGCTCTCATAACGAGCCGGAGGTGCCTGTGATCCGCCGTGTGCAATCACATGCCGCCCAGGTTCAAGGTGCGCGCGAGTACACCGCCGGCAGGGCATCGTCTGCCTCCACTGAGATAGCGTGAAGCAGTGCCTAGCGAGGCTACCGCCACTCCGCCGCAGGAATCGAGTGGCGACCAGCGCCTCGCGATCCTGCTCGCGATGGCGATGTTCGTCTTGGTGGTTGATACGTCGCTAATGAACGTGTCGATCTCGGCGGTCGTACACGATCTCGACACGACGGCGAGCGGGGTGCAGTCGGCAATCGCGCTCGAGGCGCTCGTCTCGGCGGCGTTCATCCTGGTCGGAAGCAAGATCGGCGACCTGATCGGTCGTAAACGCGCGTACGTCATTGGGCTGCTCGGCTACGCGGCGGGCGCTGTTTCGATGACGGTGTCACAGAGCCTGCTGCCGATTGTGATCTTCTGGGCCGTCGTCGGCGGCCTCGGCGCGTCGCTGCTCCTCCCGGCAATGCAGTCGCTGATCCACGGCAACTTTCAGGGCGCGATGCAGCGGAAGGCCTACGCGCTCGTCGGAGCGGCAGCCGCGATCGCGGCAGCGGTCGGCCCGCTAGTCGGTGGTTTCATCACGACGTACCTCTCCTGGCGGGTCGCCTTCGCGGGAGAGGTCGTAATCATCGCGATCGTGCTCATCGGGAGCCGACGGGTGCGCGATGTCCCTTACACAGGCGACCGGCGGATCGACATCGTCGGCGCGATCCTGTCGGCGGTCGGCATGGGCGGGATCGTCCTCAGGGATTCTCGTCTGGCAGGAAGGGGGCGCGGCGGTCGGAGTGTTGCTCGCGGCCGGTGCGGTCAGTCTCGGCTCGCTCGCGTGGTGGCTGGTGCGACGTAAGCGCGAGGCCAAGCCCGCGCTGATCGATGCGGGGCTCTTCCGCTCGAAGTACTTCCGTCTCGGCATCTCTTCGCAAACGCTCCAGCAGATCGCCCTCGGCGGAATGATGATCGCGCTTCCGATCTACCTGCAGATGGTGCTCGAGTACAACGCTTTGGAGTCCGGGCTCTCGCTCGCTCCGCTCTCGTTGAGCATGTTCTTCGTCGCTCTCCTCGCCGGGAAAAAAGCCGGTAAGCGCAGCCCGAGCAAGATCATCCGAGCGGGATTCCTATTGCTCGCGCTCGGCCTGGCGATTCTGATCCCGTTCGTGCCACGCGTCCACTCGGGCTGGGCGTTGGTCGTTCCGCTCTTGATCACCGGGTCCGGTCTCGGCCTGCTCGTCTCACAGCTCAACAACTACACACTCTCGCCGATCGAAGAAGAGCGGGTCAGCGAAGCGGCAGGCGTGAACTCGGCAGGAGGCTCTTTCGGGCTCTCGTTCGGACTCGCCTTCGCCGGGGCGATCATGCTCGCCTCGCTATCGCTCCTCTTCACGCACTACGCCGACCAGAGCAAGGTACTCACGCCCGCCGAGCAACAACAGGTTTCGAAAGGCCTCGAGAAAAACGCCGAGGTAATGACGAACACCCATCTCGAAGAGCTGCTCGTCGGCCAGCCCGCCGACGTCAAGGCCGAAATCATCCACATCAACACGAAGGCGAGGCCCCGCGCCCTCCAAATCGCGCTGCTCGTGCCTTTCTTCGCCGCCGTGCTCGGCCTATTGCTCGGCTTCCGGATGACGCGGCTACCCGATCCGGAGCCCTCGGCGGCAACCGAGGGCATGCTGCTCGGCTGAGCGTCCTCGCTGGACGCGTTCCTGCCCAGCGTTCTTCACACGCGCGATCACGTCCGGAACCCCGCGTCGTGCGCGAGCGAGGCTTTCGCGTCCGCTCGTGTCCGGTGGATGAGCGCGCTCGCTCTGACTTCCCGAGGTCGCCGAAGAAGCCGCGCCCGGTGAGCGCGGCGGGGAGGCACGCAGCTCGCGGTCATCGCCGATCAGCGCAGCGTCCTGAACGCGGCGCGGAGCTCGGAGGAGAACAGCTCCGGCTCTTCCCAGGCCGCGAAGTGGCCGCCCCTGTCGACCTCGTTGAAGTAGATGACGTTGGGGTAGCTCGCCTCGACCCAGCTGCGCGGCGTTCGCCAGATCTCGCCGGGGAAGGTCGTGAACGCGAACGGGATCGTCGGCGGCGGCAGAGGCTCTGCCTTCGCGGCCGGGGCGTCGGGCCCGTACGCCTCCCAGTACGACCGGGCTGCCGAGGCTCCGGTGCCGGTCAGCCAGTAGAGGGTGATGTTGTCGAGGATGTGGTCGCGTGTGAGGTTGCCCGAGGGCTGACCGTCGACGAACGCCTGGGAGATCTTGTAGTACGCGTCGGTGTCGTGGTCGACCATCCAGGCGGCCAGCGCGACCGGTGAGTCGAGCAGCGCGTAGCCGATCGTCTGAGGGCGCGTGGCCATCTCGACGAAGTAGCCGTTTCCCGGACCGGTTGAAGGTCGCGATCTGTGCGGCCGCGGCTTGTTCCTCGTCGGTATCGGTCGGCATGGGGCCGCCGAGCGCCGGGACGAGCAGGTTCGTGTGGATGCCGATCAGCCCCTCGGGTGCCTGGCGGCCCATGGCGTCCGTGACGCCGGCGCCGACGTCGCCTCCCTGGGCGACGTAGCGGGTGTAGCCGAGGCGTCGCATCAGCTCGGCCCAGGCGCGGGCGGTCCGGCCCAGGTCCCAGCCGATCTCGCCCGGCTCGGCAGAGAGGCCGTATCCGGGAAGCGAGGGCAGAACGAGATGGAAGGCATCCTCGGCACTGCCGCCGTGAGCGGTCGGGTCGGTGAGGGGGCCGACGGAGTCGATCAGCTCCACGATCGAGCCGGGCCAGCCGTGGGTCATGATCAGCGGCAGCGCGTTCTCCGTCCGCCGACCTGACGTGGATGAACTGGATCTCGACGCCGTCGATCTCGGTCGTGAACTGCGGCAACGCGTTGAGCTTCGACTCGGCCCGCCGCCAGTCGTACTCGGTCGTCCAGTAGCGCGCGAGCTCCTGCAGCGTCTTCAGCTGCACCCCCTGCGACCGATCGGCAGCCAGCTCGCTGCGAGGGCCAACGTGTCGCGTCGATCCGGCGACGCAGGTCCGCCAGCTCTACGTCGGGAAACTCGACGTGGAAGGGACGGACGTCGATACCGGTCTGGACGGTGGTGCTCATAGGGCCCTCCCCTGATTGATAGGTGCAGTGGCGGTCTCTCCGTCCGGGAACACTTCGCTCAGTCGCCCGGTGCTGACGTCGTAGACGAAGCCCCTGACTGGAACGTCCGGTGAGATCCATGGATGTGACCTTGCTTTCTGAATCTGCTCCTTGGTGTTCTCTTCGACGTCGGTGAAGCTGTAGAACCTTGCCGGCGCAATCGGCGTCTGGCCCGTCTCCTTGCGGAGCCGATCCTCCATCTCGCTGTCGGTGAATCTGAGCATCCCGCAGTCGGTGTGGTTGATGATCATGATCTCTCGGCTGCCCAACAGCCTGGTCGAGAGAACAAGCGACCGGACAGCGTCGTCATCGATCACGGTGCCGAAGTTCCTGATCATGTCGACGTCGCCTTCGGCGAGACCGAGCATCTGCTCGATGTTGCTCAGCCGTGGATCCGCACAGGTGACGATCGCGATCTTGGGGGCCGGCGGCTGTCCACGGTCGGGATCGTAGTCATTGGCAATCGTTGCATTGGCGCTCAGCGCCGCATCAATGATGCTCATGGCCATTTTCCTTCTCCTCAGATGCACGGGTTGTCTGATTTACCGGCATGTTGTCGCCGACGCCGTTCGAGCACGTCGCGCCCACGGTCAGTCCGCGCCGCCGCCCGACTGTCAGGACCGCGTCGGCGAACGCCGCCGGCGCTTCCTGAGGAAGGTTGTGCCCGACGCCGCCCTCGATCGTCCGATGCGAGTACACGCCCGCGAACTTCGCGGCGTAGGCACCGGGGTCCGGGTGGGGCGCGCCGTTTGCATCACCTTCGAGCGTCATGGCGGGCACGGTGATCACCGGACTCTCAGCAAGCCGCCTCTCGAGCTCGTCGTACTCCGTCTCGCCGTCGCCGAGCCCGAGCCGCCAGCGATAGTTGTGGATCACGATCGCGACGTGATCCGGGTTGTCGAAGGACGCTGCGGTGCGCTCGAAGGTGGCGTCGTCAAAGGCCCACCGTGGCGAGGCGGTGCGCCAGATGAGCTTCGCGAACTCGCGACGGTATTTCTCGTAGCCGGCCCGGCCGCGTTCGGTGGCGAAGTAGTACTGGTACCACCACTGGAGCTCGGCCGCGGGTGGCAACGGCAGCTTCCCGGCGGCTTGGCTGCCGATCAGATAGCCGCTGACCGAGACGAGCGCCGGTGCATCGTTCCGGCCAGAGCGCTGCAACGATGTCGGCGGTTCGTGCTCCCCAGTCGAAGCCGGCGACGACGGCCTTTTCGATGTCGAGGGCGTCCATCAATGCGATCGTGTCGGCTGCGAGCGCCGCTTGCTCACCGTTGCGGACCGTCGCGTCGGAGAGGAAGCGGGTCGTTCCGAAGCCGCGGAGATAGGGGACGATCACCCGGTATCCCGCGGCGGTCAGCAGCGGGATCACGTCCAGATAGCTGTGGATGTCGTACGGCCAACCGTGCAGCAGGACGGCCGCGGGGCCGTCGGTCGGCCCGCGGTCGAGGTAACCGACGTTGAGGGGGCCGGCATCGATCTGTTCGACAGTGCCTAGCGTCGGCACTGGACCAGCGGTCGTGGCCGACATCAGCTCACGCTCCCACCGGAACCCGCGCCGCCGCACGGACCGCTTCCATGATCACGTTCGTCACGGCTTCCGGCTGCGAGACCATGATCACGTGAGAGCCCTCGAGCTCCGTGATCGTGGCGCCGGCGCGCTCCGCCATCGAGCGCACGACGTCTGTGCCTGCTGCCTTGTCGCCCGAGGCCACCACCGCCCACGAGGGCCGGTCCTTCCACGCGGGCGGTCCGCCCGGCTCGGAGAATCCCAACTCGGCGATCGGCCGCTGTGTCGCTCCGATCAGGGCGACCTGCTCGTCGGAGAGGTCACCGGCGAAGGCCTCGCGCACCTTTGCCGGGTCGATGGTGAACTCGGTCGCCGATCCGCCGTCCGCGGTCGGATATTGCCGAGGTACGAGCGCTGTGCCGAGGACACTGTCCTTCGAGCCGGCCTCGACTGCATTAGAGGGTCTCGCCTTCCTCGGTGGGGAAGGCTGAGACGTAGACGAGGCCGACGACGTTCTTCGCATCGGTTGCCGCGTTCGTGATCACCGCCCCGCCGTACGAGTGGCCGACGGCGATCACCGGGCCCGCTATCTGCTCGAACACGGTCGCGATGTAGGCGGAGTCGCTCACGACACCGCGCAGCGGATTGGCAGGGGCCACGACGTTCACCCCGTCGTGCCTGCAAGCGCTCGATCACGCCGTTCCAGCTCGACGCATCGGCAAACGCACCGTGGACGAGAACGACGGTGGGACTGCCGTTGCTACTGGTCTCGCCGGACATCGTTTCTCCCTTCGTCATGGACCGATGACCCATCAATGCGCCAGGCTCGCCATCCGCCCGTGCGGTTGCGCCAGAGGCGTGCCGTCTCCGCGAATTTGCGAGACCGCTTCATCGGTCATCCAGACGGCGTTGGCGAGGAAGCTGAAGTTCGTGAGAGCCGCGATGTACGCGTCGCCTGCGGCGACCTGTGGCGCGGCCGTGGCATCGCCGACGACTGCAACCTCGAAGCCCTCCTCGAGCAGGTGACGCAGGTGGGACTCCACGCAGAGGTTCGCGGACATCCCGGCGAGGACGATCTGCGAAACGCCGTGCTTTCGCAGCTGCACCGCCAAATCGTTGCTCTGCGGGCCCCAGATCTTGTGCGGCGAGGCGACGATCGTCGACCCGTCGAGGATGAACCGCTTGAACTGATCGAGGAAGTCGGCACCGGACCCGGCGAGGCCTTCGACGGTCAGCGGCCCCGAGCGTTCGAACATGCCCAGTTCGAACAAGAGCTGCTCGGCCGGGCCCCCGAACCGCCATTCCGCGTCAAACGGATAGTGGTAGTGAGGCGAGACGGCTACGGTCATTTCGCTCGACTGGGCCGCCTCGAACAGCATCGCGAGATTCGCGACCACGTCGTTCTCGGTGACGCCTCGGCCGAAGACCGGCCAGCCGGCGCCGTCAGGACTCAGAAAGTCGTTCTGCGGGTCGATCACGACCAGCGCGGCCCGGGGCCTGTCGAACACGAATCCCGAGTCAGGCAGGCTCGGCACGGTCCCATCGCTGGGTGCCGTCTCAGACATAGCTGCTCCCTTCGGTTGATCGGGCTCTCAAGGGGAAAACGCTCACGGCAGCGGAGACCGTGACACCCGCGGGCCGGCGCGTCACGCTGAACCGCCGTCGCTCGTCGAGCGCCTCATCCGGGGTCTCAACCTCAAGAGACCGGATCGCCGTCGCCTTCGACGGTGGTACTCATGGCTCCTACCCCCAAGGTTCTAAGAGCGCCCCCTGCCTCGGGGTATGTCTATCACGCGAGCGTGGCTTTCCGCGTGTCAAAATGGTCAACAGCTAAGGGTCTGCATCGATCTCCTCGAAATCGGACGTTCCCGGTTCGACCGTCAGTCCACCACCGGCGAACCCGCCGTCCGTGACGTCCTCAGGCCGATAGGTTGCGACGACCGTCGAACGAGCTCCTGTGTAGCTATGCGAAGCGCCGATGACTACTTCGAGGCGCGCAGACGATCCGAGCTCGAACAGATCGTCAAGGCCCAGGCGACCTTTCTTCCACTTGTCCAACAACGGAGGTGGAAGGAAGAGCGCGTACTTCTCCTCGATCGCGTGGGCCTCGAGGCGTACCACACGGCTCTGCAGCACGATCGGTAGCTGACCGTCACCGCCGACAGGAATCCTGATCCGAATCCACGTCCCGGGAAGCCCCTTACGGAGACCTTGGATCCGCAAGGCGGCAGTCACCCTGACATCGACGAGAGGTGCGTTCGGGAGCCATGGCCGTTTGACGTTGAGGACCTTGATGCGATGGAGCCAGGGCGTCACACCGCTGTCGTCGGGGAGTCTGCTGATTCGCTCGGAAAGCTTGATCCTCGGGGTGATTGCCCGAGCCGTTATCCACCAAGTGGCCAGCCCGGAAATGACTCCGACGGCGATGCCGACAAAGACAGTCGCCGCCATCAGGGCGCAGTCGACAGCCAATGCGCGGGAGCCCAGTCCCCGTTTGGGTCCGTGGTCTGCCCCACCTCGATCAGATGGCCGTCAGGGTCGCGCATGTAGCAACGGATCTCGTATTCATGCTGCTTCGGCGGTGTCAGAAACTCTGCGCCCCGGGCGCTCCACTCGGCGTGGACCGCCGCGATGTCCTTCACCCGGAGATTGAGGAAGCTGCCGACCCGGTCGAGGTCGTGTGGGGTTTCCAGGGTGACGGTGGGCTTGTCGTCGGTCGGGCCTCCGCCCAGATTGATGACGATCGCGCTGTTGGCGAGGGCAACAACGGTCGGCACTCCGGAGAAGACGACCTTGCCGCCGAGGATGTCGGCGTAGAAGCGCCGAGAGCGTTCGATGTCGTTCGACACGATGAAGTAGTTCACGACCATATCCGCGGTCGCGCGGGGAGTGGTCGAGGTCTCACTGCTCGGGTCGGGGCTACTCATGCTGACCTCCGTGTTCGAATGGGTGAACGAGCGTGCTCACAAAACGGGACGGTCTCGGCCACACCCGCGTCAAGAGGCTCCTGGCCTTCGTCGAAGCTGTTCCCGGGGCCGAGGCGAGATCCGTGCCATGATGCCTCTGGATGACCGGCCGTGCTGGTGACTCACCCTCGGCCAAGACGCAACCGCAGGTCGCAATTCAGCGAGTCGGCGGGCCGACAGCGATCCTCGAGTTCGGCGGGCTTCGGTGGCTGACCGATCCACACTCGCCTCCCGGTGCGTCGGCAGCTTCCGGCCCTCCGAGCTCGAGCTGGTCGCAGAGGCGGAGGACGACTCGGTCGTCGGCCGCCGCGCAGCGACCATCCACTACACGCACAACGGGATCACGACGTTCGAGGCGCCGGTCGAGACCATCTTCGCGTACATGCGCGACGGCGACCACCCCCACCAGGCCTTCAAGACCCACCGGGTGGTGAGCGTCGACGGGAACCTGGTGACCGTCGCGGTCGAGGGCAATAACCCGGACGGCTCGACAACGGAGATGGCGGTTCAGCACCGGCTTCACCGCCGACCAGGATGGCTCGAGCTCGACGGCAGCTACGGGTCGGTGTCTCCGGCTCGCGGGATCATCCTGGCGCGTGCAGGGCTGAAGCGAGCGCTCGGGTAGAAGTCGCCTGCGCTGAAGATCGTTCGTCGAGTACCCGCTGGTTCACTATCTATGCCTGCGCAGCCGACCGTCATGGCGCTGGTCGAAGACGGCGACCCGCGGAGATCTCCAGTCAGGCGCGCTCGCGCCGGCGCCAGCTCTCGATCGTGGCTAGCGTTGGCGGCCGAAATGTGAGCTGCGTCCGGGGGTTGAGCGTAGGTCGGCGAGGCCGTTGAGGGCTGCTGTGGCGGCGGAGTGGCGGAAGGCGCCACTGGTGCTTGTTCGGCATCCGGCGGTGCTGGTCGCGGTGTTCGTGGCGGCGTTGCTGGCTGCGTTGGCGGCGTCGTCGGCGCCGTTTGTGACGACGGCCGCCGCGAGCGAGGCGTTGAAGGACCGGTTGGCCGAGCTGACCTCGTTTGCGACCGGCGTCGAGGTTCAGTCCTCCCGGCAGCTGTTCGGGACGGAGTCGGCGGCGGGCTCGACGCTGCCGGAGCCGCGGCTCGTCGGGCGGCCGCCGAGCTGCGGGTCGCGGATCGGTCATGTCGCGCGGCCGGTGTTGACGATGCAGACGGCATCGCCGGGTTTTGGTCAGCCGGTCGCGCTGGTCGGGCCAGCCGGGGGAACGAGCGTCGTCCTGATGGCACGCGACGGCGCTCTCGGGCATGTAACGGTGCTGAGCCGTGTATCGGGGGCAGGGATCTGGATCTCCGACATCACCGCGCACGCTGCTGGGGTACAGGCAGGCGACACCGTCAAGCTGACCGGGTTGGAGAGCCTCGGCAGGCCCGACGAGCCGCTGCTGCGGGTGAAGGGGGTCTATCGCGCGCTCGCGCACGCGCCCCAGACCGACTACTGGACGAACTTCTTCCAGGAGATCTATCCGCAGGGGATCGACGCGCCCGTGCCGCCGTCGTTCGTGTTCGTCTCGCCCGCTCGTCTCAACGGGCTCGTCGCGGGTTCACAGATGTCGTTGACAAACACTGTCGAGCTGCCTATCGATCCGGCCGGGCTGACACTGCAGGCCGCCCGCGGGCTGCGGCACGATCGCCGCACTTCCCGGCCGGCTGCGCGGCTCGAGGCTCGCCCGCGAACTCGGCTGCGGCGCGAACCGTTTTCCGGCCGCCAAATGCACGGTGATCAGCTCGCTCTCGGCGGCGGTGATCCTCGCGAACGAGAACGCGAGCGCGGTGACGCCGGCGGTCACGCTGCTCTCCGATCTCGGAGGCGGGATCGCGCTCGCGTGTCGCGGCCGCGGCGGGCGTCTTCCTCGTTCGGCGCCGCCGCGCCGAGGCCGCGCTGCTCTACGCCCGCGGCGAGCACGTCGCGAGTCTTCGCCGGCCGGACGGCGCAGTGGAGGTGGCGCTGCCGACGCTCGTCGGCGGCGCGGCCGGGTTCGTGCTCGCGTACGCGCTCACCGACGTGTTCGCGCCGGCCGGGTCGATCTCGACCGGGCACAGTCTGGTCGGCGGCTCGCGCATGCCGCCGTCGTCGTTGCGGTCGCGGCTCTGCCTGCTGGTCGCGGCCGCCGCGTCTCGTTTCTGCGCCTGTACGACACGGGCTCGCGCGGCCTCGGCTGGCTGCGCTTCTTCCCCTGGGAGCTGCCGTGCTCGCCGCGGCGCCGTCTATCTGCTCGTGCGCGATCCGCTCTGGCGGCGGGATCTCAGCGTCGAGCGCGCGGCGCGCACGCACCGACGCTCGCGGTCTTCGTCTACCCGCTGCTGCTCGTCGCCGCGGCCGCCGGGCTGGCGGCGCGGCTCGCACGGCTGCTGCTGCGCCGCAGCGCCCGGCGGCCGGGCCGAGCGCGCGCCCGCCGGTCTATCTGGCGCTTCGGCGGCTTGCGGCCGCGCGCGGGCTGGTCGTCGTGCTCGCGGTCGTGGCGGCGGTCTCGCTCGGGAGCCTCTTCTACGTCGAGACGCTCGCCGGCTCGCTCGAGCACACGACAATCGAGAAGGCCTACATGGCGACCGGCAGCGACGCGAGCGCGACTCGTCCAGGACGCGCCAGCTGCTCCCGCCTCGTTCCCCTACCCGGTGACGCTGGTGCAGTTCTCGAACCAGGCCGCCTCGCTCGACCGACGGCACCTCGGTCGACGTGATGCTCGTCGAACCCGGCCAGCCTCGCCGCGAACGCTGCACTGGCAGAGCCGACTGGGGCCCGAGCCCAGCGCAGGTTCCTCGCCGAGCTCGCCCGCTCCCCGTCGCAGCCCGCTGCCGGTGATCGTCACCAGCGACCTCGCGGAGCTGCAGGCGACTCGAATCTCGGCGGCGTCCGCGTCCCGGTCCGCACGCTCGCGGTCGTGCACGCGTTTCCCGTTCATGGCGCAAGGGATCCCGCTCGCGATCACCTCCTATCGGCGCGCTGAACGCGTTCCAGGCGCGGAGCAAGGTCTACGACCCGCTCGGCGTGCTCGACACCTACGCCTGGGCGAAAGGACCGCCGACCTGGCCGGGCGGGCGCTCGCCTCGCTCGACCCGGCCTATCCGCCCGCAACGATCGACACGTTCCTGCACGACCCCGAGGTCGTGCTCGCGACCCGGACATTCGGCTACATGCGCCTGATCGCGATCGCCTCCGGCATGCTCGCGCTGATCGGCCTCGCTCCTCTACCTGCAGGCGCGGCAGCGCTCGCAGGCGATCGCGTCGGCACTGGCGCGGCGGATGGGCTTCGGCCGGGCTCGCGCAGACGCTCTCGCTCAGGCTCGAGCTCGCCTGCCTGCTCGCCTTCGCCGGCCTGATCGGCGGCGGCGGTCGCGATCGCCGCGGCCGTTCCGATCGTGCACCGGATCGACCCGCTGCCCGTCGACCCGCCCACCCCGATCTTCGTCATCCCGACCGGCGAGCTCGCATTCGCGGCCGCCGGCGCTACTCCTCGTCGCGGTCGCCGCCGGCGCCGCTCACAAGCTGGCTTGCCGCCCGCGCCGACGTCACCGAGGCGCTCCGCGTTGCCTGACCCGCTCGCCGCTCTGCCAACAGGTCTCGAAGACCTACGTGACGCCAAGCGGCGGGATCGAGGCGCTCCACGCCGTCGACGCGCCAGTTCCACCCGGCTTAGATCACCGCGCTCGTCGGCGCCTCCGGCAGCGGCAAGTCGACGCTGCTGCGCGCCCTCGCCGGCCTCGACCGGCCCACGACCGGCAGCATCGTCATCGCCGGCCGTGAGCTCGCCGCCGCCTCAGCCGAGACACTGCGCCGGCATCGCCGGAACGGTGTCACCTACATCAACCAGAAAGCCGCCGACAACCTCGATCCCGCACCTGACGCCTGCGCGAGCACGATCGGCGGCCGTGGCGTCGAGCCTGCTCAGCGAGTTCGGGCTCGCCCACCGGCTCGACGCCGAGCCAAGCGAACTCTCCGGCGGCGAGCAGGCCCGCGCCGCCTTCGCGCTTGCGCTCGCCCGCGGCACCCCGCTCCTGCTCGCCGACGAGCCAACCGCCGAGCTCGACCGCGGCTCCGCCGCCCCGCTGCTCGCCGCGATCCGCGCCCACGCCGGCAGCGGCGCCGCACTCGTGATCGCCACTCACGACGACGACGTCATCGCGATCGCCGACCACGTCCTCCGCCTCGACCGCGGCCGTGTCATCAACCACACCGCCGTCGCCGCCAGGACGTCACCCGGCACGAGCGACAGACAGCCCGACCGTCCTCTCCGCCCGCAGGCTCAGCAAGAGCTACCGCCGTGGCACCGAGCAGGTCCACGCGCTCACCGACGTCAGCCTCGACCTTCGCCGCGGCGAGCTCGCCGCGCTCCTCGGCCGCTCAGGCTCGGGGAAATCCACGCTGCTCGCGCTCCTCGCGGGCCTCCAAGCAACCCGACCAAGGCGAGACCGACCCCGCCGCTAACCCTCAGCTGCCCTGGTCAAAGCTCGCTTTCCTCCCGCAACGCTTCGGGCTCCTCCCCGAGCTCACGATCCGCGAGAACATCGAATACCCCGCCCGCCTCACCGGCACCCTCGCCGAGCACGGCCCCGCAGTCGAACCGCTCCTCGACCGGCTCGGCCTCAGTGAGCTCGCTAACCGGCCACCCCACGAGACCTCGATCGGCCAACAACAACGCACCGCCCTCGCCCGCGCGCTCGTCCTCCAACCCGACGTCCTGCTCGCAGACGAGCCCACCTCCCACCAAGACGCAGGCTGGCGCGACGCCGTCTGGGAACTCCTCGTCGACGCCGCCGAAACCGGCACCGCCTGCCTGATCGCCACCCACGAAGAACAAATCGCCCACTACGCCAACCGCACCTGGGCAATCGACGACGGCGCGATCGCACTCTCAGGAGCAGCGACCGCGCCCCGCGACGACACCACACCCCCAACCACATCCGGCTGATGCGGCCCTGCGTAGCAACGGCACCGCTCCGCGCCGTCCTCCTCGTCGGCGGCTGCGGTACCCGCCGCCCCAGCGAGGCGACGCGGCGAGCACCCCGGCCGCGAAGGAGCCCACCGCCGCCCATCAGACCGCCGCAGCGATCGAATCGAGACTGCTCGCCGCCGGCTACGGGATCATCGCCGTCCGCTTAGGACCACCCCAGCCAAGCCCGCTAGGCGCCCCGGTCCTTCGTCTCACGATCGATACCGGCCGCAACCGCCGAGGAACAGGCGTTTTCGATCCGCGTCGACTTCACCTGCACCTGCAGTTTCTCGCTCACAATCAGCGTCTTCAGGTCGACCGCCGACGCCCAGCACTACCAGGCAACCCAGGCCGCCACGGGGACAAGCAACCTCAAGCGGCAATGCGGCACCACCCTCCCTGCAAACGCGCCCCGCGTACCTCCACACGGACCACCGCGGCGTGAAACGGCGAACCGTTGATCCCAACAAGCGCGAAGACGCTCCCTCGGTGTTCGAGGGCTTCACCTTCCACATGCTCAGGCACACCGCCGCGTCGTTGATGGCGCTCTCGGGGATGGATGCTGCCGCGGCTGCCGAGCATCTTCAGCACAGCGACGGCGGGGCGTCTTCCACAAGACCTACCGCCACCTTTACGAGAGCGAGAAGCGGACGCAGGCAACCGGCTAGAGGCGCACGTACGCGCTCCCTTGGACGAGGAGGGGACAGACGACGGCGAGGAGCCCGATGAAGGGCACAACCAAGCCGATCGTGAGGACGGGCGGTACTGGGTTCGAACCAGTGACCTCCAGCTTGTCGATCCGGCCCTATGCGTTACTTCTACTTGCGCTTAGGGCCGTGTATTACGGCATTTCGCCGGCAACCATGCCGCTTTGAGCGCCGACCAACGGGCGGACACCGAAACAGGCGGAAGCCTCTTTACCGCGGGTTCAAGCATTCCAGAGGCGCGCTCGGGCCCTGACACCGCGTACCGGCCAGATGGGGCTTAAGGAGCGCAGGCGTTCTCTGCGCTGTAGTTGCGGGTGATGGAATCTTCCGCACTTCCGCGACGTTTGCTCAGTGAGCCATTAAGGTTTTAGGCGAGGAGAAACGATGCGGGGCGAGCGTGCGGAAGCGAGCGTCGGAGCTGGCAGCGAGAGAGGCGAGCCGGATCGACGGATCATCGAAGACATCCAGCCCAGTGCTCGGAGCAGCAGCAGCCCGGTCGAGAACGTACGGGGGTCAGGCGCCCATGCAGACATCCCGCTCTCGATCCTCGATCTCGCCCCGATCCGCAGCGGGGAGACGGCAAGCGACAGCTTCGAAGCGAGCGTGACCCTGGCCCAGCGTGCCGAGCATCTGGGGTACCTGCGCGTCTGGTACGCCGAGCACCACAACATCGCCACGATCGCGTCTTCGGCGACAAGCGTGCTGATCGCCCATGTCGCCGCCCACACCCAAAAGATCCGTCTCGGGGCGGGCGGGATCATGCTGCCGAACCATTCGCCACTTCTGATCGCCGAACAGTTCGGCACGCTCAAGTCGCTGCATGCGAGACGAATCGACCTCGGCCTAGGACGCGCGCCCGGGTCGGGACCAGACCACCGTGCGGGCGCTACGCCGAAACGCCACCTCGGCCGAAAGCTTCCCCGAGGACGTGCTCGAGCTTCAGGGCTACCTCGGTGGCGAGACTCGGATCACGGGAGTAGAAGCTACGCCGGGCAAGGGCACCAACGTTCCGCTCTACATCCTCGGCTCGTCGATGTTCGGCGCAAAGCTTGCAGCATCCCTCGGCCTCCCCTACGCGTTCGCTTCGCACTTCGCCCCAGACCTGCTGGAAAGCGCAGTCGAGGCCTACCGCCGTGAGTTCCAGCCCTCCGCGCAGCTTGATCACTCCTACGTCATAGCCGGCGTCAACGTCATCGCCGCAGACACAAGCCGCGAGGCACAGGAGCAGTTCCTTGCCGCCAAGCGCAGCCGAGTACGGACAATGCTCGGACGCGGGCAAACCTTCGACGACAAGGAGGCTGACCAGATCCTCGCGTCTCCGGCAGGCCGGCACGTGCAGCGGATGGTGACCTACTCCGCAGTCGGGACGCCCGCCGAGGTCAGTGAGTACATCGCGGCCTTCGCCGACCATGCCGACGCCGACGAACTGATCACCGTCCACCCGTCACCAACGGCCGAGACCCGGCTGCGCTCAATCGAACTGCTCGCGAACTCGGTCCCGCACAGCCGAGGGATCGCGGCTAAACACAGGTAGCGCCAACCGAAGCCTCGCGCGAAACCAGCCCAAACGGCGATGGGCGAAACCGACTTGCGCAGATTCGGAAGCGGCCTACGCCTGGAGCTTGGCCCAGGTGTCCTTAAGGCCGAGCGTGCGGTTGAAGACGAGCCGCCCAGGCGTCGACTAGAGATCCGGGCAGAAGTAACCGAGGCGCTCGAACTGCACGGTCTCCCCAATCGGCACCTCTGTGAGGATAGGTTCGACCAAGCACTCCTGAAGCACTGTCTCCGAGTCGGGGTTGATGTCAGTGAAGGGGTCCCCGTCGGCGCCGGGATCCGGGCGGGTGAAGAGGCGGCCATAGACACGGACTTGGGCGGGCACGGCGTGCTCGGACGAAAGCCAGTGCAGAGTCGCCTTGGGCCGGCGCCCGTCCGGAGCATCTCCGCCACGCGTCTCCGGATCGTAAGCGCAGCGGAGCTCGACAATCTCGCCGCTAGCGTCTTTCACCACGTCGGTGCAGGTGACGAAGTAGGCGTAGCGAAGGCGCACCTCGCGACCGGGGGCGAGGCGGAAGAACTTGCTTGGCGGATCCTCCATGAAATCGTCACGCTCGATCCAGAGCTCACGTCCGAACGCCACCTTGCGCGTCCCCGCTGAGGGATCCTCCGGGTTGTTGATCGCCTC
Source organism: uncultured Actinomycetota bacterium (assembly GCA_963765345.1). GTDB lineage: Bacteria > Actinomycetota > Thermoleophilia > Gaiellales > Gaiellaceae > PALSA-600. Next base: position 175,551 of record CAVXWI010000019.1, read on the forward strand.
CATCTCCTCGACCCGCCCTTCGGGGTAGTTCTCGATCACGAGCCTGAGCGGGCGCAGGACCGCGAAGCGTCGCGGCGTGGTCCGGTTCAACACGTCCCTGACTGCGTGCTCGAGCATCTCGATCTCGACTGCGCTCTGGCCCTTCCTCCACGCCGACCATGTCCAAAAAGTTGCGGACACCCTCGGGCGGG
>CAVXWI010000020.1:0-10881 GCA_963765345.1 uncultured Actinomycetota bacterium
CGTACGAGTCCCTCGTCGGCGAGGGTGACGTCGGGCGGATCAACCGGAGCCAGGTGCATCTCGACTTCGTCGTCGGCTCGAACGAGCTCTCGGTGACCGGGATCACGGCGAGCGGCGACTGCGTGCCCGTCCTCGCCGGCGGTGACTGGCAGCTCTGACGGCCGAACGGGGCAGCGTTTCCGCTAGCGTCGTGCGCGTGGAACCCGCGCACGACGTGCTCGATTATCGGCGCCGGTTGCGCGGGCATGCGGGCGGCGATCGAGGCGTTCGACAACGGCTCCGACGTTGCCCTCCTCTCGAAGATCCATCCAACCCGCAGCCATTCCGGTGCGGCCGAGGGCGGCATCAATGCCGCGCTCGGAAACGCCTCCGAGGACAACCCGGAGATCCATGCCTACGACACGGTCAAGGGCTCCGACTACCTGGCCGACCAGGACGCGGTCGAGATCCTCTGCAACGAGGCGCCGGGCGACGTGTTCGAGCTCAAGAACTGGGGCGCCGTCTTCTCGCGGACCGAGGACGGCCGGATCGCGCAGCGGCCGTTCGGAGCCGCGGGCGCCCCGCGGACCGCCTATGCGGCGGACATCACCGGGCACGTCCTCATCCAGGTGCTCTACGAGCAGGTGGTCAAGCGCGGCATCCGCGTCTACGACGAGTTCTTCGCCTGGCGGCTCGTCGAGAACGGCGGCCGCTGCGTCGGCGTGATCGCCTGGGACCTGCTCCGAGGCGGTCTCGTGCCGATCTCGGCGCGCGCGACGATTCTCGCGACCGGCGGCGCTGGCCGCCTCTACGTCGGCACGACGAACGCATATGCCTGTACCGGCGACGGGATGGCGATGGCGCTGCGGGCCGGGGTGGCGCTGAAGGACATGGAGATGATGCAGTTCCACCCGACGACGCTTGCGCCGACCGGGGTGCTGATCACCGAGGGCTGCCGCGGCGAGGGCGCCTACCTCCTCAATCGCGACGGCGAGCGGTTCCTGAAGCGCTACGCGCCGAATGCGATGGAGCTCGCCTCGCGCGACGTCATCTCGCGGGCCGAGCAGACCGAGATCGACGAGGGCCGCGGCATCGACGGGAACGTCATGCTCGATCTCCGCCACCTCGGTGCCGCGCGGATCCTCGAGCGGCTGCACGGGACGCGCGAGCTCTCGCTCGTCTTCGCCGGCATCGATCCGATCTACGACCCGATTCCGGTGCGCCCGGGCGCCCACTACCACATGGGCGGAATCGACACGGACGTCTGGGGCCGCACCTCGCTCGAGGGCCTCTACGCCGCCGGCGAGGTCGCCTGCATCTCCGTGCACGGCGCCAACCGCCTCGGCGGCAATGCGTTGATGGAGACGATCACGTTCGGCCGCCGGGCCGGCCTCGACGCCGCCGAGCGCGGCTTCCGTTTCCCGGAGGCCGAGGTTCCCGCCTCGGCGCTCGAGGACGCACAGAGCGAGCTCTCGACGCTGCTCGACCGCAGCCGCGGGGAGCGGCCGTGGGCGATCCGCGACGAGCTCGCACGGACGATGCACGAAAACTTCGGCGTCTTCCGGCGCGAGGACGAGATGGAGGAGCAGGGCCGGATCGTCGCGGCGTTGCGTGCCCGCTTCGAGGGGGTGGTCGTCGAGGACAAGGGCGAGGTCTTCAACAACGACCTCACCCAGGCGCTCGAGCTCGGGTTCCTGCTCGAGCTCGCCGAGTGCATGGTCGTCTCGGGGCTGGCCCGCAAGGAGAGCCGTGGCGCCCACGCCCGGCCGAGCGACTACCCCGAGCGCGACGACGAGCAGTTTCTCCGCCACACGCTCGTCACCTGGGAGGTCGGTCACCCGCGGCTCGACTGGAAAGCGGTGACGATCGGCAAATGGCAGCCCGCCGTCAGGACATACTGAGCGGCGTGAGCACGGCGCCGGCCAGCACCCTGTCCTCGCCGCTCGCGGCGCCCGCCGGCCGCGCCGGCGCCGCTGCAGGTGCGAAGACCGGCGGCGGCGGCTAGGTGGACGTCAAGCTGAAGATCTGGCGGGCCAGCCCGAGCGGGGAGCGGGCGCTCGTCGACTACGAGGTCGAGGCGCCCGAGTGGTCGACGCTCCTCGACGTCCTCGACGTGATCAAGGACCGCCACGACGGCTCGCTCGCCTACCGCAAGAGCTGCCGGATGATGATCTGCGGCTCGTGCGGGATGCGGATGGACGGCGCCGCCGTGCTCGCCTGCAAGACGCGGATGGGCGAGATCGTCGAGTCGGGGCACGTGCCGGTGATCTCGGCGATGGGGAACCTGCCGATCGTCAAGGACCTCGTCGTCGACATGGAGCCGTTCTGGGCGAAGTTCCGCTCGGTCAACCCGTACCTGCAGCCCGGCTACACGGTCCCCCCGGCCGGCCGCGAGCACCGCATCTCGCAGGAGCGGATGAACGTGATCCACAAGGAGTCGCTCTGCATCAACTGCGGCTGCTGCGTCTCGGAGTGCAACGCGATGGAATCGAGCCCCGAGTTCACGGGCCCGCACGCGCTCGCGAAGGCGATGCGGTTCGTCGGCGACCCGCGTGACGGCGCGAAGAACGGACGGCTCGAGGACGTCAACGGGCAGCACGGGGTCTGGGAGTGCACGCGGTGCTACTTCTGCAACGAGCGCTGCCCGAAGGGCGTCGACCCGCGCGACGCGATCGCGAAGCTCGGCGCGGAGTCGGTCAAGGAGGGGATCGACCACGACATGGGCGCCAAGCACGCGAAGTGGTTCGTCACCTCGGCGAAGACGACCGGCTGGCTGCGGGAGACCGAGCTCGTCCCGAAGACCCAGGGCATCGTCGAGTCGATCAAGCAGGTGCGGTTCGCGCTCGGGCTGGCCAAGGTCGGCAAGGTGCCGTTGCCCTTCCCGCCGCACGTGGCGAAGGACGTCCGCGAGTCACGCCGGCTCCACGACCTGCTCTACGAGCAGGACCGCCGCGGCTACGCCGGGATCGTCCAGGGCGAGGCGGCGCTCGCGAAGCTCGCCCACGGCGACCACGAGGGCGAGCGCGACCCGTACGGGTCGGGCTCGTTCCCGCGACCCTATGTCCGTGAGGAGGCGACGTGAAGCGGGTTGCCTACTACAAGGGCTGTCTCGCCTCCCTGTCTGCCAAGGAGCTCGACTCCTCGACGCAGGCGCTCGCGCCGAAGGTCGGTCTCGACCTCGTCGAGCTCGAGACGGTGACCTGCTGCGGCGCGGGGGACATCCAGGAGGCCGAGCCCGACTACTACCTGCACCTGAACGCCCGCATCCTCGCCTACGCCGCCGAGACCGGCTGCGACACCCTCCTCACCGTCTGCAACGTCTGCACGCTGAACCTGCGGCAGGCGAACTTCCAGCTCGTCGGGGACGACGAGCTCCGGCTGCGCGTGAACAGGAACCTCGTCGCCGTCGGCGTGCCCGCGTACGAGCGCGACGTCGAGGTGCGTCACCTGCTCTGGGAGCTCGCGGACGAGGAGGGCTATCCGCGCCTGCAGGAGGCGGCGCACAAGGGGCTGAAGGGGCTGCGGGTGGCACCCTTCTACGGCTGCCAGATCCTGCGCCCCTCGCGCATCCTCGGCTTCGAGGACCCCGACCAGCCCTCGTCGCTCGAGCGGATCATCGAGGCCTGCGGCGGCGAGGCGGTCGACTACCCGGCCAAGCTCAAGTGCTGCGGCTTCCCGATCATCCAGGCGCGCGAGGAGACGGCGCTCGGCGAGCTGATCCAGCCGATCGAGCAGGCGATCGAGGCCGGCGCCGACGCGATCGTGACCCCGTGCCCGCTCTGCCATCTCTCCCTCGATGCCTGGCAGTCGAAGCTGGAGGCCACGACCGGCCGCCGGTTCCGGCTGCCGATCCTCCATCTCTCGCAACTGATCGGCGTCGCCGCCGGACTCGGCGAGGCCGAGCTGAAGTTTCGCCGGCACGTCGTGCCGGTCGGACCGGTGATCGAGCAGCTCGAGACCTAGCCATGGACGGACAGAGCGTGATCTCCTCGGACGTCGTCGCGCGGTACGCCGCCGATGCCGCCCGCGAGGTCGTGGGCGTCGCCGGGGTCGTCGAGGGGGTGCGCAAGGGCATCCGGATCGACGGGGAGGAGATCGAGCTGCACCTCGCCTTTCGCGCCGGCGTCTCGATCCCGGCGGTCGGCGCCGCCGTTCAGCGCGGCGTCGCCGACTACCTCGAGCGGATGACCGACGCGCGGCCCGTCGCCGTCCACGTCGTCGTCGAGGAGATCGATGAACGGCTCTAGGCTGACGGGCCTGACCGGGCTCAGCCTCGAGACGGCACCCTCCGTCTGCCACGCCTGCGTCTGGTGGCAGTCGCGCGGCAGCCGCCAGGTCGACAAGACACGCTGGATGAACCGGGTCGAGGAGGAGTTCGGCGCCTTCGGCACCGTCTACTACGGCGACGACGGGCGGGCGCTCGGCGTGATCCAGTACGGGCCTGCGCCCCTGTTCCCGCACGCCTACGAGCTGCCCGCGGGGCCGCCCTCCGACGACTCGCTCCTCGTCACCTGCGCCTACCTCGTCGACTCGTCGGCGCCGTGGGTGCTGCAGTCGCTCTTCCTCGCCGCGATCGGCGAAGCCCGCGATCGCGGCGCCAGCTCGATCGAGGCCTTCGCCTATCGCTACCTCGAGGGCGAGTCGCCCCACGAGCGCTTTCGGGTGCACCGGACGGTGTTCCCGGCCGACTTCCTCAGCGACTTCGGCTTCCAGGTCGTGCGCTCGGCCGGGCGGGTCGGGCTGGCCCGTCTCGAGCTCGGCGGGCTCCAGCCGGTCGAGGAGGGTCGCCGCGCGAGGGCCCTCCGCGTCGTCAAGGAGGCCTTCCTGCCCGAGCCGGTGCCCGCGCCGCGGCCCTGATCGGCGCGCCGGGCGAGGCCCGCCGAGCTCAGGCGGCGAGGACGAGCTCGGCGATCTGGATCGCGTTCAGCGCGGCGCCCTTGCGCAGGTTGTCGCTCGCGAGGAAGAGCGCGAGGCCCCGCTCGACCGTCGGGTCGCGACGGATCCGCCCGACGAGCACCTCGTCGAGCCCCGCCGCCTTGCCGGGGGAGGGGAACTCCTCGAGCCGGACCGAGGCGGCGTCGCGGAGGATCGCCGTTGCCTCAGCGGGGGTGAGCTTCTCGACGGTCTCGATCCAGATCGCCTCGGCGTGGCCGACCATCACCGGCACGCGGACACAGGTCGCCTGGAGCGGCAGGTCCGGCAGCTCCATGATCTTGCGCGTCTCGGCGCGGAGCTTCGACTCCTCGTCGAACTCCTCGCCGTCGTAGTCCCAGTCCATGCGCAGGTCGTGCTCGGCCGGGGCCTCGTTCGCGAGCCGGTCCATCGCCTGCGAGCCGGCGCCCGAGACCGACTGGTAGGTAGCGACGCGGACCCGTTCGAGCCCGGCCTGCTCGTGGAGCGGCGCGAGCACGCACGTCAGCGGGATCGTGCAGCAGTTCGGGTTCGCGATGATGCTGCCGTTGCCGACCGCCCGCCGTCCGTTCACCTCCGGGACGACCAGCGGGATGCCGTCCTGCAGCCGGTAGGCGGAGGACTTGTCGATCGCGATCGCGCCTCCGTCGACCGCGTGCGGGACGAGCTCGCGCGAGGCGCCGGTCCCGACCGAGAAGAGGAAGATGTCGACGTCGCCGCGTGCGAGGGCGGCCGGGGTCGCCTCCTCGACCACGGTGTCCGGCGACCTCGCGGCCGGCCGAACGGGCCGAGGCGAACACGCGGACGTTCTCGAAGCCGTGCTCGCGGAGCAGGCGGAGCGTGACGGTGCCGACAGCTCCCGTACCGCCGACGACGCCGATCCGGGTCGAGTGCGCCACGCTCGTAGGGTAGCGCCGAGTCGCCGCGACTCCCCGGGATCGGCGCGGCTCAGAGCTCGCGGCGGCCGACGAGCGCGCGGCCGAGCGTGACCTCGTCGGCGTACTCGAGATCGCCGCCGACGGGGAGGCCGCTCGCGAGGCGCGTCACCCGCACCTTCTCGCGCAGGCGGTCGGCCAGGTAGGCGGCGGTCGCCTCGCCGGTCATCGTCGGGTTGGTCGCGAGGACGACCTCGCTGACGCCGTTTTGGTCGACGCGGCGCAGCAGCTCGTCGATCCGCAGGTCGGCGGGGTCGACGCCGTCGATCGGGCTGAGGGCGCCGCCGAGCACGTGGTAGAGGCCGTGGTAGGCATGCGTGCGCTCGAGCGAGACGACGTCGACGGGCTGCTCGACGACGCAGATCGTCGCGTGGTCGCGGCGGCCGTCGAGGCAGATGGCACAGGTCTCCTCCTCGGTCAGGTTCCCGCACTCGCGGCAGAAGCGAACGCGCTCCTTGACCTCGGCGAGCGCCGCCGCGAGAGCGAGCACCTCCTCGGCCGGCCGCTGCAGGAGGTGGAAGGCAAGCCGCTGGGCAGTCCGCTGACCGACCCCGGGCAGCCGCGTCAGCTGCGCGACGAGGTTCTCGACCGAGGGGCTGAACACGGCGCCATTGTGCCCGCAGCTGCCGGTCAGACCTCGACCGGCTGGCCCACCGGGGGAGTTCGGGCGGCCGGTTCCCGTGTCCCAGCGGCTTGCCCCTCCGCTCGTTGCCGGTGCCCGCTGCTCGCGGCGTCGATGGCCGGATCGTTTGCGCCGGAGATTCGACGTATAGTCCCCGGAAGAAGACGCAAGGGTCGAGGACGGGCGAGGGTAGGCATGGCTCGAAGTAGGCAGGGCTACGGTGCGATCGGGTCGCTTGGGGTTCAGACGGTGCGTGGGACTGCTCGTGTGCTCCTGCCCGCTTGCGAGGTGTGAGCATGCGGCCGACCGCCACGGGCCTGCGTCGACCTGCGCCTGCGGGTCGTATCCGAGGATAAGGAGCGAGAGCATGAGCGCCGAGGCCACAGAGCCAATGACGATCTCCGACCATGAGCTCGAGCAGGTCGAGCGCGCGAACGCGTCGACAGCCACGCCGGTTGTCTTCGTGCACGGACTGTGGCTGCTGCCCTCGAGCTGGGACCCCTGGGCGGCCGTGTTCGAGGAGGCCGGGTACGTTGCGCTCACCCCGGGCTGGCCCGACGACCCGGAGACGGTCGCCGAAGCGAAGGCACACCCCGAGGTGTTCGCGGGAAAGGGCATCGGCGAGATCGCCGACTACGAGGAGTCGATCATTCGGAGGCTCGACCGCAAGCCGGTCGTGATCGGCCATTCGTTCGGAGGGTTACTGACCGAGATCCTGGCCGGCCGTGGCCTCGCGGTCGCCTCGGTCGCGATCAGCCCGGCGCCGTTCCGCGGGGTGCTGCCCCTGCCGATCTCGGCGCTGCGAGCAGGCGCCCCGGTGCTGAGCAATCCCAGGAACCGGCATCGCGCAGTGCCGCTGACCTACGACCAGTTCCGCTATAGCTTCGCCAACGCCGTCGATGAAGACGAGGCCCGTGAGCTGTACGAGAGATACTCGGTTCCCGGCTCGGGCGAGCCGCTCTTCCAGGCTGCGGCGGCGAACTTCAACCCGTGGTCGGAGGCGAAGGTGGACACGAAAAATCCCGAGCGCGGGCCGATGCTGATCATCTCAGCCGACTCCGATCACACGGTGCCATGGGCGATCGCGGAGGCGTCCTACAAGCGGGAAAACGACAACGAGGACGTGACCGAGATCGTCAAGATGCCGAACCGCGGCCATGCGCTCACCATCGACCATGGCTGGCGCGATGTTGCGGAGACCGCGCTCACATTCGTCAAGCGGTTCACGTAAACGACGCGACCTAGGGCGCACCTCGAGTTCAGGGGATGAGATGAGTCGGCGCCGGCCACGGACCGGGGAGGGGTGAGAACGGGCCGAAAGAGCGCGATGACACACGGGCAGCGACTGTCGCTGCTCGCGGCGATTGTCGGGTCGGCCCTGGTCTCGGTCGACGGCTCGATCGTGAACGTCGCTCTCCCCGCGATCCAGCGCGACCTCGGCGGTGGGCTCTCCGCCCAGCAGTGGGTCTCGAACGCCTACCTGCTGGCGCTGGGCTCGCTGATCCTCGTCGGCGGCTCGCTCGGGGACATCTACGGCGAGCGGCGGGTGTTCACGGTCGGTGTCGCGGCGTTCGGCGTGCTCTCGGTCGTCTGCGCGCTCGCGCCGACGATCGGGGTGCTGATCGCCGCTCGTGCCCTGCAGGGCGCGGCGGCGGCGTTGGTAACACCCTCGTCGCTCGCCGTCATCGTCGCGGCCTTCGTCCCGGCAGAGCGCGGGGCGGCGATCGGGTCCTGGACGGCCTGGGGCGGGATCGCGGCGATCATCGGCCCGCTCGTCGGCGGCGGCATCGTCGACCAGTTCTCCTGGCGCTGGATCTTCGCGCTCAACATTCCGTTCGTGATCGCGACGCTGGTGCTCGTCCGGGCGGGGGTCGCGCCAGGCACGCGGGTGATGGGACGCCGGATCGACGTGCTCGGGGTGAGTCTGGGCGCCCTCGGCCTGGGCGGGGTGGTGTTCGCCCTGATCGAGCAGCCCCGGTTTGGCTGGCAGAGCCCGGCGATCCTGATTCCGCTCGCGGGTGGCGTCGCCTCCCTGGTCGCGTTCGTCGCCCATGAGCGACGCTCGCCCGAGCCGATGCTGAAGCTCGAGCTCTTCACCCATCACAACTTCGCGCTCGGCAACCTCGAGACGCTCAGCATGTACGCGGGTCTCGGGATTCTCTTCTTCTACCTCACGATCTATCTGCAGCAGGTCGCCGGCTTCAGCGCGCTGAGGAGCGGCCTGACGACGTTGCCGGTGACGCTCGTCATGTTCGCGCTCTCCCGCCGCTTTGGTGCCCTCGCCGACCGCTTCGGGCCGCGACTCTTCATGGGCGCCGGGCCACTGATCGCCGCCGCGGGACTGCTGCCGCTCGCGCGAATCGGTGAGAACGTGTCGTACCTCACCGATCTGCTCCCGGGCCTCCTCGTCTTCGGGCTCGGCCTCTCGCTCACGGTCGCGCCGCTGACGGCGACCGTCCTCGCCGACGCGGACAAGGGCGATGCGGGCATCGCCTCGGCGGTCAACAACGCCGTCGCGCGCGTCGCGAGCCTGATCGGAGTCTCGGTCGTCGGCATCGTCGTCGCGAAGACGCTCGTCGGTGACACCTTCGCGGCCGACAGCCAGTCAGTCCAGGCATTCCACGAGGTCATCGTGATCTGCGTCGTGCTCCTCGCTGCCGGCGGGCTCGCCGGTGCGGTCGGCATCGTCAATCCGCGGCGGCCTGTCGAGGCGAGGGGCTGCGCCGGCGGGCAACTCGTCGGCGCACCGGAGGCCGCAGCCGGTTCCGCGCCGTCCTAGCCCGGATCGACCCTAGCCCGGATCGACGCCGACGCGGCACCGACCGACCGGGAGCTCGCGCGGAGGTGGGAGCGGCGAGGGCCTGTCGTGAGGGCGACGAGGGCGGCCGACTCGACGTTGGCCAGGCGAGGCGCACGGCCTCGTCGGTTGCGCTATACCTCTGGTGCAGGGTCGGAGCGTCCGACTGATGGCACTGAGGGAGGCACTCGATGTCTCGTCTTCGCAGGCCAGCGGACCGAGTCTCGGACCTCGAGAGAGGGCCGGTACGCGACTCAGCTCACGATCAAGTGGGGTCACGAGCAACCTGGAACTGGGGGACCGATGAACGTGACGAGCAAGACAACCACTCACGAGAAGTTGTCGGAGCTTTCCGAACGAGCCAAGACGGCCGAGGACCACATTGAGGCCGCCGAGACAAAGGCGAAGACCGAGCTCGAACAGTCCGCGCGTCGAGCCCGGGCAACCGCGCAAGCGCAGGCCGACAAGCTAAGGGAAACGGCCCGCTCGAACGAGGCGAATGTCTCCGAGTCGTGGCAAGCCCAGCAGGATGCGTGGCACAAGCACATGACGAAGATGCGCGACAACATCGAGGAGAAGAAGGCCGAGCACGACGCCGGGAAAGCAGAGCGGCACGCCGAAAACGCCGAAGCCGACGCGCTGTTCGCGATCGACTTCGCCTACGCCGCGATCGACGAGGCGGAGGCCTCCGTGATCGAGGCGATCCTCGCAAGGATGAATGCCGACGAGCTCGCTGGGACTTCGGCGAGACGAGCCTGAACTCCGGCTTGCAACCGGCGAGGAGCGCGGAGCGACCGACGCCGGGACCGGTGTGGAAGGAGGGCAGTGGTGAGGGTCACGACCGGCGTGGCCCTCACCGCGCATCGTCCGACCTTGCTCGCCGCTCGTGAACCGGCGGCCCTCGCCGAGTCGCGAATGAGCCGGGAGTCGTCAGCACGGCCCAACGGAGGACGGGCCGGCTGTGGCGATCCGGCGAAATCGTCGGTTGGCGACGAACGAGGCCGCGGCTGCTCCGGTCGAGCGGCGGCCGGCACTGGGGCGTCGAGGGCGCACGACCCGCGAGCGTGACTAGGGGTCGAGCTCGGCGTCGAACGTCGAGCGCACGAGCTCGACGATCTCCTCCTCGGTTGCCGGCCGCTCCGGCTCGGCCTTGGCCGGCTCGGTGCGCACCCCGGTCTCGAAGCGCAGATCGAGGTGGCGGCCGGTCACCTCGTAGAGCGCGGCTTGCAGGTGCGCCTGGTTGGCAGGCTCCTCGGCCTTCTCCCGCTGGAACTGCGCCTTCGGCGGGAACTCGAGGGTGAGCGTGTCGCCCGTGAGCGCGACCGGCTGGGCCTCCTCGAGCATCGTTCCCGCCGGAATCGAGCGCTGGTCGACCACCGGCAGGATCGAGCGCCGCCACGCCTCCTGCAGCTCCTCGAGCTTCAGGTCGGGCGGCCTGGGGGCCGGCTCGTCGACCGGCACCGCCGCAGGCGTGTTCACCGCGTTCGCCTCGGCGACCGGTGTCGCCGGAGCGGTGGTCACCGCGGGGGGCTCGCCGATCGCCGCCGCTGCAGTGGTGCTCGGCGCGGCCGTCCCGGCTGCCGGTGCCACTGGAGCGGTGGGCGCGGCGGCCGCCGCCACGGCCGCGCTGCCCCCGG
>CAVXWI010000021.1:0-62682 GCA_963765345.1 uncultured Actinomycetota bacterium
ACATGTCCTTCACCGGCAACCCCGGCACGGGCAAGACGACCGTGGCGATGAAGATCGCCCAGGTGCTGCACCGGCTCGGCTACATCGAGGAGCCGCGCGTCGTCGCCTGCACCCGCGACGATCTCGTCGGCCAGTACGTCGGCCACACCGCCCCGAAGACGAAGGAGGTGCTCCGCCGCGCCTACGGCGGCGTCCTCTTCATCGACGAGGCCTACTACCTCTTCCGGCCCGAGAACGAGCGCGACTACGGCCAGGAGGCAATCGAGATCCTGCTCCAGGTGATGGAGGCCGAGCGCGACCAGCTCGTGGTGATCTTCGCCGGTTACAAGGACCGGATGGACGACTTCTTCCGCTCGAACCCTGGCCTCTCCTCGCGGGTCGCCCACCACATCGACTTCCCCGACTACGACGTCGACGAGCTGATGGCGATCGCGCACCTGATGCTCGACCAGCAGAACTACGTGCTCGGTCCCGGCGCCGAGGAGGCGTTCCGCGCCTACCTCGAGCGGCGGGTGCTGCGGCCCCGTTTCGCCCACGGTCGCAGCGTGCGCAACTCGATCGACCGGGCGCGGCTACGGCAGGCAAACCGGCTCTTCGCCCTGGGCTCGCGGGAGCTCACCCGCGAGGAGCTGATGACGATCACCCCGGACGACATCCTCGCGTCGAGCGTCTTCGCCGAGGACCGCGAGCCCGAGGACTCCGACGACCTGCCGCTGCTCGGCGCGGTGTAGCGGAGCCGCGCCAGCATGGGCCGCTCGATCATCCTCGGTGTCGTCGGCGATTCGGCGGCGGGCAAGACGACGCTCACCCGCGGCCTCGTTCGTGTGCTCGGCGAGGAGAGCGTCACCCACGTCTGCGTCGACGACTACCACCGCTACGACCGCCGCCAGCGGGCCGAGCGGAACATCACGCCGCTCGACCCCGAGTGCAACTACATGGAGATCATGGCGCAGCACCTCGCGCACATGCGGAACGCCGAGCCGATCCTGAAGCCGGTCTACCAGCACCAGGACGGCACCTTCGGCCCGCTCGTCCGCGTCGACCCGAAGCAGTTCTCGGTCGTCGAGGGGCTGCTCGGCTACTACAGCGAGGAGCTGCGGCGGCTCTTCGACGTGCGCATCTACCTGGCGCCGCCGGAGGAGCTCCGGCGCCTTTGGAAGGTGCAGCGCGACTGCTCGCGCCGCGGCTACACGACCGACCAGGTCCTCTCGGAGCTCGACCGCCGCGAGCCCGACTCCGAGGCCTTCATCCGGCCCCAGCAGCGCTTCGCCGACATCGTCGTCTCGTTCCTGCCGAACGCCGCCGGCGACCAGGAGCACCTCGACGCCGAGCTCGTCCTGCGGCCGACGCTGAAGCACCCTGACTTCCGCCCGGTGCTCGACAGCGAGGCAGAGGGCGACGCCGGTATCCGGATCACCGAGGCGGACGGCGAGCTGCACCTGCACATCCCCGGCCGGCTCGAGCGGGGACGGGCCGAAGAGATCGAGGAGATGATCTGGGGCGGGCTCCACTTCGCGAGCCACCTGCGTCCCGAGCGGCTCGGCGAGTTCACGATCGGAACCGATCTCCACCGCTCGGAGTCGCTGGCGATGATCCAGCTGCTGATCCTCTTCCACCTGTTCACGGCGACGGCGAGCGCGGCGCTCGGCGGGGCCCCGCTGCGGGCGAGCGAGCCGACCACCGCGTAACATGCGGCGGTGAGCCGCGGCGTGAGCACTGCCGTTTTCTTGCACGTCCACCACGGCGGGCACCGGTTTCTCTGGCTGCTCCTCTTGATCGTGTTTCTGGCGCTCGTCGTCCTCGCCGTCGCCCGGCTTGTGCGGCTGACCCGGGGTGGCCCCGGCTCGGGCGGCACGGCGGCTGCCGCCGACGCGGCGGTCGAGTCGGTGCGGCTCCGCTACGCCCGCGGCGAGATCGACCGCGACGAGTTCGTCCGGGTCAGCAGCGACCTCGGCGCGCCACCGCCCGCTCCGGCGACCTGACCTCCGTACGGGCCCGATCGCGGTCACGCCCGTTCGTTGCTCGAACATCCGGGGTCAAGCCGAGCGGCAACCCGTGCCGGCGGCTGCAGCAGGCACTCGCGGAGGCGCGGGGTCGACGACGTCGTCGTCGAGGGCCGCTACCGCCAGAGCGCGAGAGCCGAGCTCGGGCGCCGGGACATCAGCGCCTGCACGCGGTGATCGGGTTCGCGGACGGCTCGGGAGCACTCGACCGCGACGGCTGTGAGGATCAGGGCCGGCACGCTTCTCGACCGCGCGGGCGGCGCCACCTCGGCGCGGCAACCGGGCCCCCGGGCGAGGGCGGCTGAGCCTGGCGGCTACCCGCCGTCTGCGTCGACGCCGTCCTCGTAGAACACGTCGGCGAGCTTCAGGCGCTCGTGGATGACGTTGACGGCACGGTCGCAGTCGGCGGCCGGAACGACGCAGGAGACGCGGATCGACGAGGTCGAGATGATCTCGATGTTGATGTCGGCGTCGGCGAGCGCCTCGAAGATCGCCGCCGCCACGCCCGGGTTGCTCTTCATCCCCGCCCCGATCACCGAGACCTTGGCGATGTCCCGCTCGGAGGTGAAGCCCTCGGCACCGATCGCCTCGGCGAGCTGCTCGAGGATCGGCTCGGCCCGCTCGAGCTCGTTCTCGGGCAGCGTGAAGGAGATGTCGGCGAGCCCGTCGATCGAGGTGTTCTGGACGATCTCGCCGATGTTGATCCCCGCCTCGGCGAGCGGCCGGAACGTGCGCCCGGCGACACCCGGCCGGTCGGGCACGCGCCGGATCGTCACCTTCGCCTCGCTCGTATCGTGGGCGACGCCCGAGATGATCGCCTGTTCCATCTCCTCCTCCTTGATCACCCACGTTCCCTCCGACTCGTTGAACGACGAGCGGACGTGGATCTTGACCCCGTGGTTGCGAGCGTACTCGACCGACCGTAGCGCGAGCACGCGGGCCCCGCTCGCCGCCAGCTCGAGCATCTCCTCGAACGAGACCTGGTCGCGCTTGCGCGCCCCGGGCACGATCCGCGGGTCGGCGCTGTAGACGCCGTCGACGTCCGTGTAGATCTCGCACACCTCCGCGCCGAGCGCCCCCGCCAGGGCGACCGCGGTCGTGTCGGAGCCGCCGCGGCCGAGCGTCGTCACGTCCCGCGAGGTCGAGACGCCCTGGAACCCTGCCACGATCGCGATCTGGTTCGCGGCGAGGGCCTCGTGAACGCGGCCGCGGCGCATCTCGACGATCCGGGCCTTGCCGTGCCGGGTGTCGGTGACGATCCCCGCCTGCGAGCCGGTGAACGACGCCGCCTGGTGGCCGAGGTCGTTGATCGCCATCGAGACGAGCGCCATCGAGATCCGCTCGCCGGCGGTCAGCAGCATGTCGAGCTCGCGCGGGTCCGGGAGGGAGGAGACGCGACGGGCGAGCCCGATCAGCTCGTCGGTCGTCTGGCCCATCGCCGAGACGACGGCGCAGACGCTGTTTCCCGCCTCGGCGGTCCGGACGATCCGCCGCGCGACCCGCTTGATCTCCTCGGGGCCCGCGACCGAGGTGCCGCCGTACTTCTGCACGATGATGGCCACGGTCGGGAAAACCTACCGGGGCCCGGCCGCGTCGCCGCCCGCTCCGGTCTCAGTAACGGTCGAGCTCGACGAGGCGCTCGTCGCTGATCCCGAAGTGGTGCGCGATCTCGTGCAAGACGGTGCGGCGGATCAGGGCGCGCAGGCGCTCCGGGTCGCGCCCCGAGATGCGCTCGAGCGGCCCGCGGTAGATCGTGATCAGGTCGGGGAGCGCGCCGGCGTAGGTCGAGGTGCGCCGCGTGTGCGGGATGCCGCGGTAGAGGCCGAGCAGGTTCGCCCCCGGCGGTGGCTCCTGCTCGACCGCGACCCCGACGTTGTCCATCAGCGCGGCGATGTCCGGGGGCAGCCCGTCGAGCGCGTCCGCGACCCAGGCCTCGAACTGGTCCTGCCCGTCCATCCCGGGCGCTCAGGGGGCCTCGGCCGGCTCGACCTCGAGCGTCAGCCCGTCGATCCGCTTCACCCGGACCGTGTCGCCGGCGCGGACACCCTGGTCTTTCGCCCGCGCCTCCCAGATCTCGCCGTCGATCTTCACCTGGCCGCTCGGCGCCAGCGTCGTGATCGCCTCGCCGAGCGTTCCGACCATCGTCTGCACGCCGACCTGGGCCCGGCGCCGCCTGCTGTAGCCGATCCCGAAGACCGCGAGCGAGACCTCGAACACCGCCGCCGCGGCGATCGCGGCGAGACTCCAGGGCCACGGCAGGAAGAGCAGGGCCAGGATGAGGGTGATGATGATGATCATCTGGCTCGCTGCAGCGTAGTCCCACGTTGCCGCTCGCCGCCGCTCGCCGCCGTTCACCCGATCGTCACCAGACCGCAACCTCCCTGCGGTGCGGCCGGGGCGCACACTTCTCCGATGGCTCGCTCGCTCGGCCTGGACGAGCTGCCGGGCGGCGCCACGGCATCCGTCGGCGTGGAGGCGCTGGCGCGCTCCTACGTCGGCGGCTTCTCGCGCGGCGGCGGCGCGAGCGTCGGCCTCGAGGAGGAGTTGATCCTCGTCGACCCCGAGACGCTGCAGCCGGTCGAGCACGTCGAGCGGGTGCTGGCGGAGCTCGCCGACCGCCGCTTCGCGGCCGAGTTCCGCTCTGTCCAGCTCGAGCTGATCATGCCGGTCTCGCTGACGGTCGCCCGCCTCTGCGAGGAGCTGGCGCGTTCCCGCAGCGAGGCCGTCGCGGCGCTCCGCGGCCGCGTCTCGCTGCTCGCGGCGGGCTCCCACCCGCGCGCCACGGGTCCGGTCACCGTCACCGACCGCCCCCGCTATCGCCGGATCGCCGCCGACCACGTCTGGGCGACCCGGCGCGGCCTGCCGAGCGGGCTGCACGTCCACGTCGGGGTCGGCGACCCGGACGAGGCACTCGCGGTCTACAACGCCGCCCGGAGCCGCCTGCCCGAGCTCGCCGCCCTGGCCGCAAACTCGCCGTACTTCGAGGGCGGCGACGCCGGGCTTGCCTCGAGCCGGCTGAAGCTCGTCGAGGACCTCCCGCGCGCGGGCATCCCGCCCGCGTTTCAGTCCTGGCGCGAGTTCGCCGGCTACGTCGACTGGGGGCTCCGCGCCGGCCTCTTCCCCGACCCCGGCCACCTCTGGTGGGACCTCCGACCGCGGCCCGACCTCGGCACGATCGAGTTCCGGGTCGCCGATGCCCAGACCTCGGTGGCCGAGACCGCTGCGGTCGTCGCCGTCACCCAGGCGCTCGTCGCAGCGCTCTGCACCCGTTTCCGCGCGGGCGACCGCCTGTCGGCCCACCCCGCGCACGTCATCGCCGAGAACCGCTGGCGCGCGGTCCGTGACGGCGTCGCCGGCGAGCTCGTCGATCCCGACACCGGCGAGGCCGAGCCGACCCGCAACCGGATCGGGCGGCTGCTGCTCGAGCTGGAGCCCTACGCGGCCGAGCTCGGCAGCTCGGACGAGCTCGAGCTCGCCTGGGCGATGCTCGCGCGAAACGGCGCCGTCCGCCAGCGGGAGATCGCCGCCGAGCACGGCCTCGCGGGCCTCGAGCGCTGGCTCGTCAGGCGCACCGAGAGCTCGCTCTTCAGCGCCGCCGCCTGATTGCCGCACGCCGCCCTGCGGCACCGAGGGCGGTCTCCCGACGGTCGGGAAGACGGCAGACGGACGCTGATGTCTAGAATGGCGCACCAGCCACAGCGGCTTCAAGGGCTCGTATTCGAGTCCGCGCCGCCCCGGTAGGTCACCGCCGCCCCGTGCGGCTCCTCGACGAGTCCCCCACAGAAGACAAGGACTCGCGCCGTGTCCCCTCTCAGGAGGTCTGATCCTGCGGTCCCGCCTGCTCATAGCTCTGCTCGTCTCGGCTCTCGCGGCCGAGGGCCTGCTCGCCACCGCCAGGGCGCACGCCGCCAGCGCGTTTGCGGCGCTTCCTCGCTGGTGGATCGCCGAGGCGTTGTGCATCCACCGGCACGAATCCCTCGACTGGCACCGGACGACCGACTGGCTCGGGCAGCCCTCGGTCGACCACGGCGGCATGCAGATCAACGTCGGCACCTGGCTCGCCTATGCCCCCAATCGCTTTCCGCGCGAGCCGGAGGCAGCCAGCCCGGAGGAGCAGCTCGTCGTCGCCCACCGGATCTGGGCCGCCAACGGCGACCGCTTCGGCGGTGACGAGTGGCCCAACTCCTCGGTCGCCTGCGGCCTCAGCTGAGCGAGCGCCGGCGGCCGGCCGCGGCCCCGGCGGCCGGCGCCGTCCCGAGCGCCCCGGCGAGCGAGCGTCCCGGCCGCCGGCCGTCGCCGCGCCAGGACCGGTCAGTCGGGTCGCGTGCGGCGGAGCAAGAGGAGCGAGCGTCCGGCGACCTCGACGGGCGAGCGGCCGCGGTAGAGCTCGCCTGCCGCCTCGGGCGTGGCGGTCGAGAGCTCGAGCGCCCACTCGAGGCCGAAGCGGCGCGGCGGCAGCCGGAAGGTGACGAGGTCGTGGTCGGGGTTGACGAGCAGGACGAACGAGCTGCCCGACTGCGACTCGCCCTCGGGGCCGGTGAGGCCGGTCTCCTGCCCGTTCAGGAAGATCCCCAGCCGGCGCAGGTCGTCGTTCTGCCAGTCACGCTGGGCCATCGGGCGGCCGTCGGGTCGAAACCACCAGGTGTCGGGCAGCGCCGCCTCGGCCGGGCCGCCGTCGGGGTAGTGGGTGCGGCGGAAGGCCGGCTCGGCTCGGCGGAGCGCGACGAGGCGGGCGACGAACGCGTTCAGGTCGGCGGCCGCTCCGGCCTCGTGCCAGGCGAGCCAGGAGATCTCGTTGTCCTGGCACCAGGCGTTGTTGTTGCCGCGCTGCGTCCGCCCCCGCTCGTCACCGCCGAGCAGCATCGGGACGCCGTGCGAGAGGAGCAGTGTCGCGAGGAAGTTTCGCTGCTGGCGGCCCCGCAGCGCCGTGATCTCCGGGTCGTCTGTCTGCCCCTCGGCGCCGCAGTTCCAGGAGCGGTTGTCGTCCGTGCCGTCGGCCCCGCCCTCGCGGTTTGCCTCGTTGTGCTTGTGGTCGAACGAGACGAGGTCGGCGAGCGTGAAGCCGTCGTGGGCGGTGACGTAGTTGATCGACGCGGTCGGCCCGCGGTTGCCGGCGCCGTAGAGGTCACTCGAGCCGGTGAAGCGCGAGGCGAATGTGGCCGCGCTGGCCCGGCCCCGCCAGAAGTCGCGCATCCCGTCCCGGTAGCGGTCGTTCCACTCCCGCCAGCCGGCCGGGAAGCCCCCGACCTGGTAGCCGTCCGGCCCGAGATCCCAGGGCTCCGCGATCAGCTTCACGCCGGAGAGCACCGGGTCGCCGCGCATGAGGGCAAAGAAGGCGCTGCGGCGGTCGAAGCCGTGGGGGCCGCGGGCGAGGGTCGAGGCGAGGTCGAAGCGGAAGCCGTCGACGTGGCACTCGGCCGCCCAGTAGCGGAGCGAGTCGCCGATCAGTCGCAGGACGTCCGGATGTGAGGCGCAAAGCGCATTGCCGGTGCCGGCGAAGTTCTGGTAGTGGCGCGGGTCGCCGGGCTCGAGGTGGTAGTAGACGGCGTTGTCGAGCCCGCGGAAGGCGAGCGTCGGGCCGCCCTCGTCACCCTCCGCGGTGTGGTTGTAGACGACGTCGAGGATCACCTCGATCCCGGCGCGGTGGAGCGCCTTCACCATCCCCTTGAACTCGGCCACCTGCGGGCCGTGGCTCCCCGTCGCCGCGTACCCGGCATGCGGCGCGAAGAAGCCGATCGAGGAGTAGCCCCAGTAGTTCGTCAGGCCGCGGTCGTGGAGGAAACGCTCGTCGACGATCTGGTGGACCGGCAGCAGCTCGACCGCCGTGACGCCGAGCTCTTGCAGGTGGCCGATCGCTGCGTCCGAGGCGAGGCCGGCGAAGGTGCCCTGCAAGTCGGGGCGGACGCCGGGGTAGCGCTTCGTGAAGCCCTTGACGTGGATCTCGTAGATGACGGTCTCGCTCCACGGCCGGCCGAGCGGACGATCTCCCTCCCAGTCGAAGGACGGGTCGACGACGACGCACTTCGGGATCGCGGCGGCGTCGTCAGCCTCGTCGGGAGTCTCGGAGTCGAGCTCGCCCGGCGGGTAGGCGAAGACGCGCGCCGCCTCCCAGCGCGGGCCGCCGTCGACCGCCCGCGCATACGGGTCGAGGAGCAGCTTCGCCGGGTCGAACCGGTGTCCCTCGGCAGGCGCGTAGCGTCCGTGCACCCGGTAGCCGTAGCGCTGGCCGGGTCCCACCCCGGGCAGGTAGCCATGCCAGACGTGGTCCGTCCGGGCCGGCAGCTCGTGGCGGCGCTCGGCGTCCGCCCCGTCGAAGAGGCAGAGCTCGACGCGCTCGGCGTGTTCGGAGAAGAGGGCGAAGTTCGTCCCGCCGCCGTCCCACGAGGAGCCGAGCGGCTGCGGGTGGCCGCGGAGCACGCTACGAGCCCTCCGGGACGAGCCAGAGCACCGACAGCGCCGGTAGCGTCAGCTCGGCCGACCACGGCTGGTCGTGCCACGGCAGCTCTGCCGCCTCGACCGCGAGCGGGCCGGCGCCGGTACCGCCGTAGGCCGGGTCGTCGGTGTTCAGGAGCGTGCGCCAGGCCCCGCCGGCCGGCAGGCCGACGCGGTAGCCCTCGCGCCTGACGTCGGAGAAGTTGCAGACGGCGACGAGCAGCCGGCGGCCGTCGCCGGAGAAGCGCACGAAGGCGAGGACGTTGGCGGCGGCGTCGTTCGCCTCGAGCCAGCGGAAGCCGGCGGGGTCGAAGTCGCGCTCCCAGAGCGCCGGCTCGGCCCGGTAGCGGTGATTCAGGTCGGAGACGAGCCGGTGGACGCCGGCGTTCCCCGCCTCGTCGAGCAGGTGCCAGTCGAGGCTCCGCTCCTCGCTCCATTCCTGCTCCTGGGCGAGCTCGCCGCCCATGAAGAGCAGCTTCTTGCCCGGGTGGGCCCACATGTAGGCGAAGAGGGCGCGCAGGTTCGCGTGCTTCCGCTGCCGGTCGCCCGGCATCTTCGCGTAGAGCGAGCCCTTGCCGTGCACGACCTCGTCGTGGGAAAGCGGCAGCAGGAAGTTCTCGGTGTAGGCGTAGAGGAGACCGAAGGTGAGGCGGTTGTGATGGAAGGCGCGGTACACCGGATCGCGGTGAAAGTAGTCGAGCGTGTCGTGCATCCAGCCCAGGTTCCACTTCAGCCCGAAGCCGAGCCCACCCGCGCTCGTCGGGCGCGAGACCCCGGGCCAGGCAGTCGACTCCTCGGCCGCCATCAGGGCGTGCGGGACGCGGCTGCCGGCCACTTCGTTCAGCTCGCGCAGGAACGCGATCGCCTCCAGGTCCTCGTTGCCGCCGAAGCGGTTTGCGACCCACTCGCCCGGCGCGCGCGAGTAGTCGAGGTAGAGCATCGAGGCGACGGCGTCGACGCGGAGGCCGTCGGCGTGGAACGAGCGCAGCCAGTAGAGGGCGTTGGCGACGAGGAAGTTGCGCACCTCGACGCGCCCGTAGTTGAAGACGAGCGTGCCCCAGTCGGGGTGGGCGCCGCGCCGCGGGTCGGCGTGCTCGTAGAGGGCGGTGCCGTCGAAGCGGGCGAGCGCGAACTCGTCGCGGGGGAAGTGGGCCGGCACCCAGTCGAGGATGACGCCGATGCCCTCCCGGTGGAGCCGGTCGACGAGCGCCCGGAAGTCGTCCGGCGTCCCGAACCGCGAGGTGGGGGCGTAGTAGCCGCTCACCTGGTAGCCCCACGAGCCCGCGAAGGGATGCTCCATCACCGGCAGGAACTCGACGTGCGTGAAGCCGAGGTCGCGCACGTAGCCGGCCAGCTCCTCGGCGAGCTCCGCGTAGGTGAGGCTGCGGTTCCCTTCGAGCGGGTTTCGTCGCCACGAGCCGAGATGCACCTCGTAGATCGAGATGGGGCCGCTGTAGAGATCGGCGGCGTCGCGTCGCTCGAGCCAGTCGCCGTCGTGCCAGGCGTGGCGGCTCGTGAAGACGACCGAGGCGGTCCGCGGCGGCACCTCGGCGGCGAGCGCGAGCGGGTCGGCCTTCAGGGTCGGCGGCCCCGAGCCGTGGCGGATCTCGAACTTGTAGCGGTCGCCCGAGGTGACGCCGGGACAGAACAGCTCCCAGACCCCGCTCGCGCCGAGTGAGCGCAGCTGGTGGACGCGTCCGTCCCAGGCGTTGAAGTCGCCGACGACGCTGACCGAGCGCGCCGCGGGCGCCCAGACCGAGAAGGAGGTGCCGGACACGCCGTCGAGCTCCCGTTCGTGGGCGCCGAGCACGTCGGCGAGCTCCTCGTGGCGGCCCTCCGCGATCAGGTGGAGGTCGAGCTCGCCGAGCGTCGGCGGGAACGAGTAGGGATCGGCATAGACGCTCGTCGTCCCGTCCGCGAAGGTCGCCTCGAGCCGGTAGGCGAGCGGCAGCCGGCCGTCCGGCAGGAAGCCGGCGAAGAGGCCGGCGGGGTCGATCTGCTCGAGCTCGAGCGGGCCGCCGCCTTCCAGGAGTGCCCGCAGCGACGAGGCGTCCGGTCGGAAGGCGCGGATGATCAGCCCGCCGTCCTCGGGGTGGACGCCGAGGATGCTGTGGGGATCGTGATGGTTGGCCGCGAGGAGGCGGGCGATGCCCGCCCGTTCGGGGCTCACTGGACGACACCGAGCACGTGTGCCTGCTGCTCGCCGGGGACGAGCCTGACGTAGTTCCCGCCGGTCCGCCATTCCCACTCGCGGCCGCTCAACAGGTCGCGGACGGTGAAGGAGGGCGGCAGGCCGAGCGCGGCCGGGATCGAGACCAGGCCGACGCGGGCGTTCTTCGGATCGAGGTTGACACAGCAGAGCACCGTCTCGCCGTCGGCCTGCTTGGCGTAGGCGATCAGCTGCTCGTCGGCGGCGTCGAGGAACCTCAGGTTGTCGACCCGCTGGAGCGCCGGGCTCGCCCGCCGGATCCCGTTCAGCTGCGCGACGAGCGGCAGCAGCGGCCCCGCCAGCGTCCGCGTCTTCAGCTCGTACTTCTCGGAGTCGAGGTACTCCTCGCTGCCGGGCGCGACCGCGACGTGCTCGAGGTTCTCGAAGCCCGAGTAGATGCCGTAGCTCGGGGAGAGCGTCGCCGCCAGAACCAGCCGCGCCTCGAAGGCGGGCCGCCCCCCTCCTGCAGGTAGTCGGTGAGGATGTCCGGCGTATTGACGAAGAAGTTCGGGCGGAAGAAGAGCGGCAGCTTGCCGCCGGTCAGCTCGGTCAGGTACCCGGTCAGCTCGGCCTTCGTGTTCCGCCAGGTGAAGTAGGTGTAGGACTGGCTGAAGCCGGCCTTCGCGAGCGTCGCCATCATCGCCGGGCGGGTGAACGCCTCCGAGAGGAAGATCAGCTCGGGATAGGCGGCCTGCGCCTCCCGGATCAGCCAGGACCAGAAGGCGACCGGCTTCGTGTGGGGGTTGTCGACGCGGAAGATCAGGATGCCGCGCGCGGCCCAGGTGAGCACGACGTCGAGCAGCGCCTGCCAGAGCCCCCGCCAGTCCTCCGAGTCGAAGTTGAGGTTGTAGATGTCCTGGTAGCGCTTCGGCGGGTTCTCGGCGTACTTCAGCGTCCCGTCGGGGCGGTGCTGGAACCACTCGGGGTGCTCGGTGAGCCACGGGTGGTCGGGCGAGCACTGGAGCGCGAGGTCGAGCGCGAGCTCGAGGCCGTGGCGCTCGGCGGCAAGCACGAGCGATTCGAGGTCGCCGAGGCTGCCGAGCTCGGGCGCGATCGCCGTGTGCCCGCCCTCGCTGCTGCCGATCGCCCACGGGCTGCCCGGATCGCCCGGCTGCGCCGTCAGCGCATTGTTCTTGCCCTTGCGGTGCGTGCGGCCGATCGGGTGGATCGGGGGGAAGTAGAGGACGTCGAAGCCGAGCTCCGCGAACTCGGGCACGAGCCGCTCGACACCGGCGAAGCCGCCGAAGGAGCGCGGGAAGAGCTCGTACCAGCTGCCGAAGGTGGCACGCTCACGGTCGACGACGAGCTCGAAGGGCACCTCGAGCGAGGTCTCGGACACGCGTGGCCCCGCCGGGTCGTCGAGCTCGAGCGCCTCGGCGAGCGACAGCTGCCCGATTCCGAGCAGCGCCGCCCCCTCGGCGAGCTCGCCGTCGAGGTCGCTCTGGCCGGCTTCGAGTCGCCGGTCGAGCTCCTGGCGCCATGACGCGAGGCGGTCGACCCAGGCCGAGATCGAGTACTGCCAGCGTCCAAGCCGGTGGGCCGTGAACGCGGCCACCCAGCGGTCGTTGCCGATCGGCTCCATCGGCGTCTCGACGAAGCCGTGCGCGTCCGGCGCCCGGTGGCGCACGACTGCGCGGATGACGTCGTGGCCGTCGGCGAAGATCGTCGCCGAGACCTCGAGCTGATGGCCGACCGTGCACTTGACAGGGAAGCGGCCGCAGTCGACGCTCGGCGAGACGTCCTGGATCTCGATCCGTGTCGGGCGCGAGCGCGGCGGAGGCGTCACGCCCGCGCCGCCGAAATCGTCGGTGGTGCCCATCCCGCCCAATCTTGGCCGCTCGAGCGGTGTCCTGCTGCACCTAACCTCACTGCCGGGCGGCAGGCTCGGCCCGGCAGCCTTCGCGTTCGTCGACTGGCTCGCCTCCGCCGGCCAGAGCTGGTGGCAGGTGCTGCCGCTCTCACCGCCCGACCGGCACGGCTCGCCCTACATGCCGCAGTCGGTCTTCGCGGGCTGGCGCGGCTTCGTCGCCGAGCCCGAGGCGCCCGTCGGGCCGGACGAGCTCGCGGCGTTCCGGGCGGGGCAGGGCTACTGGCTCCCGGGCTGGGAGCGCCTCGCCGGTCGCGGAGCGGTGGCCGACCAGGTGCGCTTCGGGCGCGAATGGGCGGCGCTCCGAGCCTACGCGGCGGCACGCGGCGTCAGGCTGTTCGGCGACCTGCCGATCTACGTCGCCCCGGACCGGGCCGACCAGCGCTCGTACCCGGAGCTGTTCCTCCCGGGCGTCGTCGCCGGCGCGCCGCCGGACAGTCTCAGCGCGACCGGCCAGCTCTGGCGTAACCCGCTCTACGACTGGCCGGAGCTCCGCCGTCGCGGCTACCGGTTCTGGACGGAGCGGCTTCGCCGCTCGTTCGAGCTCTACGACCTCGTCCGGCTCGACCACTTCCGTGGCTTCGTCTCCTTCTGGGAGGTGCCGGCAGGCAACCGGACGGCGAAGAACGGCCGCTGGCATCGCGGGCCGGGAGCCGCCGTCTTCCGCGCCGCCGAGCGCGAGCTCGGACCGCTGCCGGTGATCGCCGAGGACCTCGGCGTGATCACGCCCGCCGTCGAGAAGCTCCGCGACGAGCTCGGCTTCCCGGGAATGGTCGTGCTGCAGTTCGCGCTCGAGCCGGGCCCAGACAACCCGCACCGGCCCGCGAACCACCGCGAGCTCGCCTGCGTCTACACGGGCACCCACGACATGGACACGGCGCTCGGCTGGTGGCGCTCGCTGACGCCCGCCCAGCAGGCCGAGACCGGCTACGACCCGGCCGACCCCGCCTGGAGCATGATCCGCGCCGCGCTCGCCTCGCCGGCGAGGCTCGCGATCCTCCCGGCCCAGGACATCCTCGGGCTCGGCAGCGAGGCGCGCATGAACTACCCCGGGCGGACGAAGGGCAACTGGTCCTGGCGCCTGCAGCCGGGCGCGCTCACACCGGCGCTCGCCGCGCGGCTGCGCGCCGAGACGGCCGCGGCCGGCCGCGGCAGCTAGCCGGGACCGCCCGGGCGCTCAGGCCCCGTCGAGAGCGTGGCGGTAGACGGCGAGGACGCGCTCGGCGATCACGCGCCAGCCGAACTCCGCGGCTGCCCGGGCCGCGGCCCGCCTCGCCGAGGCGCCTCGCCTCCGCCGGGTCGGCGAGCAGCCGGTTGACACGCTCGGCGAACCCGCGGGCGAAGCCGGCGGGATCGACCGGCTCGCCCGAGCCGTCGGCGCCGAGCCTCGATCGGGACGAGCAGGCCGGTGACGCCGTCCGCGACGACCTCCGGGATGCCGCCGGTGTCGGTCGCGACGACCGCCGTCTCGCAGGCCATCGCCTCGAGGTTGACGATCCCGAGCGGCTCGTAGACCGACGGGCAGACGAACACCTGCGCCTGTCTGAGGAGCTGGATCAGCTCCGGGCGGGGCAGCATCTCCTCGATCCAGACGACCCGTCTCCCGGCCGCCTGGAGCGCTTCGACCTTCAGCGCGATCTCGGCCCCGAGCTCGGGGGTGTCGGGCGCGCCGGCGCAGAGGACGAGCTGGGCCGCCGGGTCGAAGTCGACGGCGGCGTCGAGCAGGTGGGCGACGCCCTTCTGGCGGGTGATGCGGCCGACGAAGACGACGAGCGGCGCCTCCAGGTCGATCCCGAGCCGGCCGAGGCGGTCGGTGCCGGTACGGGCCGGAACTGCCCGGTGTCGATCCCGTTCCCGATCACGACGACCCGCTCGGGGTCGATCGCCGGGTAGCAGTCGAGCACGTCGCGGCGCATCGCCTCCGAGACGGCGATGATCGCGTCGGCCCCCTCGAGCCCGGTCCGCTCGCAGAAGCACGAGACGGCGTAGCCGCCGCCGAGCTGCTCGGCCTTCCACGGCCGCATCGGCTCGAGGCTGTGCACGGTCGCGACGTGCGGGATGCCGTGGACCAACCCGCCGAGATGGCCGCCGAGGTTCGCATACCAGGTGTGGCTGTGGACGACGTTCGCCTCCGCGAGCGTGGCGGCCATCCGGAGGTCGACCGAGACGGCACGGAGCGCCGCGAGGGGCGGCGCCGGCCCGGCGAGCTCGGCCCAGGGCTCGTGCGCGACGACCGCGCGGCTCGCCGGGGCGAGCCGGCGGGCGCTCCGCCCCAAAGCGTGGACGGTCACGTCGACGAGCCGGGCCAGCTCGCGCGCCAGGTACTCGACGTGCACGCCGGCGCCCCCGTAGACGTCGGGCGGGTACTCACGGGTGAGGAGCGCGACCGCGAGCTCAGGCGACGACACGCTGGCCCTTGCCGACGACGACGATCCCGCCGGGCGAGATGACGAAGCGCTCCCGGTCGGCCTCCGGGTCGACGCCGAGCCTCGCGCCCGGCTCGACCACGACGTTCTTGTCGACGATCGCGTTCCGGACGACCGCCCCCTCGCCGACGTCGACGCCGTGCATCAGCACCGAGCCCTCGACCTCGGCGTAGGCGCGGACCGTCACCTCCGGCGAGAGCACCGAGCGGCGGACGGCGCCGCCGGAGACGATCACGCCCGCGCAGACCATCGAGTCGACCGCCTGCCCGGTGCGGCCAGGGTCGGCGAAGACGAACTTCGCCGGCGGCAGCCGGTCGGGCTGCTTCAGGATCGGCCAGTCGTCGTTGTAGAGGTTGAAGATCGGGTCGGGCGAGATCAGGTCCATGTGCGCCGCGTAGTAGGCGTCGAGCGTCCCGATGTCGCGCCAGTACCCGTGCTCGCGCTCGGACACCCCGGGACCGTCGCGTGCGCGAAGTCGAAGACCTGCGCGTCGCCGCGCTCGACCAGCATCGGGATGATGTCGCGGCCGATGTCGTGGCTCGACTCGTCGTTCTTCGCGTCGGCGGTGACGGCGTCGATCAGCTCGCGCGCGCCGAAGACGTAGTTCCCCATCGACGCCATCACCTGGTCGGGGGCGTCGGGCAGCCCGACCGGGTCTTCGGGCTTCTCGCGGAAGGCGAGGATCTGCCGGCCGTCCTCGGCAACCTCCATGACGCCGAACTCGCGCGCCTCGGCGATCGGGACCCGGAGACCCGCGACGGTGACGCCGGCGCCGCCTTCGAGGTGCTGGGCGACCATCTGGCGCGGGTCGATCCGGTAGACGTGGTCGGCGCCGAAGACGAAGATCACGTCGGGCCGCTCGTCGTAGATCAGGTTCAGGTTCTGGTAGATCGCATCGGCCGAGCCCGCGAACCAGTGCGGGCCGCGCCGCATCTGTGCCGGCACCGGCACGACGTAGTTGCCGAAGAGGGTCGAGAGCTGCCAGGTCGTCGCGACGTGCCGGTCGAGGCTGTGGCTCTTGTACTGCGTCAGGACGGCGATGCGGAGGAAGCCGGCGTTGACGAGGTTCGAGAGCGCGAAGTCGATCAGGCGGTAGTTGCCGCCGAAGGGAACGGCCGGCTTGGCCCGGTCGAGGGTGAGCGGCAGGAGCCGCTTGCCCTCGCCGCCGGCCAGCACCATTGCGAAGGGCCTCGCCGGGCTGCACCGCAGCGAACGCGCTACTCCACGGCGACGCCGTTCCGGTAGATCCGCTCGACGTAGTCGTTGACCATGCGCGTCGCCCTGAACGCCGGCGCCAGCGTGACGACGGCTTCCTTGATCCGGTCGCACCAGCCGTGCGGCACGCCGTGCGTCGTCGCGGTCGTAGAAGAGCGGGATCACCTCGTGCTCGAGCAGGTCGTAGAAGAGCTCGGCGTCGCGGCGTCGACCGACGCCGGGGTCGGCGTCGCCGTCGCCGGGGATCGCCCAGCCGTTCGTGCCGTCGTAGCCCTCCGCCCACCAGCCGTCGAGCACGCTCAGCTGGAGCACGCCGTTGAAGGTCGCCTTCATGCCGCTCGTCCCGCTCGCCTCCATCGGCCGGCGCGGCAGGTTGACCCAGACGTCGCAGCCGGCGACGAGCTGCGCGGCGACGCCGAGGTCGTAGTCCTCGACGATGACGACCCGGCCCGCGATCTCCGGATCGGCGCGCTTGAAGCGAGTAGAGGCGCTGCAGCGCGTCCTTGCCGGCCTCGTCGTTGGGGTGCGCCTTGCCCGGCGACGACGAGCTGCGCCGCCCGTTCGCCCCGGAAGATCCGGCGGGCGCGCTCCGGGTCGTGCGTGAGCAGGTAGAGGCGCTTGTAGGTCGCGAGCCGGCGGGCGAAGCCGAGCGTGAGCGCGTCGGGATCGAGCGCGGTCTCGATCTGGCGCACGTAGTCGATCTGCTCGCCGCGCAGCAGGCTGTCGTGGGCGGCCTTGGCGCGGACGTAGTCGACGAGCAGCGCGCGCGCCTGGCAGCGCGCCGCCCAGAGCTCGCTGTTCGGGATGTCCCAGACGCCCTCCCAGGCGGAGGCGGCCGCCGGCGAGGTCGTGAGCCACGCGTCGCCGAGGTGGCGGTCGAAGAGCAGCCGCATCGGCGCCGAGACGAACGTCGGCAGATGCGCCCCGTTCGTGACGTGGGTGATCGGGCGTCTCGACCGAGTCCGGGAACATCGGCTGCCACATCGCCGCGCCACCTCGCCGTGCAGCCGGCTGACGCCGTTTCGGCGGCGGCTCATCCGGATCGCGAGCGGCGTCATCCCGGGCGGCTCGTCCGGTCGCCCGGGACGCCGCGGCAGAGACCGAGGAACTCGTCCTCGTCGATCCCGAGCCGCTAGCGGAGGTCGGCGTAGGCGGGCAGGAACTCCTCCGGCGCGTAGGTCTCGTTCCCGGCGGCGACGGGCGTGTGGGTCGTGAAGACGACGCGCCTGCGCGCCCGCTCGAGCGCCTCCTCGGTCGGCGACGCCGCGCTCGACCTCGCTGGGCCGCGAGCTCGAGCGGCGCGAGCGCCGGATGGCCCTCGTTCAGGTGGATGACGGCCGGCTCGATCCCGAGCGCGTCGAGCACGCGCGCGCCGCCGATCCCGAGCAGGCCGTACTGGCGCGAGCCGGACGGCGCGGTTGCCCTCGTAGAGCCGCGCCGACGTCCAGCGCTGCACCGGGTCGTTCTCGGGCAGCTCGGTGTCGAGCAGGAGCAGCGGTACCCGGCCGACGTCGACCCGCCAGACCTGGAACCAGAGCGGCGCTCCGAACGAGCGTGACCGCGAGCAGGAGCGGCGTCCCGTCGGCAGCGGCGACGCGCGCCATCGGCAGGTTCTTCGGGTCGTAGTCGAGCCAGTACTCCTGCTGGCGGCCGGCGATGTCGAGCCGCTGGCGGAAGTAGCCGCGGCGGTAGAGGAGGCCGATCCCGATCATCTGCAGCGCCTGGTCGCTCGCCTCCTTCAGGATGTCGCCGGCGAGGACGCCGAGGCCGCCGGAGTAGATCGGCATCGAGGCGTGGAAGCCGAACTCGGCGCACATGAAGACGACCGGGCCGTCGACGCCGGGCCGGCGCGCAGGCGGGCTTCGCGAGGTCGGTCTCGAGCTTCGCCGCGAGCGCCTCGATCCGCTCGCTGCAGCTCGGGGTCGCGCTCGGCCGCCTCCTGCGTCGCGGGCCAGAGGTCGTTGAGGAACCGGACCGGGTTCTCGCCCGAGAGCGCCCAGCGATGCGGGTTGATGTCGCGGAAGACGGCGGTCCCGTCCGCGCGCCCAGCTCCAGCGGTAGTTGTAGGCGACGCGCGCGAGCGGCTTCAGGCCGTCGACGAGGCGCTCGCCGAGGACGGCGATCCGCGACTCGAGGTCGGCGGCTCCGGGGGCGAAGACACGGTGCGGCATCGTCCCTTTCGTCTATCAAAAGCCGCCGCGCCGGGCGCCGGTCGAGCGGAGGAGCCCGGTCGGTGGCCGGTCCGTAACCCGCTCTTTGCGAACCAGGCAGCCGCTCCGGTGGCGCTCGCGGAGCGTTCCGCGCCGACCTCGCCCTCAGAGCGCGCGCACGTGCAGGGTGCCGCCCGGGCCCGAGAGGTGGATCCGCAGCATGGGCGAGCCGGCGATCGGGGCGACCGCGGGCATGTCCATCACCTGGCTCGCAAGGAGCCCGCCGCCCTCGACCTCCACCCGGATCCCGACCGGGACGATCACGGTGACCGTGCCGAAGAGGTTGAAGACGCGGAGCTCGACCTCCGGCCCGGGCAGTCTCGCCTGCCTGAGGTCGAGCTCGACCGTTCCGAAGACGGCGCTGAACGAGGAGCGGTCCGGCACCTCCCAGGGGCCGCCGCGGGCGATCCGGGAGAAGAGCGCCCGGTGATGGGCGACCCGGGCAGCCGGGAGGGCGGCCGCCGGTCTCTGGCGGCAGGTCGCTCGTCAGGGCGGCGAGCTCGCCGTGGGTGCGCGCCGTCTGGGCCTCGCCGACCCGATCGGTGAACTCCTCCAGCGTCAGCCTGCCCTCGACGACCGCCTCGCGCAGGGCGAGCACGACGTTCTCGCGCTCGCTGTCGCTTGCCCGCAGGCTGGGCACGCCCCCGTCGTCCTCCACGGGGTCAAATTAGCTCGGCTCTGTCCCGGCGGCCCGCGGGGATGACCGATCGCTCCGGCCCGAGTCATCGTCAGGCCGGTCGGAGCCCGACCTGTCACGGCGGGCTCGGGAGTCCACTTGCCTGTCGGCGGCCCGCGGCGTACGATCGCGGCATGGGGTCGGGGGCTGCGGTGGTCAAGGACGCAGGTGGCCGTTACCGGCGGGTCTATGTCTGGGCCCGGCATCCGGTTCGGAGTACCGAGGCTGAAGCCCATCATCTCCACGAGGTCGAGCGCGCCGGGGAGAGCGGGGAGACGCCGTACATCGCGGTCATGGGTCTCATCGTCTTCCTCGCATCGGTGTTCCTGCTGATGCTCGGGATCGCACTCGCGGCCTACTACCTCGCCTGATCGGCGCGGCGGCCGCCGGGCCGTCCGGTCCGGAATCGGCACGTCGGCGGCGCCTGCGCGGCCATGTTGGTCTGAGCGCCGGGGGCTGCGTTCAGTTACGCCGGTAGCGGGTGCAGCGGGCGATCAAGCACCGCGGCTCGTTCGCTGGACGCGGCAGTGCACGCAGTGGCGTTTGACCGCGGGCGGGGGAGGGGTCGCCGAGCCTGCAGCCGTCCGGGCGCCGGCAGGAGACACGGAGAGGGCGAGCATGACGGCCGAGGCGAGACCAGGCGCACGAGGGCTGGGCAGCAGGGGCCGGCAGGAGCGTCGAGTCACGGCTCCTGCCGGCGTCGTCCCCTCGCGAGCCTCACGGGCAGAAGGTCGCGACGATCTCGCCCGTTCCTGCGTGTCCCGGGTCGCCCGCATACCCGGGGTCGGTTGTCACGACGATGATCTTCGTGAACGTCCCCGCGACGGTGCTTCCCGACTTGGTCAGCTGGCTCGTGACGAGCACGCCCATGTAGGAGGGCACGCCGCCCGGAGGCGAGGAGCTGTTCCCCGGTCTGGTCGTGAACGTCCCGCCGCAGCTCGCCGGCGGCGTTGTCGTCGGCAGGCTCACGATCTCGTCGAGAAAGCCCTTGAACGAGGGCGGGCCCGACCCGCCGGAAAGACTGTTGCTTGCCGACCAGTTGCTGCCCCACCAGGTGAGCGGCGTGGCCGGGCCGGCGGCGAGAACGCTGCCGTCGCCGACGAGGAAAGCGCCCCGACTGGGGAAGGCGAAGACGATCGCCGTGTGAGTGTCGTCGGCCGAGGGCAGGTAGTAGTCGTCGCCCGCGAAGGCGGCCTTGATCGGCTCCGGGCCGAGGGCGCCGGTGAACATGACGTTGCAGCTGGCGTCGCCCGAGAGACCGACGGTGGCGTTGCAGGATTGGCCGCCGACCGAGAGCGCGAGCGTCTGGCCGTCCGGCATCGGCGGAACTGAGCCGTCCTCGAGCAGCAGCGCCGAGAGCGTGACGCCTGCGGCGCCGGCAAGGATGACCGACGGGCCGGTGTAGGCGGTCGTCGTCTCCTCCTTGCTGATCACGAACGGCTGGTTCGTGCCGGCCGGCAGGTAGTCGGCGTCACCCGCGAACGACGCGACGATCGCGAGCGTGGCGGGCTTCTGAGTCGGCGTGATCGAGCAGGAGGCAGACCCGGAGCCGTCGGTGACGACGGGGCCGCAGCTGTCGCCGACGCCGAGCGTGAACGTCACGGGCTTCCCGGCGATCGGTGCACCGCCGGTCGCATCGGTGAGCGTCGCCGACGCCGTGAATGCGTCGTGGTAGTCCTGTGTGAGCGCGCCGTTGTAGACGATCTGGGTCGGCTCGCGCAGGATCGTGAACGGGGCGCTGCCGTTCGCGGAGCTGTAGGCGCTGTCGCCGGCGAAGGAGGCCCCGGCCGTGTAGCCCCCCGCGTCCTGGCTCAGCGTGATCGTGCACGAGGCGTGCCCGCTGAGATCCGTCGTGCCAACGCAGTTCTGCGTTCCGACCGAGAGCACGAGCGGCTCGTCGGGGACCGGCGCCCCGCCGACGGTGAGATCCGCCGCGAGGGTCGAGAGGTGGTTGAAGTGCCCGCTCGTGTCGCCCGAGTAGACGAGCTGGGGATCGATCTTGCGCGAGCCGAGGGTGACCTGCGCGTTCTGGGTGCCCGGATCGATCGAGTTGACAGCGACGTAGGTGTTGTTCGCCGCGTCGACGTACTCGTCGCCCGCGTAGAGAAGGCCGCCATGGCCGAGCGGCGTCTGGTCGACCCAGTAGGAAACCGACCCGCTCGGGGCGGGCGTCGCGCCGTGCAGGTGCAGCACGATCGCACTCGCCGGGAAGCCGCTGTCCCAGCCCTCCTGCTGGCGGTACTCGACCGTGTAGTAGTCGCTCGTGATGCAGCCGTACCCGACACCGGTGCACGTCGGCGGAGTCGTCGGTGGCGTCGGCCCGCCGGAGGGTTGGTTCGGAGACTGGTCCTCGATCGTCACCGTTGCGGGTGAGCGAGCCTCGAGGTACTCACCGCTCGGGCTGCCGAGCGCGTTCGGGTCGCTCAGCGCGTGCAGCGTGATCGTCGCCTGGTTCGAGACGCCGTTGTTGAAGAGATAGTGACGCGGGGCGGGGATCCAGCCCTGAAGGTCGAGGTCGATCGCGTCCAGCCCCGGCCCCTTGTCGTTGGGCAGGCTGCCGAGCACCGAGCCCCCGAAGGTCGTCCCGAGCGTCGTGAACTCGAACGTCCCCGAGTAGGCGCTCATGATGTCGGTCGCGTCGTTGTAGTCGTTCGTCGAATACGAGAGCTTGCGCGAGTGGTCGTAGCCGAACCCGTGACCGGTCTCGTGCGAGGCGCCGTCCATGTTCGTCTCGTTCGGGAGGACGACGGTGGCGAGCTTGAACGTCCCGGTCGCGAGCGTCACGTTCGACTGACCCGGCGGAGTCCCGACCGGGCTTCCGCCCGTCACCTCGCCGAAGTCGCCGTCGGAGGCGGCGCTCGCGTTTGCATTGTGCGCGACCGCGGTCGTCCCGTTGTAGCCGCGGACGATCGTGAACGTGTTGCCGCTCTCGGCCGTCACGTCGACGGTCTCCGAGTTGTTGGGCGTCCCGTCGTTGATCGACATCTCGAACGGCGGAGTCGGAAAGTAGTTCGTCGTCGTGACACTGGGGGTCGGTGACGAACTCGACTCGTTCAAGGTCATCGTCGTCGCCGTCGGGCTGAGCGCCGCGGTCGTGGTCGCCGTCACCTCGGGGAAGATCGCGATCACCCCGTAGTAGTTGGCGTAGTCGACGTCGGCGGAGGCCGCGTTGGCGCAGTCGACGACCTTCTGATATCGGTTCTCGCTGCCCCAGGTGTCACGCGTCTCCGGGACCGTGTACCAGCCGTTGGCGTCGGCGTGCGGCCCGTCTGCGACCGTCGTACCCGAGACGCTCAACTGGCCGAACGAGACGTCATGCCACCAGTCGACGAAGTTGAACTGACCCGTACCGGCACCGGCATCCGTGTACATCTGCTGGAAGTACGACGAGGGTGCCGGGTCGAGCGGCTGGTCATTGAAGGTACAGAGCACGACCACCCACGGGTGCGTCCCCGTGCCAACCAGATCCGCCCCCGCCGGAAGCTCCGCGAAGGCCAGCATGGCCAAAGCGGCCACCGCTGCAAGTGCCAGGCGAGCCGGGCCCCTCGGCAACCGCCGCCCCCAGCGCGCCCCACCATTGCCGGTCGTCATTGACGATCCTCGCATCCCGCACCCCCCTGGCACATCCCCGCCCGAAGACCTGGTGGCGAAGCGCCACTCGAAGAGACCTCGTTTGAGACCTCATTTGCTCGCACAAGCGATGCTAGGAAGGCCCCCTCGGCCCGTCAATGACATGACCGAGGGATTCTTAGGGGGTCGGCGAGACCGACGAACCGGCCCGGCGGAGGCTCCTGTGGATTCCTCGGCGGGGTGTTCAGCGGGTGTCGAGTCGGGCCGTCGGGGGCGCCTCGGCCAACCACTCCGCCGCCCGAGTCAAGCCCGGCGAGCCGCGTCACGGGCCGGATGCGGCTGCGGTCGGGAAGGGCCGCAGGAGCGGCCGGAGGACGGGCGCTACTACTTGCTCCTTCGGTCAGTCGCGCCGAGCCGAGCCGAGCGCGCCGGCGAGAGCCCGGAGGGTGTCGGCCTGCGTCTCGGTGAGCAAGCCCTGCTCGGCGAGCGTCCGAACGTTCAGGTCGTAGGCGCTGATGTGCGCCCGCCGCTCGGCATGCCCCATACCCTTCTGCTCTGGGTCGCGGGATCCCGACCCGAACGGGGTCAGCTGCAGGCACCCAAGCCGTACAAGGGCGTTGACGAGCGCCCGTTGGAAGGGCCGCAAGCCCTGGTACTTGGCAGAGCCGTCGACGAACTGGCCCGTCAGCGTGCAAAGGTCGTCTCCGTCGACCACCACGTCGAACTTCGCCGAGACGGTCTGCGAGACGTTGCCCGCGTTGTCGGTCGCTGTTGCCGAGACGGTATGAGGCCCGGCCCCGAACGACCAGGCGGGTCCGGCGGCCAACGGGCTTCCGCACGAGCTCGACGCGACCCCCGAGCCGCCGGGGTTGTCGGCTGCGGTGCAGCTGATCTCGACGGGGGATAGCAGCGAGTAGGTGCCCTGATCGCCGCTGATCGTCACGGTCGGCGGGGTCTGGTCGATCTTGAAGGTCGTGGTGACGAGCGGGCTCTCGACGTTGTTGTCGTTGTCCTCGCTCGCGGCGTAGATCGTGTGCGGTCCGTCGCCTGTGACGCTCGTGAGCGAGCAGGCACCGGCGGGCAGATCGGTGAAGCTCGTCGGCGGCGTCGCCGGATCGAGCACACAGCGGGTCTGGAAGACGCCCGAGCCGCCGGGGTTGTCGGTCGCGCCGACCGTTACGCCGACGGGGCTCGTGTACCAGCCGTTCGAGCCGTTGGGGCCGCTCGGAGCCAGCGTGATCGTCGTCGTCGGCGGGGTCGTGTCGGAGACGCCGCCGATGCTGAAGGCGAAGAACTTCGTGTTTCCGTCCCCTTCGGGCTTGGACTTCGCGTAGCCCGAGCCCCAGTAGAGCGAGCCGTCGACGACCGCTGGGGAAGCGTTGACCGAGCTGCCCGCGGAGTACTGCCAGAGGATCTGACCCGTGGCCGCGTCGAGGGCGTACATGTCGCTCCCGGTCTGGGCCATCGATGAGACGTAGACGACCCCATTGGCGACGGTGACGGGCCCGAGGTCCCAGACGCCGACGTTCGTGAAGCCCGGCACCGACTCGGTCTGCGGATCGGCGACCTGCCAGAGAATCTTGCCCGTCGCAGGATCGAGTGCCGCCCAGGAGCCGCCGGTCGCGACCGTGCTCGTGAGCACGCCGTTCTCGGTCAGGTCGTAGGGAATGTGGTGCTGGTTAGTGATCGAGACGTAGATGCGGGTGCCGTCGTAGGCGGTTCCCCACTCCATCCCGCCCTGATCGCCACCGGGGCCGATCAGGGTGTTCCAGACGAGCGCCCCCGTCTTGGCGTCGAGGAGCGCGTAGACGCCGCTCTTCTCGCCGATCCCGACGACGGTGCGCCCGTTCAGTTGGAAGACGTTCGGCGCCGAGCCGCCGATGTCCCACGAGACATTGTCGGATTCGGCCGGGCACCAGGTGACGGTGGCCGGGAGCGAGCCGCATTCCTGGGCGTAGGCGCTCGGGCCGAACACGCGGTAGGACCAGACCACGCTGCCGGTGGTCATGTTGAACGCTACGAGCGAGCTGAAGTAGGAGCCGGCCTGCTCGCACGACTCCGCGAAGCCGAAGGGCTGGGAGGCGTTGCACGTCGACACGCTCGCGGGCTCGCTGGTGTACATCTTGAACCCGGCGAAGACGAGGCCGTCCTGGACGTCGACCGACGGCGAGCCGAACATGACGGCGCCCGAGTAGCCTCCCGGCGTCCCGCTGGGGTTCGGGAGGGAGTAGCTCCGCCAGAGGATGGCGCCCGTGAGGGCGTTGAAGGCCACGAGCGCACCCGGGTAGGTCGGCGTGCCCGACTGCGAGGTCCCCCAGAAGGCCGTGTCCCCGACGAGCACCGGCGAACCGGTCATGATCGAGTGCGGGTCCGGATCAGCCTTCTCGATCCACTGCAGGGCGCCCGTCGTCGCGTCGATTCCCATGATGTTCGCACCGGTGGGATCGTTGAGGTCGCCGATCAGGAGCGTGTTGCCGTCGAGCACCGGGCTCGTACGCGAGGTGTCTCCGGCGACTCCGGTGTAGAAGGAGATCGGATTCGACCAGATCACCGCTCCGGTCGCGGCGTTGAGCTTCCAGAGCATGCCGCCGGTGTCGGCGAAGTAGACCGCCCCGTCCACGACCGCGGGCGTCGCCGAGACGTCGCCAGCGGTGGTCGCGATCCACTTCGGCGCGAGCTGAGACACATTCGCGGGCGAGATGTCGTGCTCGTTCGGCTGATCCCGCGAGTTGGTCGGGTCGAATCCGATCATCGTCCAGTCGCTCCCGCTGCCGGCGAACGTATTTCCTGTGAGGGCGAGCGACAGGATCGCAAGGGACGCAAGGACCAACATCCCCGTCGACAACCCGGGTCGTCTCAACCGGCTACCGAGGACCTTGATCGACACGTTGCTCTCCTCGTGGAGCGTCGCTAGGGGATGCCCGGCCTCAGGAGATGCTGCGGTAAGGGGAGATACTCGCGCCTCCGTCGCCGGAAATCAAGAGCGCCGTCGGGAGCGCCCACCCTGCGAGCCGCTGAACATCGCCATCTGCCTCGGGTCCGGCCCGGGTGAGCGCGGGCAGAGGCACGCGCATACGAGCACGAGGCTCGACACGCCACCTCTTCGACCACGTGCCCGAAGGCCCGCTCGCCGGCAGCGATTCGGTCAGCCTGCTCGATGACCCGGTCCGCTCTCCCTCCGGCTCTCCAGCGTGGACGCCAGCGGCACTCTCCCTGCCGAGCCAGGACGGACCGGCACTGCGGGCGAGAAGCTGGTGATGCGGTTGCGGCCGTTCACGGCCGCCCGGTGCCGGCGATCGTGAGCGCCGCCGAGTAAAGGTTCAGGCTCCCGACACCGAGCCTGAACCATTGCTATCCCGTGTGAGCAAGCGGTCGGCTCTAGCCGAGAACTTCACCCCATCCCATTTGTCGGTCAGGCGTCGGCGATGGCCGACTCGACTTGGGCATGCGTCGCGACCCGCTGGATCGCGCGGGTCGCCATCTCGTCTCGCCCTTTCGATGATCGGCGCTACCGCAGGAAGAGCTTCCACGCGTAGTACTCGCGGAACGCCGTCGGCACGGTCGCCATGCGGTGAGCGAGGTGGAGCACGGCGTCCCAGTAGAGCGGCGAGAGGTTGTAGTGCATGAGGGCGGCGCGTTCGTTCGTGCGCCCGCCGTTGGCCGCGAGCAGGTTCGCTGCCGCGAGGATCGCGTCGCGCTCGTTGTCTACGTCGCCGCCCATCCCGTACTCGCGCCACGTTGCTGGCTCGAACTGCATCGGGCCCTGTGCATCCGCCTTTGCCGTCGTTCGCGCGCGGCCGAAGTCGGTCTCGACGAAGTTGATCGCGGCGAGCAGCTCCCAGCGGATCCCGAAGCGGCGCGTTGCCTCGCGGTAGAAGGAGAGGAGCGTGCTCGCGTGGCGCGCGGTGCCGATGCTCACCCCGCCGACCTGCGGCGGACTCTCGGCCGAGAGGGCGTTGAGATCGCGGCGGGCGTCAAGGTCGTCGCGCTCGGCGGGCGCGAGCTTCACCACCGCCGCGGCTACGTTCGCGTTTCGGGCGAGTGCGAGGATCACACCTTGCCGGTCGCGCGCAATCGCGACGAACTCCGCGCCTGTCGCGGCCCGCAGCGCCTGCTCGTCGACGCGGAGCTGGCGGACGATGGCCGGTGGACTCTGCACCGTGGACGAAGGTTAGGGAACTGGGTGTGACGGCAGTCGTGCATCATGGGCCCCCGTCGTGTTGCGGACGAGACTCAGATCGACTGCAACCCGGCCACCGATACGTCCTGAGACTCCCAGGCCGACGTGGGCGAGATGCAGACCCCGACGACGGCGGCCGCAACGGCGGCAGCGCAGACGCCGACGGAATCAGAGCCGACAACGGCTGGCCTTCCAGCGCGCGGTCGGTACGGCACGTTTCCAGCAAGAGGCCGGCGGAACAGGGGTCGAGACCACCGTTCTCGTCGCGTCAGGCCGCGACGAAGACCGAGGCTCCAAGGAGCCTGCCGTACTTGGCGGCCTTCCGTGGCCCGTAGCCCGGCCAGACGTACCAGCGGTACCGGCCTTTGCCGAATGTGTAGGTATGACCGTGGTACGTCCACCTCGTCGCGAGCTTAAACGTCGTTCCGATCGGCCACGTGCTCAGGACCTTGTGGCCTGCCAGGAAGAGCTGGACGTTGTAGTAGTCGGCGCCCGCGACCGTGCTCCAGCGGAGTAGCGGCGCTCGCTTTACGGTCTGTCCTTGCAACGGGCTCGTGAGCGCCCGGGGTTCCGCGGTCACGCTCACCTTCCCGACGAGACCTGCCTGATCAATCACGGAGAGCACGTAGCGGTAGCGGGCGCCGTTGCGGAGCTTTGAGTCGGTGAAGAAGCTGACAAGGCCCCTGTAGACGGTCTTGAGGCTCGCGCCGGGGCCGCTTGTGCGCTGCACCGTGATGGCTGTTGTGTTGGGCGGTGCCTTCCAGCGGAGGGTGGCGGTCCCGTTGCCGCTGGTCACGGTGACGTTCGTCAGTGTCGGCGGCGTGGCGTCGTACTTGAACGTCACTTGCTGGGAGGTCGTGTTGCCGGCCTTATCGGTGCAGGCTGCGGTGAGTGTCGCGGTGGCGCTGTCGGGACCCGAGTAGGTGCCGCCGCTGCACGAGGCGATTCCCGACGTCCCGTCGGTGCCGGTTACGGTGAGCCCGACCGGATGGTTGTACCAGCCGTTGGCGTCGGGGGGCCGGGCCAACGCGGCGTTGAGGGTCGGCGGCGTCGCGTCGTACTGAAGCGTGAGCGACCCGCCAGCCGAGTTCCCCGCATTGTCGGTACACGTGCCGGTCACCGTTCCACCGGCGGTATCGGGGCCGCTGTAGGTGGCGCTGGTGCAGGAGCTAATGCCGGAGGTCGAGTCCGAGCCCGTGAAGGCGACCGCGACCGGGTGGTTGTACCAGCCGTTCGCATCTGGCGCGCGGGCCGTACTCCCGCTCACGCTCGGGGGCGTCGCGTCATACCTGA
This sequence comes from uncultured Actinomycetota bacterium, assembly GCA_963765345.1. Classification (GTDB taxonomy): domain Bacteria; phylum Actinomycetota; class Thermoleophilia; order Gaiellales; family Gaiellaceae; genus PALSA-600. The sequence continues at coordinate 28,082 of CAVXWI010000021.1, forward strand.
GGCTGAACGTGAACGGGGCGCTGACATTCCCGGCGGCGTCGGTACAGGTGCCGGTGACGGCCGCGCTGCCGCTGTCGGGCCCGCTGTAGGTCGTCTGGGTGCACGAAGCGATCCCCGAGGTCGCGTCGGTGCCCGTGAAGGTCACGGTGACCGGTGCGTTGTACCAGCCGTTCCCGTTCGGGGCTCGGTCGGCGGTTGCGCCCGTGACGACCGGCAGGTCCTTGTCGATCTTGAACTGGAGTTGAAGGCTCGGAGTGGCGGTGCCGTCGCTGGCGGAGCATTGATAGGTGTCCGAGCTCGAGTGGAACGTCACGACTGTCTGGCAGGTCGATTGGGTCGCACCAGGAGTCTGAATCGACACGGTGACATCGCTGAGGTACCAGCCGTTGTTCCCCGGCGTTCCGGAAGTGACCGAGTAGGTGATCGACACCGCGGCGAGTGCGGGTTGAGCAGCGACGGCGAAGGCGGCCACGAGACCGGTGAATGCGGTGATGGCGGCGACGCGACTCACGATGCCCTCGGCTTCGCGCCGCGCTCGATGCGATGCGCGAGGAGAAGGAAGCTGCCGCTTGCGGCGATGAGCGCCAGCCAGCGCCATTGCCGCCGTCGCGAGGCTCCGGCGGTCGCCGATGACTGCCGTCGGGCCCAGGAGTTCGGCGGGGGTGACGCCCGGGGTCATGAGCGCCGGCGGTCGGAAGAGGATGACCTGCCCCTCGATGTACGTCGGAAGGCGCAGACGTCGCCGAGCGGCATTGCCGCGTTCGATCAGTGCGCCTCCCGTCGCGGCCGGCACCGTCGACCACCACCGGCTCCGAGGATCGCTCGGAAGGAGCTGACATGTGGACGGCGGGCTCCCCGGCAGTGGGCGCCAGCGCCGGCCTGACCGGCGTCAGCGGCTGCTCGAGCGCCGCCGCGTCGTTCGCCGACGCAGTCGGCGTCGTGCTTGCCGGGGCCGTTGGCTCCGGCGTGGTCGTTGTCGGCGTCGCGGCCGGAGCCTTGATCGACGCCGGCGTGGTCATCGCCGGTGTGGTCTGCGCCGGTGTGGTCTGCGCCGGTGTGGTCGCGGGAGCTGTGGCCGTTGTCGGTGTGGACTCCGGCGACGCGGTCGTCGACGGCGTTGTGGTCGTTGGCGGCCGTGTCGCCGCCGGTGTCGGTCGTTGCGGCTTCCGTCGGAGCCACCTGCGTGCCGGTGCCTGAGGCGCCGAAGGCGTCGGGGCGGACAACGCTCGAGCCTGTGGCAGCCGGCGGACTAGGGTCGGGTGAAGGGTCGGCTGTCGCCCGCGCCGGCATGAGGGCGAGCACGCAGCCGAGCACGACCGACACCCTCCAGAAGCCCCTGGTCAGGCGCCCAACCGACCGCAGCCAAAGTCGCTGGCGAATATCCACCCCCGTCTCCCCCGGCCTTGCGGGTCCTGCTCCGGGAAGGCTAAATGTCTCACCGCTGTTGTCAACCCCAGTTCCCTGAAACGAGTGACTGCCGGCCGGCCCACCCTCGGGCCGGCCGGCAGTCGCATGACTACTGCATTTGATCCGCGGTCTCCGACCCGGCGTTACGGTCCTCCGCATCACCGATCGAGCCCGTCTTGTTGCTCTGCTTGGTCAGCCCGCTGTTCCCTGGGCTCCAGACGGCAGCACCGCCGCTCGCGTTCTTCGGCGTGAGCTGCAGTGCCGTTGAGAATGCGAAGCCGTCCTGCTGGTTCCCGGCCTCCTGACCGAGCGCCTGGATCTCCGGGGCGCTCCCGCACGTACAGCCGCCCGAGCCCGACTGGCTCTGATCGGCTTCCTGCGTCGTGCGGTTCCAGTTGTCGGCGTCAGCCTTCGAGTCGGTCGTGTTCGACTGGTCGACCGGCCCGCCGTTCCCAGGACTGAAGACCCGAGCGCCGCCGTTTTCGTTCGACGGATTGAGCTGGACAGCGCCCGAGAGCGCTCCCGCGAATTGCCCATTCTCGGCCTCCTGGCCGAGCGCCTGGATCTGGATTCCCGAGCCCGACTGGCTCTGATCGCCGTTCTGCGACGTCGAGTTGCCGTTCGTCGAATCAGCCTTCGAGCCGGCCTTGTTCGACTGGTCGACCGAGCCGTCGTTGCCGGGGCTCCAGACGCGGACCGGGTCGTTGGAGTTGCCGCCCGAGCTGCAGCCGCAGTCCGACTTCCCGAAGTCCTGGGACGCACCGGAGACAGCCAGCGCGTCCTGCCCGTTGACGGCCTTCTGGCCCAGCACCTGGATGCCGACGCCGCCGCACCCACAGGTGCTCTGAGGCGACTGATCCTGATCGGCGGTCTGCGTGGTGCTGTTCGAGTTGGTCGCCGAAGCGTCGGACCTAGCGGTGTTCGACTGATCGACGCTGCCGCCGTTGCCGCTGCTGCCGACACGGACGGGCGAGTTGTCGTTCTTGGCACCGGACTGGTCCGCGGCCGAGAACGCAAACGCGCCCTGGAGGCTCCCGCTGGACTGGTCGGCGACCTGGATCGGATCGCTCGCGCAGCCGCAACCGCCGCTGCCCGACTGATCCTGATCCGACGTCTGGGTCGTGCTGTTGTGGTTCGACGTGTCGGCGCTCGAATCGACCGTGTTCGACTGGTCGACCGAGCCGTCGCTACCCGGGCTCAGCACGCGAACCGGAAGGTTCACGTTCTTCGCGCCCACCTGGGTCGCCTCGGAAGCGGCGCCTGCGATTTGCAGGTTGCCGGCCGACTGGTTCGCGTCCTGGACGGCCGTCGGGCCTCCGCTCGGATCCTGCGAAGCCGTCTGCGTCGTCGAGTTGCTGTTCGACGCGTTGGCATCCGACTGCACCGAGTTCGATTGGCTGACGGGGCCGTTGTTCCCGGGGCTCAGAACACGGACATCGATGTTCGAGTTCGAGGGATCGACCTGCTCGGCGGACGAGGCAGCTCCCGCGAGCTGCGCGTTGCCTGCCGACTGGTCGGTGCTCTGGACATCCCCGCCTGACCCGCTCGACGTCGCCGGAGCGACGCCAGTGGAGGGATCGGGAGCGAGCGTCGTCGGCGCCGCGTCGCAGCCGCACGGGCTGCTTCCGGACTGCGTCTGATCGCTCGACTGCGTGGTCGTATTGGTGTTCGTCGAGCCCGCATTTGAGCTCACGGCGTTCGACTGCGTGACGGGACCGTTCGTGCCCGGGCTGAGCACACGAACCGGGATGTTCTCGTTGCTCGCACCGTCTTGCGAGGCGCTCGAGAGCGCCCCAGCGGCCTGCCCGTTCAGGTCAGACTGGTCTGCCGTCTGGATTCCGCCGCCCGACTGAATCTGGCCCGCATCCTGCGTGGCCGAGTTCGAGTTCGTCGAGCTTGCGTCCGACGACGCCGAGTTGGTCTGCGTGACCGCTCCGTCGTCGCCCGGGCTGAGCACACGAACGGAGATGTTCGTGTTGCTCGGTGCGATCTGCGTCGCCCCCGAAGCGGAGGTCGCTTGCTGTGCGCTGTCGGCGCTTTGGCTCACCGTCTGCACCCCTGGGGATGCCGCGGCAGCCGTTCCTACGCCGATCGCGAGCAGCAGCGCCAACGCTCCGAGGACGGACGCGATGACTCTGCGTTTCATCACGTACTCCTTTGATTTGAGCGTTTGGTGCACCGGCCGCGGGACCGGCGCACAAGGGCACTGAATCGGCCCGCGCTCAGCCCGGACGCTCGCGTCGGCCCGCGCGCAGCAGGCGCGGGCGCCGCTCGGTCCCGACCCGGAGCCATCGGGTCAGGCCGGGCGAGAGGAAGATGAAGGCTGCGACCACCGTCATCAGCCCGCCGCCGGAAGACGTGCCTCCGTGTGCGGCTGCGCCGACGGCCGGGTTGCCATCCTGGCTCGGGAACTCGAGGATCGGAGGCTGTCGGTCGTCACCGTCTGCTCGACGGTGCGTGGCCTGATCGCCCTTCGAGTGCGGGTGGTAGGCCGCCGGTTGGACGAGGAGTCCTGCGCTACCGCCGGTGGGGGCTGGAGTCGGCGCAGGCAGGAGCGGCGGTGGCCGATCGTCTCGGGCGTGAGCGGGATGAGGCCGGAGCGGGCCGGCGCCCTTGCGGTGCGATGCCCCGACCGAGCGGGTCGGCCAAACGAGCCTTCGCCGCGTCGTCCGCGGGGCCACCGCTGCCGCCAGTCCGGTCGAATGCGGAGCGCTCACCGACACGGGGTGGACGGCCGAAGCCGATGCGGGCGACGGGGCCTGCCGCGACCCGGTGGCTGTCTGATCGCCCGAGGCCGGCACGGCGAGCGGCTCGGGTGTCGCCGACGGCTCAGCGATCGCCGACGGCTCAGGTGACCCGTCCCCTGCTCCCGGATCATCCTGAACGGGATCGAGCGCAAGGCCGCTCGCCGGCGACTCCGCGCTTGCCGGGGGCGGCTGGGAGCACCGGAGCCGCCTGCAGCGGCGTCGCCGATGTTGTCAGCGCCGCGATCGGAGCCGGAAGAGACACCGGATCCGCTGGTGACGACAGCACCTCCTGCAGTACCGGAGAGATATCGCCGGCGATGGTCGACGAGACCGAGGTGCTCTGAATGACGGGTCCGTCGTCGCCCGGGCTCAACACCCGCACCGAGATGGCGATGTTGCAGCCCGAGCAGGCGGCCGGGCCGGGCGCGGTGACCGAACCCGATCCGCAGTTCCAGTTCCAGTTCCACGTCCATTGAGCCGACGGCGAGGGATTCGACGAGGTCGTTCCGATTGAATCGTCAGAGCAGTTCCAGCTCCAGTTCCAGACCCAGTTCTCTGGCAAGACTGAATCGGGTACCTGGGCGTCTGGGCTGGTTGTCTGAGGAATAGTTTCGCGATATCAGATCCAGAATTGATACCACTTGTATTCCCCGTTTGATACTGCGTCTCGGACGTTGCCGGCGAGGACGATCCCGGGCTGCCAGATTCTGGTCCAGTGCTCGTCCCAGACTGAGACGTCGGTGCGGGTGTCGCCAGGCCGGCGTCTGCCGGTGCCGGAGGTGGTGCGTTTGGGGCTGCAGGCACGTCGGCCGGCGTGGAGGCGACCGGCTCTGCCGAGGTAACTGGCGCGACTGCCGGGGTCGTGATCGGGGGAGCGGCTGGCTTGACTGCCGGAGTCATGATCGGCGTGACTGCCAGGGCCGTGGTCGTGGTCGTGGGAGCGGCTGGCTTGACTGCCGGGGTCATGATCGGCGTGTCTGCCGTGGTCGTGGTCGTGGTCGTGGGAGCGACGTTCGGCGTCGTCATTGCTGTTGGTGTCGTGGGTTCGGACGGGGCCGCGACCGGCACCGTCGGTGCTTGGGACGCCTCGGGTTGCGTGCGAGGTGGTAGGTGGTGTCGAAACGGGCGGTGATACCGCCGATATGGCGTCTGATACTGCGGATTCCGGCGTCTGGGACGTGTTGGCGTCCAGGGCTGGCGGGCCCGTAGCCGGTCCGGCAGTCGGTGTCGAGGAACTCTCGACTTGTGTCGGGGACGTGTCGACTGGTGTCGGGCTAGCGGGACCACCGGAGGTGCCGGTGACATCCGCGGCGCCGGCAGCGCTTACGGGCGGCGTCGTCGGAACTGGGGTAGTCGGGACTCCGGCCGGGAGGCCGGTCTGATCGGCTGAGGTGAGTGCAGGGATCGCCTGCGGATCGGGCGTCGGCACCGGCGGGCCCGACCCGTCGGCGAGTGCCCGCATCGGTAGGGCGAGAGCAACAACACACACAGCGGCAACGGCGACTGGACGGAAACGAGCGAGTTCGGGTCGCGCGAGCGATCCTTCGTGTGTTCCGAGCCGAAACCGCAGCACGTAGATGATTTACCCATCGAGTAACGGAGCAATACATCCAAAAAAAAGACGGTTGCTTTCTAAATGGAATCGATCTATGCTCTCGCTGGATGATGGAGTCGAAAGGTCAAGCAACCGCTACAGATCACGACCGGCGCGATTCAGCGGCGAGGCGCCGCTTGATCGAGGCGCACCTCCCACTGGTGCGGCGGATCGCTCGGCGCTTCCGGGGCCGAGGGGAGCATCTCGAAGATCTCGTCCAGGTGGGGGTAATCGGCCTGATCGACGCAGTCGATCGCTGTGACCCGGAGCGAGCCTCCACGCTCACGGCCTACGTCGCCGTTTGCGTTGAGGGGGAGATCCGCCGCCATCTCCGTGACCGCTGTGCGGTGGTGCGCGTTCCTCGGCGTGTGCAAGCGGACGTCGCCCTTGCCGCGGCAGCTCGCACCCATCTACACCTCGAGGACGAGCTGAACGATGCGCTGGCGCTCAGCGAGCCGCTCGATGAGCAGAGCCTCGCGAGGGCCATGGTTACCTCGGCCGCCCATTCCCTTGATGGTCGCGAGCGGCACGTCGTCGCGCTCCGCTATTTCGGCGACCTTAGCCAGGCCGAGATTGGGGGGGTCGTCGGCATCTCGCAGGTGCACGTCTCGCGCCTGCTCCAGGGGGCGATCGCGAAGATGCGCATCCGTCTCGATCCTGACGAGGAGTCCGCTGCCGCCTTCTTCTGACAGCGCGATCGGCCGCTACCCTCTGAATGTGGTGAGCGGAGCGGCCAAGCCGGTCCCGGAGAAGGGCGGCGACAAGGCCCACAGTGGCCGGCTGCTGCTGCGCATGCCGCGCACCCTGCATGCTGAGCTCGCTCGGCTCGCCGAGAAGCGCGGGGTCAGCCTCAATCAGCTGATCGTCGGCCTTCTCTCCAACTCGCTCTCGGACGGCGGGCAGGCATCGCACGGTGACGTCCAGGGTGCGAGTACGTCGGATCTTCAGACCCAGCGCCGGCTCAGCCTGGCGCTCACCGTCAACCTGGTTGTCCTGGTTGTCGCAGGTGCGGTCGCGATCGCCTTGCTGATCATCGCCCTGAACGGCGCCTTCTGAGCGCATCAAAAACGGGGCGCTCTGTCGGATGGCATGGGCGCACCTGGGATTGAACCAGGGACCTCCCGCGTGTGAAGCGGGCGCTCTCCCGCTGAGCTATGCGCCCGGGAAGCGTTTACTGTAGCCATTTCCGGCAGCGGCCGGGACGGCCGACGAAGCGATCCCTCAGCTGCGGATTACGCGCGGCCTGCCGAGGCGGAGGCGGCTCCGACGAGCTCGCCGCTCTGTTCTTGTTGCGGAGCGATTTCTGGCGCCTCCTCGTGAACGTAGCGGCCTCCGCGCGACCACGAGGCCGCCGCGGCAGCGAGACACGCGACGATCGCGAAGGTGAACGCCTCGTGCAGCCCGCTCTGGAAGGGGCCACTGATCAGCGAGGGGAAGTAGCTGTGGCCTGTGAGTGCCGCGCTGTTTGCCGCCGTGAGGTGCCCGAGCACGTGCGGGCCGATGAGCTCCTTCACCGGGTTGTACCCGAGGAATGCCGCGAAGAGAACGGAGATCGGGGGCAGATGGCCGACCTGTGCCGCGACGTGGACCGGAACGCCCCGGGCCTGAAGGCCAGCCGAGAGCGTCGCGGGCAACGAGCTCGAAGAGGCCGTTGATCATCAGCGTGAAGAAGATCCCGATCGAGAGGACCTGCGCGGAGTTCTGGAACGTCTGGTTCATGCCACCCCCGGCGCCGCGATGCGGGGCGGGAAGGCTGTTCATCACGCCGGCCCGGTTCGGCGCCGCGAACGCCCCCATCGAGAGGCCCATCAGGAGCAGGATGGCTGCGAAGGCCCAGTAGCTGAAGTCGATCGGGAGCAGGTCGAGCAGGACGAAGCCGAGCGCTGAGCCGAGCATGCCGCCGGTTGCGAAGACGCGCGCCCCAAACTTGTCGGAGAGATAGCCGGCCGTCGGCCCGGCGAGCAGGATCCCGACCGTCAGGGGCAGCATGCAGAGGCCCGCCCAGAGCGGGGTCGCGGCGAAGCTGTAGCCGTGCCGGGGCAGCCAGATCCCCTGGAGCCAGATGATCAGCATGAACATCAGGCCGCCGCGCGCGATCGCCGAGAGGAAGCTCGCAGAGACGCCGAAGGTGAATGGCCTGATCCGGAAGAGGCTCAGACGAAACATCGGCGACGCGACGCGGTGCTCGACGAGGACGAAGGCGGCCAGCAGCGCGAGCCCGATGGCGATCGAGCCGATCACGACGGGGTTGCCCCAGCCGGTCGGTGCGCCGCCGTAGGGGCGGATGCCGTAGGTGATCCCGATCATGATCAGGATCAGGCCGCCGGCAAACGTCAGGTTTCCGAGCCAGTCGATCGGCGCCCGTCGCCGGATTCCGCGCTCCTTCAGCTTCCGATGCGACCAGATCGTGCCGAAGACGCCGAACGGCACCGAGACGAGGAAGATCAGCCGCCAGTCGATCGGGGCGAGCACGCCGCCGAGGACGAGGCCGAGGAACATGCCGGCGATGCCGACGACGTTCATCAGGCCGAGCGCCAGCCCGCGCTGGTTGGACGGGAAGGCGTCGGTCAGGATCGCCGGTGCGTTCGCGAGCAGGAACGCCGCGCCGATTCCCTGGACGAGCCGGAACCCGACGAGGTAGGCGGCCCCCGAGTGTCCACTCAGCCAGTCGACCGTGAGCAGCAGGGACGACGACGTGTAGACCGCGAACCCGATCGTGTACATGCGAACCCGCCCGTAGATGTCGCCAAGGCGGCCGAAGCTGACGACGAGCACGCTCGTGACGACGAGGTAGCCGACGATCATCCAGAGGAGGTAGAAGCTGTTCCCGGCGCCGAGGGGGTTGAGGTGGACGCCGCGGAAGACGTCCGGCATCGCGACGATGACGATCGAGGTGTCGATCGTCGCGAGCAGCATCGCGAGCGTCGTGTTCGAGAGCGCGACCCACTTGTAGTCGACCGTGCGCAGAGCCATTCCCTTCTCGTCGGCAGATAGACAGCTAGCCTGTACAGGTTACCTGTCTGGTCTGACCACATAGAATTGAGCCTTCGTGAGCGAAACCGATGTCTCCGGGACGGCCAACGATCTCCGTATCGTCATCAGCCGCCTGATCCGCCGCCTCCGGGCCGAGCACACGTTCTCGATCTCGCACGCGGCTGTTCTCGGTCGGCTCGACCGCGAAGGGGCGAAGACCACGAGCGAGCTTGCCGTCGCCGAGCGCGTCCGGCCGCAGTCGATGGCCCAGACGATCTCGGAGCTCGCCGCGGACGAGCTCGTCGTGCGCCGGCCCGATCCGGCCGACAAGCGCCAGACGCTGATCGAGCTGAGCGAGCTCGGGCGTGAGACACTCGTCCGCGAGCGATCGCGCCGCGAGGGGTTCCTGGCCGAGGCGATCGCGAACGGGTTCACTCCGGCGGAGCAGAAGATCCTCGCGAGAGCGGTGCCGCTGCTCGGCCGGATCGCCGACATGTGATGGGCGAACCCGGCCGCGCGCTCCGTGGCTGCGCACATTCCCGTGATCCAGGCGCAGCCGAGCAGTCCCCTCGGATCGTCTCCGGGCGGATGACCGGGGTGCTCTCCGGGCCGGGTGCCCCGATTCGGGTCCTCGACCTGACCACATCCGTCGCGGGCCCCTACTGCACGATGATCCTCGGAGCGCTCGGCGCCGACGTCGTCAAGGTCGAACGACCCGGGAGTGGGGACGACACTCGCGATTGGGGGCCCCCGTTCTGGAACGACGAGAGCGCGATGTACCTGGCGATGAATGCCAGCAAGCGGTCGCTCGCGGTCGATCTGAAGGCGCCGGCCGGGCTCGAAGTCGTCCGCCGCCTCGCGTGCTCGGCCGACATCGTCGTCCAGAGCCTCAGGCCGGGCCTCGCCGCGCGGCTCGGGCTTGGCTTCGAGCAGCTGCGAGAGGCTAACGACCGCCTGATCTACTGCTCGATCGGGGCGTTCGGAGCAACGGGGCCGCTCGCCGCGCTGCCGGGCTACGACCCGCTGATGCAGGCGGCGGGCGGGATCATGAGCATCACCGGCGAGGAGGGCGGCCCTCCCGTCCGTGCGGGCGTCTCCCTGGTCGACCAGGGCACCGGGACGTGGGCGGTGATCGCGATTCTCGCGGCGCTTCGCAGCCGTGACCAGTTCGGCGCTTCCGCCCAGCTGATCGACACCTCGTTGTTCGAGACCGCCGTCAACCTCGTCCCCTACCAGCTCGTCGGCTATCTCGCCTCGGGACGAAGTCCGGCGCCCTACGGCTCGGGAATCGCGACGATCGCCCCGTACGAGGCATTCACGGCCGCCGACGGGCTGCTCATGGTCGCCGCCGCGAACGACCACCTCTTCGCGGGGCTCTGCGCGGCGCTCGAGGCTCCGGAGCTCGCAGCCGACGAGCGCTTCCGGCGAAACCGTGACCGCGTCGAGAACCGAGCTGCGCTCGCCCGCGCGCTCAGCTCGATCTTCGTCCGGCGATCGGTCGGGGAGTGGCTCGACCGGCTCGGCCGGGCCGGCATCCCCGCCGCACCCGTTCTCGACGTCGGTCAGGTCGCCGACCATCCGCAGGTCGCGGCACTCGGCCTGCGGCAGCCGCTGCCGCGGCCGGATCTGCCGGAGCTCGAGCTGGTCGGACTCCCGCTCGCCTTCGACACGATTCGCGTCGCTCACCGCTCGCCGCCGCCCTCACTCGGCGAGCACACGGCTGAGGTTCTCGGCGAGTCCGGCTACTCGGAGGCTGAGATTGCTCGCCTCGCCGCAGCGGGGATCGTCCAGCTCTCGCAGCCGGCGGGCGAGGCTCCACCTGCCTGACGCGTGAGACCGGCGCGCCTCAGAAGACCGGCGTCTCGCGCCAGGTTCCCCAGACCTCGCGCAGCGCGTCGCACATCTCGCCCATCGTCGCGTCTGCCTTCGCCGCCGCGATGATCGGGGGCAGCAGGTTGCGGCCATCGACCGCCGCGTCCTCGCGCAGGCGCACGAGCGTCGCTTCGACGGCCGTGGAGTCGCGCCGGGCACGGAGCGCCCGGACACGTTCGATCTGTCTCGTCTCGATCGTCGGGTCGATCCGCAGCAGCTCCGGAGACGCCTGGTCGTCCGCCGCGAACGCGTTGACGCCGACGATGAGTCGGTCGCCCCGCTCGACCTCCCCCTGGAAGCGAAACGAGGCCTCGGCGATCTCGGCCTGGAAGAAGTTCCGCTTGATCGCCTCGACGACGCCGCCCTGGTCGGCGATCCTCGCGAAGTAGTCGTACGCCTCGCGCTCGAGCTCGTTCGTCAGGTGCTCGAGGTAGTACGAGCCCCCGAGGGGATCGGCGGTGTTGACGACGCCGGTCTCGTGGGCGATCACCTGCTGCGTGCGCAGCGCGATCCGGACCGCCTCCTCGGTCGGGAGCGCGAGTGCCTCGTCGAACGAGTTCGTGTGGAGCGATTGCGTGCCACCGAGGACTGCGGCGAGTGCCTCGATCGCGGTCCGCACGATGTTCACCTCCGGCTGCTGGGCGGTCAGTGAGACCCCCGCGGTCTGGGTGTGGAAGCGCAGCAGCAGCGAGCGCGGGTCGCGGGCGCCGAAACGCTGGCGCAGCTCGCGGGCCCAGATCCGGCGGGCTGCGCGGTACTTCGCGATCTCCTCGAAGAAGTCGATGTGGGCGTTGAAGAAGAAGCTGAGCCGCGGCGCGAACTCGTCGACGGCGAGGCCGCGCTCGATCGCCCACTCGACGTAGGTGAAGCCGTCGGCGAGCGTGAAGGCAAGCTCCTGGGCGGCGGTCGAGCCGGCCTCCCGGATGTGGTAGCCCGAGATCGAGATCGGGTGCCAGAGCGGCAGCTCGCGGGTGCAGTACTCGACCATGTCGGTCACGAGTCGCAGCGACGGCTCGGGCGGGAAGATCCACTCCTTCTGGGCGATGTACTCCTTCAGGATGTCGGTCTGGGTCGTCCCGCGCAGCGCCGCGGGCGGGACTCCCTGCCGCTCGGCGACGCAGACGTAGAAGGCGAGCAGGATCGCCGCCGCCGAGTTGATCGTCATCGACGTCGAGACCTCCCCGAGCGGGATGCCGGTAAAGAGCGTCTCCAGGTCGGCGAGCGAGTCGATCGCGACGCCCTCGCGGCCGACCTCGCCGAGCGAGCGTCGGTGGTCTGAGTCAAGCCCCATCAGCGTGGGCATGTCGAATGCGGTCGAGAGGCCGGTCTGCCCGTGCGCGAGCAGGTAGCGGAAGCGCTCGTTCGTATCCTCCGCCGTCCCGAAGCCGGCGAACTGGCGCATCGTCCAGAGCCGCCCGCGGTACATCGTCGGGTAGATGCCGCGGGTGAACGGGTACTCGCCGGGAAGGCCGAGATCGCGCTCATAGTCGACCGCGCCGTCGCTCTGTGTGTACAGCGGCGCGATCTCGATCCCGCTCACCGTCGAATGGCGCGCTCGGATCTGCTCGGGTGCCTCGGTCGCGGGCTTCTCGCTCGGGATCCTCGACATGGACGTCCTCCGGTTGGCGGCAACCTACGATAGTGCCGCTCGCGCGCCGCCGCCGAGGCTTCGCCAGCGTGTGCGTCCTGCGGTCAGCTCTGGGCGACGATCACAGGCGCGCCGACCGGCAGCCAGTTGTAGAGGAAGCCCATCACGTCATGAGGGACGTGAACGCAGCCGTGGCTTGCGTAGGGCCCGTAATCCGATCCGGCGCCGAAGGCATCGCTCGGCTCGCCGGGGTCGTCGTGGAGGAAGTCGCCCTCGTAGAAGGCCATCGCCCAGGTGACAGGGGTCGGCGGGTACCAGTAGACGTTGCCCGGAGGCCAGGGCGAGGTAAAGACGTACGGGCTCGCCCGGAACTGGATCGCGTAGCTTCCAATCGGGGTCGGGAGCGCCGGGCGCCCGGTCGTCACCGGCGTGCGCAGGATCGGCTTGCCATCGCGGTACGCGGTCAGGGTCTGGCTGCCGAGCCGGACGACGACCGCCTTCTCCACCCCGGCGGCGGTGGCCGGGGTTCTCCTCGTCACGAGGTGGAGGATCGTGCGGGTGCCCGTCTCGAGCTGGTGGCGGATTCCGGTGGCCAACTGCTTGGTCTCGAGCTCGACCCCGTCGCGGCCGGGGACGATGACCGCGTGGGTTCCGCGGAGGCGCACAGCGGCCGCGGCCGGCTTGTGGGCGAAACGCCGGTCGAGGCCTGCGAGGTACGCGTTGAGGGCGGGGGCCTCGACGCTCAGCGCCGGCGCAGCGAGCGGCTGTCCCGGCAGTGCCTTGAGCGCCTCGTCGACGAGAGCGGCCGCATTCGTGTGGAGTCCGGCGGCCGCCGGTGCAAGGCGCCAGTAGGCCCCCGCATAGCCGAACCGAAGCGGTGAGGCGAGGTTGCGGTCGAGCAGGTCGAGCGCGCCCGTGCGGCCGAGCCTCCCGACGCTCGTGTGTCCGATCATGACTCCCTCGGGGATCGTGCCCGCCGGGAGGGTCGCGAAGCTCGGGCCCGCGCCGAAGGCCGTGCCGGTAGCGGCCTCGGCGGCAAGCCGAAAGTGGTAGCGGGAGCTCGGCTGGAGGTGCGTCAGCTTGACGTTGATCGAGCCGTCGCCCGGGTCGACCGCCGCGCATTGCGGCGAGGCCCCGGCCCGCCAGTATTCCGCGATCGTCGGCTCGCCGCCTGCTCCCGCGGTCGAGCCTGTCAGCAGGGCGGCGGTCGGCCCGACCGCGACCGATCGCTCGCTGAAGGTGAGCAGCGGAGCCGGTGCGCGGGCGAGCACGGTCGCCGTCAGCCCGGCCGTCGTCGTGGTTGTCGCCGTCGTCGTCGTCGCCGGCGTCGTCGTCTTCACAGGGGTCGTTGTCGACGTCGGGGTTGTCGACGCCGGAGTCGTTGTTGTCGCCGGGGTCGACGTCACGTGCTTCGGGGTGGTCGTCGTCCTCGAAATCGCTGGCTTGGGGGGTGCCGGGGGTGGCGGCGGCGCCTTCACCCACGCGGGGCACGTGCCCGCCGCGGCCCCGCTGGCGGCGAGGGGCGCCGACCAGGCGGAAGCTGCCAGGCAGCCGGCCGCGATCACGGTTCCGCCGAGGGCTTGTGCCAGCCGACGGCGCTTCACGGCGCCACCGTCAGCACCCGGGCCGGGCGAGGAGAGCGGTTCATACCGACACGATGACGGGGACGCCCGACGGCGTCCGACCGCCGGTTGCCGGCAGGCCGCTCGAGCCTGGCAAGCGGTGACGCCTGCTGCCCGGACGGGCGACAGCGCCCACCGAGAAAACGGCATGACAACGTTGACCCCCGCGTTCCAAACACGTCACACATGATGCCGACGGCCGCCCCGGACCGGCGGCAGTACCCGCCGGAGCCGGGCGTAGCCTGCACCCGGCGATGGAGGCGTGGGCCGAGGTGAACGTGGTCGCCGCCGCCGAGCGCGACGCCGGGCTGATCGGGGGCCTCGTCGACCGGATCGTCAACGGAGCCCTCGCGCCCGACCTGGAGACGTGGTTTTTCTTCTGGGAGCCGGAGCTTCGCCTGCGTCTGCGCTGGCGCGATCCCGCCCGCGCCGAGGCCTGCCGTTCCCTCCTCGCCGTGGAGCTCGACGAGAGCCGGCGGCGTGGCGCGATCGGTGGGTGGTACGAGGGTGCCCACGGCGTCGCCGGCGAGCGGTACAGGGGCGAGGCCGACCGCTACGGGGAGGAGGTCTGGGAGGCGGTCCAGAAGGACTGGATGAACGGGAGCGAGTTCGCCCTGCTGCTCGCGCGGCTCGAGCAGGCGGGCGCGCTGACTCGCCCGCGCCGCTTCCACTGGGAGCGCCACGTCCACCTCTTCACAAACCAGCTCTACGGCTCGTGGGAGGCCGAGGTCGAGCTCTGCCTCGCCCAGGCGCTCGGATACCTGCGCCACATCCGCGCTGGCGGCGGGGAGCCGTCGCCTGCGACTGCGGGACTTGTCGCGGAGCTCCAGGCGCTCACCTCGAAATAGCCGCGGCACCTGCGAGGGATCCTTAGGGCTGCTTCCTCCCGGATCTGACCCGGTTCGGAATCTCGCAGCGCCGCGGTGGCGCCAGTCTACCGCCAGTCGGGCCGGCGCCCGGCGCGGCTCCTGCCGCCTCGGCGGCGAGATCAGCCGTCGCTCAGACCGAGGCTGTTCGCCGTCCCCGGCTGCGCGCTGAACTTCATCTTGGTCGGCCCGCAGGTATCGCCGTTGTCCGACTGCGAGATCGTGATCGTGCCGCTGACGGACTTCGCGCTGGCAAAGGCGCCCTGGATGACGGCCGTCGTCACCGTCCCCTCCGCCTCGGGCAGCGTCGGCTTCGTCGTCAGCATGAACGTTCCCGTCGGCTTGACCGAGATCGACCTGATCACGGCGGTGTTCGTCGGGTCGCCGTACGGATCGGTGCCGACCGGGAAGGCCCCGTACCCGAAGCAGCCGAGCGTGCTGAAGGTGAACTTGCGGAGGATGCGGCCGCCGCCCGACGAGTTGAACGAGACGATGTCGGCGAAGCCGTTGATCGAATGGAGCGAGGTCGTCCCGGCGAAGGGGCCGCTGCCCGGCAGCGCCGCCGTCGCGCCGGCCGCCAAGGCGAGAGTCGTCGCAACTGCCAGCGTGATCGCGAGTCTCGTCATGGTCACCTGTGTCGTCGCCAGGGCCGGCAGTGCACGGCCTCGGAAACACGATAGACAAGATTGAGCAAACGGGTCAACGCCCCGCCGCCAGCTTTACGAACCGTTGACGATCCTCGCGGCCTCGCCGAGGACGGCACGACCGACCACGGCCGCCTCCGCACCGGCGTCCGCGAGGTCCCGCACGTCGGCGGGCGAGCGGACGCCGCCTGCCGCGAGGACACGCAGGCCCGAGCGGGCGACCGAGGCGACGAGCTCGAGGTCCGGGCCGGCGAGCGTCCCGTCGCGGTCGATCGCGGTGCAGAGGACGCGCTCCACCCCGGCGGCCAGGCAGAGCTCGACGGCGCCCTCGCGCGTCAGGCCGGACTCGGCCGTCCAGCCGGAGGTCCTGACGAGGCCGTCTCTGACATCGAGCGCGACGACGAGGCGAGGGCCGAGGGCCGAGGCGAAGAGGGCAGGATCAGGGAAGGCGGCCGTGCCGACGACGACGCGGTCGGCGCCGGCGGCGATGACCGCCTCGGCGTCCGCGAGCGAACGGATGCCCCCCGAGGCCTGGAGGAGGGCCGGAGCGGCCGCCGCCGCGACGAGCCGGACGAGCTCGGGACGCACGCGCCCGGTGCGGGCGCCGTCCAGGTCGACGAGGTGCACCCGCGTGGCGCCGGCCCGCGCGAACGACGCCGCGAGCTCGGCCGGGTCGCCCGCCTTGGCGACGACGCTGTCGTAGTCGCCGCGGTGGAGGCGCACGGCTCCCTCGCCGAGCACGTCCACCGCTGGTATCACCTCGATCGGAGCCTCGAACCACCGGTCTAGCACACTGCCATGTTAACGTGCTAACATCAGAATGCAAATGGCCGAGACGGGACGACACTCATGGAAGACGGAGGAGCTGAAAGACCTCTCGGAGGCGATCCTGGCGCTCCGCTCGCAGGACGAGGTGGAGCGCTTCCTCCGCGACCTCTGCACGATCGCCGAGCTGGAGGCGATGGGCGCACCGCTGGGCGGTCGCGCGCCTCGTCGACCGGGGCCTGTCCTACCTGGAGGTGGCGCAGAAGACGCACGCCTCGACGACGACGGTGACGCGGGTCGCCCACTGGCTCCGCCACGGCGAGGGCGGCTACCGCTTGGCGCTCGACCGGCAGAGGGCCGCAGCGTCGACCGTCTGACGATCGCCGTCCCGGTCAAGGGGCGCCTGCGCGAGCCGGCCGTCTCGCTGCTCGAGGACGCCGGTCTCGGCCCCGAACAGCCCGGCGAGCGCGCGCTCGCATTCCCCTGCCGCAACGCCCCGGTCGACGTGCTGCTCGTCCGCGCGGCCGACGTGCCCGAGTACGTCCAGGACGGCGTCGTCGACTGCGGGATCACCGGCCAGGATCTCGTCCGCGAGCGCGGAGCGCGGGTCGAGGAGCTGCTGGAGCTCGGCTTCGGCTCGTGCCGGCTCGAGGCCGCGGTTCCCGAGGAGTCCGGCTACGAGCGGATCGACGATCTGGCGGGCGCGACGATCGCGACGGTGTATCCGCGCCTGACCCGCGAGCTGCTGCCGTTCGAGGTCGAGCTCGTCGACGTCACCGGCTCGGTCGAGATCGCGCCGCGCCTCGGCCTTGCCGACGGGATCGTCGACCTCGTCTCGTCGGGGAACACGCTGCGCACCAACGGCCTGCGCTCGCTCGGCCGCCTCTTCTCCTCGCAGGCGGTGCTGATCGGGAAGCCCGGCCTCGAGGAGAGCCAGCGCGGCGATGCTGTGCGGCTCGTCTCGATGCTGCGCGCGGTCGTCGAGGCGCGCGCACACCGCTACCTGATGCTGAACACGCCCGAGTCGGGCCTCGACCGGGTCTGCGAGGTGATCGGTTCGCGCTCGCCGAGCGTGCTGCCGCTCGCCGAACCCGGCATGGTCGCCGTGCACGCCCTCGTCCCCTCGGCCGACGTCTGGCGCCTCCTTCCCGAGCTCGAAGCCGCCGGGGCCTTCTCGATCCTCGTCGTTCCCGTCGAGCGGATGACGCGATGACGATCGTCGAGGAGATCAGGCGCGAGGGCGAGGAGGCCGTCCGCAGGTGGGCGCTCGAGCTCGACGGCGCGGCTCCGGCGCCCGCGGTGCCCGAGCCCGATCTCCTGCCGCGCGAGGCGCTCCTCGCGCTCGCCGACCGGGTCCGGCGCTGGCACGAGGCGCAGCGGCCGCCCGCGGTCTCGCTCGAGGTGGAGCCGGGGGTGCTGCTCGAGCGCCGCTTCCTGCCGCTCGCGACCGTCGGCATCTACGTGCCGCGCAACCTCGTCTCGACGCTCGTCATGTGCGCCGTGCCGGCCCAGGTGGCCGGTGTCGAGCGACTCGTCGTCTGCACGCCCCCGGCGGGCGCCGGCCTGGTCGCCGCGGCGGCTGAGGCACTCGGGATCGAGGAGGTGTGGGCGCTCGGCGGCCCGCAGGCGATCGGGTGGCTCGCCTACGTCCGCAAGGTGGACAAGATCGTCGGGCCCGGCAACGCCTACGTCAACGAGGCGAAGCTCGAGGTGCAGCGCGACGTCGCGATCGACCTGCCGGGCGGCCCTTCCGAGGTGGTCGTTCTCGCCGTGGGCGAGGTCGACCGGCGGATCGTCGAGCTCGAGCTCGCCGCTCAGGCCGAGCACGGCCCGGACGCGGTCTGCCGGGTCGTCGGGACGCTTGCCGAGGCGGAGGCGATCGCGCCCGAGCACCTTGTGCTCCTCGGCGAGGAGGCAGAGGCGCTCGCAGGCTCCGTTCGCAACGCCGGGGCGGTATTCGTCGGCGCCTCATCGCCCGTCGCCGCGGGGGACTACGCGACCGGCGGGAACCACGTCCTGCCGACCGGTGGCTGGGCGCGCTCGGTCGGCGGGCTCGGCGTCGAGACGTTCCTGAAGCCGCTGACGACCCAGCGGCTGACGCCGGAGGGCCTCGCCTTCATCCGCCCCACGGTCGAGGCGCTCGCCGCCGCCGAAGGGATGCCCGCGCATGCGGAGGCGGTCCGCCGGTGAGACCGATCGCGCCCGAGTTCCGCGCCTACACGTGGGCGCCGCCCAACGACGAGGTCGCCCGCCTCGCCGGCATCGATCCCTCCCAGGTCGTCCGCTACGACCAGAACACGCCGCCGCTGCCGCTGCCGAGCAGCCGCCCGGGCGCGATCGCCGGCGCGCTCGCGCAGATCAGCAGCTATCCGCCCGGCGGCTACCACGAGCTGCGCGGCGCGATCGCGGCCTACACCGGGGTCGAGCCGGAGAACGTCGTCCTCGGCACGGGCGCCGACGACCTGATCCTCCTCTGCGCGCGCTCGTTCGCCGCCCCCGGGGACCGCATCGCCGTTCCCGCGGCGCCCACCTACCCGCTCTACCGGATCGCGGCGGAGCTGGCCGGCGCCGAGGTGTCGGACGACCGACCCGTACTCACGTTCGCGTGCCGGCCAAACAGCCCCGACGGCGAGCTTCGTCCGCTTCCCGCGGCGAGGCCGCTCGTCTGTGACGAGGCCTACTTCGAGTACTGCGGCGAGACCGCGGTGCCGCTCCTCGACGACGGGGTGATCGTCCTGCGCACGTTCTCGAAGGCCTTCGGGCTGGCCGGGGCGCGCATCGGGTACGCCCTCGCCGCGACCGACACCGCCGCGGCGCTGAACGCGCGCCAGGCACCGGCTCCGGTCTCGACCCTCGCCGCGCGGCTGGCGGTGGCGGCGCTCGCCTCGCCCCCCGACGTGCGTCCCGTGATCGAGGAGCGGGAACGGCTGGCCCGCGCCTTGCGCGCGCTCGACCTCTCGCCGCTCGCCTCGAACGCGAACTTCCTCTTCGTACCGGTCGCGGACGGCCGCGAGCTCGCCGACGCGCTGCTTCGCCACGGGCTCGTCGTGCGCGCCTACGACGACGGGATCCGGATCACGATCCGCGACCGGCCGGATGACGATCTTCTCGTCGAGACGCTCGCACGGCTGCTCGACCGCGCCGGGCCGGTCGCGGCGGCAGGCGGGCGCAGCACCCGCCACCTGCGCGCCACCGCCGAGACGCGGATCGCTGTCCGGCTCGGCCTCGACGGTGCGAGCCGAGTCAGCGTCCAGACCGGCGCCGGGATCTACGACCACTTCCTCGAGCAGCTCGCCTTCCACGCCGGCCTCGACCTCGTCATCGAGGGGAGCGGCGACCTCGAGACCGGCGACCACCACACCGTCGAGGACACGGCGCTCGCCTTCGGCGAGGCGCTCGACGCGGCTCTCGGCGACCGGCGCGGCATCGCCCGCTACGGCGATGCGACGGTGCCGATGGACGACGCGCTCGCCCGTGCCGCCGTCGACCTCGGCGGCAGGCCGTTCGCCGAGCTCGCGCTGAGCCCCGAGCCGGGTCTCGCCGGACACTTCTTCGGGAGCCTCGCGCAGGCCGGCCGGATGGCGATCCATGTCGAGGCGTCGGGCCGCGATGCCCACCACACCGCCGAGGCCGCCTACAAGGCGGTCGGACGGGCGCTGAAGACGGCGCTCCGGGTCGAGTCGAGCGGGATCCCGTCGACGAAGGGGACGCTGTGAAGGTCGCCGTCTGCGACTACCGGGCCGGCAACATCCGTTCGGTCGAGATCGCGTTGCGCCGG
This sequence comes from uncultured Actinomycetota bacterium, assembly GCA_963765345.1. Lineage (GTDB taxonomy): Bacteria > Actinomycetota > Thermoleophilia > Gaiellales > Gaiellaceae > PALSA-600. Next base: position 47,938 of record CAVXWI010000021.1, read on the forward strand.
CTCGGCGCCGAGCTCAGCGACGACGTCGCCGGCGCCGACCTCGCGGTCCTGCCGGGCGTCGGCTCGGCACGCTCGGCGATGGAGGAGCTGCGCAACCAGCGGCTCGACGAGACGCTCCGGGCGCGGATCGCCGACGAGCGCGCGGTGCTCGGGATCTGCCTCGGCCTCCAGCTCGCGCTCGAGTCGACCGAGGAGGACGGGGGCGTCGAGGGCCTCGGCATCCTCGCCGGCCACTCGGTGCGGCTGCCAGGCCGGACGCGTGCCGCGGATGGGCTGGGCCGAGGTCGAGGGGACGGCCTACTACTTCGCGCACTCCTACGCCGCCGAGACGCCCCACGCGACCGCGTGGTCCGAGGGGATCGTCGCCGAGGCCCGATCCGGCTCCTTCCTCGGCGTCCAGTTTCATCCCGAGAAGAGCGGTGCCGCCGGCGCCCGCTACCTCGACCGCGTGCTCACGGAGGTGAGGGAGCGGTGCCTCTCCCGCGCCTGATCCCCTGCCTCGACGTCGCCGCCGGCCGCGTCGTCAAAGGCGTCAGGTTCCAGGAGCTGCGCGACGTCGGCGATCCGGTCGAGCTCGGCGCGGCCTACTCCGACCGCGGCGCCGACGAGCTCGTCTTCCTCGACGTCAAGGCGACGATCGAGGAGCGCGAGACGCTCGTCGGGGTCGTGCGGCGGGTCGCCGAGCAGCTCGCGATTCCGTTCACCGTCGGCGGCGGGATCCGCACGGTCGCCGACGCGGACGCGCTGCTCTCGGCCGGGGCCGACAAGATCTCGATCAACTCGGCGGCGCTCGCGAGCCCGTCGCTGATCACGAGCCTCGCCGAGCGCCTCGGCTCGCAGGCGGTCGTCGTCGCGATCGACACCGAGGGCGGGCGGGTGCGAACCCGGGCGGGGACGACGGAGACGGCGCGCGGCACCGTCGAGTGGGCGGCCGAGGCGGAAGCAGCGCGGAGCGGGGGAGATCCTCCTCACCTCGATCGACTCGGACGGGACGCGGGAGGGCTACGACCTCGAGATCACCGCCGCGGTCGCCGATGCGGTCAGGGTGCCCGTGATCGCCTCGGGCGGCGCCGGCAACGCCCGGCACGTCGCCGAGGCGCTCGGTGTCGCCCAGGCGGCGCTGCTCGCCTCGATCCTCCACGAGGACCCGGAGCGGCTGACCTCGCTGCGCGAGGAGCTGCGCGGGCTGGGGGTGAGGCTCCGCGATGCCGCCTGAGGGAGAGCTCCGCGCCGCGATCGTCCAGGACGCCGACAGCGGCCGGGTGCTGATGCTCGCCTGGATGGACGAGGAGGCGGAGCGCCGGACGCGGGCGACGGGGCAGGCGTGGTTCTGGAGTCGCTCGCGCGAGGAGTACTGGCAGAAGGGGGCGACCTCCGGCAACACGCTCGCCGTCGTCGAGCTTCGCGACGACTGCGACGGCGATGCCCTGCTCGTGCGGGTGACCCCGGCGGGACCGGCCTGCCACACGGGCTCGCTCTCGTGTTTCGCCCCGGCGCTCTGGCGCACGATCACCGAGCGCGCCGGTGAGCGCCCCGAGGGGAGCTACACCGCGAGCCTGCTCGCCGAGGGCGTGCCCGCGGTCGCCCGCAAGGTCGGCGAGGAGGCGGTCGAGGTGGTGACGGCCGCGCTGGCCGAGAGCGACGAGCGCGTCGTCTCCGAGGCCGCCGACCTCGTCTATCACCTCTACGTCCTGCTCGCCGCGCGCGGGCTCGACCTGGCCGCGGTCGACGACGAGCTCGCCGCCCGCGCTACGAGAAGGGCTTCGTGACCATGTCGACGATCACGAGCAGGAGCAGCGCGACGTCGGCGCGCGCGATCAGCAGGAGCCGCGAGGTCTGAGCCACCGCCTCGGGGGCGTCGGCACCCTGCTCGGCGATCACCGCCGTGAGCCGCTTCGACGCCGGCGCGAGCACGCCGACGCCGGTCAGGAACGTCGCCAGGAAGCCGAGCAGCCCGAAGACGATCCAGAAGTGGTCGAAGCCGAGGTGCGCGTCGAGCACCATCGCGATCCCCATCGTGACGACGACGATCCCGGCCGGGGCGAAGATCCGCTCGCCGGCGAACGCGGCCATCCTGGCGAGCGCCGCCAGCTGCACCGTGTCCGACTCGCGCTCGGCGAGCACGCCGAAGATCGTCAGGAGCGCGCCGCCACCGATCCAGACGACGACGAAGAGGACGTGCACGGTCATGAACGCCAGGTACCAGCTGGAGGAGGCGGCGAAGACGATCGCGAGGACGAGGCAGCCGCCGAAGATCAGGGCGGTCGGCAGGAGCGAGCCCCGCTCGGCCCGGCCGGCGCCCGCCGGCTCCTCGATGCTCGTCATCGCGGAGACCCTAACGGGTGTCGGCCGGCGGGGCGGCGACCTCGGTGGCCGACGCCAGCTCGGCGACCACCTCGACGATGTCGCGGTTTGCGTTCCAGACGCGCAGCTGGGCATCGGCGCCGTTGCCACGGCCGAGGATCTCCGAGACGCCCTCGAGCTCGCGCTCGCAGCCGAGCTCGCGGGCGTGCGACTCGAGGTCGCGCAGCGTGCGCCGGACGAGCTGGGCGACCGGAACGCGGTTGCGGCGGCCGGTGACGAGGTCCATCACGGGCGCGGTCAGGCCGTGCCTGGCGGCGAGCCACTTGTTCTCGGTCGTGAGGATCCGATGGAAGCTCGGTGCCGTCCCGACCGACTCGACGTGCTCGCAGAGCAGCTTCACGAGCGACTGGTAGTAGGCGGCAAGCGCGACGACGTCCTCGAGCCGCGTCACCGCGTCGCAGATGCGCAGCTCGACCGTGCCGAGCCGCGGGTGCGGCCGGATGTCCCACCAGATGTGCGTGTAGTCGGCGATGCAGCCCGTCCGCTCGAGGTGCCCGACGACCTCGGCGAAGGCCTCGTAGCTCTCGAAGCGGGGCGGGACGCCCGAGCGGGGGAACGCCGAGAAGACCATCTGGCGCGAGGAGGAGAGGCCGGTCGGCTCGCCGCGCCAAAACGGCGAGTTGGCCGAGAGCGCCAGGAACTCCGGCAGGTGCACGATCAGTCCGTTCGCGACCTGGATCGCCTTCTCGGGATCGTCGACGGCGGCGTGGATGTGCATCCCGAAGATCAGCTCGCGGCGGGCGATGTACTGCAACTGGTCGACGAGCAGGCGGTAGCGGTCCTTGGCCGTGATCCGCTGGCGCTCGAACAGGCTGAACGGGTGGGTGCCCGCCGAGGCGAAGCGGCAGCCCTCGCCGGCGGCCGTCTCGCCCATGTAGCGCCGGAGCCGGCGCAGCTGCAGCTCGACCTCGGCCGCGCTCGCGCAGACGGGCGTCGTGATCTCGACCACCGACTGCATCAGCTCGGGGTAGATCCGCGCCCGGAACTCGCCCTCGGCGGCCGCGGCCAGCACGGAGTCGACGTGCTGGACGAGGTCCCACGTCTCCGGGTCGAGGAGCATGTACTCCTCCTCGACGCCGAGGGTGTACGCGGCGCTCGAGCCGAAGCGGTGCTCGAGAACGCTCGCCCCGGCCGGCGCCGTGTCCTCGATCTGCCCGGTCACGTCTCGTCCTCGACGACGGCCTCGGCCTCGATCTCGACGAGCCAGCGCGGGTCGAGGAGCGCGGTGACGACGGCCGTCGTCGCCGGCCTCGCGACCGCGAAGGCCTCCAGGTGGGCGCGGCCGACGGCGCCGATCGACGCCGGCCGCGTCACGAAGATCCGTGTCCGGACGACGTCGCCGAGTCCGGTCCCGGCCTCGGCGAGGGCACGGCCGATGATCTCGAGGCAGATCCTCGCCTGCTCGTAGGCGTCGTCGGGCGGGTCGGCATCGCCGGGCATGATCGGCGCCGTTCCCGACACCCAGACCGACCGGCCGACCCGGACGGCGCGTGAGTAGCCGACGCGCTCCTCGAACGCCGCGCCCGAGGAGATGAGCTGCCTGTCCATCGCGGTAGTGTCGATGTGTGGAGGCCCTTCGGCAAGTCGAACGCTGGCCATGCGCGAACGCCGCCGTCGCCGTCTGTTACGCGGACGGGTCGCTCGTCACACGCGGGGACGCCGGGCGCCGCTTCGCCTGGGCCTCGGTGAGCAAGCTCGCGACCGCGGTCGCGGTGCTCGTCGCGCTCGAGGAGGGGATCGTCTCGCTCGAGCAGGCGGCGGGACCGCCCGGCTCGACGCTGCGGCACCTGCTCGCGCACGCCTCGGGGCTGCCCTTCGAGGGGGAGGCGCCGCTGGCGCCGCCCGGAAGGAAGCGCATCTACTCGAACGGCGGCTTCGAACTGCTCGCCGCCACGCTCGAGCGCGCCGCGGGGATGCCGTTTCGCGCCTACTTCGAGGCGGTCTGGGGCTTCCCGCTCGACGGCTCGGCGGCCCATGGCGTCGCGGCGCCGCTGCGGGACCTCGTCACGGTCGCGCGCGAGCTCGGCCGGCCCGAGCGGATCGCAGCGGCGACGCTCGCCGAGGCGACGAGCGTCCAGTTCGCCGGGCTCGGCGGCGTCCTACCCGGCTTCGGCCGCTTCGAGCCGAACGACTTCGGCCTCGGCCCCGAGCTTCGCGGCAACAAGCAGCCCCACTGGACCGGCGCCGCCAACTCGCCGCGCGACCTTCGGCCACTTCGGCCGCTCCGGCGCGTTTCTCTGGGTCGACCCGCGGGCCGGTCTGGCCCTCGCCTGCCTCACCGACCGCGATTTCGGCGAGTGGGCGAAGGACGCCTGGCCCCGGCTCGCCGATGCCGTGCTCGCCGAGGCCGGAGGCTCCGGGTTGGGCTAGCTGTCCTCGCCGAGCCCGAGCGAGCGCTCGAGGGCAGACTTCGGCAGGTTGCCGACGGCCTGCGCCTGCGGCTCACCATTCTCGAACAAGAGCATCATCGGGATCCCCATGACGCCGTAGCGCTGGGCGAGCCCCTGCTCCTGGTCGACGTTCACCTTGACGAGCTTGATGTCGTGCTCGTCTGCGATCCGGTCGAGGACCGGCGCGACGGCGTGGCACGGGCCACACCACTCAGCCCAGAAGTCGACGATCACCTTGCCCTCTGAGCCGAGCACCTCGTCCTGGAACGTCGTCTCGGTTGCTTCAACGGCCAATTTGCTCTTCCTTTCTCACGATTGCTAGTGACTGTAACGCCGGCGGGGCCGGGATTCTTCCCCTCCGTAGAATCGAAGCATGTTCGAGACCCTGCCCGACAAACCGGACGCCGACGCCCTCGAGCTCGCCGTGCTCGAGCGGTGGGAGCGCGAGGGGACCTTCGAGCAGCTGCGCGAGAAGAACCGCGGCGGCCCGAAGTGGTCCTTCTTCGACGGCCCGGTCACCGCCAACAAGAAGCTCGCGGTGCACACGGCGTGGGGGAGGACGCTGAAGGACGTCTTCCAGCGCTACAAGGCGGCCCAGGGGTTCGACCAGCGCTACCAGAACGGCTTCGACTGTCAGGGCCTCTGGATCGAGGTCGGGGTCGAGCACCAGCTCGGCTTCAACTCGAAGCGCGAGATCGAGACGTACGGCCTGGAGAAGTTCGCCGCACGCTGCCGCGAGGTCGTCGTTCGCTCCGCCAACGAGCTGACCCGCGGCTCGATCCGGCTCGGACAGTGGATGGACTGGGGGAACGACTACTACACCTTCAGCGACACGAACATCGAGTACATCTGGCGCTTCCTGAAGATCGTTCACGAGCGCGGCTACCTCTACCTCGGCCACCGGGCGACGGCATGGTGCCCGCGCTGCGGCACCTCCCTCTCCCAGCACGAGCTGACCCAGTCAGGGGTCTACCAGGAGAAGACCGACCCGTCGCTCTTCGTCCGCTTCCCGCTGATCGAGCGGCCGGGCGAGTCCGTCGTCGTCTGGACGACGACCCCGTGGACGCTGCCCGCGAACGTCGCCGCGGCGGTCGAACCCGGAGGGCGAGTACGGGCTGCGGCAAAACGGCGAGTGGGTGCTCGCCGCGCGCTTCCCCGACGAGGACTTCGTTCGCCGGGCCCGCGGAGACGAGCTCGTCGGGCTGCGCTACGAGGGGCCGTTCGACAACCTGCCGCCCGGCGCCTCGGTCGAGCACCGTGTCGTCCCCTGGGACGAGGTCTCGCTGGAGGAAGGGACCGGCATCGTCCACATCGCGACCGGCTGCGGCGGCGAGGACTTCGAGCTCGGCAGATCGCTCGGGCTGCCGGTGCTCACCCCGGTCGACGAGGCGGGCCACTTCTACGATGACTACGGCTGGCTGCACGGCCTCTCGACGGTCGAGGCGGCGGACCAGATCGTCGGCGACCTCTCCGAGCGCGGCTTCCTCGTCGAGGCGGGCACCTACAAGCACAACTACGCCCACTGCTGGCGCTGCGACACGCCGATCATCTTTCGCATCTCCGACGACTGGTTCATCGCGGTCGAGGAGCTCCGGCCGAAGCTGCTCGAGGAGAACGCCAAGGTCGAGTGGGTGCCGGAGTACATGGGCAAGCGCATGGACGACTGGCTGCGCAACATGGGTGACTGGAACATCTCCCGGCGGCGCTACTACGGCCTGCCGCTGCCGTTCTACCCCTGCGCGTGCGGCCACCTGACGGTGATCGGGTCGAAGGACGAGCTCGCCGAGCGGGCGCTCGGGGGGCTCGAGCAGCTGGAGGAGCTCCGCCGCCCCTGGATCGACCGCGTCCCGATCCGCTGTGCCGCCTGCGACGAGCCGGTGAGCCGTGTTACCGAGGTCGGCGACGTCTGGCTCGACGCGGGCATCGTCCCCTTCTCGACGCTCGGCTGGGGGAACCCGGAGTGGCAGCCGGGCGGCTACGCGACCGGCGCGGCCGCCGGGCTGACGACCGCCGACCTCCCCGACGACGACTACTGGGCAAGCTGGTTTCCGGCCGACTGGGTCAGCGAGATGCGGGAGCAGATCCGGCTCTGGTTCTACTCGCAGTTCTTCATGTCGGTCGTTCTCGTCGGCCGCTCGCCCTACCGGCGCGTGCTCGGCTACGAGAAGATGCTCGACGAGCGCGGCCGCGAGATGCACGGCTCCTGGGGGAACATGATCGACGCCGAGGAGGCGTTCGCCCGGATGGGGGCCGACGTGATGCGCTGGCAGTACTGCGCGCAGCCGCCCGACCGCAACCTGCTCTTCGGCTACGGGCCGGCACACGAGATCGCCCGCAAGCTCCTGACCTTCTGGAACTCGGTCAAGTTTCTCGTCGACTACGCGAACATCGAAGGGTTCGAGCCGACGCCGGCCGATCTCGACGACGGCCCCGGACGTCGACTCGCTCACGCCGCTCGATCGCTGGCTGCTCGCGCGCGCGGACGCGCTCGTGCGCGAGGCCGAGGCGGCCTACGAGGCGACCCTGACGGTCGACGTCATTCGCGCGTTCGAGGGGTTCCTCGACGATCTCTCGAACTGGTACATCCGCCGCTCCCGGCGGCGCTTCTACGGCGACGACCAGGCGGCGTTCCGGACGCTCTGGTACGCGATCGTCCAGTCGCTGCGGGTCGTCTCGCCGATGCTGCCGTTCCTGTCCGACCATCTGTGGCGAGCCCTCGTGCCGGGCCGCGAGGCCTCGGTGCATCTCGCCGGCTGGCCCGTGGTCGCCGACCCGGACCTGGGGCTCCTTGCCGAGATCGCCGAGGTGCGAGCGGTCGTCGAGCTCGGCCGCCAGGCGCGCTCCACCTCGGGGCTGAAGCTCCGCCAGCCGCTGCGGCGCCTGATCGTCGCCGGCGCGCCGCGCGCCGCGGCGCATGCAGGCGAGATCGCCGACGAGCTTCGCGTCGGCAGCGTCGAGTTCGGCGAGGTCGAGGCCTCCGAGCTTCGCGTCAAGCCGAATCTGCCGTTGCTCGGGCCGAAGCTGGGGAAGCTTCTGCCCCGCGTCAGCGAGCTGCTCGCCGCCGGGGAGTTCACGGCGCTCGCAGACGGCCGCTTCCAGGTCGACGGGCACATCCTCGAGCCGGCCGAGGTGATCGTCGAGCGGATCGGGCGCGACGGGTTCGTCGTCGCGACCGACGGAACGATCACGGTCGGCCTCGAGACCGAGCTCGACGACGAGCTGCGCCTCGCCGCCCGACTCAACGACCTGATCCGGGCGGTGCAGGTGATGCGCAAGGAGGCGGGGCTCGCGATCACCGACCGGATCCGGCTCTGGATCCCCGACGCCGACCTCCTGACGTTCGCTTCGCGGATCGCCGAGGAGACGCTCGCCGTCTCGGTCGAGCGCGGCCCCGAGCTCCGGCTCGAGCGGGCCTCAGCCTAGGCGCCCCGCTGCGCCGTCCACCGCTGGCCTGCGGCTCGGCGAGCCGCGCGAGCCTAGCCTCGCTGCGCCTCGGCGAGCGCGAGCTCGCGCCGGAGCTCGACCGGCAGGCGGAACTCGATGTCCTCGTTGAGGAGGTGGTCCTCCTCGATCTCGCTGACGCCGCGCTCGAGGAACCAGTCGCAGACCCGCCGGACGAGCTTCTCGGGGGCCGAGGCGCCCGAGGTGATCCCGACGACCGACATGCCGTCGAGGATCCACGCCTCGTCGATCTCGTCCTCGTCGTCGATCAGGTAGGAGGGCACGCCGCCTGCCCGCGCCGTCTCGACGAGCCGGTTGGAGTTCGAGGAGTTGCGCGATCCGATCACGAGCAGAAGGTCGATCTTCGCGAGCAGCTCCTTGACGGCCCACTGCCGGTTCGAGGTCGCGTAGCAGATGTCCTCGCGCTGCGGCGCCCGGATCGCCGGGAACCGCTCGCGAAGCGCGGCGATCACCTCGCCCGTCTCGTCGACCGAGAGGGTCGTCTGCGTCACGTACGCGAGCTTCGCGTCGGCGGGGAGGTCGAGCTCGGCGACCTCCTCCTTCGACTCGACGAGGATGATCGCCTCCGGGATCTCGCCCATCGTCCCGACCACCTCCTCGTGGCCGGCGTGGCCGATCAGGATGACCCGGAAGCCCTCCGCCGCGTACCGCTTCGCCTGGACGTGCACCTTGGTGACGAGCGGGCAGGTCGCGTCGATCGTCTGGAGCCGGCGGAGGTTCGCGTTCTCGTGCACCGACGGGGCGACACCGTGGGCCGAGAGCACCATCGTCTGCCCCTCGGGCACCTCGGCCTCGTCGTCGACGAAGATCGCCCCGCGCGCCTCGAGGTCGCGCACGACGTGGAGGTTGTGGACGATCTGCTTGCGCACGTAGACCGGCGCCCCGTACAGCTCGAGCGCGCGCTCGACGCTCTCGACCGCCCGCTCGACACCCGCGCAGTATCCCCGCGGAGAAGCGAGGAGGACCTTGGAGACCATCCGCAAGAAGTGTAGTCAGGCGGTGAGGCTCGTGAGATGAGCCGAGAAAGCCCGCCGCTCGGGGGGTCGGCGCGACGGGCTTTCTCGCTGTTTGAATGCTCTCCGCCTCGGTGACACGTCACGTCGACGGTTCGCATCGCCCAGTGCTCTCACACCGTATCTCCCTCGCGCAGCCGGGGAAATGGGCCGCCCGACCCATTTTTGCAAATCATAAAACGGCTTTGCGCCGTCGTTCGCCGAACTCAGCGTGCGGTCTGCGCGACGCCAATCGCCGCGAGGACGATCACCCCGCCGACGAGCTGGACCGCTCCGAGTGCCTCGTCGAGCCAGACCCAGGCGACGACCGTCGCGACGACCGGCTCGAGCATGGCGATGATCCCGACCCGCACCGCCGGCAGGTGCCGGAGCGCGCTGACGAGCAGGAAGAAGGGCACGATCGTCCCGAGCAGCACCAGCGAGCTCATCAGCGCCCAGACGGGGAGGTGCCGGTCGGAGAGGTTCCCGAGCAGCGAGACGTCGGCCCCGACCCGGTGCCCGGGGAAGTTCCACCATGGGGCGATGACGGCGAAGAAGAGCGCCGCGAAGCCGAACCCCCAGGCGAGGAGCGGCACGGCGCCGCGGCTCGAAGACCTTGTGCTCGGCGAGCAGGATGTAGAGCGTGTAGGTCGCGGCCGCAAAGGCGGCAAAGAGGATCCCCGCCGTCGAGACGGTACCGCCCCGACGGACGTCGACGATCAGCGCGAGCCCGACCAGGGCGAGAGCGAGCGCCAGCCAGATTCGGCGGCGGACCGGCTCCTGGAAGACGTAGCGCGCCCAGAGGGCGACGAGGAGTGGCGCCAGATACTGGACGAGGAGCGCGATCCCGATCGCGAGCCGGTGGATCGCCAGGAAGTAGAACCACTGGACGAACGCGAGCCCGCCGATCCCGAAGAGGGCGAGAAACGGCAGCTCGCGGGCGCGCACGCGCAGCCGCGTCGGGTCGGTGACGAGAAGGATGAGCACGAGGCCGAGGAACGCACCCGTGCAGCGAACCTCGGTCAGCCGCAGCGATGAGACCCCCGAGTCGAGGATCACCTTCGAGACCGAACCGTTGACCCCCCAGAGCGCGGCGGCCGCTGCCGCCATCGCGTAGCCCAGCTGCGGCCGGCGCCGCGCAGCCGGCTCGACCTGGAACGGCGCCTCGCTCACGATCGCGCAGCGTAGTCGGGACGGGCGGATTCGAACCGCCGGCCTTCTGCTCCCAAAGCAGACGCTCTAACCAGGCTGAGCTACGTCCCGCTCGCCGCAGTGTAGGCGCTGGCGCGGCGATCGTCGCCCCTCCCGGCGGCGCTAGAGAACCCAGTCCCCGTCGAGCAGGATCGGCACCTCCTCGCCGTCGTCGGCGAGACCCCTGACGGCGACCGCGGAGCTGCCGATCGTGAAGTCCGTGTGGACGAGCGAGTCGTTGATGCCGGCCGCGTGCCGTTCCTCGGGACCGAGAGACGAGCCGCGTGCGTTCGCCGGGCGGACGGCCGAGCCGAGCGCGATGTGCGACGTGGCGTTCTCGTCGAAGAGGGTGTTGCGGAGGCAGTCGATCGCGAGAACCTGGCCGGGGTGCAGATTGACGCCCACCCGGACGGCGAGGCGCGCGTACGGATCGAGCGCATGAATCGAACTTGGCCAGAACCCTTTCCAGGGGAGGCGAGGACTGTTTAGACTTCGGGCATGCTCCGTGCCGGGCTTGGAGTTGTTGGGGTGGGGCTGATGCTGATGGTGGCGGGATGCGGCGGTCAGACGACCTACTCCCTTGGGCCGACAAAAACGTGCCTGACCCAGCGCGGCTTCCGCGTCGGCGGCAAGCTCGACTTCGTCGCGAGCACGGCGACCGGCGGCGCCATCCTCGTGCACCTGGGGGACAACTTCGTCACGGTCGCCTTCGGCAACTCACTGCAGACAGGCGACGACATCCAGGGCGCCTACCAACGCTTCGCCCTTCCGAACGTGAAGTCCGGCCTCTCGGACGTGCTGCGGCGCTACGACAACGCGGTCACGCTCTGGCATCTGCACCCGTCAGACAGCGACCTCGCGCTCGTCGTCGGCTGCCTCCGCTGAGGCTCGCGCGCGGCCCCGCCCGGAGGCACTTAGCCGAGGTGAGTGGCTAGGGTAGGCGCCTCACGCGGGTGTAGCTCAATGGTAGAGCCCCAGCCTTCCAAGCTGGTCATGCGGGTTCGATTCCCGCCACCCGCTCTCTCTCTCTCTCTCTCACACACACACGCACAGGCGTGGCTCGAACCAGTTGCCGGCCGCGGTCACGGCACGCATCGATCCGTGCGTACGACGAGTCGATGGGTCTCCCTTAGTCACGGAAGAGGGCCGCGCTCCTCTCGGGGCCCCGATGACCCTCACTACATCCCTGAATGCGAGTCAGCTCACCCGCGATGCACCTGAGACCGGGGTGCGCCCCCATTTCGGGCGCACCCCTCTCCGTGCTTCCACGCGCTCAAGCCAAGCTCCATGTTCCGCGCTTCGCGTCACCTTGCGCCAAGAACAGGAGGAAGCCAGGCGGTCGCGTCGATTGTTCTGAGACCGGTCGGACAAGATCTCAAGTGGCTCACCCGACCGGCTGGCGAGGCAACTTCCCCGCCCGCTCTCATGTCCGGTGGACTCAGCTCCAACTGCGACCTCCTAGGTCGGGGATCTGAAGCCACCAAGGTTAGCGCGTCTCGTTCGGCACGAGGGGTTCTTCAGCGAGATCCGTCCAGGCCGGTCTCAGGGGCTGAATCGGCCGAAGCGGAGGTTCCCTGGCCCCTCTTCGGGATGATCTCCAGGAAGGCCTTGGCGCGGAACCGGGATACCGCGAGTTGACTGCGACCAAGGTCGTAGGATCCGCGTTCAACGGGAAGGAGCACGGGTGGCTGCGAGTCTCAATCCGGTCGCTGACGGCATCTGGCGCTGGACGGCGCGTCACCCCGAGTGGCACCCGTCTGGGTTCGGGGACGAGGTTGCCTCTTTTGCGGTCAAGAGCGACGACGAGCTGCTGCTGATCGACCCGTTGCTGCCAGCCGACCCGGCGCCGGTCCACGAGTTGGTGGATGCCCAGGCGGGCGAGGACGGGATCGCGGTGCTGATCACCGTCCCGTACCACGTGCGCGACGCGGAGCGCCTGCGCAGAACGCACGGCAAGCGCTGCACGATCTGGGGACACGAGGCCTGCGCGAGCCGCCTCAGCAAGCGCGCCGGCTTCCACCCGGTCACGCCCGAGACCGAGCTTCCCGCTGGCGTCCGCGCCCACGCGATCGGCAGCCCCCGCCGGCAGGAACAGCCGCTCTGGATCCCCTCGCACACGGCGCTCGCCTTCGGCGACGCGGTGATCGAGACCGGCGATCGGCTGCGGGTCTGGGAGGACGACCTCGACAGCGAGCAGCGCACGCGCTGGTACCGCGAGCGCTTCATCCCGACGCTGAAGCCGCTGCTCGACCTCCACCCCGAGCGCGTGCTCGTCACCCACGGCACCCCCGTCCTCAGCGACGGACGCGCGAAGCTCGCCTCCGCACTGCGCTCAAAGCCGTGGAACCGCCGCAGCGCCGCGTCCGCCTGACCACCCGAACGCTATCGCTCGTCTCAACGCTCCGAGAAGAGGGTTTCGTCGTGTCGGCCGCCGCTCTTCGGCAGGATGACGGCCCCGGGTGGAGTCGAACCACCGCTCGCAGCTTCGAAGGCTGCCGCTCTGTCCGCTGAGCTACGGGGCCACGACGGCTTCCGCCGTCGAGGGTGGCGGACGGGATTCGAACCCGCGACCACCGGGACCACAACCCGGGGCTCTACCAGCTGAGCTACCGCCACCGCGCGGTGACATCGTATCGGCGTGCGCGGCTCCGGCTGCCCGAGCATGCGGTCCTGAGAATCTCGAACCTCCGCACATTGGCCGAGAAGGGTGCAGCTCATCGTGCATGTCGGCGAGGTCACTGCCGGTAGCGACGCCGGCTCGGTCGATTCCGGGAGACCATGCCTGAGGTATCTCGAGCACTGCGCGGCGCGTCCGCGCAGGTGGTGACGAGCGACCCACCGTCGTCAGGTCCTGACCTCGCACTGATGTTGACTCTCGGTCAAGGCGGTTCAGTCCATGCCCCCGCGGAGATCGACGCGAGTGCTTCGGAGAGCTGACGGCGGGCCGCCACCCGCCTTCTGGCACGGGCGACGGCCCAGTCAGTGTGGCGCTACAGCGCATCGGTGGGCTATAGAAGTCAGTGTGGCGCTACAGCGATGGTGTCGGAACGAAGCGGAGTGGGCTCGCCGTCGTTCCGACGGGGGTCGTCACGCTCCACCGACCGCTTTTCGCGTGTCTTGGCACGATGGCCAGGATCATCGAGTCCGAGGGCACCCTGAACTTCGCCTTCATCCCGGCGAGCCAAACGGCCTTTGCTCCGCTCAGGTGGTTGCCGGTGATCGTCACCGTGGCGCCTGGGCGAGCCTTGGTCGGGGAGAGCCCGGTGATAACGGGCCCCAGCCCGACTTTGCCTAGCTCTCGCACCGTGTACTTGATGGACGTCGTGCCGATCGGCGTCGTGACGGTGAGTTGGTTCATACCCGGTGACGCCATCAGGCCGTTGGCTGCGTCACTCCCGTCCGGGATCGTCAGCAGGATCCGCGTCCCGTTTGGGCTGATCAGCGTCTCGGCCGGGGTTGCCGGCACCGGTTGCGACGAGGAATGCATCTTCTGGAACGTCACTGTCGCTCCGCTAAAGCCGGTTCCGTAAATCGTTACGGTCGAACCGGGTTGGGCAGAGGTCGGTGAGATGCTGGTGATCGTCGGAGCACCGAGGCTCTTCGCGAGCGCGGAGCCTCCGAGCGACCAAACGAACGCGACCACCACCGCGGCGACGAGCCATTGGATCAGGTGTTTGCTCATCATGGTTACTCCTTTCCGTGGGAGGTGAGCTATCTCTAGCGCTACCCGCCCGGACTCGGAGCTAATCCGGACGCGTCGTCGTCAGCCAGACGAGACGGCGGCGATCGATGGAGTCGCGCCTGCTCCGTCGCTTCAAGGACGAGCACGACGGTCGTCGCCCGGTCGTGCATGTCGACGACCAGGCGTCATGCCCGACCCCCGCGGCCCCTGCCCAACATCAGGCCGTCCTCGCGGGTCAGGTTGCCGGCGATCGAGACGGCCCAGGAGATCGGCACTGCCGCCATCGATGCGGACGTTTCCTGCAGATACCTGGTCGCTTGGAAGCCCAGTTGCTCCCGTGCTGCGCTCATCCGCCGACCGCAGCGCCGGCGGCGCTCGGAGGAACCACTGTGGCCTCCGTGTGACCTCGCGTCACCTCGGTCTTGCTCTCAAAACGGGTGCATACCGAGGAAGACGGCGTGTACGTGAGAGGCGCCAGAACTCGACGATTTCGCCCTGTTTGAGCCGCAAACGGCTCTCTCAAAGCCGATGCGCCCGGGAGGATTCGAACCTCCGACCATCGGCTTAGAAGGCCGCCGCTCTTCCACTGAGCTACGGGCGCGCACGGCAAGCGTACCGTCGAGCCGCAGCGGCAGCCGCCGGGCCTCCCGGCTACGGGAGGAAG
>CAVXWI010000022.1:0-147368 GCA_963765345.1 uncultured Actinomycetota bacterium
TGGGCTGGGAGGGGCCGATCCTGACCGATCCGGCGGCTTCCAGGTCTTCTCGCTGCGCGACACCCTCGCCGCGGTCGACGACGGCGGCATCACCTTTCGCAATGTCTACGACGGCGCCGAGTCCCGCTTCACGCCCGAGCTCGCGGTCGAGATCCAGCGGCACCTCGGCAGCGATATCGCGATGTGCCTCGACCAGGTGCCGCCGTCGGATGTTCCCCGGCGGGAGCTCGCCGAGGCCGTCCGCCGGACGACCGAGTGGGCCCGGCGCCAGCGGACGGCCGAGCGCGCGGAGGGCCAGCTCGCCTTCGCGATCGTCCAGGGCGGCACGGATCGCGAGCTGCGCGCCCGCTCGGCCGAAGAGCTGCTCGAGCTCGATTTCGACGGCAACGCGATCGGCGGGCTCGCGATCGGCGAGGACCGGGCGCTGATGTTCGAGACGACCCGCTGGCTCGCGCCGCTCCTGCCGGCGGAGAAGCCTCGTTACTTCATGGGGATCGGCGACCCGGAGGGCATCCTCGAGGTGATCGAGGCCGGCGTCGACATGTTCGACTGCGTGCTGCCGACGCGGACGGCGCGGACCGGCAGCGCCCTCACCTGGCAGGGGCGCCTCAACCTCCGCAACGCGCGACATGCCCGCGACCCGGCCCCGCTCGACGAGACGTGCGACTGCCCGGCCTGCCGGCAGTTCTCCCGCGCCTACCTCCGCCACCTCGTCAACCAGCAGGAGCTGCTCGGGCACCGCCTGCTCTCCCTGCACAATCTACGCTTCCTGCTCGACCTGACTGCACGCGGCCGCGTGGCGATCGAGAGCGGTACCTTCGCCTCGTTCAAGCGCGACGCACTCGCGCGCCTCGGAGGAGCCACATCGGACCGGTAATCGTCATCGCCATCATCCTCGCCGGCGGCTGGATCCTGCTCGCGGTTCCCTGGCGCCGCCGCCAGCGGGCACACTCGGCGATGCAGGACGACATCGTCGAGGGCGACGAGATCATCACCGCCGGGGGCATGCACGCGATCGTCCGCGAGGCCGGTGAGACCGAGCTCCGGATCGAGATCGCCCCGGGGGTCGTCGTCACGCTCGACCGGCGGGCGGTCGCCGCCGTCGCCCAGGACATCGACGAGCCGGCCGACGACGGGGATGAGGCGGAGGGGGACTCCGGCGTGGGCGGGGGGGACGCGCTCGCCGGGCCGACTGCCGGCGAGAACGACCCGATTGCGAGCTAATCTGTTCCTGGCTTGGCCTCGCGCCGTTCGCACCTGACCCTGCTCCTCATCGTCATCGCGGCTCTCGTCGGCGTCGCGCTGCTCGGCGTCCCCGGATCGCCGTTCCACCGCTCGCTCCGCGAGGGCCTCGACCTCCAGGGCGGCCTCGAGGTCGTCCTGCAGGCAAAGCCGCTGAAGGGGCAGACGGTCACCTCGTCGATGATGGACGACTCGGTCAGCATCATCCGCAACCGCGTCGACGGGCTCGGCGTCTCCGAGCCCGTGATCGCGAAGCAGGGCTCGAATCAGATCGTGATCGAGCTGCCCGCGGTCCACGACGTCACCCAGGCGGCGAAGATCATCGGCCAGACCGCCCAGCTCGAGCTCTACGACCTGACGCCGTCGCTGCTCGGGCCGTCGATCGACGCGTCGCAGAACCCGGTCGCGAACACGAGTCTCTACCAGCTGCTCGTCCTCGTCCAGAAGGGCTACAAGGGCCCGCCCTCGTACTACTACCTGTTCAACTCGCGCACGCACCGTCTGATCGCCGGTCCCGATCAGACGCTCACCGAGCTGCAGCACGACCCGCTCGTGATCGCGTTGAAACCGCAGACCGCAAAGACCGTCACGGTGACGACCGGGACGGGCAAGCACAAGAAGACGACGACCAAGGTGGTCAAGCCCGGCACGACGACGCCCGGCTTCCCGGCTGGCTACGAGGTGCTGACCGCGCCGAACCGCTCGGTCGTCGTCACCTGCAGCGCCACCGTCGCCAGCCTCTGCCCCTCCGGGACGACCGGGGTCCAGCCCGTACCCGGGGTGACCTACTACTACCTGTTCAAGCACGGGGTCTACCCCGGCGATTCCTCCAGCCCCTATCCGCAGATGACGGGCAAGGACCTGGAGCTCTCGGGCACCCAGGCCGACACCGACCCGACCTCGGGCCTGCCGATCGTGACGATGCAGTTCACCGGCAAGGGCAACGGCCTCTTCCATGACATCACGCGCGCCGAGGCCCAGCGCGGCCAGCAGCTCGGGGTCCAGCAGAGCTTCGCGATCGTCCTCGACGACCAGATCTACTCGTTCCCGACGATCGACTACACGAAGTACGCGGACGGGATCGACCCGACCGGCACCGGTGCCGAGATCAGCGGCCTCCAGTCCCAGAGCGAGGCGAGCAACCTCGCGCTCGTGCTGCGCACGGGCGCGCTGCCGGTCCAGTTCGTCACCGTCGAGCGGACGGACGTCTCGGCGACGCTCGGCAAGGACTCGCTCCGCCAGGCGCGCGACGCCGCGATCGCGGGCCTGATCCTCGTCGCGATCTTCCTGCTCGTTCTCTACCGCTTCCTCGGCCTCGTCGCCGTCGTCGGTCTCGCCATCTACGCGGCGCTGATGTACGGGGCGATCCTGCTCCTGAACGTGACGCTCACCCTCGCCGGCTTCGCGGGTCTGATCCTGACGATCGGCGTCGCGGCCGACGCCAACGTCGTCATCTTCGAACGCATCAAGGAGGAGGGCCGCGCCGGGCGCTCGGTCCGCGCCGCGATCTCGGCCGGCTACGCCAAGGGCTTCCGGACGATCATCGACGCGAACGTCGTCACCTGCATCACGGCGCTGATCCTCTTCGCGGTCGCGACCGCCGACGTCAAGGGCTTCGCGTTGATGCTCCTGATCGGGACGATCGTCTCCCTGTTCACCGCCGTCGCCGCGACGCGCGCCCTGCTCGGGCTGTTCGCCGGCTTCCGCTGGGCGCAGGACCCGCGCTTCATGGGTGCGACGACGCAGGAGATCCCGCGCTGGCAGCGGATCGACGTCGTCTCGCGCCGCCGCCTCTACTTCATCATCTCGCTCGTCGCCGTCGGCCTGAGCGTGCTCGCGATCATCTTCCAGGGCCTGAACCTCGGCATCGACTTCAAGGGCGGCGTCCAGATCACCTTCACGACCCCGCACCCGATCTCGCTCGCGACCGTGCGCCAGAAGACGGCGGCGATCGGCGAGGGCGACGCCGTCGTCCAGGGCCGCGGCCACCAGACCGGCGCCGACTCCTACCGGAGCTTCCAGATCCGGATGAAGAAGCTCGCCACGACCAAGCAGGACACGCTCACGAACGACCTCGCCAAGAGCGTCGGTGCCCAGAGCCTCGGGGTCAAGAACGTCTCGGCGAGCTTCAGCCGACAGATCCTCGACGGGGCGATCCTCGCGATCATCGTCTCGTTCGTCCTGATCGCGCTCTACGTGACGATCCGCTACCGCTGGCGGTTCGCCGTCCCCATTTTGCGCACCTTGCTGAACGACATCCCGATCATGTTGGGCGTCTACGCGATTTCCGGGCGTCAGGTGACCGCGGACACGGTCGCGGCGATCCTGACCATCCTCGGCTACTCGGTCTACGACACGATCATCGTCTTCGACCGCGTCCGCGAGAACCTGAAGCTGATGCCGAAGGCGAGCATCGCGACGGTGACGAACGTCTCGGTCTCCGAGGTGTTGAAACGGTCGATCGTCACCTCGACGATCACGCTGATCCCGATCGTCGCGCTCTTCATTCTCGGCGGCTCGACCCTGCAGGACTTCGCCTTCGCGATCATGGTCGGGATCGCCGTCGGCGCGGTCTCGACGATCTTCATCGCGACGCCGATCCTCTCCAGCCTGCTCGAGCGCGACCCCGAGTACGCAGGACGCCGCGGCGAGGCATACGATGAGAAGATCCGCGCCCGGGTCATCCTCGAGGCCGAACGCGCCGCAGCCGACGCGCCGAGCCCTGCGACACCGATCGACGAGATCGAGCACGTCCTCGGTGTCTCCGCCGACGGTGGCGAGAGCGCCGATGCCAAGCGCGAGCGCCGCCGCCAACGACGACAATCGAGGCCGCATGGACGACCCCGGTAACGATCTCTTCGACGAGCGCGATCCGCTCGACCGCCTGATCGCGAGCCTCGGGGTGAGGCTGCGATGAAATGCGCTCGCTCTTCGACGAGGCGACCTCGCGCTGGCGCGGCGACGCGCTCCGGCTCGGCGAGGAGACCCGGCAGCGGGCCAACTCGCTCTTCTACGAGCTCGGGCTGATCACCCGCGAGGACTGGGACGAGCTCGACCTGCGCGTCGCGCAGCTCGAGCACCGCTTGCGGCTGATCGAGGAGAGGCTCGATCGCGACTGAGCGCGGCGCTCGGTGCCGCCGGTGCCGCTGCTACTGTGAGAGCACGGAGGGCAATCGGGCTCTCCAGTGAGGTCGCGTTCCGATTCGTCCGTCGACGAGATCAGGTGACGAGATCTCGACGACGAAGAAGGAGCTCGACCAGATGACAGAACAGCTTCAGACGCTGACAGAGTTCAGTGCGCTCGGCGTGTCCGACGCCGTCTGCGCCGTCCTCGGCAGCCAGGGAATCGAGATGCCGTTCCCCGTCCAGACCGCGGTGATCCCCGAGGCGATGCGCGGTGGCGACGTCCTCGCCCAGAGCCCGACCGGCTCGGGCAAGACGCTCGCCTTTGGCATCCCGATCGTCGAGCGGCTCGACCCCGCCTCGACGAAGGTCGGCGCGCTCGTGCTCGTGCCGACCCGCGAGCTCGCCTCGCAGGTGACCGAGGCGATCGAGTCGATCGGCTCGCGCGCTCGGCATCCGCGCGGTCGCCGTCTACGGCGGCGTCCCGCTGCGCAAGCAGGCCGAGGCGGCCGCCGGCGCCCAGATCCTCGTCGCGACGCCGGGCCGCCTCCAGGACCTCGTCGACCGCCGGCTCATCTCGCTCAAGACGGTCTCGGTGCTCGTGCTCGACGAGGCCGACCGCATGCTCGACATGGGTTTCAAGCCGCAGGTCGACCGGATCGTGCAGCGGCTACCGGCCAAGCGGCAGACGATGTTCTTCTCGGCGACCCTGGACGGTGAGGTCGGCGAGCTCGCCCGGCGCTACACCCGCTTCCCCGCCCGCTTCGAGAGCGACCTGCCCGAGGACCGGCGCTCCGGCGACGTCGACCATCGTTTCGTCCCGGTCACACCCGAGAACAAGGTGCAGACCCTGATCGAGCTCCTGCCTGGCGACGAGGGGCTCGCCCTCGTCTTCGTGCGGACGAAGGCCGGTGCCGACCGGCTCGTCGAGAAGCTCAACCGCCAGGGCCTCGAGGCGGTCGCGATCCACGGTGACAAGGCACAGGTGCAGCGCGAGCGCGCGCTTGCCCGCTTCGATGCCGGCAAGGTGCGGACGCTCGTCGCCACCGACGTCGCCGCCCGCGGGCTCGACGTGGACGACATCACGCACGTGATCAACTTCGACCCGCCGGAGGAGCCGGCCGCCTACACCCACCGTGTCGGCCGGACCGGCCGCGCGGGCCGCGGCGGCACGGGCATCACGCTCGTCCTGCCCGATCAGCAGGCCGAGGTCAGCCGCGTCGCGCGGCTCCAGGGGCACACGGAGCGGTTCGAGGAGTCCGGGATGACGATGGCGCGGCCGCGGCTCCTCTACACCTCGCGGCGCGGCCGGGGGTCGAAGTGGTAGACGAGCGGCTCACCCCCAAGCAGGCCGAGGCGCTGGCCGCCGAGCTCGCCGAGCTGGAAGGGCCGCGGCGGACCGAGGTCGTCGCGTCGATCAAGAAGGCACGCGAGTTCGGCGACCTCTCGGAGAACTTCGAGTATCACGCCGCCAAGAACGAGCAGGGATTGCTCGAGGCCCGCATCCGGACGCTCCGGCACCGGCTCGACAACGCCACGATCGTCGAGGAGGGCGGCCGCGAGCAGGTCGGGATCGGCTCGGTCGTCGAGCTGACCGACGAGAGCGGGGAGTCGCTGACCGTCGAGGTCAGCGCTCTCGGCGGCGACGGGACCGTCTCGCCGAGCTCACCGCTCGGCTCCGCGGTCCTCGGCCGCAAGCCTGGCGAGACCGTCCAGGTGCAGGCGCCCCGCGGCGCCTGGCGCGCGACGATCAAGGCGATTCGCTAGACCCAGCCCCCGCTCTGCGCCTGCCGACCGCCGGCGCCGGCGGGAGTCCGGCCGAACCCTTTCGACCCGTGTGGTGGTCCTGGACGGGCTCTGGGATAGGCGGCTCCCGGGTGGTGGCGCACAAGCGTGTAAGACTTCGGGACCAATGGCCCCGAAGACAGCGGCGAACATCGGGCGGTTGGGCGAGATCGCCCAGGTCGCCGTCAAGCACGGGTTCGGCTCGCTGCTCGAGGGACGCCGCGCCCCGACTGCAAGCGTCGCGACGATCCGTGGCCGCCACCTGCGGGAGATGCTCGACGAGCTCGGGCCGACGTTCGTCAAGTTCGGCCAGCTCCTCTCGACCCGGCCCGACATCGTCCCGCCCGACATCATCGCCGAGCTGCGCGGCCTCCAGGACGACGTCCGGCCGTTCCCCTTCGCAGACGTCGAGCGGGTGATCGCCGAGGACCTGAAGCAGCCGATCGGGCGGCTGTTCCTCGAGTTCGACGAGACGCCCCTGGCGGCCGCGTCGATCGGGCAAGTGCATCGGGCGGTGCTGCCGAACGGCAAGCGCGTCGCCGTCAAGGTGCAGCGTCCGAACGCGCCCCGGCAGATCGAGAGCGACATCCAGCTGCTCGAGCAGGCGGCGCGGATCGTCAAGGAGCGCGTGCGGGCGCTCGACTTCGTCGACACGCGCGAGGTCGTCGACGAGTTCGCGCGCTCGATCCGCCAGGAGCTCGACTACCGCCAGGAGGCACGCAATGCGCAGGCGTTCCACCGCAACTTCGCCGGCCACCCGCACGTCGTCGTCCCTCGCGTCTACTGGAGCTATGCGAGCCAGCGCGTCCTGACGCTCGAGTACCTGGACGGCGTGCAGCTCGCCGACCTCGAGCTCGACGCCTGGACGGTCGAGCAGCGGCGCCGGCTCGCCTACGTGATCGCCGACACGTGGCTGACGATGATCTTCAAGCACGGGTTCTTCCACGGCGATCCGCACCCGGCGAACATCCTCGTGCTCGCGCCCGACCGGATCGGGCTCGTCGACTTCGGGCTCTCCGGCAAGCTCAGCGAGCGTGACCTCTCGAAGCTGACCGCGCTCTTCATCGACGCCGCCCGCGAGAACGTCGAGGCGCTGCCGCGGCGGCTCGCCGACCTCGGCGTGCGCTACCCGAAGGACAAGGAAGAGCAGTTCATCTCCGAGCTGTACACGGTCTACTCGCGCTACTACGGCGCGAGCCTGAGCGAGATCGACCCGCTCCAGGTGATCCGCGAGGCCTTCGCGCTGATCTACTCGATGAACCTCCGCCTCCCGTCGCGGTTCGTGATGCTCGACAAGGCGATCGCGACGATCGGCTCGGTCGGGGTCGATCTCTACCCGGAGTTCAACGTGTTCGAGGTCGCGCGCCCGTACGCCCGCTCGCTGGTGTTCGAGCGCTTCAGGCCGGGCCGGGTCGCCTCGCGGGCGCGGCGCGAAGGCTTCCAGCTCGCACAGATGGCCTCGGCGCTCCCCTATCAGGTCTACGAGACGCTCGAGCAGGTCCGCGCCGGCGAGATCGAGGTCGGCTTCGTGCACAAGGGGCTCGACGACCTGATGCACAAGCTCGACGTCATTTCGAACAGGCTCGTCGTCGCCCTGATCGTCACCGGCGGCCTGATCGGCTCGAGCCTGATCGGGATCTTCGCCAAGAGCGGGCCGCACGTGCTCGGCCTCAATATCGTCTCGGCGCTCGGATTCGTCGCCGCGGGCGTCCTCGGCATCTGGCTGCTGATCGGGGTGATCCGGTCCGGTCGACTTTGACCGCGCGCCCCGAGCTGATTCAATCGAGGCTGCGGCAGGCGAGCGACGACCAGCGAGGGAAGGGAGCGGCATGGACGGCGTACGGAGGGGTGCCTACCAGGTCTATCGCGTGCTGATCGCCTTGATCGCAGTGGCGTGCGTCGTCCAGATCTTCCTGGCCGGGAGAGGCGTCTTCGGGATCCACGGCACGGCCTCGCTCGACGACCAGAAGAGCCTGAACGCGCACCGCGACCTCGGCGAGATCATCGGCATCGGCACGATCGTCGTCTTCCTGCTCGCGCTGCTGATCTGGGACAAGCGGCTGATCGTCTGGACGTTCGTGCTCGCGCTGCTCGCCGAGATCGTCCAGCACGCGACCGCGCTCCCCAAGCACCCGTGGGTGGCCGGCTTCCACCCCGTCAGCGGCGTCGCCATCCTCGGCATCTCTGCCTACCTCGCCCACTCGGCCTGGGCCAAGCGACGGGCCCCGGCGCCGACCTGAGCCGCGGCGGGACGGATCGTCACAGATTCGACCCAAAAGACATCTAGGCGCGCCGCGACCCCACCGCTACCGTCGCGGGCATGTCGACGACGGTGCTCCTCGCGGCCGCCGAGGCGGGCGCAGGCGAGCTGCTCGCGCGCCAGCTGCGCGACCAGGGGTTCGAGATCGCGGGGCCGGGCGCGCCGGCAGACGTCGTCCTCGCCGGCGGGGACGACGAGCTCGAACGGCTCTGCGCGGAGGCACCGGTGATCGTCCTCGGCACCTCCGACGATGCGCCGGAGGAGAGCGTGCGCGCGTTCCGTCGCGGCTGCGACGACTACGTGCGACGCCCCTTCGATCAGGAGGAGCTGGGCGAGCGCATTCGCGCCGTCGCCCGTCGGGGGCGCCGGCCGGTGCCGCGGGTTCTCCGGGCCGGCACGCTGGCGATCGACACGGGCGCGCGGCTCGTCACCGTCCGGGGCGTGCCGGCGCGGCTCTCCCAGAAGGAGTACGAGCTCGTCACCCACCTCGCCGCCGACCCCGGGCGCGTCTTCACCCGGGCGGAGCTCCTGCGGGCGATCTGGAACTGGCCCGCCGCGATGCGCACGCGGACGCTCGACTCGCACGCCTCACGGCTTCGCCGCAAGCTCCGCCGGCTCGACCCCGAGACGCCCTTCGTCGACAACGAGTGGGGCGTCGGGTACCGGCTCGTCGGCATCTACCCCACCGAGTAGGCGAGGGCGCGCCGCCGCTCTCGCTCAGAGCGGAAGCGTCGCACCCTCGAGCTCGAGCAGGAGCCGCTTGTTGTCGAGGCCGCCGCCGTAGCCGGTCAGCGAGCCGTTCGCGCCGACGATCCGGTGGCAGGGGAGCACGATCGGGATCGGGTTGCGGTTCATCACCGTGCCGACTGCCCGTGCCGCCTTCGGGCGGCCGACGAGCGCGGCGAGGTGGCCGTAGGTGTCGACGCGGCCGTAGGGGACGAGGGCGAGCTCCTTCAGCACCGCCTCGTGGAACGGCGCGACGCGCAGGTCGAGCGGCAGGTCGAACACGCGCCGGCGGCCCTCGAAGTACTCGTCGAGCTCGCGCCGGACCTCGTCGAGCGGCGAGCGGAGCACGCGGGCGCCGAAGGCGCGCGCGACCACCTCGTCGGCGCCGGCGACCGTGAACGAGATCCGGCAGAGACCGCGCGGTGTCGCGGCGAGAAAGAGCTCGCCGACCGGGGTGGGGACGACGTCGAAGCGGACGTCGACGAGCCCGGCGCGAAGGGCGGCGGTGCGGAAGCGCTGGTCGAGCTCAGGTGTGACGTTCAAGGTTCCTCCTCAGTCTGCGGACGCCGGACGAGGCTGCGGCACGGGCCGCCTCCTCGGATGAGCCGAGCGCGGCGCCGATCTCGCCGTAGGGAAGGTCGTAGCCGTAGCGGAGAACGACCGCGGCCCGCTCGGTCGGCGGCAGCTTCGCCGTGTAGGGCTCGAGTTGGTCGTACGCGGCACGAGTCGGCTCGCCGCCGGCGAGCTCGGGCGCCTCCTCGAGGCTGACGGTAGCGCGGCCCTTCCGGCCGAGCTCGTCGAGCGCGACGCTGGTCGCGATCGTGAACACCCAGGCGCGGAGATGGCGTCCGTGCTCGAGCCGGTCATAGGCCCGCAGGGCCCGCAGGAACGTCTCCTGCCAGGCGTCCTCGGCTCGCTGCCCGAGCAGCCGGCGGAGGTAGCCGAGCACCTCGTCGCAGTGCTCTCCGTAGAACCGCTCGAACGGTGGAATCGCCACGGCCTGCATCATGAGGTGTAACGCCCAGGCGGCGCTGGGCGTGAGACGGCGGGCTGCCGGCCAGCTAGCTTCCGGTGATGTCTCCGCTTCGGCCCTGGGACTCGCTCGCCGCCGAGCTCGTCGTCGATAACCCGTGGTGCCGACTCCGCCGCGACACCGTCCGGCTCCCCTCCGGCGGCATCGTCGATGACTACTACGTCGCCGAGCAGGCCGACGTCGTCCTCGTCTTCGCGCTCAGAGACGACGGGCGCGTCGTCTTCGTCCGGCAGTGGCGGCAGGGACGCGGCGGCTTCTACACCGAGCTGCCCGGCGGGATCTGCGACCCGGGCGAGACGCCGACGGAGTCGGCCGCGCGGGAGCTCGCCGAGGAGACGGGCCACGTCTGCGCCGAGCTGCGCGAGCTCGGAGCCTTCGAGCCCGATCCGACCCGGGCGACCAACACCATCATCGCCTTCCTCGGGCTCGGTGCCCGCGCCGAGACGGCTCCGGTCGCCAACGAGCAGGAGGAGCTGGAGGTGCACCTCGTCCCCGTCGCCGAGGTTGCCGCCGAGATCCGGGAGCGGCGCGATCACCTCGGCCGGGACGGTGGCGACCATCTACCGCGCGCTCGACGAGCTCGCGCGCCCGCCCGACTCATGAAGGTCGCCGTCGTCGGTCACGTCGAGTGGGTCGAGTTCGTCGAGGTCGACCACGTGCCGGCCCCCGGCCAGATCGCCCACGGCACCGAGGCCTGGTCCGAGCCGGCCGGGGGCGGAGCCGTGTCGCGATGCAGCTCCTGCGGCTCGCCGGCGCCTGCGACTTCTACACCGCGCTCGGCGAGGACGAGCTCGGTCGGCGCTCCGCGCAGCGGCTGACGGAGCTCGGGCTCGACGCTGCACGCCCAGTGGTTCGGCGAGACGCGGCGGGCACTCGTGCAGTCGACCGGGTGCGCGAGCGGACGATCACGACGATCGGCCCGAAGCTGCGGCCGACCGGCCCGCTGCCGCTCGTCGGCTACGACGCGGTCTTCTTCGTCGCCGGCGACGTCGCCGCGCTCCGCTCGGCCCGCGAGGCGCGCTTTCTCGCAGCGACCCCGCGCGAGCTGGAGACGCTCCGCGAGGCCGGGCTCGCACTCGACCTGCTCGTCGGCAGCGGCACCGATCCGGGCGAGCGCTACGACGGCGGCCTCGACGTCGGCCTCGTCTGTGCGACCGAAGGCGCCCGGGGTGGCTTCGTCGACGGCCGGCGCTACGAGCCGGCTCCGCCCGCCGGGCCCGTCGCCGACACCTACGGCGCCGGCGACTCGTTCGCCGCCGCGCTCTGCTTCGCGCTCGCCCGCGGCGACTCGCTTGCCGACGCGCTCGACCTCGCCACGCGAGCCGGCGCCGCCGTCGTCACCGGAAGGGGGCCCTACACGGCACAGATCAGCGGCTAAACGCTGGACAGGTGGGTGATTGTGGGTTAAAGTGGGGCCAAGTGGACATGCTGCTCGGCGAATACGACCACACCCTCGACGACAAGAACCGGCTCACGCTGCCGGCGAAGCTGCGCGAGCAGCTCGGGGAGCGAGGTCGTGATCACCCGCGGCCTCGACGGTTGCCTCTTCGCTCTATTCGAAGACGGCGTTCGCTGTCCTCGCCGAGCGGGTCGGGACGCTCGACCCCTTCAGCCCCGAGACGCGCACGATGCAGCGCTACTTCTTCACCGGCTGCCCCGCCGCTCGAGCTCGACCGGCAGGGCCGCATGGTCATCCCCGCGAAGCTCCTCGAGCGGGCCGGGATCGGGCGCGAGGTCACGGTCGCCGGCGTCTACGACCACCTCGAGATCTGGGATCGCGCCGCCTGGCGCGAGCAGCTGACGCACGCCGAAGGGAGCGCGGAAGATGTTGCCGAGCGTCTTGCCAACCGAGACTGATCACGTCCCCGTCCTCGCGGACGAGGTGCTGCGCGCGCTCGCCCCGCGGCCGGGCGACACGATCGTCGACTGCACCTTCGGCGCCGGCGGGCACGCCGAGCTCCTGGTCGGCCGCCTCCGCGGCGAGGGCAAGCTGATCGCGATCGATCGCGACCCGACCGTCGCGCCGTACTTCGAGCGGCTGCGGCGCTCGACCGCCGCGAAGACGCGGCTGCTCCACGGCGAGTTCTCGCCCGGTGCTCGAGCAGCTCGCCGGCAACGGCGTGCGCGCCGACGCGATCCTGCTCGACCTCGGCGTCTCCTCGATGCAGCTCGACCGGCCCGAGCGCGGCTTCTCCTACGCCGCCGACGCGCCGCTCGACATGCGCATGGACCCCTCGGCCGACCTGACCGCCGCCGAGGTCGTCAACGAGACCGGCGAGTGGGAGCTCGCCGACATCTTCCGCCGCTACGGCGAGGAGCGCTACGCCCGCCAGATCGCGCGCGCGATCGTCCGCCGCCGCTCGCAGCAGCCGTTCGAGCGCACCGGCGACCTCGTCGAGGTGATCAAGCAGGCGATCCCGGCGCCGGCCCGCTTCGGCGAGGGTCACCCGGCCAAGCGCGTCTTCCAGGCGCTGCGGATCGAGGTCAACGACGAGCTCGGCGAGCTCGAGCGCGCGCTCCCGCCGGCGCTCGAGATGCTGCGGCCGCACGGCCGCCTCGCGGTGATCTCGTTCCACTCGCTCGAGGACCGGATCGTCAAGCGCTTCCTGCGCGACGGCGAGCACGGCTGCACCTGCCCGCCCGACTTCCCGCGTCTGCGCCTGCGGCGCGACGCCGACGCTGCGGGCGATCCCGCGGCGGGCGATCCGGCCGAGCGCGGCCGAGGTCGCCCGCAACCCGCGCTCCGCCTCGGCGCGCCTGCGCGTGGCGGTGAAGGTTGGCTAGCGCCCGGGCGGCCGCGGTCGCGACACCGCCGCGGTCACGGCGTCCGGCCGCGAAGCCGGCTGCGAGGCCGGCCACCAAGCCGGCTGCCAAGACCCGGGCGAAGCCGAAGCGCGCGAGGCGCCGAGGCCCGGCGGCCGGTCACGCGCACCCGCCACCGTCCCCGCTCACGCGCAGCGATCGCCTGGATCGTCATCGGCGGCGTCCTGCTCGCCGGCGTCGTCTTCGTCAACCTCGCCGTGCTGCGGCTGAACCTCCAGCTCGACAGGCCACCCAGGCGCGCGCGAAGCTGCGCGCCGAGAACGCGCCGCTCCAGTCGCAGCTCTCGGCGGCGCTCGCCTCGCCGCGGATCCAGGCGCTCGCCCAGACCCAGGACGGCCTCGTCCAGGCCGACCCGTCGACGATCGGCTACATCAACCTTGCCAAGCCGTAGGAAGAGGCGCCCGGTCTCGCCGATCGGCGACAAGCAGGCGAACCGGCGGATCCGCCTGCTGCTCGCGCTGTTCGCGCTCGCCTTCGCGTGCATGTTCGCGCGCGCGTTCTGGCTGCAGGTGGTGCAGGCGGCTCGACCTCGACGCGGCGTCGCCCAGAGCCAGCACGAGGCGACGCGAGACGATCCCGGCCGACCGCGGCACGATCTTCGACCGCACCGGCGTCGCCGCTCGCGATCGGCGAGCAGAAGACGACGATCTTCGCCGACCCCGCAGCTCGTGCGCAACCCGCGCGCGATCGCGCTCGCCGCCCACGATCCTCGGCGTCGACGCCAACGCGCTCTACCCGCGAGCTGCTGAACAAGAAGACCGCAGTTCGTCTACGTCGAGCGCTTCGCCGACCCGGCGAAGGCGGCGCCGCTTCCTCGAAGAAGGGCTTCGCCGGCGTCGGCTCCTATCCCGAGGAGCAGCGCACCTACCCGCAGGGCACGGTCGCCGCCCAGGTGGTCGGCTACGCCGGCGTCGACGACACCGGGCTCGGCGGGCTCGAGCTCGCAGTACAACCACCAGCTCGCCGGCCGGCCCGGCAAGCAGACGGTCGTCCGCGACCCGACCGGCCGCACGATCGACGTGATCGCCTCGCGTCCGGTGCAGGAGGGCGCGAACGTCTTCTCGACGATCGACCACACGATCCAGGCGCAGGCCGAGCAGGTGCTGCGACCAGACGGTGCGCAGTGGGGCGCCGAAGGACGCGACGCGCGATCGTGCTCGACCCGACGACCGGCGACGGTGCTCGCGATGGCGCAGACGCCGGGCTACAACGACGAACGACACCTCGACGACGTCCGCCGGCCGCTTCTGCGCAACCGCGCCGTCACCGACACCTACGAGCCCGGCTCGACGTTCAAGCTCGTGACGATCACCGGCGCGCTCTCGGAGGGGCTCGTGACGCCGGCGACGCGCTTCACGCTGCCCTACGAGCTCCAGTACGGCCCCTGCTGACGCAGTGCACGGTCCACGACGCCGAGCTCCGGCCGACCGAGTCGACTACTCGGTCGCCGCAGATCCTCGCGCTACTCCTCGAACGTCGGCGCGGTGACGATCGCCGAGAAGCTCGGGCCGCAGGCGCCTCGCAGGCTGGATCGAGAAGTTCGGCTTCGGCTCGCCGACCGGGATCGACTTCCCGGGCGAGAGCCCCGGGTTCGTCCTGCCGCTCGCGCAGTGGAGCGAGACGACGATCGGCAACGTCCCGATCGGCCAGGGGATCTCGGTGACGCCGATCCAGATGGCGTCGGTCTACGCGGCGGTCGCCAACGGCGGCGTCTGGATCCAGCCGCACCTCGTCGACCGCGTCGGCGGCCGCGCACCCGAGGTCTGGAAGCACCGCCGGCTGATGTCGCCGGCGGTCGACGCCGAGGTGAAGACGATGCTGACCGGCGTCGTCGCCGATCCGGGCGCGACCGGCAACGAGGCCCAGATCCCCGGCTACACGCGTCGCCGGCAAGACCGGCACCGCGCAGGTCGCCGACGGCGCGACGGCTACTCGACGACCGACTACACCGCGACGCTTCGTCGGCATGGTGCCCGCCTCGCATCCGCGGCTCGTCGTGCTCGTCAAGGTCGACGACCCGCGCGGCTCGATCTTCGGCGGCGTCGTCGCCGCGCCGGCGTTCGCGGCGATCGCGAAGTTCGACCTGCAGTACCTCGAGGTTCCGCCGGACGCGCCGGCTGACGGCGCCCGCACGGTGCTCTCGGCGACGCTCCTGACGCCGCGGCGCAGTCGGCGGCTCCCGCCGCTAGACTCGCCGGGCGATGAACCTGGAGCGCTTCATCGCGGCGCTCGGGCCGGCCGAGGTCGTCGCGAACGGGGCTCCGGTCGAGGTCCGCGACCTCGCCTACGACACGCGCACCGTCGGCCCGGGGGCGCTCTTCTTCTGCGTGCGCGGACGCAGCGCCGACGGGCACGACCTTCGCTCGCGGCTGCCGCCGAGCGCGGCGCCGTCGCGCTCGTCGTCGAGCGCGCGCCTGCCGCTGGCGCTGCCGCAGCTCGTCGTCGCCGACGTTCGCGCCGCGATGCCGCGTCGCGGCCGACGCTCTTCTTCGGCGACCCGTCAGCCGAGCTCGACCGTCGCCGGCGGTCACCGGAACCAACGGGAAGACGACGACCGCGTTCCTGCTGCACGCGATCCTCGAGGCGGCCGGCCGCCGCGACCGGCCTGCTCACGAACATCGAGCGCCGCGTCGGCGGCGAGCCGCCGCCCGACCGGCCTGAACACGCCCGAGGCGATCGACCTGCAGCGGCTGCTGCGCGAGATGGTCGACGGCGGCGACACGCGCCTGCGTGCTCGAGGCGACCTCGGAGGCCCAGGCGCAGGGCCGGCTCGAGGGCACGCGCTTCGCCGTGCTCGTCTTCACGAACCTGACCCAGGACCACCTCGAACTTCCACGGCACGATGGAGGCGTACTTCGACGCCAAGGCGGCGCTCTTCGCCCAGGCCGAGCGCGCCGTCGTCAACGTCGGCGACGAGTACGGCGCGCGGCTCGCGGCCGAGGCCTCCCCGACGCGTCACCTTCGACGCCGACTCCGACGCGCTCGACGGGATCGAGCTCGCGCTGCGCGGCCGCTTCAACCGCGAGAACGCGATCGGCGCCGCGCTCGCGGCGCGGGCGCTCGGCGATCGAGCGACGACGCGATCCAGCGCGGGATCGAGTCGGTCGCAGGCGTTCCGGGCCGCTTCGAGTCGATCGACGAGGGCCAGCGCGTTCGCCGTCATCGTCGACTACGCGCACACCCCGGACTCGCTCGAGCAACGTGCTCCGCGCGGCGCGCGGGCTCGGCGACGGCCGGCTGACGGTCGTCTTCGGCGCCGGCGGCGACCGCGACCGCGGCAAGCGCCCGCTGATGGGCGGAGGTCGTCGCCGGGCTCGCCGACCGGGCGATCCTCACCTCCGACAACCCGCGCTCCGAGGACCCCGCGGCGATCGCCGCCGAGGTCGCGGCGGGCGCGACCGGCGAGCTCGAGGTCGAGCTCGACCGCCGCGCCGCGATCGAGCTCGCGCTCGCCGAGGCGCGAGCGGGCGACGTCGTCGTCGATCGCCGGCCGCGGCGCCGAGCCCGAGCAGGAGCTCGCGACCGGCAAGCGGCCCTTCGACGACCGCGAGGTCGCCCGCGAGGTGCTCGCGGCGGTGGCGCGACCGTGATCCCGCTCGAGCTCTCCCTGCTCGAGCCGCTCGGCCGCCTGACCGCGCGCCCCTGGGCCGACGAGGTGACCGGCGTGCAGATCGACTCGCGCCGGATCGAGGAGGGCGACCTCTTCGTCGCGGTCGGCGGCGGCGCCGACTTCGTCGCGCACGCGCTCGCCCGCGGTGCCGCCGCCGCGCTCGTCCCCGACGACGCCCACGCGGCGCTCGCGGCGATCGGCGGCGCGGTGCGCGACCGCAGCGGCGCCCGCGTCGTCGGCATCACCGGCGCGACCGGCAAGACGACGACGAAGGACATCCTGGCCGCGCTCTGCGCGCCGCACCTGCGCACGGTCGCCTCGGAGGCGAACTACAACAACGAGCTCGGCGTCCCGCTGACGCTCTGCCGGCATCGAGCCCGACACGCGAGCTCTGCCTCGTCGAGATGGGCATGCGCGGCCTCGGCCAGATCGCCTGGCTCGCCGTCGTTCGCCCGGCCCGAGATCGGGCTGATCACGAACATCGCGCCCGGTCCACCTCGAGCTCGTCGACACGGTCGAGAACGTCGCGCGGGCGAAGGCCGAGCTGATCGAGGCGCTGCCGCCGGGCGGCACCGCGGTCGTCCCGGACGAGCCGCTGCTCGAGCCCTACCTGACGCGCGACGACATCGAGATCCGGCGCTTCGGCCGGGTCGAGGAGCCGGGCCGCTTCCGGGTCGGCGGGCGGACGATCGCGCTCGAGACGGGCTACTCGGCGCGCCGCACCAGCTCGAGAACACGCTCGCGGCGCTGACCGTCTGCGACGTGCTCGGGCTCCCGCTCGAGGACGGGACGCTCGAGGTCGAGCTTCGGCCCGCTGCGCGAGGAGGTGATCGAGCTCGCCGGACGGCGTCATGCTGCTCAACGACTGCTACAACGCGAACCCGACCTCGATGCGGGCCGCGCTCGCGCACCTGGCCGAGCTCGCCGGCGGGCGACGGGCCGTCGCCGTGCTCGGCGAGATGGCCGAGCTCGGGAGCGCCGCCGCGGCCTACCACCGCGAGGTCGGGGAGGCGGCTGTCGCCGCCGGCGTGCGGGCGATCGTCGCGGTCGGTCCGCTCGCCGCCGAGTACCTCGCCGCGGCCGCCGGGATCGACGTCGGCCTCGCGGCGAACGCCGACGAGGCGGCGGCCGCCGCCGCAGCGATGCTCCGCCCCGGCGACGTCGTCCTCGTCAAGGGCTCGCGCGCGGTGGGACTCGAGGCGGTCGCGGCGAAACTACGCGGCTAGATGGCACGCGTCCTCGTCGCAGCGCTCGTCGCGCTGCTCATCTCGATCCTCGCGGGCCCGTTCTTCATCGACTTCCTGCGCCGGCACTCGCTCGGCCAGAAGATCCGCGAGGAGGGGCCCGAGCACCACCCCGTCAAGCAGGGCACCCCGACGATGGGCGGCGTGCTGATCGTGCTCGCGGCGGCGATCGCCTTCCTCGCGACCAGCGCGGCACGTTGCCGGCGCTGACGATCTTCGGCACGACGCTCGCCTGCGGCGGCGATCGGCTTCTTCGACGACCTGATCAAGCTGCGCCACCGGCGCTCGCTCGGGCTCTCCGGCCGCGTCAAGATGCTGCTGCTGCTCGCGATCTCGGCGGTCGTCTGCGTCGCCGCGCACCACCAGCGGCTGCCCCACTCGGTCTTCATCCCGATCGTCAGCTGGTAGATCCCGCTCGGGGTCGGCTGCTACGTGCTCGTCTTCCTGATCATCGCCGGCGCCGCGAACGCGGTGAACCTGACCGACGGCCTCGACGGGCTCGCCGCCGGCACCTCGATCATCGCGCTCTTCACGCTGACGGCGATGGCGGTCACGATCTACATCCGCCAGCTGGGGCCGAACCACGAGCGGATCGAGAACCGGCTCGACGTCGCGCTACATCGGCGCCGCGATCATCGGCGCGGCGATCGGCTTCCTCTGGTTCAACGCCTTCCCGGCCGAGGTCTTCATGGGCGACACCGGCGCGATGGCGCTCGGCGGCGCGATCGGCGCGATGGCGATCTTCCTGCAGGTCGAGCTGCTGCTCCTGCTCGTCGGCGGCATCTTCGTGATCGAGGCGCTCTCGGTCATGCTCCAGGTGATCTCGTTCCGCTGGTGGGGGAGACGGGTCTTCCTGATGGCGCCGCTCCACCACCATTTCGAGATGAAGGCCTGGTCGGAGACGAAGATCATGGTGCGCTTCTGGATCGTCACCGGCATCCTCTGCGCCGCCGGCTTCGCGCTCTTCTACAAGTACTACCCGCAGATCCGGCCGTGAAGGTGCTCGTCTACGGCCTCGCGCGCTCCGGCCACGCGGCGGCGGCGCGGCTCGCCGAGCGGGGCGACGAGGTCGTCCCGGTCGACCGCTCGCTCGGTAACGAGGACGACCTGGCGCTGCTCGACGGCGTGGCGCTGCTCGTCAAGTCCCCCGGCGTGCCGGGGGAGCGGCCGCTCGTCGAGACGGCCCGCGCGCGCGGCATCCCGGTCTGGTCCGAGCTCGAGCTCGGCTGGCAGCTGCTCGCGCCGGCCGGCACCCGGTTCGTCGGGGTGACCGGGACGAACGGCAAGTCGACGACGAGCGAGCTCCTCGGCGCGATCTTCCGCGCCGCCGGCCGGGACGTTGCGGTCGCCGGCAACATCGGCACGCCGCTCAGCTCGGTCGCGGCCGCCGACTGGGTCATCTGCGAGGTCTCGACGTTCCAGCTCGAGGACGTCCACGCGTTCGCCTGCGACGTCGCCGTGCTGCTGAACCTCGAGCCGGACCACCTCGACCGGCACGGGTCGTTCGAGGCCTACCGCGCCGCGAAGCTGCGGATCTTCGAGCGGGCGCGGCAGGCCGTCGTCCCGCGTGGCTCGGGTCTGCCGGGAATCGAGTTCGCGGCCGACGACCCGCTGCCCGCGGAGCCGCTGATCCGCGGCGCGCACAACCGCGAGAACGCGGCGGCGGCGACCGCGGCCGCCCGCGCCGCCGGCATCGGGGACGAGGCGATCGCGGCGGCGCTCGCCACCTTCCCCGGCGTCCGCCACCGGCTCGAACCGGTCGGCGAGGCAGCAGGCGTCCGCTACGTCAACGACTCGAAGGCGACGAACGTCGCAGCGGCGCGGCGCGCGCTCGCGGCCTACGCCGGCGAGCCCGTGCACCTGATCCTCGGCGGCTCGGCCAAGGGCGAGAGCTTCGCTCCGCTCGCCGACGCGATCGGGCCGAACGTCCGCTCGATCCACCTGGTCGGCGACGCCGCCGCCGCGCTCGCTCAGAGCCTCGGCGGGCGCGAGCACGACGACGCCGGGACGCTCGAGCGGGCCGTCGCCGCCGCCGCCGCCCTCGCGCGGCCCGGCGATGTCGTCCTCCTCAGCCCGGCCTGCGCGAGCTACGACCAGTACGGCAACTTCGAGGAGCGCGGCGACCACTTCCGCCGTCTCGTCGCGGCGATTCCGAACGGGTAGGCGACGCTGGCGCAAAGGGCAGCGCACGGGCGCGCTGGCCGTCGTAGGGTCAGCGAGTGCGAGGACGGGCGCACGGCGGGTTGGGCTGCACGTTCCGGATTCGGGTTCCGGGGAGCGTGCGCTGCGCCCTCCTCGCACTTTCCCTTGTCCTCGTCGCCGGGGCCTTCGCACCGGTCGTCGCGCACGGCGACTCGGCGCCGATCCCGGCCTCGGCGGCACTCCCCGGCAGTGACCCGAGCCACCAGACGCCGCTCGAGCTGCTCGCGAGCCAGATCGCCTCGCACATCTCCGGGCGCCAGGTCTCGGTCAGCTGCCTCGACCCGAGCGACTGGACGACCCTCGTGACCGGGCAGGGCGGCAACCCGGCCGGCGAGTCGGGCTTCGTCTCGACGCAGTGGAACGGCTCCACGGGCGAGCTCGTCTCGCTCTCGTCGGTCGCCGAGCTCTCCGCCGACATCTGCCTGCCGCTGCAACAGTTCGCCACGGCGACGGCGAAGCCGACAAAATGCCTGTCGGCGGGCGGGGCGCGCCTCGCCGGCATCCGCCGCGCCAGGACACACGGGGCGAAGGCGGCCACGCCAGCCGCCGTGCCGGTCCCCTGCTACCTCGGGGCCGGCAAGACGGCCGCGCCGATGACTCCCGCCTACTGGCAGAACTACGAGAACGTCGCGATCGCGATCCTGACGCTCGCGCACGAGTCGATCCACCTGAGCGGAATCGTCGGCGGGACGCTCTCGAACGGGCTCGCGGTCGGCGACCCGCAGGCCGAGGCGAAGGCCGACTGCTACGGGATGCAGTGGATGCCCTACGTCGCCGAGCAGCTCGGCGACACCCCCGACGACGCGCAGGCGATCGCGCGCTACTTCTGGGACAAGGTCTATCCGCTCGACCTGACACTCGACCCCGCGTACTGGTCGGCGCAGTGCGTCCCCGGTGGCGCGCTCGACCTTCACCTGCCCGGCGCGACCGCCTGGCCCTAGGTCAGCCCTGGCCACCCCGCTCCGGCCGGGAGGGGTCCGCACACGATTGGTGAGCGGGCCGGGCGCTACTTCCCGGCTCGCTCACCGTTGAGCCTCAGACGCGTGGGCGGGGCGGCGTCGCCCCGCGGCGCCCGCTTCTAGCCGACGTGCGGGAACGGCGTCCCGACGGAGCAGGGGACCTCGCTCAGGTCGTTGACCGGGATCAGCGCGTTCCAGTTGAGGCCCATCGCGTTGCCCGTCGCGACGTCCGGGATCCAGGAGCAGGTGCCGTCGCCGTTGTCCTGGTAGACCTGACCGTCGGGGAGGGCGTAGTCGTTGCCGTTCGCCGGCGTGATGCTCGGCCCGGCCGAGCCCCCGGTCGGTCTCGTGCCGCCGCCGGCGCCCGTGCGATTGAAGGACGGGTTCGACAGGGTGACGACAGAGGGGAACGACTGGACGACCGGACCGTCGAGCCCGGTGACGGGAATGAGCGACGTCCAGTCGACGCCCATCGCGTTCGCAGTGGCGACGTCCGGGATCCAGGAGAAGGTGCCGTCGTCGTTCTGCTGGTAGACGGTGCCGTCGGGCAGGATGTAGTCGCTGCCGTTGGCCGGCGTGATGACGATCGGCGAGTCCGCGAGTGCGGCCGGCACGGCCACCGCGATCACAAGCGCGACGAGTGTCGCCAAAAAGGCCTGTTTCTTCATCGGTTCGATCTCCTTGGGGAGGGCTCGCGCCCCTGCTGTAGTGGGAACTTGGCTCCCGCTGTATCGCCGATAGGCAACACGCCCATGACCCTCGGACGAGGGAGTCGGAGCTCACCGTTCCGGGTGGGTCCGCCGCGACTCGCGGTTCCGGCGGTTCCAAGCGGGGACAGGGTTTGCGACGATTCCGTTCCCCCGTTCGAGGGAAGGTCCGTCCGAGACAAATGGCTATTGTGCGTTGATGTTCCCTGGAGTCCGGTAGTGCAGGGCGCTCAGCTGAACGGCGCCGGCAGTGTGGGCGAGGTCGCCCTCGTCGACTCGCTGACGGGATTCGGGACGAGATACGCGCTGATCGGCGCGCTCGAGGAGACGCTCGAGCCCGAGGGCGGGCCGGCCCTGCTCGTGCTCTTCTCGCTCGAGGGGTTCGACGAGTACACGGCCCTCTTCGGGCAGCTCGCCGCGAGGACGCTCCTCGTCAAGCTCTCGGCGCGGCTCGCCGATGCACTCGCACCCGGAGGCCGCACCTTCCGTCCGCGCCAGGACGAGTTCGCGGCGCTCGTCGCGACGCAGATCGCCGGCGCGAGCGCCGTGATCGATGCTGCCGTCGCCGCGCTGCGCGAGCGGGCGGCGCCGGTGGCCGTGACCGCGTCGTGGGGGGCCGCGATGCTCCCTGACGAGGCGACCGATCCCGTCGCGGCGCTGAGGCTCGCCGACGAGCGTCTCGCCTCGAACGCTCCGCGCCGGCGGCGCCGCAACCGGCGCGGGCTGAACGCCCGCCGCTAGGCGGATTCGGCCGGGACGGCGCGCTGCCAGGCGGCGACCAGCCGTTCGGCGTGCTTCGACCCTGGCGGGATCAGCTCGCTCGCCTCGGTGAACGCGACCCGGGCCGAGCTGGCAGCGCCGGCCGCGGCGTACGCCTCGGCGAGCGCCCAGTGGGCGCGGCCGCGGACGGTCGGATCGACGCCGTCGCCGAGGATCTGCAGGGCGGCGGTCGCGAGATCCATCGCCTTCGCCGCCTCGCCGGTGCGGGCCGCGAGGAACGCCTGCTGGATGACGAGGAAGGCATGGTCCTCGACGTCGCAGCCCTCCGGCAGCAGGCGCTCGGCGCTCGCGAGGTGCTCGGCCGCCTGGCCGAAGTCGTCGTCCCAGAGCGAGATCTCGGCCGCGACCAGGTGCGCGCGGCCGAGGTGGGTCGTGTCCTCGGTCAGCTCGAGCAGGCCGATGGCGCGGTTGATGGCCGCCTGGGCCGCCTCGTACTCGCCGGCGCACGCGGCCAGCCGGGCGTTCGACCAGTGCAGCCGCATGACCGTGTACGGGTCGCCGCTCGCCTCGCCGTGGCGGAGGGCGGCTGCGATCGCCTCGCGCGCCTCCTCGAGCCGGCCGTTGTCGACGAGCACGCAGGTGAGGTAGGTGCCGAAGCGCGCCGCCAGCGCCGCGTTGACCGGCCGACGCCGCAGGACGTCTTCGAGGCAGGAGCGGAAGAGGGCGGTCGCCTCGCGCCCGAGCTGCAGGGATTCGTAGGCGTGGCCGAGCGCCGCGAAGGCATCGGCGTGGGTGGCAGGGGTGACCCACGGCTCGGCGATCACCGGCTCGAGCGCCTCGACCACCTCGGCGAAGCTGCCGCGGTGCGCGGCGAGCAGGCCGAGCGAGACCCGGGCGCGCGTCGCGGCCTGAACGTCGCCTGACCCGGCCGCCTGCTCGGCGACCTCGCGGAGCGTCGACTCGACGCCCGTGTGATCGTCGCCGAGGCGGAGAGCCAGCTCGGCGTCGTCGAGCCGGAAGGTGCGCGCCGCGGTCTCGGCCGGGTCATGCCCGGTCTCGAGGAACTGCCAGGAGACGCCGAGGCTCGACGCCAGCTTGCGCAGGGCCTTGACCGAGGCGGTGCGCTGGCCGCGCTCGACCTTCGAGATGTACTGGGCCGAGACGCCGGCGGTGGCGATGTCCCGCTGGGTGAGCCCGCGCTCCTCGCGGAGCCGGCGCAGCCGCTCACCAATTGTCTCTTGCGCCGACACCGCTCGAATCTTGCCTGGCGGGGTTGACGGCGGCAAGACAACCGATTTCTGTGCGGTGAGTTGTCAATAGATGCAGGAAGTTCTACTTTTGAAGAATCGACGGGTGTCGAAGGAGGTGAATTTCATGCCGTTGCGGCTGAAGGCGCTGGTGCTCCTGACCGGCCTCTGCTCGATCGCTGCGTTTCTCGCCGATTGGGGCTGGAACCCTTAGGTGAGGCCGCGGGGGCGGGGAGCAGACGCGGCTTCCCGCCCCCGAAGAAAAAGGGTCGCGCTCAGCCAGGATTCGCGCTCTCGCGGGCGAACCCGTCCCGGTGGGCCGGGGAGAGCTCGAGTCGAGAATTCTGATCCTCGTCACGCTGGCGCTGGTGGCGTTCGGGATCGTCTGCGTCTATTCGGCGACCTCGGCGCCCGCCGCCGTCGGCGGCGGCAACCCGAACTCCTACATGGAGCGCCAGGCGCTCTACGCGCTCGCGGGGATCGTCCTGATGGTCGTCGGGCAGCGCTGGGACTTCCGGCGGCTGCGCGCCGCCTCGCCCCTGCTCATCCTCGTCTCGCTCGGGCTGCTGCTCGCCGTGCTCGTGATCGGACCGGTCCAGAACGGCGCGCGGCGCTGGCTCCCGCTCGGCCCGGCCGCCTTCCAGCCCTCCGAGCTCGCCAAGCTCGCGCTCGCCGTCTGGGTCGCCGCCTACCTGGCGCGGAAGCCGCCGCCGCGCTCGCTCCGCGAGCTCGCCCGGCCGATCGGGCTGCTCACTGCCGTGTACGTCGTGCTCCTGCTCGCCGAGCCCGACCTCGGCACCGCGATCGTGCTGGTCGGGATGCTCGCGGCGGTGCTGCTCGTCGCCGGGACGCCCGCGCGCGTCCTCGGCCTCTCCGCCGTGGTCGTCTGCGCGCTCGGCGCGATCGTGATCTGCGTCGAGCCCTACCAGCGCGCCCGGTTCCTCACCTTCCTCCATCCGTGGCGCGATCCCCAGGGCGCCGGCTTCCAGACAGTCCAGGCGCTGATCGGCATGGGCTCTGGCGGCATCTTCGGCGTCGGGCTCGGGAAGGGATCGCCAAGCTCTTCTACCTGCCCGAGGCGCCGACGGACATGATGTTCGCGAACATCGGCGAGGAGCTCGGCCTGATCGGCGCGAGCCTCGTCATCTTCGCCTACGCCGTCTTCGCCTACGCCGGCCTGCGGATCGCGATCAGCTGCCGCGACCCGTTCGGCAAGCGGCTCGCCGTCGCGCTGACGATGCTCGTCTGCGGGCAGGCGACCGTCAACATCGCGGCGGTGATGGGCGTCGCGCCGCTCACCGGGATCCCGCTGCCGTTCCTCTCCTACGGCGGCTCGAGCCTCGTTGTTCTCCTCGCCGCGGTCGGCATCCTCCTTAACATCGCAGCACGTGGCAACACCGAGACAGCTTCGTTGCGTGATCGCAGCCGGAGGAACGGCCGGGCACGTCCTGCCCGCGCTCGCAGTCGCGGAAGCGCTGACGGCACGCGGCGTGTACGTGACGTTCGCCGGGTCGCCGGATCGCGTCGAGACGCAGCTCGTCCCTGACGCGGGCTACGAGCTCGACACGTTCAAGATCAGCGGCTTCCCGCGGCAGCCCTCGCCGGCGCTGCTCGGCGCCCTCTACCGCGCCGGCGTCTCGCCGTCCGCCTGCCGGGCGATCCTCCGCCGCCGCCGCTGCGACGTCGTCTACGGCGCCGGCGGCTACGTCGCCGGGCCGATCGTCTTCGCGGCCGGGACGATGCGCCTGCCGGCAGCGCTCTCGGAGGCAGACGCCCTGCTCGGGCTCGCGAACCGGCTCGCGCTCCCCTTCGCGCGGCGGGTCTTCCTCGCCTACCCGAGCGAGAGCCATACCGGGCCCCGCTACCGGGTCGTCGGGCGGCCGATCCCGGCGAGGGCCCGGACGATCTCCGCCGCGGAGGCACGCGAGATCTTCGAGCTGCCGCCGCAGGGGCCGGTGCTCCTCGTCGCCGGCGCGCTCGCGGGCGCCCGCTCGATCAACGAGATGGCGATCGAGGCGTTCGCCGAGGTCGGGCCGGCGGTGCTCCATATCTCCGGCGAGCGGGACTACGCGTCCCTCCGCGCGCGCCTGCGCCGCGCCGACTACCGGCTGATCCCCTCGACCGAACGGATCGGGGCGGCCTACGCCGCCGCCGACCTCGTCGTCGCCCGCGCCGGCAGCTCCGTCTGGGAGCTCGCGGCGGCCGGCAAGCCCGCGATCCTCGTCCCCTACCCGTTCGCGACGGGCGACCACCAGGCGAGGAACGCCGACCATTTCGTCAGGGCCGGCGGGGCGATGATGATCCGCGACCTCGAGCTCGACGACGTGCCCGATCGGGTCCGCTCGCTGCTCGACGACCCGTCCCGGCTCGCCCGGATGGGCGAGGCGATGCTCGGAGTCGCCAAACCCGACGCCGCCGCGGAGATCGCCGAGGGGCTGATCGCGCTTGCCCGCCCTTGAGGGGCGCCGGCTCTGGTTCGTCGGCATCGGCGGTGCGGGACTCTCGGCCTACGCCCAGCTCGCCCGCGCGTGGGGTGCCGAGGTGGGCGGCTGGGACCGCGTCCGCACGCCCTACCTCGACCAGCTGGCCGGGATCGAAGTCGAGATCGGCCCCGAGCCGGTCGTGCGGGCGGGCTACGAGGCCGTCGTCTCCTCCGCCTACCCGGCCGTTCCCGGTCTGCGCCGCGCCCGGTTCCTCGCCGAGCTCGTCACCCTGCGCCGCTCGATCGTCGTCGCCGGCACGCACGGGAAGGGGACGACCGCCGCGATGATCGCCTTCGTGCTCGCCGAGACCGGCGGCGACCCGGCCTGGCTGATCGGTGCCACGGTGCCGCAGCTCGGCAGCAACGCGGGCGCGGGGGAGGGCTGGCTCGTCGTCGAGGGCGACGAGTCCGACCGCACCGTCTTCTCGCTCCGCGCCGAGATCGCGGTGGTCACGAACGTCGAGCTCGACCACCACAGCGAGTTCCGCTCGCTCGCCGAGCTCACAACCGCGTTCGACCGCTGGGCCGAGGCGGCGCCGCGGGCGGTCAGGGACGCGCCGCCATTTGCGGGGCCGCTCCTGCTGCCGGGCGAGCACAACCGGGAGAACGCGGGCGCGGCGCTTGCGGCGCTCGAGCTTGTCGGCGTCGCCGGCGACGAGGCAGCCGCGGCGCTCGGACGGTTCGCCGGCACGGGCCGGCGATTCGAGGTCTCGGAGGTCGCCGGGGTGACGATCGTCGACGACTACGCCCACCACCCGAGCGAGATCGCGGCGACGATCGCCGCCGCCCGCGGGGCCTACCCGGGCCGCCGCCTCCGCGTCCTCTTTCAGCCGCACCTCGTCTCGCGGACGCGGCACCTCGCCCGCGAGCTCGGCGCGGCGCTGGCCGGCGCCGACGACATCGTCGTCACCGACGTCTACCTCGCCCGCGAGACGCCGGATCCCGACGTCTCGGGCAGGCTCGTCGTCGACGCCGTCTCCGACGCCGGACGGGTGCCCGGCTGGTTCCCGCGGCTCGAGCAGGCCGCCGAGTACCTGGCGGCGCGGGCCCGGCCCGGCGACGTGCTGCTCGTGCTCGGAGCCGGAGACATCGATTCCGCGCCGGCGCTCCTGCGCGCGCGGCTGGCCGCCCGGCGATGATCGAGCTGCTCGAGGGAGTCGAGCTCGCGCGGCTGACGACGATCGGCACCGGCGGCCCGGCCCGCTACCTCGGCCGGCCGGAGACCGTCGAGGAGCTTGTCGAGGTGCTCCGGTTCGCGGCCGGCGTCGAACCTCGAGGTCGAGACGATCGGCCTCGGCTCGAACGTCCTCGCCGCCGACGCCGGCGTCGACGCGCTCGTCCTCCGGCTGGCGGGCGGTCTCGCGGCAGTCCGCGTCGAGGGCGACACGATCGTCGCGGGCGGCGGCGCCGCGAACGCAGTCTGCCTCCACCGGGCGCGCGAGGCCGGCCTCGGCGGCTTCGAGTTCGCCTCGGCGATCCCGGGCACGGTCGGCGGCGGCGTCCGGATG
Organism: uncultured Actinomycetota bacterium; assembly: GCA_963765345.1. Lineage (GTDB taxonomy): Bacteria > Actinomycetota > Thermoleophilia > Gaiellales > Gaiellaceae > PALSA-600. The sequence goes on from CAVXWI010000022.1 coordinate 27,672, forward strand.
AACGCCGGCGCCTACGGCAGCGACTGGAGCGCGATCGTGCTCGACGCCCTCATCGTCGGAGCCGCCGGGGAGCGGCGGCTCGCCGCCGACGAGCTCGGGCTCGCCTACCGCCACTCGGCGCTCCGCCCCGGCGAGGTGGTCGCCGAGGTTCGCCTGCGTCTTACGCCGAGGCCGCCGGCCGAGATCAAGGCGGCGGTTGCGGAGCTGCTCGCCCAGCGCAAGGCGGCGCAGCCGACGACCAAGCGCACCTTCGGCAGCGTCTTCAAGAACCCGCCGGCCGGGCCGGGCGCGGGCAGCCTGATCGAGAGCGCCGGCCTGAAGGGGCACCGGATCGGCGGCGCGGTCATCTCGGCACGGCACGCGAACTTCATCGAGAACGCGGGCGGAGCGGCGAGCGCCGATGCCCTCGCGCTGATGGCCCTCGCGCGGGGCCGGGTCCACGAGCGCTTCGGCGTCGCCCTCGAGCACGAGGTCCGCTTCCTCGGCCCGCTCGAGCTGCCGCCGCTGTAGGGAAGCTGCCCGCGGCGGCGAAGACCCACCCGTGGCGGAGACCGGACGTGGAGGCACCCCGCGTGCGCTCGCCGCGCGCCCGTCGGTCCCCTCGCTCCGGGTGGTCGCGATCGCGCTGGCGGTCGTCGGCCTCGCCGCCGGCGCCTACGTCGCCGCGCTCGAGACCTCGCTCTTCGCCGTCCGCACGATCTCGATCGTCGGCGGCTCGACGCGCGTGCAGGCCGAGGTGCGCAAGGCGCTCGCGCCCGAGCTCGGCCGCAGCCTGCTGCGGATCTCGAGCGGCGAGGTCGACCGGCGCATCGCCGCCATCCCCGACGTCGTCTCCGTGCACGTCTCGCGCGTCTTTCCCAACACGCTGCGGATCGCCGTCCACCCGGAGCACGCCGTGCTCCTCCTACGCAGGGGGACAGGAGCTTCGTCGTCTCCTCGCTCGGGCGCGTGATGCGCCCGGTCCACGACCCGGGCCGGAGCTCGCTGCCGCGGCTCTGGGTGCCCAAGAGCGTCCGCGTCTCCCTCGGCGAGACGCTGCCGCTCTACGACGGCAAGCTCGCCGCCGCCGCGCTCGCGCCGATCGCTCCCGGGATCTTCCGCGGCGGCATCCGCACGGTCACCTCGAGCCGAGCGGGCTGACCCTCTACCTCGGCTCAGGCCTGCAGGTCAGGCTCGGCGATATCGGCAACCTGCGTCTGAAGCTGACGATCGCGCGCCGGATCTTGCGATCGCGGCCAAGGCCTCCGCGTCGACGCCGCCTGCCTACGTCGACGTCAGCGTTCCCGCACGCCCGGTTCTCGGCACGATCCTCAACTCTCAAGTCTCTGGTAGAGGTTGAGGTTGAGAGAGATCGAGGGTCGGCGATTTCCGGTTGACATTCGGCCTCCGAGCCCGTACGCTCCGTCTGGAGGGGGGTCCGCCAAGGGCCCAGCCTGCACTCAAGCTTGAGGTCGAGTCAACTTGAGAGAGCCTGAGATGATGAGAGATCGTTCCGGTAACTACCTCGCGGTGATCAAGGTCGTCGGCGTCGGCGGCGGCGGTACGAACGCCGTCAACCGCATGGTCGACGCGGGCCTGACGGGCGTCGAGTTCGTCGCGGTCAACACCGACGCGCAGGCGCTCCTGATGTGCGACGCCGACGTGAAGATCCACATCGGCGCGAAGGCGACGCGCGGTCTCGGCGCCGGCGCCGACCCGACGGTCGGTCATGCCGCCGCGATGGAGAGCCGCGACGAGCTGAAGGAGGCCCTGAAGGGCGCCGACATGATCTTCGTCACCGCCGGCGAGGGCGGCGGCACGGGCACCGGCGGCGCGCCGGTCGTCGCCGAGCTCGCTCGCGAGCTCGAGGCGCTGACGGTCGGCGTCGTCACGCGGCCGTTCAGCTTCGAGGGCCGCCGGCGCGGCCAGCAGGCCGAGCAGGGAATCAACGAGCTCTCCGAGAAGGTCGACACGCTGATCGTGATCGAGAACGACCGGCTGCTCCAGGTGGTCGAGAAGCGGACGCCGCTCTCGGACGCCTTCAAGATGGCCGACGACATCCTCCGCCAGGGCGTGCAGGGGATCACCGACCTGATCACCGTGCCCGGCATCGTCAACCTCGACTTCGCCGACGTCCGCACGATCATGCGCGACGCCGGCTCGGCGCTGATGGGCATCGGCATCGGCCAGGGCGAGAACCGCGCCTCCGAGGCCGCCCGCACCGCCGTCAGCTCGCCGCTGCTCGAGTCGTCGATCGAGGGCGCGACCGGCATCCTCCTCAACATCACCGGCCCACAGGACCTCGGCCTCTTCGAGGTGAACGAGGCGGCCGAGGTGGTCACGACCGCCGCCGACGCGAACGCGAACGTGATCTTCGGCGCGGTGATCGACGACGCGGTCGGCGACGAGGTGCGCGTGACGGTGATCGCGACCGGCTTCGGGCAGCAGCGCCGCCGGCGCGGCCGCACGACGAGCGAGCTGACGCCGCCGCCGACGGGCCGCGCGGCTCCGAGCTCGAGACGCCCGGCGACCTGCTCGACGTGCCGTCGTTCCTGCGCGATCACTAGCGTCCCCGCAGGTTCCCCCGGGGTGCAGCGCCGCCGCTTCGTCACCCGCCGCGCGGCGAACCGTGCTCGTTAGCATCGGCTCCGTGCAGACCCTTCGGCGGACGCCGCTCTACGAGGCCCACGTCGCCGCCGGCGCGAAGCTCGTCCCGTTCGCCGGCTGCGAGATGCCGGTCCAGTACGACGGCGTCATCGCCGAGCACCGGGCCGTGCGGACGGACGCGGGCGTCTTCGACGTCTCGCACATGGGCGAGATCGAGGTCGAAGGGCCGACGGCGCTCGAGCTCCTGCAGGCGCTGCTCTCGAACGACGTCGCGCGGCTCGAGGTCGGCGAGGCGCAGTACACGCTGCTGACCAACGAGACCGGCGGGATCATCGACGACCTGATCTTCTACCGGACCGGCCCCTGCCGGTACCTGCTCGTCGTCAACGCCGCGAACCGCGAGACCGACTTCGCCTGGCTCGTCGCGCACGAGCTGCGGGGCTCCGACGTCCGCGACGTCTCGGACGAGTTCGCCCTCCTCGCCGTGCAGGGCCCGCGGGCGCTCGAGCGGCTCGGGCTGGAGCGCCGGCCGGCCTTCACGTGGGAGATCGGGAGCCTCGACGGCATCGAGGTGATGATCAACCGCACGGGCTACACCGGCGAGGAGGGAGTCGAGCTCGCCTGCCCGCCGGAGGACGCGCCGGCGCTCTGGGACGCGATCCTCGCCCGCGGCGTCACCCCCTGCGGCCTCGGCGCGCGCGACACGCTCCGGCTCGAGGTCTGCTACCCGCTGCACGGCAACGACATCGGCCCGCAGTGGGACGCGATCTCGAGCGGGCTCGGCTGGGTCTGCGCGCTCGAGACGGAGTTCACGGGCGCGGCCAGACTCCGCGAGGTCAAGCTGGCGGGCCCGAGCGCAAGCTCGTCGCGTTCCGGATGACCGAGCAGGCGATCCCGCGCCAGGGGATGGCGATCGAGGGCGGCGGCGAGGTCACGTCCGGCTCGCTCTCGCCGATGCTCGAGGTCGGCATCGGCCTCGGGTACGTTCCCGTCGGGCTGAGCGCGCCCGGCACCGAGCTCGCGATCGACGTCCGCGGGCGGACGCGCGGCGCCGAGGTGACGACGAAACCGATCTACAAGCGAGAGGAGTGAGCATGGCGGCCGCCGAGTCCTATCCCGACGATCTGCTCTACCACCGCGAGCACGACTGGGCCCGCATCGACGGCGACGAGGCGGTGCTCGGCGTCACCTGGTTCGCGGTCGACTCGCTCGGCGAGCTCGTCCACTACGAGCCCCCGGAGGTCGGCGACCGGATCGCCAAGGGTGGCTCCTACGGCGAGGTCGAGTCGGTCAAGGCCGTCTCCGATCTGATCGCGCCGCTCTCGGGCGAGGTGCTCGAGGTGAACGAGGCCGTCGTCGACGCGCCCGAGACCGTGAACGAGGATCCCTACGGCGCCGGCTGGCTCGTCCGGATCCGGCTCGGCGAGCCCGGCGAGGCCGACGCGCTGCTCGACGCCGCCGCGTACCGCGAAGTGATCGCCGACGCAGTGAGCTTCCTCTCGCTCACCGCCCGAGGACCGCGAGGCGATGCTCGCGGCGATCGGCGTCGAGTCGGTCGACGGAGCTCTTCCGCGACATCCCGCGCCGGCGTCCGCTTCGAGCGGCGGCTCGACGTGCCGCCGGCGCTGTCGGAGGCCGAGCTCACGCGCCACCTCGAGGAGCTCGCCGCGCGCAACGTCGTCGACGAGGTCTCGTTCCTCGGCGCCGGGATCTACGACCACTACGTTCCGGCGGTCGTCGACGCCGTGCTCCAGCGCGGCGAGTTCCTCACCGCGTACACGCCGTACCAGCCCGAGCTCTCCCAGGGCGTCCTGCAGGCGATCTTCGAGTACCAGACGGCGATCTGCGAGCTGACCGGGATGGACGTCTCGAACGCCTCCGGCTACGACGGCACGACGGTCGCCGCGGACGCCTGCTTCGTCGCGAAGGCGTCGACCGGCCGCACGCGGATCGTGATCACCGAGGCGACGAACCCGCAGGTGCGCGCAGGTCGTCAAGACCTTCGCGCGCGGCTTCGGGCTCGAGGTCGTCGAGGTCCCGCACGAGGGCGGCGTCACCGACCCCGAGCGCGTCCGCGAGGCGCCGGCGGCGCGGCGGCGGTGATCTTCCAGCAGCCGAACTTCTTCGGCTGCCTCGAGCCGGCGCCCGAGCTCGCCGCCGCCGCGAACGAGGCCGGGGCGCTGCCGATCGCCCACGTCGACCTGATCAGCCTCGGCGTGCTCGAGGCGCCGGGCAACTACGGCTGCGCGCTCGCGATCGGCGAGGGCCAGTCGGCCGGCAACTTCATGAGCTACGGCGGCCCGCACTACGGCTTCCTCGCCGCCCGCGAGCCCTACATCCGGCGGCTGCCGGGGCGGATCGTCGGCGAGACGGTAGACGCCGCGGGCGAGCGCGGCTATCGTCCTCACCCTGCAGACGCGCGAGCAGCACATCAGGCGCGAGAAGGCGACCTCGAACATCACCACCAACCAGACCCTGCTCGCCCTGGCCGGTCTGGTGCACCTCTCGCTGCTCGGGCCCGAGGGGCTGCGCGAGACGGGGGAGACCTGCATGGCCCTCGCCGCCTACGCGAAGGAGCGGCTCGCCGCGCGCGGGGTCGAAGCCGCTGTTTCCCGGGCGGGCAACATTCAAGGAGTTTGCCGTCGACGCCGGACGGAACGCCGCCGGCGAGGCGATCCGGGCCGGCCGCGCCCGCGGCGTCAACCCGGGCTACGCGCTCGGCCGCGACTACCCGGGCTCGACCGCGGCGCTGCTCGTCGCCGTGACCGAGAAGCGCACGACCGCGGAGATCGACCGGCTCGCCGAGGCGCTCGGCTCGGCTCGCGAGAGGCAGCGGCGGCGATGAAGCTGATCTACGAGAAGTCGCGTCCCGGCCGGCGCGGCCTGGCCGTCCCGACGACCGGACCTGCCGGTTCCCGAGATCCCGGCCGAGCTCGCCCGCGAAGACGCCGCCGCGGCTCCCCGAGCTCGCCGAGCCCGAGGTGCTCCGCCACTTCACCGAGCTCTCGACGCGCAACTTCGGCGTCGACACCGGCTTCTACCCGCTCGGCTCCTGCACGATGAAGTACAACCCGCGCGTCAACGAGCGGCTCGTCGCGCTGCCCGGCTTCCGCGACCTCCACCCGCTCGCCGACGACGACGCGGCCCAGGGCGCGCTCGAGCTCCAGTGGCGGCTCGAGGCGATCCTGCGCGAGGTGACCGGCCTCGACGCGGTCAGCCTCCAGCCCGCGGCCGGCGCCCAGGGCGAGCTGACCGGGCTCCTGCTCATGCGCGCCTACTTCGACCGCCGCGGCGAGGGGGCCGAGCGGACGCAGATCGTGATCCCCGACACCGCGCACGGCACGAACCCGGCGAGCGTGACGATGGCCGGGCTACGAGCTCACGCGGTCCGCACCGACGCGCGCGGCAACATCGACCTCGACGACCTGCGCGGGAAGGTCGACGGGCACACCGCCGGGCTGATGCTCACGAACCCCTCGACGCTCGGGCTCTTCGACGAGAACATCGAGGAGATCCGCGACATCTTCCACGGCGCCGGCGCGCTCATGTACTACGACGGCGCGAACCTGAACGCCGTCTGCGGGATCTCGCGGCCCGGCGACATGGGCTTCGACATCGTCCACATCAACCTGCACAAGACCTTCTCGCAGCCGCACGGCGGCGGCGGGCCCGGCGGCGGCCCGATCGCCGTGCGCGCCTCGCTCGAGCCGTTCCTGCCGCGCCCCGTCGTCGCGCGCGACGGCGACCGCTTCTGCCTCGACCACGACCGCCCGCACTCGATCGGCAAGGTGCGCGGCTTCGCCGGCCCGTTCGGCGTCTTCGTCCGCTCCTACGCGTTCATGCGCGCCTGGGGCCCGGAGCTGCGCGAGATGAGCGAGACCGCGGTCCTGAACGCGAACTACCTGCTCGCCCGGCTGCAGCGACGCCTACGAGCTCCCCTACGACCGGCTCTGCATGCACGAGTTCGTCCTCAGCGCGCAGACGCTGAAGCGCGAGCACGGGATCGCGGCCTTCGACGTCGCCAAGCGGCTGATGGACTTCGGCTTCCATCCGCCGACCGTCTACTTCCCGCTCGTCGTTCCGGAGGCGCTGATGATCGAGCCGACCGAGACCGAGGCGAAGGAGACGCTCGACGCGTTCGTCGAGGCGATGCTCGAGATCGCCCGCGAGGCCGCCGACGAGCCGGAGCTCGTCCGCTCGGCGCCGCACGGCCGGCCGGTCGGCCGGCTCGACGAGGCGCGCGCGGTCAAGCAGCTCGTCGTGCGCTACGCATTCCCCGACCTGAGCCGGCCCACTAACCGGTTGGCGCGGCCGTCGTCAGTAGATTTGGCGATGGACGCGATCGGCAAGAGCGGCACGGTGCAGAAACGACGCACGCCCGCGGCCGGAAGCGTGCTCGTCGAGCCGGCTCGGCCGGGAGTGTCCGGCCGGGCGGCGACAATCGATGCGCTGATGATTCGGGCGCATGCGGGAGTTCCAACCGTCAGCCTGCCCGCGGGGCCGAGGAGACCGTCGCTACCGCCGGCGCCGCCCACGGTTGGTCGGTCGGGACTGCCGCATTCGTGTAAGAATCCGGTTGCGCAAAGATGCAGGCTCGGTCGGAGACCGAGGCGGTGTCGAACCAAGGGAGGACGATGCGTCAGTTGAGAATCAGTCGTCGCGCCGGCATCGGGCTCGCGATCGTGGCCTGCGCGGTTGCGATCGGGGCGCCTGCTGCGCTCGCTCACCGAACGCAAGCGACGGCAGCACCGGCAACAGCCAGCAGTAGTACGGTCGCGGACGGCTTCGTCGTCTTCAACAACTACTTCTGCGTTGCCTGTCATGTGATGAAGGCGGCGGGCCCGGCGTCGTATCGCGGGTACAACGTCTGCGGCGGCAACAGCTACTGCAACCTCGGCATGAACTTCAACAAGATCCATGCCCCGTATGCAGCAGCGGTCGCGACGGTGACCAACGGGCTGCCGGCGGCACTGCCGCTCTATCCAACCCAGATGGTCGGCTTCGGGAAGGTGTTGACCTCGACGCAGATCCATGACGTCGCGACCTTCCTCGAATAAGTACTCGGGCGGGTACAAGACGTGCACCGAATGCGTCGGCGTGACGCCCAGCGGCTTCCCCGGGACGTCCTAGGCACGCGAACGATCACGCTCTCGATGAAGAAGCCCTGCAGCTGCGGGGCTTCTTCATCGAGACGCATCGCACGGTTCCCTGAGAGCGAGAAACGAGACCCCGTCGATGCGTGACGATTTCGCCAGCGACAGCCGATCCCCCCGTGGGAGAATGGTGCTATGCGCCGCTACCTGATCCCGCTCGCCTGCGCGCTCTCGCTTGCCGGCACCCTGACCGCCGCCGGCCAGGCGGTGAAGGGCGGGCCGCTCATCTTCAAGGTGACCCTGTCCAGGAGGAGACGATCCGGCATCCTCATCCGCCGGCAGGCAACGCCGGGCGACACCTTCTCGACGACGCTCCGGCTGAACGCGGTCGGCAACGTCCTCGGTTTCCCGGCGGGCACGCCGATGGGAACGATGGCGTTCAACTGGGGGCCGCTGAGCGGCTCCTGCAGCTCGTCGTCGGCGTCGTGCTCGGGCACGACGAACATCCAGACGGTGACCAGGCTCCCCGGCGGCACGATCACCGCCGGCAGCAACAACATCTCGCTCTCCGACGGAATCGTCGTCCCGGTTCAGAGCGGCACCGGCATCTTCAAAGGCGTCTCCGGAACGATCCAGATTGCGCCCCTCGGGGTCGCGGTCGACGTCTTCCACCTGATGATGCCGGCGCAGAGCTGAGCGGTCGCCGAGCGACTCGCCGGGGCTGCCGCTCCGGGAACCCGAGATCTGAACAGTCGCTGAATGCCTCCGCCGGCGGGAACTTCGGGCGGGGCCTTGGCGTTTTCCTCTATGCGCAGGAAAAATGCGCGCAACAACCGAAAGGAGTTCGCTTGGCACGAGTCGTCAAGAGTGAGTCGGAGTGGCGCGCCGAGCTTTCCCCGGAGGCCTACCGGGTGCTGCGGGAGAAGGGGACCGAGGCGCCGTTCTCGGGCGAGTACGACCACGTCTTCGATCCGGGTACCTACCGCTGCGCCGGCTGCGGCGCGGTGCTCTTCAGCTCCGAGGCGAAGTACGACTCGGGCTGCGGCTGGCCCGCGTTCAGCGCTCCCGCGGGCGCGGAGGCGATCGAGGAGGAGTCCGACGCGAGCTACGGGATGGTCCGCACCGAGGTCATGTGCGCCGAGTGCGGCGGCCACCTCGGGCACGTCTTCCCGGACGGGCCGGCTCCGACCGGCGTCCGCTACTGCATCAACTCGGCGGCGCTGCGACTGGAGGAGGAGTGATGGAGGCGAAGGCAACCTTCGGCAGCGGGCTGCTTCTGGGGCGTCGAGGCGGCCTTCCGCCGGCTCGACGGCGTCGACGCGACCACGGTCGGCTACGCCGGCGGCGCGACCGCGAACCCGACCTACGAGCAGGTCTGCAGTCACCGCACCGGCCACGCCGAGGTCGTCGAGGTGACCTACGACCCGGAGCGCATCCCCTACGAGCAGCTGCTCGCCGTCTTCTTCGCCGAGCACGACCCGACGCAGCTGAACCGGCAGGGCCTGGACATCGGCGACCAGTACCGCTCGGTCGTCTTCGTCCACGACGCCGCGCAGCGGGCGGCCGCCGAGGCCGCGCGCGACCGCATGCAGGAGCGGCTCGGGCGGGCCGTCGTCACGCAGATCGAGGACGCGCCGGCGTTCTGGCCGGCCGAGGACTACCACCAGCGCTATCTCGAGAAGCGCGGCCTCGCGAGCTGCCACCTCTCGCTCGCAAGCTGAACGACCGGGAGCCCGCTCGCGTCAAGCGGGCGGGCCCCCGTCAGTGCCTTGGGGAGCGACGGTCAGGAGGGCTTGCAGTTCGCGACCGCCCAGGCCTGGATCTGCTTGCCGGCCGCCTGGAGCTGGGTGGTGTTGATCGAGGTCGCGAGCGACGCGAGCTTCGCGAGCGCCGACGGGCTCGGCGTCGTGCCGGGCTTGTAGGAGCCGATTGCCGCGGCGACCTTCGTGAGGTCGTTGGCGAAGATCTCGAAGTCCGGCTTGATCGCCGCCGGGACCTTCTGGGCGAACTGCTGGAGTAGCGCCGCCTCCTTGGCGATATCGACCGTTCCGGAGCCCGAGAGGGCCTGGGAGTAGGCCTCGCCGAGGCCCGCGAGGGACTTGCAGTTGCCGGCCGACGCGAGTGCGCCGAGGGCCGCGGAGGCTGCCGCCGAGGCCGAGGTCGTCGTGCCCGACGTGCCGGTCGTCGTGGTCGCGGCCGCCGAGGTCGTGGTGGTTGTGGAGGTCGTGGTCGAAGTCGTCGACGTGGTCGAGCTGTTCGAACTGCCGCCGCAGCCGGCCGCCGAGGCGACAGCGGCGAGCACGATCACGGGAACGACGATCTGGTGGAGCCTCGAACGCATCGCGCGCATCTCCTTAGAGTGGGTGTCTGCCAGCAGAGCGGCTGCCCGATCGAGCGGCTGTCTGCCAGCCCTCAGCCTAACGCGTCTGCCGGACCGCGGCGACCCGCGAGCGGGGGAGCGAGCCGCAGGCGGGCTCGCTCTCGCGGCCGCTTCCCGACCCCGCTCGGGCTGACTGCGAGGGGGCCAAAGGGGCGCCGAGCGCGGTGGTGAAGCCGGCGCGCTGTCGGCTACGGCCTGACGGAGATGTTCGCGCCGGCCGTGGCCGCCGAAAGCAAATCCTCGTGCGTTGACGACGTCCGCTGCGGCGAGGTCCTTCTGGATCGATCGGCGCGGCGAGGGCGCGCTTAGATCGGGAGCGGCGGGGCGATCTCCCGGGCCGATCGGGCAGCCCGAGCCTGCACGGCAAGCTGCCCGCAGGCGGCGCCGATCTCGCGACCACGCGTCAGGCGAACCGTCACCGGCACGCGACGGCGGTCGAGGACCGACTTGAAGGCCGCGATGGCCTCGCGGGAGGAGCCCACCAGAGCAGGTCCCTTCTTGGCGAACGCGGTCGGGTTGTAGGGGATCAGGTTCACCTTGAAGGCATCCCGGCCGAGCAGGCCGGCGAGCTCGCCGGCCTGCGCCGGGCTGTCGTTGACCCCGGCGAGCAGGACGTACTCGACGAAGACTCGACGGTGGCGCAGCTCGACGTAGCGGCGGCACTCGCCGAGGACCTCGGCGAGCGGGTAGCGGTCGTTCACCGGCATCAGCCGGCTGCGGAGCCCCGGATCGGCCGCGTGCAGGGAAAGCGCCAGCCGGATCGGCTGATCGACCTCGTCGACGAAGCGACGGAGCTCGGGCAGCCACCCGACCGTCGACACCGTCGTGCGCCGGTGGGTGATCCCGAGGTCGGGAAGCCGCCGGGCGGCGGCGAGCACGGCGTCGAGGTTCAGCATCGGCTCGCCCATCCCCATGAAGACGGCGTGGTCGAGCGGTTCGAGGCGCCGGAAGTGGAGCGCCTGGTCGAGGATCTCGCCCGGGGTGAGGTTGCGCCCGAACCGCATCTGCCCGGTCGCGCAGAACGTGCACGTCAGCGGGCAGCCGGACTGCGAGGAGAGGCAGACGGAGCGGCGGCCGCTGCGGTAGCGCATCAGCACCGCCTCGACCGGATGGCCGTCCGCCGTCTCGAACAGCACCTTCAGGGTGCCGTCGCGGGCGAGGGACTCCGAGACGACCGCTAGCGAGGAGAACGGCACGCGCTCCTCGAGCGCGCCGCGGAGGCCCGCCGGGATGTTCGTCATCTCGGCGTAGGACTGGGCGCCGCGTGCCGCCCACTCCCAGACCTGCCGGGCGCGGTAGGGCGGTTCGCCCGCGAGTGTCTGCTCGAGCAGCTCCAGGTTCACGGAACCACGGTAGCGGCGAGCCAGGCGACGACGTCCGCGGCGTTCCGGTCGGGCGGGAAGACGGGATAGAAGACCTTCGCGATCACGCCCGAGCGCGCGATGATCGCGAGCCGCTTGTAGAGCTCCAGCCCGGCTGTGTGGAAGGTCGGCAGGTCGAGGGCGTCCCGGAGGCGGAGCTCGGGGTCGGAGATGACCGGGAACGGCATCGCGTTCCGCCCGGCGAACTCGATCTGGTCGGCCAGGCTCTGCGCCGAGAGGCCGGCGACCTCGGCCCCGAAGCCGCGCAACTCGGCGGCGTGGTCGCGAAAGCCACAGGACTGGGGCGTGCAGCCGCGTGCGCCCGGGATCTCGTTCCAGCCCGGCAGGAGCGGCTCCCCCGGCCGCCCCGCCCGCGGGTAGACGTAGAGGACGCCCAGGCCGGCGCAGAGCTCGGCGAGGTCGACCGGCCCGGCCGACGACTCGAGCACGAGTGGGGGGACCGGACGCCCGGGCAGGTGGCTGGCGGCGCCGTCGTCGACGGGGACCGGCAACCCGTCCGGGAGGACGTAGGGGTCGACGCTCACCTCCGGCAGGCTAGTCAGATCGGCGCGTGGACGGTCGTCTAGGCTGGCTGCGTGATCGACCTGCGCTCCGACACGCAGACGCGGCCGTCGGCCGGGATGCGCGCCGCGATCGCGGCGGCCGAGGTCGGCGACGAGCAGCGCCGGGAGGATCCGACCGTGCTCGCGCTCGAGGCCCGCGCAGCTGCCTTCCTCGGACAGGAGGAGGCGGTCTTCCTGCCGACCGCGACGATGGCGAACCAGATCGCGCTCGCGATCCTCGGCGAGCGCGGCAGCGAGCTCCTGGTCGAGGCGACCGCCCACATCATGGTCTCCGAGCTCGGCGGCGCCGCGATGCACTCCGGCCTGCAGACGCGCGGCCTCCAGGGTGAACGCGGTCGCCTCTCGCCCGAGCAGGTGCGGGCGGCGATCCTGCCGCTCGACCGGCTCCACACCCCGCGGGCCTCGCTGCTCGCGCTCGAGAACACGCACAACCAGGCGGGCGGCACCGTCTGGCCGCTCGCCGAGCTCGAGGCGGTCGTCGAGACGGCGCACGGGCACGACCTCTCGGTGCACCTCGACGGGGCCCGGATCGCGAACGCCGCCGTCGCGCTCGGAATACCGGCGGCCCGGCTCGGCGAGCTTGCCGACACGGTGACCATCTGCCTCTCGAAGGGGCTCGGCTGCCCGCTCGGCGCCGTCATCGCCGGCTCCTGCGAGCTGATGGCCAGCGCCCGGGTCGAGAAGCACCGCTTCGGTGGCGCGATGCGCCAGGCGGGGATCGTCGCGGCCGCCGGCCTCTACGCGCTCGAGCACAACGTCGAGCGCCTCGCCGACGACCACGCCCGGGCGCGGGCACTCGCCGAGGGCTGGGCCGAGCGCGGCGTTCCGGTCGATCCGGAGCGGGTCGAGACGAACTTCGTCCAGATCGACGTCGCGACGCTCGGGCTGACGACGACCGAGGCGATCGCGCGGCTCGGCAACGCCGGCGTCGGCCTGAGCGGAACCGTCCACCCGGGCATCCTCCGGGCGGTCACGCACCTCGACATCGACGACGAGGCGGTCGCCCGGGCGATCGAGCTCGTCCCCGAGGCGTTGGAGCTCCGTGCCCGCGCCTAGCGAGCTCGTCCCGAGGCTCGAGCGCGTCCTCCAGGAGCGCCAGGCCGAGCAGAAGCTGCCGTCGGTCGCCGCAGCCGTCCTTCGTGACGGCGAGGTCGCGTGGTCGGGGGCGGTCGGCCTCGCCGGGCTCGAGGAACGCCGGCCGGCCACACCCGACCTGCAGTACCGGGTCGGCTCGATCACGAAGACGTTCACGGCGGCGGCGATCATGCAGCTGCGCGACGCCGGCCGGCTCGACCTCGACGACCGGCTCGAGCAGCACCTGCCCGGGATCGTGCACGGCTCGCCGACGCTGCGGCGGCTCCTCTCGCACCTCTCGGGGCTCCAGCGCGAGGCGGGCGAGATGTTCGTCACCGGCGACTCGCCGACGATCGCGGAGGTGATCGAGCAGATGGACCGCTTCGAGCTCGTGCTGCCGGCGGCGCGCGCGCACCACTACTCGAATCTCGCCTACGGCCTCCTCGGCGAGGTGGTGACGCGGTCGAGCGGGATTCCCTACACCGAGTACGTCGACGCCCTCCTCCTGCAGCCGCTCGGGCTCGAGCGGACGAGCTGGCACGAGCAGGAGCCCTACGCGCTCGGCTACCTGGTCAACGAGTACAGCGGCACCGCCGTGCGCGAGCCCCACGCCGACATGCGCGGGCTCGCCGCGATGGGCCAGCTCTGGTCGACCGTCGGCGATCTCTGCCGCTGGGGGGCGTTCCTCGCCGCCGGCCGTGCAGGCGTGCTCGACCCGGCGACGGCCGAGGAGCTCTGGGCGCCGCAGGTGATGATGAACCCGGACGACTGGACGGTCGGTTGGGGGCTCGGGCTCGAGCTCGTCGTCGCGTGACGGCCGCGTCTTCGGCGGGCACGGAGGTGCGATGGCGGGGTTCCTCGCCGGCCTCTACGTCAACCGGGCGTCCTCGACCGGGGCAGCGGTGCTGACGAACGCCGGCACCAGAGCCGATACCCGCGAGATCGCGTTCGAGCTCGTGGCCGCGACGCTCGAGCACTGGCCACCCGCCATCAAGCCGTGGCGGCCCGAGCAGGAGCCGCCGCCGGAGGTGGCGGCGATTCTCGGGCGCTGGTGGTCCGAGGGGAACGAGCACGTCTTCTCGTGGCGCGACGGCAAGCTCACCGCCCAGGTGCCCGGGGCGCCGCCGCGGGTGCAGCCGTCGGTATTCGAGCCGCTCGCCGAGGGCGGCTTCCGCGTCGTCTCGGGCCGGGAGCGCGGCGAGCGGCTCCGCGTCGACGGAGACCGGCTGGTCTGGGGCGGCTACCCGTTCACGCGCGAGCAGGGCCGGAGCCCGGAGCCCGGTTAGCGCGCTAGCCGCCCGCGACCCAGAAGGCGACGACGGCGAGCCCGTAGACGACGACGAGGCAGACGCCCTCCCAGCGCTTCGCGCGCCCGTCGAGGATCACGAGGCCGACGGAGACCGCCGCAACGGCCATCGCCCCGATCTCGACGGGGCGGAACGCCAGCGGCAGGCCCTTGCCGACGAGCCCGGAGAGGAGGGCGATCACGGGCGCGACGAAGACGGCGACCTGGGTCGCCGACGAGACGGCGATCTCCGCCGCGAGGTCGGCGTGGCCGCGGTGAGCGGTGACGATCGCGCCGCCGTGCTCGGCGGCGTTCCCGACGAGCGCGACGATCACGACGGCGACGAAGAACTGCGAGAGGCCGAGCCGCTCCCCGAACGCCCCGAGCGAGCCGACGAGCACGGCCGAGACGAACGCGGTCGCGACCGTGGCCACGGTCAGGGCGATCAGGGCGCGCCGCAGGCTCCAGGCTCGCGCGGTCGGCCCCTTGCGGGGAGCCGACCAGTGCTCGCGAAGATTGTGGCCGGTGGCCGCGAGGTAGAGCAGGAGCAGTGCCGCCGCGACGGGAAGCGTCAGCAGGTAGAGGCTGTGGCGGGTCGGGTCGCCGTGCCAGCCCGGCACCGACGGGATGAGGAAGAGGCAGACCGCGACGATCAGCACGGCGATCTGGAGGCCGAGCGAGCGCCGATTGACCACCCCGCCGCCGCCGTACACGATCGCGATGCCGAGCACGATCAGCGCGGTCGCCACGACCGAGCCGGCGATGGTCGCGAGGACGACGCTCGGCAGTCCGTCCCGGATCGCGAAGATGCCGATGATCAGCTCCGGCGCGTTGCCGAAGCTCGCATTGAGGAAGCCGCCGATGCCGGGGCCGGTGTGCTCGGAGAGGTTCTCGGTCGCCTCGCCGATCAGGAACGCGAGCGGTGTCAGCGCGGCCGAGGCGAGCACGAAGAGGACCGCGCCGTTTGCGTGAAAGAGGTAGCGGGCGGCGAGGACGACGGGCGTCAGCGCGAGGGACGCCCGGTAGAGTCGCCGCGCCACCGGCCAAGACTAACGGCGTCGGGCGCGCATTTAGCGGCGCCACGGAGGAAAGTCAAGTCTTGAAGATGTGCACGGTCGGGCCGACAATGAAGTCTCATGGCTCGCTCGCACGCAGTGAAATCTCTCCCTCTGCACCCGCAGGAGGAGATGCAGTGCCGCCGCTGCGAGGTCCACTGCGACAAGGTCGTCTACCCGGCGGCCTGCCTCGGCACCGGTTGTCCGTTCGTCTATTCCTACGAGGCGTGGGGCAACACCTACGTCGGCTGCATGCAGAAGATCTACGAGGTCGAGATCGACCTCGACATGCTCCAGGCGGCCGAGCGGCGCCAGGCCGGGTTCGGCGCCGTGCGGGCGTTTCGGCAGCCGCTGCCGATGTGCCGAGCGGAGGTCGAGAGCACCTACGCCTCGCGCTCCGACGACACCGGCTGCGTCAACCCGGAGTTCGGCGAGCTGCCGGTCGGCGAGCCGACCTTCCGCGTCTTCGCGCAGATCAAGACCGGCTGAGCCTCTACGAGCGACTGAGCAGGCTCGCCTCGCGGCGCCGGCGGAGGGCCCGCGCGGCGAGCCAGACGACTCCGGCGAGAATGAGGAGCGGGGCGCCGAGCGCGAGCGCATAGACGGCACCGATCCCGAGCCAGCGGAAGGCGATGACGAGGCCGTGCAGGGGGCCGGGACGGTGGTGCACGGGCGCCGGCGCCGGGCGAGTCGTCAGCTCGACCGAGACGGTTGCGTCGCTCGCAGTCCGGACCGTCGCGGCGCGGCGGCCCTGCAGCGAGACGATCTCGTCTGTCAGCGCGGCGATGTGCTTCTGGGTACCGGCGGTCTGGACCTGCTGCTGCCAGGCGGTGAGCTCGGCCTTCAGCCGGACGATCGCGCGCGTCGTCGCGTTCACCCGTGTCTCGAGGTCCTGGATCGTCACGTGCTCGCCGACGATGGTGCCGAGCGCCGAGAGCCGGGCGATCGCCGCCTGCAGATGCTCCTTCGGGATTCGCAGGGTGATTCCGCGTAGCCCGAACGTCCGGCGGCGTTGACGACGAGCAAGGAGGGATAGCCGCCGAGCGACTGGGCGATCCGCACGACCTGCTTCGTGTCGTCGGAGACCGCCTGGGCGCTCGCGACGCGCAGTTCGAGCGTGGTCGTAATCCGCTGGGCGCGGTTGGGGTTCGGAGCGGGGACGGTCGCCAGGTTCGAGCTCGCGCCGGGCGTCGCCTGGGCGAGCGGGGTCGACCGAGCGGCCGGGCCGACGCCGATCCCGGCCGCGAGCACCGGTGCTGCCCCGTGGAGGGTCTGCCTCGCCGGCGGGGTGCTCGAGCTGAGCAGCACCGCGCCGCCGGCCGCGGCGACCGCGGCGACCGGCACCGCGACGAGGAGCAGCCGCCGCCAGGTGAGGCGGCGCTGCCGGCCGCTCGGCGCCTGCGCCGGCGACGGCGCCGCGTCGGCGGCGAGGCGCCGAACGTGTGCACGCAGCTCGGCGGGTGCGAGCGGCCGCGCCTCACGGAGCTCCCGCAGGAGATCAGGCTGCGACACCGAGCGCCTCCTCCAGCTTGCCGAGCGCGCGGTTCAGGCGCGTCGTGCAGTTCGTCGTCGAGATACCGAGCATGCCCGCGGCCGTCTGCGCGTCGAGATCGAGGACGACCCGCAGCGCGATCACCTCGCGCTCGCCGGCCGTCAGCTGGGAGAGCGCGGCCTCGAGCTCGGGCGAGAGCCCGTCGAAGACCCGCTCGTCGAACCGTTCGGGTACGGCTGCCAGGGCTTCGCGCCGCCGCCGGCGCCTCTCGGAGCGGAAGTGGTCGAGCGCCGTCGTCCGCGCCACCTGGCAGAGCCAGGTGCGCGCCGTCCCGCGGCTCGGGTCGAAGCGATGCCAGAGCCGGAGTGCCCGCTCGAACGTCTCGGCGGCGAGGTCCTCGGCGACGAACCGGTCGCCCGTGAACCAGACGAGGTAGGCGTAGACGTCGTCCAGGTGGCTCTCGGCGGCCTGGGCGAACGCGTTCACCTCGTCCATACGCCGCCTGCCCCCCGCGCCGTCACACCCGCCGGCCCGCCGGCGTCTCCGGCCGCGTCGCTCGGGCCCTGTCCGCGGGCTTCGGCTCCGCGACTCGGCTTGGACCCCGCGCATGCGCTACGCCGTCCAGCGCGCGTAGAGGGCGCGCACCTTGGCGAGCTCGTCTGCATCCGGCCCGTCGCCGGCGCCGGGCACCTCGAGGTAGGCGGCGAGCTCGCGGAAGGCCGGCTGAGCGAGGAAGACGCCCATTCCCTCACCGATCTCGCCTTCGAGGATGTTCGCGTGCCGGTCGCGGTTCGAGCCGAGCGAGGTCGCGCTGTCGTTGACATGGAGCGCGCGGAGCCGGTCGAGGCCGATCGTCGAGTCGACCTCGGCGACGAGTGCCTCAACCGCGCCCGGATCCGTGACGTCGTAGCCCGAGGCGAAGAGGTGGCAGGAGTCGAGGCAGATCCCGAGGCGCGGGTGACGGTCGAGCGCATCGACGAGCGATGCGAGCTCGCCGATCGAGCGGCCGATCGTGCCGCCGGTCCCGGCGGAGTTCTCCATCGCGAGCCAGGTCTCGCCGTCGGCCAGCTCGAGGATCTGTTCGAGGGCGGCGACGACCCGTCCGGAGCCCGCCTCGAACCCGGCGCCGAGGTGCGAGCCGACGTGGAAGATCACCGCGTCGGCCCCGATCGCGTTCGCCGTCTCCATCGTCGCCCGCATCGCCGTGATCGACTTCGCATAGACCGCGTCGTCGGGCGCCGCCAGGTTGACGAGGTAGAGCGCGTGGCAGACGACGCCGCCGATCCCGGCCTCGACCCGGCGCTCCCGGAACCGCTCGATCGCCTCCGGCGAATGAGCCGTCGGCCGCCACATCCGCGGGCTCTGCGTGAAGATCTGGACGCAGTCGCCGCCGATCGCCTCGATCCGGTCGATCGCGGTCGCGAGCCCACCTGCCGACGACATGTGTCCGCCGAACTGCACGATTCACAGCCTACGATGCCGCGCATGCCGCTTCGCGTTCGCATGGCCCCGAGCCCGACGGGCTTCCTGCACGTCGGCGGCGTGCGTACGTTCCTCTTCAACTGGCTGTATGCACGCCAGCAGGGCGGCGAGTGCCGACTGCGGATCGAGAACACCGACACGAGCCGCGAGGTCGCCGAGGCGACCGACCAGATCCAGGCGTCGCTCCGCTGGCTCGGGATCGACTGGGACGGCCCGGTCACCTTCCAGCTCGACCGGATGGACGAGGTCCGCATCCACGCCGAGCGGCTCGTCGCGGAGGGGAAGGCCTACCTCGACGAGGGGGCGATCCGCTTCCGGATGCCGGACGAGGGCGTGGTCGGCTGGGAGGACGCCGTCCGCGGCCGGATCGAGTTCGCCAACGACCAGCTCGCAGACCTCGTCATCGTCCGCTCCGACGGACGGGCCACCTACAACTTCGCCTCACCGGTCGAGGACATGCTCGACGGGATCACGCACGTGATCCGCGGCAACGACCACATCTCGAACACGCCGACCCAGATCAACATCCTGACCGCGCTCGGCGCCGAGCAGCCCGTGTACGCGCACGTACCCGACGTGCTCGGGGACGACGGCAAGAAGCTCTCGAAGCGCCACGGCGCCGTTTCGATCGACGTGTTTCGGGCGGAGGGCTACATCCCTGCCGCGTTGATGAACTTCCTCGCCCTGCTCGGCTGGAGCTACGACGACAAGACGACCGTGATGAGTCCGGCAGAGCTCGTCGAGCGGTTCTCGCTCGAGCGGATCGGGCCGAGCCCGGCGACCTTCGATTACCAGAAGCTCGACTGGCTGAACGGTGTCCACCTGCGCGAGCTCGGCACCGACCAGTACGCCGAGCATCTCCTCACCTGGCTCGGCGAGCAGGGGATCGAGTGGCCCGAGGCCCGTGTCCGCGAGACGGTCCCGCTCGTCCAAGAGAAGATCGAGAAGCTCTCGCAGTACCCCGACTTCGTCCGCTTCCTCTTCGAGCCCGTCAGCCCGGATGGCGCTGATCCCGTCATCTGCCGGGCCGCGGCGGTTGCCCTCTCAGACGTCGACCCATGGCAAGCGGCGCCGATCGAGCAGGCTCTGCGCGCGCTCACCGGCGAGCTCGGCCTGAAGCCGCGCGAGGCCTTCGCGCCGATCAGGCTCGCGGTGACCGGCGCCGAGATCTCGCCCGGGCTGTTCGAGAGCCTCGAGCTGCTCGGGCGCGACGAGTCGCTCGCGCGGCTTGCCGCCGCCTACGGCCGGTAGAAGAGCAGCGAGAGGCAGACCGCGATCATCCCGGCGACCCACAGCGGCCAGGGCCCGGCGGTGGCGCCGACGGCGAACGCGGCGGCACCGGCGACCGTCAGCGCCGAGGCGACGATCGGGGCGCGAAGCTTCGGGATCTCCTCCAGGGGCTCGGACGGCATGGTGCGTCCGCCGGTCAGCCGCAAGCGGGCGAGCCGGACGCGGAAGAGGGCACCACGCCACTCGTAGACCATCGGGTCGACGCCGTGGCTGCCGTGCTCGTCGACCGCCTCGAGGACGTCGCCGGTGGCGTCGCGGGCGCCCGCGAGCGCGGCAGCGAGCTCGCTGTGCGCGGGCGCGGCCGCAGCCGGGGGCGAGAGGCCGAGTACCGACTCGCTCGCCGCGTGCAGCCGGTACTGCAGGCGCCGCAGGGCGTCGACGGTATCGGCGGAGCCGAGCACGTCCGGGGCAACGGCGATCGCCTCAAGACGGGCAAGCGCCTGCGAGAGCCCCGTCCAGAGCTCGCCTACCTGGGTCGCGTAGCGCTCCCCCGCCTGAGTTTCGGGCGCCACGGCGCACATCCTACCGTGCGGCCGTCGACTCGACTACCATCGCGCCCTGTGGACACATGCCGTCCCCTCGATTCTCGTCGTCGAGGACGATCCGGCGTTGCGGCTTGTCTGCAGGGTCAACCTCGAGCTTGACGGGTTCGCCGTTCGTGAGGCCGAGACGGTCGACGAAGCGCGGGAAGCCGTCGCGGCCGAGACGCCGATCGTCGTCTTCCTCGATCTGCACCTCGGCGGCAGCGCCGCCGACGAGCTGCTCGACGAGCTCACGGCCATCGGGATCCCGGTCGTGCTCGTCTCCGGCACTGTCGACGTCCGTGCGTACGAGGGTCGGGCGAGCGCCGTGATGCCGAAACCGTTCGAGCCGGCGGAGCTCGTCGAGACCGCGCGGCGGCTCGCCGCGGCCAGCTAGCGTAGGGCCGATGGCCGTCGTCGTCGTCCGCAGCTCCGCCGAGTTCGAGGACCGCCTCTCCAAGTACCTGTTCGAGCGTACCGAGGAGGCGCGTGCGGTGCGGGTGGGTGAGAAGGAAACCTCGGAGCAGGCGGAGATCGTCCGTCGCTACGCCGATCTCTTCAGCCGCGAGCAGCTCGGCGCGCTCCGCGAGGCCGAGGCCTCGGCCTCGGGCGATGAGCGGGAGGCGCTCTTCCGGCTGCGCAAGACCTGCGAAGGCGGGCTGATCACCGACGCGCTCGTCGAGCGCTACGACGAGCTCGAGAACCGCATTCTCGCGGCGCGCGTCGCCTTCCACGGCGACGAGCTGCCGCTCCGCACCG
Source organism: uncultured Actinomycetota bacterium (assembly GCA_963765345.1). Lineage (GTDB taxonomy): Bacteria > Actinomycetota > Thermoleophilia > Gaiellales > Gaiellaceae > PALSA-600. The sequence goes on from CAVXWI010000022.1 coordinate 48,634, forward strand.
CCCAGGCGCAGCTTGCCGTTCTGCCTGTTTACGCCGACCGCGAGGAACTCGGCGTGATCTACGCCGAGGCAAGCGCGGAGTTCAACCCGGACCGCCTCGACCTGATCAGCGAAGGCGAGGAGCTGGAGGCCGAGCTGTCGGGCATCCCCGGCGCGGTCGCGCGAAACGAGGACGAGAAGGGGATCTCGCTGCACCGGCTCTCGGGTGTGCTCAACGACGCGAGCGAAACATTCACGGCGGCGTACGTCCCGCTCCGCGATCGCTGGTTCGATCGACTGCTCGGCCCTGGACGCGAGCCGGTGCCCTCGAGCCACCATATGGCCTACATGCGCCGCCTCTCGCCGCTCGAGTCGATCTACACGAAAGAGCGTGCGACGGCGGTCTGCCTGGCGACCCTCGAGGAGCTGGGGTTCGATCTGGCCGCGATGCCCAACATCAAGCTCGACCTCGATGACCGCCCGCAGAAGTCACCGCGAGCGTGCGTGATGCCGAGCGACCCGCCGAGCGTCGTGCACCTGATCACCAGGGCGCAGGGGGGCGTGCACGACTATCAAGCCTTCCTCCACGAGGCCGGCCACGCGCTGCACTTCGCCTGTGTCGACCCTTCGCTGCCGCTCGCGTTCAGGCGCCTCGCGCGCGACCACGCGCTGACCGAAATCTACTCCTACATTGTCGAGGCGATCTCCCGCGAGCCCGAGTGGCACGCACGCCACTTCGGCCTTTCCGACGAGGAGGCTGCGCGCAACGCCGAGGCGACGGTGTTCCTGGAAGCAGTGCTCTTCCGCCGCTACGAGGCGAAGCTGCGCTTCGAGCTCGCGTTCTGGTCACGGTTCCCCGAGGTAGGAGGCACTCCCGACGGGTACGAGGAGTGGCTGACAGCCGCGAGCGGCCTCCGCTACACCGCGAGCTCCTACCTCTCGGATATGGACTCTGGGTTCTACTCGGCCGACTACCTCCGCGCCTGGATTCGCTCCGCCCAGCTCCGTCGCCACCTGATCGACACCGTCGGTACCGACTGGTGGCGCGACCGTGCCACCGGCGAGCTGCTCCGCGAGCTCTTTGTCGAGGGGACGAGGCCCTCGAGCGAGGAGATCGCCGAACGGATCGGGTTCGACCCGCTCGATACCGCTCCGCTGCTTCACGAGCTCGGCGCCTGACGGTAAACTGCCGGCTCCTAGCGGGGCCCATTCGTCTAGTGGCCTAGGACACCGCCCTCTCACGGCGGCGGCACGGGTTCGAATCCCGTATGGGCCTTAAAAGTAGCTGCAAATCGTATAGATGTGTTGTCCCGTCTGGGCAGTGTCTTGAGGGCGGTGTCCGGGTCTCAGCAAATCAAGTAGGACGGGCCTTTTCTCGTTCTCATGCGCTGTTCAGCCTCCTCATTTGTCCAGGATTTGACCATGCGTTGACCCCCGGTGCACCCCAATGGCAGGTCGGCGCTCCCGGAACCGCGGCCAGTCACATCCCAGCCGTCTTGCTCCCGCGGCGGCCGCGAGTGATCCCAACTCGAGCCAGGGAGCTCAGTAACGAGGAAGTAACCCAGCCCGGTCTCCACGGTGATCCCCAATCTCTCCGATGGCCGCGTAGCGGACGTCGAGGGACACTCGCCAGGAACCTGCCGCGATTGCGGCTCTGGCGTCAGCCTGAATACCGTCTCTTGGGGCTCGGTCGGCCATTCGGTTTGCGGTGTTCCTGGGCACGGATGCGGCTTGATGCTCTCGCCTACCCGGCAGTCCCCGGCTACGACGTTCAGAACTGACCGGTTGGCGCCGATGCAGCCTGAAACGGGAAGGGGACGATCTTGACGGTTGTCTGGTTTAGAGGGTTGACGCGGATGACCGGCCCCCGTTTGTCGGTCCAGCCGTTATGAGAGTCGGGCTGGTTGCTTCTCGGGTTGGTTGTTCAGGCTAGCGGCGTAGGTGGCCGGGGGTTTCCAGCCGAGGCTGCTGTGGGGTCGTTTGTGGTTGTAGATGGTTCTCCAGTCATTGATGACCGTTTGGGCCTCGAGCACGGAGTCGAACGCTTCGACGGCGAGGACTTCGTCGCGGACGCGGGAGCCGAACGATTCGACGAACGGGTTCTGCCAGGGTGAGCCGGGCTCGATGAAGCTGCGGCCGCTGCCGCCGAGGCGGCACCAGTCGCGCACGGCGTTCGCGGTCATCTCGGGGCCGTTGTCCATCCGGACGAGCTCGGGTGCGGCGCCGCGCTCGCGGACGATCTGGTCGAGCACGCGGACGGCGTGGTCGGCGTCGATCGAGCGGGCGACACGGATCGCAAGTGCCTCGCGGGTGTGCTCGTCGACGACGTGGAGCAGCTTCAGCGTGCGGCCGTCGACGGTCGTGTCGAACTGGAAGTCCATCGCCCAGACGTGGTTGGGCCGCTCGGCCCGCAGCCGCTTCGCCGGGCACGGTCGAGTCGCCGAGCCGGAGCCGCTTGCGCTTCCGTTGCGGCACGCGCAGGCCCTCTTCGCGCCATAGCCGCTGGATCTTCTTGCGGTTCACGGCCCAGCCCTCGTCGCGGACGCGCGCCCCAAGCGAGCCGGTAGCCCCAGCGCGGGTGCTCCGCGGAGAGCTTCCGCAGCCGCTCGCGCAGCGCGTCGTCGCGGTCGCCGCCGCGACGCCGACTGGTGGCGCTGGGTCGAGCGGTGCTGCCCGGTGATCTGGCACGCCCGCCGCTCAGACAGTCCGAACCGTTCGACGATCATCCGAACGGCATCGCGTCTGCGGGGCGGGCTCAGAAGTTTCCCTTCGCGATCTCCTTCAGCGCCTGATTCTCGAGCAGCTGATCGGCCACGATCCGCTTCAGCCGGCTGTTCTCCCGCTCGAGCTCCTTCAGCCGCTTCGCGTCGTCGGCCTTCAAGCCCGCCGTACTGCAGCCGCCAACGATGCAGCGTCTGCTCCGACACCTCAAGCTGCTTCGCCACCAGCGCGACCTCCTGGCCCTCGCCCGAGCAGCCGGTCGGCCTCCCGCAACTTCCTGATGATCTGCTCCGGCGTATGCCGGCGTCTCGCATGTCCCATCGCTCCGATTGTCCTCCTTGCCCGACATCGGGCAGTAAGACTCTCGAACCGACCGGACCGACCTCAGGGGGTCACGCCACGGATGCCAGCTGCGGTGCGCTACGGGGCGAGCGGAAGCCTGCGGACGCGCACGCGGTCGGGCTCGAGAACGACGATGCTCCCTTCAGCGAGATCGACTTCCACCGCCGGCACGTTCGCGAGGAGGAGCGCGACCTGCTGTTCTGGTCGTCGCTCAGTTCCGCGTCGGAAGAGGACGACGGAGGGGAATCGCTCCCCGCGAAGCGCAACCATCGTCCCGAAGTCGGTGTCGGCAGAGACGAGCACACGGTCTTCTTCTTGTGCGCGCTCTAAGATCTCATCGTCGCTGGAGGCCTGCATGCCGTAGGCGCGGACGTTGACCGCGTCGTGGCCAGCTTCCTTGAGCCGGTCGGCGACGGCCGGAGACAATGGCTGATCGACCAGGAACCTCAACCGGCGGCAAGCGGGAGCTCGCGCTCCCGAACCGCCTCGGCCGCGTAGCGGAGGGCCTCGGCGATGTCATCCACCTCGAGATCAGGGTAAGCGGCGAGGATCTCGTCTTCGCTCATCCCGTCGGCGACCATCCCGACGACGGTCGCAACCGGGATCCGAAGGCCACGGATACACGGAATGCCTCCCAGCTGATCAGGCCGTACGGTGATGCGCTCGAACGTCATCTGCAGCTCAGCGTACCCGGAGAACCGGACTCACTCCGTAGCTGCTCCGAAGCGCTAGCGGGAGTTGTCTTCTGGCCACCTCCAGGAGCGGAGCTCTTGTTGTCCAGGATTTGACCATGCCGTTCGGGTGGGCAGAAAATGCCTGCAAACGAGAGGGTGCTTTCCGCCCTCTCACGGCCGCGGCACGGGTTCGAATCCCGTATGGGCCTTAAATACCTGCAGATCCGGTATTTTCGTTGCCTGATAAGGCAGTTTATGTTGGACCCTGTTTGCGATTCGAGACCGAGGCCCGAATCGCGGAGGAGGGGGTCACTGAGCGTATTCGACTTGCGGTTGGCGAGCGGTAAGCCTCCGTCGACGAGAGTCTGATAGGTCGCGATTACTACGCCTTTGGCCGTCGTCTTGGAGTCGACGAGCCGCAGGCGTGCCGGCGGAACGTCGTAAGGGAACAGCCTCCGACCTGCGCCGAGCACGAGCGGGTGGATGACGAGCAGGTACTCGTCGATCAGCCGGCGACGCATCAGCGTTTCGATCAGCTCGCCGCTTCCCATCACGAACAAATCGCCAGGAGCGCGCTGCTTGAGCTCCGCGACCGCGTCGCCGACCTCACCCCTCAACAACGTCGAGTTCGGCCACGAAAGCGGTTCCCGCAACGTCCGTGAGGCCACGTACTTGGGGGCGTTGTTGAGCCCATCCTTAAACGGGCTGTCCTGGGTGTTCCAGTAGCCGAGCATTTCTTCGTACGTCCAACGACCGAGCAGCAACCGAAGACCGCCGCTCTCGTTGACGCGCGCATAGACCGCGCCCAGCATCTCGTCGTCCGAGTTCCGGCTCCCCCAACCGCCGTGGGTGAAACCGCCGCGGGTGTCCTCCTCGGGACGGCCCGGCGACTGCATCACTCCATCGACCGTCAGGTGATTGATCACGACGATCTTCGCCATCTGTCGAGTCCTTCCATCGCTCACCTATACGACGGCGCTGCATCACTAACTACGTGATGCCGTGAACGGTATCCGGAGTGAGCGCGCTGCTCTGCCCGAGCGGCCGGGAACTGTTACCTGAGGCTTCTCGAGGGTTTGGCAACGCCTTGACGATGATGCGGATGACTCCAGAACCCGTTTTTGAGACGATTTCTCAGGTCAAGGTGAGATTCACCGGTCCGTTCGTGCACGAGTGCGGGCCTGGGTCGAGGATGAACTTGATTGTCGCGGTCGTTCCTGTGCCAGCAAACCGGCCTGTCGCAACCACCGATCCCTGATCATGCGCGGAGCCGAAGCTCTGCTTGCCGGTAAAGGCTCCGCTACTGCTGATCGTCACCGACGGTAGAGCTTGCCCTTGTAGCGGCTTTTGTAGGGACCGAGAATTGCTTCGCCACCGCCGCCTTTGCGCTCCCAGAGACCGGGCACATTGTGCTTGGCTACAAAGGTCATGCTCTGACCATTCGTACTCACCCGAAAGAGGAACAGGCACGTATATCCCGGCTGCGCCGTGCAACCCAACTCACTGCCCTTGTACAGTCCACCCGCTTTCGGCTGAGCAGCGAACGCCACTGCCGGCCCGGTGACCAGCAGGAGAAAAACAGGCAGGCAGACCGTCCTCATCGCGACGGAGAACAAGCGCTACCCCTCCAGTCGTGCCATTCGGAGACCCTAGACCAGCCTCGCTGGACTCCTCAAGTGATGGCCGGTTCAGCGGGGCAACAGAAATGGGAGTGTCGTTTCTCTAGTTGCGGCTTCAGCCGACCCAACAGCGCAGACACGAAGGCCCACACCCGTCAACCAGACGCGGTCGCAGCTTGGGATGGATTATGGTCCTGGCAGGCGAGATGCTCATAAGAAGAAAGGCAGCCGCTTTGAGTGATTGGAAGCACGGGCACCTTCTCGATCGGCAGCGCGCTGATCTCCGGATTGGGGGTCCGGGACCTGGCGCTTTCCCTGCGTTCTAGGGCATCTCGAGGTCTTCCGCTACAGGGCTGGACAGCGTTCGCGGTGGAGAGCTGCCATGTTTGAGAGGTTCACGCTTGAGAAAATCGACGTCGGCGATGTCGAGCTGCGGGTGCGGCACGGAGGCTCTGGGCCAGCGGTGATCCTCTTGCACGGCCATCCACGCACACACGCAACATGGCATCGGGTAGCGGCGGCACTTCAGCCCGAGTTCACGGTCGTGTGCCCCGATCTCCGAGGCTACGGCGAGTCGTCAAAGCCCGAGACGACCCGGACCACAGTCCGTACTCGAAACGGGCAATGGCGGGCGACATCGTTACGTTGATGCGAAATTCTCGGACATGACCGGTTTGCGGTGGTAGGCCATGATCGCGGCAGCTACGTCGCGTTCAGAGTCGCGATGGATCACGGTGACGCTGCTACTCATCTCGTCGTGATGGACGGCGTGCCGATCGGGGAAGCGCTCGCCCGTGCGGACTCCCGGTTTGCCGAGGCCTGGTGGCATTGGTTCTTCCTCGGGCAGCTCGCGAGGCCCGCCGAAAGGTTCATCAATCTCGACCCTGAGGCCTGGTACAACCCGAGTCCGGCTTGGATAGGGCGATGAGGCGTACGCGGATCTTCTCGCGGCCCTCCATGACCCCACGGTTCATGCAATGTGTGGTCCGTGCCGGCCTCGGGATCGATCGCGCGCGATGACGAGGACCGAGCGGCCGGCAGAAGGTGATGTGCCGGCGCTTGGTCTGGGCGCTCCAAGACGACATGGAAATGCTCTACGGCGACCCCGTCTCCGTCTGGCGCGACTGGCTCGCGGACATCCGTGGAGGAGTGGCAATCGATTGCGGACACCACATCGCCGAAGAGGCGCCCCACCTCCTCACCGCAACACTGCGCCGCTTTCTCGTCGAGCGCTGATGGCAACGGGACGGAGGCGCCTCCGCTGCATTTCGGAGGCGGGGCCGGATGTCCAGCGTCGTCTCAGACGCGTTTAGCGCCGCGTTGCAGGTTCGTCGGGTCTTCGGGATCGGGCTGAGGCGAGGCGTCAAGCCGCCGACGCGGTTCGTCTGCGGCGAGCGAGCGCCGCGACCGCCCAGATCACGAACAGAATCACGCCGATAATGAAAATGACGGCGCCGAGACCAGCAAGGGCGCCGCCGATCTTGTAACTGGTGGCGTTGTGATTCTTGACGTTGCCAATTGGTAGGTCGATCAGTTCGATCAGGATTCCGAGAGCGACGACAACGGCCGGGACCTTCCAAGACAGATTGCGGATTCGGTGCACGGCGTCCTCCTGTTGGCGCTACGTGGGAGGATTATCCTGTCATGCGCACCCTGATTCGTGCGCGCCGTCCTGAGACTGAGGCATGGCGGACAGCAACAACCATCTGGCAGAGCAGATTCCGACTGAGCCCTATCCGGCGCTTCGCCAGCTTGACCGCCTTGTCGGGACGTGGAAAGCGTCGGGACCCTCCCTGAACGGGATCATCAGCTTCGAGTGGATGGAAGGCGGTTTCTTCCTCATCCAGAGCGTGGATGTTCACACGCCGCGGCGACGGATCAAGGGCGTCGAGTACATCGGCTTCGACCAAGACACACAGACGCTGCGCTCGCACTACATGGACTCCAACGGCAGCAACTTCACCTACACATGGTCGATCGAGGGCGACGCGATCTGGATCTGGTTCGGCGATCAGGGCTCGAACAACTACTTCCAGGGCCACTTCAGCGACGACGGCAGCTCCTACGCCGGTCGCTGGCAATGGCCGGGGGGCGGTTACGAGGTTACGCTGACGCGCCTCTGAGCCCGTAAGAATCGCATGCGCCCGACCGTCGAGGGTCAGCACTCTGCTCTGTGCGAGTGTTGCGGAGTGTTCACTGAGCGATGTGCTGGTGAGGGTTCAGGGGCGAGCGACGACGACCCGGTAGCCAAGGTCGAATTGGTCCAGGTCCAGCAGATGGGAGTAGCGGCGGTACCACTCGCCGCTCCCAAGGTCGAGACGAAGTTTGCGCATTCCCGCTCGTCGGTCAGATGCGGGGATCAACGCGAGCGCCGACATCGAACGCCAAACATCTGGGTCAAGGATCGCCTGCGGCCGTCGCCAGTAGGCGGCCTCGAAGCCGTCGTTACAGTCGGCTGGGATAGGAACCGGCACAACCTTGAGCGGGCCGAGTGTCTCTGTGAGTTCGTTGAGAGGAGTCTTGCGGCTCGCGACGAGCCGCGCCGTCGCGGGGAAGTAGTCGTAGAGCCACCACGATTCGGCTGCCTCGGGATCACGCAAGAAGACAACGACCGGCCCCCGTGCGACCCGACGCATCTCCGCGAGCCCTCGCACTCGATCTGTCCAATGGTGGAGACTGAGTACCGCCATCGCCGCATCGAAGCTCCCGTCGCCGAACGGCAGTTCTTCGGCGGCTGCCTGAACCGCAGGCCCCGCGTCTGATGGACGTTGCGCGAGCATGAGCCCGGATGGCTCCACTGCGACGACCTGGCAGTCGCGCGGCTCATACGAGCCGGTTCCGGCGCCAACGTTGACAACGGACTCTGAGTTCCCGAGCGCTGAGGTCAAGTCGACGGTTCGAAAGCGCAACCCGGGTGCGCCGGACCGGCCGAAGCGGGACTCGACACCGCGCACATCCTCGGAACGAAGCGTCGTTCTACGGGGAACACGTCTGAGGAAGCCGATGACGCGGGTCAGTAATCGGAGATCATCGCTGAGGGAGATAACGACCTCGCCCTCGAGAACATCAAGACGCGCAAACGGCCAGGTCGCGTTGTATCGCATCCCCGAGGTGATTCCGCCGGTCGCGTGGTACCGGAGCCCACCAATAAACGACGGTGCAGATGCGCTCCTCAGAGAGCGCTGAACGCGAACGCCACGAACCGCAGCACGAATAAGGACTGCTGAGGACAGAACGACCGCGATCGTTGCACGCGAAGCGACGCCGAGCGAGGCACGAGGCTGAAGCACGCCTGAAGACGCTCACCGCCTAGGCTAGGCAGCGTCTGGCGTCGGTGACCTGGCCTGCGCGAGTCTTCACGAATGACGCCTGACGGTGCGAGCTATTCTGCGGTTGGACAGTTGGCTCCGGTTGAGTTACCCGAAGGCCCGCCTTCCGGCGGGCCTTCGAATGTCCTGGGCCCCCGGGGGCCGGATTCGAACCGGCATCCGTCCAATGGACAGTTGGCTGCTCTACCAGTTGAGCTACCCCGGGGCCGTGCCAACTAGTGTCCCGCCCGAGCGAGCGAAGGGCAAGATGGCTCTTGCTGACACGTCCGGGCGCGGACGATCGACGTCGAGCACTCTTCAGAGGCGCCAGGGCAGTAGGCTGCGCGAGTGTTGCGCAATGACGCCCGAACAGAGGGGCGTCCAGATGAACGTGAGCTAAGCGTTCGCCAGCGGGAGAGCGTCTAGGACGCGCCTGGCAGAGCGACTTACGAGGAAGAGACGGAACGCGCTTCGGTCGTAGTAACCCTTGATTCCTACGAGCGAGGAGAGGTCGTCCAATGTCGGTGCGAGCTGCCTCTCGAGAAGATCCAGCAGTTGGTGCTCGCGGTGCTCGTCGGTCGTCGTCGTACCATCGATGTTGAGTAGGTCGAGCAGCGTCTTACCGCTCGCATCCGGCATGAGGCCCTCTGCGCGACCCTCGATGTAGAAACGAACACCCAGATCGCGCTCGTCCTCGGCAAGCTCGACCGGTACCGCGCCGGTTAGATCGAGCTTGACGTTGAGGTAGTAGCTGAGGCGGTACTGGGACTTCTGGAGATTGAAGGACTGAAGAATGCCTTCGATCTCTCGGTGCCAGGTTCCTGATTCCTTCGCCTGAAAGTGTGCCTTCCCAAACGCGTCGAATGCCCGCTGCACGGAGTTCCGGCTGCTCACCTGCGCGTGATGGTAGCCCCACGCTGGCGGAAGGGCCGACGCCTGCGCGAGTGTTGCGTTAGACACCCCGAGGGCGCTCGGGAGGTTAGGCCTCGATGGTGAGTAGATCGAGACCTGCTAGCTCCTTGCCCCGCAATCTCGCCGGGCGGAAAGGGAAACGTCCTAAGGGTGGCCGGGGAGACCGGCGGGTATCAGCTTCACACAGGTGTGGGCTGCCCTCAAGACGACCGGCGAGGAGCGGGAAATTGACGCGGGCCTGTTGAAGACGTGCCCACCGGTGAAGGTCGGGTCCGGGAAGTTGGGGACGCCGTGCGCCCGCATGCAGGCGGCGGCCTTCAGGTAGTCGACCCGTTCGGCGGGCGTAATGGTGGGGGTGCTGCCCATCCCGGGCGGCTGGAGGCTGGCGCAGCTGGCCGCCGCCGACTGGTACTGCGGCGATTTCGTGTCGATTGAGCCCTGAGTGGGGATCTCGGTCCCGTTGTCGGTCGGCTCGAGGACGAACTGCGGAACGCCGTGCGAGCGCATGCAGGCGGCGTAGCGCTGGTAAGAAGGTCCCGACGTCGCGGCAGGGGTGGTCGTCTGCGTGGTGCTGATCTTGGCGACGCCCGGGGAGCGGGAGCCGCCGCAGGCGGCCACCGAAAGCGGAACCAGGGCGAGGACCACGAGCGGTACCACGCCGCGTCGGACTCCTCGCCCCGCCGCGCCCAACGCGACAACGCGGACAACGGCGATCGCACTGCCAGGTCGCCAGACTGCAACGATCTGCTTCGCCACTGTCCGCACGTGGTGAAGCAAACCAGGCCTGCCTAAAACGGCTCTAAAGACTCTCGAAGTCTGCGCCGCTTTCAAGCACGGTCACCCTCGCCTGCCCCAGCGTCCGGCTAGACACCCTGAGCGGAACTGTCGGGTACGCCCGACGACTACGGTGTGAAGGCGTTGGTCAGCATCGGGGATGACGTTCCGTTCGAGAAGCGCCTAGCCGAGGCGATCGCGTGGTGCGAGTCTCGGGCCGACCCCGCTGACCCGGGCGGATCGCTGCGCTACGACCAGTTTCGTCCGAGCGTTTTGGGCGTCAGCCGCGCAGACACGGTGCGACAAGTTCTCTCCCGGCGCGCCATCTGGCTCGAGCGAGGCCGGCGTCGCGCCGCTGGGACGGCGGCTCACGTCGGTGACGCCGTTCCGCTGGACGGCGGTCGCCTGCTCGTCTACTACCCGGAGGAGCAACTCGCTGACGGAGCTGCGGAGGTCGAGAGCGGCGGGTTCTTCGACATCGAGAATGCGCCCGCATGGGACACATGGGTCGGCCTCTACCGAGACGAACGCGACGACGACTACCTCGTCAGCTGGGTTCCCCGGTCCCTTTTCGAGATCGTCGCTCAGGGGGTCTTGGTGAACCCAGAAGAATGCATTCGGTGGCTCTCAGATACCGAGGTGCCCCTGACGACATACATGCGGTCACACGGACTGATCAGCGAACAGGCGGAATGACACCGGACTGCGCCACAGTCCGCGAATGATCCCCGAATGGCGGTCATTGATGTCACGACGGAAGAACGTAAGATCGCGGAACGGTTTCTGCGATCTGCATTTCGCACTCAACAGGCGCCGAGGGTGAGGTCGTCGGACGGTCTGTCGCCGATCGACTCGGGTATCGCTTCGTCGACGACGAGGTGGTCGAGCAGGCCAGCGAGTGGGCGGAACTCGCTCCTGGCTTCGTCGCGGACGTCGAACGTCGCAGACCGCTGATGGATCGCGTGCTCGGGCGCCTCGTCGATCCTGCCGCAGCTCCTGTCGTTCCCGGCAGTGCGACGGGCCGAGTCCTTCCCGGCGATCCGGAGCTTCGGACGCTCATCAAGCAGGTTCTCGCGTCGCTCGCCGACAGCGGTTCGGTGGTCATCGTCTCGCACGCCGCCTCGTTCGCCCTCAGTGGGCGCGTTGTGCTGCGGGTGCTCGTCACCGCCTCTCCCGAGACGCGCGCTAAGCGGCTCTCGGCCGCGAGGGGTATCGACGATCGCGCAGCGGAGCGTCTCGTCAAGAGGGAGGACGCCGGGCGTGCCGAGTACTTGAAGCGTTTCTACGGCGTCGAGCGCGAGCTTCCGACGCACTACGACATCGTCGTGAATACCGACGTCCTGACGCTAGACGGGGCGAGCAACGTGATCGTCGCGGCCGCCGGCTAGGTACAAGTCGTGCAAGCAGCGACCTCACCCCTGAGCCATGCCGTCAGCGACGAGACTGCTTCGAGCCGCACCGTGCCTACGGCTCAGGTACTGAGTCTGCGACCAGGCCCGTCGCCAGTCCGGCTGCAGCTAGAACGCTTCTGACCTTGTCGAGCGCCTGTTCGAGCGCATCTCTGACCTCCCCCGCCACGACTTCAACCCGTACGACGACCTGCCCCATGTCGTCGCTCAAAATATCGGTCAGATCTGCCTCGACTAGCGCCTGACACATCGGCGCAACCAAGCGCCCCTTTGCTGGATCCGCGGAAGAGGGGCCTCGAACGTTGATAACGAAGGTGGCCATTCCGTAATCGTGCCGAAGGCGCCCAGGCGCCACGTCGGTCGGCTGGGCCAGTTTCGCTATGACGCCCGACCGAAGTAGTTGGCGAGTGATCCCTCTTCTTGACTTTGTCCGGTCGCTGTTCGAAGATCGCCGCTGACCCGCGAGAGGAGGCATGATGGCTGCGACGACGACGGAGGCCGACGTACGTGAGCTTTCCGACAGGATGCTTGAGGCGATGAACCGGGGCGATCGCGATGGTCTCCGGTCATGCCTGAGCGAGGATTCGAGCGCCGTCCACATCGGCACGGATGCCGACGAGTGGTGGAGCAGCGCGCAAGTCATCGAGACGGTAGGCGGCGCGGGGCGGTCGTCGGGTATCAAGGTGATATCGGATGAGCTAACGATCCAACCGCTTGGCGTAGACGCCGCTTCGTTCGTGGGACGCGGCCGCTTTGTCGCTGGCGAGCGTGAGCAGTCCATGAGGTATTCGGGCGCGGCGAGGCGTGAGGGCGACCGCTGGGTCGTCGTTCATTCGCACGCGTCGATTGGGGTGCCGAACGAGGATCTCCTCGAAGTAGGTACTTGCCTCGAAACCAGCGCAAGAAGTGAAACGGCCGCTACGAGGTGGCCGTTTCCGCGAGTTCGTGCTCAAGGTGTGCGAGCGTCGGGACTCCGAGGGTAAGACTCTTCGGCTGCGCGACGGTCCTCACGCCTGAACGATCGTACTCGCCAGCGTTTTGACCAGGATTTGACCATGCCGGCTGGGTGGGAACAAAGTCCCTGCAATCAAGATGAGCCATCCCGGGTTTGACGGACAAACACAGCGTCTGGGCGCGGCGGGACACCTGAACGACCTCAGCGCTGGCAGAATCGGCTTCCACAAGAACCTTTCACGCGGCTCTGAGGCGAGAGCGCGGAGCGTGTTGACCCTCATCCGGTGTTGGACACTGATCCCCGGCGCGCCAACCAAAGCGTGTGCTTCCCACCCTCTCACGGCGGCGGCACGGGTTGGAGTTGGGTCTCCGCAGCCTGGAAGGACCGAAGCTTTCTCGACCCTTCCAAGGGAGTGACGCCGGCGGCACTCGCGGACGCGGCGCCTTCCGCTTCCGACCTATCTATTCGGCGGAAACGTTCGTCGCATCTATCGACTCGAGTGGCCGGCGACGGGGACCTGGGCGTTTGGTGATCAGGCGCGAGTTGCAGTTCGGTGCGCTCGCCGACGCGAGGGAAGTGTCCGTACCGAGTCGCGTTGGCGGAGTGGCATCGGTATGCGGTGGATGAGTGTGTTCCCGTTGGAGCGAGGCTCCGGCCCTTCCTCGCTGAGCAGCAGGTTGATTGCGACGCGTCCAAGTTCGTAGTGGGGAAGAGCCACGGTTGTGAGCTTGGGTCGGACCCATGACGCCATCAGGTCGTCGTCGAACGAGACGACGGAGACGTCGCCGGGCACGTCGAGACCTGAATCTGCGAGTGCCTGATAGGCGCCGAGGGCCAGGCGGTCGTTGAAGCAGATGATCGCTGACGGCCTGGTCTTCTTCAGGAGTCGGTGGGTGGCCTCGTAGCCGATCTCGGGCTGCCAGTCCGGACAGGCGACGGCGCCCGCGATCTCGACGTTTGCGCGGTGGAGTGCGTCGGTGATGCCCTGGAGGCGTTGAACTGCGGCGAGGCTGTCCTTTGGGACGTGGTTCGGCGGGGCCGCGCCGATGAGGCCGATCCCTTTCCTGTGGCCGGCCTCGAGGAGAACACGGGCAACGGTGTGTCCCGCCCCAACCTCGTCGGGCACCACTGACGGAACGGGGGTGTGGTTGGCGGGGACGGCGTTAAGCAGGACGGCGGGCCTGTTGGTCAGCACCTTGGGGACGGTGATCTTGCGCGTGTACATCGACGCGAGGATGACGCCGTCGACGCCGCGGTCCTGCATCGCCTCGATCAAGCGCTGCTCGAGGTCGGTGTCGCCCTCGGTCTCGCCAATGAACAGGAGGTGTCCTTGTTCGCGCGCTGCGTCGAGTGCGCCCCAGATCAGGTGGCCGGCGAAGGCCGTCGTCGCGACCGTGTCGGAGACGAAGCCGATCGTGTGGCTGGTGCCGGTCCGAAGGCTCCGCGAGACGATGTTCGGGCGATACCCGGTCTCCCGAACGGCTTGGCGGACGCGCGCCTCAACGGCCGCGGAGATCCGCATCTCCTCGCGGCGGCCGGAGAGCACGAACGACGCCGCGGTCTGCGAGACGCCGGCGCTGCGAGCGACGTCGGCAAGGGTGACCCGGGGCGTACCCGAGCGCCTAACTGACTTCCCGTTGTCGACGTCTCTTGACAAGACTCCCTCGGAGTCCGATTATCCCACACGTGCTATTTCGATTTAGCAGCACGTTGATCAAGACCGGCGCCCATCGGCCGCACTCACTAGAGGAGGACAACGATGTTTGACAGCCTTCAATCCGTCCCGCGGAGAAGGGGGAACCTTGGTAGTCGACCGCTGCTCGGGCTGCTTGCCGCGGGGAGCGTGTTCGCCGTCTGCCTGGTGGCGAGCGGCGCCGCTGCGGCAAGGGGAGCGTCGACGCCGACGTTCGCGCAGGCGTGCGGAACGGCTCCGATCACACTGAACGGCTATTTCGAGTCGGGCTTCCCGGACATCACCGATCTGACGACCGCGTTCACGAAGCAGTATCCGACCGCGAAGTGGAGCGTTCGTGAGGATCCCTTCGCGACGATCACGCAAGATGCACCGCTGACGCTCGGGGGGCCGAATCCTCCGGACCTGATGCGGCTGCCGACGATCGGCGGTCTCGTGAAGGATGGCGTCCTGAAGAACCTCGACACGTACTACAACGAGTACCACTGGAACACGTTCCCGGCCTCGCAACTCGCACAGCTTCGGACGTCGACGTCGGGCGTGGGAGTCGGTAGCGGCCCCCTGTTCGCGATGGGGATCAACTACAGCCTGACGGGCGTGTTCTACAACAAGGCCCTGGCGAAGCAGATCGGGATGACGAGCGCGCCGAAGACCCTGGCAGACCTCGACGCCGATATGGCGAAGGCGAAGGCGGCGGGGATCACGCCGATCGAGCAGTTCGACGGTGGCGCGACGGGCGGCCTGCTGTTCCCGCTCCAGCAGTTGATGGCCGACTACGGGCCGGCGTCGAAGGTCAACAACTGGGTGTTCGACAAGCCGGGCGCGACGATCAACACGGCCTCGAACCTGAAGGCGACCGAGCACCTGCAGATGTGGATCAAGGACGGTTACTTCAACTCGGACGCCAACGCTGTTCTCTACCCGCAGATGATGAGCAACTTCGAGGCGGGCCAGGCGTTGTTCATCTTCGACGGCGACTGGGAGTCGGGTAACTTCGACACCCACATGCCCGGCAAGATCGGGTTCTTCCTGATGCCGCCGCTGGATGCTGGCGGGAAGCAGGCGGCAATGTCCGCGCCGCTGACCTACGGGATCGCCGCCAAGGCGCCCCATGCGGACTGCGCAGCGTTCTTCCTGAACTGGGTGGCGACGAACCCGGTCGCGCGGAAGATCAACGTGGCGGCCGGCGGCTCGAACCCCGGAGGGCCTGCGAACCTGAAGATCCCGGTCGTGAAGCCGGGCTCGACGACCTCGCAGACGCTCGCAGCGGGCGGGATCGCCGCGAAGGACAACGGCGACATGGGCTTCATCGCGAACGCGAACGGCTCGATCTACGCTGAGGCGTGGACGCCCGAGGTGCAGAAGCTGTTCGCCGGGCACGAGACGCCGCAGGGCGTGCTGCAGTCGGTTCAGGCCGCCTACGTCAAAGACGGCAGCTAGAGGCACGTGACGACGTCTGACGCGACGGTGACGTCCGGGCGCGACGGTCGCGCCGCTGGCCGAGCATCGACGTCGCGGGCCCTCCTGGTGGGGGCCCGCGACGTGCGTCGAAGCGGGTGGCTGTTTCTGCTGCCCGCGTTGACCGCGTACGGGCTCTTCGTCCTCTGGCCGCTCGTCACGAGCATCCGCTACTCGCTCTACTCCTGGGACGGCGTCGCCCCGGCGAAATGGGTCGGGCTCGCGAACTACGGGACGGTGCTCAGCGACCCGACCTACCTGAGCGTGCTCGGGCACGCGTTCAAGCTGATGATCTACTTCTCTGCGATCCCGGTCGTCCTCGGCCTTCTGATCGCCACCGTCATGAGACGCACCGTGCCCGGTCCGATCGGCTCGTTTGCCCGTGGGGTGCTGTTTCTCCCGCAGGTCGTTCCGCTCGTTGCTGCCGGGATCGCCTGGAACTGGGTCCTGTCGTCGGACGGCGCCGCGAACCAGGCTCTCTCGGCCGTCGGGCTCGGTGGCATCACGCGAGCATGGCTCGGCGATTTCACCTATGCCCTTCCCGCCGTCGGCGTGATCGGGATCTGGGTGCTGCTCGGGTTCTGCACGGTGCTCCTGATCGTCGGCATGAGCAAGATCGACCCGGCCCTCTACGAGGCCTCGCAGATCGACGGTGCCGGCGCGATCCGTGAGTTCTTCAGCATCACGCTCCCGAGCCTCCGGCAGGAGATCGGCGTCTGCGTGATCGTCACGATGGTGGCCGCCCTATCGGCGTTCGACATCGTTTACATCGCGACCAGCGGCGGCCCCGGCAACGCGACGATGGTGCCCGGGCTCAAGATCTACCAGCTCGCGTTCTACAACCGCGAGGTCGGGCTCGCCTCCGCGCTAGCCGTCGTGCTGATGATCCTCGTGCTCGTCTGCGTGCTGCCGGTCCAGTGGTTCGTGAACCGAGGCAACCGTTCGTGAACGCTCCCACCTACTCGAAGCTGAGCGGGACGGCCCTGCTCCTCCTGCTGATCGCCTGGACGCTGTTGCCTTTCGCGAGCCTCTTCACGGCGGCCCTGCACGAGTCGGGGACCTACCCGAGCGGCCTCGACTGGCCCTCCCATCCCCACTGGGGCAACTTCGTGGACGCTTTTCACGTCGCCAACATGGGCACGATCTTCAAGTCGAGCGTGCTGATCGTGCTCGGCGCGGTTCCGATCACCGTCGTGATCGCGACGATGGCCGGCTTTGCTCTCGGCCAGCTGCGCGTCGTCGGCGGGCAGTTCGTGTTCGTCCTTTTCCTGCTCGGCCTGACGCTGCCGTTTGAAGGGATCATCGTGCCCCTCTACTACGAGGTCCTCCACATGGGGTTCCTGGACACCCGCTGGGCGATCATCCTGCCGCTCACGGGGCTGTTCATGCCGTTCGGCGTGTTCTGGATGCGCGCCCACTTCGTGAACATGCCGGACGAGCTGACCGAGGCCGCCCGGATCGACGGCGCCACGACCTGGCAGCTCTTCTGGGGCGTCCACATCCCGCTCGCGCGTCCGGCGCTGGTCTCGCTTGCGATCCTCACGACGGTCTGGACGTGGAACCAGTTCCTGCTCGCGATCGTGCTCGTCAACAACCCGCTCGAGCGGACGATGGCGGGAGCGCTCGGAGCCTTCCAGGGCGACTGGGGGACGAACGTGCCTCTGCTCTCGGCCGGGTCGCTGCTGATCCTCGCGCCGATGATCATCATCTACTTCGTCTTCCAACGCCATTTCATCTCGGCCCTGCTCCAGGGCTCGCTGAAGGGATAACCGCCTGAGATGAGTCTGCGCCTACCAGACAAGTGGGTCTGGGACTTCTGGCTGATCCGTAAGGGGACCGAGCACCACATCTTCTACCTCCAGGCGCCCCGGACGCTCGGACAGCCGCCGCTTCGCCACCATCACGCCTCGATCGGCCACGCGGTCTCCGGGGACATGCGCACCTGGCGTGTCCTGCCCGACGCACTCCACCCCGGCGAGGAGGGGAGCTGGGACGACCTCGCTACCTGGACCGGGAGCGCCATCGAGCACGACGGGCGGTGGTACATGCTCTACACCGGAATCAACCGACGCGAGGAAGGGTTGATCCAGCGAATCGGTCTCGCCGTTTCGGATGACCTCGTCACGTGGGTCAAGCATCCCGGCAATCCGGTCCTCGAGGCGGATCCGCGTTGGTACGACCTGCTCGACCGGTCGCGCTGGCGCGATCAGTCCTGGCGCGATCCCTGGGTCTTCCGGCATCCGGACGGGACCTCCGTTGCCTGGTCACGGCGAGGTCGCCGATCGGGGCCAGCGACGGCGCCGGCGTCATCGGCCATGCACGCTCGGTCGATCTTGTGAACTGGGAGGTCCTGCCGCCGGTGACGGCGCCGGGTGACTTCGCCCAGGTCGAGGCGCCGCAGCTCGTAAAGGTCGACGGCCGCTACGCGCTGCTCGTCTCGTGCCAGGCCGAGGACCATTCGCAGCAGCGGATTGAAAGGCTCGGAGCTCCCGGGGAGACCGGCACGTTCGTCTTCGCCGCCGGTGAGATGCTCGGTCCCTACGCATCGCCGGGCGCTCCGATCGCCGCGCCGGACGGGCCGCTCGGCACGCTCTATGCGGGCAAGCTCGTCGAGCCGGAGCCGCAGGCCTGGTCGTTCATGGCGTTTCGCGGCAACGGCGACCGCGACTTCATCGGCGAGCTGACCGATCCGCTACCGGTCGCGATCGAGCCCGACGGCCAGCTGCTGATCGAGTTCGCTCGCATCCGGGCCGGAGCGGAGCGATGACGCTCGCACCCGAGGTCCAGTCGTTGCTCGACTGGGGAGTCGGCCTCGGGGAAAGCTTCGGCGCGCTGCCGCTGCCTGAGCGACGCCTCGCGATCCGCGACGAGCTAGATCGCGAGCTCCGTCGCCGAGGCGCCGTCGTCGAGCCGGTTGCAGCCGTCAAGGAGGAGCTGATTGCGGTAGCGGGTGGCGAGATTCTCGTCCAGCTGCTCGTCCCTGACGGCGCGGGACCGCATCCCGCGTTCGTTCACTTTCACGGTGGCGGCTTCGTCCTCGGCACGATCGACTCCCTCGTCAACGAGGCGAAGTGCGCGCACATCTGCCACGCCGCCGGGTGTGTGGTGGCGACTGTCGAGTACAGGCTCGCGCCGGAGCATCGCTTCCCGACCGCGGCCGAAGATTGCTACGCGGCGCTCTGCTGGACGGTGACGAACGCCGAGAGCCTCGGCATCGATGCGGCACGTGTCGCCGTCGGCGGCGAGTCGGCCGGCGGGAACCTCGCGGCGGTCGTCTCGCTGATGGCGCGCGACCGCGGCGGGCCAGACCTCGCGCTCCAACTGCTCGAAGTTCCCGTGACCGACATCAGCGCAAGCGCGGCCAACCACGCGTCGGTCGCCCTGTTCGGCGAGGGCTACGGCCTCGACGAGGCAGACATGGACTTCTATGCCGAGCAGTATCTCGGCGACCTCGACGACGGTCGGGCGCCGTACGCGTCGCCGCTTCTCGCCGGCGACGTCTCGGGGGTGGCGCCGGCGCGCGTGATCACCGCCGAGTACGACATGCTCCGGGACAGCGGCGAGGCCTACGCCGGCCGGCTCGAGGGCGCCGGAGTCGAGACGACGCTCCACCGCCAGCTCGGACACAACCACGGGTCGAGCGTGCTCTGGCAAACCTGGCCTCCGGCGCGCGCGTGGATGGACGAGGTCGTCGATGCACTGCGCCGAGCCTTCGCCGCGGGGGAGGCTGCCGGTTGATCGCGGTGGTCGGCGAAGCGCTGATCGATGCGCACCTCGAGGGCGATCTCATTCGCCCGTACCCGGGCGGCGGCCCCTTCAACACCGCGATCGCCCTCGCCCGCCTCGGCGCCCCGACCTGCTTCGTCGGTTCCGTCTCCCGCGACCGGCTCGGTCGGCTGCTCGAGCAGACTCTGCACGCTGCCGGCGTCGAGACCGGGAGCGTCGTCCGCGTCGACGCTCCCACGCCGATCGCGATCGTCGATACGGCCTCCGGCGAGCCGACCTACTCCTTCTACCTCGAAGGCACAGCCCACAGCATCCTCGGCTCTCAGCTCCCCGAGCTCCCCGCGGAGGTCACCACGCTCCACGTCGGGACGCTCGCCCTCGCGACCGATCCACCGGGCGCGGAGATCGCAGAGCTCGCCGAGCGCGAGGCGCGCACACGGGCGCTCGTGGTCGACCCCAACGTCAGGCCCGCGGTCATCGAGGATCGGGACGCCTACCTGAGTCGGTTCGAACGGCTCGCGAGCGTCGCCGACCTGGTGAAACTCAGCGTCTCGGACATAGCCTGGCTCTACCCGGGCATCGGTACAGGCGAGGCGGCGGCTCAGCTGCTCGGACGCGGTGCAGGCTGCGTCGCGGTCACGCACGGGCCCGCGGGCGCCGAAGCATGGACCGGGTCGGCGTCGGCCATGGCCGCCGCACCCCGCGTGACCGTCGTCGATACGGTCGGGGCCGGAGACGCCTTCGGTGCCGGCTTGCTCGCCTGGCTCTGGCGCTCCGACCGGTCAGCCCGTTCCCTCGCAAGCCTCGGCGCGGGCGAGCTCGGGGAGGCCCTCGGGTATGCGATCGCCGTTGCGGCAGCGCAGTGCACCCGTCCGTCTGCGTGGGGCCCGACGCAGGCAGACGTGGAGAAGCTGTTGCGCGCCTCCGGCGGCGTCATAGAGGAGGAGAGCAATGGCATCGCTCGAGTTTGATGACGTAAGCAAGACCTACGGCACCGGTGTCTGGGCGGTGCAGAACCTCACGCTGACTGTGAATCACGGGGAGTTCGTCGTGCTCGTCGGGCCGTCCGGGTGCGGCAAGACGACAGCGTTGCGAATGCTGGCCGGGCTGGAGCAGATCACCTCCGGCGAGATCCGGATCGGCGGCGTGCGCGTCAACGACGTGTCGCCTCGCGACCGGGACATCGCGATGGTCTTCCAGAACTACGCGCTCTACCCGCACATGACCGTCTACGACAACATCGCCTACGGGCTCCGCGTCCGCCGGGTGCCGAAGGCCGAGCGCCGGGCGCGCGTCGAGCAGGCGGCCGGCATGCTCGGGCTCACGAATGAGCTCTCGCGCCGTCCGAGCCAGCTCTCGGGCGGGCAGCGCCAGCGGGTCGCGATGGGCCGCGCGATCGTCCGGCGCCCGGAGGCGTTCTTGATGGACGAGCCCCTCTCGAACCTCGATGCGCGTCTGCGCGTGCAGATGCGTACCGAGATCGCCCGGCTCCAGCGCGAGCTCGGCGTGACGACGATCTACGTGACGCACGATCAGGTCGAGGCGATGACCATGGCCGACCGCGTCGCGGTCCTTCGCGGCGGCGAGCTCCAGCAATTCGAAACGCCACAGCGTGTCTACGCAAATCCCGCGAATCTCTTCGTCGGCGTCTTCATCGGCAGCCCGGCGATGAACGTCCTCGAAGGCGAGCTCGCCCGCGGCGAGGCAGGCGTCGATTGCCGCATCGGGCAGTACCGCGTTCCGATCCCCGAAGCGATCCTCGCCGCCGAGCCCGCTCTCGCTCGATCGGTGGGTCGCACGGTTGCCGTCGGCATCCGGCCGGAGGCGATCTCCGTCGCAATGGGAGAAGACGGAGGTCTCCGCGGCACCGTGGTCGTATCAGAGGAGCTCGGCTCCGAAGTCATCTCCCACATCGAGGCCGAAGCGAAATCGGTCAGAGACGAAGCAATCGTCGAGGGGCTTCCCGACGACGCAACAAGCGCAAGCGGCGCGGCGACGAGGACGCCTGAGCCCGGCAACGCGGTGATCGTCGCCCGCCTACCCCCCGAGGCCGACTACCGGCGCGGGACCTCGCTCGCGCTCGCCTTCGATTCCCGAAAGCTTCATTTCTTCGACCTCGACACCGGGAAGACCCTTCGCGCCGGGCCGCTGTAGCGCCACGGCCGGTCATGAACCGCGACAACAGCGCAATCGGCAGAACGCGCTGGCCCTGGTCGCATTGTGGGCGGCCGTCATGTGCGAACGATCCTCCTGCGCCCGTCGGTCGTGATTCGTTGTCCGACCCCGAGCGGGAGTTCGAGTAACGAGGGCGCGGTTGGGCGAAAGACGACCGGGGAGGCCGCCATCGGAGAGAGCGCCCCTAGCTGCGCCGGCGGGGCCTTACGAGACCGAGCGACGTGTCGGGGCACCTTTTCGACATGAAGGCGCCACGTTTTCGCCGAGGCGCCCGTTCGAGCCGGGAAGTTCGTGGAGCCGTCCTTCGCCAAACGAATGCCCCGTAATATCAGATCATCCTGTCATATGATCTATTGCGCCCATGGCAACGGTGACATATAGACGCGCCTCTCGGATCTTTCCAAAGGCGACGACCAAGGCCGTCAACGAGCTCGACCTCGAGATTCGCGACGGCGAGTTCATCGTCCTCGTGGGGCCGTCAGGATGCGGGAAGACAACGAGCTTGAGGATGCTGGCGGGGCTCGAGCCCGTCGACGAGGGAGACATCCTGATCGACGGTCGCAGCGTGCTGCGCCTGGCACCGCGCGAGCGCGACATCGCGATGGTGTTGCAGAACTACGCCTTGTACCCGCACATGAACGTCGCGGACAACCTGGCTTTTGCGTTGCAGATCGCGAAGCTCGACAGGGCCGAGATCAAGGCTCGCGTGACAGAGGTGGCCAGGATCCTCGATCTCCAGGAGTATCTGAACCGCAAGCCCAGCCAGCTCTCCGGGGGTCAGCGGCAGCGCGTGGCGATGGGTCGCGCGATCGTTCGCCAACCGCGCGTCTTCCTGATGGACGAGCCGCTCTCGAATCTCGATGCGAAGCTCAGGGTCGCGACGCGCTCCCAGATCGCCGCTCTGCAACGGCGGCTTGGCCGTCACGACGGTCTATGTGACCCACGACCAGGTCGAAGCGATGACGATGGGCGATCGGGTCGCTGTGATGAAGGACGGCGTGCTGCAGCAGGTCGACGTGCCCGGCGTGCTCTACGACTCGCCGGTCAACGCGTTCGTCGCGGGCTTCATCGGGTCGCCGGCGATGAATCTGATCGAGGGCACCATCGGAGCGGACGGGGTCACGATCGGGTCGACGGTGCTGCCTGTCCCGAGGCCGCTCAAGAAGGCGGTCGGGCCTGGGAGGGTCACGGTCGGAATGCGTCCTGAGTCGGTTGCGCTGGCGGGCGAGGGCCCCGGTCTCCCGGCGATCGTCAACCTCGTCGAGGAGCTCGGCGCCGAGGCCTACATCTACGCCCAGCTCGAGCACACGGTGCGGCGCACGACGCTCGGTGAGGTTCCCGATTTCGTCGTGAGGGTCGATCCGAAGAGCTCGCCGGGCGTCGGGAGCCGGATCGAGCTTCGCGTCAAGGAAGAGGCCATCCTTCTTTTCGACGTCGAGTCCGGGGCGAGAATTACCGCCTGAGGCAGCCGGTAAGCATGCGCCCTCGCCGTTCCGGTTACCTGTTCGTGGCTCCCTACTTCGTGCTGCTCGTGGCGGTTGGGATCTATCCCGTCGGCTACGCGATCAATCTGGCGCTGACCTCGTTCACCGCCCATTTCACCGGGCTGAGGAACTTCGTCGACTCGTTCCAGAACCCGGAGTTCGTACCTGCACTTCGAGCACGTCGCGATCTTTCTCGCGATCTGGCTGACGGTTCTCGTGGTGCTCGTGGTCGGCCTGTCGCTGATGCTGCATTCGATGCACGGGCGCATCAGCGCCGCATACCGCTTCGTCCTGTACCTCCCGGCGGCGCTCGCCGGCTCGGCGAGCGTGATGCTCTGGCTCTTCATGCTGCAGCCCGGTAAGAGCCCGTGGAGCTTCGTCCTGAACTGGCTCGGCTACCACTCGCTCGGGGACTCGCTCGCGCCCGCGCACCTCCCGGTGGTGTTCGCGCTGATCGCGTTCTGGAGCGGCGCGGGGAGCTGGATCGTCGTCATGTACGGCGCGCTCGCGACGATTCCCGACGAGGTGCTCGAATCGGCAAGGCTCGACGGCGCAGGCGCGTGGAGGACCGCCGTCCGCGTCAAGCTGCCGTTGATCAAGAAGTGGGTCGCGTACATGGTGATCGGCGCGTTCGCCGCCGGTTCGCAGCTGTTCGTCGAGCCTGAGCTCATCAGCCAGGCCACGGGCTCGGTGGTGAATCAGACCTGGTCGCCGAATCAGCTCTCCATCTATCTGTCGTTCCGGCTCGACAACTTCAACTACGCCGCCGCGATCTCGATCGACCTGCTCGTGGCTGCCCTGATCTGCGCCGCCGTCATCCTCTTGCGCACCGGCCTGTTCGAGGTGGGGCACTGATGTCGTTCCGGCAGGATTCGGCTGCGCTGCGGGTCTCGCCGGGCCAGGGTCGTTCCGTACGTTTTCGTCACGCTGGTCGCCGCGTTCTTCGCCGTACCTATCGTCTGGCTCGTTCTCGAGGCTGTCGGCGGCAACCTCGGGCTCTGGCTGTTCAACTCGGTCTTCTACTCCACGGCGGGGGCCGCGATCGCAGTCGTATCGTGCGTGCCCGCGGGTTACGGCATCGCGACACACGAGTTCCCTGGCCGCCGGCCGCTCCTGATCCTGACCATCCTGGTCATGCTGATTCCGACCAGTGCCCTCGTGTTGCCGCTCTTTCTCGAGGCGAACTCGGTGCATCTGCTGACGAGCCCGCTCGCGGTCATCGTCCCTTACGGCCTGTTCCCGTTCGGCGTCTACCTCTCGTACCTCTACTTCAACACGGAGCGGTTCAACGTCCTGCTCCAGACGGCGCGACTCGATGGCTGCGACGAATGGCAGGTTTTCCGGCGCGTCGCCGTCCCGCTCTCCGCGCCGGTCGCCGCGCTGATCGTGTTCCTGAACTTCGTTGCGAGCTGGACGAACTTCTTCCTTCCGTGGGTGATGTACTGGTCGCTCGACACCAGAGGCCGCTACCCGCTGTCGGTCGGCATCGCCCAGCAGTTGTTCGATCGCGAGACGTTCGGGAACGTTCCCGCCATCCTCAACCTGAAGACGACCTCCCCGCCGAGCTCGATCGCGTTCCTGCTGCTCGTGACGGCGGTCCCGGTCGTCGTCGTATTCGTCGTTGCACAGCGCTGGATCGGGTCCGGCCGGCTGCAGGGCGTATTCCGCTGAGTTGGGGGGTCAAACGGCGCCCGGGTCGGCACGCCGCAGCCGTTCGAGATCTGCGAATCGTTCGATGGTCTCGCGAATCCCGGCCTCGATAGGTGTTCTCTGGACCGGTCCGACGATCTTCTCGAAAGCTGTCGTGTCGACGCTCGCCGGAAACGGCAGCGGGTCCTCTCCCGCGGTAACGGAGACGCCCGCGGGTGACTGCTTGCTGATGAGGCCTGCGAGCTCGCTCATGGAGATGCTCGTACCCGGAAGATTGAGGACGGCAGCGCCTCGATGCCGGCACCGCGTCGCGGCGATGAACGCTGCGGCGACGTCATCGGCGTACTGGAGCTGGTTCTCGCCACCGTAGGAGATCGATCCGTCCCGCCCGGCCGCGGCATGGAGCATGGCGGTCGTGGGCTCCGAGGTCAGACCCTGGTCCCTTCCGACGCCGTACACGACGTACGGGCGCAAGCCTACGGACGCGACTTCGTGGTCCTGCCAGTACACGCGCGCCGTCGCTTCGTTCGAAAGCTTGAAGACCCCGTAGAGCGTCGCCGGCAAGCCCGACGGGTTTTCGGGGGCGACCTCTCCGGCGTCGGCGGCGTCGAATGTTGCGATCGAGCTTGCGTACACGACGGGAGTGGGGATGCGGCAACGTCTCACCGCTTCGAAGATGTTCACGAAGCCGAGGACGTTCACCCGCGCCCCGAGCGGCGGATCTGCGCGGCAGGAAGGAATCTGCAGCGCCGCGAGGTGGATCACGTTCGTCGGCCGCCACTTCTCGAACAGCTTCCCGACCGCGCTTTGGTCCGCGATGTCGACCTCTTCGATGTCGAGGGCGCCGAGCTCGCTCTCCGAGAGCAGGTAGCGCAGGCGCTGCGGTGAGCTTGCCACGTCGACACAGAGGAGGGACACATCCTCGTCCACGAGTCGACGGACGGTCCAGGCGCCGACACACCCGAGCGCTCCCGTGACCAAGAAGCGCTCGCGCGAACCGGAGCGGCGTGTGTCCGATCGGCCGCGTCCGGAAGCCACGGCAGGCTACGCGCGGAGTACGGGATTCGTGATCGAGCCGACCCGCTCGACCTCGACGGTGACCGCGTCGCTCGGCTTCAGCCATACGTTCGGTGTCCTGAATGCCCCGACGCCTGCCGGCGTTCCCGTCAGGATCAGGTCGCCGGGAACGAGCGTGATGGCCTCGGAGACGAACGCGATGAGCTCGGCGACGGAGAAGATCATTGCCCCGGTGGTGGACTCCTGCATGACTCGTCCGTTCAGAATCGTCCGGATCGCCAGATCCTGGGGGTCGAGGATCTCGCTCGCCGGTACGACCTCGGACACCGGAAGAAAAGTGTCGAGTGATTTGGCCCGCGCCCACTGCCCGTCCGAAAATTGAAGGTCGCGCGCGGAGACGTCGTTGGCGACGACGTAGCCCTGCACATGATCCAGCGCATCGTCGGCGCTGACGTGTGAGGCGCGCTTTCCGATCACGACGCCCAGCTCCGCCTCGTAGTCGACCTGCTCCGTGATGGGAGGGATGCGAATGGGCTCGCCGTCCGCGATGATCGCGTTCGGCCACTTCGCGAAGAGAAGCGGACGTTCGGGGAGCTCGACGCCCTGCTCGGCTGCGTGGTCCCGGTAGTTCAGGCCCGCGCAGACGATCTTGGACGGAACGGGGATCATCTGTCTCGAGGGCCGATCATGACGGGTTGTATTTCGTGCGGGATCGCCGATGCGCTCGAGGGTCGAGACCACTCACCGGCGTCCTGATGGATATCAAATGGTCCTGTCATACGATCTATGCGGATGCGTCGAGGCGCGAGACGCCGCCGGCAGCCTCGCATTCGTACACGCTCGCACCGAGCTGCTCGACCGCCCGGCGCACGTCCTCGACCGCTCCGGTCTCGACGAGCGCGACCGCGCATCCGCCGAAACCCGCGCCTGTCAGCCGGGCTCCGTAGCAGCCCGGAATCCCCCGTGCCGTAGCCGCGAGCAGGTCGAGAGCCGGCGGGCAGACCTCGAAGTCGTCCCGCAGGCTGACGTGAGAGTCGTTCATCAGGGCCC
Organism: uncultured Actinomycetota bacterium; assembly: GCA_963765345.1. Taxonomy (GTDB): domain Bacteria; phylum Actinomycetota; class Thermoleophilia; order Gaiellales; family Gaiellaceae; genus PALSA-600. The sequence goes on from CAVXWI010000022.1 coordinate 75,579, forward strand.
CGAAAGCCGCGACGTCACCTCTGCCGAGCGCGTGCGCTCCGGCGACGGTGCGGGCGTTCTCGGAGACGACATGCCGGGCACGGCGGCGGAGCTGGAGAGGTAGTGCGCCGAGCTCGTCGAGCTGCGCATCTCGCAGGGTCGAAACGCCGAGCTCGGCGGCAGCCCGCTCACACGCCTCTCGTCGTTCGTTGTAGGCGGAGCCGGTCAGGCGTCGCTCGACGATGGCTGTCGCAGACGACGATCGTCACTCCGGCGGCCATCGGGATGTGCCGGAACGACAGGTCGCGGCAGTCGAGAAGGAGTGCGTGCCCGTCGCGGGCATTCGCCACGGTGAACGGATCCATGATCCCGCACTGGACGCCGACGAACTCGTTCTCGGCGCGCCTGCAGAGGATCGCCAGCTCCGGGCCGGGGATGTCGGAGAGCGCACGTCCCACGGCGACCTCGAGCGCTGCCGACGACGACAGCCCGGCACCTCGTGGGAGCGTGCTCGTGATACGAAGGTGCGCTCCCGCCCTGGGCGCGATCGCCTGTACGACACCGCGAACGTAGTCGCGCCAGGTTCCCGTCCGTTCGATCAGGTCGAGCCGGAAGAGATCGGTCTCGTCGAGATCGGCCGCCTCGACCCTGACGAGGTCGTCGCTCCGTTCGCTCGCCTCGACCGTGGTGAACCGGTCGATCGCGACGGGGAGGACGAAGCCGTCGTTGTAGTCCGTGTGCTCGCCGAGCAGGTTGACTCGGCCCGGCGCGCGCACGACCCTTGTCATGTGTCGCGCAACCGAGCCGCCGCCTCTTCGGGCGTCAAGTCGCGTTGTGGCTCGGCGAGGAGCTCGTAGCCGACCATGAACTTCCGCACCGTCGCGGAGCGAAGGAGCGGCGGATAGAAGTGAAGATGCAGGTGCCATTCGGGATGGGCCAGGCCGTCGGTCGGTGCCTGGTGGATGCCCATGGAGTAGGGGAACGGTGTGTCGAAGAGCCGGTCGTAGCGCTTCACGAGCAGGCGCAAGACCGAGGCGAGCGCGGTGCGCTCCTCGGAGGTGAGCTGGAGGAGCGATGCCACAGGGCGGCGGGGCGCCACGAGCGTCTCGAACGGCCAGACGGCCCAGTAGGGCACGACTGCGACCGCGTGCTCGTTCGCCTCGACCACACGGTCCGGCTCGTCCAGTTCGCTCGAGAGGTAGTCGGCGATCAGCGTCGGCTGCTCGATCAGGTGGGCCTGCTCGCGTGCGACGTGCGTCGGGACGTGCTCGGTGGCCCAGATCTGGCCGTGAGGGTGGGGGTTGCTTGCGCCCATCGCTTCGCCGCGGTTCTCGAAGATCTGGACGTGCCCGATCCGCGGATCGGAGCCGAGCTCGGCGTACTGCTCCGTCCAGGCCTCCACGATGCGTTCGACGGCCGGCTGCGAGAGGTCACCCAACCCGAGATCGTGTCGAGGCGAGTAGCAGAGAACGCGACACGTCCCGTATTCGCCGTCGTCTTGAGGGATTAGAGCCGGGTAGTCGTTGGTGAAGACGAACGCGGACTCGTACGACGGATTGCGTATGCCGGCGGCACGCTCGTTACCCGGGCAGAGGTAGCAGTCGGCTTCGTAGCTCGGCAGGTCTTCCGGGCGGTCGGGCTCGAGCTGGCCGAGCCATGGCCGCTGCGCCCGTTGCGGCGACACGAGCACCCATTCCCCGTTCAGGGGGTTGTAGCGTCGGTGCGGACGATCATGAGCTGCAGCGGGCGGTATCAGATCATCTTGTCATATGATCTATTGCGTGAAGGCCGTGTACTACGACGGCGGCAGCGCGCATCGAAGAACGCGAGCTCTCGCGGCGGCGCTTGCTGCGTGTGGCGGCTGCCGCTATTCCAGGCCGCAGCCACTGGGGACCCGTCCAGTGGTGCGGCGGACGCTGAGCTTCATCGCTCGAGTCGGTAGAGGTTTTCCGGCGTCGTCGTCTTGATCTGCACGGCGGCGTGGCGCCCGGCGACCCGCTCGACAGCAGCGGCCGTCTCGCGCCAGACCTGGAGGTAGTCGCCGTTCAGCAACGCGACAGGCCAGTCGCTGCCGATGACGAGTCGCGCGGGGCCGAATGCGTCGACCGCGACCTGGACGGCCGGCTCGAGATCGGCTGCGCTCCACATTGCCGTCGGCGCCATCGTGTTCAGGCCGGAAATCTTCGCGTAGACGTTCGGCTGTTCAGCAGCGGTGCGCAGGAGCTCTTCCCATGGGCCCATCTGGGGAGTCTCGAGAGGCGGCTTGGCGAGGTGGTCGACGACCAGCGTGAGCCCGGGGTAGCGGCGGGCGAGCTCGGCGACGTCGCCGAGGTGATCCGGAAAGACTGCCGGGAGCTCGAGGATGAGGTTTTCCTCCTCCAGCATCGACAACGCGGGCGCGACCGCCGGTTGCAGGATCCAGTGTGGATCGGGCTCGAGGTGGATCAGGTGACGGATCCCTCTCAGCTTGGGCCTTGTCAGGAGCTCGTCGAGTCGCGCCCGTGCGCGGACCTCGTCGGCGAGCGAGCACCACGCGACGATGGCGCCTACCCATGCCACCTCGCCGGCAAGTTCGAACATGTAGTCGGTGTCGTCGTCTCGTGCCGCGCTCTGGACGAGTACGGTCTTCGTCACGCCGGCTGAACGCAGGCAGGGCGCGAGGTCGTCCGGCTCGAACGCGCGGGCGATCGCAGCGTTTTCCGCCGTCATCCAGGGCTGCGGGATTCGCGCCGGATTCCAGAAGTGGTGGTGGGCGTCGATGGTCACGGTCGGCGGGGCGTGGGCCTCGCGGCGAGGAGGACGCCGCGAGGCCTACGAAGGAGTCCTGTTCCAGGACTCCAATGTGATGCCGGGGCGGGTGACACGCGTACGACCCGACCTTGCTCCGGCAACCGCTCGGCGAGAGTCCGCTCGCCGAAGACGGCTACGTGGTCGACTGGAGCTCCGACCACAGCTCTTCGGGCACGGGGTAATCGAGGAGGCGGATGTCCTCGGAGATCTCCTCCGGCGTCCTGGCGCCGACGAGGATCGAGGTCACGGCAGGATGCTGGAGCGGGAACTGAATCGCCGCAGCGGCGAGAGGGACGTCGTGGCGGGCGCAGGTCTCCTCGAGCTTCCTCCTCCGCTCGAGAACGGCAGGTGTAGCCACGCGATAGTCGAACATCGCGCCGCCGGCCAGGACCCCGCTGTTGAAAACACCGGCCGCGACGAAGTCCACTCCGCGCTCGACGCAGAGGGGCAGTAGCTCGTCGGCCGCCGAGCGGTCGAGGAGCGTCCAGCGGCCGGCGAGAAGGACGACGTCCGCGTCGCCGCGCTCGACGAAGGTGATCCCGGTCTGCACGACGTTGGTGCCGACTCCTACACGAGGCGCGAGCTCCCGCACCGTCTCGACTGCACGTCGAGCCTCCTCCATGTGCTCCTCGGGGTCGTGAAGAAGCGCGAGGTCGACGTAATCGAGCAAGAGCCGTTCGAGGCTCGCGGCGAGGGAGCGGCGGATGCCGTCGGTGCTGTAGTCGAAGACGGCCTCGAGCGCCGGCGCGCCGCGGAACTGCGGAGGCGCCGGTCCAGGTCGAAGCACACGCCCGACCTTGGTCGAGATCGTGTACTCCTCGCGCGGCCGGCGGGCGAGAGCACGTCCGAGTCGCTCCTCCGCGAGCCCCGACCCGTAGAGGGGAGCCGTGTCGAAGAAGCGGACGCCAAGCCTCCACGCTGCCTCCACCGTGTCTTCGGCCTCGTGCGCCGAGACGTCCTCGAAGAGCCCGCCGAGCGGCCCGGTTCCGAGTCCCAACGCCACGCCACTCGACGATCTCATATGATCGTATTATGACTTCTTCCGAAACGATGAGTGCCGCCTACTACGAAGGGCTCGGTGTCTTTACCGTCCGCGCCGGCCACGCCCGCCCACCGGCTGCGGGAGAGGTGCGGCTGGACGTCGCCTATTGCGGCGTCTGCGGCACCGACCTCCACATCGCACACGGCGCGATGGATGCGCGCGTTCGCCCGCCGCAGGTGATCGGGCACGAGATGTCGGGGACGATCGCCGAGCTCGGGGAGGGAGTCGAAGGTTTCCAACCCGGCGACGAGGTGGTTGTGCGGCCGCTCGACGCGCGCGGCGAGACCTCCGCGGATCGCGGTCTGAGTCACATCAGCCGAAACCTCAAGTTCCTTGGCATCGACGCCCCGGGTGCGCTCCAGCGGTCGTGGACGGTCCCAGCCTTCACCCTTCACGCGCTCCCCGCGGGGGTCGACCTACGACTGGGCGCGCTCGCCGAGCCGCTGGCAGTGGCCTGCCACGACGTTCGCCGCGGCGAGGTTCGGGAAGGCCAGTTGGCGGTCGTGATCGGCGGCGGCCCGATTGGGCTCCTGATCGCGCTCGTCGCGCGCGCCCGCGGAGCGAGGGTGCTTCTCGTCGAGCCGGACGCGACGCGTCGCGGGCTCGCTGCGGAACTCGGGCTCGATGCGCTCGATCCGGGTGCGGACGTGGGGGCTCGTGTGCTCGAGGAGAGTGAGGGAGCCGGCGCCGACATCGTCTTCGAGGTCTCCGGCTCTGCCGCCGGAATGCTCGCTGCCACCGGGTACGCCTGCCTGCGCGGCCGGATCATTGTCGTCGCGATCTTTCCCGAACCGAAGCCCGTAGCCCTGTTCGACGTCTTCTTCAAGGAGCTCGACATCCGCGGCGTTCGCGTCTACGAGCCACAGGATTTCGAAGCGGCGATCGAGCTGCTCGCGGCCGGCACGCTCGATCTCAAGCCGCTGATCACCGCGATCGAGCCGCTCGAGCGTGTGCCCCAGGTGTTCGAGGAGCTCCTCGGAGGCCGTCCGGCGATGAAGATCCTGGTCGACTGCCGCGCGTGAACGCAGCGCCCTTCGATCTTTCCGGCCGGACAGCGCTCGTCACGGGATGCAGGCGCGGGATTGGCAAGGCCATAGCGGTGGCGCTCGCGGCGGCCGGCGCGGATGTGGTCGGTGTGAGCGCGACGCTCGAGGAGGGGAGTGAGGTCGCGGCCGCCGTCGAGGCGCACGGACGCAGTTTTGTCGGCTACCGCTTCGACTTCGGGAATCGCGCCGATGTCCACAAGCTGGTCGCGACAGTGCGCCGCGACCACGAGAGGATCGACATCCTGGTCAACAACGCCGGCACCATCGCGCGTGCCCCGGCGGCCGAGCACCCCGACGAGCTCTGGGATCACGTGCTCGAGGTGAACCTGACCGCACAGTTCATCGTGGCTCGCGAGCTCGGCCGCGACATGGTCGCCCGCGGGAACGGGAAGATCGTGTTCATCGCCTCGCTGCTCTCGTTCCAGGGCGGTATCAACGTGCCGGGCTACACGGCGAGCAAGTCGGGGGTCGCGGGCCTGACAAAGGCGCTCGCGAACGAGTGGGCGTCTCACGGCGTCAACGTCAACGCCGTCGCTCCCGGATACGTGCAGACCGACAACACACAGGCACTTCGCGACGACCCGGTCCGCTTCGACCAGATCCTCGCCCGCATTCCCGCCGGTCGCTGGGCCAACGCTGACGACATCGCGGGAGCGGTCGTCTTTCTGCTGCTCGCCGGCGGCCGATTACGTCGACGGCATCGTCCTTCCCGTCGACGGGGGTTGGCTCGGCCGGTGAGCGCGGTTCGGCGCGTGAGTGAAGGTGAAGACACGGTGCTCGCGACGCTCGGCCGGGCACGGATCATTCCGGTCGTGGCGCTAGACGACGCCTCCGTCGTCGCCGATCTCTGTGCGGCGCTGCAGGCGGGGGGGATCTTCACGGTCGAGATCACCTTTCGGACGGCGGAGGCGGCGGCCGCACTCGAACGGGCGGCGGAAGTCGAAGGAATGGTGGTCGGCGCTGGGACGGTGTTGACGGTCGAGCAGGCGCGCGCCGCGGCGGGAGCCGGGGCGGCGTTCGCCGTCGCTCCGGGAACGGACGACGAAGTCGTCGCGGCCTGCGCCGAGCTCGGACTGCCGTTCTTCCCTGGCATCGCCACCCCCTCCGAGCTCGGGCACGCCCTCCGACTCGGCCGAACTACGGTCAAGGTGTTCCCAGCCTCGACCGTGGGAGGGGCCGCGTTCCTTCGGGCCGTCTCGGCGACGTTCCCACAGGCGAGGTTCCTGCCGACCGGCGGGATCGACGCCGGGTCGATCGGTTCGTACCTGGCGGTCCCGGCGGTGGTCGCCTGCGGCGGCAGCTGGATCTCCGACGCGCAGTCGATCCGTGAGCGTGACTTCGCCGGCATCGAACGCCGTGCGCGAACCGCGACAGAGGCGATCGGATGACCTGGCCACTCGTCGTCCGGCGACACGGGGAGTGCCGCTACGACCTGGTGGCGCTCGGCGAGGTGATGCTGCGCCTCGATCCCGGCGAGGGGCGCATCGCCACCGCCCGGTCGTTTCGGGCCTGGGAGGGCGGTGGCGAGTACAACGTCGCACGAGGGCTGCGTCGCTGCTTCGGGCTCCGCACCGGGATCGTCACGGCCCTCGCAGACAATCCCGTCGGGCGGCTGATCGAGGACCTGATGCTGCAGGGCGGAGTCGAGCAGGCGAAGCTCGTCTGGCGCGCCTACGACGGGATCGGGCGTGAGGTCCGGAACGGCCTCAACTTCACAGAACGAGGCTTCGGCATGCGCGGGGCCGTCGGTTGCTCAGACCGCGGGCACACCGCCGCATCACAGTTGCGGCCGGGCGACGTCGACTGGGAGCGGATCTTCGGCGTCGAGGGTGTCCGCTGGTTCCATACGGGCGGCGTCTTCTGCGCACTCTCCGAGACGGCGCCTGAGGTCGCGGTGGAGGCTGTCGCGGCTGCACGCCGCCACGGCGCCATCGTCTCCTACGATCTGAACTACCGGCCCTCGCTCTGGAGCGCACGCGGCGGAACCGACGCGGCGGCGGCGGTCAACCGTGAGATCGTCCGGCACGTGGACGTTCTCTTCGGCAACGAGGAGGATTTCTCGGCGGCGCTCGGGTATCCCCTCGAGAAGGCTGACGCCAACCTCCTCCAACTCGACCTGGGGAACTACGAGCGCCTGCTCGGCCGCGTGCTCGACGATCAGCCGCAGGTAGCGCTTGTCGCCTCGACTCTACGCGGGGCGCGTACGGCGAGTCTGAACGACTGGAGCGCGGTGTGTCGGACTCGCGACGGGTTTTCCGTGGGCCCGTCGTTCGAGGGTCTCGAGATCCTCGACCGCGTCGGCGGCGGCGATTCGTTCGCCTCCGGGCTCATCTACGGCTTGCTCGGGCAGGTCGACGTCGAGACGGCGCTCGCCTACGGCGTGGCGCACGGGGCGCTTGCAATGACGACGCCCGGCGACACTTCCATGGCGACGCTCGCCGAAGTCGAGCGGCTCGTCGCCGGTCGCGCTCCCCGCGTCGAGCGGTAGCGACGCTCGGACGCGGCCTCGGCCAAGGACTCGTCCGCGCGGAAGGGACGGGACACGGGTCGTATAGACATATGATGTTTGCATGGCCGAGCTCTTTCGCTCACCCCGCGCGCAGCCGAGCCCGTCGCGCGAACGTGGCGCGCCCTGGCGGCCGGCCCGTTTTGCCGCCGTCGTGGTCGAGGAGCTGGCACGGCAGATCATCAGTGGAGAGCTTGCCGTCGGCGACATCCTGCCCACCGAGCCGGCCCTCGGCGAGCAGTTCGGCTTCAGCCGCACAGTTATTCGCGAAGGCCTCAAGCTGCTCGAGGAGCGCGGTCTCGTCCGGATCGAACAGGGGCGCGGGACGACCGTTCAGCCGCGCGACGCGTGGAACCTGCTCGACCCGGTCGTGCTCCGGATCGCGCTCGAGTACGACTTCGACCTGTCGCTTCTCGACGATCTGATCGTCATTCGCCGTGAGCTCGAGCGCGAGATGGCGCGCGCGGCGGCACGCCGGCTGACCGAAGAAGAGCTCGCCGGGCTCGCCGAGAACCTCGAGCAGATGGAATCTTCCTACGACGACTACGAGCGGTTTCGTGCGTACGACCAGGGCTTCCACGCGATCGTCATGAAGGCCTCCGGCAACGAGGTGGGCTTGACGATCGTGCGTGTGATCCACCGACACGGCGGCGTGATGCCGCCACTCGCCTCGGCGGCAAGCCGGACAGCACTGAAGGGGACGGCCCAGGATCATCGAGGAATTCTCGAGGCGCTTGTTGCCCGTGACGGCGATCTTGCCGGCAAGCGGATCGCCTCGCACATCGATTCGGCGTGGGCAGAACGGAGGGATCGAACGGTTCAGACTTGACATCGGGTGATCATTCGTATGATGATCCTCCGATGCGCATCGCAAAAGTCGAGGTCGACCTGGTTCTCCTTCCCGCGGTCTCCCCGCCTTTTACTTGGCGGAGGGGCCTCCGCGGGTCAGCCCCAGCCCGCACGACAGCGGTGCTTCGGATCACGACCGAGGACGGCGCTGTTGGCGAGGCCTACCACGAGTGGAGCGGGCCAATGCTGGCCGACATCGTCGACCGGGTGCTTCGCGAAGAGCTTGTCGGGGAGCGGGCCGACCGGCGCGAGTGGCTCTGGCATCGGCTCTGGGAGCTCGACCGAACGGAGGAGTTCCCGATCTGGCTCTTCGGGATCGTCGATGTAGCGCTCTGGGACTTGGAAGGGCGCGTCCTCGGCGTTCCGGTTCACCGGCTGCTCGGGACGTACCGGGACGCGATTCCGGCGTATGCGTCGACGACGACGTTCCCCACGACAGAGGAATTCCTCGACGTCGTCGATCAGTGCCTCGAGCTCGGCTACCCGGCCATCAAGCTCCACGCATGGGGCGACGCTCGTGCCGACGCCGAGTTGTGTCAGCACGTGCGTTCGCATGTCGGCGCCGGTACCGACCTCATGTACGACGGGTCGGCCGCGTTCGATTTGCCGGATGCCGTGTATCTGGGCCACGCGCTGTCGGAGGCCGGATTCCGCTGGTACGAGGAGCCAATGCGCGAGTTCAACCTGACCGCGTACAAGTGGCTCGCTGAACGCGTCCAGGTTCCGCTGCTTGTTGGGGAGACCTCCGACGGAAGCCACCTCAACACGGCGGACTTCATCGCCTCAGGCTGCGCGTCCTATGTCCGGACGAGCGCGAACCATCGCGGCGGAATGACGGGCGCCATGCGCATCGCGCATCTCGCCGACTCCTTCCGGCTGCGGGCCGAGGTTCACGGACCCACCGAGCCCGCGGTGCATCTCTGCATGTCAGTTCCCAACTGCACCTACTACGAGTCGCTTGTTACGTCGAATCCTGCAAGGCGGGAACCTCGGGTCGGGCCGGACGGTCTTGTCCATGCACCGACGACTCCGGGGATCGCGCTCCCCGACTTCGTGGTCGAACAGCGAGGTCTCAGCACGTCCAAGAGAGGAGGATCACACACATGAAGCCATCGATCAACCGCAGGTTTCGGGGGCTTGTGCTCGCGGCTTGCGTGGTCGCTGTCACGGTCGCGACCGGGGAGATCGCTCGCAGCTCAACCGCGGCCGGTTCGGCCGTATCGGCCAAGACATCGAGCGCCCCGCTCGTCGTCTGGTACGACGCCGCTCGTGCCGCTTATGTCAAGGAGTACAAGGCCACCCATCCCGGTGCCAACATCAAGTGGGTGCTCTACAGCGGCGACAACAATGGCGACGGCACGCTGCAGTCGAAGTTCTCCCTGTTTAATCGCACCGGTTGGCAGGCGGGAGTCGCCCCGGACGTCGTCTTCGACGAGGAGAACTACGAGGCAGGCTGGCTTGGCGAGCCGCCGTTCAACGACCTGCTCGACCTGAGCAAGTACATCCCGAAGAGCGTCTGGAGCCAGGACGAAGGCCTCGGAGACTGCCTGATCAACGGCAAGCTCCTGTGCCTTCGCAATGACAACGCGGCAAACGTGCTCTGGGTCAATACGAAGCTGTGGAACCAGTTCTTCCCGGGCAAGCAGCCTCCGACCACTTGGGCCCAGTATGCGGCGGACGGCAAGGCCCTTATGAAGAGCCATCCGGGCTACTACATCGGCGAGTTCGGGCAGCCCTGGGACGCGGAGACGTACCTGTGGGGCAACGAGTGCCCGATCAACCAATCGGTCGGCAACCAGACGCTCGTGGACAACCCGGCCTCGCCGAACTGCACGACGATCGCGAAGCTGATCGACTCGTCCCTCGGTGCGTTCACGCATAACGGGCCGTTCACGACGGCGTGGGTCGCTGACAAGACCGCGCAGCACATGGTCATGGACATCGGGGCGATCTGGCAGGGAGGCGCGATCTACCCCTCGGGCTCGAGCTCCGAAGGTCCTGGAACGAACGTAATGGAAGCCTATCCGCCGCCGGTAGCGACGAACGGCGCTCACGTCACCGGTTCGATCGGCGGCGGCCTGTGGATGGTGTCTTCCCACACCACGCAGCCGCAAGCCGCCGCAGCGCTCGTGCAGTACATGGACACGAGCCCGGACATCCAGTCCAACCCGGCTGTCACGGAGGGGCTGCCGGCCTACGCGCCCGACCAGGACGCGATGGCTCAAGTCGCTGGACGGGGTCTTCGCCAATCCGTCGGCGACCGAGGCTGCCATCAAGACCGCGGCAGCCGAGATCTGGACGGGCTGGAGCCCGGTGCCGTGGAGCGTGGAGTCCATCTTCGGGAACAGCGTCACACCGGGCCTCATCGCGGGCGGTACGTTTAGCTCGGCGCTCACGACACTGGCCGGGAACATCAAGTCGGCCGCGCAGAGCGCCGGGTGGCAGGTCAAGGGATAGACAAGGGCACAAGACCAGGCAGGCGCCAACAACTCGATGACTGCTCCTTCGGCATCGGCTGTCCCCGGCGGACGCGCACGCGCCCGCCGGGGAAGCCGGGCTGGAGCGAGGCGAGAGCCTCGCCTTGCGGGAAGCTCCCGCACTGCGGGGTACTTCTTCGTCGCGCTCTACTTCGGCCTGCTGCTGCTGCTCGGCATCGCGCCGGTCGTCTACGCGATCTATCTCGCACTCGAGCAATTCGGGTGGTTTCGGCTCGAGCTTCGTCGATGCCTTCAACGACTACCGTTTCGTTCCGGCCTTCGAGCACGTGCTCGAGTTCATGGCGATCTGGCTGATCAGCCAGACGATCTTCGTCGTGTCGCTCACACTGATGCTCCACAACTACGCGCAGCGCATCGGCGCGATCTTCCGATTTCTCTTCTACATCCCCGGAGCGCTCGCGGGCGCTGCGAGCGTGGTCGTCTGGCTCTTCATGCTCGACCCGAGCGCGAGCCCGTTTGCGCCCATACTGCACTGGTTCGGCTACGGGCAGTTCGACAACACCGTCGCGCCGGGCAACCTCCCGGTCATCTTCGCGATCATGGCCTTCTGGACGGGCGCCGGCGCATGGATCGTCGTCATGTACGGGGCGCTCAACAACATCCCCCACGAGCTTCTCGAGTCCGCGGAAATCGACGGCGCCAGTGCATTCAAGACAGCGCTTTTCATCAAGCTTCCGCTGATCCGCAAATGGGTTGTCTACATGCTCGTCCTGTCGTTCGCCGGCGGGACGCAGCTGTTCGTCGAGCCCACGGTGCTCGCCTCGGCGGCGCTGGGCGTCGGTGTCAGCAAGTACTGGTCACCCAATCAGCTCGCCTGGTTTGTCGCGTCGCAATACGACAACTTCAACGAGGCCGCCGCGATCTCGGTCGTCCTGCTCGGGTTCGGCCTGGGCGTGGCCGCGCTCCTGGTCTGGCGCGGAAGACTGTTCGACGTCGACTGATGCCGTTTCACCGTCGTCACGCGTTTGCGTTTCCTGGGCTTCGCCATCCTGATCGTCTTCACGGTGTTCTTCTTCGTGCCGATCGTCTGGCTCTTCCTTGCGCCGACCAAGACCGACGGCCAACTCCTGACAGAGTCGCCGTTTGCGTTCGGCAGCTTCGGCACGCTCGGCGCCACCTTCCACAGAATCGTCACGTACGACGGCGACAGCCTGCTCATCTGGCTGAAGAACTCCGCGATCTACTCGTTCGGCGGCACGGCACTCGCCCTCGTTGCGGCGATTCCCGCCGGCTACGGGCTGGCGCTGACCCAATTCATCGGACGGCGTGTGCTGCTCTCGATCACGCTCGTCGTGATGATCATGCCGGCGACCGCACTCGTGCTCCCGCTATTCCTGGAGATCAACAAGCTCGGCCTGTACGGCACAATCTGGGCGCTGATCCTGCCGTTCGGGTTCTTCCCGTTCGGCGTCTACCTCGCCTACATCTACTTCTCGTCGGCGATCCCGAAGGATCTGCTCGCCGCGGCGCGTATCGATGGCGCGACCGAATGGGGCGTGTTCCGCTACATCGCCGTGCCGCTCGCGCGACCGATCATCGGGCTCGTGGCGTTCTTCGCCTTCGTCGCGTCCTGGAACAACTTCTTCCTTCCATTCGTGATGACCTACGACAGCTCGCAATATCCGCTCCAGATCGGGCTGCAACAGCTGATCGGCTCAACCGCGTCGTTCAATCCCGCCAACTATTCGGCCGGCAGCAGCGTCGAGGTTCTCCACCGGCCGGACCTCGCTATGGCGGTGGTCGTGGCGATCGTTCCGGTGCTCCTGGTGTTTCTATTCGCGCAGCGCGCCCTTGTCACGGGCATGCTCGCCGGGGCGACCAAGGAGTAACAGGGAGCAATGGCGACCGTCTCGTTCCAGAACGCAACCCGGACCTTCCCGAAGAGCGAACGCCCCGCGGTCGACCAGCTCAACCTCGAGGTACACGACGGCGAGTTTCTCGTCCTCGTCGGGCCCTCCGGATGTGGCAAGACGACGAGCCTGCGGATGCTCGCCGGGCTCGAGCACGTCGACGACGGATCGATCCGGATCGACGACAAGGACGTGATCGACCTCCCGCCGCGCGATCGCGACATCGCGATGGTCTTCCAGAACTACGCCCTGTACCCGCACATGAACGTGGCCCAGAACATGGCGTTCTCGCTGAGGATGGCGAAGGTGCCGAGGGCAGAGATCGACGAGCGCGTTCTGGCGACCGCGAAGATCCTCGAGATCGAGGACTACCTCGAGCGCAAGCCGCGCCAGCTGTCCGGCGGTCAGCGTCAGCGGGTCGCGATGGGTCGCGCGATCGTCCGGAAGCCGCGTGTATTCCTGATGGACGAGCCGCTCTCGAACCTCGACGCAAAACTGCGCGTCGCCACCAGAGCCGAAATCGCCGCGCTTCAGCGAAAGCTCGGCGTCACCACGCTCTATGTCACTCACGACCAGGTCGAGGCGATGACGATGGGAGACCGTGTCGCCGTCATGAAGGACGGAGTTCTTCAGCAATGCGACACACCGCGTGTGATCTATGCGCAGCCCGCCAACGCCTTCGTGGCCGGCTTCGTGGGGTCGCCGCCGATGAATCTCGTCGACGGAACCGTGGAAGCCGGCGGCGTGAGAGTCGGATCGATGGTGATTCCGGTTTCCGACGGTCTGCCGGCACCTCTGGGAGCCGTGGTCACCGTGGGACTTCGGCCGGAGTCGCTCGAGCTGTCAGCTTCCTCGGACGGAATCGTGGCGAGGGTGAGCCTTGTCGAGGAGCTCGGCCCGGAAGCCTTCGTGCATGCGCACCTGGTCGAGGACGGCGGTGCGAGCTCGAGCGTCGAGAAGATCGCCCCCGTGATTGCGCGCCTCGAGCCGCATGACCTTCCGGGCAACGGTGACCTTGTCCACCTGCGCGTCAAAGGCAACTCGATGCAGTTCTTCGACGCCGACTCCGGTGATCGCATTTTGTTGCCGGTCCCCTGACCGCGCGCTGGTCGATCGCAGGTTCTTGCTCGCTGTGGGCGTCGAGCGGTAACTTCCTCGACCAGCGGCTACTTGCCGGCTGTTTCTTCCAGGTCGAGCTCGGCGTACGACACATGCGCGCGTGCATGGTAGGCGGCGTAGTAGGCAGCCCTGAGGTTCAGCTCCTCCGGGATGCCGCCGTGCTGCGCGTCGAGATATCGCGGTGTCGGGGCGTAGCCTGCAAGCTGGTAGACGAGCGTAAGAAGCCTGTTGGTCGCATGGCCCTCGGCACTCGAGTCGTGGGCGGCGCAGTCCTCGCAGCGAGGTCTGCCGTCCAGGTCGAACATGGAGTCGGAGAGGATCTTGCGGGCCATCTTCTCCAGAAGCAGACGACTCCCGACCCTTCCGAGTTAGCGCGAGCATGGTGCCTGTGACCTCCGTCGTCGTCCGGAGGAGACGGTTGTGGCCTCTGGTCTCGGCGCCACGAACGTTGGAGCACTGTGGCAAGAATGGCAAGGTTCAGGGTTCGTTCGCGTTCGCTCAGCCGTTCGGTCGAGCGAAGGATTCGGCTCAACCGTGCCGTTTGCGCGCACCTGAGCGAACGGACCCGAACGCTGCTCCGAATCGACAAGCTCGGGGGTCACTGGTACCAGCCAAGTACCCCTCGTGCCTTTTGCCGTCTCCGGGAGCGGGCTCTTTGGCCAGGATTTGACCACGCAGTTTCGGTCGAACAAAAATGCCTGCAAACAAGGCGGTGCTTTCCGCCCTCTCACGGCGGCGGCACGGGTTCGAATCCCGTATGGGCCTTAAACAGCTCCAAACCACTTATTTGGGTTGCCTTATGAGGCACCTCATGTTGGACCCATTTGCGATTCGAGACAGAGCGCCGAAAGGCCCTTGCCCCGGCTCGTAGTGATCCTTCATTGATCGAATCGCGCAGTATGCGCTCGAGCCACACGCGTAGCGACTCGCCAGGGCGCCGCTCCAGCGCCCACAGGCTGGCCTCATCAAAAAGCTTGCTCCGTGGCTCTGGCAATAAGGCCAACTGCGGCACAGACTATCGCTTGGAGAAACGGTAACCCATCCTCACGAGCAGGTGCATGGAGCGAAGGAGGTAAACCATGATCGATCCGTCGACGAACTCGAGCAGCTCTGCCGGCGCCGCTACGGCGACCGACCTGCCGGGCGTTCCCATGGTCGTCGACCGCGCCGTCTGGCAGGCGGAGCTCGACGCGCTGCGGGTTCGCGAGAAGGCACATGCCCACCAGGGTGACGCGATTGCGGCCGGGCGTTCCGACAACCTCAGCATCACCGGAGGGCGATGACGATGCCAGGGCAAATCACCAACCGAGAGCAATGGGACGCCGCCAGGGCACAGCTGCTCACGCGCGAGAAGGAACTGACGCGGCTCGAGGACGAGCTTGCCGCAGAGCGGCGGAAGCTGCCCTGGGTCGTGGTCGATAAGCAGTACACGCTTCAGACCGAAGCGGGCCCTAAGAGCCTGGCCGAGTTGTTCGACGGTCGGTCCCAGCTGACGGTCTATCACTTCATGTTCGGCCCGGAGTACGCGGCGGGATGCCCGACCAACTCGTCGATCGCTGACTGCTTCGATCCCCTCGTCCCGCATCTCAAGGCGCGCGACGTGACGATGATCTGCGTCTCGCGCGCGCCGCTCCAGAAGCTGCTTGCGTACCGGCAACGGATGGGTTGGAGCTTCAACTGGGCATCGAGCCAAGAGAGCGACTTCAGCATCGACTTCGGCGGCTCCGCGAGCAAGGAGGCCACCCGCGCGTGGCTCGACCCGATAGCCGATCAGTTGCCCCCGATCGCCGCGCACAACGCCCAAGCATGCGGCGTCGACCTCGTCAGCTATCTGTCCGAGGGCTTTTCCTTCGTCACGTTCGCCCGGGAGGCCGAGAACGTGTACCTGACCTACTCGACCGGCGGGCGCGGCGTCGAGTTCCTGATGAGCTACTACCCGATCCTCGACCGGGTGCCGACTGGCCGGGACGAGGGAGAGGGCTTCCAAACGTGGTTGAACCGCCACGACGAATACGACAGCCAATCCCTCATGACGGCCAGTGCCCGAGGAGACGAGACCAAAGGACGCCGAATGACCAATCACGAAGCGACAGAGAGGGAGTCGAAGGGCCGGCCGAGCAGACCGCCCGATCGGATCCGTGTGCGGCGTAACCCAAAGAAGGGCCGCTACGAACGCGCGACGGTCGAGGCGATCCTCGACCGTGCGCTTGTCGCCCACGTCGCGTTCGTCGACCGCGGTGAGGCGGTCTGCATCCCCATGCTCTTCGCGCGCCTCGGCGACAAGCTCTCCATCCACGGCTCGCGCGCCAGCAGGATGATGCGGCTGCTGGCCACCGGTCAGCAAGTCTGTGTCACCGTCACCCTGATGCAGGGAATCGTTCTGGCACGCTCGGTGTTCGAGCACACCGCCAACTACGAATCGGTGATCGCCTTCGGCTGCTTCGAGCCGATCGAAGATGCAGATAAGCGTCTCGCAGCGTTGGCGGCGTTCACGAACAAGATCATCCCCGGCCGCTTCGACGAGGTCCGGCCGCCCAACGCCAAGGAGCTGAAGGCGACCGCGATCCTGGCGATGCCTATCGATCACGTATCGGCGAAAGTCCGCTACGGCCCGCCCGACGACGACGATAGCGAAGACGCCGCCATCGACGTCTGGGCCGGCGAGATCCCGATCATCACCTCCTTCGGCGAGCCCGTTGCCTCACCCGGCCTCCGCACGGGCATTCCGATCTCAGCCAGCGTCCACGCACTGCTCCCCGCCGTCGCGAGTCAAGGAACCAGCCGCCCCCTCTGAGCCGAGAAAGCACCGCAAAGAACTCGCCTGCCCGCGTCGGCTCGGGCTAGCTCCGCCCGCAGCGGCAGCGGCCGTCTGGGGGTGAGCCAATAACCAGACCTAAGCACTCTCGCGCAGCCGACAATGCTGCCGCATGGCAAGGCAGTTTGTGCTGGCGGTAGGTCGCACGGAGCGGTTGGTGGAGCGAAAGCCGTCCTTGACCTCGGCAGCGCGGGGCGTGCTATGACGCTCGGCTGGTGCGAAACGCCTTGATCTTGGTGGTGTCCGGTTCGTCGAGGAGTTGCTTGTAGGCGGAGGACTCAATAGCGATCAGCGCGATTTTGCCGTCGGCGTTGTTGTGGATGCCCCAGCCGTAGCGCTTGGCAAGTGGCGACATGCGAAGGTGCGGGCGACTCTTGCTCAAGAAGTTCTTCCGTTCTGTCGGCCAGGTCGCCCTCGGGATGTCATGCACGACGGCGTAGACCTGAAAGGCAACCTTCTGTGTAGGTGTACGGATGCTCACTGAGTAGCTCGTACTCAAATCACCGCTTTGGTCTTCTTGGCACCTCGTGCGTGTGGTACCTGAGCTTCGGTCGATGGACAGTCGGCGGCCACTTCAATCAGCGTGTCGTGGTAGTTCTTCGAGTGTGTTGACGTCAATGAGGCAGTAGCCGGGGAGCGCCTCCTTCGCCTCGATGCGTCCTCTGTCTTGAATCGCACTTCAGCTCAGAGCAGCTTTGACATGACCTTGCGCTCCGTTTGGTGCTCGGCGTACGGCGCGTACTTGACTCCGGGGTCGATCAGGGCGCTGTGGTAGAGGACGCCGCGGGCGTTCGTGAAGGCCTCGAATCCCCAGTGGCCGTGGTACTCCCGACGCCGCCGAATGGCAGCTGTTCTATCAGCGGGTGGACGGAGCAGTCGTTGACGCAGGCGTCGCCGGAGCTTGTCCGCTCGAGGATGCTCTCGGCGACCGACTCGTCTTCGCTGAAGACGTACAGTCCGAGCGGGTCGGGCCGCTCGTTGACCCAGTCGATCACTTTCTCGACCGAGTCGATTTCGAGCACCGGTGGGGGTCAAATGCTTCGCGGCCGCCTGATGGATGATCTTCCCGATGGCCGGGCTCCCGGTGAAGAAGATGAGGTCCCAGTGCTGGTCGAGTAGGGCTGACGTCTCCGGGATACCACCGTGGCGACGGCGACGGCGTCCGGGTCGAGGAACTTTGGGATCATCTCGGCCACGACCGCGGCGGTCGCCTCGGAGACACCTCGGAGGGTTTTACCACCGCTGTGTTACCGGCCGCGATCGCTGCTACGGGCGGGCCTAGCGTGAGCGTGAATGGCTTAATCGCCAACGTCCAACTCCAGACGTTCGCAACCGGCTCGCCTCGGGAGGTGTTCCAGCGCGAGACGGCCTGTCGCGCGGACCTCTATCGGCCGAGACGGCAACCGAACCCGCCCGACACCGAATCCGCGAGATCGACTAAGCGTTCGCCCACGCCGGCGACGACCGAGCTGCACGGTAGGTGGAGAACGAGACGATCGCGAGGAGTGCTGTCGCCAGAGCGAGCGGCGCGGCGTTGTCGACTTGCAAGACAAGCACCCCCCGATCAGGGCACCAAGCAACATCGCGGCGACTGAGAGCGGTCGACGACCGACCCTCGAGCCCTGTCCGCCGGCGATCGCCCCATCGGCTGCGATACCTGTCAGAGTCTGGGGTCAGCACGGTCGTGGTGAGATCGGCGACGGCGAGCCTTCTCGCGGTCGCGTTCTGTATTCCCATCGCGATGGCCAGTGGAACGATGACCGCGTAGCGGCTTGCGCCCGATCTGGTCCAGAAAGGGTCGCGTCGAACGCATCGATCATCTCTCTTCTCGCGCGAGAAATTGTGACGGCTTTCATGAAAATCCGAGGTCGCGGAGCTCGCTTGTGGCAGTCCCGAGACTCCAGTACCGCGTGGCGTCACAGCGCCAACCGTCGGTATCGTCGGGGAGTAGCACGAGCCGGGTGATCGTCGGTTGACCGCCTTCCTGGTCACCGTAGAGGATGTCCAGAGTGATCCGCCCGCAGGTGTCGAGCGCCCGGGCCGTCGCCGCAAAGAGGGGCGCAGCGGAGTCGCGCAGCGCGGCTTGCCAAAACCCAGGTCGGCCGGGACTGATGAGCAGGTCTCGCTGCTGCGCTGTGAACGACGCCAGGTTCGGCGGCACGTCGCCCCGCCGATGACGGGCCGCCCCCTGCGGGTCCCGTGCGATGCGCTCGGCCGGTTCGGCCTCGAGATGGTAGGCACGCAGGACCGCGACTCCCGATCCGAGATTGCTCGAAGGAGACAGCCAGGTAGACGATCCCGGCGGATCGTTCGACGAGCGGCCTGGCGCCTGGTAGCGGAAAGACCTTCCCGTCCGCGAACTGCACCTGACTTTCTGGATCGTTGGGGCCGGAGGGAACGAGCACCGGCCGTTGCGACGCAAGAAGCGCACGCTCGGCAATGCGTGCCGCCCTCGACGAGGATCGAACCGAAGCGAAGGTGGCGCCGGCGAGCACGAGGGTGCCGAGCGCCGTTCCTGCCTCAGCCCATGTCGCCCAGTCCGTCATATTGCCACCCGAGCCATGTGATCTTCCTTGCTCGCCAGATCGTTGGTAGCGAGAAACAGACCGTAGCGTGAGGACTCGCGGCGATGCTGCATCTTTGACACCGGCGGCGCGGGACGTCGTGGGAGACCCGACCTGCCGCCGTCCACGCCCGGCAACCCAATACCCGCGCCCACCCACGCGCTGGTCTGTCGCTTGCTCCTCTGTCAAGTGACGGTGGCCATGGCGGTGCGCGCGTCGGGGAGGAGCGCGCGGTAGACGACGTCTGAGAGGCGGCGTTTGAGCACGCGGAGCACTTCGAGGCCGCCGTCTCCGTTGGCGCGTCTGCGTGCGAGGAGGGCGTGGGCTCCTGGGTGGAGGCGGGCCTGGGTGATCGCAATGCGGTGGAGGGCGGCGTTGAGTTTGCCGGTTGCCGCTTCGGCTGAGTCGGTGGCGGGATCGGTTCGATGACCAGACCGGCAGCGGCGCGCTGCCGTTGTATCGGGCGTAGGCGTCGGGGCTCTTGAAGCGTTCGACGCCAGCAGTCTCGGCGAGGATCTTCGCTGCCGTGAGCGCGCCGCAGCCACAGACAGCGAGCAGCGCAGGAGCGAGCGTCGCGACGAGCTCGCTGATCTCACGCTCGAGCTGGTTGATCTCGATTGTCAGGGCGCGACAGCGATCGACAAGCTCGCGTGCGATCCGGGCCACGGTTCCCTCGAGGCCAGCGAGACGCTCGGCGAGCCTGTCGAGGTTGCGGAGATGGTTCAGCGTCCTGAGGGCGGGTTCGTTACCCGGATCGAGTTCATGCAGATGCCAGCGGAGACGGCTGATCATGCGGGTTCGCTCGCCGACCAGATCCTCGCGATGATCGACAAGCAGCCGCACTTCGCGCTCTGACCCGTCGAGCTTGGCGACCGGCAGATCCGTCTCACGCAACGCGGCGCGGGCAACGGCAAGCGCGTCGATCGGATCGCTCTTACCGAACGAGCGGGCCGCGGTGCGCACATTCACCATCAGCTTCGGCGGCACCCTGACGATCCGTTCGCCGGCGGCGAGCAGGTCACGCTCCAGACGACCAGAGAGATGCCGGCAGTCCTCGACCGCCCAGAGCCGCTCAAAGAAACGAGCGGCCCACGCAACGAGTTCGAGATGGTCAGCCGACGTCGTGCCGACCGTCTTCGCTGCGAGCTGACGCCCTTGCTCGTCGACGATCACGACCGTGTGGCTGCGCTTGTGCGCGTCGATCCCGATTGTCACCATGCCCACTGTCTCCTTCACTCGACGGGGAGATAACGCCGGGCCGGCCGGCGGGCATATCCCAGTAGGGGCGAAGCCACGCTCCTCTCAAGCCACGGCGGCCGGTCCGGCATCGTCTCGCGGGCCGCCACAACGGACACCAGCCACGAAGGCACATAACAATGTGGAGCGAACCCGCAAGACCCGCTCAGACTGACACTGGGAACCTTGTGTAGGCGGTGTGGCCTGACCACTGCCGGCTGAGGGGCCGGCGGCAAGGAGCGAGCACCGATGACAGAGGATCGTAGTGGGGCCCAGAAGACCCACGCCATGGGGAGCTGGTGCTGGCGAGTGCGGCCGGTCGTCAGCAGCACCTGCGGAGCTCCTGACCGGCAAGATCAACGGCTGGAAACCATAGGTGGGACGTGACCCGGACGTCGTCGTCGACGAGGCAGCGTCATCGTCAGTGGGCCCAGCGTCCCATGGTTCGGGCGGTGCCGACAAGACATTCGACGTCGTGCGGAAATTCCGCTAAGGCATAGGCGGTCAGCCGAAGGTTCCCCTCCAAACAGACGAGGTTGTCGCGGCACGGTCCGGCCAGGATGAGGGCCGGGAAACGGTCGCCCTGCGCGAGCGCGCGAGCGGCCTTCAGGAAGCGCTGGTTCGAGACATCGTAAGCCCGAACGCCGTCCTTAATGCGCTTGGCCGCATCTCTCGGGAGACGACTTCCGCCCGAAAGCTCACGCCAGTACGAGTATTCGATGTAGCGCGCTCGTGCCAGCTCGCTCGGAGTAAGTCGCGCCCATACCCAGCGGACGCGAGGCGGAAAGTCGGTGAAAAGCTCGCGATCCCCACCGTAGCCGCGCGTTAGCGCAAGAAGCGCTCGCCGCGTATGGTTCTCCTTGTCGTCGAGCAGGTTCGGGTGAATCAGAAGTTCTTCGGCTTCGCCGCAGGCGACGAGCGCTTGCCGAATCCCGTCCCCGAATCTCTCGCTCGACAGTTCGCCTCGAAGGAAGCAGGCGACCATCTCCTCCTCGCTGCTTTCAGAGAGGACGCGCATCGTGCTCAATATGCTGAGCGGCGACAGTGGCCTCCGCGAGGACGACCTCCAGGCCGTTCATGTCTGCTCGCCGCCGTGCCGTCGCCTCGGACGCTTGGCTGCCTGAGCGTTCCGGAATACATCCTGAGCGACAGGGTGAGCTGCGCCGATGGTTGGCGAATGGTGCTGAACGGTGAATGGCGGGAGCGTGACCTTGTCCCACAGCCCGCTACGTCCCATCATCTGTCGGGGATTTGACCTGGGCTGACCCTGATGCTCCCCAGATGACGGTTGGCGCTCTGGAATCGCACGGCGGAAGTGAGCGGCGACCGGGAACCAGCCGTCACCACGTTCAATCGTCGCTTGCGCTCGCGTAGTAGTTCCTGACCCAGCGGTGGCGGCGCAGCCCGTCGAGCTGCTGCGCGTCCAGCGGGCCTGACGCCACGGCAGCTGCATTCTTCTCGACGTTTCCGACCGAGCGCATGCCAGGTATCACCGTGCTGACCGCCCCGTCACTGATGCAAAAGCGCAGCGCGACCTCGGGGAGCCGCTCGACGGGGACTTCCAGGTCGGCCACGATCGCCTGGGCGCGCCGCCACACCTCCGTCTTGCGGTCGCCGCCGAAGTACGTGTTGCGGAAGTCGCCCTGCGGAAAGACGGTGTCCGGGCGCACAGAGCCGGTGAGCGCCCCCTCATCGAACGGCACCCGGGCGACCACGCCGACGCCGGCCGTGCGAACCGCGGCAAAGAGCTCGTCCTCGGGGCTCTGGTCGAAAATGTTGTAGATCACCTGAACCGTGTCCACGTGGCCCGACTCGACGAGTCCGATGGCGCTCGCAGGGCTGTGATCGTTGATCGACACCCCGAAGAAGCGGATCTTGCCGTCGCGCTTCAGCTGCTCGATCGCTTCGAGCCAGTCTCCCTGTTCGAGCCACTCCGGCGACCAGACGTGGAATTGCTGGACGTCGATCGTGGCGAGGCCGAGGTTGCGAAGGCTTCGCTCGGTGCAGGACACCACCCAGTCGGCCGGGAACGCCTCGTCGGCATGCACTCCGGGCCGCGCGGGCCACTGCTGGTTTTGCGGCGGCACCTTTGTCGCAACCATGATCGTCCCCGCCGCGGCGCGCACGGCCTCGCCCACGAGCGTCTCGCTGTGGCCGGCGCCGTAGCCGAGCGCCGTGTCGACGAAATCGACTCCCAGCTCGAAGGAGCGTCGCAGGGCGTTGATCGATTCGGAGTCGGCGGCGCCGACCCAGCCGGTGCCACCGATGCCCCATGCCCCGTAGCCGAGCGTCGAGACGTCGAGGCCGGTCTTGCCGAGCGGCCGGTGGGGGAGCGTGCTAGAGGACATCGCGCCAGGTGAAGACGGGGTTGTATCCGAGCACGTTCCGCGCCTTGTCAATCGCGAGCAGTGTCTCGTGCTCGCCGAGCTCCCTGCGCACTGGGACGCCGGGGTAGACCTCGGCCATCAGCTCGCCGCTCGGGCGCTGCATCACCGAGTCGGCCGCCGCGATGATGAACGAGTCGGCGCCGGCGACCTCCGCCTCGAGCGCGCGGCACGTCGCGTCCGCTACGTGGCTTTCGTCCACATAGCTCCAGAGGTTCCACTTGCGCAGGCTCGGGTCGTCCCAGAAGGACGGGAAGCGCTCGTAGTCGGCGCGCTCCATGATGTTCGAGTACCGCAGCCCGACGAACGTGATGCCACTGCGCCGGTTGAACTGGCGCGCCATCTCCTCGCCGAGCACCTTCGAGAGCGCGTAGGAGCTCTCGGGTCGCAGCTCGTGCTCCTCGTCGATCGGCGCGTAGTCGGGCGGCCGGTCGAAGGGAAGCCCGAGCGTCGTCTCGCTCGAGGCCCAGACGACCCGGTCGAGACCGAGGCGGGTCGCGGCGGCGAACACGGTGTGGGTGGACGTGATGTTCGTCCGGAAGACAAGATCCGCGGTGGCATGGACCGGGGAGGGGATCGCGGCGAGATGGACGACGGCTTCGATCCCTGGCAGGCGGTCCCCGCCGGAGATCGCCTCGATCGTCTGGCCGAAGTCGGTCAGGTCGGCGTACATAAAGGGCGCAGGGGAATCGGGAGTGCTCGACTCCGCGGACGGCTTCAGGTCGACGTTCAACACGTCGTGGCCGCGCTCGAGCAGGCCCCGGACGATCGCGCGGCCGGCCTTGCCGCTGCCCCCTGTCACGGCGACCTTCACGGCGAGTGGCTAGCGAGCGCTGCGCGGAACCCAGACGCGCATCGAGGTTGCGCCGCGGTTCCCCCAGGAGTAGTACGGCGTCGCGCTCAGCTCGAGTGAGCGGCTCGGCGACGTACGGTCGCCGTTCAGCTCGGGGTAGGGCCAGCCGTGTGGCGGCGGGACGTCGTCCGCCTGGCCCTTGAGGCTGAGCGCAACCACCGGGTGGCCCGAGACGTCGAAGCCGTGCCGGTCGGCCGGCGCTGTCGAGGCGTCAACCGAGACCGCGTCCAGATTGACGCCGGCCGGGAGATCCATGCCCTCGACGCAGTAGACGAGCGGGCCGCGCTCGAAGGCGACGCAGCCGCGCACCGCGTCGATCTCGTTGGCCGCGTCGACGACCCGCGCGCGAAGCGGCAGCTCGAGCACGATCTCGTCGCCGGCCTGCCATTCGTGCTCGATGACGCAGGTAACCGTCGCTCGGGTCGGCCGCGACTGCTCGACCGTTGACCGTGCACGACGCGTCGACCGCCCAGCTCGGGACGCGCAGCGAAACCTCACGCGACCCACCCGGCGTGCCGGCCGACCCGAATCGCGACCGCGCCTTCGTACGGATAGCCCGTCTCGATCTCGAGCGCGAAGCCGCCGTCGCTGATCCGGCCGGGCATGTACTGATGGATCTGCACGCCCGCGTCGGTGCGGGTCGTCGTGTAGTGCTCGAGGGTCGCCAGCAGCCGCATGACGTTGGGCGGGCAGCAGGCGCAGTTGTACCAGGCGCGCCTCGTCGCGGGCTCGCGCGATTGCAGGGGATTGACGTAGAAGAAGCTCGTGCCGTCGAGCCCGAGTCCGGAGAGGAAGCCGTTGTAGAGCGTCCGCTCGAGCAGGTCGGCGTAGCGCGCCTCTCCCGTGAGCAGAAGCAGGCGCCAGTTCCACATGATCGACGCGACCGCCGCGCAGGTCTCGCAGTAGGCGCGGTCGGGCGGAAGCTCGTAGGGGTCGCCGAACGACTCGCCGTCGTGCCTCGACCCGATTCCGCCGGTGAGGTACGTCTTCCCCGAGACCATGTCCTCCCACTGGGCGAGGATCGGCGTGAGCAGCGCTTCGCGGCCGGTCTCGGTGTAGACGTCCGTCGCCCCGGCGAGCAGGTAGAGCGCACGGACGGCGTGTCCGCGGATCGTCATCGCCTGGTCGAACGGCACGTCGTCCTGGAAATAGGACGGCGAGAAGCTGTGCCAGTGGAGCGAGCTGTGTCCCCGCCGGCCGATCAGGTCGGCTGCCAGCGCGAGGAACCGCTCGTCGCCGGTCGACCGGTAGAGCTCGGCGAGCGCGGTCTCGATCTCGGGATGCCCGGGCACGAACGTCGCCGGGAGCTGCTCGACGAGGAACGACGCGAACCGGCTCGCGACGCGCCCGAGCGCGCTGTCGGCGCCGCCGTCCGCATATCCGCGACGGCAGCCTGGGTCAGATGGCCGGCGCAGTAGAGCTCGTGTCCCATTGCCGGGTCGGCGAAGCGCCGCCCCGGGTTCACCACCTGAACGTAGGTGTTGACGTAACCGTCGGCCTCCTGGGCCGCCTCGATCAGCTCGGCTCCCGAGCGCAGGAAGGCGTCCTGCTCGGGCACAGGGCCGTGGGCGCGCTCCCAGGCGATGGCTTCGAGCACCTTGTAGAGATCGGAGTCGCGGAAGAGCGGAAGCTCGTAGTCGCGCCTTCGAGGTGCCCGCCGCGATCCGGAAGTTCTCGAGCGTGCCGCTCTCTTCAAGCATCCGCATTCCGTATGGGATCGTCACCTCGCGGTTGCGGAGGCGCCGGGAGCCCCAGAAGCCGCCGTCGATCTCGACGGTTCCCTCGGCGATCGGCTGCAGCCTCAGCAGCCGCTGGGAGATGGGCATGACAGGGCCTGCGGTCACTGCGGCGTTTTCTCCTTCCGCGGGTCGAAGACGAGCTGGAGCCGAAGCTCCGCGGGCGGTCGGCTCGGCGTGCCGGCCCGGTCGAGTCGCGAACAACGAGGTCGCCGCCGACCAGGAGCTGACGCGGCGGTGACGTGTCGCCTTTGAGCCGGTCGATCAGCATCTCGGCCGCGAGCCTGCCTGCCTCGAACGCCGGCCACTCGATCCCGGTCAGCGCGGGCGTGAGCATCTCCGCGAACGGGGCCGCGATCACCGAGACGATCGAGAAGTCGTCGGGGACGTGCATGCCGGCCTCGCGCAGGGCCGTGAGCAGGCCCGTGAACTGCCACCCGGTCGTGATCGCCGCCGTGCACTCGGGCTCCGAGCGAAGGAGGGCGGTGCGCCACGCCGAACGCCTCGGCCGCGGGGTGGGGGCAGGGAAGGTCGATGCCGCGGATGCCGAGCTCGGCGGTCGCCTCCTCGAACGCTCGCCGCGCGATCAGCGCGGAGTTGTAGCCGGCTTCGAGCTGGTCGGGCGGGAAGTTGAAGAGCGCGACGGTGCGGTGTCCGAGCTCCGCGAGGTGGGCGAGGCTCTTGCGCACGCCCTCGCCGAAGTCGAGGTCGACGAAGTCGAGGCCGGTCGTGTCCGCCGTGCGGCCGATCACCGCGAATCGTCTGTCCGCTCGCCCGGAGGGCGTCGATGCGGGGGTCGTCGGCGAGCGTCTCCATCACGATGGCGCCGTCGGCGCGGCCGCTCGCGAGCAGGCGCACGATCTCGTCCGGGCTCCGCAGGAAGCGTCGAGAGCAGCAGCGCGTAATCGGACGCGCTCGTTGCCTGCGTCGCGCCGGCGACGAACATCTGCTGGACCGGGACGAGATCCCACTGGGGCGACGGCAGAAAGAGCGCGATCGTGTGCGAGGTGCCGCTG
The DNA here is from genome assembly GCA_963765345.1 of uncultured Actinomycetota bacterium. Lineage (GTDB taxonomy): Bacteria > Actinomycetota > Thermoleophilia > Gaiellales > Gaiellaceae > PALSA-600. The sequence goes on from CAVXWI010000022.1 coordinate 101,862, forward strand.
GCGAGCGCGCGCGCCGGCCCGTGCGGCCTGTAGTCGAGCTCCTCGATCGCCGCCATCACGCGCTCGCGCATCTCGGGCGACACCGGCCGCTTGCCGCTGAGGACGTAGGAGACGGTGCTGAGCGCGACGCCTGCACGGGTCGCGATCTCGGCCATCGTTGCGGGTTTCTTTCGGTCCATCGTGCTCCTGGTGGTGCGCAAGGCGTGGGCAGCCGGATCGTGGGGCGGGAGACGTCGCTCCGGCTTGACTCGGTGTGTGCGACATGTTACGTTCGAAGCGCTTCGCGAAGCGCTTCGAACGTGATGGTACAGCCAAAGAGCAAAACAATCTAGCGAACGCCGAGCTGGAGAACTTCCCATCGTTCGCGAGTCCTGAACGTCACATAGGTGTTTCGTCTCAGTTAGCAAGAAGGAGGCTCGTAATGGCGCGAAAGTATGTGAGGCCGGCGGTTGTGGTTGTCGTCGCCGGAGTCGTGCTGGGGCTCGCGTCGATCGCGGCGGCGTCGCAAAAGGCGTCGTCGCCGTTTGGCGTGAACGCGACGGGCACCGTTCAGTTCTGGGCGAGGGATGCGACCTCGTCCGTGCCGAATGCCCTCGTCAAGGAGTTCAACGCCTCGCACCCCAACCTGAAGATCGTCCTGCACCTGACGTCGCCCAACGACGACACCAGCCAGCTCGCCGCGGCGATCCGCGCGGGCGATCCGCCGGACCTCGTCGGACTGAACGACATCGACGTGCCTGAGTTCGAGCACGAGGGCGCGCTGCTCAACATCACGCAGTACGTCAACGCGCTGCCGTTCAAGTCGGCGCTCAGCCCGGGTCACCTGAAGCTCGCGTCGATCGGGAGCGAGTACTACGGCGTTCCCTACCTCGCCGACCTCTCGGTGCTCTGGTGGAACAAGAAGCTGTTCAAGGAGGCCGGGATCAGCGGCCCGCCGACGACGTTCGCCGCAGATGGCGGCCGACGCCAAGAAGATCACTGCCCTCAGCACGCCCAGCAATCCGGTCTACGGGCTCTCGTTCGCCGGCGACTGCCAGGGCTGCCTCGGCTTCGTGATGCTGCCCGACATCTGGGGGAGCGGCCAGCACCTGCTGCTCGGCCCGCTCGGCAAGCAGACGGCGAACATCGAGAACAACAAGCCGCTCGCAGGCTCTGCTCTCCACCTACGCGCAGATCTGGGCCAACAAGGAGGCTCCGGCCGACTCGCAGACCCAGAACGGCACGCACGTGGGGACAGGACTTCGGCAAGGGCAACATCGGCATGCTCCCGGGCGACTACGGGTTCTTCAACACGTTCGAGAAGGAAGGCCTGCCGACGAGCGACTTCGCCGACGCGCCGCTTCCGGGGATGAGCGGCGGCCCCGGCAGCACCTTCGACGGCGGTGACGACTTCGTCATCCCGGCGAAGGCCGAAGAATGCCTCCGGCGCCTGGGAAGTCGTGCAGTGGTTCCTGCAGAAGCAGCAGCAGACGCAGTACCCGGGTCTCGGCGACTCGCCGGTGCGGAACGACATCCTGACCCCGTCGTTCCTCGCCAAGTACCCGTTCGACGCCGTGCCGATCCGCACGCTCAGCCACGGCTCGGTCGAGTACACGCTCGCCTACGACCAGGTGTTCAACGAGCCGGGTTCTCCGTGGCTGAAGATGTTCGACGAAGCGGTGTACAGCAACAACGTTCCAAATGCCCTGAAGATCGGGCAGAGCGGCATACAGTCGACGCTCAACTCGGTCACGTCCTGATTCACACTGCGCCACGGCCCCGAGTCGCACGGGGCCGTGGCGCTTTCTTTCCAGCCGCCGCTTTTCTACGCTTGAACGATGAGCCTCACGCATCCGTCGACCTGCGAGACCGAGATCACGGATCGGAGGTGAGCCGGTGAGCAGCGCAGGCGGCGGCGGTCGCGAAGCCTGTTGCGGAATCGCGCCGGCTGAAGGCGCCGCCCCGCTCGCGCGGCTCGCGCCCGGCGGGAGGCGCGGGCGGGCTGGGCGCTGATCGCACCGGCGCTCGCGGTCGTCGGCGTCTTCATCCTCTACCCGCTCGCCTACGGCGTCTACATCTCTTTCACGAACTGGCCGCTCGTCGGCCCGTACCACTACGTCGGGCTCGCGAACTACCGGTCGATCCTGCACAACTCGACATTCACCGACTCGATCTGGTTCACGCTCAAGTACACCGCGATCGTGACCCCGCCGATCCTCGTCGTCGGCTACGCGCTCGCGGTCTTCGTGCGCTCCAACCGGATCGGCTCGACGTTCTTCCGCACCTGCTTCTTCCTGCCGTTCATCATCGGGCTGACCACGTTGAGCTTCCTGCTGGAGGTCGAGCTGCAGCCCGGCTTCGGGACGGTCAACGTGATCCTCTCGCATCTCGGTATCGAGGGCATCAACACGCCCTGGACGGCGGACACGAACCTCGCGCTGACGGCGATCTGCATCTTCGTGATCTGGTTCGCCTCGGGCCTGACCATGATGCTGCTGATGGCCGGGATGCAGAGCATCCCTGAGCAGCTCTACGAGTCGGCCGACGTCGACGGCGCCTCGTGGTGGCAGCAGGAGCGGATGATCACGATCCCGCTGCTGCGCCGCTCGATCGCGCTCAGCCTCGTGATCTCGGTCGTCGGATCGCTCCTCGCCTTCAACCAGTTCTTCATCATCACCGACGGCGGCCCGGGCTCGAGCACCCAGAGCGTCGTCATGCAGATCTACGAGACCTTCAACTCCTCGTTCAACGTCGGCACGGCGAGCGCGATGTCGATCGTCGTCGTGCTCGTCGTCGGCTTCATCACCTTCGTCCAGATCCGCTTCCTGCGGAGCGACGATGTCTGAGCGAGCGATCCGCTCGTCGGCGGCGCAGGCGCTCACGCGAGCCGTCCGGGACGCGCGCTCTACATCCTCGCCGGATGCGTGATCAGCGCGATCTTCGTGGCGCCCCTGCTCTGGGAGGTCCTGCGCTCGTTCCAGGCGCCCGGGGCGATCATCGAGCGGCCGTCGCTGAAGAGCTTCGAGCACCTCGGGATCCACAACTACACGCAGCTTCTGAGCGGCGACCACATCCTGCACAACGTCGTCAACAGCTTGATCGTGGCGACCTCGACCGCGATCCTGACCGCGGTCGTTGCGACGCTCGCCGGCTACGGCTTCGGCCGCTTCAAGTTCCGCTTCTCGGGTCTCGCGTTCGCGCTCGTGCTGCTCGCGTTCCTCGTCCCCTTCCAGGCGGTGCTGACGCCGCTCTTCCTCGAGCTCCACGACTTCGGTCTGCTGAACAGCCTCGTCGGCCTCGCGCTCTTCTACACGGCGTTCAACCTCCCGTTCGGGACGTACCTGATGCGGAACACGTTCCTGCAGATTCCGAACGAGATCACCGACGCGGCCAAGGTAGACGGCGCCTCCGTGATGATGACGCTCACGAGCGTCCTGCGGCCGCTCGTGATCCCAGGGATCGCGACGACGGTGCTGTACGCGTTCCTCTTCTCATGGACGGAGTTCCTCGGAGCCCTGACCTTCACGACACAGGACTCGGTCTACACGCTGCCGGTGGCGCTCGCGAACGTCGAGTCGAGCGACACCTTCGGCCAGATCGACTTCGGCGTCCTCGTGGCCGGCGCGGTGATCGCGATGATCCCGTGCGTGATCATCTACGTCGCGCTGCAGCGCTACTACGTGCGCGGCCTCGTCTCCGGAGCGGTCAAGGGCTGAACGATGGCGACGATCTCGATCGACCAGGCGCAGAAGATCTACCCGAACGGCTTCGAGGCGATCCACGAGCTCGACCTCGAGGTGGCCGAGGGCGAGTTCATGGTGCTCGTCGGCCCGTCGGGCTGTGGCAAGACGACGGCGCTTCGGATGGTGGCCGGGCTCGAGGACATCAGCGCCGGCACGATCCGGATCGGCGACCGCGTCGTCAACGACCTCTCGCCGAAGGAGCGCGACGTCGCGATGGTCTTCCAGAACTACTCGCTCTACCCGCACATGACCGTCGCACCAGAACATCGGCTTCTCGCTGCGCGTGCGCAAGCTGTCGCAAGGGCGAGATCGCGACGAGAAGGTCGACGCGACCGCCGAGCTGCTCGGCCTCTCGGACTGGCTCGACCACAAGCCGCGCGCAGCTCTCCGGCGGGCAGCGCCAGCGCGTCGCGATGGGGCGGGCGATCATCCGCGAGCCGAGCGTCTTCCTGATGGACGAGCCGCTCTCGAACCTCGACGCTCAGCTGCGCGTCCAGATGCGGACCGAGGTGCTGCGCGATCCAGCGCCGCCTCGGCGTCGCGACGCTCTACGTCACGCACGATCAGACCGAGGCGATGACGATGGGCGACCGCGTGGCGGTCTTGAAGGACGGCTGCTCTGCAGCAGCTGGCGCTGCCGCAGACGCTCTACGACCGGCCGGCGAACGTGTTCGTCGCCTCGTTCATGGGCTCGCCGGCGATGAACCTGTACGACGCGTCGATCTCGGGGCCCGCGGAGAGCGTGACGGTCTCGGTCGGCTCGCAGGAGCTTCGGCTCCCGGACGAGCTCTGTCGGCGTAGGCCTGCGCTGGCAGGCGGCGACAAGCGCGGGATCATCGTCGGGATCAGGCCGGAGAGCCTCACGGTGCCCGACGGGGCCCCGCCTGTCGAGGGATGCTGCCTCGCCGTCGACGTCGAGCTCGTCGAAGCGCTCGGCAACGAGCGGCTCGTGCACTTCGCGACCGACGCGCCGCCCGTCAGTGGCGCGATGGCCCACGAGCTGGCGGTCGACGAGGTTCAGGAGTCCGACCTGATGGCCGGCGAGGGGATCAGCGGCACGGCCGGTGGCGAACGGCGTCGCTCGCGTCGACCCTCGCGGTCACGTCGTTGCGGGCGAGCGGCTGACGTTCAACGTCGACGTGCAGGCACTTCACTTCTTCGATCCCGAGACCGGCGCACGCGATCGAAGAGGCCGGCGCTTGACGGACAAGGCCCTCGGCGGCCGGGCGGTCTGGTTCCTCGCCGGCAGCCAGCACCTCTACGGCGAGGACGCGATCGCGGCAGGTCGACGCGCACGCGCGCAGATCGCCGCGGCGCTCGACGGCGCCGCCGCGATCCCCGTCCGGGTCGTCCACCAGCCGGTGCTGACGACGCCGGAGGAGATCCGCCGCTCTGTCCTCGCGGCGAACGCCGACGACGGCTGCGTGGGCGTGATCGCCTGGATGCACACGTTCTCGCCGGCGCAAGATGTGGATCGCCGGGCTCGCGGCGCTGCAGAAGCCGCTGCTTCACCTGCACACGCAGTTCAACCGCGAGCTGCCGTGGGGCGAGATCGACATGGACTTCATGAACCTCAACCAGTCGGCGCACGGCGACCGCGAGTTCGGCTACCTGCTGACGCGGATGGGCTTGCGGCGGCAAGACCGTCGTCGGGCACTGTGCGCGACCCGGCGGTGGTCGAGCGGATCGGCGCCTGGTCGCGCGCCGCCTGCGGCTGGCACGAGGCGCGGCGGCTGCAGCGTCGCGCGCTTCGGCGACAACATGCGCCAGGTCGCCGTCACCGAGGGCGACAAGGTCGAGGCGCAGATCCGGCTCGGCATCTCGGTCAACGGCTACGGCGTCGGCGACCTCGCCGACGCCGTCGCGGGCGTGCCCGCAGGACGTCGTCGACGCGCTGCTCGGCGACATACGAGGAGCGAGTACGAGCTCGTGCCCGAGCTGCGCGCCGGCGGCGCGCGCCGCGCGTCGCTGCGTCGACGCGGCGCGGATCGAGGCCGGCCTGCGCGCCGTTCCTCGACGAGCGGCGGCTTCGGGGCGTTCACCGACACCTTCGAGGATCTGCACGGGCTCGCCCAGCTCCCGGGCATCGCGCGCCCAGCGGCTGATGGCCGACGGCTACGGCTTCGGCGCGCGAGGGCGACTGGAAGGCCGCCGCGCTCGTCCGGATCATCAAGGTGATGGCGACGCGGGCTGCCGGGCGGGACGTCGTTCATGGAGGACTACACCTACGACCTCGCCGCCCGGAGGCCGAGCTGGTGCTCGGCGCGCACATGCTCGAGATCTGCCCGTCGATCGCCGCCGGGAGGCCGACCTGCGAGATCCATCCGCTCTCGATCGGCGGCCGCGACGACCCGGTCCGGCTCGTCTTCACCGCCGCGCCGGGGCCGGCGGTCGTCGTCTGCGCTGGTCGACCTCGGCGACCGCTTCCGGCTGGTCGCGAACGAGGTCGACGTCATCGCGCCGCCGGAGGCGCTGCCCGAAGCTGCCGGTCGCGCGCGCGCGTCTGGCGAGCCGCAGCCCGACTTCGCGACCGCGGCCGAGGCCTGGCTCGAGGCCGGCGGCTCGCACCACACCGTCTTCACGACGGCGCTCGGCGATCGAGGCGATCGCGGATCTCGCGGAGATCGCCGGGCATCGAGCTGCGTCGTGATCGACGAGCAGACGCGAACCGCGCGACTTGCGCAACGAGCTGCGCTGGAACCAGGCCTACTACCGCCTCGCCGCAGGGGCTCTGAGTGCACGACCGAGCTCCGCGAGCGCGTCCTGGCCGCGAACCTCGCGATCGTCGAGGCGGGCCTGGTCACGCTCACGTTCGGGAACGCGAGCGCGCGTCGACCGCGGCGCGGGCGTGATGGCGATCAAGCCGAGCGGCGTCTCCTACGAGCGAGCTCGACGCCGAGCAGATCGTGGTGGTCGATCTCGCGAGCGGCGACGTCGCTGGACGGCGACCTGCGGCCGTCCTCCGACGCGCCGACGCACCTCGTCCTCTACCGGCGCGTTCGCAGGACGTCGGCGGCATCGTGCACACCCACTCGCCGTTCGCGACCGCCTGGGCTCAGGCCGGCCGCGAGATCCCGTGCTTCGGCACGACGCACGCCGACCACTTCGACGGGACCGTGCCGGTCACGCGCGCGCTCAGCGTGAGCCGAGATCGGCGAGCGCGTACGAGGAGCGAGACCGGCGAGGTGATCGTCGAGGCGGTCAGCGCGAGCGGCGGCGACCCGCTCGACGGTGCCCGGCGGTGCTCGTTCGCTCGCACGGGCCGTTCACCTGGGGCGCCGACGTCGAGACGGCGGTCGAGAACGCGGTCGCGCTCGAGGCGGTCGCCGAGCTCGCGCTCCACACGGAGCGCTTGCGCCCCGGCCGCGCCGGAGGTCGACCCGGCGCTGCTGCGCGAACGCCACTTCCGGCGCAAGCACGGCGCCGAGCCGCTACTACGGCCAGCCGATGAAGGCGCTGCGGCTGCACGGCGTCGGCGACCTGCGGCTGCACGACGAAGCCCGACCCGAGCCCGCCGCCGGCGAGGTGCTGCTGCGCGGTGAACGCGGTCGGGCTCTGCGGCTCGGACCGGCACTGGTTCGCCGAGGGCGCGATCGGCGACGCCGGGCTGACGCGGCCGCTCGTGCTCGGGCACGAGTTCGTCGCGACGGTCGAGCCGGGCCCGCGCAGCGGCGAGCGCGTCGCCGTCGACCCCGCCGATGCCGTGCGGCGCCTGCGCTGCGTGCCATGCGTGGCCTCGCACGCACCTCTGCCTGAACGTCCGCTTCGCCGGGCACGGCGTCACCGACGGCGCGCTGCGCAGCCTGATGACCTGGCCCGAGCAGCTCGCCTATCGCGCTGCCCGACGAGCATCTCCGACGACGAGGCGCCGCTGCTCGAGCCGCTCGGCGTCGCGCTGCACGCGCTCGACCTCGGGCCGAAGGCACGGCCGGGGACGACCGCCGGCGTGTTCGGCTGCGGCCCGCTCGGGCTGCTGCTCGTCCAGGCTGCTCCACGCGGTCGGCGCCCGGTCGTGATCGCGACGGACGTCCTGCCGCACCGGATCGCCTGCCGCCCGCGACCTGGGTGTCCTCTCGCCGCTCCGGCCGGGACGGAGGGCCGCCGTGGTGGACGTCGCCTTCGAGGTCGCCGGCGAGCGACGATGCGCTCGACGATGCGATCGCGGCGACGCGGCCGGGCGGCCGGGTCGTCCTCGTCGGCATCCCGACGGCGACCGGACGCGCTTCACCGCCTCGGTCGCGCGCCGCAAGGGGCTGACGCTGCTGCATGTGCCGGCGCATGGCGCGCCGGACCATCTGCCGCGCGCGATCGCGGCTCGCCGAGTCGGGCCAGCGTCGAGCTCGACTCGCTCGTCACGTCCGTGCACCGGCTGGACGGCTGGCACGCAGGCCTTCGCGGCGCTCACGAGCGACCGCAGCGGTCACAAGGTGATCGTCATGCCGCAGGACGCGGAGTAGCTTCCGGCCATGGCTCAATACGCGATCGGGGTTGACTTCGGCACCGAGTCCGGCGCGGGCGGTGCTCGTCGACTGCGCCGACGGCAGGGAGTGCGGCGCCCGGATCTACGCGTACGAGAACGGCGTGATCGACGAGCGGCTGCCGGCACCGAGCGGCGTCGAGCTCGAGCCCGACTGGGCGCTGCAGGACCCCGCGCGACTACGTCCGCGCGTTTCAGCGGACGATCCCGCCGCTCCTCGCCGACGACCGGCATCGATCCCACCGACGTGGTCGGCATCGGGATCGACTTCACCGCCTGCACGATGCTGCCCGACGCTCGCCGACGGGACGCCGCTCTCGCGAGGTGCCCGAGCTGCGCCGCGAGCCGCATGCCTGGGTGAAGCTCTGGAAGCACCACGCCGCGCAGCCCGAGGCCGACCGGATCAACGAGGTCGCGGCCGAGCGCGGCGAGGCCTGGCTGCCGCGCTACGGCGGCAAGATCTCCTCGGAGTGGTTCTTCGCGAAGGCGCTGCAGATCCTGCGACGAGGCGCCCGAGATCTACGCCCGCGCCGACCGGCTGATCGAGGCGGCCGACTGGGTCGTCTGGCAGCTGACCGGGCGTCGAGACGCGCAACAACTGCACCGCCGGCTACAAGGCGATGTGGTCGAAGGCCGACGGCTTCCCTCGCGACGCCTACTTCGCGGCGCTCGACCCGCGCTTCGAGCACGTCGTCGACGAGAAGATGTCGCGCGCGATCGTCTCGCTCGGCGGCCGCGCCGGCGGCCTGAGCGAGCAGGCGGCGGCCTGGACGGGGCTGCCGGCGGCACGCCGGTCGCGGTCGCGAACGTCGACGCGCACGTCTCGGCGCCGGCCGTCGCGGGTGACGGAGCCGGGGCGCGATGGTGATGATCATGGGCACGAGCATCTGCCACATCCTGCTCGGCGACCGGCTCGCAACCGTCGACGGGATGTGCGGCGTCGTCGAGGACGGCGTCGTGCCCGGTCTGTTCGGCTACGAGGCCGGCCAGTCGGCGGTCGGCGACATCTTCGCCTGGTTCGTCGAGAACGCGGTGCCGCCGCGCTATCAAGGCGCGGACGTGCACGAGGTGCTCGCCGCCGAGGCCGCGAAGCTCAGCGCCGGGCGAGAGCGGGCCTGCTCGCGCTCGACTGGTGGAACGGCAACCGCTCCGTGCTCGTCGATGCCGACCTGCGCGGGCTGCTCGTCGGGATGACGCTCGCGACGACGGCGCCGGAGATCTACCGCGCGCTGATCGAGGCGACGGCGTTCGGCACGCGCGTGATCATCGACTCGTTCGAGGCGGCCGGCATCCCGGTCGAGGAGGTCGTCGCCTGCGGCGGCCTGCCCGAGCGGAACAAGCTTCTGATGCAGATCTACGCCGACGTGACCGGACGCGAGTTCAGCGTCGCGGCCTCGAAGCAGGCGCCCGCCCTCGGGGCGGCGATGTTCGGCGCGGTGCGCCGGCGGCGTTTACGGCTCGATCGTCGAGGCATCCGAGCGAGATGGCCCAGCCGAGCGCCGAGGAGTTCGTGCCCGATCCGGCGCGCGCGCGCCGCCTACGAGCCGCTCTACCGCGAGTACGTGCGCCTGCACGACCTCTTCGGCCGAGGCGGCGACGACGTGATGCGGACGCTGAAGCGAATCCAGCTCTCCACGGTCGAGAGCCATAGCTGACGGCGTCATCACGCTCGCCGCCGGGGGCGTCGAGGTTGCGCTGATCCCGTACGGCGCGGCGATCCAGCAGCTCTGGGCGCCGGGCCGCGACGGAGAGCGTGCGAACGTCGTGCTCGGGTTCGCGACGGTCGAGGAGTACGAGCGGGCGACCGGCCAGTTCTTCGGTGCGACGGTCGGCCGCTACGCGAACCGGATCGCAGGAAAGCGTTTCGAGCTCGACGGAACCGTCTACGAGCTTGCGGGCCCGCTCCACGGCGGCCCGGCCGGATTCGACCGGCGCTGGTGGGGAGTCGTCGCGGCCGGCGCGGATCGCGCGGTCTTCCGGTACACGAGCGCGGACGGCGAGATGGGCTATCCGGGGACGCTCGACGTCCAGGTTGCGTATTCGGTCGCCGGGGGCTCACTCCGGGTCGACTACCGGGCGGAGACGGACCGGCCGACGGTGGTCAATCTCACGAATCACGCGATCTGGAACCTTGCCGGCGAGGGCCGCGGAACGATCGAGAGCCATGTCCTCACGGTCAACGCCGAGCGGTACACCCCGGTCGGCGCCGGAGCTGCTGCCGACGGGTGAGATCGCCCCGGTTGCCGGCACGCCGTTCGACTTCAGAGCTGCAACGGCCGTCGGCGCGCGGATCGACGCCGACGACGAGCAGCTCTGGTTTGCCGGCGGATACGACCACAACTTCGTGCTCGATCGGCGCGGGACAGCCGGCCTCGTGCTCGCCGCGCGGCTCGTGGAGCATCGAAGCGGCCGTGCGCTCGAGGTCGAGACCACCGAGCCCGGGCTCCAGGTCTACAGCGGTAACTTCCTGGACGGCGATCTCGTCGGTACCGGCGGCCGTCCCTACCTTCGGCGCGGCGGCATCGCCCTCGAGACGCAGCATTTCCCGGATTCGCCCAACCAGCCGGGCTTCCCGACGACCGTTCTCAGACCCGGAACCGTCTTCACCTCGACCACCGTGTACCGGCTCTCATACTCGTGACCGCGCTGATCTTCGACTGCGACGGCGTGCTCGCCGAGACCGAGCGCGAGCTGCACCGCCCCGCCTTCAACCAGGCGTTCGAAGAGGCCGGGCTGCCGCTGCGCTGGTCGGTGGAGGACTACGGCGACCGGCTCCTGGTCGCCGGCGGGAAGGAGCGGATTGCCTCGTCGCTGACGCCCGAGCTGACGGCCGCAGTCGGAGTCCCGTTCGAGCCGGCGGCCGTGGCCGAGCTGTCGGCGCGGCTCCAGGACCGCAAGTCCGAGATCGTCGCGCAGATGTTCGTACGGCAGCCGCCCCTGCCGAGGCCGGGCGTGCGGCGTCTTGCGCTCGCGGCTCACGCGGCGGGCTGGAAGCTCGCCGTCGCCTCGACCTCGGCCGAGTCGTCGGTGCGGCGGGTGGCGGCTTCGGTGTTCGGGCCGCTGGCGCCGACCTCCTGATCCTGGCCGGCGACGTCGTCCCGGCGAAGAAGCCCGATCCGGCGATCTACGAGCTCGCGCTCTCGCGGCTCGGCGTTCCGAGGCAGGAGGCGGTCGTGATCGAGGACTCGCGGAACGGCCTTCTCGCAGCCTCGGGCGCCGGCCTTGCCTGCGTGATCACCGTCAGCGAGTACAGCGCCGGCGAGGACTTCAGCGAGGCGGCGCTCGTCCTGTCGAGCCTCGGCGAACCGGGCCGGCCGCTGGTCGTGCTCGCGAATCGCTCGGCGGTGAGCCCGTCCGCCCAGCTGACGCTCGACGACCTGACGGAGCTCGCCCGGACGTGGAAGGCGGCGTGCGCGTCCTCTTCGTAGGCGGTACCGGGAACATCTCGGGCCCGTCGTCGCGACTGCTCGCGGAGCGCGGCGTCGATCTGACCGTGATCAGCCGAGGAGGTAGCGACGTCGGGACGTCGCTGAGGGCGGATGCTCGGGCCGCCGTGTCGATGGCCCAGGCGCTCGGGGACCAGCGTTTCGACGTCGTCGTCGACTGGATCGCCTTCACGCCGGAGCACGTCGAGGCGGCGCTCGGGCTCTACCCGGACGTCTCCCAGTACGTCTTCATCAGCTCCGCGGTGGTCTACGCCAAGCCGCCGCCCTTCCCGGTCGTCGAGACGGCGCCGCTCGGCACCCGCGATTTCCCCTACGCGGGCAACAAGATCGCCTGTGAGGAGCGGTTGGCCCGGGCATACGCCGAGACGGGCTTCCCGTACACGATCCTCCGGCCGTCCTACACCTACGGCGAGACACGAATCCCGACCGCGGTGGACGGCGTGGACTTCACGATCGTCGAACGGATGCGCCGCGGGCGGAAGCTCGTCGTGCCCGGCGACGGCACGGCGCTCTGGACGATGACGCACGCAGACGACTTCGCCGTCGGCCTCGCGGGCCTGCTGGGCAACCCGGCTGCGGTCGGCGAGACCTTCCACATCACCTCCGACGAGGTCCTGACCTGGAACGAGCTCACCGAGACGATCGCGACGCTCGCCGGATTCGAGCCCGAGCTCGTGCATGTGCCCTCGGACTTCATCGCCGGGATCGACTCCGATCTCGGCCAGGAGTTGCTGAACGACCGGGCGCACTCGCTCGTCTTCGACAACTCGAAGGTGAAGGGCCTCGTGCCCGAGTTCGAAGCGAAGGTCTCGTTCGCGGAGGGGATCGCCCGCTCGCTCGAGTGGTTCGGCGGCGAGCCGTCGCGGCAGGCCTTCTCCGAGGAGCGAATCGAGCTCCTCGACAGAGTCGTCGACGCCTACGAGCGATTAGGTTTCGGCTCGTGAAGACGAGGCGGCTCGGGAAGAGCGGGTTCGAGGTCTCGGAGGTCGGTTTCGGGGCGTGGGCGATCGGCGGCGCCTGGGGCGAGACCGACGATGCCGAGTCGCTGGCCGCGATGCATGCCGCCGTCGACGCAGGCGTGACGTTCTTCGACACCGCCGACGTCTACGGCGACGGCCGCTCCGAGAGGCTGATCGGCCGGCTGCTGCGCGAGCGGGACGAGCGGCTTGTGGTGGCGACGAAGTTCCTGCGCGCCGAGCCGCTGGACGTCTCGACCCTCACCTACGAGAAGCTGCGCGGCTGGCTGGAGGGCTCGCGCGAGAGGCTCGGCGTCGAGACGGTCGACCTTGTGCAACTGCACTGCCCGCCGTGGGAGGCGTACTACACGCCGTCGGTGTTCGAGGCGTGCGACCGGCTCGTCGAGGACGGGCTCGTGAGCGCCTACGGTGTCAGCGTCGAGAAGGTCGAGGAGGCGCTGAAGGCGATCGAGTACCCCGGTGTCGCGAGCGTGCAGATCATCTTCAACGCATTCCGGCAGCGGCCGGCGGAGCTCTTCTTCGAGCAGGCGCGCCGCCGTGACGTCGGCGTGATCGCCCGTGTGCCGCTGGCCTCGGGGCTGCTGACGGGGAAGCTCACCGGCCGCCTCGACGTTTGCCGACGACGACCACCGGAGCTTCAACCGCCACGGGGAGTCGTTCGACGTCGGCGAGACGTTCTCGGGCGTCGATCTGGAGACCGGGCTGGAGGTCGTGGAGGAGCTGCGGCCGTTCGTCCCCGCTGGTGCGACGCTCGCGCAATTCGCGCTCCGCTGGATCCTCGGCTTCCCGGAGGTCTCGACGCGTGATCCCGGGTGCGAAGACGCCGGCGCAGGCGGTCGACAACGCCGGCGCCTCCGATTTGCCCCCGCTCCCGGACGATGCGATGGCGGCCGTCGCCGAGTTGTACGGCGCTCGCATCGCGCCGCTCGTGCACCAGCGCTGGTGACTGCGGCCGGCGACCGTCTCGCCTCGCGCCTCGGCGCGATCGCCGGCACGGAGCACGTTCTCACCGATCCCGCGCTGAGGGCGGCCTACGAGCACGATGCGACCGGGAGGTTCTCGGGCTCTGCGCTGCTCGTCGTCCGGCCCGGCGGAGTCGAGGAGGTCTCGGAGACGCTGAAGGCGTGTGCTCGGGCGGGAGCAGCCGTGGTGCCGCAGGGAGGCCACACCGGGTCTCGTCGGCGGCGGGACGCCGCGGGACGGCGAGGTCGTCCTGAGCCTCGGGCGGCTGCAAGAGCTCGGCGAGGTCGACCGCGCCGCGTCGCAGGTGACGGCGGGCGCAGGAGTGACGCTCGAGCGCCTGCAGCAGCACGCTGCAGCCGCCGGTCTCGATTTTCCGCTCGACCACGGCGCCCGAAGCGCGGCGACCATCGGCGGCACGGTGGCCACGGATGCAGGCGGGCATCTGGCGTTCCGCTACGGGACGATCCGGGCGCTAACCGCGGGGCTCGAGGCGGTGCTTCCCGACGGGCGCGTCATCACACGTCTCGGCGGCCTCCTGAAGGACAATGCCGGCCTCGACCTGCCGAGCTTGCTCATCGGAAGCGAAGGGATCCTCGCAGTGATCACGCGGGCGCGGCTCCGGCTCATACCGGCCCGGCAGCGCCGGGCAACCGCACTGTTCGCGGTCGCGGATCTCGAAGCCGGGCTTGCGGTTCTCGATCGCCTGCGCCGCTCGGCGCCCTCGCTCGAGGCGCTGGACTATTTCGAGCAATCGGGCCTGCGGCGAGTCTGCGAGCACCTCGGCGTCTCGCCGCCGTTCGAGCGACCGTACCCCGTCTATCTCGTCGCCGAATGCGCCGCCGACACTGATCCCTCCGAGCAGTTCCTCGCCGTCGACGATCTCATCGAGGAGAGCGCGATCGCGACCGACCAGGTTGGACGCCAGGCGCTCTGGAGCTTCCGCGAGGCGCACAACGAGACCGTCCGCTCCCTCGGCGTGCCGCTGAAGCTGGATGTCTCGGTTCCCGTGGGCGCCGTTCCCGACTTCGAGCGGCACGTGCGAGTTCTCGTCGAGGCGGTCACCGACGCCGAGCTGATCCTGTACGGCCATCTCGGCGACGGCAACGTCCACGTCAACGTCCTCGGCGCGGGCGAAGCGGCGGAGACTCTGGAAGATCTGATCCTGAACGCCGCCGCGAGCCATGGCGGCTCGATTAGCGCCGAGCACGGCGTCGGTGTCGCCAAGACCCGCTGGCTCGGCCTTTGCCGCTCGGAAGCCGAGATCTCGGTGATGCGCGACGTGAAGAACGCCTTCGATCCGGGCGGGGTCCTGAATCCCGGTCGCGTTCTTTCCTAGTTCCGAAACCGAGCCTCCCGCCTGCGCACAGAGGCATTACGCCCGCCGCGGCCGGGGATGCTGGATTTAGGAGCGTGAACCGCCGCAGCCGTGCTTGTGCCGGGAGTCCCGGCTAGGCGGTCCCGGCGTGCCTCTCGTTGACCAGGATTTGACCATGCCGCTCCATGGTGCGAAAAATGCCTGCAAACGAAGGGGTGCGTTCCGCCCTCTCACGGTGGCGGCACGGGTTCGAATCCCGTATGGGCCTTGAAAAAATCTGCAAATCGGCTATGTGTGTTGTCTTGTCTGGCAGTACCCTGAGGGCGGTGTCCGGGTCTCCGTAAGTCAAGTAGGACGGGTCTTTTCTCGTTCTCATGCGCTGTTCAGCCTCTTCATTTGTTCAGGATTTGACCGCCGTCCCGGGAGCGCAAATCGGTGAGAGAGCGGCTTTCTACGCCATGACTACACGATCGTCACAGCCCCGGAGTGACACTGGGATCGTCTGTGTAGGCATGACCGGTAGAGGAGTGTCATGTCTACGGTTCGAAGGAAGATCCCCGACGACGCGCGCCATGCTTTTCCACGAAGCGATAGAGGTCAGATAGTCGCGGCCGAGTTCGCTGTTTGATCGGTCAGGTTTAGTGGGCGAGCGCTTGCTCCACTGTTGCTACTCGGTTGAGGCTGGGGAGGACGCCCGTGATTTCGAGGGCCTTTTCGACGATCGGGGTTGAGGCGAGGACGAGGTTGAACTTGCAGCCGCCACGGTCGGCGTGCTTCTTGGCGTTGACGAGCGCGGTGATTGTGGACGAGTCGATGAACTCGGCGGACGAGAGATCAACGATCAGCCGAGTGCAACGATCAAGCGCCAGACTGAGCGTCTTCCTCGAGTTCAGCCGTTGAGTTGAGGTCGTGCTCGCCCGAAACGACGACGAGTGCGGTATCCGGTCGTGGCCGACGAACCTCAATCGTCGGCGCAGAGAACGAGACAAAGCCGTCCATTCTGCACCTCCCGAAGTCGCGTCTCTTGTGTTGTAGTACAATTTCTCGCGCAAAAAGATACACGCAAAGATGTTCGTATGTCAAGTTCGAACGGCAGACACACATGGCGGTTCCTCTCCAACCACACGCAGGTCATGCTCTGCCTGCACCGCAACCCTGACGCGCGCTTCCGCGATCTCGCCCAGAGCATCGGGATCACCGATCGAGCAGCCCAAGGAATCGTTGCCGACCTGATCGAGACCGGGTACATCACCCGCGAGAAAATCGGACGGCGCAATCGCTACACCGTCAACCCCGACATCGCCATGCGCCACCCCGCCCAAGACGGCCACGACATCGGCGAACTCCTCCAACTCCTCAAACTGAAAGACAAGTGAAGGAGTCCCCAGGCAACCCAGTGCGGATCAGTCCGGGGTCTTGGCGAATCACGTAGGACTGGGAGCGGCGGACTCGCCTGAACGATCGAATCACGGGTCACGCTAGGGCTATCGCCTCCGGTTTGAGCGGTCCCTCGTCAAACGCGGGCTGGAGTTCGGTTCGTCGCTAGCGTGTTGAGATGCGTGGCCGTGCTCGGACGGCGAGCAGTTCCCAGGACCATCGGTCAACGTCTCCGACCGGCTGCACTTCAAGCACGGGGCTCAGCGCGCCGTCGGCGGGGCTCGCCGCGCGACGACCACAGAATCGGCGAGAATGCGCATGGCGATTCGATCGCCGAGTTTCAGGTGAGCGCTCAGGCTGGACGATTCGACCAGCACCTTCTGACCGGTGTCCTCCAGCGTCACCTCCAGGCGCACGGCGGATCCCAGGAAGGTGCGATCGGTGACCGTTCCGGGCCCAGCCGAATCAGGCGCTATCTGGAGCGCTTCGGGACGTAGCAGTGCGTCAACCACCTCGCCGGGCTGTTGGCCGTTGGGGTTCAGCAGCGTCAGGCGCTGACCAAGCACCTGTACCTCGTGGTTGTCTCCGATGCGACCGGGCAGCCGGTTCATCGCGCCGACAAACTCGGCCACGAACTGTGTGGCGGGGCGGCGGTAGACGTTCTCCGGAGTGTCGAGCTGCTCCAGGCGGCCGGAGTGCATGACGCCGACGCGATCCGCGATCGACAGGGCTTCGGACTGATCGTGGGTGACGAACAGGGTGGTGATCCCGAGCCGCTGCTGAAGGGCGCGGATCTCAGTCCGCAGCTGGGCGCGGACGAGGGCGTCGAGCGCCGACAGCGGCTCATCGAGCAGCAAAACCGTCGGCTCGATCGCGAGCGCACGGGCGATCGCCACGCGTTGCTGCTGTCCGCCGGACAGCTGGTACGGATACCGGTTAGCGGTCTCTGAGAGCCCGACCAGCGCCAGCAGGTCATCGGCGCGCTTGAAGCGCGTTGCCTTGTCCTGGCGCCGCATCCGCAGGCCGAATGCGACGTTGGTCCGCACATCCATGTTGGGGAACAGGCTGTATGCCTGGAAGACCATCCCCATGTCTCGCTTGTTCGGCGGTACGTTCGTGATGTCGCGGTCGTCGACGAGCACTCGGCCCGCGTCTGGGCGGTCAAATCCGCCGAGGATCTTCAGTGCCGTCGTTTTGCCGCAGCCGGAAGGGCCGAGCAGCGCGATCAATTCGCCATTCTCGATCTCGAGGTCGAGGCCCGCGAGCGCGGTCACCCCCGGGAAGGTGCGTTGCACGCCTTCGAATCGGATCATGAGAGGACTCCCGCTGCGACGTCGCCACGTCGGCGCTGTGCGAGGAACGACAGGACGAATAGGAGCAGGAACGTGAACCCGAGCGTGATCATCGAGAGCGCGACCGATACGCCGACCTGGCTCTGCTTGCTCAAGTTGATCATCTCAACCGGGAAGGTGTTGTACAGCAGGAGGGTCGCGATCACAACCTCGCCGAGACACAGCGCCACCGTCAGGAACAGCGCTCCGAGGACGGCGGTCTGAACGTTCGGCAGCACGACCCGCGCGAGCGTCGCCGGCCATGAGGCGCCGAGGTTCCGCGAGGCATCGACCAACGTGTGAAGGTCGATCGCCCGCACGCCGCTGTCGATCGCGCGGTACGTGAACGGCATCGCCAGCACCACGTAGAAGGGAATCAGCCCGGTTAGCGGGTGGTTGAACACGAGTTTGATCATCCACTGTGGCGCGTTGAGCTCGAGCTCCTCCAGGCCGGCGGCCATCACGACCGGCGGGATCACGATCGGCAGCAGCGTGACGAGCTCCATTCCGGCAGTCGCCTCGGGCTTCTTCAACCTCACCCAGACGATAGTCGGGAGCATCAGCACGATCACGATTGCGGCGCTGATCACGGCGATCTCCAGCGATGTCACAAGCGGCGACCGGACCGCCTTGTTGTTGATGATCTCGCCGTAGTTCGCGAATCCGTAGCTGCCGTTGTCCTGCAGCAGGCTGTACTTGAAGGCGGCCACCAGCGGGACGATGAAGAAGATCCCGGCGAGCACGAAGATCACGATTCGCCAGATGCGCGGCCGCCCCCGCCGACTCGCGCCGACAGTCGACGGCGGCGGACCCCCAACCAGCTCGCGGGCGAGGCTTCCCTCGCCGACTGCGTCCATGCCCGGATTGACGGTGGTCATCGCAGCCACCGCCGGGCGCGGCGCTGCACGAGCCAGTAGCCGACCATCACGATCAGGATGACGATGATCATCTCCGTGCCGAGCGTGAGGCCGAGACGGTCGGCGCCGACGAGCACGTTGCCGTTGAGAGCATCGTCGATCTGCGCCGGGACGATCGAGAGCGTGCTGCCGACGAGGGCCAGCGCGGTCGCATAGGCGGAGAAGGCATTGCCGAACAGAATCAGCGTGGCGCCGACGAAGGATGGGAGCACCACGGGTACCGCTACGTGGCGCAGGTAGCCGAGCTTGCTTGCGCCCAGATTCAGCGCGGCATCCTGCCACTCGGAGCGGAGACCCTGGAGCGCAGGGGTGATCAGGATTACCATCAACGGGACCTGGAAGTAGACGTAGCAGAGGCCGACGCCGACCATCGAGGAGATCGTGAAGCCGTCGGCGTACAGGTCGATGCCGAGGTGCTTGAGCAGCACCGTGACGACGCCCACCTGGCCGAGCGCGGCGATGAAGGCGAATGCCAGGGGTACGCCTGCGAAGTAGGCGAGCACGCCGGAGCCGCTCTGGGTGATCCGGTGCAGCATGCCCCCGGGTTTTGCCGTGACGACCGCCGCCGCAAGCCAGGTCCCGAAGACGGCGCCGACGACAGAGGTCCAGAGAGACAGGATCAGGCTGTTCTTGAACGCGAGCCTGAACGCCGGAGATGACCACGTCATCTTGAAGTTCGAGAACGTGAATTGGTTGCTTTCGGTCGTCAGCGACCCGTGGATCACCACGTACAGCGGGATCCCGAGGAACACGATCATGTACGCCGCGAAGGGCATGATCCCGGCCCAGCCGCCGAGACCGGACACGAAACGAGAGCCGATCCCGCGGCGCCGAGGCGCCGCGGGATCCGTGGTTGCTGCGAAGGCTCTGTCCTGTACTGCGATCGCCTACGACCAGTTGTTGGTGACGTACGTGCTTGCGGCCGTGGCCTGCGCTGTGTTTGGAACGACCGCCTTTGAGAGGTTCGCGACAGTCGGCAGGGACTTGTACGCCGCCTTGTTCTCTGTGCCGGCCTTGACCATCGCGGCGAGCTCGACCGGGCGCGCACCACCCTCGAGCCAGATGTTTTGGCCCTGCGCCGAGTAGAGGAACTCCTCCCAGAGGCGAGCTGCCGCCGGGTGCGGAGCGTACTTGCTCACGGCCTGGTTGTAGAAGCCGCCGAACGGGGTCCCGCTCGGGTCGACGACCGTCCAATGGGTGCTGCCGGGCAAACCCCAGGCCTTGGCCGAGTTCAGGTAGTCCCAGTTGATCGTGATCGGGCACGAGGTCGCAATCACCGAGGCCGCGTTGCAGTCGGTCGAGTTGAAGTTCCCCGAACTCTCGAGCTGCTTGAAGAAGCTCACGCCCGGCGCGATGCTGTTGGCGGAGCCGCCGTTGTTGACCGCCGCGGCCCAGACCCCGGACAGCGCCGCGTTGGCCGACAGCGGGCTGCCGTTGAGGGCGATGTCGTTGTGATAGCTGGACGACGTGAGCGCCGACCATGAGGTCGGGCACGGGGTGCTCCCAAGCAGGTTCATGTTGCAACCGAACGATATGAACCCGCCGTAGTCCTGGTAGTAGCTGCCATTCGAGGCCTTCTGATTGGCCGGGATGTCCTTCCAGGTCGCGACCTCATAGGGCGCAAACAGGCCCTCGCTGGCGCCTGCGGACGCGAACGCGCCACCGACGTCGACGACGTCCGGTGCGGATGAGCGACCGCGCGAGGTCTTGATCGCCTGGATCTCCTGGGCGCTTGAGCCGCTCGGATTCTCGCTGTTGATCTTGATGCCATACAGCTTCTCGAAGGCGCTCATCTCGGCGCCGTAGTTGGCCCAGTTGGTCGGCAGCGCGATCACGTTCAGCGTGCCTTCCTGCTTCGCCTCGGCGATCAGGGCGTTCATGCCGCCGCCCGCGCTGGCGGATTGCACGGTGGACCAGTTGATCGACGCCGACGTTGCACCTGACGCCAGCGCCACGGTTGCCAGCACCCCGGTGGCGCCGAGGGTGCCGGCAGCGACGAGCGCACCCCTAGCGCGGTGCGAAGCGGACCAGCGCGCGAGTTTGGACAGACGAACCCTCACAACATCCTCCTCCTGGTGATTGCAGTGATTTCGACAGCCCAATCTGACACAACCTCACACTCTCGCCCACCATCGCGCGACGGTGGACACCAGAACGTCACACTTTCGTAACCATCGTGTAAGGGATCGCTGTCTTGGACGAAGCCTCTCGATCACCAAAGCCGATTCGAGCCGCCGGGATCGTCAGATGGCTCGATCACGGCTGCTCCGCGCAACGAGAGCCGCGCCGCCTTTTTCAGGTCGCGAGCACGATCAGCGGGATCTCCATCTCGGCACGCGTGAGGCCGCCATGCTGTCCACGGTAGGGCTGGGTGAAGCGTGGAGGCTCGTTCCAGTAGACAGCTTCGCCAGGAGAGGGCAGGACAACAAGGTCGCCGACGCTATCTCGCAGGCGTTCGCTGACGACGGGGCCGAAGATCCCCTGTTGGATCAATTCGCCGACATCGTGCACCTCCGCCCTGCCTGCGAGAAGCATCCGCAGGGTTGTCAGCACGTGGTCGTGGCTGCTTTCGGATTGGGTGTGCAGGAAGAGGTCGCGGCTCGAGCCTGCGGGTGCGAGCGGTCGTCCGTCGCTTCCTCTCTCGAGGTGGTTGACGATCTCGGGCCAGAGCTCGTTGACGTAGAGGCTGCGCTCGGGGTCCACGGCCGCCATGCCGTGGTCGGCGGTGATCAGGACGAGGGTTCTGTCGGGCAGGGGGCCGCGTAGCAGCGCCTGGGCGAGGACGGTGAGGGTTTCGTCGATCAGCTCGTCGACCTCGGGGGCGTCGGGACCGAGCTTGTGCATCATTGTGTCGACGTCTGGGAGGTAGATGAAGCCGTAGCCGCGGTCGGTTTTGGCGAGGGCGCCGCCGAGGGCGGCTACGCCGTCTGCGATCGCGGAAACCGGGTGGACGACGGCCTGGCGACGCAGCAACTGGCCGGGTGTGCTCGCGGCAACCTCGAACGGGAGCGCAATGTGAGGGTCGACGCCGGCCTGCCTCAGGGTCGCGTAGAAGTCCCCCTCGGGGAAGACGTCGCTGGGCGAGACACCGTGGTCGAGAAGCGTGTTCGGGATCGCGTCACCTGCGAAGGAGAAGAGGAGCGGGGCGATGATCCGGTTGGCCTTGCGGCAGCAACATGAACCACTCGTAGACGCCATGCGACCCGACCGGCAGCCCGGTGTGGATCGTCGTCATGTGCGCCGCGGTTGTCGAGGGGAACTGGCTGGTCAGCTTCGATACGTGGCCGTGGGCGCGAGCGTGTTCGAGGAGTGGATGCTCGGAGTGGCGCTCGTACCATTTCCAGCCGAATGCATCGAAGTAGACGATCACCACGTGCTCGTAGCGTCCCGCGAGCCGCCCGAGGTCAAGCGGAGGATCGACGCTCGCTCCGGTCAAAGCCGCCACGACCGTCGCAGGCAGCATGTCGAAGCATGCCCTGCCGTGAGCTGGAAGACACCAATCGACGCGTTCTGTGAGCGAACCGTCCATCTCGGGCAACGCTAATCGAAGGTGACGGGCGCAGCCGGTGAAGCCGGGATACTCGGGGCTGTGGGTCCGGTCGCCGCGATCGTCTTCGATTTCAACGGGACGTTGTCCAACGACGCGCCGATTTTCTGCTGTGTAGCCTCGCTGAGCGTGGTGCCGCACCGCAAATTCCTCCGATGAGACGTTCTCGCCGCACGTGAGCGACCGCTCCGACGCATTGACCGCTCTCGGCGAGCGGGAGTTCGACCTCCTGGTGATCGGCGCCGGAATCATCGGAGCCGGTATCGCCTCTGTTGCAGCACGCCATGGGCTCGCGGTCGCTCTCGTCGACCGCGACGACTTCGGTGGCGCAACCTCGAGCAGTTCGTCGAAGCTGATCCATGGTGGCCTCCGCTACCTGCGCCTCGGCGACGTGCGCCTCGTCCGGGAGGCGCACGAGGAGCGGCGGCATCTCATGAACGTCGTCGCGCCGCATCTCGTCCATCAGATCCCGTTTCTGCTTCCGCTCTACGAGAACGGTCCGTACCGTCCCTACGTCGTCCAGACGGGAATCGCGATCTACTCGACACTCGCCAGAGCCAGGCTGAACGGTCTCGTCGAACCCGCCCGGGCGCGGCGGATGGTTCCTGATCTCCGTCCCGAGGGGCTGCGGAAATGCGGTCTCTACGTTGACTGTCACACAAACGACAGCCGTCTGACGCTGGCAAATGTCCGCGACGCCGCCGACGCTGGAACCACAGTGGTCAACTACGCCGAGGTAGTGGCACTGCGGATCGAGCGAGGCCGGGTGAAAGGCGCGGAGGTTCTGGTCGATGGCCGGGCCGTCTCGGTGCGGGCGAGGGCGGTCGTAAACGCCGCCGGGCCATGGTTAGACAGCCTGCGGCGGATGGAGGACTCCTTGGCGGGGAAATCGATCAGGCTCAGCAAAGGTGTTCACGTGCTCCTCGACGCGGACCACAGCTGGTCGGCTGCGCTGACGATCCCCCACGACAAGGTGCGTGTGAGCTTCGCGGTCCCGTGGGAGGGAATGCTCCTCCTCGGCACGACCGACGCCCTCCACGAGGGAGATCCCGACAGGCTCGCGGTCGAAAAGGAAGACGTCGACCAGGTACTCGCCGAGGCTGCGGTCGCGGTCGATCCCGCAGTCATTCGCACCGACCGAGTCCGGTCGACGTTTGCAGGCCTCCGCGCCCTCCCAGGCGGGAGCAAGGCCACGACGCGAGCCCATCGTGAGACGGTCTTGATGCGCGGAAAATGCGGCATGCTCAGCGTCGCAGGGGGCAAGCTGACGACCTACCGGCGAATAGCGCTCGACGCTCTTGCCGAACTACGCTCGGATCTCGGGGTACACCGAATCGACCCTAGCCCATCGCCGTTGCCTGGAGCCCGGGATCTCGATCGGATTCGCCTACCCATCGAGGTTCCACCCGAGCTCCGCTCACACCTCCGAGGGCTCTACGGCTCGCTGTCGCCTGAGGTCCTGTCCCTGCGGTTGACGATCCCAGGCTCCTCGAGCCGATTACGCCCGACGCACCCGACATCGCCGCCCAGGTCGTCTACGCGGCCACCCACGAGTGGGCACAGACCGTCGAGGACGTCCTTCGACGCCGGACGACGCTCGCTCTGCGCGGCTCGGTTAGGCCCGCTGAGAGAGAAAAGATCGAAGAACTCATCGGTCTCCACAAGCACTTCGCATCGTCGCCGGCGTGACCTACGACTTCATCATCGTCGGCGGGGGCTCAGCCGGTTGCGTCCTGGCGAACCGTTTGACCGCCGACGCTGGTACCCGCGTGCTGGTGCTGGAAGCCGGCCGGCGAGACCGGCGCTGGGATCCGTACATCCAGATGCCGGCAGCCCTGACGTTCCCGATCGGCAACCCGCGCTACGACTGGAGGTATCGCTCGGAGCCCGAGGCCTCGTTGAACGGACGGCGGATCTACCACGCTCGCGGGAAGTTGCTCGGCGGATCGAGCAGCATCAACGGAATGATCTTCCAGCGCGGCAACCCCCTCGACTACGAGCGGTGGGCGACAGAACCTGGGCTCGAGCAATGGGACTACGCCCACTGCTTGCCCTACTTCAAACGCATGGAGACCTGCCTCGAGGGAGCCGACGAATACCGTGGTCGGCGAGGACCGATCGTCCTCGAGCGCGGCCCAGCGACCGGACCACTTTCGGCGGCGTTCTTCGAGGCGGTCCAGCAGGCTGGCTACGAACTGACCGACGACGTCAACGGCTACCGCCAGGAGGGCTTCGGTCGCTTCGATCGGACAATCCATCGCGGGCGCCGGATGAGCGCGACCCGCGCGTATCTCGATCCGGTTCGCATGCGGCCGAACCTGGAGGTCCGCTGCAACGCCTTCGTAACCCGGCTGGTCATCGAGCACAACCGCGCTGTGGGGGTCGAGGTGACGGAACGCGGGAAAAGCCGCGTCGTTCGCGCCGACGAAGTGATCCTTTGCGGCGGAGCGTTCAACACCCCTCAACTGCTCCAGCTTTCCGGCGTCGGCGACACCGAACATCTCGAAGCGCTCAGAGTCCGCGTCGTCCACGACCTGGCAGGCGTCGGCGAAAACCTGCAGGACCACCTCGAGGTCTACGTCCAGCACGCCGCCGCCCAACCCGTGTCGATGCAACCCGCTCTCAAGAAGTGGAGACGCCCGCTGATCGGCCTCGAATGGCTGCTGTTTCGCACCGGACCTGCGGCAACGAATCACTTCGAATCGGGCGGCTTCGCTCGCAGCAACGACGACGTTCCCTACCCGAACCTGATGCTCCACTTTCTGCCCCTCGCGATCCGGTACGACGGCTCCTCGCCGGCAGAGGGTCACGGCTACCAGGTCCACATCGGCCCCATGTACTCCGACGCCCGCGGCTCGGTGAAGATCATCTCGCGCGACCCGCATGTCCACCCGGCCCTGCGGTTCAACTACCTCTCGACCGAGCAGGACCACGTCGAATGGGTCGAAGCGATCCGCTGCGCTCGAAGGATCCTCGGCCAGCCCGCATTCGAACTTCTTGACGCCGGCGAGCTCTCGCCAGGTCCAGCGGTCGACAGCGACGAGGGGATCCTAGACTGGGTCGCTCGCGACGCTGAGACCGCGCTCCATCCGTCGTGCACATGCCGCATGGGAACAGACCGGCTCTCGGTAGTCGATCCAGAGACCATGGGCGTCCGAGGGCTCGAGAGGCTTCGGGTCGTCGACGCATCCGTCTTCCCGTTCGTGACGAACGGGAACATCTACGCACCCGTGATGATGGTGGCGGAGAAAGCCGCCGACCTCGTCCTGCGAAACACCCCGCTTACCCCTACGCCGGTCGACTTCTATCGGCACCGGATCGCTGACGATCGCTAGGAACAGCTGCTCGAACGCGTTGGTCTCAGCGGACGGGGCAGGCTTGGCTTCCGACCCCACGCCTCAACGCCGTATCTGTCCTTCTCTCGCTTAGGATGACCATTGGCCTCGATCGCGGCGCCGAGTTCGCGGCGCATTGCCTTGGCGCGCCGCTGCCTCTTCTTCCTTTTCCGGTCATCGTTGAGGCATGCCCGAACCGACGACGTGAGGATCCGCTTAAGGTTGGCCTAGTCACCGCGGTTGCCTGCTCAGACGCCGTTCTTCTCGCAGACTTTCTCTCCAAACGCGCCCAGCGACGCGTTATGACGCCAGGGCGAGACGTCAGGCGGCGTCTTTAAGAGCATCCTCCGTGGGGGCGAGTTCGGTCATACCGAGGCCGAGCTGGTTTCTCATCTGTCGGGCGAGCGTGTTCGCGTCAATCCAGCCGTTCCCCCCGGTTGGGACCACGACCACGTTGGTGGCTGCGAACTCGCGCAGCCCGTCGATCAGGCCGCTAGCGCGCCGGGCGACGATTGGCCTACGGTCACGAGGTCGCCCGAGCGCGACGAGCGCATCAGCAGGTCGCCGTCTCCTACGTGATCGCGTGCAAGCGATCACGTAGGACGGAGGCGAGGATGGGTTCCGCGTCTTCCGCCATTCAGACGACGTACAGGCCGAGCGGGTGCCTCGAGAGCACCTCGCCGCCGTCCTCCCGCACGAGGTAGGAGTCGGCCATGTAGCCGATGGCGCTTTCATCCAGGTCGACGACGTACGGGTGGTTGGAGAGCGCCATGCCTTCCTCCAGCGTCCACGTGGAGGCAACGTCGCGGTTCTGCACGATCTCGAGCCCGAGCCACGGCTCCTCGATCACGTCCTGCCCGAGTCCGTGCCCTGACCAGTAGCTCGACCACGTTCGGTGAGCCGCGACAGCGTCGAGGATCGCGCGCTGCACCTGGTCCGGCCGCTTCCCCGGTCGCATCTGGTCGCGGCCCGCCTCGAGGCCCGCGGCGACGGCGGCGTTCATCCTCACCTGGAGGTCGTCGGGCTCGCCGAGCACAATCATACGCGCGAGCTCGACCCAGTAGCCCCGCGGGCCGATCAGCTCGAACGAGAAGATATGCACGTCACCGGGCTGGAGGACGCGGTCACCGGGCGGCCCGAACTTGCCGGCCACCGTGCCGTCGCCGGGCGACTCCGGGTACATCGAGAGGAACAGCGGGTCCTCGCCGCCGAGCGCGTAGCAGCGTTCGTACATCGCCGCGCCGAGCTCGCGCTCGGACACGCCGGGCCGCACGAGCTCGAGCAGCCGCTCGAAGCACGCGTCGGTGATCGCGGCGCTCTCGCGTAGCCCCTCCTGCTCCTCCGGGCTCTTGCGGGCGCGCACCCGCTCGAACGCCTGCTGGGCGTCGACCACCTCGGCCTGCGGGAACGCCTCCCGGAGGGCCAGGTAGTCCTCCACCTTCATCACCTGCGCCAGGCCGACCACGCCGATCCTGCTCAGCGATCCTAGCTCGCGAAGCCGCTCGGGGATCCCCGCGCTCATCTCCCGGGCGTAGCGAACCTTGAGGTTCCAGCCGCCGGAGCGGCCCGCGGCCAGGTTCAGCGGCAGGAGCAGCTCTGGCTCGCCGCCCGCCGGGACGACCGCGTAGCCGTAGCGGTGGGCGAGGTTGTAGTCGGCGACCCAGCGCAGCGCGCCCTTGTGGCCGCGGTAGTCGTTGCCGGCGAGGAGGAGCACGTCGAGGTCGAGCTCGCGCACGATGCACTGGAGCGCCTCGGCGCGTCGCGCCCGCTCCGCGGGCGAGAGGCGGAGAGGGCCCGGGCGAAGCCGGCGCCTCCGCCCGACGACGACGTCTGTCGAGGGCGGTTTCCTCGACCGGCCGCCGGGTTGATCGATCAAGGAACCGGTCACGAGACCCTTCCCGCCTGCTCGAGCACCTCGCGCGCGAGGCGCCTGCCCGTCTCGACGTACAGCCCGATCGCCGCGCCGGCACGCTGGAGGTCACCCGCCTCGAACGCCTCGAACGCCTCGACGAGCTCGACGTGCACGGCGGCGACGTCGGTGCCCGAGTCGAGGTCGCCCGAGAGCATGCGCGCCATCAGGGCGTTGACGCTGAGGCGCCTGTAGCTGTCGGGCGCACCAGCTCGTTGCCGGCGAGGCCCACCCGGTAGTCGTGGAAGGCCTGGTTCATCTCGAAGAACCCGACTCAAGGCGACCAGGGTCCACCACCGGGAGCGTTCGCTCCATCTGCCTGCGCAGCTCGGTCGGGTCGCCACGGGTGATGCGGCCCACCGTCTGGTCGGCGACCCAGAGCTCGAGCGCCTCGCGTATATCGTGGGCCTCGCAGCCCGGGACGACCCTCAGCGGCTTCACGAAGTGGCCGAAATGCGGCTTGACCTCGACGAGCCCCTCGGAGGGACGAGCCGGGTGAGCGCCTGCTCCACCGGACTGCGCGAGACACGGTGGGCTTTGGCGAGCTCCTGGAGGCTGATGCTTCTCGCCCGGTGCGGGCTTGCGCGAGCGCGAGGCGAGTCCATCGTTCAGGCTCGCATAGACGTGGTGGTGGAGGTCTGCGCGCAACTGGGTTGAATCCGACTCCCGCATGGAGCTGACGTGTAACACGACGGAGCTCCCGATGCAAGCGGCAACGGCTCCGCACGAGGGCCGAACCGGGGCCGGCTATGACTTTCGTGACAGCGCTGTCATTGTCACCGGGGCGGCGCGGGGGATGGGCGGCGACACGCAGCTCATGCTTCCCAGGCGGGCTTGGAGATAGTCGTCTCGAGTTCGGCAGAATCGACGGGGTAGCGGTCGATCCGGTCGCACATCATCCGCACCAGCCGGTCTGGGCGCGGGAGGCGCCCCGCGTGTGTTGTCAGGATCCGGTCGGTGCCGAGCTGCAACGTGCGCGAGTACCTCAGCCCGGCGGAAATCGGAAGCGGCGCGGCTCTATGATCACGACCGACCGAGGAGGTTCGGTATGAGTCAACTGGCGTCGATCTCGATCGTCTCCGCAACACGACCGCCGTTCGAGCCGTGGCCACAGGAGGTGGACGAGGTTTACGAAGGCGACCGGTCGATGAACATCGCCGTGCTGTGGGCGACGCCCGACCGCACGACCGCGAACAGGGTCTGGCAGGGCTTTCCGTCGCGGATCCGGCTGACACACCCCTTCGACCAGACGTTCGTGGTGCTCAAGGGGCGGATGGCCTGGACGCCGGAGGCGAACAACCGCAGGGACTCGGGCTTGGGGACGTCAGCACCATCCCGCGGGGAGCGGTCAACGAGATCGAGATCCACGAGCCCGTGACCAAGGTCTGGACGGTGTACGCGGCGGACGGTCTTGTTCTCTGATGCCCGAGCGCTTCGAGATCGCCTTCCCAGACGACGCGGTCGAGGACCTGCGCGACCGCCTTGCCCGGACGCGCTGGCCCGAGACCCCGACCGCCGCTAGCTGGGACGAGGGGACGAGCATCCCCGCGATGCAGGAGCTGGCGCGCGCCTGGGGGGTAGACGACTGGCGCGCGCACGAGGCCGCAATGAACGCCCACGAGCACCATCGCGTTCAGCTCGGCGGTCAGACCGTCCACTACCTCCACGTGTTACTGCCCGGCGAGCTGCCGCTCCTGCTCCTCCACGGCTGGCCCTCGACGCATTGGGACTTCGCCGCGCTGCTCCCGCTCCTCGACGGGCTCGAGCTCGTCGTGCCCGACCTGCCGGGTTACGGCCTCTCCCCGCTCGCGCGTACCGGCATCGGCTACCTCGAGACGGCCGAGCTCATGCACGCGCTGATGACGGAGACGCTCGGGCACGCGCGCTACGCGGTCTACGGGTTCGACTGGGGCGCGCTCGTCGCCGAGCAGATCGCCCACGAGCACGAGGACTCGGTGGCGGCGCTGCACGTCTCGATGCCATTCCCGCTCGACTTCGTGCCGCCGGCGCATGAGCTCTGGACCGAGGACGAGCAGCCGTTCGCGGAGCGGACCGGTCAATGGGCGACGGAGGGCTTCGCGTACTTCCAGCTCCAGGCGACGCGCCCGCAGACCCTCGCATACCTGACCGACTCGCCGGCGGCGCTCGGCGCTTGGATCTTCGAGAAGGTCCATGCCTGGACGGACGGCGACGCGTATCCACGCGCGCAGCTCCTCGCGAACCTCTCGCTCTACTGGCTGACCGGCACGTTCGGGACCGCGGCGCGCTTCTACGCCGAGAGCGTCCGCCGGCCGTGGCAGGCGGCGCACGACGACCTGCCGGTGATCCGCGTGCCGACCGGCGTCGCCGCCTTCCCGAAGGAGAACAGCCAGGTCCCGCGCCGCTTCTGCGAGCAGTACTTCGACCTCCGCCGCCACAGCCGGATGCCGAAGGGCGGCCACTTCGCCCCGGTCGAGCAGCCCGAGGCGCTCGCCGGCGAGCTGCGGGCCTTCCTCAGCGCCCTGTAGCCGCCGCTCTCGCGGCCGCAACGAAGGCGTGCACCCGCTCGGGCGCCTTGCGGTTCGACGCGTCCTCGACTGCAGAGATCACGTCGACCGCGTACGGCTCCACCGTCTCGATCGCGGCGGCCAGGTTCTCGGGCGTCAGGCCGCCGGCCAGCACGAGCGGAGCGCCGAGCGCCGAGGCGACGTCCCGGGCGAGCGACCAGTCGACGGGGATGCCCGTTCCCGCGGCGCGGCCGCTCGTCTTCGAGTCGAGCAGAATCGCGTCTGCGCCGGCGTCGAGGAATCGGCGGGCCTCTGCGAGCACCTCCGTGGCGCGCGGCGAGTCGCCGGCTCGGATCCGGATCGCCTTCACGACCCGCGTGCCTGTCCCTGCTAGCCCCTCCTTCACCGCGGCCACGGTCGCCTCGTCCTCGTCGAGGTGCAGCTGTACCGCGTCGGGCTCCGTCGCCTCGGCGATTGCCAGCACCGCCGCCGCCTCGCCGCCCACGACGGCCACGCGCGTCACGAACGGCGGCACGCCGCGCATCAGC
Source organism: uncultured Actinomycetota bacterium (assembly GCA_963765345.1). Taxonomy (GTDB): domain Bacteria; phylum Actinomycetota; class Thermoleophilia; order Gaiellales; family Gaiellaceae; genus PALSA-600. The sequence goes on from CAVXWI010000022.1 coordinate 132,212, forward strand.
TCCGCGGCCTGGGCTCGCGTCAGGGTCCACGGCACAGGCAGCGGGTACTCGACAACGAAGCCGAGCGCATCCGCGCCCGCGCCGGCGCAAAGCGCGACGTCCAGCTCGGACGTGAGCCCGCAGAGCTTGACCCGGGTCACGAACGGGCTGCCCAGCCCACGGCGGTGAGCGCGTCGATCGCCGCGGCCGGGTCCGGCGCCTTCAGGATCGAGGTGCCGACGAGCACCGCGTCCGCCCCGGCCTCGCGGGCCCTCCGCGCGTCGTCCGGCCCCGCGATGGCGCTCTCGCTGAGCACGAGCCAGCCCTCCGGCACGAACGAGATCAGCTCCTCGGTCAGCGAGACGTCGCCGTCGTCGACCTCGTGCTGGACGATGTCTCGGTTGTTGATGCCGAGAATGTCCGGCTCGAGCTCCTCCACGCACACCCATTCGATCTCGCCGGCGTCATGCACCTCGACGAGCGTTTCGAGGCCGAGGTCCTGAGCCGCCTCGTGGAGGTCGACAAAGACCGCCCGGTCGATCACCGAGACCGTCAGCAGGATCGCCGCAGCCCCCGCGGCGACGGTCTCCGCCAGCCCGGCCCGGTCGACGACGAAGTCCTTGCGCAGCACCGGCACGTCGATCGCCGCGGCCACCTGCTTCAGCAGGTCGACGGACCCGCCGAAGTCGTTGGGCTCGGTCACAACCGAGACACCGGCTACGGGCCGCGAAGCGTAGGTCCGCGCCAGCTCCACGGGGTCGCGTCCTCGGAGAAGGTCGCCCTCCCTCGGGGACCGAACCTTGACCTCGGCGATGAGCGGGAGCCGCCCCTCTCCCTGCCGCATTCGGATCGACTCCCTCAGGCTCAAAGGGCACCCCTCGGTTGCCCTTTTGGTTTCTGTCTTCCTGTGAGCTCGGTCAAGCCCACGCTCATACCGGCGCCAGGTTGTGCGACGCGACCGCGAACTCGGCGAGCTTCTCGGTTGCGCGCCCGGAGTCGATCGTCTCTTGCGCCTTCTCCATGCCCTCCTCCGGGCTTGCCGCCGCACCGCCGACGTACAGCGCGTACCCGTTGTTGATCACGAGGAAGTCGCGCCGCGGCCCCTGGTCGCGGCCCTCGAAGATCTCCCGGATCGCGTGCGCGTTGAACGCCGGGTCACCGCCCTTGATGTCGTCGAAGCTCGCCCGCTTAAACCCGAAGTCCTCCGGCGTGATCTCGTACTTCTCGATTTGGGTGCCCTTGACCTCGGCGATTTTGGTCGGACCGATGATGGAGATCTCGTCCAGGCCGTCGACGCCGTGCGCGACGACCACGTGCTTCATGTCGAGCTGCGTCACCGCCTCGCCGACGAGGTCGACCAGGTGCGGCTGATAGACGCCCATCAGGTGATGCGGGGCGCCGGCCGGGTTGATCAGCGGCCCGATGATCGTGAAGAAGATGGTCTTGATCCCGAGCGCGAGCTCCGGGAAGTACACCTTCGAGCATCAGCGGATGGAAGTTCGGCGCGTAGAGGAAGCTGATCCCGATCTCCTCGATCAGCTTCTCGCCCTGCTCAGGTGTTAGCTCGACGTTGATCCCCAGGGCCTCAAGGGCATCGGCGCTGCCCGACGACGCCGAGATCGAGCGGCTCCCGTGCTTGGCGACCGGAACACCGGCGGCGGCGGTCATGATCGCGTTGGCAGAGCTGACGTTGAACGTCTTGAGGCCGCCACCTGTACCGCACATGTCGGTGAGGTTCCCCTCGACGTCCGGGTTGATCAGGACGCAGTTCGCCCGCATCGCGCGGACCATCGACGCCACCTCGTCAGCGCTCGGGCCTTTCATCAGCAGCGCGACGAGGAAGCCAGCGATCTGCACCTCGCTCACGACGTCGTCACGCATGTTCTCGATGAACTCGGTTACCTCGGCATCGGACAGGCTCTCCCCCCGCGTCAGCTTGCCCAGTGAATCTTTGAACATCTCCGCTCCTGTCGGTCGGAAGGGGGTGAAGCTCGTAACCTAAACCACCGTGGCGCCGATCACACGTCTCTGCACAACGCTCGGGATCGCGCCGCCGATAGTCGGGGCGGCACCGGCTTGACCGCGACCGCCCGCCTGGCAGCGGCCGTCACGGACGCGGGCGGGGTGGGGATCACCGGAGCCGCCGGCGACTCCACCGAACCGGGGGCACTGCGCGCGACTCCACCCGAAGCCGGGGCTAATGCGAAGTCTCCGTCAAAAAGTGGATGGCTCAGAGCCGCCATTCGACCTGGCAGGCGTTGGAGGGCGCGGCGCTGGAAGGGGTCGATTCGCCGGATGAACGTGGTGTGCGCGAAGACCGGATCGACGATCTGTCGGGGTACGCTCAAACCACTCGGCCTAGAAGACGGTCTTCTTGTTGCTTCATTAGGCGAACCTGCTCGCGGCACCCACGGTTGGCGTGAACCCGGGGAGCGCTCCTCTTTCAAGCCGGTTGGGATGACCCGATCCCCCGAATTTGATCGAGGCCGGAGGAGCAAACCGGGTACCGAGGCTACCGAGGCTGTTGCAAGTGCAGAATGCGTCACATGAGGTGCTGGTGCTTGGTGCGCTTGTTCTCCGAGATCAGATCGTCGTACCCGCAGAGAGCGCGATGATCGCCCCGCTCAATCGAGCCGATCCCGAGTTGGCCCAGGTGGCTGCAAGAGCGTTGGCGAATGGGGCCCTCGTCGTTCTGGCCGAGTCGAGCCAGGCTCACTCCGAAGGAAGCCTCGCACTCGCCGCTCAATTCGTCACGCCTGACGCAGTTCATGAGCGGTGCGCTGAACTGGGGCTCGATGCTCTCATCGAGAGCAATCACAACTGGCAGCCGACAAAGTCAATCACTCATCGCTCGGTAACCGGCCGTGGATATACGACCAAGCCGGTATCACCTGCCAAATACGGGATCGGAGCACAGATCCTAGCCGACCTCGGTCCGCGGACGATCCGCATTCTCACCTACCGCCCCCGTCCGATCTCTGGACTCGCAGGCTTTGGGCTCGAGGGTGTGGGTTACCTCCCGCTGAACCTCAGCGCCGGTTCGGCGAACGGGCCGAGTTGATGGACAAGTCCGAGTTCCGGCGCCTGATTGGCCACTGGGCGACAGGCGTGAGCGTCGTCACCGCGAATGCAGCAAACGGTCCGGCCGGCGCGACCGCGAATGCCCTGACCTCGCTCTCGCTCACGCCGCCGTGCCTTCTCGTCTGTTTTGACACCAGCTCGCGCACCCTCCACGCCGTGAGGGAGTCGGAGCGTTTCGGGATCAACATCCTCGCAGTCGAACAAGAGCACGTCTCGCGTCTTTTTGCCACGAAACAGTCGCAGGAGCAGAAGTTCGCAGAGGTGGCATATCGCCTCGAGCACGACGTTCCCGTTATCAGCGGCTCCCTCGCTTGGATCGCTTGCGGACTCGATTCGGAGCTCCAGCGCGGTGACCACGTGATCGCGATCGGAACCGTTCTGGGAGGCGAAATCGATGAGGAAGCAGATCCCCTTCTCTTCTACCGGAGCAAGTACACGCCTCTTCTCGAGGCCAACAGAACTCTCCGCTGACGACGAGAGCGTTCGGAGATCCAAGGGGCGCAACTATTGCCCGGTAGTACTTGGCCCCCAGTCGTTTCCAACGTCCGCCGGGAAGCGGCGAATCGTTGCGGGCGCGCACCGCAATCGGTGCGCGCCCGCGAGAACGGATTGGTGTGCCTACTTGGTCACGATGTAGGACGCCGGAATCGGTCCGACCGTCACCACGCGCTTCAACGGATTGATGTAGCTCTTAATGTTCGACAAGTCCCAAACCTTCATCGGGACAACGATCAGCTTCGGCAGCGAAGAGAGCGGTTTGTGGTCCTTGAGGTACATAGCCAGCAACTCGACCGCAATCGACCCCATCACCGTCGGCTGCGGATCCCACGTCGCCGTGATCACGCCGCTTTTGATTCCCGCCGCAGCGTCTTCCGAGCCGTTGGCTCCCTCGATGATGATCCCCTTCTGCGAGCCACTCCAAACCTTATCCCCTGCCGACCGAACGACTGCGCCCGCGCCGAGTGCGCTCGGGTCGTTGTACGCCCAGATGGCCTGGGCGTTTGGGTACTTGGTGAGCATTGACTGAACGATGGGCTGAGCGGTGGCAGCCGTGTCATTCACGTTCTTCTGCACCTCGAGTACCGTCATTCCGAGGCTCTTGGCCGACTTTACAAAGCAGTTCGTGTAGTTGGTGATCGATGGCACGGGGGGCCCACCCACCACGAGAACCTTGGCCTTCGGGATTCGCGAGGAGATGTATTGCGCAGAACGAAGGCCCATGCCGCATCCCCAAGACCGCTGGTCATACACGGTGGAGGTGACGTTTTGGGTCGAGCCGAAGTCCATGATCGGAATGCCAGCGGCCAGCGCGCGCTTGTAGGCAGCTGCGACCGTGCCCGGGTCGAGTGTCCATGTGATCAGGCCCTTGACTTTCAGATTGATGAACGTGTCGACGTCGGAGACCTGCTTGTCCGGAGAGAGGTTGGCGTCGAGATGCTTGACCGTCCAGCCGAAGTGTTTCGCAGCCTGGTCCTCGCCGTAAGCGATCGCCTGCTGGTTCGGATTTGACAACACTGGGCTGGATTCTCCGAGAAGCAGCCCTGCTGCCGACCTCGCGCCGAACGCCTGACCGCCGGCGGCAAGGAGGACAAATGCTTGTACTGCAAGGAGCGCGACGAAGACTCGCGCCGAGCGGCTGAAGCTGGACATGCGTGCTACCTCCAGTATCGGTGTTGGCGGGCTGATGTCGCGGATGATTCGTGCGACGAGAACGTGGAACGGAGGGAGGCGAGGCTGCGCCCGCGACGAGCATCCACCTGTCTTCGAGTCGGCGGCGGCCGTCAGAGCGCGGACATAGCGTTGTCATGTAACACGTCAGACAGGGGAATGCAAGCGGGTCAAGTGCGAGCTTGCGCTCGTCGCTACGGCTTGGCGGCAGGCGGCAACTGCGCTGCGCGGGCCCGGCGGCGGCTAGCAAGCCATGCTCGCCCGCGGCTGTTGCGGAGCACGCCCAGACCTACCGCAAAGATGAGGATCAGCCCGCTCACGGCCCCTTGCCAGAACGTTGAGACGTTGCTCAACTCGATCCCATTCTGGATCACGCCGAGGAAGAGACCCCCGATCGCGGTCCCCAACAAACCGCCGTCTCCGCCGGTAAAGGCGGTTCCCCCGATCAGCACCGCTGCGATGACCGTTAGTAGGAGGTTCGGGTCGACCTGAGGCCCGGCGCCGGTCAGGCGCCCGGTCCTCGACGACCGCTCCGAGGCCGGCGCTCAGTCCCGAGATCGTGTACACGCTGATCAGCACGAGCGTCACTTTGACCCCGGTCAGCCGTGCGGCTTCGATGTTCGATCCGACGGCGTAGATCGAGCGGCCGAAAGAGGTGAAGTGGAGGACGAACGACGCGAGCAGGTACACCACGACTCCGATCAAGAGGATCGTCGGGAACGGGCCGGTTGTCCCGTTGACGATGACCTGGATCTCGTTGAAGCGGGGGTAAGCAAAGAGCGAGATTGTCGCGCCGCTCGTGGTCAGGAGCGCAATGCTCTGATAGATCGACAGCGTGCCCAGCGTGAAGACGAAGAACGGGATCTTGAGGACTCCGATCCCGAGGCCGTTGACCATCCCGAGGAGCGAGCCGAAGCCGAGGCTGGCAAGACAGGCCAGCCACCAGGTTGCGCCATGCTCGATGGTGATCCCGAGGATCATTCCGGCGGCGGCCGAGGCGGAGGCGATCGAGAGGTCGATGCCGCCAGTGAGAACGACGAACGTCATGCCGATGCCGAGCGTCAGAACGACCGACTCGGTGCGGATGATGTTCTCCCAGTTCGCCCAGTTGAGAAAGATCGGCTCGGTCAGGGCGAGATAGATGCAGACGATGACGAGGCCGGTGAGAACACCGGTGTAGCGGCCGAGCGTCAGCCGTCGTGCGAAGGCGAGACGGTGGTGAAGGGGCCTGCTTCGGTGCCTCCGTCTGCATGCCCGGGTTCGTGCGCCGTGGTGCTCCGGACTCGACGGTCACCCCGTCGACTCTTCCTCGCGTCCGCCGAGGGCGGCGTGGGCGATCTGCTCTTCGATCACCTCGCGTGCGTCGAACTCCGCGCAGATGCGGCCTCGGAACATGACGATGATTCGGTCGGCAGAGGCCGAGCAGCTCGGGCATTTCAGACGAGATCAGCAGGACACCGGCCCCGGCCTCGGCCTTGTCCTGGATGAATCCGTAGACCTCGCTCTTCGCGCCGACGTCGATGCCCGCGCGTCGGCTCGGCCAGGACGACGACGTCGGCGTCGAGCGTGAACCCGCGGCCGACGATCAGCTTCTGCTGGTTCCCGCCCGACAGCTGCCGTGATCGGCGTGTCGATCGAGCGGCGTCCGGACGGCGAAACGCTCGACCGCCGCGGTCGCCAGCCCGGCGCTCGCCGAGCACGTTGACATGCCGGCGCGCGCGAGCTGGCGCGACCCAAGCGACCGAGAGGTTCTGCATCACCGCTCTGCGTCGGGAAGATCGCGCTGCGTTTGCGGTCCTCGGGCACGAATCCGACTCCCGCGGCGATCGCGCGCCGGGGCGAGCGAAGCCGCAGCGGCCTGCGTTGACGCGTACCTCGCCCGTCGCGGCCGGATCGCACCGGCGAGGGCGAGCCCGAGCTCGGTCTTGCCCGAGCCGACGAGCCCGGCGACGCCGACGATCTCGCCGCCGACGGACGGAGAGGTCGATCCCGGTCAGCTCGCCGTCCTCGGTCTGAGGTTCCGTCACCGTGAGCACGGACTCGCCCGGCTCGATCGAGCGCTTGTTGAAGAGGTCGCTGATCTCGCGGCCGACCATCATCCGCACGAGGTCGTGCTCTGGGCACGCCGGCAGCGACGACCGTGCCGATCAGGCGTCCGTCCCGGAGCACGGTCGCGCGCTGAGCGCAGCCGTAGAGCTCCCGCAGCCGATGGGAGATGAACAGGATCGCGACGCCTTGCTCGCGCAGCTGCTGGAGCCGTTCGAGCAGCCGCTCGGTCGCCGACTCCGAGAGCGAGCTCGTCGCCTCGTCCAGGATCAGGACCCGCGGGCTCGCCGAGACCGCGCGCGCGATCTCGACCTCCTGCTGGAGCTCGATCGAGAGGTCGCCGACGCGGCGCTCGGGCGTCCACGTCGACACCGAGCTGGTCGAGCGCCTCGCGGGCCAATCTGCGGGCACGGCGCCAGTCGATCGCGCCGCGCCGCGCCGCGGTAGCCGGCCCATCAGGATGTTCTCCGCAACGGTGAGCGTCGGCGCGAGCGTCAGCTCCTGGCTGATCGCGACGATCCCGCGCTCGAGAGCTTGCCGCGGGGACGAGAACGAGACCGCGCTCGCCGTCGAGCTCGACGACGCCGTCGTCGGCGGCGAGGCCGCCGTAGAGGATCTTGGCCAGCGTCGACTTCCCCGAGCCGTTCTCCCCCGCAAGCGTGTGGATCTCGCCGGCCTCCAGATCAAGCGCGGCGTCGTCAAGCGCGAGAACTCCGGGGAACGCCTTGCAGATGCCGTACATGCGGACGAGCGGCCGGGGCCCGGTTGCTCCTCGGCTGTCGTGCTCGACGCCGGCCGAGGAGGTCACCGACGACACTCCCCGAAGGTACACCGCGCGTTCGGCACGGCGGTGAGCCTAGCAACCGCCTCAGGAATCGAGCGCCATGCGCGCGGGAAACCGGCGGGATCGTCGGAGGCCGAAAGTCGACTAGTCTCGGGCCTGTGGCGCCTGGTCCAGAGCGGAGCGAGCTCCACCCACTCGACCCGCTGACGTCCGAGGAAATCGAGCGGTCCGTCGGCGCCGTCCGGACGGCCCGGCCGGGCCGGCTCCGCTTCGTCACGGTCGCGCTGCGCGAGCCGGAGAAGGCGGATCTCCTCGCCTGGCCTGGACGGCCGGTCGCGCGGAGGGCGGAGGTGGTCGCCCTCGAGCCCGACGATGAGCGTGCCTTCGAGGCCGTGGTCAACCTCGACGCCGAGGCTCTCGAGGGCTGCGAGACGCTCGTGGGCCTGCAACCGGCAATGGTCCCCGAGGAGTACGCGGAGCTCGAGCAGCTGATGCTCGCGCATCCGGACTTCCTCGCCGCGCTCGAGCGGCGTGGCATCGTCGACCTCTCGCTCGTCTGCGTCGACCCGATTCCGGCCGGTGCCTGGGGCGACCACTCGTACCCCGGCCGGCGTCTCTGCCGCGCCCTCGCCTGGGTGCGTGCCTCTCCCGACGCCAACCCGTATGCCCGTCCGATCGAAGGCGTCGTTGGCCTCGTCGATCTCCACCGCGGCGAGGTGCTCGAGGTAGTCGACCACGGCTTGACGCCGATCCCGCCCGGAGCCGGAGAGTTCCGCGCCGACGAGCTGGCGTCGATCCGCACCGACCTAAGGCCGATCGAGATTACGCAGAGCCAAGGGTCGAGCTTCAGTGTCGACGGCAACCTCGTCGAGTGGCAGAAGTGGTCTTTCCGGATCGGATTCACCGCGCGCGAAGGGCTGGTCCTGCACCAGCTCGGCTACCGGGACGATGGTCGGGAGCGATCGATCATCCACCGGGCGTCGTACTGCGAGATGGCGGTTCCGTACGGCTATCCGAGCCCGACCCGGTATCTCCAGTCGCCGTTCGACATCGGCGAGAACCTCGTCGGCACCCTCGCGAACTCGCTCGAGCTCGGGTGTGACTGCCTTGGCGAGATCCGCTACTTCGACGCCACCGTCTGCAACGGAGACGGCGAGCCCGTCGTGATCCGGAACGCCATCTGCCTGCACGAGGAGGATCACGGGATCCTCTGGAAGCACTGGGACTTCCGCACCGGAGAAACCGAAATGCGCCGCTCCCGGCGGCTGGTGATCTCCTCGATCTCGACGATCGGCAACTACGACTACGGGTTCTTCTGGCACCTCTACCAGAACGGGACAATCTCGTCCGAGGTCAAGGCAACCGGGATCATCGCGACCGCCGCGGCCCACCCGGGCGAAACACCAAAATACGGCCAACTCGTCGCGGAGGGCGTCAACGGGATGATCCACCAGCACTTCTTCAACGTCCGCCTCGACCTCGACCTCGACGGTGCGCGCAACTCGGTCTACGAGGTGCACACGGAATCTGAGCCGCCAGGACCAGATAACCGGCACGGGAATGGCTTCTATCCCGTGAAGACCCTCCTCGCAAACGAAGCCGAAGCCCCCGACCTCATCGACCCGCTCAGCGGCCGCTATTGGCTCGTCGTCAACCCCGGATCTCGAAACGCCCTCGGCGAGCCGGTCGGATACAAACTGGTGCCGGGCGAGAACGTGGCGGCCTTCGCCCACCCCGACTCCGCCTTCGCGCGGCGTGCAGGCTTCGCGTACAAACATCTGTGGGTGACCCCCTACTCTCCGCGCGAACGGTACGCGGCCGGCGAATACCCGAACCAGCACCCCGGCGGCGATGGCCTGCCCGTCTGGATCCGGCAGAGGCGCTCGATCGACAATGAGGACGTCGTTCTCTGGTACACGTTCGGCCTCCATCACCTCCCGCGACCGGAGGACTGGCCCTGTGATGCCCGTCCACGCGCTCGGCTTCATGCTCGAGCCGTTCGGCTTCTTCGACGAGAACCCGGCGCTCGATGTCGCGCCGCCCGCAGTACGACGCCCATTGCCGCCACGACGGGAGCCAGCGTGGCGACTAGCACCGGCTCGGCCGCACCGACGCCGGCCGACCGGCGAAGGGTGTTCGCCCTGCCGAAGACCTACGGACTCGTGATTGACGGCGAAGAGACCACGCCCGCGAGCACGTGGGCTGCTCTCGATCCCAGCACAGGGGCCGAGTGGGCACGAGTCGGCCAGGCCTCCGCCGAGGACGTCGATGCCGCTGTCGGCGGCGCCCGGATCGCGTTTCGCACCTGGCGGAGCACCGGCCCGGCCGAGCGGCGGGAGCTGCTCCGGCGGCTCGGCGACCAGGTCGCCGAGGGCGGCACTGGCCGGCCAAGCTCGCGATCGAGAACGGCCGCCCGATTCGTGAGCGATTACCGCCGACGGGCCGGTGGCAACCGACATCTTCCGCTCTTATGCGGGGCTCGTCTGCGACCACGTCGGCCAGCACCTCGACTCGCAACGGGGAGCCACCCATGTGTTCACCGTCAGGGAGCCGCTCGGGCCGAGCGCCGGGCTGATCCATGGAACTCGTCGCTCATCTCGACCGCGCTGAAGCTCGCGCCCGCCCTTGTGGCCGGGAATACGGTGGTGCTGAAGCTGTCGGAGTTCGCTGCGCTCGAGATACAGCACGCCCAAGGCGATCAGCATGGGCTTCGAGACGGCGCGGCCCGGCCCCTGGGCGGCGCCGCCCGCTGAGCCGGAGAGCGGGATGAAAAGGACGGCCTTCGCCTTCCATGAGCGACTGCTCTGGCACGACGCGGGCTCGGCCGCGTCCGTCATCCCGGCGGGAAGGTTCGTCGAGCCCGGAATGCACGCCGAGAGCCCGGAGCGCGTGCGCCGGATCAAGTCGCTCGTCGAGGTGAGCGGCCTTTCCGAACGGCTCGTAGCGTTGCGCCCTCGGCCGGCCAGCGACCACGAGCTCCTGCGGTTTCACTCCGCCGACTACGTTGAGCGCGTGCGAGAGCTGTCCGCCGCCGGCCACGGCGACGCTGGCTTCTACGCGCCCGTCGGCCCGTCGAGCTACGAGATCGCCGCCCTCGCCGCCGGCGCGTGCCTCGTCGCCGTCGACGCCGTCCTCGACGGCGACGCCGACAACGCGTATGCGCTTGTTCGACCACCCGGCCATCATGCGCTCGCCAACCTCGGGATGGGCGGCTGCATCTTCGGCAACACGGCGCTCGCGGCGTTCCATGCCCGCGCGAACGGGATCGAGCGGGTCGCGATCATCGACTGGGACGCCCACCACGGCAACGGCACCCAGGCAGCGTTCTGGGACGACCCGCATGTCCTCACGATCTCACTCCACCAGGACAGCGCCTTCCCCCGTGACTCGGGTGCGCTCGATGAACTCGGAGGGGCGGCGGCGCGCGGGGCGAACGTCAACCTGCCGCTCCCGCCGGGCTCGGGTGGAGGCGCGTTCGCGGCGGCCTTCGAGCGCGTTGTCATCCCCGCCGTCGACGGCTTCCGCCCGGATCTCGTCCTCATCGCCGCGGGGTACGACTCGTGCGCTTGGGACGCGCACGCCCGCCTGATGCTGCACAGCGAGGACTACCGGCGAATGACGGCCGACCTCGCCGCCGTCGCCGGCCGTCATGCCGAAGGGCGTCTCGTCATCGTCCACGAGGGTGGCTACGCGCCCGCCTACGCGCCGTTCTGCGCGCTCGCGGTGCTCGAGGAGCTTTCGGGCAGCCGCACCGAGGTCGAGGATCCGTTCCTCCCGATTTTCGAGGGGTACGCCTACCAGGAGCTCCAACCACATCAGGACGCGGTGATCGCCGCGGTCGAGCGGGCGCTGGAGGCTGTTCGTGACACGGGCCGTTGACGGTTAGTTCGGGGCGGAACCGATCGAGGAACGAGCGGACGACCCTGGCTGTAGCCGTCGGGCACCCGGATCGCGACCACAGTGCCCGACTCCCTCGCGCGAGAGTGCGTTCGCGAGGCGGTTGACGCCGCGGCTCGACGTCGTATCCGCTCAGCGGGGTGGGCTCGCCAACACTCGGCGCCGCCTGGTTGCCACGGCCGGGTTAGAGTTCGATCCTCGGACCAGGCAGACGGGAGCGAGAGCGTGACATCGGATCGACGGAACCTCTTCGTGGCGGTCGACGGGTCGCAGAACCTGGTCGAGCGCGCGACCGTTCCCGTGCTCATCGTTCAGGACACCGAACGAGATGACGCGGGGGCTGTGTGAGGCTGGGTCAGCTTGGCGGCTGCTGACTGGCGGTCGCGGCGACTGCCGTTCGGCGCAGGTCGTCTCGTCGATACGGGAGCGGTAAAGCTCTGGTTCCACGACGCCGGCGGCGACGGCGAGCCCCTCTTCCTGCTCGGCGGCTGGACGGCGGGGCATTTCCAGTTCGATTTCGTCCGGTCGCATCTTGCCGGCTTTCAGCTGCTGACTTGGGAGCCGCGCGGGATGGGGCCTTCCGACTGTCCCGACCCCGGCCTGCACCGCTACGACCTCGACGTCCTCTCGGATGACCTCCGAGACGTCCTCGGCGAGATCGGCATCCCGCGCGTCCACCTTTGGGCGGGCGGGTTCGCGAGCTACCACGCCTTGCGGTTCGCCGCACGGCATCCAGGTCTCGTCGGTGCGGTCGTGACCTACAACGACGTCTGGGCGGGCGACCCGCAAATGGCATACGACCGGATCTGGGTCGTCTACCGGACGATCGTCGAGCAGTTCGGCACGACCGGTATCGGCGCCCGCATGCTCGCCGGCAGCTTCGGCGTCTCCGATCCGCCGTGGTTCCATGACTGGGAGACAGCGAACATCGAGGAGGCCTCGCACCCGGAGACGGTCGAGGCGCTCGTCGGCTTCGGTTGCCTGCACGCCGATGTCCGCGACGATCTCGCGTCGATCGCGGCCCCGATCCTCGTCCTGCGCGGCGGTCAGGGCTGGGACGGATCCGATCTCGCTGAGGGCAACGACCCGTCGCTGGAGCTGATGCGCGAGCGGCTGCCGACGCTCGAGGTGGCGACCGTCCCCGGGGCTCACCCGGGGTATGTCGTCGTCCAGCGGCCCCGCGAGTGTGCGGCGATCGTCGGCGAGTTCCTCGGCCGCCACCCGCTGCGTCGCGGCAGGGCTTCTCGCGGCGGGGAACGACGAGTGGTCTCGCCCGGACTGGCGGCCCCCGAGACGATCAGCCTCACCGAGATCGAGCGTCTCGCGAAGGACGCTCTGGATCCCGCCACCTACGCCTTCTTCGCGTGCGGTGCAGGCGACGAGCGCGCGCTCGCCCAAAATCGCGCCGCGTTCGCGCGGCTGACTCTTCGGCCGCGAGTGCTCCGCGACGTCGGAGAGAGATCGACCCGCACCTCGGTCCTCGGACGGGACGTCTCGTTCCCGGTGCTTGTCGCTCCCGTCGGTTTTCAGACCCTCCTGCATTGCGACGGGGAGCTGGCGACTGCACGTGGGGCGGCCCGTAGCGAGACGATGATGTGCGTCCCGACGCTCTCAGAAGCCACACCGGCCGAGATCGCCGCTCATGCCCCGGGAGCCCGACTCTGGTTCCAGATCTACTGCCTGCGCGACCGGGAGCTCACGGCAGACCTGATCCGGCAGGCTGCCGAGGCCGGGTTCGAGGCGATCGTCCTGACCGTCGACGGCCCTGTGCTCGGCCGTCGCGAACGGGCTGTCGAAGCAGGATTTCGCTTTCCGGAGCGCTTTCGGATTCGAAGCACTGCCCGCAGCTCCGTCGCCGGCGAGGCCGCCTCCCCGGCCGAGCTAGCCGCGCTCATCGACCCTTCGCTGACCTGGGACGATCTCGAGCTGGATCGTCTCCGGGACGGGGCTTCCGCTCGTGCTCAAGGGGATCCTCACTGCCGAGGACGCCAGGCTCGCGTGCGAGCACGGTGCAGCGGCGATCGTCGTCTCGAACCACGGCGGGCGCCAGTTGGACGCGGCTCCCGCATCGCTCGACGCGCTCCCGGAGGTCGTCGCCGCGGTCGGTGGAGAGATCGAGGTGATCGTCGACGGCGGGATCCGGCGTGGCACCGACGTACTCATCTCGCTGGCGCTCGGAGCCCGAGCGGTACTCGTCGGCCGGCCGGCGATGTGGGGGCTCGTCGGGGGTGGCGAGGACGGAGTCGAACGCGTGCTGCATCTGCTCCGGGACGAGTTCGACAACGCGCTCGCGCTGTGCGGCTGCTGCTCGCCGGACGATGTCGTCCCGGCGATGGTTGGTGAGGCGCTCCGCTAGCGTGCGCGGCAGGCTCGAGCAGGGAGACATGCTCGTCGGCACGTTCGTCCAGACGCCGAGTGCGGTCACGGCCGAGCTGGTGGGGAGCCTCGGGGTTGATTTCGTGTGCGTGGAGGCGGAGCATTCGGCGCTTGGCCGTGAGACCGTCCAGAGCCTCGTCGCCGGCTCGGCTCTCGCCGGAACACCTGCCCTCGTCCGCGTAGCCGGCAATGCCCCGGTGGAGATTGCCGCGGCGCTGGACGCGGGGGCCGCCGGCGTGATCGTTCCGCGGGTCGACTCGGCGGCCAAGCTGCCGCGGCCGTCAGTGCTGCTCGTTACCCGCCCGTCGGTACACGCGGCGTCGGCCCCGGACGGGCGGCGGGCTACGGCCGATCGATCGCCGGGTACTTTGCGCGTGCAAACGCGGAGATCGCAGTCGGCGTGCAGATCGAGAGCGAGCAAGCCGTTCGCGAGGCGGCGGAGATCGCAAGCGTGGAAGGTGTCGACTTCGTGTTCGTCGGCCCAGGCGATCTCGCCGCCTCGCTGGGCGTGCCGTTCGGCGACGAGCGGGTGAACGAGAAGGTCACCTCCGTCCTTGCCGCAGCGCGTGAGGCTGGGCGGCCCGCAGGGATCTGGGCGCCCTCGACCGAGCGGGCGGCACGGTGGCTCGGGACGGGGTTCCAGCTCGTCATCCTCGGGCTCCGATCTCGGATTCCTCGCGGAGGCCCTCAGCGGTGCCCTCGCCGAGCTCGCGGGCGTGCGCCGCCGGTGAGGGCGCTCGTCCTGAAGACCGACCCGGGCGTGATCGAGACCGGCGAGGCGGAACGGGCGCTGCTTGCGGAGGTCGGGGCGGAGCTGGTCGAGCGCCCCTGCTGACCGAGGAGGAGCATCCTCGAGCACGGCAGCAAAGCGGCGGCGATCCTGACGCTCGACGAGCCGTTGACCGCGCAGGTGATCGCGGGCCTTCGCACCTGCCGGGTGATCAGCCGCTTCGGGATCGGCGTCGACAAGGTCGACCTTGCGGCGGCGACCGCCGCGGGAATCGTCGTCACGAACGTACCCGACTACTGTGTCGACGAGGCCATCCGACCATGCGCTCGCGCTGCTGTTCGCGGTGAGTCGCGCGCATCGTCGCGCTCGACCGCGCCGTCCGGGCGGGCGTCTGGGACACGGCGGCGGTGGCCGGGCGGTTCACCGTCTGCGCGGGCGGCGCCTCGGGGTCGTCGGCTTCGGGCGTCTGGGCAGGCGCTTCGCCGACAAGGCCGCGTGCGCTCGGGCTCGAGCTCGGCGTGCACGATCCCTTCGTCGCGGCGAGCTCGTCGAGGCCGCGGGCGCACGGCCGCTCTCGCTCGCGGAGCTGCTCTCAA